>CABHOV010000077.1 GCA_902168185.1 uncultured Bacteroides sp.
GTGTCGGCAGGGGTGCGTTCTTATTGAGTGCCATTGACATGGGTATTTATTCTTCTTTCGAAGAGGCCGCTGACAGCACCACCATCAAAGAAACCGTTAGTCCGCGGGATGGCACTGCCTATGCTCCATACTATAAAATCTTTGAAAGGCTGAGTACGAAATTGGAAGCAGAATTTGAAGAGATTGCCGCTCTTCAGCAGAGGGTTTAGGCAGTCGAAGGGCATGCGAATGTTGAACGTTTCAAATGTTTAACAGCTTTTACGCGTTACTATGATTGTACAGCATTTTGCCGCAAAAAATTGAACTTGTACAGCATTTTTCCGTTATTTGTATATAAAAAATAAATATATATGGCAACCAAGGAAGTATCCAGACTTGATCTGCGCATTCCCCGCAAGCAAAAGGACTATTTTGAGCAAGCTCTTGAAATTGGCGGGTTTCGCTCCCTCACTGATTTTGTGATCAGCGCTGTTTCGGAGAAAGCGGAAGCTATTATGGAAAAGCACAATAATTGGCTCTCTTCTGAAAATGATCGCAAGACATTCTTTAATGCACTTGTGAATCCTCCTGCGCCAAATGATAAATTGAAACAGGCTATGAAGAAGCACAGGGAATTCAAGTCGAAGAAATAAATGCTTCACACGGTAGCGCTAAACTCTTCGCACAAAAAGAATCTTTTCGCGTGCGAAGAGCCATCTTTGGAAACTTATCTAAGGAAACAGGCTGGACAAGACGTCAAAAGACAAGTTGCCGTCTGTTTCATTCTAGAGGGCGAAGACAATACGATCAAAGGTTATTATACGCTATCCGCCGACAGTGTTGATCGAACTTTAATTCCTGAGCATTTGCAAAAGAAATTGACGTATAAAAACCTACCCGTCACTTTACTAGGCAGGCTTGCTCGTGATGCTAATTATAAGGGGCAAGGTATAGGGGAGTTATTATTAGCAGATGCATTAAAACGTGCTTATCAAGCTAGCTCTTCCATCGGTGCCTGCGCTGTCGTAACTGATCCAATCAACGAAAAAGCCAGGGCGTTCTATGAAGCTTTTGGTTTCATCTCATTGGAGAGTGGACGGATGTTTATTTCAATGGAAACAATTAAGGCATCGTTTCCTAAAGGGTATCTTTAAAAAAATGGATTTTAGGTACCGTAAGTACCCAAATCCATTTTGTAATCAAGGGTTGTAAACCATGAAAAATCTTAAATACACCATCAAAGGAGCTCTGCATTAGGTTTAACCTAATCAAGGGCCTTTATGAAAAGACAAAAGCAAATGCAGAAGGCATTTGGAATTAATGATTTCGGACTTGTAGATTTTCCTGTTAAGGTCTCAAATGTCCAAGTCTCCAGAATCGTGTATGGCAATGAAAGAGGATGTTCCCGGTGCTTCCCTCACGGATGGGAGACAGATAACTCAACTGCTGCCAACAGGCAACGAACCTGGAAATGCTTTAGAAAAAGAAGATGGAAATCCATCTAAGAAGGAAAGGCCGGATCGCTCCGGCCTTTTTCGTTTTTCAGTGAAGATTTTACTAATTGTCTTCTTGAACTCTTATCGGACTGATTTTCTTAAACTTCGCCCTCAACATTCCCATATCCTGTTTCACCTTCAAATCAAAGAATCTTCCCCATAATGCTGTGTCGTCTTCAGATTCCGATGGCCCCCAGCAACTTGCTTACAGTTTCCATGGGGACGTCATTCGCCCGCATAATGGTTGTGGGCAAAAGTACGTTATGCGCAACATCATTTTCTTTTTGACGTCACACGCATCAGCAATCTCTTGAGCACCGAAAGTACTCTTCCCTGATTCAAACATTGAGGATCGTTTTTAAGTCGATCCATAGTGGCGAGTGGACCTCTCAGAAATCATTTTAATCGCATTCTTTAAAAAAGTACTTGCAAATGTGTAGTGGACATTTATTTTTACACAACCGATTGCAAAAGCCCAGTGAGTCTGCTTGAGCACCAAGCCGTGACTTAATAGAGAGCCCTCGTTTCGGGTATAACTGTGTATACGCAACTTATAGTCATAATGACTATAATAACCAAGGTTTATGTAAATAGATAGAAAAGACAAATTCCCAACTTGACAATTAACCCAAAGTATATGAAAAAGACAGTCTGGATGGCAATCCTTTTTGCCGCTCCAATCGCCACTACCATGGCCCAAAAGTTTGCAGGACAACCGTTGGTTGATCACATCTATACGGCTGACCCATCGGCACATGTATTCAACGACAGGATTTACATCTATCCCTCACATGATATTGAAAGCAGCACACCGGAAGATGATCAAGGCAGTCACTTCGACATGAAGGACTACCACATTCTCTCGCTGAACAAGATCGGAGGGAAGGTTACCGACCATGGTGTGGCCCTGGATATAAAAGATATTCCCTGGGTGGGCCGCCAGCTCTGGGCTCCCGATGCAGCATACGCCAACAACACCTACTACCTGTACTTCCCGGCAAAAGACAAAAATGATGTCTTCCGCATTGGTGTTGCTACCAGCAAAAAACCGGAAGGGCCGTTTGTCGCCGAGAGCCAGCCGATTGCCGGCAGCTACAGCATTGACCCGGCTGTTTTCAGTGATGATGATGGTTCGTTTTACATGTACTTCGGCGGGATCTGGGGAGGACAACTTCAACGCTGGGACAACAACACTTACAGTCCTGACGGGCAGCTACATGCACCTGATGAGCAGGCTGTTATGCCCCGCGTGGTAAAGCTTTCCAAAGATATGAAAAGCTTCGCTGAGGAAGTGAAGGAAGTCAAACTGGTCGACCAGGATGGCAAGACGTTTTTAGAGAAGCAAAACGATAAACGTTTTTTTGAAGCCTCGTGGGTACACAAATACAACGGCAAGTACTATTTCTCCTATTCAACCGGGGACACTCACAACATCTGCTATGCTGTCGGAGACTCTCCGTATGGACCCTTCACGTATAAAGGTATTGTACTCAATCCGGTAAAGGGATGGACCAATCATCACTCTATCGTGATGTTCAAAGGCAAGTGGTATCTCTTCTACCACGACATCCAGCTTTCAGGCAAAACACATCTTCGTAACGTCAAGGTCGCTGAACTCAGGCACAATCCGGATGGCACCATACAAACGATCAGCGCCCATCAGGAAGAACCCGTAAAATGAGGGCTTCTGAAGTTTTGATGACATGCGTCGGTAAGCATCTCACGATGACCTTTTACTAAAAGTATAGACCTTGGATTTGATGTAGTATAAAGCGCCCTGATGGCCGGCGACATGAATCGAGTTTGGAGAGATAGCAGCATTCAGAGCACAACATGCTTTCGGAAGAGCATGGGCATCGGCAGCAGGTTTAGCATCCGCTGCCTGCCGATTGCCATACTCATTTTCCTGGGTTGTTACCTGTCGGGATATGGGCAGTCTTCGGTGTTTATCCCGGTTGCACCAGAGGCAATTTCCAATTCATTTGTCCGCTGCTTCTTCAAGGATAGCAGGGGCTTTATGTGGCTGGGCTTAGCTGACGGATTGATACGCTATGACGGTACCAATGTGTACCGGTATGAGCATAACCCCGATGAGAGGACCAGCCTTTGCCATAACAACATAAACGTTATCCTGGAGGATGCAAAACAACGACTTTGGATTGGAACACCTTCCGGGCTTTGCATCTATGATCCCGAAAAAGACCATTTCATCGATGTTGACTCAATCCCAGGCAATAAAAACCACCTCAACAATCGCTTCATTACGGCGCTGTCACAGGACCCACAAGGGCGTCTGTGGATTGGAACCTATGGTGGCGGTGTGAATGTATATGATCCTGAAAATCATTCTTTTATATATCTTTTGGATCCCCCGGTCGGCAAGTTTTCTTCCCCTGCCAATTATGTGAACTGCCTGCTGAGTGTCGATGATCAAATGTGGTGCGGGACTAAAGGCGGGCTAAGACTTTTCAACGCGACAAAAACAGCAGCTACCCCGCTAACACTTGCTGGCAGCGGTTTGCCAGCCAGGCAAATTTCTCAACTCCTGGGCGACAAGGCAGGCAACCTGTGGCTGTCAAGTGTAAATGGTGAAATCTTCAAGCTCATTCCTGCCAACGGATATTATACCGTAAACCTGATTGTTTCCGGCCAGCAAATGTTTGGAGCAAGCTGGAATAACATACTGACCTTGAGTATGGATAAAAAGGATAACCTATGGATTGGAGGAGAGAACTCAGGACTCAACTACCTGGACACCAAGTCTGGCCGCGTCACCCGGTATCTAGCGCAGGAAGGAAGCCTTAAAGACTTGCCAACCAACTCCATACGCTCCGTTTACGTGGACCGTACGGGACTTACCTGGATCGGAACCTTCAACCGTGGCGCCTACCTGCTGGACGAGCAGGCCCGCAAGTTCGATTATTTTGGCGCCTACAAACCCATCGACCTGGCTGGCAAGAACGTGAAGAGTTTTGCTGAAGATCACAACGGAAACATATGGATTGCTTTTGACGGACTGGGAATAGCCAGGCTTCATGCAAAAACACACGTACTGGAAGACTGCCGCGACCTCAACAGCCGCCTGGCCAACAAGTTTCTCAACGCCCTTATCGTTGACAGGCATGGCAATCTCTGGGTTGGCACGGGAGGGCAGGGGGTATACCGCTATAACCTAAACTCGCGAAAGCTTCATAACTACGCAGTGAAATCCGGAGGCTTCGGAGACAACAAAGTTTACTGCCTCTACCAGGATCGCAGCGGCATCATCTGGGCCGGTTCAGGAGGCAGCGGACTTTTCTATTTCGACGAAAAAACTGAAAGTTTCCAGCCCTTGAGTGAAGACACAAAGCCCAACTACATCACCCGCACATCCTATGTAAGCAGCATGGTAGAAGACGCCAACGGAATCTTCTGGGTTGGAACTATGTACGGGCTGTATGCTCTTGAAAAAAAGGGCGATCATACATATTTCTACCAATGGTTCCTTCAAAATGATCGCAAGGGCAGCATCAGCAGCAGTGGCATCCAGGCGCTGTATGAAGACCGTAAAAAGAACTTGTGGGTTGCCACCACCGACAATGGGCTGAATGTTAAAGCGCAAGGCTCTGCGGAATTCAGAAGTTACCGCAAAAAGGAAGGGCTGCCCAGCAATACCATCCGGGCAATCATTTCCGATGCCACCGGCAATTTATGGATCAGCTCCAACAATGGACTCTCCATGTTTGATCCGCTCACGGATGCCTTTGTCAATTATTCACGTAAAGACGGACTGGCTTCAAACGACTTTTATCCTGGCGCCTGCCTTCGCAGCAGCAGCGGTCAACTCCTCTTTGGTTCTAACAATGGATTCAATGCATTCTATCCGGACAGCATACGCCGTAAGCCCGGAAAGCCGGCCGTATATTTAACAGACCTGAAAGTAAACAACCAGTCGGTGGTCATTGGCCTGCCGGGGTCCCCGCTGGAGAAGCACATCAGCCTGACTTCAGAAATTGAGTTATCCTACGAGCAGCGTTCATTCGTAATAGATTTCGTCGCCCTTCAGTTTGGCCCTGCCTTCCGGCATAACTACGCCTATAAACTTGAAGGGTTTGACAAAGACTGGAACTATGCCGGCGCCAGCCACCAGGCTACCTATACCAACATCGACCCGGGCCATTATGTGTTTTTAGCCAAGGCCTCTGAGGGAGATGGCACCTGGCGGGGGGCGCCAACACGGCTGGAAATCACCATCCACCAGACACCGTGGAGAACCTGGTGGGCCATCAGTATCTATGTGCTCGTAACCGCCTCGTTGTTTTTTTTCGCTTCCAAAATCCGGGTTGAGCGGGTGAACATGGAGAACCAACTGGCCCTGGAGCGGGTGGCGCGTGAGCGCGAACATGAACTCAACGAGTCCAAGACGCAATTCTTCACCAACATCTCACATGAATTCAGAACGCCGCTCAGTTTAATTCTCATGCCCCTAGAGTCTCTTATGAACGGCCAGCATGTGCCCGTTGCCGTGAAGGAGCGCATTGAGACGGCCTACAAGAACGCTGACAAAATGATGCGACTGGTAAACGAGCTGATGGATTTTAACAAAATTGAAAGTGGAAGTTTAAAACTTAATCCCCGGCACGGAGAACTGGTGGAGTTCATCATGAGCGTGGTGTCCTTGTTTAAGGATGTAGCCGATAAAAGAAATATAAGCTTTACCGTTACTCCTGAGCTAGCCTCCCTGAAGGGCTGGTTTGACCGCGACAAACTTGAAAGAATGCTGGTCAATGTTCTTTCCAATGCTTTTAAATTTACCCCGGACGGAGGGCAGATTACCGTCACCTTGCGGGCGTCACAAATGTTGATTCCGTCAGGGACAGTATCACGCTGCCTGGAGCTCGTCGTTGAGGACAACGGGATTGGGATTTCTTCTGATGAGATCTCTCGGATCTTTGATAAATTCTACCAGGCAAAATCTGCCACTCAGGTTAGCAACCCAGGCACGGGCATCGGACTCTCACTGACAAAAGCACTTGTTGAGTTGCACCGCGGCACGATCAGCGCCGAAAGTATTCCCGACAAAGAAACCAGGTTCACTATCGTCCTCCCGATAGATTCAAAAGCCTATGGTATCGAGCTTGTTATGGATACGCCCGGCGACGTGGTCTGCACCCCGGCAGAAGTGTTTACCATGAACGGTGAGAGTGCTGAGCCGGCAGTGAGCAAGGAGCGCTTCCAGGTATTGCTCGTCGAAGACAATGAAGAACTGCGGGAGTACATCGGCGCAGAACTCAGCCATGAGTATACCGTGTGGCAGGCCGACAACGGCAATCATGGATTGCGCTTAGCGCTGGAGAAAAGCCCGGACTTAATTATCAGCGATATTCTCATGGCCGAGAAAACAGGGATTGAACTCTGCAAAGCGATAAAGAGCGATATCAAAACCAGTCATATTCCTTTCATCTTGCTGACGGCGAAGGCCAGCGTAGAAGACCAGATCACGGGCATAGAATCCGGTGCTGATGTATATATTACCAAACCCTTCAGTGTGCGGTTTTTAATGACCCATGTGCGCAGCTTGATTGAGTCCCGCCAAAAGCTGTATTCACATTTTAGCCAGGATGTCTATCTGCTGCCTTCAAAAATGGCTACCAACGGAATCGACCAGGCATTCCTTCAGCGTGCCGTTGACTATATCATTGACCATATCCAGGATGCCCAACTCGGCGTCGATTCTATCGCCGAGCTTTTCAATTTAAGCCGGGTACAGGTGTATCGGAAAATCAAGGCCCTGACCGGTAAAACTGCTGTTGAATTTATACGGATGGTGCGGCTCAAGCAGGCTCTTAAGCTGATGGAGACCAAGCAGTATACGCTCTCTGAAATTGCCTATCAAACCGGCTTTAATTCCGCCTCTTATTTCACACGAAGCTTCAAGGATGAGTATGGCAAAGCACCCTCGGAATACCTGGACATGGCAAGCTGATCTCTGACATCGGCAGGAAGCCCAGCCAAGCACACCGACTTTTTATCCAACCTTAATTTACGAAGCCATCTCCCTATTGCCTTGCGTCTCTGCTTACCAAAAAGGCGTTGTTCTGTGTAGTAACGCACTTTTTTAGGAGTCGATTTAAAAATGCAAGAGAATGTTCAATTCGTGAAAGGCCTTTGGCGCGCTAATACAGCACATTAGTGCAACCGTTTGCGTTGGCGCGGGGCAGCCCGTCCACTTGCAGATGGTGCGCTTATCCCTGAAATACAAATTCCCAAGGATAGGCATAATGTCCGATACAAAATCCAAACCCAAATTCTATGAAAAGAGGACTTTTACGATTCGTGTACGTATGGCGACGCTCCTGGTGTCTCCAGTTTATTTTCCTGCTCTTGCTCTCCATTGTGACAGCAAATGCCCAGACTACCGTCCGGGGCCGCATCGTCGATGAAACCGGAACCAGCCTTCCCGGTGTGAACGTCATTATCAAGGGAACGAGCTCGGGAACTACCAGCGATGGCGATGGAGGTTACTCCATTCAAGTGCCAGACCAGGATGCTGTTTTGGTATTTTCCTTCATTGGATATACAGCAGCCGAGGAAACTGTTGGCAACCGGGCCGTGATCGACGTCACACTCTCGCCCAACATTCAGTCGCTCTCGGAGGTCGTTGTCGTGGGATACGGTACGCAGCGACAGGAGGCAGTGACCGGGTCGGTCGTGTCAATGAGTGGGAACACGCTTCGCGACATGCCCTCACCGAATATCTCGCAGGCATTGCAGGGAAGGGCGGTAGGCGTCGACATTTCGCAGACGTCCTCCAAGCCTGGCACGGCCATGCAAATTCGCGTGCGAGGTACCCGTTCGTTGCTGGCCAGTAACGACCCGCTACTCGTCGTTGACGGTATACCCTTTGCCGGCTCTATTAACGATATAGATCCTAACAGCATTAAGAGTGTTGACATTCTTAAAGATGCTTCGGCAACGGCTATTTATGGCTCACGGGGTGCCAATGGTGTTTTACTCATCACCACCAACCGCGGGACCAAAGGGCAGAAAGCACAGGTTTCCTATAACGGTTATCATGGCGTGAAAACCGTGTTTGCAAAATATCCTATGATGAACGGGCCGGAGTTTGCCGCCCTGCGTGCGGCCAGCGCTCAGAAGTTCAACAACACCCTGGACGAATCCAACGATGTCAACACCGACTGGCAGGACATGATCTACAAAAACGCGATGGTCACCAGCCACGATGTGGGCATGTCCGGAGGAACCGAGAAGGGCACATACTATTTCGGTGCAGGTTATTTTCGTGATGAGGCTGTTGTGCCACTACAGAATTTTACCCGCTATTCCATGCGCTTTTCCCTGGATCAGGAAATCAACAAGTATATCCGGATCGGCATTAACTCCAATTCTAACTACTCCATCACAAACGGCGACAACGTGCCTGCTGTCGGCATGGCGTTGGGTCGCTCACCGATCGCCAATCCCTACAACGCAGACGGAACCATGAAGGAGATTATACAGGAGTCAACCACCGGAGCACAGTGGGTACCTTCGCGCGAAAGATTTGAAAGCCTCGGCGACAAGTATGTTGATAAGACAAAGGCTTATGGTACCTATAACACCGTATATACAGAAATAGGAATCCCCGGCGTAGAGGGACTGAAATATCGCCTCAACCTTGGCCTGAGCATGCGACAAAGCAACTATGGCAATTACACAGGGGAGGGAGTATTCAGCGGTGTTCCCACCACGCCCTCTACGGCGGCCATCAGCAGTACGCTGATGACTAACTGGGCGGCTGAGAACCTGCTTACCTACGATCGCAGCTTCGGCAAACACGACCTGAATGCTGTCCTGCTATATTCTGCTCAGCAGGAAACCACCAACACCTCCCGCGTAACAGCACGGGATATTCCCGCCGATCAGTTCCAGTTTTATAACCTGGGCCGCGCCGATGGCGTGATCACTGTGAACCCTGCAGACCAGAGCTACAACCAATGGGGCTTGCTCTCCTACATGGGAAGGGTTATGTATTCGTATGACGACCGCTACATGCTCAGCGCAACCTTCCGTTCCGATGGCTCGTCACGGCTTGCCTCCGGACATAAGTGGCACACATATCCGGCGATTTCCGTGGGATGGAATATCTCCCGGGAGAGCTTTATGACCGACATCAGCCAGCTGAATTTGCTCAAGCTCCGGGTAGGGTACGGGCAGACTTCGAATCAATCTGTCAATCCCTATCAGACACTTGGTTTGCTTAGCACCAGACCTTATAACTTCGGCGATGACACATACTCGACGGGCTTTACCGTCTCGCAACTGCCCAACGCAGAACTGGGTTGGGAATACTCTCAAACGTTCAACTACGGGTTAGACTTTAAGGCCTTTGACAACCGGTTATCCGGTACGGTAGAATACTATGTCCAGGAAACAAAAGATGTTCTCTTGCCGGTAGGGCTGCCCTCGACCTCCGGTGTGAGCAGCATCACTGCAAACATGGGCCAGACCCAGAACAAGGGTATAGAAATTTCACTTAACGGAACAATCATTGACAACCTCAACGGCTGGTCCTGGGATCTGGGCTTTAACCTGTATGCCAACCGCAATGAGCTTGTATCCCTTGCATCCGGGCAGCTCAGGGATGAAGGTAACTGGTGGTTCGTAGGGCATCCTATTGATGTGATCTATGACTACGAGAAAATCGGACTTTGGCAGGAAGGCGATCAGTACCTGAGCATCCTCGAACCCGGCTCCGCCAGCAAACCCGGTATGATCAAGGTGAAATACACCGGAGAATACAATGCTGACGGCACTCCAGTGCGGGCCATTAATGCTCAGGACCGTCAGATCATCAACATACAGCCTAACTTCCAGGGAGGCTTCAACACGCGTGTGGCCTACAAGGGAATTGATTTGAGCATCGTGGGGACTTTCAAAAACGGTGGTATTCTCAACAGCACGCTGTACGGATCTGCCGGCTATCTCAACAATTTGAATTCAAGGGCAGGAAACAACGTGCGCGTGGACTACTGGACTCCTGAGAACACGGACGCCAAGTACCCTGCACCGGGTGGTGTGGGCGGAGACAACCCTAAGTACGGAACTACGATGGGTTACTTCGACGCATCCTATCTGAAGATCCGCACGATAACCCTTGGCTACAACGTGCCAAAACAAGTGCTGGCAAAAGCGGGTATCTCCAATCTGCGCGTATATGTAGCCGCTCAGAATCCTTTTGTGATGTTCTCGCCTTACCACGATGAGTCCGGTATGGATCCGGAAACCAATTCTTACGGAAATGAAAACGCAGCCGTACCCTACTCATCCAACCTCAGACGAATCCTGACGGTGGGTACGAATACACCTTCTACCCGTAATTACTTGCTAGGCCTCAATTTGACATTCTAAACACATTAACCATGAAACGTATACCGATGATCTTTGTTAGAGGAGCTGCACTGATGATGGCTCTTTTAGTAGGATGTACCGATATTTTGAACGAAAAGCCGCGGTCGATCTATACACCAGAATACTTCAAAACTGAAAACGGCGTCTACGGTGGCCTTACAGGAATGTATGCACATTTGCGCTACATCTTTGGAAACGCATACTTTTACAACTCTACCCTTACAGGCACCGATGAGGCCACCTGGGGTGCAAGTGGCGCTGGCAGCGGCTTCCAGATCTTTGACCTCTCGGGAGCATCGCCCATTACCCCTTCCAATAGTGATGCCAGTAACCTGTGGTCGAATGCATTTCCCAACATCAACACTGCCAACGGTGTGATTGAGAATGCCACACCGGTAGGGATCTCCGAAGCCCTGATTTCAGAGGCCAGGTTCTTCCGGGCATTTGACTACTTCATGCTGGTGCAAACCTTTGGCGGTGTGCCCCTTGACCTGGGGGCTGGTGAATTGAAGTTTAATACTTCCGTGTCGCGGACATCAGTACGCAATACTGTTCCGGAAGTATATACCAGGGCCATCTTTCCGGACTTGCGTCTGGCCGTCGACAATTTGCCGGTGACAGCCCGCGTGAAAGGTGCCGTTACCAAGACCACCGCCCGCCTTTTTCTGGCCAAGGCTTACCTTACCTATGGGTGGTGGCTGGAGAACCCGAACAGCATTCCTACCTTCCCGGAGGCCGAGCGAGTAGACCCCGACGGACACAACGCCCAATGGTATTTTCAGCAAGCCTATGACGTGGCAACAGCAGCCATCAATGATCCCGGTCCCTACGGTTTGATGGACACCTACTACGACGTGAACCTGGGAGAAAATGATCGTAACAAGGAGATGCTGCTGTATGCAGACCACACCGAGACAAGTGAACTCTACAATGGTTCAAGCCTGACCTATGGAGGCGGTGGTGACGCTGATAATTTTGCTGTCTGGATGTTGACATGGGCCTATCCAAACATCACCGCGTCCAAAACAGACTGGAGTGCACCTCAGATTGTGAACCCCGTACAGCGTGAAGCTGCCCAGGGCCTTGGACGCCCCTGGGTACGGATGGCACCACCACACGGTGTATTTAAAAACACCTTTGCCGATAAGACCAATGATTCACGCTATGACGGAACCTTTGCCACCGTGTATCGAGGCAACTGGCCAAAGGCCGGTGTTACCAATGCGTTTTTATATAACGCAAACAATATGCAGGTCGCACCCGGGGAGCCCATCCTGACGTTTCTCGATGAAGATCCTGCCACAGCCGTTGACTATTCCAATGCCGTTTACAAGAGCAGTGTAGGGGCCGGTGTACTGCCGGGGAGAGCTGACTACGTGGTGGCCCCCAGCGGCATCAGCCGCTTGGTCTATCCCGGCCTTTGGAAACTGGGCACCTATCGCACGGACAACGGCACGGGCCTGGGACAGCCTAACGCTGCCAACACCAGACCCTTTAATATCGCCAAGTTCTCAGAGCTTTATTTCATTGCAGCCGAAGCGGCTGTGAAGGGAGCCGCTGCCACAGCAGGGCAAAGTGCTTATGATCTGATCAACGTGATACGGGCCCGCGCCGGCAAGTGGCGGTGGGACAACAATGGGAATGTAGCCAAAGTGGAGGATAACAGCGCTGCGATGGTGGCCGCTACGCCTGCAACGATCGATATCGACTATATACTAGCCGAACGCTCACGCGAATATTTCGGGGAAGGCTATCGCTGGTATGACTTGACCCGTACACAAAAGTGGCAGGACGTAGCAGCCTCTTACACGATCGCCGGACCGGGTGTAGGTGATCATACGCCGGCAACGATCACACGCAACATCGAGAAGTATCACTACCTGCGCCCCGTTCCACAAGGTCAGCTCGACAATATGAACATGACGCAGGACCAAAAGGATGCCTATCAAAACCCTGGCTATAGGACCACGGACTAGATTGAAAATCAAAATCTGGTCGTTGAGACTTTGACGCTGGCATGGTTAGGGTTACCCGCGCGGGGCGGTGTAACCCTAACTTTTTTGTGGTTGTCTCCTAAAAGGAAATGGTCTGGGCGACAGCGCCAGGCGTAAACCGAAGGTTGCCTGTACAACCTTCGAATTTAAATGAATCAGAATACTGTAACTTACTGATTATAAGAAATATAATATAACTATGATGAAGTGGAGATTCTTTATGATTGCCATGGTAGTGTTATGCCTGTACGCGGGCAAAAGCACTGCGCAATCCACGACCGTGATCAATCCTGTGCTGGCTGGTTTTTATCCTGATCCCAGTGTAGTAAAGGTGGGTGCAGATTACTATTTGATCAATTCTACGTTCGCCTATTTCCCGGGCATTCCCGTCTTTCATAGCAAAGACTTAAAGAATTGGAAGCAAATCGGAAACGTCATTAGCAGACCCTCCCAAATGAACTTCCTCGGCCATCGTATGACCCGGGGGCTATTTGCTCCGGCAATAGAATATCATAACGGTGTATACTACGTTACCTGCACCCTGATCGATCGGGGAGGAAACTTTGTGATTACAGCAAAAGATCCTGCCGGCCCCTGGAGCGACCCGGTCTGGCTGCCAGAGGTTCGGGGCATAGACCCTTCACTATATTTTGATGCAAACAAAGCCTACATTGTTTACAATAGCGACGCCCCCGATAACAAGCCGCTGTATCCAGGTCACCGGACCTTAAGGATGTATGAATTTGACTATGTTAACCTCAAGGTCGCAGGAGAAGAAAAAATACTTGTCAACGGCGGGGTTGACATCAGCAAAAAGCCGGTGTGGATAGAAGGACCTCATTTCATAAAAAGAAATGGGTGGTATTACCTGTATGCGGCTGAAGGAGGGACCTCTGTCAACCACTCGGAAGTGGTCTTGCGCGCAAGGTCTATGGACGAACCTTTCATTCCCTATGAAGGTAACCCCATACTCACCCAGCGCCATCTGCCGGCCGATCGCAAGCATCCCGTTACCTCTGCAGGACATGCACAATTTGTAGAAGGCCCGGATGGAAACACCTACGTAATCTTCTTAGCAGTGCGCCCTTATGCGGGTGACTTTTACAATACGGGAAGAGAAACTTTCTTGGCCCCGGTCTCCTGGAAAAATGACTGGCCCGTGGTGGACCTGCAAGGGGAGGAAATTGCTTATCACTATACGCTGAACTATAAAGAGGTACCTCAAAAAGGTGCTCGCCCACAGAGCGGAAATTTTGAGTATGAGATAGGCTTCGAAAAGGCGCTCGACCCGTCCTTGCTGTTTTTACGAACCTGTGACAGCAGCCGATTTAGCCTGGACAAAGCAAAGGGCCTCACCCTGAATCTATCCCCCGAAACATGCATGGGTGTTGGCCACCCGACCTTCATCGGCAAGCGACAGCAACACCTGTATTGCCAGACTGAAACAGAGCTCAGCTTCTCCACAACGATCGACCATGAAAAAGCCGGGCTGATAATTTTTCAGGATGAAAAGCATTTCTACTACTTATGTCAATCAGCCGACCAGGGCAAGCCTGTGATACAGCTCTTCAAAAGCAACCCGGAGGCAGAACGTATGGAGCTGCTCACGCAAGCACCGCTTGCCCCGGGAGTGAAGCCGGTGCGCCTGCGCATCCAGGCCAGTGGTGATCACTATGATTTTTACTTTACCTCAAAGCCTGATCAATGGAGCTTGCTACAGGGAGATCTCGACGCAACGTTCCTCAGCACGCGGGTTGCCGGCGGATTCATAGGATGTGTTTTTGGTTTGTATGCAACCTCTTCGGGGAAAAACACGACTAGTCAGGCGTCCTTCAAATACCTGCGTTACCGTGGCGATGACCCGATGTATAAAAAGTGAAGTGATATATACTTTACGCAGCGATGATGTTTCATACTTTATACTTTTTGTTGAATTCATGAAAGCCCGGTATCGCTGCGCCTCCATAGTTTACAGTGGTTTACCAGTGGACACGACATAGCCACGGTATCGAGCGGAAAGATGAGCATTAAACACGAAGTCACCATTTATGATATTGCCACGGCCCTGGACATTTCACCCTCAACGGTGAGCAGGGCGTTAAGCGGCATTCCACGGGTGCGAAAAGACACGCGGGACAAAATCCTGAACACGGCACGGCAACTGGGATACAGACAAAACTATTTTGCCAGCAGACTACGAAGTCAACACACAAAACTACTTGGCGCGATTGTCCCCACATTAGACACCGTTGCTTCGGCGCTGATCGCCGAAGCGGAGTCAGTGGCCCGCTTAAATCAATATAGCCTCATTCTCACGCAATCGAAGAATGAAGAGGGTACCTATCGCTCCATTATGAAACAACTCAGTGATTGCAGGGTAGAGGGCATCCTGGTTTACAACATACCATCCGGAGCCGCCAATCAAAAGGCGGTCTATAGCCGGCTGCCGGCTGTTGTCATCGAAAAAATCGCGCTGCCTGCAGGGGGCAAGACTGACGCCGACACCGGCTTTAAATTGACGACACATCTTTTAGGAAGAGGTTGTAAGAATATACTGGTTGTTTCCGCATCACCAGAGGTAACACTGGCCGCCCAAGTGACGACCGGTTATCAGGCTGCCATCGGCAAAGCAGACTGGAGACATCAACCAAATTTTGCTAGTTATACTATCCGGCAGACAGCAGGTGGATTGCGCAAGTATATCGGGGCGAGCCCTGTAAAACCCGATGGCGTCTTATATATAGGACCTGTGATCGCCGCATTGTCTGTTTCTCAAGAGCCGCCGCAAGGACATGCATTTGATAAAGATGGACACGATGATGTACCGGCGTCATCTGCAAATACATGCTCAGCCCTAGGTAACTTTGCGATGCAACTCCTTTTAGCGCTGGTTGACGAAATGGAAACCCATACATGAACTCGTGATTCTTAAACATCCGCTAGGTTTCCTTGAAAACTTGCATATTTAGTATATGCAAGTTTTCAAGAAATGGAGCTATACCTACGTGGCTTTAAGTATATATTTAACCTCTCCATAACATCTATAGCAGCGTTTAGGATAGTATATATTGCTTGGTCAATCTGCTCGTTTACGCCATCACGCTGGCTGCGTGCAGTTGTGATTTCAGAGACTCAATTTGGCTGGTGTACTGCAATAACAAGAGGTCTGACTTCTCGGTCATTCGCACGGCAAAAATACAGGCGGCAATGCTTTCACAGGCTTTATTGATAAACTCAAGCTCGAAGTCTTCAAAACAGTTGAACGAAGCTAATTCAAGAACACCATAGACAACGTTGTTCATTTTGATAGGGGCAATATAGACGCAACGGGGAAGAGCATCACCCAGACCCGAGGAGATTTGTACATAGTTCTCGGGTACGTGTGTTAGCAATATCGGCTCGCGCTCATACCAGCACTGCCCCACAAGGCCCTCGCGTTTTGTTATCGTCATGTTGATATAGCGGTTTTTATTCCAGGCGTAGCACGACACTAGACTCAAATATTCATCATCTGCGTTTTGCTCAACAGGGACCGCAAACAAGCAAGCCTGGTTTGACCGGGTATACTTCACTATATATTTCACAACGCTGTTGCCAAGTTCCTTGATGTCACGTTGATTTTGGATCAATGCCAAGAGCTTTGCTAAACCCGATATACTCCATTCGCGCTTTTCGTTAATGACTTTCGAATGATTCAGGTGGTCCCTCATTTTGATAAGGTTGCCGGCCAGGTTGCTTTGGTTCAGGGAATGATTTGTCTCATCGAGTGACTCCCATTCTACGGCGTAGCTTCCGGCAGATATACTGGAGATAAACGTATTGGCCTTCCTGAAATTTTGAATAGAATGTTCGATCACGTGATCGATGTCGCTGGCATCCAATGGGGAACCGTTATCAAATATATACTGGCGGTTCTGTTGATCGAGGTTATGAAGGAGCGCGGCGAGTTGTTTTTCGTCTCGCCCCAGTCGTGTTATTATATAGATCATGGTAGGTACACCAACAATCAGTAGCACCAGCACAATGAGCCTATTGTCGCCAACGGCGGCTAGATATCGGTCTTCTGCTTCTTTATTAAGTGTATCTTCATAGGTGAACAAGGGCTCCCGGAAGGCCATATATTTCTTCCAGAGATCAAAGCCGCGATCTTCATTTAAAATTGAAACGAATTTCTTCATGCTATCCTGGCGTGCCATCTCGATCATTTCGTTTGAGAACAACAGGTAATCTTCAACAGCAGCTTTCATTTCATATAAACTTGACGTGTCATAGCGCTGGGCGACAAACTGCCGCTCCAAACCAAGAAATACTGAGTCTTTATATATGGAGGATATTCTCAATGGTTCAGAAAGTTGGTCGTTTTTTGTTAATCCATAGCCGCGAACGGCCAGGTCCGCGCCATGGACGATATCTGCAATGATGCGTTCGGTGCTTTGTTTTATTTGGTCTGTCTGCTGCCGCAGCGCGTTGTTCTCTACAATGGTGTCGCCATTTAAGAAGGTTAATATACAATTGACGACAAGCAAGGTTGTCAATGAGACCAGGAGCACCTTGATCAGATTTTTTTTCAGATTAATTCGCTGCATGAGAGTTTTCAATGTTAAGCTATAGACATACTAATAGACGCTGCAAACATCGAGACGCTCAGGAGCAAAACAAAAAAGCGCTGGGATACAAAAAGGTGGCCACTGCAGTTAAAATCCCGCCAGAGACTATTGATGCAGCATTTTGAGATGATTGTATTGTTTTAGAAAGGGAGCGTGTGCAAGTGTGTGTAATGCTTACGCTGGAGTCGTGAGTTTGCCCAATCTCAGAAATATTTACCTTGAGACGATAAAGCTAACGAGAGCTTATATGGTTTCAGGGGTATGTATATTTTTGATAAAGGCAATCATTTCCGCCTGATCTGTGAATTGCGTGACTTCAATTCTTTCCGCTGCCTTTGCAGCTTTATCTTTTACATTGTTGGCAGAGATCTTCGATAGAATTTCAGCGGGGTCTAATAACTGTGCATGAAATAATTTTCTTCCGGCCAGATGTTGTATCATTCCGGGAAGCAAAATACTGACCACCCACTTTTGAGCCTCGATACTAATGATGCCCATTTTACGAACATCCGCTACAAACTTCTGCGTCTGCAACGATCGGAATGCTTCCAGCAACGCAGTATTGATGGTTATGAACTGATCATCTCCCGTGACCTTACCGAGGTACTCCAGAAACAGGATGTCAACCTGCGGGTCGTAGTAAATTTTTGCGATTTTATCGCGGTAAAATTCCTTCATAGTCGCTCTCAAAGGAGATCTCTCTCTTCTATAATTTCCGATCTGCAAGATCGTGATCATGGCCGAAAACGAAATAAAGATAAAGGACAAAAAAGTATACTTTGAGATCAGAAAACGCTAATCTTTCCTTGTGATACTATATGTATATACATTTTAGACTTTTCATTTTCGAGGCAAAAGCGGTGCTCCGTTACCACCGATGTTGT
Source organism: uncultured Bacteroides sp. (assembly GCA_902168185.1). Lineage (GTDB taxonomy): Bacteria > Bacteroidota > Bacteroidia > Cytophagales > Cyclobacteriaceae > Ohtaekwangia. The sequence continues at coordinate 18,351 of CABHOV010000077.1, forward strand.
CAGATGAAGACGTTAAATCGCGGATGTATACATGCTCTTTTCGTCGTTGCATTTGTTCGTTGATATAGTTTTTCCGGCAGGATATACTCCGATTTTGACTCTTTAACGAATTGACATCTCTGCCATATTTACCTTTCATCAGTGCCCGTTTTGGGTTGTCATTATGATGGTATTGTTATACTATAGGGGGTACTTGTCTGCAGTGGGTAGACTATTGATTACCTAATCTGCGATGTTTCGAGCCCCTCCCTGAAAACAAGAACGCTTTACTTTCATGCAAAAACCACGACCTGGCATTGGCCACGACTAACGGTTTTCAGTAAAATACGATGACAACTTTATTACATGTATCCTGTCGGATCTCTAAACGTTCAAAAAAAATAGCAATCGCGTTCCTGCTTATTATTTATAGTCTCGGCAGCTCCATCGCAGTAGCACAGTCTTATTCCTTTCATGATATTTTGTTCGGCGTAGCGTATTACCATGAGTATATGCCTTACGAGCGGCTTGAGCAAGATGTAGCGTTAATGAAAGATGCCGGGATCAACTACGTTCGTTTAGGTGAATCAACCTGGCAATTATGGGAGCCTAAAGAAGGAGAATTTGAATTCGCATGGATGGACCAAGTTGTAAGCGCGATGCATAAAGCAGGCATCAAAGTAATCATCGGCACACCCACGTATTCTATCCCGGCCTGGCTATACCATAAGTATCCGGAGATAACCGCCATGCAGGAGAATGGACAGCGATTGAAATATGGCATCCGTCAAAATGTAGATTTAACGAATCCTATATATCAATACTATAGCCAAAGAATTATAAAGAGAATCGTAGAACATTATAAAGCAAATCCCGCGGTTATAGGCTATCAGATTGATAACGAAACACATTCCAAGGGGCCGGATGATAAAGTGAATCACCTCCTATATATAGATTACCTCAAGAAGAAATTTCAGACCGTTGACAAAGTAAATATAGTATGGGGTCTTAACTATTGGGGGCAAGCTATAAACGATTGGGACGAGTTGCATCCTGCCAGCGGATTCAATCATCCCGGCTATCGGCTGGAGTGGGCGCGATACCAGCGATCTACGGTAACGGATTTCCTTTCCTGGCAGGCATCCATCGTTGAAAAATACAAAGCGCCCGCTCAATTTATTATGCACGACTTTGCCGGTGCTCTTCGCAGTGATTTGGATCAAAAGGCAATTTCAGCTGTACTCGATTATGCGGGTGTGAATATATATCATTACGATCAGGATCGGTCCGATGGACTTCGCATCGCCATGCAGGGTGATTTCACGCGCTCGCTGAAAATGAAGAACTACCTGGTTCCTGAAACCAACGCAGCTTCCATCGGCTGGAATTCGAAAGAACAATTTCCTCCCTACGACGGGCAGCTAAGGCTAAACTACTACGCACATATCGGGTCGGGTGCCAACCTGGTTTCCTATTGGCATTGGCACTCTTTGCATAACGGCATTGAACAATACTGGAGAGGAGTTCTTCCCCATGACCTAAAACCCGGAAGAATATATAAAGAGATTAGCACCATCGGCCATGAGCGTGAGAAACTCGGCAAGAAGCTGGTCAATATCAGGAAAAATAACAAGGTGGCGATTCTCTTTAGCGAGGACTCGGATGTTGCTCTCAACCTTCAACGGTTTGATAGCAATTTCAAGGGTACTGAAACCGGGCCGTGGGATGCTGAGGGAGCCTACCAGAAAATACTGACCAGGTTCTACAAAGTGCTATATGACCTAAATGTTGAAGTGGACTTTGTATTTGACAATACGGAAGATCTTAGCCGGTATCAGGTGCTGATCGTGCCATCCCTATATATAGCAGGCGAGGTAATGTTGAAAAGACTTAACGCTTTCGTGAAGAATGGCGGACACCTGGTGATGACGATGAAGAGTGGTTTTTGTGATGAATATTCATCTGTACGCCATGAGATGATGCCCGCAGGTCTGACAGATATAGCAGGCTTTACCTACCAGGAATTCTCAACCTTGCGTTCGCCCGTTCCCTTGAAAGGTGATCCGTTCAAAGTATATGGTGAGAACTTTACCGAGCAATGGGCGGAGTTTTTACAGACGACCACAGCAAAGCCACTGGCTTTTTATGACCATCCTTTTTTCGGTAAATATCCCGCAGTCGTACGCAATGATAGTGGTAAAGGAGCAATGACTTATTTTGGAACTATACCTTCTGAGAGTATCATTAAAAATATATTGACCTCTATTCTCAGTGAGCGAGATCTTCTTGGAGCAGATCAACAATTACCTGAGAAAATAAAAGTAAAACACGGTATCAGCAACAGCGAAAAGAACCTCCATTTCTACTATAATTTTTCATCTGTCGAGCAAACGTTCCAGTATACTTATGCAGATGGAATTAATCTGATAACGAATCTGCCGATTCAAAAAAATACTCGGGTAACGATAAAACCCTGGGATGTTGCAATTGTAGAAACTAAATAAGATCACCTGCAAAAGCTAATGTATAACAGCACTAAATCCGCCACGGGGAATGGTATGCTTCAATGAGTATATATACCAGGCATGGCCGACGGTTGCGCGCTGTTGTTCCCAATAGATCACTTGTTTCGCTCTTGAGCATGAAAAGAAGTAGATGACATTAAAAAGTAGATAGCATTAAAGAATAATTTAATAGTAAGCAATGAGAAAAAGAATTTTTACTTGTGCATTCGTATGGATTTGTTTCCTCTGTGGTTTGCAAACCTACGCTCAGTTTAAGAGTAACACGGTAGCCATTGGTGGTGGCGGATTCGTAACGGGTATTATATCCGATGTAAAAAGCGGAGATATATACTGTCGTACTGATGTAGGCGGTGCTTATCGATGGGATGCAGCAGGCAACCAGTGGGTACAAATATTGGACTGGATTTCTGACAGCCAGGGAGGGCTTTCGGGCGTGGAATCGCTGGCAATCGATCCGCAGAATCCCAACAATATATATATGCTTTGCGGCATCAGCTATTTGAGCTCGGGGATGACAGCGATAGTAAAATCAACTGATAAGGGAAAGACCTTCTCGGTTATCGATGTGACATCGAAGTTCAAGACACACGGAAATGGGTACGGTCGTGGCAATGGCGAGCGCCTTGTGGTAGACCCCAGCAATAGCAATGTTATTTTCTGTGGTACACGATACAACGGATTATGGAAAAGTAGTGATGCTGGAAACACGTGGATACAGGCCTGGGATGGCGTGACGGCTACTCCAAACTCCAACGGTATCAGTTTTGTTTTATTCGATCCTGCCAGCGCGTCCGGTGGGGTAACCAAAACTATATACATCGGCATTTCACGAACTGGTGGTGCAAATATATACAAGAGTATAGATGGAGGTATAACGTTCACGGATGTATCGGCAGATATACAGTTTATGCCACACCGTGCTGTGCTAAAGGGCACAGCGATGTATGTTACGCTTGCTGATAGCGAAGGACCCGGAACCAGTGGAGCGGGTAGGGTATATAAACTCAATACTACTACAGGTGTGTGGACAAATGTTACTCCTCAAAGTAATAATCTTTCTTACGGAGGTGTTAACATCGATCCGGCAAATGTAAACAGGGTAGTGGTGTCAACAACGGGGATATATATAAATCATATGTATGGTACTTCGTGGGGGGATTTTATTTATTTTTCTGCTGATGGTGGAGCCACCTGGACCTTAAAGAACGGAAGTGACAGCAAGTATGATAACAACGGTATCGGATGGTTCGATGGCATGGCACATTGGGTTGAAAGCATTGAGTTTGATCCGATGGATAGCAAAAAGGTACGGTCCGTCGGTGGCGCCGGGATCCTTACCTGCGGAGACATCGATGCAGCAGTTCCTGTTTGGAAATTTGATGTGAAGGGAATCGAAGAAACAGCGCTCCTCGATGCTATATCTATACCGGGAGGTCCACTTGTTTCTGCCCTGGGTGATGTAGAGGGATTTGTTCACAGTGATCTAAATGCCTTTCCCGCAAAAAGGCACCAGCCCAGTGTTGGTACAAACAGGAGTATAGCTTATGCGGGTAAGAGCACGAAAAAACTTGTGCGGGCAACCAACGAAGGAACCCATGTATACTACTCCACAGACCAGGGTGCTACATGGACTGGCTGTGCAACCAACAAAGGTTCCGGAGGAAGAGTAGCCATAAGTGCTGATGGTGGTACTATACTTCACTGTCCCGATAACTCGTCCACTACCTACTATAGCACTGACAATGGTGCCAGCTGGATAGCTGCAGGCGGAAGTACGGTGACAGGCGCCATTCCTGCGGGTGACCTGGTAAACAGCAATTACTTCTACATCTTCAATGCGTCCACCGGACAGATGCTGACAAGCGCCAACAAAGGCGTAAGCTTCACGGTGACAGGAACCCCGGGGGCAACGTCGACACCGTGGACATCTACATTCATACGCACCGTACCTGGAAACGAAGGACATCTATGGGTGCCCTTGGTGGATAACGGTCTTAAATATTCTACCGATCACGGGGCTACCTACACAACCGTTACCAGCGTTACGTATTGCAAAACGGTTGGCATCGGTAAAGCAATTTCATCCACTTCGTATCCTGCTATATATATCTGGGGAACTGTGAAGGGAGTAAGAGGACTTTTCAGATCTGTAGATAAGGGAGCAACCTGGGTTAAAATGAATGACGATGCACATCAGTTTGGTGGAGCGGAGCTCATGCTGGGTGATCCCAATATTTTCGGAAGAGTCTATACGGGCAACACCTCAGCGCGTGGAATTGTATATTGGGACGATCTGACCAAATATACTCTTACCGCTACCATGGCACCCGCTGCCGGGGGTACTGTAAGCGGTGCAGGTACATATGCTATAGGAAGTACGACAACAGTCACTGCAACACCTGCAGCAGGATATACTTTTACAGGCTGGAGTGGCGATCTAACCGGAACTGGCGCTTCCGCTACTGTAGACATGACCAGCGACAAGGCTGTTACGGCCAACTTCGAGCAAATTAAATATACCCTTACCACCACAGCAACACCGTCAGCTGGCGGTACGGTAAGCGGAGCGGGAACATACGCATCCGGCGCTACAGCAACGCTCACTGCTACACCCGCTACAGGATATACTTTTACAGGCTGGAGTGGTGATGCAACCGGGACGAATGCCAGCACTACAGTGACCATGACGGGCAATAAGTCCGTTACTGCAAACTTTCAGATAACCAAATATACTCTTACCGCTACAGCGTCACCCGCTGCCGGTGGTACAGTAAGCGGGGCAGGGTCATACACAACAGGAGCTACAGCAACGCTCACCGCTACACCCGCTACAGGATATACTTTTACCGGCTGGAGTGGTGATGCAACGGGAAGTGCTTCTTCCATTACAGTGACCATGAGCGGCGATAAAAATGTGACAGCGAATTTTCAACTACAATCCAACACAACAAAGTATACACTGGCCACAACAGCATCGCCATCGGACGGAGGAAGTATAGTGGGTGCGGGAATGTACGATGCAGGCAGTGAGGCGACCCTCACAGCAACACCAGCAGCAGGATATACTTTTACCGGTTGGAGCGGCGATGTAACGGGAACTGCAGCCTCCGTTACTGTAACGATGAGCAGTAACAAAACGGTTACGGCCAACTTCAGCATAACCACCTTTACGCTTAGCGCTACCGTTGTGCCTGCAGCCGGAGGCTCGGTGACAGGAACAGGTTTCTATACCTCGGGTGCTATCGCAACGATTGAAGCAGTTGCAGCAGCCGGATATACGTTTATCAGCTGGAGTGGTGATATAGCGGGTACTGCTGCATCACAAACCGTAACCATGAACAGCGATATAGTTGTTCAGGCTAACTTTCAAGGTATAGATGAAGCTGCCTTAAAAATTCCCAAGCTCTTTTCTCCTGACAGCCGTGGTGACATGAGCACCGAAGCATGGAACATTGAAAACGCATACCTGCTGGATGGTTGTGAAATTGTGATCTATAATCGCCAGGGTCAGAAAGTATATTCGTCTACAGGGTATACTACTCCTTGGGATGGAACTTCAAACGGCAGGCCACTTCCGGATGGCGCATACTTCTACGTCATTAGGCGTGCCGATAATTCGAAACAAACGGGTAGCGTAACCATTGCACGACTGAAATGAGTTTACTTTTTAGAATATTATTTTTCGCTACATTATTCGTTGTAACGTATCCACTACATGCGCAGCAAAGTCCGGTATATAGTCACTACTTTCTTAATCCGTTTTTATATAACCCATCATTTGTAGCGCCCAATGGGTACAACGAAGTATACCTGAATTATAGAAATCAGTGGGCAGGCGTTGAAGGCGCGCCGACTACCGGAACACTGAGTGTTCATTTACCACTGAGCTATAGGGCTGGTATTGCTTTCACGGGATACCAGGATAAAGCGGGCGTGTTAAAAACAACTACGGGTCTTGCGACATTTGCCTACCAGATACACCTGGGTAGGAATGTCAATGATAATCACAAAATCGTGTTCGGGCTCTCGGCAGGGGTAACCAGTGTCTCCATTCAATCCGGAGATGGTTATGCAAACGACCCTGTAGTCGGAACCACATCATCATTCGAAGGACAATTCGGTATGCATTATCAACGCGGTAATTTTAAGCTTGCTTTTGCTATACCACGTCTTTTCAATTCCTATGTCGCTGCTGAAAACAACTTCAATAAAATTGGAATTAACCCGGTTCGTAATACCATATCATCTGTGAGCTATAGTATATATTTCAATCAACGGATTGTGTTTGAACCGATGGTGATATACCGCACCAACGAAAACAGTGATGCCCAGCTGGAAGGTTTAGGTTCCTTGCGAATTAACAATGTGGCGTGGGTAGGCGCTTCCTATCGACAGCGCGCTGGGGCCTCTGCTTTTGCCGGCGTGAATATCAAAGACAAATTAAAACTGGGATATGCCTATGAATTTGCAGCAGGTGACAAACGTGCTCTGGGTAGCGGTACACATGAAATACAATTGATTGTCCGGCTGGGAAAAAAAATCAAAACGGAAGGGAAAGCTAAACTTAAAGATATAAATGTATCCCCACAGGCGATCGAATCAAGTGCTCCTGGCGTAGATGAAGATACAGCCGGGGAGGAGCAAGGCGCAGCAACGGAAAAGTTGAAGTCTCCCGAGGATACCGTCCAGCAGGAGCAGGCTACCAAATCATCAGAGCTTACCTCCGGCGGGCCAGCGCTTACCGATATACCGGCCGGGTCTGAAGATCAAAAGAAAGAGCCGGTAACATCACTTTCCGGAAATCGGTTATCCCCAGGACATTATGTGGTGGTAGGGGTATTCCACTCGGCGGGGTATGCAAAGAAATATGCATTTAACCTGAAGCGCGCCAAATACCCGGCAGATGTGGCGTACTACCCTGAAAAGCGTTATTATATAGTTCACATGAATAATGCCCCTTCTACAAAAGAAGAAGCACAAAAGCTTTGCAACGAATACAGGCGCATGTCGCGCTATACCTTTCGCGACACGTGGATTATCAGTGTAGAATGATAACAATTTGTATCTTTAATAAAATTGATAAAAAATTATCGGATACCGGGTGGCCATAGTATTAGTTGATTTTAACTATCCAACGAAATCGTGAGAGAGAAAAGTTTTTTCGCACTCCGTTGGTTGATCGCAATATTTCTATTGGTCGCCACGGCTATTCAATCCATTGGCCAGCAACATCGCTTTCTTCATGTTGATATTCGTCAGGGACTGTCACATAACTATGTAAAAGCAATCTATAGGGATAAGACCGGATTCGTATGGATTGGAACCGAATCAGGTCTTAATCGCTTTGACGGCTATTCAATAAAAATATACCGCAATGATCCAGCCGATTCCTCCTCTCTTCACAATGACAATATAACAAGACTATTCGCCGCACCAGGCGGAGAACTTGGCATGGTAACGGGCAATGGAGCTTGCTTCTTTAATCCGTCAACCGAGCGATTCTCTACTGCTTCCCGATTTCTTCAGAAGCTCTCAATCACCAATCCTGATGACCTTGTCAATATCGTTCAGGATGAAGTCGGCAACTACTGGTTTTTGCTGCGAAACCACGGCATCGTGTGCTACAATGAGCGTAAAAAAAGCGCACTGTCCATAAAGCATGCTGATAATGATACCACCACCATCGCCACCAACAATGTCACTTCGCTCGCCCGTCATAAGGACGGAAGCTACTGGATTGCACATGGTAATGGGGTGATGGAGAATGCTGTATTTGTAAAAGGCAAGCTCTCCGTGGTAAAGCGAATTTCTTTTTTGCAGGGTTACTCACCGGACCCCTACCGGCTTTTACAAAGTGAACTGGTAATTGATCGGGACGGAGACCTTTGGGGGTACATCTCCAATGCGGATGAAGGTGTGTTTTATTACAACACAAGCAAGCAGGAGATACATCGCTTCAATACAAATTCTAAAACTGTACCCTTAAGCTCCGATTTGATTTCAGGGATTATACACGATGACCAGGGCTATATCTGGATTTATGAGAATGGTGAAATCGATGTTTTCGATAAAAAGAACTTTTCTGTGAAGAACGTCTCTCGTGATCGTTACAGCGAAACAGTCCTGGGCGAGAGCGCCATTACCACAGCCATTAAAGATCAGGAAGGTATAGTCTGGATTGGCACTTTAAAAAAAGGACTGAACTACTTCCATCAAAGCATGGCGCGGTTTCCAACCTATAATCGAAACTCCAAACCGTACGCCTTGCCTTTTGAAGATATAAATCATTTCGTTGAAGACAGGAAAGGCAACCTTTGGCTTGGAGCAAACGGAGGGGGATTGCTATATCTGGATCGGAAAAGTGGCCGGTATACAACCTATAAGCACAATGCAAAGGACCCTCACAGTCTGAGCAGCGATGTAATTGTGAATATGTATCTTGACCATGAGGATAAGCTATGGATCGGTACTTTCTTTGGAGGACTAAACTGTTTTGATGGCAGCAAGTTCACCCGTTACCAGCACAGCGACCAGGACCCTGCGAGCCTGTCCGGTAAAAGTGTCTGGGAGATCTTTGAAGACTCACAACACCGGCTTTGGATTGGTACACTGGACGGCGGTGTTAACCTTTTTAACAGGGAAACAAAGACCTTTAAACGCTATTCTCATCCCGATCAAAAGGCACTTGTCTCAGACTATATTTCATCGATCACAGAAGATACCGAGGGTAATCTCTGGTTTGGAACCTCTATTGGTATAGATGTATTGCTGAAAGATTCCGGAGGTATAGTTCATTTCGAGTCGCAGACCAACGATACGACATCCCTTGTCAATAATGTTATACTAAATATACTCAAAGACTCGAAGGGGCGCATGTGGATCGGAACAGCCGGCGGGCTTAGTCTATGGCAAAAAGAAACAAACAAGTTTATCAACTATACAGAGAAAGATGGATTGCCCCATTATGCAATTATGGGCATGGAGGAAGATGCACAAGGACGGCTATGGCTAAGTACGCAGGATGGACTTTCATGCGCTACGTTCATCCCCCAAGGTAAACGCCTGCAGCTTCGGGTCACCAATTACGCTGAGGCCGACGGTTTACAAGGTCAGCGATTTAATGAAGATGCTTCACTTCGATTGAAGAGTGGAGAACTCGTGTTTGGAGGCAACAACGGCTTCAATATTTTCAACCCCCCCAATATCGAACATAGCAAAACTACCCAGCGGCTTGTGTTCACCGATTTTCAATTGTTCAATCAAAGCGTCCGCCCCGGAAGTGGAACTAAACATGATAGTCACTTTACCTTATCGTCTTCCATCACCACGAATCCTTCCGTTGTACTGGCAGCAAGTGATAACGTTTTTTCTATCGAGTTCGCCACACTCAACTTTACACAGCCCTCCAAAACAAAATATAAATATAAACTTGAAGGGTTTAACCAGGATTGGTTGCTGGCCGATGCCAACAACAGGAGGGTAACCTTTACAAACCTAAATGCCGGTAACTATATATTTCGTGTCATGGCCACAAACAATGATGGCGTATGGAATGAAGAAGGCATTTCACTTCCCATCAAAGTGCTTCCACCTTTCTGGAAGTCCATGAACGCCTATATCCTGTACATGACTGTATTGGTCTTGCTTCTGTATGTAACGCGTAGGCTTATTCAGCAACGCGAGCAAATGAAGTTTGAAATCAAACAACAGCAGGAGGAAGTGGTACGATCGCGCGAGCTCGATATGATGAAGACCAGGTTCTTTACCAACGTGAGCCATGAATTCAGAACGCCCCTTTCACTCATCCTCTCGCCACTGGAAAAGCTCAGTGAAAAAGTCGATGACGTTGAGCAGCGAAAGAATATAGATCTTATTCAACGCAATGCAAAGCGTTTGCTAAACCTGGTCAACCAGCTTCTGGATTTCAGAAAAATGGAAGTTCATGATATCCGCTTCCATCCATCCGAAGGTGACATCATCGAATTCATCCGGGAGACGGTATATTCGTTTGCTGACCTTTCCGAGAAGAAGAACATCAGGCTTACCTTCGAATCCAATACTTCATCACTGGAAGCTATATTTGATCATGATAAAGTAGAAAAGATCCTGTTCAACCTGCTGTCCAACGCCTTCAAGTTTACCATGGGCAATGGAGAGATCTCGGTAGTTGTAAACGCCAAAGAATCAATTGAAAATAGTGTTATTGAAATCATCGTCAAGGATTCGGGAATCGGAATACCGGCAGAAAAGCATGCGCTGATTTTCGAGCGCTTTTTTCAGAGTGACCTGCCAAGCTCCATCATGAACCAGGGCAGTGGTATAGGGCTGGCTATAACAAAAGAGTTTGTACGCATTCACGGAGGAACAATTAAAGTTGAAAGTGAACCGGGAAAGGGAAGTTCTTTTATGGTAATGCTACCCTTACGAAAATTGGATCAGGCCGTTCATGAAACCATAAGCGAACCTATATCTACTGTTGATGGTCCAAAGAAAAATGATACTGAATCAAGTGGTAAGCCGTTGATTTTACTCGTAGAGGATAACGAAGATTTTCGTTTCTATCTGAAGGATAACCTGAAGGCATCTTACTCTGTTATTGAAGCTGAAACGGGAGAGGAAGGATGGAAGAAAGCAATTTCAGAATACCCTGACCTGATCGTAAGTGATGTGATGATGCCCGACATGAATGGTATTGAGCTTTGCAAGAAAATTAAATCGGACCAGCGCGTATCTCATATACCGGTTATACTTCTCACCGCACGCTCAGGTGAAGAACAACGACTGGAAGGATTTGAAGTAGGTGCCGATGACTATATACCCAAGCCCTTCAGCTTTCCAATACTGGAGTCCAGAATCCGTAACCAGATTTCGCTGCGTAAAGACCTGCGCACATTGTTTGCAAGAAAAAGCGGCGTGAAGGCAAGCGAAATACAAATTACCTCCATGGACGAGCAGTTTATCCAGCGTACTGTCCAGGCGATCGAAAACAATATATCCAACAGCGAACTTACCGTCATAGACCTAAGCCGCGAACTCGGTGTGAGCCGTGCACAGTTTTTCAGAAAGGTACAGGAACTCACCGGTAAAGCTCCCCTGGAACTCATCCGTACCATACGTCTGCAACATGCCGCACAGCTTCTGGAGAAAAGTCAGCTTTCCGTTGCCGAAGTCGCCTACCGGGTAGGCTTCAATAATCCAAAGTATTTCGCCCGCCATTTTAAAAATCAATACCATGTACTGCCATCGGCCTATGCCAATGGCAAACGAAGAAACTAGCAGAGAAAAAGATTTGCACCAAAGAATTGTTACCTCTTTTCGGATTATTGGTTACGGTCCAAGAAGATATACCTGCATATTTTTGGTGAACAAATATACTGTGCTTGAAACAAAAACTAAGAATCCTGCTGTTGCTTGAAATGATGATGTATATACTGATTTTTTCGTTTGTTACCTGGCTTGCGGGGCGGATATAAACGGTAAGGGCGAGTAATTCCCCGGTGTGTACTTTTTCATCAATACGACTCCTTTCCACACCCGCTGGTGGTGAAGGTCAAAAAGTATACCTGGTCAAAGAGTATACATAGTCAAAAAAAGCTCAATCTTATCATTGGACTTTTGATTCATTTCAATGAGACGAATCGATACCCAGCGCCCGCACCACCCACTATAATTTTGCATAAACAATAACAGCGTTATTACTTGTTATACAAAAGAACGAGTCGTTGCTCGTCCGATAGGCAATTAGATAAAGTGAAAAGAAAATTAATGCGTGGTCAGCCAGATATAGTACCTGTTGCTATGGAACTTAGATACAAATGCAGTAGGTGAGCATGGAGAACTTCATTACAGAAAAGGCATATGTTGTTTACATCCCTGCGCAAAAGCTTATCTATTTTGGATGCCAGGGATTTCTTGCTTATGAGGAATTGGTTCATGCCACCGAGTATGCATATAAGATGATACAATTTTATAAGCTCAGTAAATGCGTCATTAATCTCCAGGAGGTAAGTTTGTATCCACACGGCACCAAAGAATACTTTGGCAACATTTGGTATGGTAAACTTTTTGCGGCCGGCATTCGCCGAATAGCATTTGTTGTCCCCATAGATGTTTTCAATAAATCCTGTAAGGCTATCGTGAATGCCGGGAGCTTCACCAAAAGTATTGGCCGGGAGTATTTTGCAGATGAAACCAGCGCTGGGAACTGGCTGAATACATGTCCTGATTTGCACTGCTGAGAATATTGCAGGCTATATATACCGATCGCGGGTTCGCAAAAAAGACACGTGTATGTATTTCGCGCACACCAGCACAAAACCTTTAGTATGTAGGCGCTCTCTTCACGAAAATAGGAGTGAGTATACATCCCGGGCAAAACCGGTGGCAATCAGCACAAGTATATTTTTGTTATAGCGCTCCAGGTGCATGCTTGAACGACAGGCGGAAGCAGGTCCCTTCGTTGGGACAACTCTCGATATCAATTTTTCCGCCCATGGCAGAGACTTGCGTCTTCACCAGGAATAATCCCATACCTTTTCCTTCTACGTGCCAATGAAAACGGCTATAGAGCATAAAGAGCTTTTCCTTGCATAGATTCAAATCTATACCCAGACCATTGTCCCGTATGGTTATGTGAAGGTGATCGCCTTGAACTTCTGAACGTATTAAGATAACGGGAGTTCTTTCCGGATGGCGGTACTTGATCGCATTGCTGATCAGGTTCATGAATATACTGTCTATATAAGGCTTTACGGCCCAAAGTGTATCGCCGCCTGAAAAGTCCTCGATAAATATAGCCCCTGTCTCCTGGATTTCTTTCTCAAGGTTTATCTTGACCAGGCGCAGCTCTTCCTGAAGTTTGATAGCGCCAATCACCGAGGTGGAATTCCGGCGTACGTCGAGCACCGTATTTAGATCCTTTACAACACAATCAAGTTCCACGGTGGTAAATACAATTTTTTCAACGATTGACCGTACCTCTTGCAGATCGCTCTCACCGATATCGAGTATATGCCCCAGGCCGAGTATCCTGGCTACTGGAGCCCGCAGGTTGTGGGCCGAGATGAAGGCAAATTGTTCGAGTTGCTGATTGTACTCTACCAAATCGCGCGTGCGTTCTTCTACCTCCGCCTCCAGTGTTTCATTGCGTGTGGTTATTTCCTGGTTTTGTTTCTCGATGATTTGTCGGGCTGCTTGTAATTCGAAATTCTGTTCTGACACTACATCACGCTGTGCTGATATCTCTTCCTGACTCTGGATGAGCTCTTCATTCTGGTGTGCGAGTTCCTCTGTTCGTTTGCGTACCTGTAGCTCCAGGATCTTGTTCTGCTTCTGGATGTTTCGGATATGTAATTTATAGGCTGTTAAAATGCCTGCGCACAGCAAGACTATACCCGATAATTTAATCCACCACGTGGACCACCACCGTGGCAGTATACGGATTGTTAAAGTGGTTCCTTGTTCATTCCAGACCCCATCATTGTTGCTCGCTTTCACTCTAAAGGTATATATACCCGGATCAAGATTGGTGAACATAACCGACCGCTGGTCGCCTACATAGTTCCAGTCTGTATGAAAGCCTTCCAATTTATAGGCGTACTGATTTTTTGCTGTGCTGGTAAAATTCAGGGCCGCGTACTTTAGTGAAAAAAAATTGTAGTCGGCAGGAAGCGTGATCGCACGGGTTTCACTGATCTGGTCTTTCAATATACCCCCGAAATCACCGGGCTTCACAGGCTCATTGAGAATGCCGAATTCGGTAATGACAACCTCCGGTATAAAGGGATTGTCACGCACACTGTCGGGATTAAAAACACAAATGCCTTTACCTCCAAAAAAGAACTGGTGTTTCTCGTTACGAAAAGCGGCATTGGATCTAAAGTCGTTGCCTGGCATTCCATCGGCTATATCATAGTTCCGGAACATACCATTATCCGGACTAAACCGGGATATACCAACGGCTGTACCCAGCCAGAGATTGCCGGCATTGTCCTCCAGTATACTTTGTATAATATTGTTGGGCAGCCCATCGCGGGTGGTATATCTTTTTTTGAACCTGCCATCGATGAGCAGATGCAGACCTTTTGCTGTTCCTACCCAGAGTCGACCATGACTGTCTTCGAGCATGCTATTGCAAAGACCACCCACGTGTATAGAATCGGAATGTGTCGCGGTCTCAAACCTGCTGAGTTTCTTTTGCGTAACGTCGTACCGCAGGAGTTCCTCCAGGGTACCTACCCATATATTTCCTTTTGTGCCCTCATATATAGTATGTATATAGTTGTTAAATTCATACTGTTTTTCGCGAACATGTTCGAAGGTGCCTGTACGCTCATCGGAAAGAACGTTCAGCCCATCATAGGTCGCCACAAGCAGCTGCTGCGTTTGACTTGACTGCCCTATTGAAAATACATTGGCATCCGAGAGGCTCCCTTTATTTTTCTCATCGGGCATGTAATGGATGAAATTATCATGCTCTTCGTCATAACGATTCAGGCCACCTCCCCAGGTACCCACCCAAATGCGCTGTTGTCGGTCCTGATAGATGGTGAGGACAGGATTTGTCTGCAAGCTTTCTTTTGCTGCCGTATGTCTATAGTGTTTTAGGCCTTGTGGTGACTTCACGATCAGGCCTTCTTCGGTACCCACCCACAGGCGTTGCTTTGAGTCAAGCATGATCGCATTTACAACAGCGTTCCCCAGTGGTATATCTACTTCCATAAACTTCTCACTCAACCGGTCTATTGCCGCCACACCATGGGAGTAAGTGCCAATCCATATTCGTCCCTGTCGATCTTTGGAAAGCGCATGGACTGAATTGTCAGGCAGTGAGGCGGGATCATTTCTATTGGATTGAAGTGTTAACAGTTCGTTTGTAATGGTATTGAGCTTGCATAGGCCGCCGTTCTCTGTGCCGATCCAAAGATACTTTCCATCCCTGCACAGATTTAGTACATTATCGACCGGCAGTGCAGGCGTGGAATGTGTGTTATATAGTATATATTCATGTGTTGTTGCATTATACTTTTGTAAGCCCTTACCGGTAGCAATCCATAAATCATGACTACTACCTTTTACCATCTGGTGAAAGTCTGCCGGAGGCCCTTGCCGGTAAATGTGGTTGTCTTTCAAATTCCAGCGGAACAGCCCCCGGTCACGAACACCCACCCAGAACTCATGATCGGATGCGGGGATGAGTGAATGTACCGGGCTGTGTGAATCAAAAAGCTCAAAGTACCGGTGTCGATTCGTTTTCTTGTTTATCTGGTTTACGAAAGCTTTGTTATGACGGACCCCTGCAATCCACAAACTGGTGTCATCTTCATGGAATTCGGATACTTCGCAGTCGAATGAGTACTGCGGCAGACGTTTGAAATTGTCCTGCCGGCGATTATATACATGAAGGCCACCACTGCTTGTGCTCACCCACAACACGCCACGACTGTCTTCGTATATCTTAAGGATAGCATTTTTTAAAAGGCTTGTTGTATCGTCCTGTTCATTGCGATATACAGTAACATCGTAGCCATCAAATCGATTGAGTCCATCCATGGTGCCAATCCATAAAAAGCCACGTGAGTCCTGCAGCACACAGGATACACTCGGATTGGACAGGGCTACGGTTAGTTTCGAGAGTTTAACTTTTTCTAAGGGTGACTGGGAGAGGGCCTCCAGGCTCAGGAGATAAAAAAATGATAGTATATAAAGCGAACCAATCTTAGACATATACGAAGGTAAATTACAGCGAGTGAATTTATACCTCAGTATTAATACTGAAATAATACCTGTAGTTATACCCGTGTTTGCGTCCTCATCTATTTTTACGCGCATAATTTCAAGTCTCATTTTTTTTGTGAGACTATCGGTATATTCATTTGAGACCTTTGGTAACGGTGATGCGTGCTTTGGCAAAACATAGCCTTAGCGGCAGAAGGCTATAGTACGGTTATAATGATAAACAACGGGTTTATGTCGGTACTGACTCTTTCGCGGAATTTACTACAGAATCCTGGTTTGATTGGAGGTTTGGCAGTACGAGTGAATCGTTCTTAATCACACTAGCGTGCCTGTGTACTTTCAGAGTGCTTGCCGGCAGTTGTTGTCAAATCTAATAAAAAAGAAATCACTACTATAACTCTACAGGTAAAGTTATAATAGTGATTTGATAATTCAGGTCTCTCGTTTTTTGCAGTGAAAGGGGAGGCCGCTCCTAAATCTTTGCTGTTACCCCTATATTGATAATACGCCCACGCATAGGTATATAATATCCATCAATGCTGAGTGGAAATGTGTCATGTCGGTCGAACAGATTTTGCGTCAGCGTATAAAAACGGATAGCGCTGTTAAGATTATACGACACCGACAGGTTGGATGTAAATATAGTACCGGAGGCTTCCCGCGTATTGATAACATAGCTGGCAGGCATCGGCCGTTTTCCGCGGAAGTATGAAGTCAGATTTATATCCACAGCCTTCACTTTAAAATTCACGCCTCCATTGATATATAGCGATGGCAGGAAATGTACAGCGGTGCCTTCGGCAGTTTTGGTTGTGAGTTTGGCTGCATTGAAAAATATATAGGAGTCTTTATTCAGGTAATAATTTATGCTCAAGTCTGCACCCCACACATTGGTTTTGCCGGCATTGGAGGCCTGCGTGGTATCGCGGTCAGATAAATTCTTGTCAATAGGCAGGTAGATGATCTGATCCTTATAGATCTGGTTGAATGCACTGATCTTTACTTTTACATTGCTCGTCTTGTAGATCATGTTCATCTCAAAGTTATTGATGTGCTCGGTCTTCAGATTCGGGTTGCCATAGAGTGGGAGCAGCGTCTGACCAGTAAGCTCATACAATGTTGGCGGGCGATGAGCAGTAGCGAAAAGTCCCTTTACGGTGAGGCGATCTGTAAATTTATACGATACGCCTATGCGCGGATTAAGAACCGATATTTTAGTATGAGCAAAATTGTGGTAGTGATCCAAACGCAGACCTGCCAGTATAGAAAAACGTGAACTAAGCGTCCAGTTATCATCGGCGTAAAGGGACGTTACATTTCTGCTTTGATTGGGTGCCAGGGGATAGGCTGTCGTGTCGCGAAAGTCGTTGATCGTGTTGTCCCAAAAGTACGAGGTGTTTCCGATCTGTCCTTCGCGTTCAATTTTTCCTCCCACTAAAACGGCATGCTCTTTATGCTTGCCGAACTGATGGGTATAGTTTGCTTCCAGGTACGTGTCAAAGTTGGTTTGCGTGTTATAGAATGGAAATCCGGGATATGCCAGATAATGCCACATATAGCCTGCCGTAATATCCAGATGCTTGCTGGCCTTCCACGTCAAATAGGTCTGGAGTTGTTTGCCGATATAGTTCTGCGTATAGCCGGAAGTCCAGGGTAATATACCCGACAGGTATGCGTCCTGATTGGCAGATTTATACCAGGTTCCGAACTCAACTTTTTTGTCGGGTGATTGTACATTCAAGGTAAAATTATAGGCACCCTTCGTACCATCCCGCATATACTTGGGGTCAGGTATAGCGCTGCCGCCAGGGCCAGTGCCTGACAATGAACTACGCTCCACACCTTTATCGGCATAGAATTGTAAAGAACCTCCGATATGCCAGTCATCGATCATTTTGCCATACACAACGGTGGCCTTTTTATTTAGTAAACCGTCTTTGAAACCCGCATTGAGAAATACTTCCGTGCCGTCCATAGACTGATCGCGCGTTACCAGGTTTATGATGGTAACGGCGCTTCCTCCCTGCAAGGGTACGGGCGATGTACTGATCTCAATTTTTTCGATAGCCTCCAGGGTAAATTCAATAAAGCCCAGCGGCTGCCCGAATGTAGTCTCATTGAACTTGTTTTTTCCGTTATACAGGTATAGTATCTGCTGGGAAAAGTCTGAGTTAATGCCGCGCGAATATACAGTCTCCACACGATCGCCATATTTCATGGAAGCAGGCAAAGCATCCATGCCCGGCACAAATACATTGAGCACATCTTTTAATGTGCGCGCATTCATGTCCGTAATTTGCTTGCGCGTGATAACGATAATGTTACCGGGGGCATCATCTATATTTTGTTCGACTTTTGTGGCAACGGAAACTTTTATATTCATAAGCTCTTCCAGGCTCATGGTCATATAGTAGTCCATACTTGCGGTGTCGGCTTTCTGTGCATATACCGCAAGATGCATGGGCAGTATACATAGAAGTAATAAGATATATATCTTGGTGCGGCAGAATATATACCATCGAGCTGAGTAATTTTTTGTCATAGGCCTTGCGTTCAATTTAAGGGTACAACAAAAAAAGCATAAAGCTCACTCAGTAAGTGTCAGGCTTAGTACACAGACCCCCAAAAGAAAATGCTTACAATAATGCCCGTATTTTTACGGATGTGGTTATAGGAACCACTGGTATACCAGCAACCGCCCGCATGAAAGGACGTTGTTCAAAATATAGCATGCATACAACGATTTGCGTGGTGCAGCGATGATGGCGATGTGCTTGTTAATGGAAAGTATATATCTCGGGCTATCCCACCGAGATATATAAGTCACCCGTCATGGTGGTAAATAAGAAGACGAAGATTTTATATTCCCAGCACAGGGATATATACTTTCTATGGATCACGCAGGCTAATCTTCAATGCTAAGAAAAAACTGCAGCAAAGGGTGGATCTTATTTTTTATCATATAACTCAATCATTTTTTTTACCGCTTTCTGATTTCGGAAAACGATCACTTCTGTAGTTGTTCCAATAACCGACATTCGTGCTTGCAATAAGTCGGGTAGTTTGTCGACCGGTTTATTATTGAATGAGAGAATAACATCATTGGCTTGCAAAAATGCTGATGCTCCGGACGCGGCCGTCACTTCAATCACCAGAACTCCCCGCGTGGCATCCATTCCGGTGGCTGAACGTTCGCCCAACGTGACCAGGTTCTTCACCTTTGCTCCCATAAAATCAAGGACCTCACTGCTGTCTGCATGTTCGGTATGATAGGAGGGCAGAGGCACTTTCCTGGCAAAGGCTTTTAACCTAGGTGAAAGAACTCCAAAACTGTCCATTGCAAAGTTCTTGAAGCCGACAGCAAAGGCTATAGAGCCCTCTTTTAACCGGAAGTCCCCGTCCCGCGGGTTGACAAAATCAAACTCTCCACATACGGAGTGCTTATCGGTGCCCCTGCTCCAGGCCGCTTTCAATGAAGTCGAATCAGGAAACACATTGTAATCGGTTTGCTTGCCCCAAGCCTCAATTTGTATGGGCAGGTATCCGGCTGAGACGATGTTATGCCGAAACACATCATTGCTGTTTTTAAACCAGACGTGCGGATGAAAAGTGTTGTTCAATAAGATGTTGTTTTCAACCACCCGGTTTACTCCTTCACGAAGTTTAATGCCGCCATTCAGGCAGAGATTGTTGTAGATCAAATAATTACTTGAACCATCATCCAGATCAATGTCCCAGCCATGATCACACCGCATCCGGTTGTTGCGGATGGTGATAGGTTTGACTACATCGAGCATCGTGAGCTCGAAATTATAGGCTACGATGGAGTCCAGTACATGCTTGTCAGGATGCCAATACCGATCACGTCCCCAGGAGTTGAATGAACCATGATCTCCGGATTCTTTCACCGTATTGAACACATCGTTATATTCAATCAGGTGACCACCCCAGGTGCCCTCACTTACGTTGATACCGGCGCGAGGAAGATCGTAAATCGTGTTATGGCTCACCCGAATACTCTGGCACATCGACAGCTCCACGCCGGCGGATTGTTTTTCCACCTGCCCCAGGTTAAACATCAGGTTATTGTATACTGTACATTCTGCCGGGTAGTTGTTTGTTTTGGGACCAGCAGTGCGATCAATCTCTGCCAAGGGTACATATTGATGATACTCAAAACTCGGAGAACGAACCGCATTCGGATCACCGACAAAACACACAGCACTCGCCCCGATTTCCGAAATCATACACCCCGATATTTCGCAATCACGGTTGAAGTTATTGAAGAATATGGCGTTGCCTCCCAGGTTTGTCAGGGTGCAATTTTTAAGTGAGCAGCCAACTGCACCATCAAACACAACGGCACCACCCCGGTAAATGGTCCAATCGCTGCGTAGCAACGGCTCTCGGTTATCCATAAATGTGCGCAAGGTCTGTGTGAACGTCAGACCTTCGATGGTGATATTTTTCACGGGGCTGGCCTCTGAGCCCCTGAACTCAAAGAGGTGAGCGATTTGTGGCGTCTCGAATTTTGCCTTTTTAATGTCAAGTCCCCTGGGGGGAAAGTAATATAAAACTTTAGCGTTCTTGTCGTAAAACCACTCGGCGACAGTATCCAGTTCTTCGAGAATATTTTCAACAAAGCGGTGTCTGGAGTGCATGCCCATACGGCGGTTGTTTTGCCAACCTCCCTTCAGGCTGAGTTCACCCTGGTCATTTTTTCCGGTGACCAGGTAATGAAAATCGCCCCACTCATTTTGGTGAAGGGCGTGTATGTATCCGCCCTGTGGTTTTTTCCATCGCGATACCCTTTCTGTGCTGATGGCATCTGCCGCTGTTCCTCCCAGAAAATGGGCTGACGGGTCATAGTTGGGGTAGCGCGCCATTCGTTGCAATTGCCCATTGACCAGCAGTCCATCAAAAATAACATCTTGCTTTACCTTCGCGCTCCAGACGCCATCCCGGTGCGGTATCCATTTCAAATTCAAAACTGCGCTTCCGCTGATGGAGACGTTTTGGTTGAGTTTTTTCAAGGTCAGCGTCTCTTCGTCTTTGCGCGAATCTTCTGCAGTAAATACAATCGGCTGGTCCAGGTAGTAGGTGCCTTCCATCAGGTTTATCTCTACAGCTCCTGCAGTTTTGCGAGCCTCCGTTTTCGCCCGGCCTATGGTGGCAAAGGGATTTGCTTTCGTTCCGCTGCCGGCATCATTTCCGCCGGGGGAGACGAAAAAGGTTGTCTGTGCACGCAATCTGACCGGCCATAGCGTGGCCATTATTATCAATGCTAATAGCGTTTTATTCATCATCCGTAAATTCTGATCATTCATCCGTAGTTTTCTGATGGCAATTAAACATCTGGTTATCATTTATTTATGGCCTTCAACTTGTTTAATTCAGCAATCGTTTTAATCTTAACTGTGGTGCCTAGCAAACCGGGTGAAGTAACGGTGAGTTTAATATCGCCCTCACCGCGGGTACTTTTAATGACCACCAGTGCGCGCCCATGCCAGGCCTTCCGCGTGTTGGATACATATAAGTCATAGTCTTTCATGTCGGCATTGTCCACGCCTGCAAGGGTTGCAGGCCCTTCAATTGTAAATTGCAAACGGTTTGCAGCAAGGGGCTGAATAATGCCATCCTTGTCTGTTATCTCCACCGTCACAAAAGACAAGTCTTGTCCGCTCGCCGCGATCGCTGTTCGGTCTGCCACAAGGCGTATCCGGGCCGCATCGCCTGCTGTCTTAAGAACAGATGATTCAATTTCCTTGTCTTGGTTCACGCCAACAGCTTTCAATTCTCCGTTTGCATATGGCAAGGTAAAGGTTGCTTTATGTTCCTGCTGGCGGCTGGTTGCCTTCTCGCCGATAAGTCGATTATTGAGGTAAAGTCGCACTTTCGGATACTTTGAATAAACCTCCACCTGCATACTTGTGCCCTCATTACCGGGCCACGTCCAACTCTCCCAGGTGGGCCAGACCGACCACCATGTTTCCTTGATTTCGACAGGATCCGGATTCGGCTCCCGTACAGCCATGTAGAGCTTCTCTGTTGAATTATACAACAGGCTTCGATAATGAGATATAGGTTTTCTCCAGCCGATCAAATCGATGTCTCCGCAGTAGGCTCCGTGCCAGGGAAAGAGATCACGCTCCCAATGTTCACCGGGTGCCTCACCGGAATAGTACCAGCGGCCGATGCCAGATTCACCAAGATAGTCCATAGCGGTCCAGACAAAGTCTCCAATGACGTAGGCATTGTCCTGTACCAGCTTCCAATTATTGAAAGCCTCACGCGGATAAGATTCCGTTTGGACGATGATCCGTGAGGGGATCCTTACATGGTCAGCAGGCGCACTGCCGAGGTGATAATTATAACCGGCTACATCGTGTGCTCCCATCAGCGGATCAAACGTTGACCAGTCCTTGTCATTTGCCACAACAGCCGATGTAACCGGCCGGGTAGTATCGATTTTCTTGATAGCATCCACCAGCATCGCAGCCGTTTCGACCACCTTGGGATCGCTTCTTTCCACGATTTCATTGCCCACGCTCCACATGATAATGGACGGGTGATTTCGATCCCGTAAAACCATGGCATCCAAATCGCGCTTCCACCATTCGCTAAAATATTTGGCGTAATCATGCGGGTTTTTGCCGACTCTCCAGCAATCAAAAGCTTCATCCATGACAAGCAAGCCAAGTCTGTCACAAGCATCTAGGAAAGCTTCAGAAGGGGGATTATGAGAGGTTCTCACCGCGTTGAAGCCCGCGGACTTGAGCAGCTCTACCTTTCGTTCTTCCGCGCGGTCAAAAGCAGCCGCCCCCAGACAACCGTTGTCATGATGCACGCAACCCCCGTTTAATTTCACGGTTTTTCCATTGAGTGTAAAACCACCGACAGCAGAAAAAACTATGGAGCGTATACCAAAGTTGTTTTTGACTTCGTCCCTTACTGCATTGCCCGTTATCAGCTGTACGTGAGCCGAGTATACGTTTGGATCTTCAGGCGTCCACAAGAGGGGAGTTGAAACCCTAATAACTTGCTTGACTTCTTTGTTACTATTGGCAGGCAATTCAACTCTTACTTGAGCATTTGCAACGCTCTTCGAGTTACCGGTTTGTACCTGCGTCTTTACAATAATGCTTTGAGGTGAGCCCGTTTCGTTTTGAACCAATGTGGTGATGTGAACGGCCGCTTTTTTGGATGACACTTCGGGAGTGGTAATGCCAACGCCCCAATGGGCCACGTGAACAGGGTCTGTAACACGCATCCAAACGTGTCGGTAAATGCCCGATCCACTGTACCAGCGGCTATTCACGTGCTGGGAATTGTCCACCTTTACGGCGATCAGATTTTCACTCCCAAATGCTAAATAGGGTGAAAGATCATAACTAAAAGATGAGTAGCCGAAGGGATAAACTCCAAGGGACTTTCCGTTTACAAAAACTTCGCAGTTCATATATACTCCTTCGAAATAAATCGAGACTTTCTTTTCCTTCCAGGCTATCGGCGCTTGAAAGACTTTCCTATACCAGCCCACACCCGCAGGAAAATAGCCGCCACCACCACCGGTCGGATTCTTCGGATGTAATTTCCCTTCGATACTCCAGTCATGTGGCAAATCGAGTTTACGCCAGCGCTCATCGTTGAAGTCCTTTGACTGGGCGTGGATACTATCTGCCAAAATGAATTTCCAGTCATGATCAAACAGTTGCTTTCGCCCCATGGCGTGTTGCGTATAGGCTAGGAAGTTGCTTATCAAAAGCACAAATAATATTGCTACTACTTTCATGTAAATGGTGAGATGGGGCTTGGTTTGATTTTATAGTTTCGACTTAGAAAAAACAAAAAAGGTCATCCCCGGATAAGACTGATGGTATGGTGTAAAGCCGCTTGTTGAAAACGTTCTGGCATCGCCTAACCAACACACCTGAAATATCCCGGGATGACTTCTTGTTTGCTTTAGAACAATTACTCTTTCATAATTTTAAATGTTTGTGATCCGTGGATGCTGTTTACCCGGATTATATACATACCTGGTTTAAGCGCAGCGCCCAGCGATAGTTTACCCGAAGCTCCTGAAAATGCAGCGGTCTCTACTGCTTTGCCCACGGCATCGAGTATTGTGACTTGCAGTTGATCATCTGAGTTTGGAGCTTCTACGGTAAAGGTTTTAGCAAAAGGATTGGGATATACTTTGACGTTCAACTCCGTGGCCTGCGTGAGCTCAGCGGAACCTTGCTTGCCATTTGGCAAACTTCCGATTGTCGTCACAGACCACTGTTGGTTAAAATGATTGCTGCTCTTCCACTGGCCCAAATCGGAGCCGTCTGCTTTTAAACCCATTCCATCTATATATAGTCCCGTGGCCTTATTCTTGAACTTCGCATAGCTGCCTACAGTTTCGCGCGTCCAATATTGCGCATCACTGCCGCTATAACTGAATTGTCCCACAACCGAACCATTGGAATTTCTATACATGCCATCCAGGTACAATCCTGTAGCACGGTTCTTCAACATCACGTAGTTTCCAACGGTCTCTATTACCCATTGCTGGTTAAAACTTCCGCCGCTACTCCATTGTCCGCAGTTGGAGCCATTGGTGGTTCTGCCCATTCCATCCATACGCAAGCTGGTAGCCCGGTTGGCTAACGAAACATAGGTCACAGATGTGGCTGCAGGATCCCAGTAAATTAAGCCTCGTCCTCCGGCAGCGCCCATATATACTCTGCCGGCAACATTCATATCTCCGATTAGCAATGACGTTCCTCCAAACTCGTGGGAATCATCATTCATCCTCAGCCATGTAGCACCCTGATCTGTTGATCTGAAAAGACCGGTAACGCCTGACACGGTTCCCCAGATGAAAAGGGTAGGATAGCTGGCTCCGGCCATTGCCTTTCCTATCCCAACCGCTCTGCAGTAAGGCACATTGGAAAGAGTAGTAAAAGTTGATCCATGGTTGGTAGAATATTTTAAACCATTGCCGCCAAGAGGCACCCAAACATGTCCTTCCAAGCCGGGAGCCGTCCGGATCAAGGTTGTTAACTCCCAAGGCGGAATTGAATTGGTACCAGGAGTACCTGCTACTGAAAAGCTGACGCCCTTATTGGAACTTGTGAGCATCTGCCCGTTCGCCGGATTATAGATATAGAAGTAATTTGGATTTACCTGGTCGGCCACGGGAACAGCGTCTGAAGACGATACGCCCGAGCAACTGGACCAGCTTCCTCCATTGTTGGTTGTGTAATAGGTTGTTGTGGAACCTCCAGGGCGGTGAAGAATCGTGCCTCCATCGGCGCTGATAGTCACCCGGCCGTTCGAACCCATATTCGTAGCGGACGCCGTCCATGTAGAACCCTTATTGGTAGAATAGTAAATAACGCTTCCCCCGTCCGAAGCTCTCACTACTTTGTCCGGGGTGCCGGCAGCATACGCAATGCTCTGGTTATTTTTATCTTCAGGAGAAAGTTTTGCTGATGGGAAAGACGTCAGCGGCTCATGTACAAAGCCACATACATCTCCGAAAGAGGAAATAAAAGGCCCTCCGGGTATACTTATCCCGTCCAGGAATGCGGTCTCTTCAATTCCGATCACATCACACTTCCAGGAAGGATTCGTAGCGGTGATGTCGGAGCAGGTATATACGCCGCCACCGCCGATTACCCGTACGATGGAAGGATTGGATTGGTCAAACTCGATACAGTCCATCCAGTTGACAGCACCATTGCCTGTCCATGCCATACCGTTATTGTTATAAGTAGCGTTAGCACCATTCTTAAGGGTCCAGGTCGATCCTCCATCAGTAGAGAGGAAAATAAAGTCTCCCCAGCCACCACCATACTGGTTGTTCCAATACATGCCGCATGTCGAAATCACCACCCTGTTGATGTTGGAAGGGTCTATACTAACGCCACCATAAGGATACTTTGCTGTAGCATGATGCGCAGGGGTAACATTGGTCCATGTTCCCGAACTTGTGTTGAGCTTATATACTCTGCCCATGTCATTAGCAGGGGAGTAATCTCCTGAAATATGCGGGCCTTGTTCAACGGAAAGCGTAGCATACATGGTAGCACCCTGCAGTGCTACACGGTGCGGCATAAAGCCCGTGTTGGGAGAAATGTCAGTAAAGCTGGCCCCGCCATTGGTACTCTTGTAGATGTTCCCACCGCCTGTGCGGGAAACACCGATGTAAAGGGTTTGACTCACGCCGTTTACCACACTGCTCGAAGGGTCAAACAAAACAAAGCATATCCCGTTACCATTAGCAGTGGTCGTTACTCCGTTCCAGGCTTGGTTCCAGGTAAGTCCAGCATCGGTACTTTTCCATAATCCGTTGGCCCTGGTTCCGCAGAATAAAATGTTGCTGTTTTTCGGATCCACAGCGAGACGCTCTCCGTTCCCTCTTCCAAATCCATTTCCATGGGTCTTGAATTTGGAGGTAACATCTGTATACGTGAAGGTATTTCCTTTGTCGGTGGATTTCAAAATCGCCGTTCTTCCATTATTCATATACTCTGTGCCGCAAAGCATGTAAACGTTATTGGCATTCTGCGGATCAAGCGCCAAAGCCTCCACGCCAACAAATCCACTTTCCGACTCATTGAGCCAGTCGAGCAGCTGAACCCATTTATTGCCTGCGGCATCCCAGCGGTAAGCTCCGCCTACATCCGTGCGGCAATACCGGTCGCCCGATGTTTGGTGAGTAAAAATGCCGGTTACAAATCCACCACCACCAATCGGTGCATTCTTCCAGGCATAGTTGGCTGTGCTTTGAGCATTCAGATCTGTGTTTGTCGAAAAACACAACAATGCCCACAGGAGGCACATTTTTGTCAGCTGAAGTATTATCGTTTTCATTTTTTAGGTTCTAAGATTGTTGTTGTCATTTTCCTTTTAATGAAGTCTTGTTTTTTCTATAGAAATGATGACCAGTAGTACTTTGTGTTCAAGGCCATATCAGATGCTTTCTCCCAATGATTTTAATTTTCGAGAGAGTAGTGAGAGCATCCTGGCGAATGCTCTCGCTACTATAGGTTGGTATTAAATTCTCCTGACTTGTCAGAGAACAAGCCTACTGCTCCTTAATTATTTTAAAAGATTTTGACCAGTCGACGCCGTTTACCCGAACGAAATATAAACCTGGTTTCAGCGCAGTGCCCAACGTCAGTGTTTGGGAGCCTCCTGCATGGGTGCTGGTTTCTACCAGCTTGCCCGCCGTGTCAAAAAATACTACTTGAAATGGTTTATCCGCATAGGGAACTTCAAGTTTGAAGTTGGTGATAAAAGGGTTTGGAGATACTTTAATGTCCAACTCCTCGGATGTATTCGGGCTAAGCTCTGGAGAACCAACCCTTCCATTTCCCACTGAAGTGATCGTCCACTGCTGGTTATTATGATTGCTCTGGCTCCACTGGCTTAAATCAGCACCATTGGCGGTACGACCTATTCCATCCAAATATAAGCCGGTGGCCTTATTCCTAAACTTGACATAGCTTCCAGCGGTTTCGCGTGTCCAATATTGTGCATCACTGCCACTATAACTGAATTGCCCGACAGCCGAACCGTTGGAGGTTCTGTACATACCATCCAAATACAATCCTGTAGCACGGTTCTTTAACATCACATAGCTTCCAACCGTCTCTATTATCCATTGCTGGTTAAAACTTCCGCCACTACTCCATTGTCCACAGTTGGACCCATTGGTGGTTCTGCCCATTCCATCCATACGCAAGCCGGTAGCCCGGTTGGCTAAAGAAACATAGGTCACAGAAGATGCTGCAGGCTCCCAGTAAATCAAGCCGCGTCCCGATACGCCCCACATATATACCCTTCCGAAAACATTTAAATCACCGAATATCATGGTGGTACCACCGAACTCGTGGGCGTCATCATTGACACGGATCCAATTAGCTCCTTTGTCTGTGGATCTGAAAAGCCCTCTCACACCACCCACTGTTCCCCAGATAAAAACGGTAGGATAAGCTGCGGAAACATCTGCTTTCCCAATGCCGACCGCACTGCAATAAGTAACATTTGAAACAGTCGTGTAAGTAGCTCCATGATCGGTAGAATATTTCAGCCCATTGCCAATCAACGGTACCCATACATGCCCTTCATACCCGGGCACTGTACGGATGTATGTCTGCTCCCATGGCGTCGTGGTCCCACCAGGATTGCCTGCGATTGAAAAGCTGACTCCCTTATCAGCACTCACAAGCATCTCTCCGCTCGACAGATTATGGATATAAAAGTAATTGCTGTTTACCCGGTCAGCTGCAGGGATGGCATTCGATATTGTAACTCCGCTCACACTTGTCCAGCTTCCGCCATTGTCAATGCTACGCCAAGTGGTTGAAGACTCCCTGGGGCAATGAAGTATGGTACCGCCGTCCGCGCTGATGGCAACTTTCCCTGCGACCCCTTTAGTAGTGGAACAGGCCGTCCATGCAGATCCCTGGTTGGTAGAATAATAAACATTACTCGCACCATTGTCGCCATTAGTTGTTCTTACAAGCTTGCTTGTATTGGCCGCGGCATAATCAATGTCCCAGTTTGATCCGCCGGCAGGCTGATGAGTCTGTGCAGGATAAGAGGTCAGGTCGTTATGTACAAAGCCTGTTACATCCCCGAAGGTGGTAATGACGGGACCGCCCGGAATGCTGATTCCGCCAGTCATACCTGTTTCCTCCATTCCTCTCACATCAAATTTCCAGCTTGGGTTGGCTGCATCAACATTGGAACAGGTATAAACTCCGTTGCCTGAAACCGCTCGTACCTCCGCCGTATTTCCCGGTGTAAACTCAATAGAACCAGCCCAGTGCAAAGACCCAGATGCCCATCCTATACCGTCATTGTTATACAGGCTGTTGGTGCCATTCTTATGTGTCCAGTCTGTGCCTCCATTGGTAGATAAATAAATGAAATCGCCCCAGGAAGTACCATACTGATTATTGCTCCACATATTGATGGTCGATACCACTACCCGGTTTGCATTGGAAGGGTCTACGCTTACACCTCCATAGGAATAGTTGTTTGCGTTAGGCGTTACATTTGTCCATGTGCCTGCGGAAGTGTTGAGCTTGTATATGCTGCCGGCACTGGTATTCCACGGGCCGTCTGCATCCGCATGTACAACATACATTGAAGTACCTGCCAGTGCAGCGCGATGAGGCATAAAGTTAGTAGTAGCAGAAATGGCGGTAAATGTTGCTCCGCCGTCAGTACTCTTGTAAATATTCGCACTCCCAGTGCGCGAAACACCAATGTACATGGTTTGGCTAGCTCCGTTTACCACACTGCCTGAAGGATCAAAAAGGACAAAACATATCCCGTTATCATTCGCAGTGGTCGTTACTCCGTTCCAGGCAAGATTCCAAGTAAGGCCCGCATCTGTGCTTTTCCATAATCCGTTCCGTCTGGTGCCGCAAAACAAGATGTTGCTGTTTTTGGGATCAACAGTAAGGCGCTCCCCATTTGAACGTCCCATCCCGTTTCCATGCGCTTTAAACTTGGCGGTAACCTCAATAACCGTGAAGCTATTCCCCTTATCAGTAGATTTTAATATTGCTGTTTTCCCTGAGTCAAAATAATCGAGACCACAGAGCATGTAAACGTTATTGGCGTTTTGCGGATCAAGTGCGAGCGCTTCCACTCCCGAAAAGTTTCTCTCGCCATCAGAGATCCAATCAAGCAACTGCACCCATTTACTGGCTGCAGCATCCCAGCGGTAAGCACCGCCTACGTCTGTACGGCAGTAGATATCGCCCGAGGTTCGGTGCGTAACGATGCCTGTCACAAATCCACCGCCACCAATGGGTGCGTGTTTTACGCCATAACCTGACGTTTGGGACTTTACTTGGTAGCCCTGAAACCCAAAAGCAATGCATAGCAAACAGGTGAATACAAGGCGGTTGAGACACGGGGTCGTTAGATGAAGTTTTGCCTTTTTCATTGATACACAATACAAAAATGCCCACATGAGGCACATTTTTGTCAACTGAAGTAATGGTTTTTGCATAATCAAAGGGGTTAGTTGTATTTGAAAATGTTCCACCTTCAATTTTTCCGGCAAAAGTCACTTCCGCACTGCGCAACTACGGTCATGGTTATTAACCGGAAATAGTTTATAACTCTCATGTCATAAGGTTTAAGGTGGTGGGATAAAGTAAACTCTTTGCAGACATGAAAGAATCTAAGAAAACGGTATGAAAAATATCAAAACAACGTTTGCGGTATCGATAATTACGGCAACATTTGCTGAAATCCCTGAATTTGAGAGGTAGAAGCAGAATCAGAACACACGGGTATGTACCAGGGTATCAAACGGCTCAAAAAAGGGTATAAATAGTATATTACTTGAAAACGTGCTTTCCTGTCTATACTTAAATCACTGATTATTTGGCAGATTGATAGTGTAAGAGATCTTTCTATTATCGGAAGCAAGCACGACTTGGCTAACGAGTACTTGGTTTAATCAGTATCATTCGAAATGGCGGAAAGCCGGGCTGTGTGCTTGAAGGATACGAATGGGGAGGTAAATTATACTTTTGGATCCCATCGGTGTCCGGGAATTTTTCTTGATTTGATCTTTTGCTTTTTAGCGTTGCACCTCGTAACAGAGAAGTTGGAAGTGTATTTACGCTTACGGGGCAGGGCATGAGCAAGTAGGTTTTTACGGAAGGAACAACAAACGCCTTTTGCAAAACTTGCCTGCATTACAAAATTAATATCTATGTCCAGGGTACATTGCGCCATATTCCTAATCCTTCTTTTTGCTCTGGCAGCCAACGGTCTGTCTGCCCAAAACAGGCAATTCAGATTCAAACAACTCGATTTAAAGGATGGCTTATCACATCCTGATATTTGGGCCATTTATAAGGATAGCCGCGGTTTTATGTGGTTTGGCACGGCCGTAGGCCTTAACCGCTTTGACGGCTATACGATAAAGTCTTTCATCAACGACCCCCTGGATACGACATCTCTTCCAGGGGATGGCACCTTTAAAATCTTTGAGACACCGGAGCGCATGTTAGCCATTGTGACCTCTGCAGGTCTGACGCTTTATGATCCGGAAAGAGAAACGTTTACCCGCCGTCTGCAACCGTTCTTTGAAAAATATGGGACATCAGCACGCCTTTCTAATATTGTACTTGACACCGATGGTTCCTATTGGTTTATAGAACCTGATAAATTGATACATTATCGGCCGGGGCAAAAAGGATATGTTGTTATCAAAAACAACAGCGCCGATTCACTGTCAATGGCTAAGGATGATATCACTGATTTTTGTGTAGACAAAAATGGAAGTCGCTGGGTAATACATTCAAACGGCATTGTTGAAAAAATAGCAATACAGAATCAACGGGGGAAAGTAGTACAGCGCATTTCACTTCTTCATGATCTTGACAAAAAGCTCCAGACTTCTTATCGAATGCTGGCCGATAAAGACGGAGATCTTTGGTTTTATTCACCCAATACTGACAAAGGTGTTTTCCTATACAACGAGAAACAAAAGACCCTGAAGCATGTCACCGTTGGCTCTCCTTTCCTGCAACTCAATATTAATGTTGTGTCCAGTTTACTGGAAGACGAAAACGGTCTGATTTGGGTAGCGACCGATCATGGGGGTATTAATATCATAGACAAAGAAAGAAACAGTGTTCAATATATCCTGCACAGGGATGGTGATCAGACCCGCCTTGCATCCAATTCGGTAATTTGCTTATATAAAGATGATCAGGGGATTGTTTGGGTGGGTACGTATAAACGCGGCGTAAGCTATTACCATCCTAATATTTACCAGTTTGATATCTATAAGCACTATACAACCGACCCCGGCAGTTTACCTTTTGAAGATGTTAATAGATTTGAGGAAGACAGCAAGGGAAATCTCTGGATTGGAACCAACGGTGGGGGGCTTTTATATTTTGATCGCCAGAAGAAGACTTTCAAACAATACCTGCATGAGCCGGGTAATAAAAATAGTCTTAGCGCAAATGTTATTGTAAGCCTCTACCGGGACGGAGAGGATAATTTATGGATCGGAACATACAAAGGAGGGCTTAACAAGTTCGATGGCAAGAAATTCACCCGCTTCGATTGTATTCCCGCCGACACCACTTCTCTGCCAAGTCTCAATGTTTGGGAGATATTTGAAGACTCGAAAAAACGCATCTGGATCGGCACCCTGGATGCCGGGGCTGCACTTTTTGATCGACGGACCGGAACGTTTCACAGGCTTAGAATGTGGGGTCCCAATGCCTTGCAAGCTGTAACCATCGAGGCAATCGCGGAAGATCGTCACGGTAACATCTGGTTCGGCACGATCGGAGGAATCGACGTTTTGACTGCGGACGGCAAAACGTTTACGCACTACGAGCATTCTGATAAGCCGAATTCGCTCAGCAGCAGCAGCGTTCGGGATATTCTCAAAGATTCCAAGGGACGCATGTGGGTGGGGACTTCCAATGGCCTGAATCTTTTCGATGAATCCATCAATGGGTTCAGGGCAATCAACGCAAGCTCAACGCACCATGCCGTCTTCATGGTGCAAGAGGACAAACTGGGGCATATCTGGACCAGCACCTTGAATGGACTTTCGAAAATAACACTCGCGGGCAAATCGTTAGCGGGTGCATCGATCAAACATTATACGGAGTTAGACGGGCTACAGGGGAGACAGTTCAATTTTAATGCGGGCTTCAAAACGCGAAACGGTGAACTTATCTTCGGTGGTCCTACAGGTTTTAATATCCTTAACGCAAATGTGCAGAGCAAAGACTTCATCATAAACAAAGTTGTTTTTTCGGGCCTGGAGCTTTATGAAAAGCCGGTAAGGATCGGAGAGCAAGTCGATGGGACCGTTCTTTTAGATAAATCCATTTCAGAAACCAGGCAGATCACCCTTCCACCGAACAAGAACTTCTTCTCGTTAAAATTTTCCGCCTTAAATTACTTCAATCCCGAGCGTGATCACTATACATACTTGCTGGAGGGATTGAGTAACGACTGGTTGCCAGCCGATACAAAGAACCACGAAATTGTTTTCAATAGCTTAAATCCGGGACGGTATACTTTACGCGTGAGAGCTGCCAACAGCGATGGGGTTTCCAGTAAGAATGATGCCGTGCTGAGCATCATCGTTCAGCCTCCGCTGTGGAAGACTAAAACGGCTTTCATACTCTATGGGTGCCTGTTGATTTGCCTTCTTTTTGTGACGCGCAAGATCATTCAGCAGCGTGAGCGCATGAAATTTTCCATCGCGCAGGAGCGACACGAAATGCAACGGATTCATGAGCTTGACATGATGAAAGTAAAGTTCTTTACCAATGTAAGCCATGAGTTTAGAACGCCCTTGACCCTTATTCTCACACCCATTGAGCGGCTGATCAAAAAATCAAAAGACCCCGAACAACTGGCACAGTTCCAACTGGTTCATCGCAATGGAAAGCGTCTGATGAATTTAGTCAATCAATTACTGGATTTTAAAAAGCTAGAGGTCCATGAAATAAAATTCAACCCGGCAACAGGCGATGTGATAGCCTTCATCAAAGACATCGTGCTGTCGTTTTCGGACCTGTCGGAAAAGAAGAATATAAAACTGGTTTTTGATAGTACCGTTACTTGCTATGAAACGCTTTTCGATCACGATAAATTGGAAAAAATTCTGTTTAATCTCCTGGGGAATGCTTTCAAATTCACCCTTGACAATGGTAGGGTAGCCGTGAGGACAGAACTCCTGCATGAAAACGGTGAGCATCTGCTTGTCATTGATGTAAGCGATAATGGCATTGGTATACCCAAGGACAAGCTCGATAAGATCTTTGAGCCATTCTTTCAAACCGACATTCCTAAAAGTGTCGTAAACCAGGGCAGTGGAATTGGCCTTTCGATCACCAAGGAATTTGTGCGAATCCATGGTGGCCGTATCGAGGTGACCAGCGAAGTAGGAGTGGGAAGCTCTTTCAAGGTGATCCTGCCTTTGCGCGAAATTCCCGTAGAACAAATCGTGGAGTCTGCAGGAGTAATCGAGAATTCCATTGTTGAAAGCTCCGAAAGTTTGGTCTCCGGTACGGGTAAAACGCGGAAGAAGTCATTGCTGCTCATTGAAGACAATGATGATTTTCGGTTTTATCTCCGGGACAATTTGAAGTTCTCCTACACCATATACGAGGCTGGCAATGGCGCCGATGGCTGGAATCTCGTCTTGTCGCTGCAACCGGACCTGATCGTGAGTGACATCATGATGCCTCAAATGAATGGCATCGAACTGTGCACAAAGATTAAATCAGATGAGCGCGTTTCTCATATTCCTGTCATTCTGCTGACGGCCCGCAACAGCGAAGAGCAACGCATCGAAGGATTCAAAACGGGCGCCGATGATTATATCACCAAACCGTTCAACTTCGAGGTACTGGAAGCGCGTATCAATAACCTGGTAAGCCAGCGTGAGAAGTCTCAAAAGACCTTCCGTAAGACCTTGGACATTAAGGCAAGCGAACTTCAGATAACTCCTCTGGATGTCAAGTTTATGGAAAAGGCTGTCCA
Source organism: uncultured Bacteroides sp. (assembly GCA_902168185.1). Classification (GTDB taxonomy): domain Bacteria; phylum Bacteroidota; class Bacteroidia; order Cytophagales; family Cyclobacteriaceae; genus Ohtaekwangia. Next base: position 53,144 of record CABHOV010000077.1, read on the forward strand.
GGTTGTCGAGGCGAATATATCTTCACCTTCCTTTTCTATAGAAGATCTGGGTATGGAACTGGGTATCAGCCGGGCTTACGTATTTAAGAAGATCCTGGCTTTAAGCGGAAAGACACCACTGGAGTTCATAAGAACAATCCGTTTGCAGCATGCTGCACAGCTGCTGGAACGAAGCCAGCTATCGGTCCGGGAGGTTGCCTATAAGGTTGGTTTCAATACCCCGAAGTATTTCACGAAATATTTTAAAGAACAGTATAATATGCTGCCCTCCGATTACGCAGCGTCAAAAAAGCAAGAGAAGTAGCTTTCACAAAATGAACAATTTGCTAAAGTTATTCCAGACTATACTATTGGCACCTGTTAATTAGATTATTGGTCCTTGCTCACACCAAATGCGCCTTTACATTTGCGCCTGCCTTCTCTTTTATGAATCCTCGAAATAAGAAACGCCTCAAGTGGCTTGCAATGACTGAGTTTATGCTTTTAGCGTTAGCGCTTTTAAGCGTGTTAGCTTTAATATACTTATACCTGTATCCGTGACAGGCGCATATATGTGATCTAACTTTATATACGTTAAAAAGATCACCAGTCCTGATGGAAGGAACCCTCCATCCTTTATTGTCTCCACCATTCTTTGTATCCATTCCCACTGCGGTTTACCTGCCGACCGGTTGAAACGTCTCAAAAACACTGACAAAAAATCTCTTATTCGCCAAGTAGACTTCTGATGCCATTGTATTGGACTTGTAGTAAATACAACCCCAACATATTTACTGCAAACGATTACAGTGACCGATGTTTAAGAATCGATTGCATCCTCGGAAAAAGAATGAATTGAGCCTCAAAGCGGCACGGGTCAGTTTTATAACCTCTAACCAAAACCAAACCTTATGAAGAAAAATCTTTACAGATGGTTAGTCCTTGTCACATGCGCCTTCCTGGCCTGTCAAACGGTTGTTGCCCAGCAGCAAAAGATTACCGGGATCGTGAAAGACATAACAGGAGCTGCTATGCCTGGAGTTAACGTATTCGTGAAAGGCACTTCAATTGGAACTGCAACAGACACGAACGGTGAGTTTACCATTGAAGTCCGCGCCGGAGAAATTCTCACTTTCTCTTTTATCGGTTACAAAAGTCATGAAATTACCGTTGGTGAACAGACACGTGTTGAAGTCCTCCTTACTGAAGATGTGGAGACGCTTGATGAAATAGTTGTGATCGGCTATGGCGAAGTGCAAAGGAAAGATCTTACAGGTTCCATATCTTCTGTTAAAGGAGAGGAATTAAAAAGAACCAATGTTAGCACGCTGGAGCAGGCACTGCAGGGGAGAGTCCCGGGCATGGTGATCCAGCAAGTCTCCGGGCAACCCGGGGGTGGTGTCTCCGTGCAAATTCGCGGTATAACTTCGCTGGGGGGCAGCAATCCACTGTATGTAATCGATGGTATAAGAATCAGTACTGCCGGCTCCAGAGATAGTGGTATGAACCCGCTGGCAGGTATCAATGCATCAGAAATTGAGTCTATTGAAGTATTAAAGGATGCTGCTTCCACTGCAATCTATGGAGCCCAGGCATCTGATGGTGTTATACTAATCACTACCAAAAGAGGAAGGCAGGCTGCTCCAACAGTTTCGTATCAGTATTATACTGGGTTCCAACGACTCATACAAAGACTTCCGGTTCTGGATTTAAGCGAACATGCAACCTTCTTAAACGCAAGGGCAGCAGAACCTACCTGGAGTTTTGATGCCAGACCTGAGTTTGCAAATCCCCAGTATTTAGGTAAAGGAACGGATTGGCAGGGAGAGCTATTTAGAACTTCACGTGTTAGCGAGCACTCAATCTCTTTAAGTGGCGGAGATGAAAAAACACGCTACTATTTATCAGGCACATACTATCAAAACGATGGTGTTGCTTTCGGGTCAAAGTTTGACAGAACGTCTGTCCGTTTAAATCTGGATAATAAAACAACCAAGTGGTTGAGAATTGGCACAAGTCTTCAGCTGGTAAATATTGACGAAAAAGTCAACGCAATAAGCTCGGGAGTTATTTGGAGGGCTCTGAGCATGACCCCTGATATTGCCGTGCAGAATTCCGATGGTTCATGGGGTGGCGCATACAATAACAATGGTTGGGTGCCGCCAATCGAAAATCCTTTAGCCCTGGCGTTAATCAATAAAGATGAGGCCAACCGCAAGCAGGTATATGCAAACGCCTATGTTGAAGTTGACATTGCAAAAGGTTTGCTCTTAAAAAATGTTATCGGGGGGAATTTTTCCATTTATAACCGAGACCGCTTTAACCCATCGTATGTAATGGGTAACCTGATAAAAGCAAGGAATGATGGTACGGCTGACTATAATGATTTTAATCACTCAGAAATGAGTACCATTCTTACCTATAACCGTTCGTTTAGAGAGAAGCACAAATTGACAGCCATGGCCGGGCACGAGTGGCAATTAAACCATTCGAGGCAACTAAGTGCGACACGCATGGATTTCCCTACAAACGCAGTTCAGACCATTGGAGCGGGTGATCCGGCAACAGCAATGAACGATGGCTCCAAGGGCCAATCCGCAATAGAGTCATATTTTGGCCGCTTGGATTTCGGTTTGTCCGACCGATACCTGTTCACGGGTAATGCCAGGTATGATGGTAATTCAATGTACGCAAAACAAAATCGTTGGATACTATCCTATTCCGGAGCCCTAGCATGGAAGATAAATAACGAGTCTTTTTTTGAAGGTGTAAAAGGCGTTGATGAATTGAAACTGCGTTTGAGTTCTGGTTTGACCAACCGGGCTGGTGGCAGAGATTATTCATACGCAAGTACACTCATCACGGCCTCAACAGGCCTTGGAGGGGTGGCGTTGGTAAACGATGAAATTGGAAACCCTGATTTGAAATGGGAGCAAACTACCTATAATAATATCGGTCTTGATGGGGCTCTCTTCAATTGGCGGATAAGTTTCTCCGTTGATTTTTACCATCGCAAGACAAATGATCTTGCTATGCAAATCACATTGCCAATGTATTCAGGAACAGCGACCTCAGGCTGGCCTCCTGGTTCATTAAAAGCTCCCTATGTAAATATAGGTTCTATGGAGAACAAAGGATTCGATTTTAGAATAAGTTCTGATAATATCCGGGGTAAAGACTTGACCTGGAGAACTGACCTTACCGTGTCGCGTAACATCAACAAAATAACTACATTAAATGCAGAAGATGCCTCCATCAGCACTACCTATTCCAGAACAGTACCAGGGAGGTCGTTGGGAGAATTTTATGGTTATATAGTTGAGGGCGTTTTTGCTAGCCCAACAGATGTATTTGGCGACGAGGCAACCGGCATTTTACCGCATGCAAGACCGGTGAGGAACGGCGAACCAATTCCGTTTGCCAACGCAGGGGGTAGTATTTGGTATGGCGACCTCAAATTCAAGGATTTGAATGGTGATGGAATTATTGATGAAAGCGATCAAACCTATCTGGGGTCTCCACTTCCGAAGGTGCAATTGGGGTTAAATAACACATTTACGTATAAGAATTTTGATTTAAATATATTTTTCACCTCCAATATTGGCAACAAAGTATATAACGTAACACGCCAGACACACGAAGACCCACAAGTGAATACCACCTATTTTACAGGTGTAAAAAATTATGCAAAACTCGCGTTGGTGGATCCAAACGGATCGGCTTCCGATGTTAACAATGTATACGTAACCAATCCGGACACGAAGATACCCGGACTGAGGAATGACAGAACAAATGGAAACCAAAGAGTATCGGATCGTTATGTTGAAGACGGTTCATTTGTGAAGCTTAAAAACATTTCTTTAGGGTATACATTCTCAAATAGTCTGACTCAAAAAATGCACCTGAAATCTTTAAAGGTGTATGCAAGCGCCACAAACCTGTTTATCATAAGTAAATATTCGGGTATGGATCCTGAAATCGGATCATGGAACCCGCTATACGCAGGTATTGATGATGGCTATTATCCGCAGCCGAGAATAATCACTTTTGGTTTAAACTTATCATTATAGAATCTATGAAGACAAAATCTATAATAATCTATATATCGCTTGCTACGTCTGTTCTTTTAGCATCGTGCAGTGATTCATTTTTAGATCGTCCTGCACTGTCAGCAGTAACGAGCGATAATTTTTATAAAACGAATGAGGATCTCAAGAAGGCAACTGCATCGTTATATAGTGGCAGTATATGGGGTGCATGGACTGCTGAATGCTATTTGCCAATAGGTGAAGTTTTGGGCGGTAACATGATTCTTGGATATAACGGCCCGGCAGTTGAACTAAATACGTTCTCAGTGAATGGCTATAACGTTAATCTGAATACAGAATGGAAAACGATGTATAATTTAATCGGACATTCCAACACCATTATCCATGCAATAGAAGAATTAGCCTCAGAGAGCATCGCAGAAGAAGATAAAAACGCTGCACTGGCAGAAGCGAAGTTTATGCGTGCCTATGCTTACTTTACGCTGACCAGACTATGGGGCGAAGTTCCTATTATTGAAGACAGTAGAGATTTATTTGACAATCCGCTGGTTCCTAGAAATCATGCCAGTGATGTATATAAATTTGTTGCTAATGATCTGACATTTGCCCGAAAAAATTTACCGGAAACATGGGATAAAGGCAGGGTTACTACATGGTCAGCCCAAGGATTGCTATCTAAAGTTTACCTGACACAGGCAGGTTTGAATCAAAGCGGCACGCGCGATCAGGCGCTCCTTGACAGTGCTAAGCTATATGCAGGCAATGTTTGTGAGAATAGTGGCTTGTCATTATTGGCTAATTATGCCGATGTTTTCAAATATCAAAACAACGATAATCAAGAGTCTTTATTTGCTCATCAGTGGCCAACAAATGGCGGAGGCTGGTACGGTGGTAATATGCTCCAGCTTTACAGCAATGCGTTACGAATCAATGGTGGTGGTGGTTTTTTTGGTATTGAAGCAACTTACGATATGTATCTTCAATACCTTGATTTTGATAATGACTCTACTGAAGTTGACTCCTTGAGACGCCAAGCTACTTTCATGTATAAAAATGACAAGTATCCTGAATTAAACACGAATTTGACTTACGTTGAAGGGGGTGTTGCCAAGAGCGGTCTTAAATTCACTGGCAATAGTGGTTTGAAGAAGCATATTATTGGTAATGAGAAGGACCTTAACCTGCCTCTAATGACCAATACTGGGTCTCCGGAACATACTATACTATTGAGACTTGCTGATGTTTACTTGATTTATGTCGAAGCTGTTTTGGGTAATAATGGAACAACCTCTGATGCAAAAGCATTGGGGTATTTTAATCAAATAAGAAAAAGAGCAGGTCTCGATGAGGTTAGTTCCATTGACGAGCCAACGCTATTCAAAGAAAGAAGAATAGAGCTGGCTGGTGAAGGCGAATACTGGTTTGATATTGTTAGGCTTTCATATTACAATTCATCAAAAGCTTTAGAGCGTCTCAACGGTGAAAATAGCCGTGTTAACATCGAAATTAATGAGACAACAGGTAAAGTAACTCCGGGAGATTCTTACGGGGTCATTACGCCCGCTACCCCGAATACATTTAAGTTACCTGTACCTTCTATAGAGGTAACTGCCAATCCATTACTGTTGGAACCCGCGGTACCTTATTCATTTTAATCAACATGAAAGCATTAACTATGAAAAACATATTATATAACCGCCTGTGTATTTTGCAGCTTTTGTGCATGGTGGTGATTTTAACTTTCATCACAGGTTGCAAAGATGATGATGATATGCGAGTGCCTGTCATCAATGAAGTTCGTAATTATGCTGCTACACCAGATGATACTCTCATTACATCGTTAAATGACGGCCAGTGGGTAGTCTTGCATGGAAAAAATCTAGGCGCAGTAACACAAGTGTATTTTGGAAGTATACCAGCCACTTTCAATCGTGCTTTTTTAACGGATGAAATGCTTGTCGTGCAAGTACCTACGATTCCATTTTTGTCAGTGCCTAAGGACAAGCTTCATATAATTACTGCGGTTAGCAATGGCGGAACAAGTAGCTATGAAATTAATATCACTGGTGTGCCCATTGTTGTTCGCGTTCGAAATACAGATGGTGAAATTATTGACAGGGTTTTCCCGGAGCAGCAAATCAACATCATTGGGCTTAACCTCAGCAATGCTACAAGCTTACAATTTCAGGGTATAGAAGCTGATCTGAGCAATGCAGTATATACAGACTCAAGTACTGTTGTACAAGTGCCTTCAGATTTATCTGGTGGTGATGCTTCACTCGTCAATATCATCAGCTATACCACAAGAATTGGAACAGGAAATTTTTCAATTAGGATAGTAGGCCCTCCTATAATCACAAACGTTTCGCACGAATTTCCAAAGGAGGGTGAAGAGGTTTATCTGTATGGGTACAATTTTGTTTCTGTCCAAAGTATAACGTTTGCCGGTATAACAATTTCATCCTTTGAAGAATCCGAAGGAGGCGATTCAGTAAAGTTTACTGCACCTAAGCTAACGGGAGGTGGCCCGGTGACGATCGCAACACCCGGGGGAATGTTCACCACTGCTTTCAAAGTAAACGATATAGCCTTCATAAATGCTGGCGGCATGGGCATTTTAGGCAATTTGGAGTGGGGCGATTATTTCGGTTGGCAATGGTGGGGAGGTACTGTAGATCTTCAGAGTTCGAACCCGAATACAACAGATTGGCCTCCCTATAATGCTGATTATGGTATTGGAACCGGGCAGTACATTACCTATAAAAGCGTTGCGCTAAAGGCAGGTGAAGGCACTGATGCTAATGCCATTCGCCTTGGTGAATATACATGGGTGCCGTCAGCAAATCTTGGTGATTCAGGCGACAAATGGGCATTCAAATTTGAAATTAATGTTAAAAAGCCTTGGAAGGGAGGTACTCTTTGTATCAGGACCGATAAAGGTGACTATTTAGCGCTATACGAACCCTGGAAAATATCAGCAAAAGAGTCGGCAGACTTCACTACGGAAGGATGGCAAACTGTTACAATTCCGTTATCGTCTTTCCGCCTTAAACACGCTACCCAGGGTGACGGTAGAGGTAATTCTATAACAAAAATTTCAGATTTGCTCAACGTAACCACCGGAAAGAGTTTTCTGACTCTTTATCTGAAGAATTATGGCACTTCGACAACCACAACCATTGAAGCTGCTTTCGATAACTTCAGAGTGGTGAAAAGATAAAGTCAAGCATCCATGGCAAAAAAACTGCGGGGCTTCCGCTTTCCGGATCCCGCAGTTTCTTTCACAGTTTATCAATAAGTTATTTCCTTCAGCTTTTTTGAGATATTCGTTATTGATGTAATCAAATGCTCAAGCGATAGAGCATCTTTATAAATATAACTCTCCACCATCTTTTTATAGTCATTATTCCACTCTGCCTCTTTTTCTTTGGGAGGAAAAAGGCCAAATGTGGTAGGCGATAATGTATTATAATCTACTCCTGGAACTTTTGTAAACACTTTTCGATGGTTCCGAATTGCATGATAAAGATCCTTGTCTTGAATGGCGTTTTCTGCAAATCCAGCCTTTGCCAAATAATGTAAGTCATACCAGTGACGCGACATCCGTGCGATATCCATCCTATCAATAGGCTTCTGAAATAATTCGTGAAGTAAAAATGCCTTTTCCCAGAATGTTCGTTGGGGTAAAACAGTACTTACGCTAACGCTTTCATTTGTATTCAAATGCTGCGAGAGTAGTGAAGTGACCTGACGAGGTTCATAAGGCTCCATCATGGCTCTTACGCCTACTTCTATCTTGACTTGTGACCTTGTGTAATCATTTGTAATTTCAGTTAACGAAGTATACTCCAATAAAATAACGGTAGGATCCTGATCCGAGCTCTTGCTCTTTTCCGCGTATAGTTTGAATTGGTTTGCTGGAATTCCCAACGAGACTAGTCTTGCGTGAAGCATCGGCTGAACCTTTTCCATTATAAAAGAATGCGCGGCATCGCGCATCTTCTCCCGTTGGGATCTTCCTAAAGCTTGGTCATCACTAAATCCAAACAATGATTTATCAATAACAATATCAATGTCCTCCGAGAATCGGAATAGCAAGTTCCATGATTTGCTAAGGGATGTGCCGCCCTTAAAGACAAAATGTGGATGAAGATCACATGTGAACATAGCTTCGAGGGCAGCAGTGACCCACAAGTCTTTTTCGATCATATAATCTGGAAGGTTTGCCTTTCCAGCAACCAGTTGAAGGAGGTCACGTCTCTCTCTTTCTTTCTTGTTTATCCAGTCCCTCATGTTACTTGTAGCTGTTAAAGGATTCTCGAATTAGCTTGGCAATCCATGCGGGTGCAATGGACATGTCGTGTTTTAGATCATCAAGATCCTCACGCACGATAAAGGATTCTATTTTCTCAGACATTTCTGCCGTTAAGTTTTTCTGGCCAATAGCTTTAAGTGCAGGAATAACCTGACCGGTTATTTTGCCTTTTAATGCAAAGTTTTTAGGCGATGCATGTTTGAATGTAATCGCGTAACTAGTTACGCCCTCTTTTTCCTCAACGTTGATGACCTTTGATGGACCATCAGTTAAGTAAACATAGTTCAGAGGCACTTGGGTAGAAAGCCCTAATTTCCAAAGCGCTACTTCTCCCGTGGGAATGATGCGAGATTTATCTCGTCTCGCAATAGCGTTTGCTATATCATCTGGATTCGGGAGAAGAAAGCCGTGGTCGCCAAGCTTCTTAGGAACTAGGTATATGCCCTGCGAAAGCCTTTTGATTATCTTCACTTTAACTAGTCGGGTTAACTGTTGACGGACAGCTTCTGCGCTGCCTTCATCGATGAGATCCTGTATAAAAAAGATTGTACCGGGCAGCATTTGTTCAAGCCGGTTGATGATTTTATCGCTTACTGTGGGTCCTTTCCGCTTCATTGTCACAAAATCTACTAAGTTTTATTAATAAGTACAATAAATATTGTCACAAATTTATATAATAATTGTGAATATATGTATTAATACCTACAGCGGCAGACCTATAGCCACAGTCAAATGTAGGCTGTGCGCGCAATCAATGGCTAACAGAAGAAAAGCTTTCAATATTTTTTTTACCATCTAAAAGTGTTTTACAGGTGAAAATATACTTTACCTTTAATGCGCTTTTAGATGGTAAAGTAGTTTATACACTATTATGACGAGAACGCTCGAAAATCTTCAGCTGAACGGGGGATGTCTTGCATTTAATTTCATTAATACGGTGAATACGCGAAAGCCTGCACCAGAATTTGAATATCTGAAGACATTCGAAGATTTCCTCAAGTGGTCAGCAAAGGCAGGGGCGCTTCCCGGAAAAAGATTACAGGCAATCCGCAAATATACCACTGCAAAACCGAAGGTCGCTTCAGCGCAGCTTGGTGATGTTATTGAAGTGCGCGAAAATCTATACCAGCTTTTTTCAGCCATCGCCGCAGGTAAATCACCCGATGAAACGGTGGTGAACGCATTCAACGAACGGCTTTCAATTGCTTTTCAAAAGATCGTCATACACGTTAACGCCAGCACGACTGTGGTTCAATTTAACAGCGATGAAGTGTCTGTCGAGGAGCCATTGAATATTATTATAAAGTCTGCTTTTGATATCCTGACCGGTAAGGACTTTCACCGGATAAAAGAGTGTCCACGTTGCGCATGGATTTTTTTGGACACCTCCAAGAATGGCGCACGCCGGTGGTGTGATATGAAGATATGCGGCAGCCGCGAAAAAGCACTCGAATACTATCACCGAAAAACAAAAAACTCCTGATCACATATGATTTTACAGGGGTCCATGAGAACTATTCTTCTTTTTACGATCGCCATCGTAACCACTCAATGCACCCTCAAACGGAAGCCTGCAACTTCCTTTCTTTACCCCGAACCCCAACCTGATTCTGTCGTTATACCTTTTCTGCCGGGCATTGTAAACGGAGACTCGCTCGATTTTAATGCAGCCTTCTCTCCGGACGGGAAGCATTTTTACTTCTCCAGATCAAACCAGGGAAAGTGGATGATATATATAACTGAACGAAATGAAAGCACATGGAGCAAACCCGTACTGGCACCCTTTACGGAGAAGGAATATTCACAGGCTGACCCTTTTTTTACCAGTGATGGAACCCTATACTATATATCCAACAGACCACGACATACCCGCGATACTGTTCCGGATTATGATATCTGGTTTATTCGTCCACAGGGCGATGGTTCATGGACGGCCCCTGAAAATCTCGAAGCTATAAACTCGGATAGTACCGAATACTATGTCTCCCTTTCTGCCAACGGAAATATATACTTCGCATCCAATCGTATGGGGACATCAGGATCACACGATATCTATGTAAGCAGGTATATCAATGGACTTTACACCACACCGGAAAACCTGGGACCGGCCATCAACTCCAAACAGATGGAACACGATCCCATGATTTCACCGGACGAACAGTATCTGATTTTCACTTCCGTTGACAGGGCTGATTCATACGGTAGTGGCGATCTTTACTATACATCTCGTAAAAGTGATGGCTCTTGGGCGCCGGCCAGGAACATGGGTAACAAGTTCAATACCGAGAGCTACGAGTATTGCACATACCTCACACCGGACAATCAATACGTTTTTTTTAGCACGGCCTATGATGTGAAGTGGATCTCTGCCCGGTATCTACCCTGGAACATACATTTGAAGTGACGAAGAAAACTATATAGCGGACCGAACCTAGATATAGATATAAATCTAATGTTGTTGTCTTTCGTAAATAAAGGTGAGAAATGCAGAAGAAATTTAACCTGAAATCTTTTAATCTTTACGAGTTTCTAAAACATCAGAATACACACAGCTTTAGTCTACCATTTTTCTTAGCCGATCGGCATACCTATAAAAACGCTCACGTCAATTTTCCATTCCGAACGTTTTCGTATGGTATAGGGATTACCTATACCGGTAAAGGGGATGTGTTTAAGATTGGCAGCACCGACTATTCCTTAAAAGCGAGATCCCTCACTACGGTTGGACCGGGTATGGTTTGTCAATGGGCTGGAAACTATACGGCGGAACACGATACAGTATATTTTACAGAAGAGTTGTTTGAAGGTATAAAGGCAAAGTCTTTCCTGCACGCGTTGCCTTTCTTTTTTCACGGCGGCAATCATGTGATCCAGTTGACAGACGAACAGGTAAAAAAGATACGATCGCTGTTTGCCTTGCTCAAAGTATTGCAAGATGAAAAGAATGCTATACCCGGAATCGTGCATGCACTCCTGATGCTGGCGAATACATTTCACTCTGTCCAAAATAACAAACCTAAAAAGGAGAGTGCTTCCCGGAGAGAAGTAATTACGCAAGAATTCCGAAAGCTGGTAGCCGACAATTTTATCCAGCATAAAGAAGTAGCATACTATGCCAAACACTTAAACATTACACCAAAATACTTGAGTGAAGTATTGCAGTTTGAATTAGGGAAGTCTGCAAAAAACTTCATAGATGAATTTGTGATGATGGAAGCCAAAAGTCTGTTGAAACAAACAACGATGTCCATACAGGAGATATGTCAATGGCTCGGCTTTGAAGATGCCTCTCATTTTACAAAGTCTTTCAAAAAGCAGGTCAAGAATACGCCTACCCGGTACCGAAAAGGATAAATATACCTATAGCAGTTGCTTTACAGAAAAAGCGATACCGAAATTTATACCATTTCTCCGGACATGTGCTCTAACTATATAGGGTGTGCATCTATAGTTTTGTTTTTACAAACCCCATAACTAAAAATGCGTATGAACAGTTGTACTCGGTCCTTGTCGTGCTGCTCATGTTGAACATCACGAATTCTTATTGTCAAACTAAAAAAATATCCCCCATGAAAAACGTAACAGAATTTAAAGTAAATGTGCCTGAGCAAGTATTGGATGATTTAAAAAACCGACTACAAAATACGCGGTGGCCAGGTGAAGCCGAAAGTTCCGGCTGGAATTTTGGTACCAGCGAATCTTACCTGCGCGGCCTGGTTCAATACTGGCTCACCGGTTACGACTGGCGCAAACAAGAATCATTGCTCAATAAGTACCCACAATACGTTGCCGATGTAAAGGGCGTAAAGATTCATTTTCAATACATCACAGGAAAAGGTAAAAATCCGAAGCCACTCGTCTTAACGCACGGCTGGCCAGACAGCTATTACCGCTTTCATAAAATCATTCCACTGCTCACGGAAGGTGAGCAAAGCTTTGATTTGGTGATACCGTCTATTCCTGGATTTGGTTTTTCTGACAAGGTCGCGTTAACCAGCGAGGCAGTTGCTGACCTGTGGAAAGTGTTAATGACAGAGAACCTCGGCTATGATAAATTTTATGCAGCCGGTGGTGATATAGGCATGGGGGTTAACAAAGCACTTGCTTCAAAATATCCTCAAATCGTAGCGGGTGTACATTTCACAGATATAGGGTATCCAATGGGGCAGGAGGATCCGGCTACTATGAGCGAAGCGGAAAAACAATTTGCGCAGTTCGTACAGCAATGGTGGTATGCAGAGGGAGCCTATGCTATGGTTCATTCCACCAAGCCCCAGTCGTTGGCGTATGGCTTGAATGATTCACCGGCTGCACTTGCCGGCTGGATACTAAGCTTCGTTCATAGTGGGGCAACGCCTGATTTACTGGAGCGTTCATTTGGTGATAAAGATGCCTTGCTTACCAACATCATGATCTATTGGGTAACACAGACTATTGGAACCTCTGTGAGGATGTATAAAGTCGATGCCACGGCTCAATGGAGTGGTGCTCAACCACTGCAGAAAAGCAACGTGCCTGCGGGCGTATCGCTTTTCCCGAGAGAAGCACAATTTCCAAAAGAATGGGCCGAGCGTTTTGTGAATGTAACAAGCTACAAGAAGATGAAAGAAGGTGGACATTTCGCTGCCCTCGAAGTGCCGGATGTCTTTGCAGACGAGCTTCGAAGTTTCTTTTATAGCATTAAATAACCACAACTAAGAAAGAAGGAAACAAAAAAGAAGTCATGTGCTATAGTACATGACTTCTTTTTAATCGTGCCGAATGCTATTTACCCAAGAAAGAGATCGAGCTGCAAATAAGGAATGTGTATGGGTAGTATATATATAGCTCTGCCATTTCCATTCAATTAAACGACTGACGAAATTCCAGGGGTGAAAGCTTTGTTTTTGATTTGAAGAGCTTGCTGAAAGACTGCGAGTGTTCAAAGCCCAAAGCGAAAGCCACTTCACTTACCGAAAGATTGGTGGTCGATAACTTTTCTTTTGCCTTTTCGATAAGTTTATCATGGATGTGCTGCTGTGCATTTTGCCCGGTGAGGGACCGCAGCATATCACTCAGATAGCTTGGTGAAAGATTTAAATGTTCAGCAAAATACCCGACCGTAGGCAGCCCTTCTCTTAATGATATTTCATTATTAAAGTAATCGTCAAACAAGTCTTCCAATTTTTGAAGAAGATTGTTGCTGACGGCTTTTCGTGTGATAAACTGGCGTTTATAAAATCGATCAGCGTAGTTCAGCAATAACTCTATTTGTGAGACAACAACGGTCTGGCTAAGCGCATCAATCCTGCTGTTCAACTCCGTTTCAATCATTTTAAAAATGGAAATGACGGTTGCTTTTTCATCATCTGAAAGATGTAGCGCTTCATTGGTGGAGTAGGAGAAGAAGCCATACTGCTTGACAGTTTTTGCCAACGGATAACCTAAAAAGAAATCCGGATGAATCAGCAACGTATATTCAGAGCACACAGCGGGCTCGTTATCAAACCTGCCAATGATCTGGCCGGGAGAAGCAAACAATAATCCGCCTTCATCAAAATCATAATAGCTCTGACCGTATTTTACTTTGCCGCTAAGTTTTGGTTTGTAAGAAATTTTATAAAACCCCAATACATGTTGATGAGGGAGTCCGTCAAATTGAACTTGATCATTCAAGCCATTAATTATACCGATGAGCGGATGCTTAGGTTTAGACAAGCCGAATGCCTGGTAAGCATCTGATAAAGACTCAAACTTGTGCGGGATATTTTCTTCTTTTTTCATCTGCTGCACTTTAAAACGATAACCGATACGATTTTTAAATATCGGTTATCATTTTCCCTATATCAAGAGTTCTTATATGTATGCTATAGTTTACTTTGGATTGCCCTGCGCTGCATCAGAGACAGATGCCCATTCCTCCCAGGTGGCCAGCCGCTCATTATAGGCAGCACGTACCCAAGGCAAACATTGGCTGCCTAAAAAGAATCTCAAAGGAGGATGCTCGGCATCAACGATTTTAAAAATGGCCTCCGGAGTGGCGCTGGGATCGCCACGTTCCATGGTTTTTAAACCTTCGATAAATTGAGCTTTAAATTCAGTATATATATCGAGGCTTGCTGAAGACTTCAAAGAATCCGGGCTTCCAAACTCCGTGGCATAGGCTCCGGGTTCTATGATGGTGACCTTGATTCCAAAAGCTTTAACTTCTGCTGCCAGGCTTTCATGAATAGCCTCGAACGCCCATTTTGAAGAGCTATAGTAACCAATCACCGGTAAGGTTACATGACCGAGGTTACTGGAGGTGCCCAGTATATGTCCGCTGCCTTGCTTTCTAAGCAGCGGCAATGCGGCCTGGATGACCGCGAGCGCACCGAAAATATTTGTTTCATACATGGCTTTAACATCGTCAGCACTGGCTTCTTCTATCGTGCCGACCAATGCATAGCCGGCATTGTTAAGGACGACATCAAGCCTTCCGAAATGTGCATGTCCTTGCTCCACCGTGGTCTTCACCTGATCGGGTTTGGTGACATCAAGTTCAAGCGTCAAAACACGTTCACCATACTTGTCTTTGAGATCGGAAATACTAGCCAATGTACGTGCTGTAGCAACCACCTTGTCGCCACGCTTAAGCGCAGCCTCTGTCCAGACACGTCCAAAACCACGGGAAGCTCCCGTGATAAACCATACTTTGTGTGTTCCATTTTGATATGACATCATTTTATGTTTTTTAGTGATAACATCACAAATGTGAAAGGTTATCACGTTGCACCTGTAGCCGAAATCAGGACTTTTGTAGTCGAAATGAGGAAACGTAAATTTGCCGATGAAACCAGGTCTGTGATACGCTAGTATTATCAATGCGGGCTATATTTAGGTGTGGATCATCTGGATTACAAATTGAATATCACGTATATACCCGTAAGATGATTTTTTACAAAGTTTAAAGTAGTTAAATTGATACTTTCACATATGTTACTATATCATTCTAAAGCTTAATCTTTTATTATGTCAACATTGAAGTTCTGTGTTATCAGCATTCTTGTGTTCTTCTATACATCGACTATTCCTGCACAAGGACAATCTTCCAGAACAAAAAGAAAAGCAATTATATGCCTTACGTATGACGATGCCCTGAACTCGCAGTTAGAAAATGCAATTCCTCAACTGGACTCCTTTGGAATGAAGGGTACATTTTTTCTTAACTCCATTCAGGGCTCAACCGATGTTATGGGCAAAGGGTCCGAGATATTAGTTAAATGGAAACAGGCTTCAAGCCGCGGTCATGAATTAGGCAATCATACTTTGTTTCATCCTTGCCCGCAAAAACTCGGGTGGCAAAAGGATATAGCCATTGAGGCCTACACATTTGAGCAATTGTTAAATGAAGTACAGGCAGCGCATCTTTACATTGATCAGCTTGAGGGCAAACGTGCTAAAAGAAGTTTTGCGTATCCCTGCAACAATTTTGAAGTTCAGAAAAAGGATTACTCCGAACGCTTGCGTACGTTGGGGTATATCTCATACGCCAGAGCAGGTGGCGATAACACCAGCATCGTCACTGACTTCAATAGCCTGGATAAGATGAAAGTTCCCAGCTGGCATGTTATGGAAGGCACTACAGGAAGAGAGTTGATTGCCTACGTTGATGAGGCTATAAAAGCAGGAGGGCTGGGTATATTTCAATTTCACGGCATAGAAGGCCCGTTGTTTCGAATTTCGAACGAGGCGCATCTACAACTTTTAAAATACCTGAAAGAAAACCAGGATAAAGTTACGGTTACCACCTTTTCGGATGCCATGAAAATGGTTGAAGGCATGAGCCAGTCAAAGTAAAAATTACCGGTATATATAGCGTTGTATCCGAGCTGCCCCGCAGTCCGCCGAAGCTTTTTGCGTATATTATAAAAAGTTGTCGTGATTTCTAAATATATTTTCGTACCTTGCGGAGCATTCAAGAAAATGTGTCTTCAGCGAGTTCCTGCTATTCAGTTCCTGTTGTCCTCACCATTCTGATTTAAAAGTGCACTACTTAGCTTCACAATGAGGGTAAATCCTGTTGTGGCCTAATTTTTAGAAATCTTTAATTTAATACAATACATAATGCAAGGAACAGTTAAATTCTTTAATGAATCGAAAGGTTTTGGATTCATCACACCATCACACCCAGGCGCAGATATTTTCGTACACATCTCTGGAACTATCGATGACATTCGCGAACGCGATAAAGTCGAATACGAAGAAGAAAGAGGCAAAAAAGGAATGAACGCCATCAACGTTACCATACTGGACTAATCTGATTTTTTCAGGCTAAATATAAAAATGGACCGCAAATCAGGCGGTCTTTTTTTTGCCCTATATTTTCTTGAAAGAGCGTTGGTAATTATCACGAAAGAGAAAAGATAATTCAACGTTATAAATTTACTTTTCAGCGGCTCGGCAGAAAAAGAGATTTCAAATTCTCGTCTAATTCCTATATATAGACATTAAGTATATAGCTGGCCTCCAAGCTATACTGTATAGTTCTATGACACCTGTATATACAACTGTGCTCGGCTATATTTTCAGCAAAGAGACCACTTTAAAAGTTAACCACGAGAACGGTTCAAAATTCTCGTCAGTTGTAGCCATTCATCCTGGCCTTCATTGCTATCATAATTCTTGAGTAGCCTCACTCAAAGTCCAGTTACTTTTTTGTATTTTCAAACGGATTCAGTAAGTGTTCAAACTGCTAAATATATCATGGTAAAAGTTTGAAGCTGATGTGATAACAACGAATTAATAACGTTATACTAGTTGTATTTTCATGGGATAGTGTCGGATCGAAAACTTGATGGATGAAAAAATATTTTCTACTTCTGTTGGTTGGGATATTGGCTTGGCAAAGAATCGATGCACAGAATTCTGCTGTTGAATTTAAGAACTCACTGGAGGAGCCTAAAAGTAAAGTAAGAAAATATACTACAAAGAATGGCTTTCCTCTCAAGGTGCTCGATTGCATTACGCAGGACAAAGATGGGCTGATGTGGTTTGCCGCTGAAGATGGGCTGGCGCGCTTCGATGGTAATTCCTTTAAGGTATTTAAAAACGATCCCGATAATCCCTATAGTATATCTCATAATTATATTCAATGGGTTTTTACTGATTCGGACGGCACCGTATGGACTTCCTCTCCCAAAGGACTCAATCGTTTTGATTCAAAAACAGAACGGTTTACCCACTATCATCATAACCCGAAAGATAAAAATTCGCTTGTAGGAGATAACGTAGTCTTTATCACGGGAAGCCCTACCGGGAATTTATGGATCGCTTCTGCCGCAGACGGTTTTACTTACTATGACCGGAGCAGCAAAAAGTTTATTCAGTATTCTCACAATAATTTACCGGGGCTGTCCCATTCGGAAGTAGTGCTCCTTTATGAAGACCACCAGGGTCTGCTATGGGTGGGTACACTGGGAGGTGGATTGAGTGTATTCAAGACAAAGGATGGTATCGTAGGTCAGAAAATAGAGGAACTCTCCCGAAAGGATTCGTTGCCTTCTCCGCAAATAAGGTGCTTTAGTCCAGACCACCTGGGCAATCTTTGGATTGGCACTTCAGAGGGACTGGTTTTCTTTAATCGAGAACAAAAAAGCTTTCAAGTATTCAATAAAAGTAATAGCGCTTTACGCGGTAACATCATCCGGGCGCTTCGTCACGACAGCAAGCATAACCTCTGGATTGCAGTAGAGGACAAAGGCCTGCACCGGATTTCTTTGAAAAACTTTGACGGTCAATCGACCCGTAGCCTTTCCGTTGAGCACCAGTCAGGCGAAGAAGAGTATAGGATTTATAGGCATACCATTCATGCTATATATGAAGATCGGGATCATAACCTGTGGTTAGGTACCAACGGCGATGGTGTCCAAATGATCAGTGGTATACCCGAAAAATTTACCCGCATCGAGCGGAAGCAAACCGGAGAATACGAAGGAGTTTATCTGCGCTTCTGGGGAATGTGCAGCGACAAGGAAGGTAATCTCTGGCTTGGATCCGATGGAGACGGCATCTATAAATATAATAGCCGAGGTCAACTGCTCAAGCATTACTATGCCGATGGTAAAAAAGGAAGCTTAACCAATAATGCTATTCTGTGCGCCTACCGGGATCATAGCAATACACTTTGGTTTGGCACCTATGCGGAAGGGTTATTTCGCTATGATAAAAAAACAGATTCATTCTTTAATTACTCACATGATCCTGCCGATTCATCAAGCCTGGCAGATAATGATTTGCGCGTGATCTTCGAAGACTCCAAACACAATATATGGGTAGGCAGCAACGGGGGAGGTTTAAATTTGCTTAATAAACAAACTGGCAAGTTCACACATTACGCCACGAAGTATACCGAGACCAGCAGAGGGAGTGTACGCGCTATTATCGAAGATAAACATGGAGGACTATGGATTGGTTGCCATGGTGAAGGGCTTCAATACCTTGATCCGAAGAAGAAAAAACTTCAACGGTATTTAGATCGTCCGGAAGATAAAAATGCGCTTCCCAGTAATATAGTATATGCGCTTCATCTGGATGGTCAAGGAAAACTGTGGATAGGAACTGAAGGCACAGGTTTAGCCGTCTATGATCTGGAGCGACAAACGCTAGAGCGGTTCACGGAGAAAGAAGGATTGGGCGGCAGTACAGTGTATGCTTTGCTTGAAGACAAAGCAGGGGACCTTTGGATGAGTACCAACAGTGGGGTGTCCAAATGGGATGGGCGTGAGAAAAAATTTTATAACTATGATGGCTCGGACGGGCTGCAGAATGGAAAGTTTAACTCCAGTTCTTTTTTGTATGATAAGGCCTTGGGCTTGATGGCCTTTGCAGGAACAGAAGGCGTCACGCTCTTTCGTCCAGAGCAGATCAAACAGAACCTGCAGCCACCGAAGGTAATGATCACCGGATTTCAGTTGTTTAATAAACCTGTAGAGGTAAACGCTTCCGGTCAGCAAGGACTTATATTAAAACAAGCTATTCATGAAAGTAAAGAAATCACACTGCATTATGACCAGTCTGTATTCACATTCGAGTATACCGCTTTAAATTATGCTTACCCTGAGAAATGTGCATATGCCTATAAAATGGAAGGCTTTGACAAAGATTGGAATTATGTTGATACCAAGCGCACGGCTACCTATACAAACCTGGACCCCGGGCAGTATATATTCCGCGTAAAAGCAAGCAATGATGATGGTGTCTGGAATGAGCAGGGTGCTTCCATCGCACTCATTATTACACCGCCTTACTGGAAAACCTGGTGGTTTCAAACCATAATAGCGTGCATCGTTATCGGGTCGGTATATACTTTCTTCAAGGGCAGAGTTAACGCTGTAAAAAGACAGAAGGCAGAACTTGAAGAACAGGTTCGCCAGCAAACAGCAGAGGTCGTATCACAGAAGGAAGCGTTGGAAGTTCAGGCTCAAAACCTACAGGCACTCAACGACCAATTGCAGGCACAAACCGATTTCCTGGGTGTAGTCAATGATGAGCTAAAACAACAAAAAGGAGAAAATATAGCGAAGCGTCAAGACGCTGAAAAAGCAAGAGAGGAAGCTGAGCGAGCCCGTCAGGATGCTGAACGTGCAAACCAGGCCAAGAGCATTTTTCTGGCTACCATGAGTCATGAAATACGGACGCCTATGAATGGCGTATTGGGAATGGCATCGTTGTTAGCAGAAACACCGCTCACGGCCGAACAGCAAGAGTATACCGATACAATTCGCAGCAGCGGCGATGCGTTGCTCACCGTCATCAACGACATCCTTGACTTCTCTAAAATTGAATCCGGAAATCTTGAACTCGATTACAACGGTTTCGATATGCGCCAATGCCTGGAAGAAGTAATGGATGTATTCTCCACCAAAGCATCTCAAAAAGGATTGGACCTGGTATATCAAATCGATTATCAAATACCTGCGCAGATTATAGGGGATAGTCACCGGCTACGGCAAATACTACTAAACCTGATTAGCAACGCCATGAAGTTTACTCACAAAGGAGAAATTTTTGTGGGAGTAGATTTACTGGAGGCCAACAACGATCAGCTCCTGCTCGCCTTTCAGATACGGGATACCGGTATAGGTATAGCGCAGGATAAAATTTCGCGATTGTTCAAGGCCTTCTCTCAGGTAGATTCTTCTACTACGCGAAGATACGGTGGAACCGGGTTGGGCCTGGTAATCAGTCAGCGACTAGTCGAGTTAATGGGAGGTACGATCACAGTGGAAAGTCATGAGGGCGTTGGCACTATATTTAGTTTTACCATCAAGAGTAAAGCAAGTCAGGAATCCATTCGTCAATATGTGCATTGCAACACGGTTGGAAACGAGGGTAAGAAAGTGTTGCTGGTGGATGACAATGCGACAAACCTTACGATACTGAAAACGCAGCTTGAATTATGGAAGCTATCGCCTACACTGGCGATTTCAGCCAAGCAGGCATTGGATATACTCACGTATCAGGAAGGGTTTGATCTGGTAATTACCGATATGCAAATGCCGGATATGGATGGCGTACAATTGTCTCAACGCATCAAAGCGAAACATCCGCGACTACCGATAGTCTTGTTGAGTTCGGTAGGAGATGAGAGCAAGAAAAAATATCCTGATTTGTTCACCTCTGTACTCAACAAGCCGGTAAAGCAACAGCAGTTGTGCAGGGTTATCCAGTCTGCACTCAGACCCACTGGAACGCTTCACACGGCAGAAGTTCAGCATGCGCAGCACGTATTATCGGAAGAGTTCGCAGAAAAATATCCACTGCGGATTCTTATCGCTGAAGATAACCCGGTAAATCAGAAGCTCGCTATACGCGTTCTTAACAAGCTAGGGTATAAGGAAATTGACACGGCTCAGAATGGTGTGGAAGTGCTTGAGAAAATAGACATCCAGTATTACGAAATAATCTTAATGGATGTACAAATGCCTGCGATGGATGGACTGGAAGCTACGCGCAGAATACGAGCGAACGAAGGTGAACGCCCTGTGATCATAGCCATGACTGCCAACGCTATGCAAGGCGATCGTGAAGAATGCCTGCGCGCTGGTATGGATGACTATATCAGCAAGCCTATTAAGCTTGAAGTCGTAGTCAATATACTTGAGAAGTGGGCTTTGGAAGTGAAACGAAAAAATCAGTAAGTCCTGATCGAATAAGCCAGAACGTTCAATGAATAAATATATAACTATACGTAACGGCAGGACGCTTTTGCATCTCTTTTATACTTTACTCGGAGAGAAGTTTTCACTACGTTTAAATTTAACATTAGGATTAGCGTGATATAAGTGGTATATTACATGGCATTTAAGAAATGTCTTCAATACTTCCTATTCTCAGGGCTTTTTATTGTACACATCCTTAATTTATAATGTTCTGTAGATCCACTTTCCGGATCGAAATAGTAACTCAGAATAATTATCGCAGGCTTACTACTTGAGGCGGTTACTGCTTTGATGGGGAGCCTTTTACTTAGTCTTCACTTTAATTTATTACATGCGCCAACTAAAGATCAGTAAGCAGATTACCAACAGAGAAAGTCAGTCTTTGGACAAGTACTTAACGGAAATTGGAAAGGTGGATTTGATTACGGCCGAAGTTGAAGTGGAGTTGGCAAAACGGATCCGGGAAGGAGATCAGGTTGCCTTGGAAAAATTGACAAAGGCGAATTTGCGTTTTGTTGTATCAGTAGCCAAGCAATATCAAAATAACGGATTAACACTGGGCGATCTTATTAATGAGGGAAATCTCGGACTTATCAAAGCTGCTAAGCGATTTGATGAGAAGCGAGGTTTTAAATTTATCTCCTATGCTGTTTGGTGGATTCGTCAATCAATCATGCAGGCATTGGCAGAACAGTCACGCATCGTGCGATTGCCTTTAAACCGTGTCGGTTCTTTAAATAAGATCAACAAGACATTTGCCGAACTCGAACAGAAATTTCAACGCGAGCCATCAGCAGATGAGATCGCTGAAATTATGGGCGTTACCGTTGAAGATGTGCGCGACAATCTTAAAGTTGCCGGCCGTCACGTATCGATGGATGCTCCGTTTGTAAATGGAGAAGACAATAGTTTGATTGATGTTCTCTCGGACGTGAACGAATCAACGCCGGACTCTGCGCTGATATCAAATTCACTTTCTGTTGAAGTGCAACGTGCATTAGCAACGTTGACTGCACGGGAGGCTGATGTTATAGGCTTATACTTTGGACTTAATAATAACAACTCAATGACCCTGGAAGAAATAGGTGAGTTGTACAGCCTGACAAGGGAACGAGTTAGGCAGATTAAAGAAAAGGCTACACGCAGACTACGCCATTCTTCAAGAAGCAGAACCCTGAAAACATATTTAGGATAAGCCTATAGGTTGACTTGTGCTCGGATTTTAAACTGACGCACGAACATCCTCAGTCACGAATTTTTTTAATTTTAATACATAATACAATGCAAGGAAAAGTTAAGTTTTTTAATGAAACCAAAGGTTTTGGATTCATTACTCCAGACAATTCAAACACAGACATTTTTGTACACTCTTCAGGTCTTGTAGATCAGATCCGTGAAAACGATCAGGTTGAATACGAAGAAGAAAAAGGCAAAAAAGGTATGAATGCCGTCAATGTTACCGTACTGAACTAAGTTTATTACAAAACATATAAAGTAGACAGTCAGCAATGGCTGTCTACTTTTTTTTTGTGGGTGGTTTGAACGACTATATATGGCGTGTCTGCAGGCCTGCAGTAACGTAACGCTCTCTTTCTATTCTACGATATACCTGCACCCACTACAGTGTTAAATAAGCTGGCAGGGTTTTAGAATGTATGATAAAGAATTATCTTTCATTGATCTCAATGCGGCAACATTTCAATAGGTTAGTATGAATGGTCATATTTTCTCCTTCCTCAATTCTATAGTCTTGCTTGGTTCTTTGCAAGGATTTATCATCGGCACACTTGTTCACGTCACAGCCAAAGGTAGAGCTGCCAGTAAACTGCTTGCCTGGCTATTGATAATCATTGCCATGGCTTGTCTGAAGATATACCTGAATAACATTGGTCTTACTTCCACTACAGCAGGATCTCTCCTTGATGCAATTTTTCCGTTCATGATCATCATGCCGGTAGGGCCGCTAATTTATCTTTATTGCAAAGCAGAATTAACGCATGATTTTAAAGTCGGACGCAGCGATCGATTTCATTTTTATCCGCTCATCATTGACTTATTCCATCACGCTGCCGCAGTAGTATTTTTGGTTGCCCTGCTGCTAGGCTGGGCTGATTCATATAGAGATAATTTTAACAACTGGTTTGATGCCTACAACACTTACTCAGATATACCACGATGGGTTTCGTTAACAGTTTACCTGGTGCTTTCCTTTCGGTTGGTATATGGCAGGCAGAGAGAACCTGTTGTAACGGAAGAGTTGAACAACCGAAGTTGGCTAAAGGAATTCATTTCTGTTTTCCTGGTTTTTGATGTTATATGGCTGGCATTTCTTATACCGTATGTGATTCCTGCCACCAGCAATATACTTCTCAACTGGCTTGATTGGTTCCCACTATATATACCTTTGGTCATGATCATTTACTGGCTGGGCATCCGCGGAGTAATGCTCGGTCGAAAAGAGATGAGCAACTCCTTGCGGAAATCAGCAGGAGCAAAATTGAACCTGCAGAAGGAAGCGGTGGAACATATCATGATGAACCTGCAAAAATCCATGGAAGCCGATAAACTTTTCCTGGACGCGGAATTGTCGGTAACAAAACTGGCCACTCACCTGGGTATATCAGCCAAAACACTTTCGGCGGTTATCAATCAAAATGCAGGCAAGAGCTTTAATGAATTTGTTAATCACTATCGGGTCGAAGAATTCAAACAGCGGCTGCTAAAAGCTGATAATAAAAAGTATACCCTTACCGCATTGGCCTTTGAATGTGGCTTCAATTCACAACCTACATTTCAGCGGGCATTCAAAAATATAGTGGGCATTACGCCCAGCGAGTACTTGCAGCGTAACGCTGTCTCTGCATAACATTCGTCAAAATAAGTTTGACTACTAGTCAAATCAGGAATTGAATAGATTTTAACAGTGGATTCGTAGTGATTTGGAACATAAAATCACAGATATGAAACACCTCTGCATTCTATTTTTTCTTTCCTCATTTTTATCGATTAGTGCCATCGGCCAAACCAAGATCGAAAGTAAATCTGCCGAACTGGATCTTTACGTTGGAACGTACTATACCAGGATCGAACCCGTGTCCCGCTTCATTATTCAAAAAGAAAAAGATGACCTCGTGTTGCACATTGTCGGTCAGGGTCAAGTAGGAATGACCAGGGTCGGCAAGGACCGCTTCCGTGCCGACAAGGTAAGACCAAAAACGGTCATTGAATTTGTGCGGGACAGTGCAGGAAATGTCGGGCAATTCAAATGGATACAGCCCATTCCAAAGTTAACATTTGTGCGGACCGCTGTAGCTTTTGCCGACAGCCTTTCAGAGACGTCAACGGACAAGTTCTCAAAGTATATAGGCAACTATCAGTTGACCAACAATCGAAACCGAAGTGTTCAGGTTAGATTAAAGAACCGTCAACTTACCATTCAGGGAACAAACGAAGGGAAGATATCAATTCGTCACGAGTCGGGCAATCGGTTTGTAGCCGAAGATGGAAATGTGAGACTGGTATATGAATTCATTCCGGATGCAGCCGGTAAAATTACATCCATTCAATATTCCAGAACGGGAAGTGTAATTTTCGTGAGAACACGAGATAACCCGTCAAATGCGTCAAAGGTAATTTATGGATTCAGCAGGCCCAATGGCTTTACACGGGCAGACACACTTCGGGGTGCACTTACTGCTTTGCGTACATGCTACGATGTATTGTTTTATGATTTGGACGTAACGGTTATTCCGGATCGAAAAACAGTTCGCGGAGCAAACAAGATTCGATTTAAGGCCGTACACTCTTTTAATCAAATGCAGGTGGATCTGTTTGCAAACATGCAAATTGAAAAGATTCTGTATCATAATACGTCGCTTCCTTACCGGCGAGAATTCAATGCCGTGTTCATTCAGTTTCCTGGAAATGTGGAAGCAGGAGTCACCGAAGAGATTACTATACTATATTCAGGAACGCCACAAACCCCAGAGCCTTCAAGCTTAGCAGGAGGTATATTTTGGCTGCAGGACAAAGAAGGGGAGCACTGGATCGAAAGCGTAACGCAAGGGTCTGGCGCAAGTTTGTGGTGGCCGTGTAAGGATCATCTTTCCGATAAGCCTGATAGCATGAAGATCAGCGTTACCGTTCCGCGCGGTCTCACCGATATATCCAACGGAAGGCTGATTCACAAAACAGAATTGCCCGATAGCCTTACGCGCTTTGAATGGTATGTGAGTTACCCGATCACAACCTATTGCGTGGTGATCAACATTGGAAACTATAAACGATTTAAAGACCTATATATCTCCGGTAGTGATACCCTGCATGTGAATTATTACTGCATGAACTATGATGTAGATATAGCTAAAAAGATTTTTAAACAAGCTAAGCCCATGTTGTCTGTTTTCGAAAAATGTTTTGGAAAGTATCCCTTTTGGCGCGATGGATTTACCGTGATGGAATCCATTTATCCCATGGAGCACCAGGGGGCTGTTAGCTTTGGATCTATCTTTAGTCCCTTCAATAGTGATCGATATGATTCGCTTGATCTGGTGCGGACCATGTGGCATGAGACGGCACACGAATGGTGGGGAAATAGTATAACGGTCCAAGACATGGCGGATCTTTGGATACACGAAGCCTTTGCTACCTATGGAGAAGTGCTAGCCTATGAGCAACTGAAAGGTTCGACAGCAGCACGAGGGTATTTGAGAGAGCAGCATCCTGCCAATAAGGAAGCCATCATCGGCAGGTATGGCGTAAATGATTTCCGCCTTGGCGATGTATACTCGAAAGGTGTTTTGATTATACATACACTTCGAAACACCATTGCCAACGACTCAGTCTGGTTCGGACTTCTGCGCAGTATTCAACTTGACTTTGCATACCAAACCATTACTACCCAGGACCTGGTCCAATACACCAGTGACAAAACAAAAACAGACTATCACTATTTTTTTGAGCAATATCTCACCAAGGCATCTCCTCCTGAATTGCAATTGCTGATCAGTCGTCAAGGCGCTGTAACTACCGTAAAGTACAGATGGCATGTGGATGTTGCAAAATTCAACATGCCCGCAAAGATTATAGTGAAAGGTATATATACATTAATTCATCCAACCACAGAATGGGCTGAACTGGAATTGGAAAACATTAAACCAAAAGATATTAAAGTTGACCACGAAAGTTTCTACCTTCAAAGCAAAACCCAACTTGAACAACGATGAAGCAGGAAAATTCCGGTAACTGAATGGATGAAAGTTTGGTAGGTGTATTGAATACTTTGTTGTGCATTTTCTGCTGACAAAAAACGTTCGTGTTACTGACTTTAATCATCGTTATTTGAAGTAACGAAACGCACTTTTAAGAAAATATAGTATATGAATGTACAGGTGAAATTTCTGGGTGGGGCAGGTACGGTAACGGGTTCACGTTACCTGCTGGATATAGGTGGTTTCAGAATGCTGTTTGACTGCGGCCTCTTTCAGGGACTTAAGGAATTACGACTAAAGAATTGGGACGAGTTTCCTGTAGACCCTTCAACCATCCATGCTGTGGTGATCAGCCACGCACACATCGATCACACCGGATATTTACCTCGTCTTGTACGCGAGGGATTTTCAGGATCTATATACTGCACGGCCCCGACAGCGGAGCTTATGAAAATTATGTTGATGGACTCTGCCAAGCTCCAAGAGGAAGAGGCCAGTTATGCTGCACGCAAAGGCTATTCCAAGCATACCGAGCCTAAGCCACTCTATACATCACAGGATGTCGAGGATGTCTTTCCGCTTGTAAAGGCATATGACTATAATGAGACTATTAAGATGGATGCATGCGCCGATATAATTTTTCGGGATGCAGGCCACTTGTTAGGGTCTGCTATAACTGAGCTCTTTGTTCATGGCGACCGACAGAATAAAAAAATAGTTTTCTCAGGTGACCTGGGACGGTATCATGACCCAATCCTGCATGCGCCAACGGCCATTGAGCAGACGGATGTTTTATTTATTGAATCCACCTATGGTGATAAAGTCAGCGCGGCATATGATCCGCAGGCCGATCTTGAGCGTATTGTTAATGAAACGTTTCAACGCAAAGGTGTTGTATTGATACCAGCCTTTGCCGTAGGACGTACGCAACTGCTGCTATACTATCTGTGTAAACTTATGCGTGAAGATAAGATTCCCGATGTGCCGGTATATATTGATAGTCCCATGGCGATCTCTGCTACTTCTTTATATACTACCTTTAGAGATTATCATAAAGTAAATTTTTCCTTATCCGAACTGGCGGGAAATCTGGAAACGAACATGATCGTCTTTGTAAAAACTGCTCAGCACTCCAAAACGCTGAATGAAGTTAAAACCAATGCGATCATCATTTCCTCCAGCGGCATGATGACGGGTGGACGCATCCTGCATCATTTATACCATCGCCTTCCGCGCAAGCAGGATACCGTGCTCATCTCAGGATATCAGGCCGTCGGGACTCGCGGCCGTGACCTGGTGGACAAGAAGCCATCCATACGTATTTTCGGCACAGACGTGCCGGTGAACTGCCAGGTGGAAAATGTAAAGTCATTATCCGGGCATGCTGATCGTGATGAGTTGTTTCGCTGGATGAAGAACTTTACCACAAAACCAAAAATAACATTTACAGTTCATGGTGAAGATCCCGGCCTGACAAATTACGGCAACGCTATTGGCAAGGAGTTCCAGTGGAATGTTGTCAGGCCTAAATATCAGGAAAGCTTTACGCTGTTTGAAGGTATATAGCAGTTGCGTTAAGATATCGACAGTTCATGAACGGCATCTGCACCACCTTCCCACGATGCTATATTTTGAAAGGTCGTATGTGCAATTCCTGTCAATGCTTCTTTGGTGAGAAATCCCTGATGACCGGTTATCAGTACTTTCTTGTTTGATAACAACCGGGTATACACGGTGTCTTTTATAGTTTTGTCCCGCAGGTCCTGGAAGAATATATTTCTCTCAAGTTCGTATACATCCAGACATGCGCCACCGATATGGTTATTTTCAAGCGCATGGAGTAGCGCCTCTGTCTGAACAATGCCGCCCCGGGCAGTATTGATCAGTATACTATCGGGCTTCATCTTGCTAAACGCATCGTAAGAAAAAAGATGTTTTGTGTGTTCGTGGAGTGGACAATGTATGGAAATGATATCGCTCTGCAACAGCAGTTCATCGAACGGTATATATTTGATCTGCAAAGAAGAAGCTTTCGGATTCTGAATAGGGTCACAGGCAAAAACACGGCCGCCGAAACCCTGCATAATCCTGGCGAAAGCCATCCCGATTTTACCAGTCCCAAGTATACCAATGGTTTTGCCGTGAATGTCAAAGCCTGTAAGTGTATCGAGTCGATAGTCCTGCAGCTGCAGGAGTAGACGACTCTGTGCTATTTTTCGGTTGAAGGCCAGGAGCATGGCTGCAGCATGTTCGGCTACGGAATAGGGGGAGTAGTCAGGAACATTAGCAATGTGTATACCCAGTTTTTTTGCTTTGTCAAGATCGACATGATCGTACCCGGCTGAGCGTAGGGCTATATATCGTATACCCATTTTCGATAATTCATCTAATACAACACCGCTTGCATCATCTGCTGTAAAGATAGAGATCGCTTCAAAACCTTTGGCAAGGTATACGGTCTGAAGACTGAGACGCTGGTCTGTATGCGTGATTCCGTGTTGCCCCGCTTCCTTCTCCAGGAATGGTCTTTCATAGGGATGAGAACTATATATCAATACTTGCATCGCGAGGTTTTTTTCAAAGATATATAGCTGTAGAGGCTGTATTCCTGAGGAATGTCAGCAACAAGTCTGAGGTTTGTCAGCATTTTATGCCCTGGCGAAGTAACCGCTTATTGCAAGTACTCTTCATCTCGTTGTTACTACATCTGTTATACTGGTATAAATTCAATGCTAACGATTGAATTATATTGATCAATCGTTTGAAATTAATCTATATGACCCTCCTGATTTCATGGATTGCCCCCTTGAACGGCTGGTGTTTGCTGATACATTTGTTTCGTGTAGGCAAGAAAGGTTCAGGTATAGCATCGGTGTTACAGGTTTAAACTTCGTTTGTTTAAACGATGATTAACCGGTGATTTCTGTTTGTTAATGATATATACCTATATCAAGTTGCCAGCTATTGTTTCATTTAAACCCAGATCCATGAAAGAAAAAATTTTACAATCAAAGACGATGTTGCATTGTCTTTCACTTCCGGTTTTAGCATTCGCTGTTAAAGCTGCCGGTAACATGATTCGCAGTACGGTTGTCTCAAGCTCCTTGGTGTTGATGATGACTATATCTTCACTGTCCAACGTCAATGCTCAAAGTACATTTTATCCCGGGGGCGATTGGTATGATATCAATGGCAACATCGTTCAGGCTGTTGAGGGCGGCATTATGCAGATCGGAGGCCTCTATTACCTGTGGGGCATGGATCGTTCGCAGAACAACTACCGCTTTCGCGGTGTGAATCTATACTCGTCACCCGATCTGAAGACCTGGACTTTTGTCAATACGATTCTCAGCAGAACATCACATCCTGATCTCGACAATGATGCGGTGGTAGAAAGACCTAAACTTTTACACAACACCAACACCGGGCAATATATACTCTGGGTTCACTACGAAGGCTGGAATGCATACTCAACTGCTGAAGTTGGCTATGCTACAAGTAGTACAGTAGGAGGAAACTATACCTGGCAGGGGCATTTTCGACCGCTTAATAATGATAGCCGGGATATGAATGTATTCAAGGATTCAGATGGCAAAGCGTACCTGATCAGCAGCGTTGCTATTAACTCTGAGGTAGTGATTATGGAGTTGAATGCATCCTATACTGCACCTGTGCAGGAAGTGTTCCGGGGCTATAATAGTAATTCAAATTCAGGTATAGGTTGTGAAGGACATGCTATAATAAAATCAGGAGGGACCTATTTCTGGATTCAATCCTTCTGTTCCGGCTGGGATACAAATGACAACCGGTATTTTACAGCCACTTCACTTGCCGGCCCCTGGACGAGCCGTGGTAATATAGCACCTGCAGGAGCCAGAACCTATCAGTCACAAGTTACCAATGCCTTTGCTGTAACCGGTACCAGTGCAACAACCTATGTATATGTTGGGGATCGCTGGTCTGTTGGTAATTACTCGATGACGCGGCTCATTCTGCAACCGCTTCAGATTTCAGGCGCTACATTAAGTCTGCCGTGGTATGATCAATGGAGTATAAATACAACCACCGGTATAGCAACAGGCGGGCCTGCTATAAATTTTAACGGCGAGTTCCGTTTGATAAACAAGTATTCAGGAAAAGTTATGGAGGTGCCCGGGTATGCCACCACGGACGGTACCCAAATCAAACAGTATACATCTAACAATGGCACAAACCAGCGATGGATCATTCAAAACCTGGGACGTGGAGAGTATAGAATCAACAACGTGAATAGCGGAAAGGCAGTGGACAATCCTTCTGCTTCCCGTACGGTAGGCACCAACATGATTCAATATACGTACAACGGTGGCTATAATCAGAAATGGCATATTATACCTTGCGCGGACGGATCATACAGAATCGATAATGTAAACAGCCTGGGGAAAATAATAGAGATTGCAGATTCCTCTCTAGCCAACGGAGCAGGTGTCGTGTTGGGTGACTTTGCATACTGGCCCAATCAGCAATGGTATATAGTTCCGGTGCCGGCTTCAGTGACCATCGAAGAAAATACAACGGGCTTTTGCAGTGCCGAAGGAACGATCGATACAAATTATACAGGCTATACCGGAGCCGGCTTTGTAAACACCAACAACGCTGTGGGTGCCGGCATCAACTGGCGAGTAAACTTGACCACGAGCGGAGCAAAAACATTTACCTTTCGCTACGCCAATGGAAGCGGTGCAAACCGGCCGGCAAACTTGCTTGTAAACGGAGTTGTAGTGGCTTCCAATATAAACTTTCCCGCTACCAGCACATGGACAACCTGGTCGACAGTAACGGTTAACGCAAACATCAACGCGAATACATCGGCCGTTGTGCGACTCCAGGCATCTACGGCCGCAGGTACAGCAAACATCGATAACATTGCTGTAACCGGTTCGGCTACCGCTGAATGCGGATCATCATCTTCGGCAGCGAGGCAGGAAAGCCCGGGACACGTAACAGAAGATAGCGAGCATAATGCAGTGACTGGATACCCGAATCCATTCACGGAGAAAGCATATATAGCAGTCTCGCTGCTGCAGCCTGCTGATGTTACCGTAGATATACTGAACGCATCAGGCATCAAGGCAAAAACGTATTCGTTCGGAATGTTATCAGCAGGTACACATGAACTTGAACTGGATGGACGGGAATTGCCTACCGGTATATATGTATACAAAACACTCATCAACGGCAAACTAACCACGGGGAAACTTATAAAAGGGAAGTAACAAAATAACACAATCTCGCCACACAACGGTTGGGCTGGATTTGCGACAAGGGTAACATGAGTTATAACAACGGTTGTGACTCATGCCTTTTCTTTTCACGTGCCAGCAACAATACCCTCTGATCAGGATGCCAACGCCACGCCGATCTCGGACACCAGACCTTAAAAACGAAATGCTCATGAGTGGTCTTAAAACGTTTGAAATTCGTTTTAAAACGATTGAAAAGTCTAAGTGACCCTCTTTATATCATGAAGTAACCCCCGGCCTGGCAGGCCCATCCGTGTACATTTGTTTACACGCGAACTTCACCAAAAACACCGGATGTCGCTTGTGATCAAGTCAGCTTCTAACAACTAACCCCAAACCCATGAATACATTACAATCCACCAACTCCGGTTGAAAAGCACGGTGTCCACTCGTGCAAATCCATTGCAGTGATTATCACATTCTGAATCAAAATTTTAAAGCTTTAACCCTATACTTATGAGAGATAGAATTTTACGAAAGAAAATTATTCTCCATCTACTCGCGTGTCTGTGCTGTGCATTTGCAACGGTACCGACATGGGCTGATGATGGAAAGTACCGCGCAGATTTTACCGTGACCGGTAAAATAACTTCCGCTGATGACAACACACCCGTTCCTGGTGTGAACGTACTTGTAAAAGGTACTTCCAACGGAACCTCAACGGATGCAGACGGCAGATATACCATCAACGTTCCGGATGGGAATGCAGTCCTTGTGTTTTCATTTATAGGATACTTGCCGCAGGAGATCACGGTAGGTGAACGCACCACGGTGGATGTTCAACTCGTTTCTGATATCACACAATTATCCGAAGTAGTAGTGGTCGGATACGGTACGCAAAAACGTTCTGACATTACCGGCTCGGTAACCTCTGTATCCAAGGACAGATTGTCCAATCTCCCGGTAACAAACTTGTCACAAGCATTGCAGGGAGCTACTGCAGGTCTGCAGATCACGCAGCAATCTTCTGTTCCCGGTAGTTCAGGCACCATGCAGGTGCGTGGTGTGAATTCAATCAACGCCAGCACCGGTCCCTTCATCGTTCTCGATGCTATGCCATTTTTTGGAAGCCTGAATGATATAAATCCGAATGATATAGCTTCCATCGAAATTCTGAAAGATGCTTCCGCGGTAGCGATCTATGGAACG
The DNA here is from genome assembly GCA_902168185.1 of uncultured Bacteroides sp. GTDB lineage: Bacteria > Bacteroidota > Bacteroidia > Cytophagales > Cyclobacteriaceae > Ohtaekwangia. Next base: position 86,309 of record CABHOV010000077.1, read on the forward strand.
CGTGGTTCCAATGGAGTTATACTCATCACCACCAAGCGCGGAACCAATAAAGATGGTAAGCCTAATATCAACTTCAACGCCTATGGTGGCGTTGAAAATATAGCCCATACACTCACGCCTATGGGGCCGGATCAGTATGTACAAAAGTATAAAGACTTTCTCACGGCAAATGGTATTACACAAACTGCTGTGCTTCCTAACCTTGCTGAACAGGAAAACTATGCGAATGGTAAGACTACAGATTGGATGAAAGAAGCCACCCGCACCGGAAACATTCAAGAGTATAACCTGAGTGTCAGTGGTGGTACTCCGAAAGTACAGTATTACTTTTCAGCTACACGCCTTGCACAGAAAGGTGTTGTTGAAGGCTTCCAATTCAATCGCACTACTGTGCGCTCGAACCTTGACGCACAGGTCACAGATTACCTGAAGATCGGAATGTCGAGCTTCTTTACCGATAACAATTATGATGGAGGCCGCGCAAATCTTCTGCAGGCTACGGCGATGAGTCCGTATTCAGTGCCCAGAGATGCGAATGGTAAATATATAGTTTATCCGATGGCGCCTGAGCAGCTGTTTGTGAACCCATTGCTTGGACTTACCACCGATCGCACCGATCGCGGGAAGAACTTAACTGGTAATGGCTATGTGGAGTTGACACCGAAATTCCTGGAAGGATTCAAATACCAACTCAAGGGTGCCTATATATATAACATGGTACATGTAGCATCCTATACAGGAAGAGCTGCCAATGATCAAAGCGGTACAGCCACGTTGCGGGACAGTACCAGCAACAACTGGGTATTGGAAAATGTTGTAAGCTATACCAAAGATATCAACAAGCATCACGTTGATATAACAGCGGCTTACAGTGCACAAAAAGTATCAAGCTTCGAATCCGAAGCATCCGCTACAGGTTTCATCAACGATGCTTTGTCGTATAATGATCTTCTTGCAGGAGCTTCAAAATCCGCAAATTCGGAAGCCAATGAATACACATTGCTATCGCAGCTGGGAAGAATAAACTACTCGTATGATAGCCGCTACCTGTTAACGCTTACTGCACGAAGAGATGGTTACTCTGCTTTTGGTGCTAACAAAAGTAAATATGGTGTCTTCCCATCCATGGCTATAGGCTGGAACCTGCATAACGAAGCCTTCATGAGTAATTTATCAAACATCATTTCACAGGCCAAGCTCAGAGTGTCCTACGGTAAAACCGGAAATCAGGCTATAGCACCCAATCAAACCTATACCACGGCTACTACTGTGCAGCAACCTTTTACAGGAGCAATTCAAACCGGTGTAGTATATAATACACTTGGTAATGGCGACCTTAGCTGGGAGTCTACAACAACCCTGAACGGTGCTATAGATTTTGGATTGCTGGAAGATCGCTTCACAGGAACAATAGAAGTATATAAAAGTAAAACAGAAGATATACTCCTGAAGCGTGCCTTACCCGGTGTGAATGGCTATGCAGACATCTGGACCAACCTGGGCAAGATGCAAAATGTTGGCGTGGAAGTAACGCTGAATTCTGTTAACATCGACAGAGGTAATTTCAGATGGGAGACTTCTCTTAATTTCTCAACGTATAAGAACAAGATCCTGGAACTATATGGTGATGGAAGAGATGATATAGGCAATACCTGGTTCATCGGCCAGCCTTTGCGTGTTATCTATGGTTATGAAAAAATAGGCATCTGGCAAACCGAAGATATAGGGTCGTACGATCCGGTTGCAAAAGCAGGTGATATCAAGTTCAAAGATCAACCGACGGTGGATACCGATGGTGATGGGAAACCGGATGCTGGCGATGGCATCATCGATTCGAAAGACCGCGTTATTATAGGTCAGCGAAATCCAAAATGGTATGGCGGTATAACGAATACATTCCACTATAAGAATTTTCACCTGAGCATTTTTGTACAGACCTCACAAGGTGGCCTCAAGCGCAATGCCGATCTCACTTATGCTGATGAAGCAGGTCGCAGAAATCTTCCGGACGGTTTTGGTTATTGGACACCGGAGAATCGAGACAACTACTGGCCATCTTTATCTGCCTATAAAAACTACCGCGGGTATCACTTTGCAGAAGACTGGAGCTATGTGCGTTTGAAAGATGTGCGCCTGAGCTATACGGTTCCGAAGGATTTCCTAAGCCGTTATGGCATCGGGGCTCTTACCATCTATGCTGCAGGAAGGAATCTATATACCTGGACCAACTGGTTTGGCTGGGATCCCGAGATGAACTATGCATCCAGAGGCTCCAGTGGAGACAATCTTAACTATCCGGTAGTAAGATCCATTTCTCTTGGTATAAATCTCTCTCTATAATCAATAAAGAAAGACTATATGAAAACGATATATAAAGTAGTGATGTGTACAGGCTTGCTGTTGGCAAGTATATCCTGCAGTGATTCATTTTTGGATGAAGAAGTAAAAGATAAATATTCGCCATCTACATTGAATGATAAGTTAGGTTTTGATGCCGCGGTCGTTGGTATATACCAGCATTTTGCAACGTTGCCCAAAAGCTCAAACGATCAGACGTTTATCAACATCTGGAATATAGGCACGGATATACTCTGGGCTCCGGCCGGTCGTTCCAACGGAGATGCCAGACCTTATTTTGACTACGCGCAGATGAATGCTTCCGATGCCGCCTCACTCAAGCTGTGGCGATATCTCTATAAGCTCATCAACAATGCCAACAACCTGATCGCAAGTGCCCAGCAGGCAGATATAGCGGGGCTTTCCGAAGCAGATAAAGCGGTATATGAAGGCGAGGCTAAATTTTTTAGGGCCTATGCTTATGATATGCTTGTGACACTATATGGTGGCGTGCCACTGGTCATCGAACCTACGGTAGAGCCGCGAACAGATTTCACGCGTGCATCGGTCGCAGAAATAAATAGTTTGATCGAAGCAGATTTACTCTTTGCCGTTGAAAAGTTGCCAAAGATCGGCGCTGCTGCAAAGGAGGGAAGAGCCAATAAAGCGATGGCCCGTCAGTTGCTCGGTACAGCATACCTGCGCATGGGCGAAGATGCGAAAGCCGAGGCACAACTCACCGAAATCATCAATGGTAACAGCGGGGCTTTGAGTCTGGTGAAAAACAGATTTGGTGTTCGCGCCAATTTACCGGGTGATCCATTTTCTGATATGTTCATCTTTGGCAATCAACGCAGGTCGCAAGGAAACTCTGAAGTAATCTGGGTACTTGAAAATGAGAACCCAACCGATAAGCCGTATTCAACAGACTCTCCGCAGCAGCGCAGAAACTGGGGTGGTGGCTATTATGATATTGCAGGAATGCTTCCATCGGACTCGCTGGGTGGTAGAAGTATTGGCAGGGTTCGCCTAAACAACTGGGTGCTATATAGTCTATACCAGGATGAGGATATGCGCAATTCAAAATACAACCTGCGAAGACACTGGTACTTCAACAACGCCGATGCTAAATATAGCGCCATTCGCGGACAGGAAGTACCGTATGGTATAGATAAAGAATTTACACTTGGCGATGGTTCTAAGATAAAAGTCCTCGCTGCAGATACCGTGTGGAGACTGGCTCCCTATATCACAAAGTGGTCTGCATTCGATCCACGCGATACGTTCGGCTATGGTATGTGGAAAGATTTCATATTGATGCGTTTAGCGGAAACATATTTGCTGCGGGCAGAAGCACGTTTCAACCAAGGCAATACTTCCGGTGCTGCCGATGACCTCAACGAAGTGAGAGGTAGGGCAAACGCTTCGGTTGTCGATGCTGACGATGTTACCTTAGACTATATATTGGATGAGCGCGCCCGAGAACTGATCGGCGAAGAGAACAGAAGAATGACGCTGGTGCGCACCGGAACATTGGTAACACGCGCTACTACACTCAGCGGCACTACACCGCTGGCCAACGGTAACATCGAAACCACGAATGGACTCACTGATAAACATCTTTTGCTGCCCATTCCTCAAGTGGAGATTGATCTGAATAAAGATGCCAAGCTTGACCAGAATCCCTTGTATTAAAAATTGATCGGTCATTGCTAATGATAGGGCTCAGTACATTTTGTGCTGAGCCCTATATATACCTATTTTACCTGACTCAGAAACTGTTTATCTATGGTGATTACACATTTTAAAAAGTACCTGATTTCCACAACAGCATTGGTGGTTATGCTGGTAACAACTTCATTTATAGGCTGGAAACCAAAGGACGATCTATATTCAAAACAATATATTGAAGCACAGATGCGCAAAGTTTGCGACTGGCAATTGGCAAACCCGGTTTCTTTCAATGCTAAAAATGAAAATGACTGGGCGCGTGCAGCCTTCTATACCGGTGTTATGGCAACCTATAACACAACGCACGATGATAAATATATACAGGCAGCTATAGCCTGGTCTAAAGCGGCTGACTGGAAACTGGCAGATCGTCTGCGTCATGCCGATGATCACGCCAAAGGACAAACTTACCTGGAGATCTATACCCTGCGGAAAGATCCCGTGATGATCGCTGATATACGACAGACATTTGATTCCTTGATAGCGGATCCTAAATCCGGCCGGCAGGATTGGTGGTGGTGTGATGCGCTGTTTATGGCACCGCCTGTGCTTGCTAAATTAGCAGCCGCTACAGGAGAACAACGCTATCTTGATTTCCTGAATACCATGTTTTGGGATTCACATGCCTTTCTGTATGATTCACAGGAACATCTTTTCTATCGTGATCAATCCTATTTTAACAAGAAGACACCACAGGGAAAGAAAACGTTTTGGGCACGGGGCAATGGCTGGGTTATGGCGGGAACCGTGCGCGTATTACAGGTTCTGCCAAAAGACAATCCTGGCTACGAAAAATATATAGCATTGCTCAAAGAGATGGCCACATCGGTTAAAGCTATACAAAGTAAAGATGGTTTGTGGCGTCCCAGTTTGTTGGATGAAAACGAAGTGCCGCATCCGGAGACAAGTGGTAGCGCATTTTTTTGCTATGCGTTGGCCTGGGGAATCAACGCGGGCGTGTTGGATAAAACAGAATATTTACCGGTCGTAAAAAAGGCATGGGCCGGGTTGAATAAATACGTCACAGCAGAAGGTAAATTGCAGTGGGTACAACCGATCGGTGCATCGCCGGATAAAGTCACCATCGATAATTATCAGGAGTATGGTGCGGGCGCATTTTTACTGGCAGGTAGTGAGATCTATAAAATGAAATAACCGGTAGTATATCGGAGTATATATAAACGATAATGATGATCAGGAGAAATTTCTTAAAAGGCTTTTCGCTGCTGGGGGCCGGCAGCACGTTAGCACCACTGTTCAGCTTCACACAACATGATTCACATCTGAAAGAAACGCGCACCGATCGCCAGTATTGGATCAGCATGTTAACGCGAATCACCGAACCCGTGCTCAATGCACTGCAACAAGATCGCATCAAAGAACTCATGCCGGTCGAGTGTGTAGCCGGTACGTTGTCTTCACGAAAAGAAGTTACATACCTGGAAGCTTTGGGTCGCAGTCTGGCAGGGCTGGCTCCCTGGCTTGAACTCGGGCCTGATCAAACCAGCGAAGGTCAGCTCCGGCAGAAATATATAAAGCTGTCCATACAAGCTATAGCACATGCAGTGACGCCTACGGCAAAAAGTTATATGAACTTTACGCAGCACAACCAGCCCTTGGTAGACGCAGCGTTTCTGGCCCATGCGCTGGTACGTGCCCCGCAACAACTCTGGGCAAATCTCGATCAGACTACACAACAACATCTTCTTACTGCGCTTCGGTCAACCCGGGTTATAAGACCGTATTATTCCAATTGGCTTCTCTTCAGTGCCATGATTGAAGCAGCATTGCTAAAGTTCACCAACGACTACGATCTCATGCGTGTAGACTATGCGTTGAAGTCACACGAGGAATGGTATAAAGGCGATGGTATATACGGCGATGGCCCTGATTTTCATTTTGACTACTACAACAGTTTTGTTATTCAGCCCATGCTGCTGGATATACTAAAGGTGTTAAATGAAGTAAAGCAGGAAGGGAAGGAGCTGTCGGAAAAAATCCTGAAGCGGGCTCAGCGCTACGCAGCAATACAGGAGCGGCTCATCTCACCGGAAGGGACCTTTCCTCCGGTCGGCCGTTCACTGGCGTATCGATGCGGAGCTTTTCAGTTACTCAGCCAGGTAGCGTTGCAAAAACAACTGCCCGCAAGTATAACACCACCACAGGTGCGAAGCGCGCTCACGGCTGTGATCAAAACCACACTTGAAGCTCCCGGAACATTTGATAAAAATGGCTGGCTGACCATAGGCTTTACAGGCCATCAACCGGAAATTGGCGAACACTATATTTCAACAGGAAGTCTATATTTGTGTACAGTCGCGTTCCTTCCGCTGGGCCTGAACGCTGACGATGAATTCTGGAGTTCTGCCAATGCTGACTGGACAAGTAAAAAAGCTTTTGCAGGAAAGGGATTTTCAATTGACAAGGCGATTTAGTTTTTTAGATCATGTACCGGACTAAGGCTGAACATGTGCATCGCATTCTTCTCACCTTCATGACGACTATCGTCCTGGTGAGTGGATTCTCCTATAGCGGCCTTGCACAGCATGAGAAAAATAAAATCATCAAACGGTATAGCATTAAAGATGGATTGTCTCAAGCTGTAGTCAATAGCATTGAGCAGGATGATAAAGGATGGATGTGGTTTGCCACCGATGATGGATTAAACCGGTTTGATGGTTATTCATTCACTTCATTCAAGTTTGACAAAACTGGTCCCAATCAATTTCACGACAACTTCGTGCAGCGGTTATTCAAAGATTCAAAGGGACGCCTGTGGGTATCCTCCCGCAGGGGACTATATCAATTTGATTTGTCCACACAGAAATGGAATGTATTTCTGAATCCTATAAAAGATGGCAACAATGATGTCTCCTATATATCGGAAAGCAGTGCCGGTAAATTGTGGATCGGTTGGTATTTTGGTGGCATCGGATTGTTTGACCCAAAGGCCAATGTATATGATACCACACAGCATTTCGATTTAAAAAGCACGGCTACCATCACCGTCTTTGAAGACAGCTACGGGTATATATGGTCAGGTGCGCAGAGTACGGGACTGGATGTATTCCGAACACGCGAAGGTAAAAATCCCGAAAAGGTCACCGAGTACTCAGCCAGTAATTTTCTGCCTTCACAATATGTAAAATGTTTTCTGGAAGACCATCTGGGCAACATCTGGATTGGCACAACAAAAGGGCTTGTTCTTTTTATCCGCGCAGAAGGAAGACTCGTTGTGCTGGATAAAATACTTCCCCCGCAGCGTGGCGCATTTTCATTACTGGAAGATAAAGATAAAACACTCTGGATCGGCACGCAGGGAAACGGTATATATACTGTAGACCTTCAGGATTTTGATGGTCGTAAAGTAGACCGCTTGTCATCGCATCATGTTGAAGCGCTCGATGCATTTGATATTTCACAGCATACAATCCGCTCTATTTTTCAGGATCGTGATAACAACATCTGGATCGGCACCCATGGCGATGGCATTTACATGGTGAGTGATGAAGATAAAAACTTCATGAAGGTAGAAGTAAAACGGATCTTCGCTGCTGCCGAGAGCGCGGTACCCTTTTATGGTTTGTGTAACGATGAAGACGGAAATATATGGGCTGGTACGGATTCCAAAGGTATATATAAATTTACACCGGAAGGCAAGCTGCTACGTCACTATGAAGCCGATGGTAAACCGGGCAGTATTGGTGATGACGTTGTCTATACTGCCCTTCGCGATTATGCCGACAATTTATGGTTCGGAACCTATTCAGATGGTATATACCGTTACGATAAGAAGACGGATTCCTTTATACACTATCCGCGCTCGGCCTCCGATGTGCCGATTCCATTAGGGCATCGTGTATCATTACTCTTCGAGGATTCCAAAAGAAATTTATGGGTAGGTGCTACGCGGGGTGGTCTTAGTTTACTGGACAAAGCAAGCAAGACCTTTAAACTTAACAACGATGCGCCGATGTTTCGCACCGTTGACGTGCGTACAATTGCCGAAGACAAGAAAGGTAATTTATGGTTAGGTTGTTATGGCAACGGTTTACTCGCATACCACCCGGATACCAGGGAAGTAGAGAAAATTTTCGTTGGCACGGAGTCCAGTAATCTTTTGAGGAACAACATCGTTCATACCCTGGCAATCGACAAAGATAATGTTCTCTGGATCGGAACCGGTGGCGGGGGGCTGGGCGCCTATAACCTCAATGATAAAACATTTAAGCTCTATACGGATGAAAACGGACTGATCAATAATACTGTTTTTGGTATACAGATCGATGAACAGCAAAATGTCTGGTGTAGCACCATCAATGGTATATCCCGCTTCGATAAGGCTACCGAAACATTCTTCAACTATACATCCAACGATGGGTTGCAAGCCGGACAATTCAATCCGGGATCATCCTTGAATAATATACCCAAAGGATATATATGTTTTGGTGGAACCTATGGATTTAATTTATTCTATCCACTCAAAGTGAGCAACAGTAAAGTGGTACCGGATGTAAAGTTGTCGGGCTTTCAACTGTTTAACAAGCAGGTAAAAATCGGTGGTGCCACCGAGGATGATATCCTTGAAAAAGTAATTGACGAAACCCAACAGCTCACACTCCGACACGACCAGGCTTCCTTTACCTTTGAATTTACAGCACTCGACTATAGTGGTCCTGAAAAATGTGAATACGCCTATAAACTTGAAGGCTTTGATGCAGACTGGAATTATATAGGCAATCAGAGAACGGCATCGTATCGTTACCTTCCATCGGGTACTTATGAATTTAAGGTCAAAGCCACCAACCAACCGAATTCATGGCCCGCTAAATTTGCGCACGTCAAGATCAGCGTGGCCCCCCCGTTGTGGCGAACACCGGCAGCATACTTCACGTATGCACTTGTACTCGGGCTGGCCGCCTGGAGTATATACTCTATTCGAAAACGACAGACGCATTTGAAAAAACGCGTAAAGAGTGAAAAGAATAAACGCAGACGCGAACAACAACTCGTCCAAGACAAACTTGCATTTTTCACAGAGATATCACACGAATTTAAAACTCCCCTCACGCTCATCATCGGCCCGCTGGAAGAAATGATGTCCCGGGAAAACAATGAGACCGCAAGCGGAAAGAAGTTGCACATGGTGCATAAGAATGCGTACAAGCTGTTAACGTTAATCAACAAGTTACTCGACTACCGAAAAATTGAGAGTGGAAAAATGATGCTCACCATCCAGGAAATTGACATCGTCCCATTCGTCGAAGATATATTTTTAAACTTCAAAGAGCTTTCCAACAGACCAAACGTACACTTTGATTTTTACACCGAAGAAAAATCGATTTATACCTGGGTTGATCCCGAGAAGATGGAGATGGTGTTGACCAACATTGTTTCGAATTCTTTTAAGTATATAGGAGAGGGAAACGCCATCAGTATTACGCTAAAAAAAGAATCTGGTGCCAATAGTCGGGAGTTTGTCTGTGTTGAAGTTAAAGACAACGGCATCGGTATAGCCAAAGATCAAATCCGGTATATATTTGACTGGTTCTACAATGGTAAAGCTACCAATCACATCAGTTCCGGTATAGGGCTGGCGCTGGCAAAGAAGCTGGTATACTTGCACAAAGGAGAGATCTATGCCGAGAGCACCGTGGGGGTAGGGTCGGTGTTCACCGTAAAGATACCGCTGGGTAAAGATCATTTTGAGCCTCACGAAGTAATCATCGATCACGACCGGCTACGGGAGCTTGATCCGGAAATACAGGAACATGATGGGCATGATGATGGTCCGGTTACGCATGCAAAGAAAGGGCTCAAGACTGTCCTGGTGGTGGAAGATGATGAAGAGGTGAGGACATTTTTGAAAGAATATCTGGCGACAGATTATAGGGTAATCGAAGCAGACAACGGTAAGCAAGCAATGGAAATCGCCTTTGCAAGCAACCCTGACCTGATCGTGAGTGATATCATGATGGCTGAAATGGATGGGATTGAATTCTGCCATACACTCAAGCACAATATCAAAACCAGCCATATACCGGTGATATTTTTAACAGCCAGATCAGCACACAGCCAGCATAAAGCCGGATTGGAAACCGGGGCAGATGTATACCTCACCAAACCCTTCAGCCCGGAGATATTATCGCTCACCATTAATAATCTCTTGCAGGCACGTGAAAACTCCAAGCGGTATTATCGAACGATGTTCCTCACCGATGAGAAACCGGATATAGTTTCCACGGACGAGAAGCTTCTCCAGAAAATCTTTGAGGTGGTGAAGGTAAATATGAATAAGACCGACCTGACGGTGGATACCGTTAGCCTTGAAGTGGGCTTAAGCAAAACTATACTGTATAAAAAGATCAAGCAACTTACCGGCCTTTCGCCCATTGAGTATATTCGGTCGCTACGGATTTCAGAAGCAGCTAAATTATTGCGTACACAACGGTATAAGGTATATGAAGTGGTTTATATGGTCGGATTTTCGGACCTGAAATATTTTCGCAAATGTTTTGTTAAGGAATTCGGATATCCGCCATCCCAGCTGTTGGAAAAAGAACATCAATAATCCTCGCAGAAGAACGCATAGATTTTTTTAGCGTCGATCTTGTTCACAGTGAATAAGGTAAATTGTAGAAGTTATTCCTACCCTGAAAGTATTGCCCGATAAGGATATAATGTCGTTATTGAAGGAGGAATACAAAAATCACAGATCGTTACTATATATGAACCTGCCCGGATTGAAATCGCTTCACGAAAATTGCGCGTTGAATCTTATCGTATTGTCCCTGTTTTTAATAGGTATATATCAAAATTGTTCCGCGCTACCGCACAGTATAGATAAAGAACCCGATTCAGTGTACCTGTTTTCGTATTCGACTGCCAAGAATAATAATCACAACGGTTTACATTTCGCCTGGAGCACCGACAAGAAGGATTGGTTCCTGATAGGAAACGAATATAGTTTTGTTCGTTGCGATTACGGGCGATGGGGAAAAGAGAAAAGAATGCTGACTCCTTTCTTGTTTTTAGATGGAAGTGGAGTGTGGCATTGCTTGTGGAGTGTAAACGAGTATGATCATGCTTTTGCGCATGTATCAACACCCGACCTGGTATACTGGGGCAGACAAAGTTATCCGCTCATTGCTAGGGAGCTATCCTTTATAGATCCGATTGTGGAACATGATGGCAAAATATATACTATCAAATTTAGGAGAAAAGAAAATCAATACTTTGAAGTCAAGACGAAGGATTTTAAAGTATATAGTGAGGCAAAGCAAATTGAAGCAAGTCAATACCGGTCTCCCAACGTTACACTGTCCCTTGAATCCGGAACTTTCACTGGCCAGGTTCATCGTGTAAGCTGGAGTGTAGCGGAGAAACTCATTCAAAAAACAGAAGTAGCTAATTACCGCGCTATACTTCATGACGAGCGCACACAGCAGGACAATCAGCGATTTGCAGGACTTCAGCCCGTTAACGCTTCGTTCACCGTTCATACGGATGCTGTCAAGCCAATCAGCAATTTACTACTTGGTGTTTTTTTTGAAGATATAAACTACGCAGCCGATGGAGGTCTCTATGCAGAGCTTATTCAGAATCGGGATTTTGAATATACACCAGGTGACCGGGAGCATAGAGATGCTACATGGAACAGCAAGCACTCGTGGAAACTTCAAGGAACAAACGCCACTTTTTCAGTAGACACTATAGATCCGATCCATAGTAATAATAATCATTATGCAGTACTCACTACTACAAACGGAAATGCTTCACTTATCAATACCGGCTTTGATGGCATTACAGTAAAAAAGGGAGACAAATTTAATCTTTCGCTTTTTGTCAAGAGATTGAAGGGCAGTGTAAAGTCAGTTAACGTTAGCCTGGTAACTCAAAACGGTAAGGAGATTGCCAGCGGAATAATATCAGTGGGATCGGCATCGTGGAAGAATATCAAAACTGTTCTAACAGCGACAGATAGTGCCAGCGGCGCGCAACTTGCCATACGACCACTGTCTGCGGGTAGCCTTGCCGTTGATATGGTGTCTCTTTTTCCACAGCAGACTTTTAAGGGAAGAAAGAATGGACTTCGGCATGATCTGGCTCAAACCATTGCTGATATACATCCTAAATTCATCCGCTTTCCGGGAGGATGTGTAGCTCATGGCGATGGCATTGAAAATATATACCGCTGGAAGAATACTGTTGGTCCGCTGGAGAGCAGAAAGCCCCAACGAAATTTGTGGGGCTATCATCAGACAGCAGGCCTCGGGTATTTTGAATACTTTCAATACTGCGAAGATATAGGGGCTGTACCATTGCCTGTGCTGGCTGCCGGTGTGCCATGTCAGAATTCAGGCACGGGCGGTGCCGGGCAACAAGGCGGGGTGCCACTGGACGAAATGGATGAATATATCCAGGATATATTTGATCTGGTCGAATACGCGAACGGAAGTGCAAAGTCGCGATGGGGCAAACTCCGTGCTGATGCAGGCCATCCCCAGCCCTTTAATTTGAAATATATAGGTATAGGAAATGAAGACCTAATCTCGGATGTATTCGAAGAGCGATTCAAACTTATCTTCAACGCGATGAAAGAAAAACATCCTGAGATTGTAGTGATCGGAACGGTTGGACCAACCTTTGAAGGAACTGATTATACCGAGGGATGGAAGATTGCCAATACGCTTCAAGTTCCCATTGTTGATGAGCATTACTATCAATCGCCCGGATGGTTTATTCACAATCAGGAATATTATGACAAGTACGATCGTTCTAAATCCAAAGTATATTTAGGTGAATATGCGAGCCATCTGCCCGGGCGTCCTAACAATGTAGAGACGGCATTATCGGAAGCGCTCTATTTAACAGCACTTGAAAGAAATGGCGATGTGGTCACGATGAGTTCCTATGCACCGCTTTTGGCAAAGGATGGACACACGCAATGGAATCCTAACCTGATATATTTTGATAACAAAGAAGTAAAACCAACGGTAGGCTACTATGTCCAAAAAATGTTTGGACAGAATGCTGGCGATCAGTATCTGCCGGCATCTACTGTGCTGTCGAATAATGAGGACGGTGTGAAAAAGCGTATCGCCATCTCCGTTGTACGTGATTCCAAAAGCAATGATCTTATTGTAAAACTGGTAAATATGTTGCCGGTAAATGTAAATGCGCAAGTAGATCTGACGGGGCTTGTATCCCCAGGTAGTACTGCGAAGAAGATCGAATTACAGGGCGATCCTGCTGACAAAAACGCAAAGCCACAAGAGTCGTCTATTACAATTACAGATAAATCGACATTGGCACTTAATCCGTATTCAGTAACCGTGATTCGATTGGCTGCGAATCGTAAATAGCACACCTTAAAATTACCGGTATAGGGAGAAACACATAGTAAATACCAGGGGGTATATTAAGTAAAAGAGGGGGTATATCGTCATAAACAACCTTAGGGGTACAACAGGCTTTTACTTTCTATAATGCATCATGTTTCTTTGCTCTGGCAATTTGATGCGTATCAACCCGACCCAATTTGTTTACTATGACAACCAACTACACCACCCGCTTTTTCCGTTTGTATTTTTCGTTGCTGATTTTCTTTTTCATCTCTCACACCGGATGGACACAAACCAGCAAGCACACATTTGCACTGGGCGATTCAACATTTCTACTGGACGGAAAACCGTTCCTGATGATCTCCGGAGAACTTCATTATCCACGTATACCCAAGGAAGCATGGCGTCAGCGCATGCAAATGGCAAAGGCCATGGGCTTGAATACCATCGGCACGTATGTATTCTGGAATGTACATGAACCAGAAAAAGGCAAGTACGACTTTTCAGGCAACAATGATATAGCGGCCTTTGTAAAGATCGCGCAGGAAGAAGGACTATGGGTTGTATTGCGTCCTAGTCCCTATGTTTGTGCCGAATGGGAATTCGGTGGCTATCCCTATTGGCTGCAAAACGAAGAAGGACTCATTGTGCGCAGTCTTGAGCCAAAATTCATCACAGCCTATCGTAACTATATCCGGGAAGTAGCACGGCAACTGGTGCCGCTTCAAATCAACCATGGTGGCAACATCCTCATGGTGCAGGTTGAAAATGAGTATGGCTTTTATTCAAATGACAAAGCATACCTTGAAGAGAACAAGCGCCTCTTCATCGAGGCAGGCTTTGATGGCTTGCTATATACCTGCGATCCGGCTCCCAAGGTGAAAGACGGGCATATACCCGGATTGCTACCGGCTGTAAATGGATTGGACAATCCCAAGGAAGTAAAGTCACTTGTACGTCAGTACCATCAAGGTAAAGGTCCCTTCTATATAGCCGAGTGGTATCCTGCATGGTTTGATTGGTGGGGTACACCGCACCATACGGTTCCGGCAAAAGACCATGCTCCTAAACTTGATGCAGTACTCGGTGCGGGCATCTCCATTAACATGTATATGTTTCATGGCGGCACTACCAGGGGGTTTATGAATGGCGCCAACTATAATGATCAGAATCCATACGAGCCGCAAATCAGCAGCTACGATTACGATGCACCACTTGATGAAGCCGGAAATGCCACTGAGAAATTCCAGCAGTTCAGAAGTGTGATCAAAAAACATCTCCCACAAGGACATGTATTGCCCAATGTACCGCCGGCTAAAAAAGCCGTAGCCCTGCCGTTGATAAACTTTTCGCGTCAGACAAGTATAATGGATATACTACCGGAGCCCGTTGCGAGTGCTCATCCACTTACATTCGAGGATCTGAACCAGGCATACGGCTTTGTGTTGTACCGCACCACATTAAAGAACAGTCAGGGCAGTGGTATATTAAAAATCAACGAGCTGCGGGATTATGGACTTATCTTTATAAATGGGAAACGCGTAGGCGTGTTAGACCGCAGGCTTCGGCAGGATAGCCTCTCCGTTGTGATACCCGCCGGTCAGGTAACATTGGATATACTGGTAGAGAATTTAGGACGTATAAATTTCGGACCATACCTGTTGAAGAACAAAAAGGGTATAACAACTTCAGTAACGTTTAACAACACGGAGTTGCCGAACTGGCAGATGTATTCGCTGCCGTTTAGTGATTTGACCTTGTTGAGTAAAAAAGAAGACAAGACCGCTGTGACTGAAAGCCCGGTAATCAAATCCGGAACATTTTCGCTATCAGCAGTCCATGATACTTACCTGGACATGCGTACATGGGGGAAGGGTATCGTTTGGATCAATGGACACAACCTGGGAAGATATTGGTCGATCGGACCGCAACAAACTATTTATGTCCCTGCAGAATGGTTGAAGAAAGGACAAAACGAGATCGTTGTGCTGGAGCTGCTGGAGACTTCACAAAAGAGTTTGAAGACGCTTTCTAAACCGATCCTGAATTCCATTCCTTCGGTTAAATAGAAAACTATATTTACTTTGTAGCGCAAACCCAAACGCCTATGATATTGCCAGTATTACATCGATCAACATGCAAACACCTTCTCGTTTTTGTTTGCATGCTTTTGTCCTTTGCATCGAGTGCCCAGCAGCATCTGATCACCAATGTTACGGGCAGAAAAACGGCAAGCCTTAACGGAGACTGGCAATATATAGTGGATCCATACGAGACAGGATTCTATAATTATCGCTGGCAGGAGCGCGCTGAGAATGATCGTGAAGCTTATTGGAATTCCGATTTACCTGATAATAAAACAGATCGTAAAGAGCATGGCTATACTGATGAATATATACTAACGGTGCCGCAGGATTGGAACTCGCAAGACCCCAAGTTCCTGTTCTACGAGGGAACGGTTTGGTATAAAAAGACATTCAATGCCAAGCTTCCATCTGCCAATGAAAGGGTATATATACATTTTGGTGCCGTGAATTACCAGGCGCATGTATACCTTAATGGAAAGAAACTTGGTATGCATACCGGAGGGTTTACTCCATTTAATTTTGAAATACCTCGCGGACTGTTAAAAGAAGAAAATAACTTTCTCGTTGTAAAGGTCGACAATAAGCGTCTGAAGGATGAAATACCAACGTTGAATACTGATTGGTGGAATTATGGAGGTATTACACGGGATGTCAATCTGGTTACTGTTCCAAACACATTCATCATCGACTACGCAGTGTCTCTTGAAAAGGGAGCTGTCAATGCAAAGCAAAAGACGATCGCGGGTTGGGTAGTATTCAATGAACCAGCATCCGGTGATCTTGCAATAGAAATACCAGAGTTGAAAATCAAGACGAAAGCAGTATATAAATCGGATACGGCGCGTTTTTCAGTCCAGGTAAAGAACTTGCAGTTGTGGACACCGGAGAAACCTAAGCTATACCAGGTGATCCTCTCCTCGACACATGACAGGCTTATTGATAAGATCGG
This sequence comes from uncultured Bacteroides sp., assembly GCA_902168185.1. Taxonomy (GTDB): domain Bacteria; phylum Bacteroidota; class Bacteroidia; order Cytophagales; family Cyclobacteriaceae; genus Ohtaekwangia. The sequence goes on from CABHOV010000077.1 coordinate 102,757, forward strand.
CTTTCGCACCATCGAAGTAAAAGGAAAGCAAATTCTCCTCAACAACCAACCTGTATTTCTACGCGGTATATGTATACATGAGGAAATACCGCAGGGGATAAGAAGAGCCAATGGACAAAAAGATGCTCTGCAATTACTCGGCCAGGCAAAAGAACTAAATGCTAACATGGTGCGACTGGCACATTATCCGCACAACGAAGCCATGGCAAAAGTTGCCGATTCACTTGGTATACTGGTGTGGTCAGAGATTCCGGTATACTGGACAATTGATTTTGCAAATGCAAATGTGCTCAATAAAGCAAAGCTGCAATTGAAAGAGATGATCCAAAGAGACCACAACCACGCCAGCATCATTATATGGTCGGTAGGGAATGAGACACCGGTACATGAAGCAAGAACAAGGTTTATGGGCGAGCTTGTAATCCGCGCCAGAGCATTGGACAATACACGTCTGATCAGTGCAGCACTGGAAGTCCATAATGTGAATGGCACACAAACCATCGATGATCCGTTAGGACAGTATACAGATATAGTATCGGTCAATGAATACCTGGGGTGGTATGGCGGACTTCCCAGCAATTGCCGCAATGCAAAATGGTCTGTCAAGTATGACAAGCCGCTGTTCTTCAGTGAGACGGGAGCCGAGGCACTGGGTGGCTTTCATGCCGATTCCCTTACGCGCTGGAGTGAAGAATATCAGGAATGGTATTACCGCGAGCAGATTGAAATGATGAAGCGAATGCCCGATAATTATGTAGGCATGTCACCTTGGATACTCAATGACTTTCGTTCCCCCAGACGCAACAACCCGGTATACCAGGAAGGGTGGAATAACAAAGGTCTCTTCGATCAGAAGGGCAATAAAAAGAAAGCGTTTTATGTTCTGAAAAATTATTATACTGAAGTTGAAAAGAGTATAAAGCATTGACCGTTGTCTTTATACTTAATCAAAGATGATTTATACTGTAGCTGCTATTGAGGAAATGAAACACCCGTTATCTCTTCACATAGCGTAAGGAATTTTTCTTGCAAGAGTGTATTGTCAGCCTCGGTGTTATAGCGACTTTCTTTTCGGTGGTGGAAGTAGCGACCGCTTACTTTGGCATTGTCATCGTTGCTTGCGGCTAACCACGTCTGTGTCTGGAATCCTTTTTGCAAATCATCGGGAGCACCGGGTCCACCCATCTTTGTCGGAACCCAGCCTGGATCAACGGCATTGGCGTATACATTCGGCCATTTACGGGCGACTGCCATGGAAAGCATTAATACAAGCAACTTTGAATCGGAGTACGTGATGCCACTACCGTTATGCTTTAATGCATCGAGTTTTGAATGTCCCTGTAAGTGCATTCCGCTGCTTAAGTATATCAGGCGCTGCGGCTTTTGAATTAAACATGTAAGTATATAGGGAGCTATTATGTTGACTGAAAAAATCAGAGAGGCGGAAACCTGATAAACTCCTGCGTTGTGAATTACAGCATCAAATGTACCTAGCTGATTAACGTGTTCGGCAAGTTTTTTTGTCTCTTCTATATTGGACAAGTCTCCTGTTAAAACCGCCTCAGCGCCCGGTATATTTTTTATGGCTTCACGCCCGCGTTCAGCATTGCGTGCATGCAGAACTACACGGTGTCCCTGTTCGATTAACAACTTTGCGCAGAGCTGCCCGAGTCCATCTGCAGCTCCTGTAATAAATATTCTTGCCATAAGTATATATCTACTCTTGATACTGTTCGTCTGTTACTTTCTCCATCCATTCCACCACACTTCCATTCAGTTGTTCCTGTATTGCTATATGTGTCATGGCAATGGTGGGAGAGGCTCCATGCCAATGCTTTTCACCAGGAGGAAACCACACGATATCGCCCGGACGAATTTCTTCAATCGGTCCGCCTTCACGTTGTACTCGACCCACACCGGCGGTAACAATTAATGTTTGCCCAAGTGGATGAGTGTGCCATGCTGTTCGGGCACCCGGCTCGAATGTTACAGTTGCTGCCGCTGCACGTGCATGTTCATTGGGTTGAAATAATGGATCTATACGAACTGTTCCCGTGAACCAATCTGCGGGTCCCTTACCCGATGGTTGTGAACCTAATCTTTTAATTTCCATGTTAGTTTGTTTTTTATTGGTATAGAGTGTCTAAACTTCTGTGCCATCATAACTCTTTGTTAAAGAAAGTAAAAATTATCATCAAGTATTTTTTATTTCAGAGACGCATAATGTCTGTGAAAATTATTCAAACACTTCATTAAGATATTCAAACTGATGGGTTGACTGACACCTTGCCTGACGTTGTTGGTGTGTTTGAGATTCATACAGATGATTGTAAATCTGTTGTCCGGTGTGAGCTATATATACTTTAAGCGTGAAGGAAATTTACTTTGCAAAGTATTTATGACAGTTTGTATATGTCATTTGACGATGCAAAGTAAATTTTCTATTAGTGGTGTGGATCATAATTGGCATAACCTTCTTCAGCCCGATCTTTAGCACGGTTTATATAGAACATCCGGTCTTGTGGTGCCCATGTATTAAGGCCGTCTACATATCGGTTGAACATACAAAATGCTGCTGCTATCAAAACGGTATCATGAATCTCGAGGTCCGTTGCACCGAGCAACTTTGCTTTCGCTACCTGCTCGGTTGTTACATGCTTGCCACCTCGTTGAACGCTTGCCGCGATCGTTAGTAAAGCTTTGAGTTTGGGGGAAATTTTCGCATTGTCCTTGTCATGTTTTACATCATCGATGAAAGACATATCGCATTCTAAATAATGCTGGGCGATTCCCCCATGAGCATTTTGACAAAAGAAGCAATCGTTCAGATAAGATATATAGGTAGCAATGAGTTCACGGTCACCACGGCTGAGCGAATTTTCACTTCTCAGCAATACTTCTGCCAGCTCGTTTAATGGCTTTGTGGTTTCAGGTCTGAATGCCATCGGTCCCCGAATCCCAGGCAACCCTTCCGGTAAATTAATGTGTGCCATTTGTTTTTTGTTGTTGAGGTAAAACATATCCCAATGTTGCCAAACGCTTGCCCATGGGTTCATATTCTTTAGGGTCCGTTGGCGTTAATGAAGCCAGCCCATCGACATAGCGATTGAACATGGAAAATGCGGCCGCGATCAATACAGTATCGTGTATATCTCTGTCTTCAGCACCATGCTTTCGCGCCTCTGCTATATCTTCGTCTGTTACTAACTTCCCGCTCTGCTGAACTTTGCCGGCAATGGTTAGCAAAGCTTTCATTTTATCAGAGAGCAGTGCTGTGTCTTTATTTTCAATTACGCAATCTACCACTTCGCGCTTCTCTTCGAAGAGTTCACGTGCTGCGGCTGCATGACTGCTCATGCAAAATATACAATGATTACGTGCTGACACGTGCGTTGCTATAAGTTCACGTTCAGCAGCGGTAAGCGGAGAAGCGTCTCTGAGCAGAACCTGCGCCAGTTCATATAAATGCTTTCCTGTTTCAGGTCTGAATAGCACCAGGCTTCGTATGCCCGGAACTCCTTCTTCTACTTTGATATGTGCCATAATCAGTTGTTTTTAGTTTCGTTTTTCATAAGTGAAATGGTAATAAATCCGGCTACAAAAATTCCTGCAAAAGTGAGCAGTGCATTGCCGTAACCCCCCAGACCCGTTACCATAACCGCTACAAAGAATATGGCAAAGGCCGTAACGATTCTTCCAATGTTAAAGCAAATACCAGTATATGTTCCCCGGATGTGTACCGGAAAAAGCTGAGGTATATAAATAGACAAGAGGCCTTGACTGATACCAAAGAAAAGAGAAAGTACGGCTAGTTCTATATATATCACTTTTGAAAAAGTCGTATTCAGTCCAAAGAGTAAAAATGACATTACTATACATCCTGCAAAACAAAGCATCATGGATTTTCTGACACCGAGCGAATTGGACACCCATCCAGATATGAATCCCCCGGTAAGCCCACCAGCACCCAATAGCATCATGGCAATTCCGCGCTCAGCCTGCCCATCGGAAGCAGTTAATAAACTTTGTACCCAGGTTGGTATCCATGAAAACATTCCCCACAGGCCAATAAGCATAGATCCAAAAATGATGGCACCTTTGATAAGATTTCTCTTGCCGGCTATATTTTCTCCTGCGTTGCTAGTATACACCTTGGCTTTTGAATTTTGCCAATCGTGTGACTCCTGTAGCGCCCGCAATGAAAGTATAGCGATCCCAACAGGAACAATTCCAATCAGGAAGGCACTATGCCAGTCACTGACCAGTACGTTGACAAGACCAGAAGAAAATATTCCAATGGGAAATCCGATCGAGTCAATGCCGATGATTACGGCTCTGGATTTTATAGGCCAGATTTCTGACAGCAGGGTAGGTGTAATAACCAGGATTCCGCCTACAGCAAGTCCTGAGAGTAATCGAAACACAACCACCCACTCCCACGATGGAGCAAAGCTTATCAATACTGTGAAAAGTCCAAACGTGCCGGTTGACAGGGCCAAGGCCCGCACTCTCCCTATAGTATCACTTATGAAGCCCCAGGCGAAACCACCGATCGCCCAGCCCGCTATATATAGTGAATTGATAGAAGCACTTATATAGTTTAGCTCATTGGCTTTCACTTCGCTTGATAGGTCTTTAACAACAACCGGTAAATACACCGACATCAGGGTTGAAAGTAACCCGGCAGAGATATTACACAGGAAGCATAGTCCAAAAGAGATCCAAAGGAGGATGCCGATCTTTTCGACATCTTTCTTTTCCGTTACGAGCGATTCTGGTATCATCATCTTAACAGTTCATCAAATGTTATACTTACATAGTATATAGCTCCGATCGCTGGCGATCCGTACGCCTGGTAAACCTGCTTGTTAAACAGATTGCTGGCACCAAGCTTTATCATGGATTTAAGCGAAAGCACTTTATAGTTGACCTGTGCATCTACAATTGAGAATGCTTCAATTCTTCCGGGCCGCATCTGGTTGAAGGTTCCATACCAGTCGTATGCGTCCTGCCAGCGCCAGGCTATATTGAATCCGAAATTGTCCTTCACTTTACTGTTGCCAAACAGAACTGAAGTTTTATACTTGGGAGTATTGAAGGCGGGGACGTTGTTGGGATTAGCACCACGTAAGTCAAAAGTGGCCAGCGTTCCGTTCATTCCAATTGAATAATTCCTGGGCAGTGCATAGGTTATTCCCAATGTTGCACCTTGTGCCGTAACACGGTCGCCTGCATTGGTATATAGCTGGTATAAATGACTGTCACCATTTAACAGATCAAAGGCTGCCTGAGGGTTTATCTTGCCATCGTTGTCCAGCACGGCACTTTGTGGTTCCATCACCACCTGATTCAACAAAAAATCACTATAGCTTGAAAAATAATAATTTATATCAACTACCAGGTTATCCTGGATTAATCCTTTATATCCAACCTCAAAAGCTTTTACACGCTCGGGCTTTATATAGGCTACATTTGATTTTACCAAGAGGTCTTTGGCCTGCATGACGGCCTGTTCCGGAGTAGCTCCCTGTTGCATGGCCTGCTGAAACGCTCCAAAGAACGGTCCCAGAGAAGCAGAGGTAAACGAATTCTGGTATACCGTCATGCCCTTGCTGTTATCCGGCACGCCTCCCAAAATAGTAATGGGACCCGCATTAAGTTTGATGTATTGATCGCCCGGTGTAGGATTACGAAAGCCGGTTTGGTATGATGTTCTAAAGTGATGATTGTCAGCTATACTATATACAGCTGAAGCGCGCGGTGTAAACCGACCTTCGAAATTTTGATTTTTGTCGTAACGAACAGATCCCGCCAACTTCAACTTCTCGTTCAGTAATTTTTTACCGAGCTGTATAAATGCTCCACCTTCATCGATAAGTATACTTTTCCCTTTGTCATCGAAAAGCGTTCCATTGGTAAACATGTCATACCTGCGGAAATTTCCTCCCACAAGAACATCCACTACTTTAAGCTTGTTTGAAAAATCATATTGTCCTTCTATATGATATAGCTTGCTCTGACTGAGAATGCCTGCTCCGCTTAATCCTTGTGTAGTGATGAGTCGATCCTTTTGAGAATTGAATTCAGCACTGCCCGGTAAAAATCTGCCCTGATCAGCAAATGCTCTCGCCGTAGAATGACTGCTTGCATTTACGCCTTGAATATTTCCGTTATAGGCTTCTTCGTATCGGGTATACCACATATCATCGGCCTGGTTTTCCGATACTATATTTCCACTTAAATCACGCACCCATGTCTTGTTGATAAGCTGACCAAGACCTTTTGCATTGTAAGAATCATGAGAATCTTCGGCTGTGGAGTATGCACGAATGAAATAGTTGTTACCCTTTAATTCAACTTTATGCTGTTGTAATGTAAAGTTATTGATCGAGAACCTGTTACTTCCGGTATAGTTAGCAGTTCCCTGGCCAAAGTTATACTGGTAACTTAAAACCATGTTTTCAGTAAGGCGATAGTGTAGGGCACCGTTCAGTTTAAGGCTATATACATCATAATCTGTAAGGTCTCTTTCTTCATACCCGGTCCTGGATACCCTACCTATTCCTTCAAGTTCACGCGCTTCATCATCACCATATATATTGAGCGCATTTCTTGCAGGATTGTTTTCACCACGCAGTTCAGCAGGTGTTCCGGGATCTACATCGGTATAGTTTGTTGCAAAGAAATCCAACCCTGAGAAATAGGAAGCATTTATTTTGTATGCGAACTTATTATTAAATGCTTTTGCATACCGGATGGAGTAATCGTTGAGCATATGTGCGCTGGTATATTTTTCATTGACGTGATTCACACCCAGCTTTGCCTGAGCACTCAGTCCCTGATATTGAAATGGATCTTTCGTTCGCATCATCAGTACACCATTAAATGCAACAGGACCATATAGTGCAGATGCGGCACCGGGTATCAGTTCAGCGCTTTCCATATCCAGATCAGAAGCACCAAAAAGATTACCCACTGAAAATCCCAGCCCCGGAGTTTGATTGTCTACTCCATCAACAAGTTGAAGAAACCTCGAGTTGCCAGTATGATTAAAGCCTCTTGTATTAATTTGTTTGAACGTAAGGCCACTCGTTACCATCTCAACGCCCTTGAGATTTTCAAGTGCATCGTAAAAGGAAATAGAAGGCGTTTGTTGGATATCACGCACATTCATTTTCTCAATGCTGACAGGGGACAACAAAATACTTTCTTCAACGCGTGAAGCTGATACAACAACTTCGTTCATTACCTCACTTGACTCAACGAGTTTTATAGTCAGCGAGGATGATGTGTTTACCTCAAGCTCTTGCTTTTGGAATCCCACTATAGATACAACTATAGTAATCGGTAAATGAGCGGTGGTGTTGATTTCAAAGTTCCCTTTTGAATCGGTCACAGATCCGGCGACTTTGCCTTTGATCAAAATATTTGCCCCGGCAACCGGATTATCTTTTTCATCGGTTACTATACCGGTAATTTTTGTGCTTTGACAAAACGCAAAGGCTGGAATGAATAAATAAAAGACCAGTAGAAATGTTTTCATGAGAGGTTGTAGGTTGTTTTAGAGTTAGTTTTTTTTCAGATGATCATATCCTTGCGGAAGACGAGTATATCCATTGGTAACAAGCCTTTCAGCAAGTGTGTTAAAGTAATCACTGGTATTGGGCAGCCTTGTTGAGAGGCCATCGACATATCGATTATAGAGGCAGAAAAGAGCTGCGATAAGAACGGTGTCGTGGATCTCTATATCTGTTGCCCCTGCGTCCTTCGCGCGTACAACGGATGCAGCGGTAACATTTTTACCGGACTGCTGAACTTGCTTGGCAATCACCAAAAGCGCTTTCATTTTTTCATTTATAGGAGCCGATTCAATATCCTTTTTGATCGCCTGCGTTGTCTCGCATTCTCCTAAAAGTTTATCGGCTGCTGCGGTGTGTGCTGTTGTACAAAATTTACATTCATTGCCGTGTGATACTATGGTGGCAATAAGTTCACGCTCGCCTTCCGTCAGGGTAGAGGGGCCCCGTAGCAAGAGTTGTGTCAACTCCCGTATAGGCTGTGCACTGTCTTTGCGGTACTCCAGCAATCCTGTAATTCCAGGAAGATGATCTTCTAATGGTATATGTGGCATATGGGATGGTTTTGCTATGAAAACAGTGCAGCCGGTAGCTATACTTTAGAACCCGTTGAACTGCTGATAAAATGATACGAAGAAATGATCCTGAAAATAAAAGGTCCTCTGGCACGGAAATGCCGTTAGTATATATAGCATTCTGCATTCAATACAGAATTATACTGATGAATAATCAACGAAGAAATTGTTGGCAGAATGCTATATATAGTACTGACAGAATACGCCAGCGATGATACTATGCCCGTTCAGGTGGATGAATCACTGAAGCGGTAAATGTTGAGATCAGAACGTTGTGAATGGAATTGTATGTAAAGCTTGTTGTCCAACCGGCAGCGACAGAACGGAGTGAAAAAGTTTGAGGAATATAGTCCTTTATAAAGTTGATAGTGACTTTCAAATTCGAATGTTGATCGGTCGCCTTATCCGTAAACGATTTTACATAATTGCTGAGTGCTTGATTAATTCTCTTGTCTTCAGAGTCTTTTACGCACACAACAGTGAGGGTGTCTTGTGCATATTTCTGCTTTAGTAATCTATATACTTCTCCCTCATGTTCGAATTTTCCATCGACCCGTTCAAAGTCGGCATCGTCATTCATATAGGGGATAGAAACTGGAATCCTGATGGTAAGCATGTGAGCCTTCTCATAGACGTTTGAATCCAACACCTTCATCATGGCTATGTCATTACGGTATTGGAGGCCAATGAACACTCCATAGTACCCCATCACATTCAGGAGGAGTATGGCGATGAACGCTATGGATATTAGTTTTTGCACCTGTTGGGTCGAAAGGCTTACTTAAACTAATACAAAAAATAGCATAATTCAAAATATTGAGAGATCGTTGGCATTCTTTTTTACTCCCTATAGCCATACCCAACCTGCAAAATAAGAATCGTTGATCGCGCCCTTACATGGTTGCGAATTATAGCATACTTAAAAAATAGAGCCGATGAACAGTAAAATAGATTTTATAAACCCGGATGCTTTATTAAAAAATCCAGCGTTCTCCCAAATTGCCATTACAAAAGGGAGTGGAAATACAATCTATATTGGTGGGCAAAACGCAATTACTAAAGACCTGGAAATAATAGGAAAGGGCAATATCGTATTACAGACAGAATATATTCTGGATAACATTGAAATTGCTTTAAAATCCTGCGATGCAACTTTGGACGATCTGTTTAAATTAACAATCTATATAGTACATGGTCAAGATGTGAGAAAAGGATTTGAAGGGGCACAAAAGTTCCTAAAAAAATTAAGCAATCCTCCTGTCATTACCGGAGTTGTAGTTGCTGGCTTAGCGAACCCCGATTACCTGGTAGAGATTGAAGCGGTAGCATTCAGACATTGATTGTGACGCGGATTTATAGCGCTAATACGTTAACTACAAACTGAAAATAACCTATATTCAGAATTGAAAAGTATCTAAGACTCAATTATACCACTACCTAAAGTCCCTTATTCCGGAAACTCCCTTTCCTATATTTCCATTGTATTTGCGCCAATCGTTCAAAAACTTTCGCTTTTAGCTCATTCTGCAAAGGAAGCACTCTGATGTATAAAAGAAAGTATGTAGACTTGAGCTACACTTTGATATTTGAGACTTTATGACGGAACGAGTTTATATAGTTGGGGCCGGAGCAATCGGAAAGGCGCTTGCTGTTTTTTTGACTTCGAATGGCAAAGAGGTAATCTTAATAAGAGGCAGTGTCGATAATGGAACGGAAGAGATCGTCTCATTTGAAGTCATGTCAAATAACAACACAACGGTGAAAGCCGATGTATTGACCTCTACTTTTAGTCAGCAAAAAAAAATCGATGGCGTGGTTGTTCTGACAAACAAATCATTCGGAAATGCCAGCGTTGCCGCAGCCCTGAAAGAAAAGATAGGCACTTCACCCATTGTGATTATGCAAAATGGCCTTAACATTGAAGAACCATTTCTGAATGATCAATTTGAACATATATATCGTTGCGTGCTCTTTGCAACAAGTCAGAGTATAACGGATCGTGCTGTTCGTTTCAAGCCGGTAGCGCTTTCTGCTATAGGGAACGTGAAAGGAAGTGGATCACATTTACAGCAGATCGTTGCCTATTTAAATACTGGTGAGTTTGGTTTTCAGGCAGTGCCGAATATTCATCCCGTCATCTGGAAAAAAGTGATTGCCAATTGTGTATTCAATTCTATTTGTCCTTTACTCGATACAGACAATGGTATATTTCATCGAGATGAAGCAGCACGTTCACTGGCGATCGAGGTGATAGCCGAATGTGTGCATGTTGCCAGGGCAGCGGGTGTTGCTATAGATGAAAATGAGGTTCTTCAGGCAGTGCTACTGATCAGTAAATCTTCCGATGGACAACTGATTTCGACTTTACAGGATATACGGAATAAACGTCCTACCGAAATTGATAGCCTTAACTTTGCCATTGTAAAGATTGCATCCCAATTGAATATGGCTGAAGTCACATTGAAAACCAAATTACTGGGAGAGCTAACCAAACTAAAATCGCATTTATAGCTATATATCGCTTTAAGACACCATGATGAAATGATTATATTTGGAATATTGTCCCGGGTCAAAATATGAATGCCTATCAATTGCCAGAATTTTTAAACGGTGGTAAAACTTGTGAGGTACATATACATCACTACCGATCGGACAAGCTATATATGAAAAACAAGGTCGTTTTAAACCAGAACCTTATTTGTATTTTAGTCAATGGCACGAAGGAAGTTTTTGGGTCACAACAGTCTGTTAAGATTAACAACACCGAGATCTTGCTGATTAGTGCGGGAAACGTTGTAATGTGGGAGAGCATCGCAGAAGGTAACAAACTTGAAAGTCTGCTGCTATTCTTCAGTAATACAATGCTGAAAGAATTCTGTGCAAAGTATAGCTTAAGTTTTTCCGATAACCGCGACACCTCACAAGCGGTTATGAGTATCAAAAAAGATAATTACATTTCTTCTTTCCAGGAATCTATACAGGCATTGAGACAAGAAGATCTTTCTATGCTAGGGCGGCTTAAGATCGAAGAACTGTTTGTTTACCTAAGCATGAAATACCGCTCTCCAACTTTTTGTTCCTTTGTGAGAAATGCACTCCATGCAGTTGGAGAGAATAAGCTAAGAGACGTGGTAGAGATGAATATGACCAAAGGCCTTTCCATTGATGAACTTGCCTTTCTATGTAACATGAGTATATCTACCTTCAAGCGACACTTTGAGAAAACATTCAAATGTAGTCCTAAAAAATATTTCACGGATAAGCGTATGGAGAAAGCAAAACAAATGTTGCTACTGGAAAAACGCCCATCTGATATTTACCTTGATCTACGCTATCAGAATCTTTCCTCATTTAGTACAGAATTCAAGAAGCATTTCGGAGTGTCGCCAAAACAGTTTCAACGCAGCTCACTTGCTGGTGTTTGAAGAGTATCACGAAAGGTGATTCACGAACAGTATTCATTTGGCCTTATCGAAACGATGGTTAAATCGTTTCGATAATCATGTGCGATGGTGTTGGTATATATAGTATGATCCGTTTAAGACTCTTGTGTAGTGACAGGTCGATTGTCCGTTAATACAAGTGCCAGCGTAATTAATCCAATTACAAAAAAAGCTACAACAAGAGGAAGAACACTGGCAACCATAAAATGGCTAATGATAGAACCCAGAAAAGAGCCAATAAAAAAGAACGATGTTCCGTACACCGCAGATGCCATGCCAGCCATATCGCCCATGGGCTCGAGTGCCAGCGCGCTGGAGTTTGGTTCTACGGCAATGTTTAGTGCCATCAGCATGGCCACACCAACAAAGAACAGCAACATGCCTGGAGGATCTCCGTAGCCCAATGTATAGAGCAATAGGAGCGCTCCTACGAGCGTATATGCCATGAGCAGCCATTGTATAGCCCGGCGTGCACCATAGCGTGAAGAGAGCCTGGAGTTTGTCAATGAACACAGAGACATCAATAGCCCAATGCCCGCAAAAATCCATGCAAACAATTCGGGACTTTTATAAATCTCTCCAATGATATGTTCGGAGCTGGAGACGTATGAACTTAGAGCTGTGAAGAGCGCTGTTGTAATGGCAGTATACCGAAGAAAAACACGATTACCGATAACATTTCGTATCGACTTACCGATACTCGCCCAATTCAATGCTACGCGTTTTTCGCGTGGAAGTGATTCTTCAAGCCTGAGTGACCAAAGGAACACCACCACGGCAAATAGGGGTGGCGTTAGAAATACCATCCTCCATGAAGATATTGAAACAATTGCCAATCCCAGGAACGGAGCAAATATAGGAGTGAACAAAAATATAGTAAATACCAGAGACATGATCCGCGCCATTTGATCTCCGACGAATCGATCACGAACTCCGGCGATAGTTGTCATAAATACTGCTGATGCCCCCATTCCGGCAAGAAAGCGTGCTGCGTACATCAACGCCAGACTTGGAGCGAATGCTGCAGCAATGCCACCAACGATATACAACGGAAATCCTACACGCAGGATGGCAAGGCGCCCGAAGCGGTCTGAGAGCGCGCCAAAAACTATTTGAGCAATCTGCCCCATAAAGAAGAATCCGATGATCTGTGCCGTTGCCGTGGAATCCTGAGGTAAATTGAAGTGTGCTCTGACTTCGGCAAACACCGGAAGCATAATATCAATTCCTAATGCAGTGAGCGTCATTGTGCATGCTGAGAGCGCTATAAACTCTGCTGACTTAATCTTCATACTGTAAATGAGCGGGTTGTTGGGTGCCTATATTGCCGTGCGTTGATATCGGTCAATGATTTTGGTCGTCACCTGTTTCACGACGCGATACGCATCCTGCGCAAAATACAACAGCTCGGTTCTTTCTCTGCATAGTCGGCAAAAAATATTAGTGACTATTCTACTCCGCCTTTCGAAGATAAAATTGAAGGTTGGGATGGGTGGCCATTCCACTAAGAGCAGCGTATATATATTGCATTCGCATTTATTATAACAACGGATGATATTGCCAAGATGCAGCTATTATGATATATATATCGCGAAGTGATATGGACGGGTTCGTCTGCAGGAGAAAATCTATTCAAGCAACCTGACAACTTTCATGAAACGCGCTTTGTAGTGGGCGTTTAATTTTGTTTCCGTTACACTATACTTTTTGCCGGAGCTTGCGTGGATGAAGACTATACTATCACCGGCAGCTTGCGTAATGATGCCCACGTGTCCTACTTTGCGAATCTTACTGTTGGCCCCTGTAAAGAGAATAACATCACCTGGTTTGGCCGATGGCAGTTCGACTTTATTGCCAACTCTGGTGAAGTCTATAGAACTGCGCGGGACAGACATTTGAAAATGATTGAACACGTACATCACAAAGCCTGAGCAATCAAATCCTTTTTTTGGATCTGCGCTTGCATATTTATATCGCGTTCCTTTAAAAGTTTGAGCATAGGCAATAAGGTCTGCGCGATCTATACCAATCTTATTCGAGTGTTTTAATGCAGATGAATCTGACGCCACCAGAACCGTATCCGTCCTTGAGGAAGTCAAAGATGCAGACTGATGTAAATCCGTCTTGCTTGAAATTCCATGGAGAGAGAGAAGTATCGAAAAATATAGAATTACATCATTGACCATCTTGCAAATTTAATGTTAAGTTGCGCAAAGCCATTGATTCAGTGCGATTAAATGCAGGGAGTTTCTACCAAATGTAAGTTTTGCAGTTATAAAACAGGAAGACGTTATTGAAAATAATAATGAATGATCTGGAATTTAAGATTTTCATTTTACACTCTGCCGTTCTGTCATTGATTTCTTACCCCATTGGGGTAGGTGAGGTGTTACTGGTAAGCAGGATATCCTTCCTATAGTGCCACCTTAAAAATGAACATATAGCAAAGAGACAACAAATATAGTACTGGAAATTATTGAATAGAGAAGCCGCTGACCTTTAGTTCGGCAAAGCCATCTTCGTGGTCATTCGAAAGAAAAGCGAAATTGAATTTCGCTACATCCTTCAAGTCGAGCGGTTTAACACCACCCTTGAATTCAGTAAAAGGTATGGTGACCGTTGTAAACGTTTCAGAACCCGAGAGCGTTATCTGGTTATGTATACCACCATGTATACCGGTTTGTCGAAGCTGAACTATAAATTCATGATTAGCCTGGTAGGTTAATCGGATTGATTTGTACTGTGAAATATCTGATTGTAGTGCTTCACTTCCATCGACTGTTTTAGTATTGATGGGAACAGAAACTTCTCCATATTCTTTGATATTGAATTTAACATGCACGAACGATTCGTTTTTACTCCGAACAAAAGCGTCATTACCGTTCAAAGGTATCTGCTGTATCGTTTCGACATCATGTCCGGTACGCCAAAGTATAAAGCTGTCGAATGAACGCTCGGAAGACTTAAACGATGGAGCGCAGCCATTGGCAAGAAAAAAAACAATACAGAAGTATAGCAGTCGCATATGGATCTAAAAAGGAATTCACCTTCAAGATGCAAAAAAAGAATTAGTTTATTCCTATACGTACTCTACGAGCGAATAGGCTCTTCAACTGATCTTTTAATAATCTGATTCGTATAGAATATCGAAGCTCAAGTATATAACCTTTGTTCTATTGACGTGCCCTTGATCCGCTATTAGTTTTGAATTACTAATTCAAACGGAAATGAAACGAAACATGTTGATCTTAACAGTGGTCTTCACAGGCTTGTTACAGGCCTGCAGTGAAGACGAAAGTAGTATGCCCGCTATAGCTGATGAAGAGCAAGCCCGCGAAGCTTTTCTCAGAATCCACACTATATGGACAGCCACGTTGCAACCGGTAATAGAACAGGGGAATGACGTTACCTATACCGATGAAGTTATCGAGGGAGCGGGTGGGGGTAGCGTTGTGGTCAACGGAACTTTTTCACAGAGCCGGTCTTCTTCTGCTTCATCGACACTCAATACGAGTCTGACCGATGTCACACTTGAATTTCAACAATATACTTATGAAGATCTGGTCCTGAACGGTGTGCTCCGTTTCTTTGATTCATATCGCTATAGGTATGCATGTTCAAGTTCGGGGTGTGCTTCCTCTACCCACATGTTCATGTCGTATGCGTCAGAAGGTCGTGATAAAATTGTTAATCCACCCATTGCTATTGAGTTCGAATACAACGGCAGACGCTATAAGGACACCATTTTACTGGATGCTGATAAGGAATATTCAACTTTTACTGTAAAGATGACCAACAGCGCAGGACAAGAATTCTGGTTCAATTATTAACCTCATAACACTTTGGTAATATTTAGCCTTGCCTGGGACCACAACGATTCAGTATATTGTTGGTATTACGCAGTATGATTTGAGTAAACAAAGTTTATTGATAGGATTATTTTTTCTGGCGGCCTCATTGAGCCATGCCCAAATGAGGCTTGGTCTGAATAAAGACAGCCTGCGGCATTTGCTTGCCCACACACCGGCAGATACAAACCAGGTGCTGCTATATATAACATTGGGACAGCAGCATGAAGCTAACGATCCGGATTCAGCATTATATTTCTATAAACAGGCCGGAGAGTTGAGTAAACAATTGCATTACGCTGTTGGCGAGCTAAAGTATATCAACAACTATACGGCGGTGTTAAATGTCCAGGGCAAACTGGATGAATCCGTTCAGCTGTTATTGTATGCTGTCCGGATCTCTGAAGAACACAATCTTAAAAGCTACCAGATAAAGGCTTATCACAATCTGGGCGTAGTATACCAATACCAGGAAGACTATACCAACGCTGTAAAGTACTACCTCAAAGCACTTGGTCTGCTCGAACAGTCCTCTGACGTAGAGTCGCAGGCCACGTTGCTTGCCAACCTGAGTGGCCTCTACCGGAACCTGAACCAACCAGACAAGGCCATCGATCATGGACAACGTGCAGTAAGGATCAGTCAGGCCAATCATTATATATATACCCTGGGAAATGCAAGCATTAATCTGGGTAATGCCTACAAGGATATCAAGGACTACAGGCAGGCGCAGCTATACTATGCTATGGGCGAAAAAATTTCAGTACAGATGGGTGATCTCAATATGCAGGAAACAGCACTGCTCAATCAAGCCTATATATATCTTGATGTTGGTCAACCTGTAAAAGCCCTCGCGGCTTTTTACAGAGTGCTGCCGCTAACCGATAGTATTGAAGATATAACCGGAAAAGCGCATGTACTTCTGGGGATCGGGGAAGCTCTTTTCAGGCAGCAACAGTGGGAAGAGGCCGAAACGCATTTATACCGCGCGATTGCTTTTGCCCGTGAGCATAAGCAAGGTGAAGTGCTGCAAAGGCTTTACCAGGTGTTATCTGATATATATCTGGCTACACACCAGTTCGATCGCGTGCGAAAATTCCGGAGCCTCCAGGATTCTGTGGAAGTATCACTGCTCAACGCCAGTGTTCTGGAAAATGTCGAATCACTTGAAAACAAGTACAGGCTTGAACAAAAGCAGAATGAATTATTAAGTAAAGATATACTGCTGCAAAAGTCCCAGGCGCAAAGTATGCAACAACGCTATTGGCTTATCGGCTCGGTAGCAGGAATCCTTGTGCTGGTTACTATTCTATTTCTGCTATATAAGTATACCAGGCAAAAAGAGTTGATCACTCGCAAGACCATTGAAAGCCTGGAGGCAGAGAAAAAATCCGTTCGCCTTCAGTCCTTGCTGGAAGGGCAGCAGCAGGAACGCATACGCATCAGCCAGGAGTTGCATGACGATATGGGTTCAGGGCTTACTTCCATGCTATTCATCAGTCGTTCTTCCTACAATGCTTCGCCTGGAGAATCTATGCAAAAACTTTCTACCCTTGCGTCTTCCCTGATCGAAAAGATGAATGAGATTGTATGGGCGTTGCGCGGTGAAGCTATCGTGCTGGAAGATTTTATATTGGACTTGCGCTCACTTGCCGGGGAAATATCGGAGAATGCGGGCATTGATTTCACTTTCCATGCAGCCGAGCCAATTCCCTCTGTTGTATTGCCGGCTGAAAAGAGACATCATATATACCTCATTGTTAAAGAATCCATTCACAATGTTGTCAAACACGCAAAGGCAACGCAGGTGTTGATCTCGCTGCAGTTTCAGAGTACCTGGCGAATAGAGATTTGTGATAACGGACAAGGTATATCTTCCACGAATCAATCATCCGGAAATGGGATGAAGAATATGCAGCGGCGCGCCAACGCTATACAAGGAAATCTCTCCATCGTTCAAAATGAAGGCACGTGTGTTATACTTGAATTGCCTGCTGTCGTATAACTTTTGTTCTATTGTTAAATCCAATCAATACTTCCAATTTTAATCATGCAACCTATACGCATCAGCATTGTTGAAGATATCCCGGAAATCCGTGAAGGATTGAAATCTATAGTGCAGGGGGAGAGCTCGCTGAAGTGTGTGAATGCTTATGCGACTGCATCGGAAGCCTATACAGGACTCACGGATAATCCACCGGATATTGTAATTATGGATATTAACCTGCCCGATTCATCGGGACTGGTGTGTATGCAAAAAGTCAAAGCGCTCCATCCGGACATTTTGTTTATGATCTTCACTATATATGAGGACAGTGAACAGATTTTTCAGGCTTTATCATTGGGAGCCAGTGGATACTTGCTAAAAAATACATCACCCGAAAAGATTGTTGAAGCCTTGCATGATTTATACAATGGCGGTGCGCCTATGAGTGCGTCCATTGCAAAAAAAGTGATTCTTTCTTTCCAGTCACCGATCAACGGGAAGCCTGCTGAAATGCTTTCGGCACGCGAGCATGAGGTTTTGGTGTTGTTGAGCAAAGGCTTATTCTACAAGGAAATTGCAGAGAAACTTTTTATAAGCGTTGGCACCGTACGACAACACATTCATCATATATACAAGAAACTGCAAGTGCAAAATCGCACGGAAGCCATCAATAAGCTGTTAGGCAAGACGTTATAGGAAGGCTCAAAATGTAACTTTTGTTCTATTGAACATCTACCGGCCCGGGAAGTAGTTTTGGTTATTGTTCAACCCAAACAAAAATCCCATGATAAACCAAGTACATTCCGTGGCGCCTCGTTGTTTCATGAATGGATATATAGCCTTCACAAGCTGCCTGCTGTTTTTGCTGACGGTAACAGATGTTGCTGCGCAATATATATTAACGGCGAGCACAACTGAAAGACAGGTTTTGCCTGTGAACTCAAGCTTTAGGTCGTCTACACATCCTGTGGCGCATAAGGATGATGTTGCATTTTCGGTTGCTGAAATTAAGCCGTTGCCGTTGCGCGCCTTTCACATCAATGCGCTGGGTATACTTCAGTTCGGGCCGGTTTTTCAGGCAGAGTATAAAGTAAGTAATCAAGGCTATATCGTTCCGCACGTCCGGCTGCCATACCTGGGTATTCTCTACCATGTCATCAATGCAGATGAAGACAGCGATGAAGTAATCGTTTCTCCGCTTGCACTGGGTATAGGTATGGGCTATAGGCATTTATTCCCCGCTCAAAAAGGAGCCTGGTATACCGGAGGAGTAATCGAGTACTCGTTCGGAAGTTCCAAAGGCTATGATGGCTCCGACTGGAAAAGTGAATTCAGTAATATAGCGGTGATGGGCAACGGAGGATTTCGCTGGCGATGGGCAGAGAAAAAGAGTGTAATCAGCGTGGGAGCTTATGCAGGAATTTATAGTGCACTTCGTGATGAGTGGTGGTATGAATCCAATCCCGAGGATGTTCGCGATGAACGCAGCACTTCCGCACTGTTCATGCTGGAGCTTTCCTTTGGATGGGAACGATGAGCACCATCAATATATACCATATAGTATACATTCACCAAGTCATTGCCCTATATTTATTCAACCTTAACCACCGGTTTCCGAGTGAGCGGCGTCCACCGGTTTTGATTGCGGAGAGCCCTGCTCGCGGAGAAAAATAGAAAGTATAATAATAGAGAAAAGAGAAATAAATTCACTTTCCCAGTTTTGAAAAGATTCAAACCAAAACCGTGAGTTTGAAAGATATTCTGTTGCCGTTTCCGTTGGCTTGTTGTCCAATTGCTGCTGGAGATTGTAATCTTTCAAGCTGCCATACCAGTGTAACAAAAATGAAAGTGCGAATAATATTGTAAGGGTATAGCATAATGAATGCCTATATATACCAAGTATCCAGCCACCTTTTTTTACTGCCCATGGAGCGTCCTCCTTTTTAGGATCAGGTTCACGGTCTACTTCCTCTTCGTTGTCGGGGTCTTTGGACTCAGCTGAACCTTTTTGAAAAAGAAACATGCTTAAGATCACGAACAGCGCCATCTGAAGAAATTCACTTTCCCAGTTTTCAAATGTTGTTTGTAAAAAATGTCCGGACGTAAGGTATGCATCCATCGTAACGGTGATTCCGTTTTTTTCAATCATCTCTTCATTATACTGCTTTAATCCGGTAATCGCCTGACCAATGATTGAAAACAAAAACAGCAGAAAGATTACAATGGAAAGGCTGTTATTATTAAGGATTTTTTTCATAACCAATGTGATATGAAAAATACCGGCTTTCACCGGTATTTTATATTGAACTATATATATACTGGATACAAGGAGTAGTCTGGCAGCACCGTTATTCAGCAGGCTCCTGCGCAGCTTCCTCGTTGATCATAGACACCGCAAGGTCAGTTAGCAAGGCATCTGTTTTCTTTTCTTCGTTCAGTGTCGTTTCCAAAATACTGGCGGCTTCATCCAGGCCGATGGTTTCTGCAAAAGTTCTAAGCGTACCATAGGAAGCAATTTCATAATGCTCTACTTTTTGTGCAGCAGATATAATGCCGGCATCCCGCATTACTCCTTCTTCAGTATCTTCTATAATGGACTCGGCTTCTTTAATCAAGCCTTCCATAGCCTCACATTTCTTTCCTCTTGGTTCTTTTCCGATTACCTTGAAGATCTGCTCGCAACGAACAATATGTTCTTCAGTCTCCTCCAAATGTTTTTGGATTGCTTCCGAGAGATCGCCCGAGGAAGCATTGCTGGCCAGCTTGGGCAACGCCTTTGCCAGCGCTTTCTCCGCC
The DNA here is from genome assembly GCA_902168185.1 of uncultured Bacteroides sp. GTDB lineage: Bacteria > Bacteroidota > Bacteroidia > Cytophagales > Cyclobacteriaceae > Ohtaekwangia. Next base: position 122,983 of record CABHOV010000077.1, read on the forward strand.
CAATAGATATCTCTTAATTCATCTTCAAACAACTTACCTAATTTGTTTTGAAGTTCCTGAGGAATATTCTTTGACTTTTTCATAACACTCTGTTTTTAGTTTCTGCAAGTGGACCAAAAACCGTCCCCGCCTTGTAAACATATGCGGATGGGGATTATGGCAGTGAACAGACCTATATTTGTGGAAATGTGGCGACAGATTATGTTGCCTTTGCATATGTCGGTAAGTATATATTAACGGATAAGACAGAACAGCTTATCGGGCAAGTGTCCTTCACAATGAAAAGAGGACAATGCTATATATTGTAATGGCCACGAAGATTCAGACGACCTTGAATTTTGTGACGCCTTGACTCACTCTACCGAGTACAAACAGTTACATCTTTATAAGGACGAAGTAGAAAAGGACGAGAGCCATATACATTAAGGTGAGGATTAATCTCTTGTTCATAAGGCATTCAATGATAAATGATTTGATTTTTCTTTAATTTTTTAGGGCGATTTGACTTCTTGGGTTCATAGGGAATGTTCAATTTATAGACTCTCTAAAATTGTTCCTGCCATCAATTGTATATACCTGGGTATGTTCAGTTTCAAAAAGAGGTTGTACATTGTAGCAGTGAATTTATTATTGTACCATGAATAAGATCAGTCCTCTATCTACTTTCAAAGCGAGCGCTTTGGTTGCTTTTGTTTTCATATCGCTGGCATTGAGTGTCCATGCGGAAGTGGTATTGCCAAAGATTTTTTCAGACAATATGATGTTGCAGCGCAATCAACCCATTCGCGTTTGGGGATGGGCCAAGCCGTCCGAATCTGTTACGGTTACTTTTCATGGAGCAACGGCAAAAACGAAGGCCGATAAAAACGGTAACTGGAAACTTTCTTTGAAAGCTATGTCACATGGAGGCCCTTACGAGTTGGTTGTGAAAGGGAAAAATACCATCATCCTTAGAAATATACTTGTGGGAGATATATGGGTCGGCAGTGGCCAGTCGAACATGGAGTGGATAATTAAGAACACCAATCACGCTGCTGAGGAAATCGCCAATGGTAATCACCCGCAGATCCGGTTGTTCACGGTACCAAAAGCAATGAGCTTTGATACAGAGAAGGATCTTACGGGAGGACAATGGCTGGAATGCAATCCTGAAACACTTGGGGATTTTTCCGCTGTCGCATATTTTTTTGGAAGAAAATTAAACACTGAACTAAATGTACCCATCGGTTTGATCAACAGCTCTTGGGGAGGAACCAACATCCAGACCTGGATGAGCGGTGATCTGATGTATACCAAAGAAGAATATAAAAAACTGGACCTGCAGACTCTTCGCCAGGAATCTAAAGAGCTCCCTGAAAAGCAACGGAAATATTTTGATGCTTTGCAGAATGAAAAAGGGAAAACAGAAAAGTGGTACGTACCGGAGTATACCGAAGGATGGAAGAAAATAGTGTTACCCAAACTCTGGGAACAAACTGAAATCGGTAATGCTGATGGGATTGTCTGGTTTAGAAAAGAGTTTACACTGGATGCAGCGGATATAGGAAGTGCTACACTGCATTTAGGTCCGATCGATGATATAGATGAGACTTACCTGAATGGTAAGCTTGTGGGGGGTACAAACGGATGGAATGCTGAACGGAATTATCCATTAGCAGGAAATATACTTCAGCCAGGCAAGAATGTACTGGTAGTCCGTGTAACGGATGGTGCCGGTGGTGGTGGTATATATGGTGCTCCGGAAAAGCTATTTTTGGAAGTAAATACCAAGAGAATTGATCTGGCAGGGGAGTGGCTCTATAAAGTGTCTGTACTCAATACGCAGTACGGACTTCAGGCGTCCGGGCCGAATGCATATCCATCACAACTTTATAATGCGATGATCGCTCCGTTTATATCCTTGCCTATCAAAGGAGTAATCTGGTACCAGGGTGAATCCAATACATGGGAAGCCGAACGCTATAAAGCATTATTTCCGGAATTGATAAACAACTGGCGCTCCAAGTGGAATCAACAGTTCCCTTTTCTGTGGGTGCAACTTGCTAACTTTATGGCCCCCGATGCTACACCAGCTTCCAGTGAGTGGGCAGCACTTCGCGAAGCACAAAGTGCAACGTTGGCGCTTCCTTCCACAGGTCAGGCGGTTATCATAGATATAGGAGAGGCCGGAGATATTCATCCGCGCAACAAACAAGATGTAGGATTAAGGCTTGCACTTTCGGCCTTGCACGTTGCGTATAACCAGGACGTTGTATACTCAGGACCTGTATATAAATCAATGCGGAAGGCGGATAACAAACTGATCCTCACCTTTGATAATGTCGGTAGCGGCCTGGTAATAAAGGACAAGTATGGTTACCTGAAGTCCTTCGCTATAGCAGGCGATGATCAAAAGTTTGTCTGGGCCAAAGCATATATTGAAAATGGTAAAGTAATAGTGTATCATCCCGATGTTAAGAATCCGGTAGCGGTGCGTTATGCATGGGGTAATAATCCGGATGATGCGAATCTGTATAACCAGGAAGGATTGCCTGCTTCGCCTTTCAGGACGGATAACTGGAAACCTTAAGCCGAAAGCGATCTTACTAAAAGCTTCTTTTATTATATATATATAGATTGAAATGATTCTTCCTTACAGGATTTGCGTAGATCGTTGAAGTCTTTATACATCCTAATCTCTCGACCATTCCTAAAACATGACAATGTTGTACATACATTGTCAACGTTATTTTTGAGGAACAGACGTTCGACTCTCCGTTCGTGTAAAAATAGGCGTGTGACGTTCGCCCCGATGTGCTATAAATAGAATTCCCCCTTGTCATAGCCGACAAACAAATGTTTTGTTGTAGATATTCTCACCTATATATCGGACTATTATCAGCATCCGGGAGTTTCTTCATACAACGGGCTATATAAATCTTATAGTATAAGCAGGGCTGCCACAATACCGCCTATCCAAAAAATCAGGCATAAAAATAAAAAATATACAAAGTCTATTGACTTGATAGATAATAAGGTGCTATGTTTGCATCGCATTAAGCAAAATCAGTTCTCCACCAGATTGATTTTATTAAGAAGAAGGGAGAGTCCAGGCTCTTTGAACTTCTAGCAACCTGTCTCATCGACAAGGTGCTATCCTGTCTCATCCGGTTAGGTTATCGGAGAGAACAAATAAAATTAATGGATGATGGAAAAATCCACCATACACTTTATTCGATTTCTACCGGCATTTGCCAGGGGAATTTTTAGTGCCAATCACTTCTGTTGACGCTGATTATATTCTGTAGTCAGCACGTTATACTTGCCTGCATTTGCAGTAGCAAGACGACATCACTATGACATTTTGTTTGCCGGTGTATCGCTCTTTGAATTGGTGGTCAAAGACGATACATCGCAAGCAATACGCTCTATCGAATTATTAGTATATATATAGATATAATTACATGAAAAGATTATTACTCACAGTACTCTCAGTCTTCGTAGGTTCGGTCTCCGTTTTTGCTCAGGAGCATTTGAAAGGAATTGTAAAGGATGATAGCGGTACACCTGTGCCGGGTGCCACGATTAATATCAAGGGAACTTCCAATGCTGCCGTCACCGATGTGAGTGGACAGTTTGTTCTCACATCAGCGAAAGAATTTCCTTTTTCATTACAAGTAAACCTGGTGGGATATAAACCACAGGAAGTGGAGATATATGAACTCCTTGAAGAGCCTCTCGAAGTTGTTTTAAAAACGGATGGGCTACTGGACGAAATTGTGATTGTCGGCTACGGCACACAGGAACGGAAAGATCTGATCGGCTCAATTGCGAAAGTAAACCCCGGAGAGATTAAGACTATAGCTGCCGGAAGTTTTGATGCGCAGCTGCAAGGAAAGGTTTCCGGAGTACAGATTTCCAGCAACACAGGCGTTCCAGGGGAAGCGGTAAATGTTCGTGTACGTGGTGCGACCTCTATCAATGCCGATAACGATCCGCTCTATGTAGTAGATGGTGTATTCATCAACAGTAACAGTCTGCAGACACTTAGCACGGGTGGCAAAGCAACATCCCCGATAGCAGATATTAACCCGGCTGATATAGAAAGTATAGAAGTTCTAAAAGATGCCGAAGCCACTGCACTATATGGATCACGCGGAGCAAACGGTGTGATCATCATCACCACCAAGCGAGGCGACTACGAGCAGAAGCCAACTATAAATTTCAATGCCTCTTACGGCTGGGCGAAAGCTACGAAACTTTGGGATCTTGCAACGGGACAGGAACATGCAGAGCTTGTAAATGAATGGTGGATCAATACCGGTATAGATGATCCTAAATTGAACAGAACATCTGCCAATCGTCCTTTCCGCCCTGTATCTGAAGGAGGACGCGGCCTTCCCGAAGAACAACAAACCTACGATCGTCTCGGTGAAGTTTTCAGAACGGCAAGATTAGAGAACTATGATATTTCTCTTTCCGGTGGTACCACCAACACAAAGTACTATATAGGGGCAGGCTACAACAAACAGGAAGCTATACTCCGGCCAATTGATTTTTCCAGAACAACTTTTAAAGTAAACCTGGATCAGAAAATCAATGACCGGGTGCTGATTGGTGTGAGTAACATACTCACGCATTCGGATAGAAACCAGGGACGCGCAGGCGATGGTCCGCAAGGAGGTATACTTCAGGCTGCACTCCACACACCAACGTATTTGTCACCTTACAATGAAGATGGTGTCCTGGTAGGTCGTGCCGGTTTTGATAATGTTACCCTGCTCATGGATAACTATGATATCGGATCGATAAGCTTGCGATATATAGGGAATATTTATGCGCAGGCAGAACTCCTTCCCGGGTTGACGTTCCGTACGAGCTTTGGTGTGGACTATAATAATTATGACGAGAGTGAATACTGGAATACCTATACATTGCTGGGCGCACAAGGAGGTTACGCTACCTCCAGTGTAAGTCAATTCTCTTCGCTGTTAAATGAGCAGACCTTATCCTATAAGAAAGAAATCGGGAAGCATGCATTCGGTGTGTTGATTGGAAATACACTTCAAAGTGATGTATTGTCCAGAACCTATGCCGAAGGAAGAGGCTTCGCCAGCAATGATCTTAAAACTATATCTGCGGCGGCAAGCTCCACCAGCACAGAGAGCTGGACAAAGAGTAACCTGGTTTCATTCTTTGCAAAGATCAACTATGGATTCGATGATCGCTACCTGCTCGATGTGAGTATCCGTGCCGATGGTTCATCACGATTTGGCGCAGACAACAAGTGGGGCTATTTCCCTTCCATTGGCGCTGCCTGGCGCGTGAAGCAAGAAGGTTTTCTGCAGGATGTTGATCTTATCAGTGACTTAAAGTTACGCACAAGCTTTGGTGTGATTGGGAACCAAAATGGTATAGGAAACTTTGCAGCACAAGGTCTATGGTCGGGAAGCGCCCCGTATCAGAATAGTCCGGGTATAGCACCACAACAATTGGCAAACCCTGATTTGAAGTGGGAGACGACACGCCAGTTCAATGCCGGTATAGATATAGGTTTACTATCCGATCGCATCTCGCTTGAATTCAATATCTACAATAAATATACTACGAACGGCTTACTGCAGGTCGCTGTGCCAGCCAAAACCGGGTTTGCAAATTACTGGAAGAACGGAGCCGAGATCAGCAACAAAGGTTTTGAGTTTGCTATTACCACCCGAAATATTTCCAGAGCAGATTTTTCATGGACTACCAGTCTTAACATTTCAAGAAATGTAAACAACATAGAGAAACTGGAGAACCCGCTCAAGTATGGAAGCCGTGATCTGATACTGCAGCAAGAAGGCCACCCGCTATATTCTTTCTGGGTATATAAAGAGCAAGGTGTTGATCCACAGACTGGAAATGTGATCTACGAAGAGGTGGTAAAGGACAATAAGATAACAACGGAAGATCGCCAGATCTATGGAAGTATATGGCCAGACTTCTTTGGTGGAATTACAAACAACCTCGCTTATAAAGGTTTTGATCTTTCAGTCTTCTTCGCCTTTCAATATGGAAACGAAATATATAATCATAATCGCTTCTTTGGTGAGGGTGGCGGAGCGCGTGATGCAGCACGGGTAATTTTCAAACACAATGTGAACCGCTGGCAACAACCCGGAGATGTCACTGATGTGCCACGTCCGGATGGTGTGAACGTAAACAACTATCGCGATGGCGGAAGCCGGTGGCTTGAAGACGGTTCGTTCCTTCGTCTGCGGTCATTGACGTTGGGATATACACTTCCTGCTAACGTAACGAAGCGTTTCAATTTTTCTTCTGTAAGATTTTATGTTGCAGGAAGCAATCTTCTCCTGTTCACCAACTATACCGGTCTGGATCCCGAGTCTGCATCCAGCAGCAGTCAGAATGAACAAGGTATAGACCTGGGAACACCACCACAACCAAGAAGCGTGCAGATTGGTATTAATGTTTCATTATAACTACGAATGCCTAAAGATTATGAAAAATATACAGACTAAGATATATACCCTGTTCTCACTTGCACTGCTATTGACGACAATTGCATCGTGCGATGACTTTCTGAATATAGAGCCGAAAGATTCGCTCTCTACAAGCGATGACGTTATTGTTGATAAAGCTTCAACAGAATCTGCGCTTCGTGGTTTATATAGCGCGTTGGGTGACGCTGGGTATTATGGAACATCCTTTCAGTCGATAGGATATCTATCGGGTGATAATATCCAGTGGACGGGATCACAATCGCAGGTGCAGGAATTTATTAATCATAAAGTAAATGGCGACAATGCAACGATCAGCGCTGCATGGAATGCAATTTACAGAACTATAAACAGGGCCAACAACGTTATCGCCGCAGTGCCGGGTATAGCAGATCCAACCCTCACAGAAGCGCTGCGAAATCAATACTTAGGGGAAGCATACTTTGTACGTGCATTAGCCTACTTTGATTTGGCCAGAACATGGGGCGGTGTTCCTGTTGTAACCGCACCTACTAAAATAGCCGGTGACAATCAAAGTATACCCAAGAGCTCGGTTGTCCAAACCTATGCACAGGTATTGAGCGATCTGGAGAATGCAGAATCATTACTGCCAGAGACAACAGATCGTTATCGCGCCACGAAGAAAACGGCATGGGCATTAAAGGCGCGGTATTATTTATACCAGCAAGATTATGACAAGGCTGAAGAATATGCATCCAAACTCATTGCAGATTCAAAGTATAGATTGGTGAAACCCTTTAATTCATTTTTCGCTTTGAATGCCCGTGGTAGCGATGAATCTATACTGGAATTATTTTACAACGGTACCACGGAGGTAAATACGCACCGTAATCAATGGCAGCCGCAGACCAATGGTGGCACACGCCAATGGGCGCCCAATGATGCACTCGTAGCATTGGTGAACAATGCAGCGATAGGAGGTACACGCAGTACCCTCGTGGTAAAGGACAATCAAAATCGCTGGTATGGAAACCTGTACTATCGCACGCCTGCGTCCGACCCTTCCTATATCATCCGTATAGCAGAGCTATACCTGATCCGGGCAGAAGCGCGTGCTAAACTTGAAAACCTGGAGGGTGCGCTGGAGGATTTGAATGCCGTGCGCGCTCGTGCAGACATTGCCCCAAGTACAGCGACAACACAAGATGATATACTCCTGGCCATTGAGGATGAACGCAGAATTGAATTTGCGCTTGAGCCGCACCGCTGGTTCGATCTTGTACGCACCGGCAGAGCCGATGATATTTTGAACGTCACGGAATCTTTCAGACTTGTATTGCCTATACCGGCAGAGCAGATCCTGGTGGATGGTGATATCGTAAAACAAAACGAAGGTTACTAAATATATACCCCAAATCCCTATGGCAATTACAGAAACAGTAGCACCTGAGAAACGAAGGACGGTGTCGCACGTAAACGGTGTAGGTATACATACGCAGGAGCTTCATGCACCTGTATGGAAGAACTATGAAAAATTTTTGTTTCGCTTCTTCTTCCTGTATTTCTTTATTCAGATTGTCCCGCTCGACTGGAAGTACTACCGTGATCTTTTTGCGTTGGACTGGTCGTCCTTACATTTCAGCAACTTCTTTTACCTGGCTCGGTATACACCACGGTTCTTTTCAAATGTACCGGTGTTTGAGGATTGGCTAGTGGCCGGTGCTATATCGGTCGCTGGCGTCATTATATGGAGTGTGGTTGATAAAAAACGAACTGAGTATATTACACTCTATTACTGGCTGCGAGTCGCACTGCGCTATAGATTAGCCGCTGCATTGTTGGTGTATGGATTCATCAAGTTCTTCCCTATGCAAATGCCGGAACCTTCGTTGAGCAACCTCAATACAAACTATGGCGACATTACCAACTGGAAAGTTTTTTCAATGAGTACGGGTATAGTGCCTGGGTATGAATCGTTTCTGGGACTTGTGGAAATATCAGCAGCACTTTTACTGCTCTATCGGAAGACAACTTCCATCGGGGCATTTATTATCATACCGTTTACGGGAAATGTAGTCATGTCTAACCTTGCCTACGAAGGAGGCGAGTATGTATATAGTCTGTTACTGGTGACGCTGGCATTGTTTCTCCTGGTCTACGATGTGCCGCGCCTGCTTTCACTAACATCGTTCGAGAAAGAAACACTGCCACCGCGCTTTAAGCCTGTGTATACAGATGAGACGTTGCGCAATCTTCGGATTATAGCAAAGAGTGTCTTTGTATTCATTTTTGTTTTTCTCTACGGCTACAGGACCTACGCAAGCTATACGAGCGATCTATACCAGTATCCGAATAGCAAAGGCCTTGTGAATGCCAGTGGCATTTACAACGTCACGGAATTCAGCGTGAATAACAAAGTCTTGCCGTATTCTCCTTCAGATGTGTCGCGGTGGAAAGATGTAGTGTTTGAGAAGTGGGCGACCTTGAGCATTCGTTCGAACACACCCGTGCGTCCGGTAACGGCTACAACAGAAGAAGTGTTCATTCATAATGAGCAGCGCACATATGAATTCTCAGGGATCGCGGGACGAAAATTCTATAGCTATACCATTGACTCAGTTGCGCATACCCTTACGCTGAGAAACAGAAGTGAAGACCAGCGGGATGATGTATATCATTTGGAATATGAGCGGCCTGCAAAAGACCGGATCATTCTGAGAGGACTCCATGCCGGCAGAGATTCTATACATGTCGTATTGGACCGCATTGATAAAAAATACCTGCTGAAAGAAGCAGCCAAAGAGGGTAGAAGAAGAGGATTGAAATTGTAAATATTAAACAATGGCAACGAACAATCTAAACATAACTGCATCTGCGGAAGAGCCTCTGGTTGAGGGCACCGTTCGTGCTTCGGCAAATGGATCGAAAAACAACACGGTAAAGTGGAAAGAATGGCACCTGATAGCTTTTCGTATTTCATTTATATTCTTTGTGAGTATATGCATTCCTAATAATATAGAATGGTATAAACACGTTATCAATATTGATTGGAGTAACCTGCATTACCGCGACTTGTATGATATAGCAAGGTTTGGTTCCGGTCTTAATTTTTTTGGCAACACAATTTTTGGCAACGCCTTGCAGGGATATGCGAATTGGATCATTACCCTATTGTTCAGCATCGTGGCTAGTCTTGTCTGGACGTTTATCGATAAGAAAAGAAATCCAGTACCATCAGAATATACTATACTATACTATTGGCTGCGCGCCATTGTACGGTATCGTGCCGGAATCGGTATAATCGGTTTTGGATTTACGAAATTATTTCCCGTTCAGATGCCGTACCCGTCATACGGGCTTTTAAATACTGACTTTGGAGATTTTACAGCGCAGAAGATATACTGGCTTTCCATTGGTATCGTTCCCTGGTACCAGGTATTTGCAGGCGTTGTGGAGATCGCTGCGGGGGCTCTACTCTTTTTCCGTAAAACGACCTTGATCGGTGCCGCGTTGTTGTTCGGTGCATTGGGAGATATAGTATACGTGAATTTTGCGTATGATGGAGGCGTGCATGTGTATAGTTCATATTTCGTTTTGCTGTCTGCTTTTTTAATGGTTCACTATATACCCGCTTTATATAACCTGTTGATCCTGGAGAAACCTTCACGCATCGTAAGTTACTACCCTTCATTCTCAAAGCCGTGGCAACAAGGTGCGCGTGTAAGTCTGAAAGTTGCAACGATTGGAGTTTTTCTTGTTCTTCTTTTTTACTTGCAATGGATAAACTTCTTGTATGATCCATATAAGCAGCCGTCTACAAAAGGCATCACATCGTTACGGGGCTATTATAACGTTGCTACATTCCGGTTAAATGGCAAGGAAATACCGTACTCTCCTTTGGATACAGTACGCTGGCAGGAAGCTACATTTGAGAATTGGACATCTTTAACCTTCAAGGTAAATAAACCTACTGCGCTTGATCTCTCCAATGGTGGTGGCGATCCTCAACGGGACATAAACCGAACATTTGAGTTGACAGGCACAGCCGGAGGAAGACGTGTGTTCCATTACTATGCGGATACCGTGGAAAATATACTATATCTACAGGATAAATATAAAGCGCAGCCCGATCGCAGAAATGTCGTTGCCGGTGCCGGAGGTGATGGTCCTGGAAACGGAGCACCGCCCGAAAAAAGAATCGCCATTCCGGAAAATCGAAAAGCTGGTATATATAGCGATAGTTGGATCAGTGATGCCGCGTGGAAGCATATCGGAGATGAAGTGGATTTTATTGATTCGCGTGCCGCCTCAGCCCGCAGAGACCGTGAGTTTGCCGAAACCAGCAGAAAATTCGACAAGCGTAACCGTATGATGTTAAAATATCATACTAGTGATGGAGATCACGTAATTCTGGAAGGACTTAATGAAGATCAGGATTCTATATATATAGTACTGGATAAGGTCGATCGTAAGTATATACTCTCGCAAGGGAAGCTTGTTGCAGGTAAATACTAAATTTTAAAACGGTTAACATAATATATCATAAGGGAATTGTATACATAATGCTTTTACTTATATATTCTGCATGTGGATAGTGCGCTTGTTTTTTATTCTGATGGTGCTGTTTGTGTACACAGGCTGTGACAAATTAAATAGTGATCCGAGTGAATTTGCAGGTTCGTATGATTCAAGTGTGTGGCCTGCTACCTTTGGTTTGGGGAGAGTTGCCTTGGCTCGTGAAATAGACTCATTGAATATAGATGTACGTCCCGACGGGGAAGGATTACCGGAAGGTTCCGGTACGGTATTGCAAGGTAAACATATCTACATAGCCAAGTGCGCTATATGTCATGGGCACACCGGCACAGAAGGACCTTATGCTAAACTTGTGGGAGCCTTCTACGAATCGGACTCCATACAAAGGGGCGAGAAGACCATCGGCAATTACTGGCCTTACGCATCTACACTCTATGACTATATTAACCGCGCCATGCCATACAACAACCCGGGCACATTAACGTCAGAGGAAGTTTATAGCATTACGGCTTTCTTACTGTATAGAAATAACATCATTGATTCTACCATTGTGATGGATGCACGTACTCTGCCCCAAGTGATTATGCCAGCGCAGAAACTGTTTATTAATGATGATCGGACAGGAGGCAGTGAAATACGGTGAGTAAGCTATATATGAAACCAATAGAAGGATATCCAGGATCTAAGATCAAGCGAAGAACATTGTTAGGAGGTGCTGCTACTGCCGCAGTTGTGCTGGCACAAACTGCTTTTGGTAAAGTCATGCAAAAGGCTGTGACACAAGCCGAGTTGATTGTTGACCCAACTAAAAAACTTGGACCACCACCCGGAGCTATCGGTACACGTTCTCCCTTTGAAAAACCATTCAAGTTACCTTCTGATACTTCATCGCGAACACCCCTGCAAGATCTATTCGGTACCCTTACACCTTCCGATCTTCACTACGAACGTCATCATGGTGGAGTACCCCTTATCGATCCTGATAAATATGAACTGCTCATTCACGGAATGGTAAAGAAACCGATGATCTTTACCTTGCGCGATTTAAAAAAATTTCCTTCCGTATCGAGGACTATGTTTCTGGAATGCTCGGGAAATTTCAGAGGAAGCAAAGAGACGTTGTCACCACAAGAGATCTGCGGACTCACCAGTCAAAGCGAGTGGACCGGTGTGATGTTATCAACGCTGTTCAGAGAAGTTGGTATTGATCCAAGGGCTACCTGGTTTCTGGCAGAAGGATCCGATGCCGCAGTGATGACGCGAAGTATACCTATAGATAAAGGATGGCAGGATACCATGGTTGCTTATGCGCAGAACGGTGAGGCAGTCAGACCTGAACAAGGTTATCCTGCGCGCCTGGTTCTTCCGGGGTGGGAAGGGAATACATGTGTAAAGTGGGTCCGGCGGATAGAAGTTTCCGATAAGCCTTTTATGACGCGTGAAGAGACATCGAAATACACCGAGCCTGTTACCGGAGGAAAGATTCGGCAGTTCAGTTTTGTTATGGACGCACGGTCTATAATAACGTATCCTGCATATCCAGCCAAGGTAGAAAAAGGTTGGATTGAAATCCGCGGTATAGCCTGGAGCGGCAGAGGTAAAGTGGTAAAAGTGGAAGTAAGTACCAATGGGGGGAATACCTGGAACGAGGCGTTGCTACAGGTTCCGGTTCTGGATAAAGCGCATACTGGTTTTCGTTTTTTGTGGAGATGGAATGGGGAGACAACAGAAATTATGAGCCGCGCCATGGATGAGACCGGCTACACGCAACCATTTTACAAAACGTTACTCGAAGCACGTGGTGGAACGGGAGGGTATCATTTTAATCCGGTAACAAAATGGATCGTCCAGAAAAACGGTGAAGTATATCTGCACCCGGAAGCTAAAAAGTAGTTTTTGATATATAGTATATTTTTTGTTGAATGGCCAGAGGTAATAAGAAAGATTTTGATGCAGTCGTTGTTGGCTCAGGTCCGAATGGTCTGGCAGCAGCGATTACCTTGCAACGCGCTGGTCTTTCCGTTTTAATCCTTGAAGCAAAAGATACGATCGGTGGCGGGCTTCGTTCTACCGAGTTAACGTTGCCAGGCTATATACATGATGTATGCTCAGCAATACATCCGATGGCAGCTGGTTCACCGTTCTTTGCTTCGGTTCCTCTGCACGAGCATGGCCTTGAATTGATACAACCAAAATATGCAGCGGCGCATCCATTCGTAGATGGTGATGCTGCAATACTTTATAGTTCGCTTGAGACTACAGCAGAAAATCTAGGCAAAGACGCAGCATCTTATTCAAGACTGATAAAGCCGTTGGTAAAGCAGTTTGATGCATTGATGCACGATATACTTGGTCCGTTGCGTATTCCCAAAAATCCTATACTACTGGCTTCCTTCGGTCTGAATGCACTTAAACCTGCAGATATACTGGTTGATAAATTTAATACAAAAGAAGCACGAGGCCTATGGGCAGGAATGGCTGCGCATTCCATTCTTCCGCTTCATAAAATTGCAACCTCTGCTATAGGGTTGGTTCTGATGAGCGCAGGGCATGCGAAAGGCTGGCCCATTCCAAAAGGTGGATCAGCTGCTATTGCAAAATCACTGGCCTCATACTTTATTTCACTGGGCGGTAAAATTGAAACCGGTGTCCATGTTCGCTCTCTGGAACAGTTACCTTCCGCACGTGCTATACTGTTTGATGTAACACCACGTCAGCTGTTGCAAATTGCTGGACATAGCTTTTCACCGATATACACCTACCAATTACAACGGTACAGCTATGGCATGGGGGTATTTAAAGTCGATTGGGCACTTGATGGTCCCATTCCGTTTAGTTCGCCTGAATGTCGGGAAGCAGGAACTGTACACATCGGAAACACATTTGAAGATATAGCGCAATCAGAATATCAAACCTGGAAAGGCAAGCATGCCGAGCAGCCGTTTGTTCTGCTTGCCCAGCAAAGTATAGCAGACGCCACGCGGGCTCCCCAGGGTAAACATACTGCCTGGGGATATTGTCATGTACCCAATGGATCAACCGTTGATATGACGCATGCAATTGAAACCCAGATTGAACGTTTTGCTCCTGGATTTAAGGATCGAATTCTTTCCAGAAGCACGATGAATACGACACAGCTTGAACTTTACAATCCAAACTACATTGGAGGTGACATCAATGGTGGTGCTGCCACCATTGCACAGCTTTTTACAAGGCCGGCACTGAGGCTTTCTCCCTATAGGACATCCACCAAGGGGCTATATATATGTTCATCGTCAACGCCTCCCGGAGGTGGTGTGCACGGTATGAGTGGGTACCATGCCGCGCGCAGAGCTTTGAGGGATATCTTCAGTGGGAATGTATAGTTGTATTCTCATACAATTCCAATCTGCTATTTTATTTTTCATAGATCGTTGCCAGGATGCTAATAGCCAGACATTCTCTGTTATGTCCTGCTTAATGTACAGACGCTTCAAGTGCCATTTTGCCTGCTTGACTGTGATTTGCCTGTGCCTATAGGGTGAGTGCAAATACCTTTGATTAAAAAAAATATGAAAAGAGGATTATGGTATAGCAGGTTGTCTGCAGGAATGATGTTCGTATTGTCGTCTGTATGTTTTTTCTCGTGTGAGAAAAATGATGTAGACCCGTCGGGTTCGGTTAGTATAAAAGTAGTAAATGCGACATCCACCGAAGGTGCACAAAGTTTTACATTGATTAACAAGGTACTCATTAGCGGTGGACTGGATTTTACAGATGCATCGGACTACATGACTACAAATTCCGGAACACGACTGGTGGCTGAATTTAAAGACGAAGGAACAAATAATGTCTCGGCTACCGGTGAGCTATATATGGATGATGGTTCCAGTTTTACTATTTACCTGGTAGGGAGCGGTTCCTCTGCGCGCGTTCAACAGTATAAAGACAATCTGTCTGCGCCTGCCAGTGATAAGGTGAAGGTTAAATTCATCCACCTGAGTGATGCAGCACCGTCTAATATCTATATCAAAGATTCCGATGGAGAAACCATTGTCAGTAATCTTACCATCAACATAGAAAGTGGTTATTCAACGCTTGATCCCGGAACGCTCTCGCTGCAACTTTATAATACCGTATCGCGAAACAGCATCGGTACTTTTGATGTGCCTGACCTGGTAGGCGGAAAAATATATACTATATACACAACCGGATCAACGGATGCAACCGTAAGCGTGCAGAAGGTTCTTCACAACTAAGTACAAGTGCTATAGAAAGTAAAAAGGAAAGGTGTTTCATGACATGCCTTTCCTTTTTTGCATTATACATCTTGCGAAGGCCTGTTCACGTTAAGCTATACCCCGCGTGAGATGTGATAAAGTAGCCGAATTGAGTGGGAGGCGGTTAATAACGCTACCGCTTTCCAGTTCGTGCCATACTTTAACATACACTTAATATTGAAATAAGGATGGATACATAATTATGCTGTAAACTTGAGATGTTCTTTCTGGACGAAATTGTGGTAGTAAAGTCATTTTTGCTAAAAGCGTTATGTTCCATAAAAAGCTATCTCAAAGAAGTATATCCGATTTGGTACTCGCGCTCAAGAGTGGGAGTGAGCCTGCTTTTCGTGAGCTGCTCGATCGTTATGCCGGTAAGGTATACCGTTATGCGTTGCGTTTTGTAGCGAGCGAACCGGTTGCAGAGGAACTTGCCCAGGATGTATTTGTAAAGATCTGGAACAACCGTGATACGATTGATGCGTCCCAATCATTCAATAATTTTCTGTTCAGGATTACCAAGAACCACATCTTGAATCATTTGAGAGATCTGCAACGGGACACGGCTCTTAATAAAGAGTACTGTCTTTCATTGACAACATTTCACAACGCGGTTGAAGATTCACTTATTCATGAAGAGTATCTACAGCTCGCCAACAGGGCTATAGCATTGTTACCTGAGAAAAGACGTTCTATTTTTATAATGAGCAGATTTGATGGCATGAGCTACGATCAGATCTCGCAGACGCTGGGTATCAGCAAAGATACCGTACGCCTTCAGATGATTAAATCTCTCAGAACCATCCGTGAATATCTTAAACTTCATGTCGATGTCCCAATCGGCATACTTTTACTCGTGGGAAATATATTTTAAAAAAAATATGCAACTCCGATAGACCTTCCGCTTCAGTCTGGTGTATTCTATACAAAAGGAATTCAATTGGAGCGTAAACAAAAAATATCGAAAGAGCTGATGGATAAATTTCTGCAGCATCGTGCCAATGAGCAGGAGCGTGCAGAAGTAATTGCATTCATACGGAGCAGTGCTCCAGATGATGCTATAACGGAAGAGATATTTTCAAAAGGCTGGGAACAGATGGATGCTGAAGAGGAGCAAAGATCTCATCCCCTGCAATACAATAAAATCAGAGAGAGCCTTGCTATACCACAAGGTCGCGGCAGACAATTCGCCACATTTTATCGGATCGCGGCATCGTTGCTTTTGCTGGCAGTCTGCATCTATACTTTTGTGCTGCACTGGCAGAGTATTTTGAATATAGTTGATCCCGTACACTATATCACACAACGGGCCTCTGCAGGCCAGCGTCTTGAATTCAACCTGCCGGATGGTTCACATATAGTGTTGAATGCTGGCAGTAAACTTACGTATCCCGATCGGTTCAGAAATGGCACGCGCGAGATGACACTGCAGGGTGAAGCTTTCTTTAAAGTTGTGCGCGATGAAGAAAGACCTTTCCTGGTACATACCGGTAAACTTCGCACACAAGTCCTCGGTACCTCTTTTAATATACATGCTTACCCGGAAGAGAATACGATCCGCGTCAGCGTTTTGACAGGCAAAGTTTCAGTCTCTGTTTTCCAGGACACCGCATCTATTACGCCTCAGCAGCAGCATCTGCTGACCGTAAATCAACAAGTACAGTATGATCGCCACACGAATTCATTTTCGAAAGAGGAACTCCTATCTGCAGAGCATACTATAGAGTGGACAGAGGGAAAACTTGTGCTGCGCAAAGCTTCCTTTCAGGAAGTCGCCAGTACGTTAGAGCGCTGGTATAATATACATGTCGAGACGAAGCAATCAGAAGTTGGAGATTGTACGTTCACCTCCAGTTTCCAGGAAGGTACAACGCTGCAGGATGTGCTGAAGATGTTGAGCATCACGAACAGAATCACCTACAATATTGAAGGCAATACAGTAAAACTATACGCAGGAAAATGTTCGCACTAAAATTATTACAGATGCACTGAAAAGATACGAGACTCCACTGATATATATAAAGGGAACGAAGGTGCTCGAACACCTCCGTTCTGAAAAATGAGTTTTGAACCTCATTGCTTTCAGGAAATAACCGATTAAGATTTAACCAAAAAAAGCAAGTCAAAAGTATGCAAAAACTTTTACCTGGAACTTCTGTTTATTACAGAAACTTCATTGTACTTCTATTGTTTACCTGTCTTACCGGACAAATTCAGGCAGCGGGCCAGTCAGGTGACATTAATCAACTCAGAATTTCTCTCTCTCTTCGCAATGCTTCTCTCGAACAGGCCCTGGATGTTATCCGGCAACGAAGCGGCTATGGCGTAACCTATAACAACAACGATCTGCCGGACAAACGGATCACCTGCAACGAACCCGACATCACCGTAGCGGATGCACTAAATCTCATTCTTCAGAAAACGAACCTGGCCTATAAAGAGTATAAATCCAACATCATCATCTATGTAAAGCCTGTAGAATCAAAAGTCACAAAAACTACCGGGTCTATAAAGGGGTCGATCGCTGACGCTGAATCGGGGGAGCTTTTGATTGGAGCGAATGTTTTGATCGTAGGTACTTCCTGGGGCGCTACTTCGGATGTTGAAGGAAACTTCCTGATAAAAGATATACCGGTGGGTATATATCAGCTTGCATTTTCCTACCTCGGCTATGAAAGCACCATCGTCCGTGATGTAAAAGTTACTACGGGCGACCCCACGCTGATCGAACAGAAACTGCGACCATCGAGCACGCAACTTCAGGATATAGTTATTATTGGTGATAAAGCATTATCCGGAAATGTAGTGGAAACCAATGAAGTGTCGCTGTTGAATTCGATCCGGAGTTCTTCCCTGATCATTACCGGTATATCCGCACAACAAATCTCGCGAAGTGTAGATCAGGATGCTGCTGATGTTGCCAGACGCTTACCGGGTGTAACAGTGCTGAATAACTTTGTAAGTATACGCGGCATGCAGGAGCGCTATAACCTGACGTTTTTAAACGGTATGGTAGCACCCAGTTCCGAAGCCGATCGCAGGGCATTTTCGTACGACATGCTGCCCAGTAACATGATCGACAAGATGACGGTATATCGCAGCCCTGGTCCGGAACTATTGTCCGACTTCGCGGGCGGTGTAATTAAAATTGAAACCAAGAATACATCTATAGCACGGCAGCTTGAAGCAAATTTCTCTTCGTGGTATAGACCGGATTCAAACTTTGAAAATTACTATACCTATAGTGGTGGTAGCAGAGACTGGCTCGGTAAAGATGATGGTTCGCGTGCGTTGCCTTCGGGGTTTCCTGAAACTGCAGCTATACCGGCAGGAGGACTCGGCACATTAGCCGATTCCCGTGATCCGTCCAAGTATACAGCCGATGAACTTGCTGCAAACGCAGACTGGGCCAAGAAGCTCTATCACAAATGGAACCTCCAAAAAACAAAATCCGGAATGGATTATCGTGCTGGTATAAATTACTATAACGCCTGGCGGTTGGGCAGTGTACGTCTGAGCAATCTTACTTCCATCAACACCACACAAGCTACACAAATTGTTCGCCAGGATTTTAAGCCGCAACGTATTTCAACAGGCGATGGCAAGCAGCGTGATATAGAAGCTTACCGCGATACCATCAGCCAGGTAACGGCACGGTGGGGTATATTGCAAAACCTGAATCTCATTATTAATCCCAGGCACAGCCTGGAGTTGAAAGGTATATATAACCGGCTCGGTATAGACGAGACCATCGTGCGTGATGGCAGCGATTTCTCTACAGACTACAATTCCTATCTTCGCAAGATCACCTATACTTATCGCAGCCGCGAGATACTGGCAAGCCAGCTGGCAGGCACGCACATGCTCGGAAAGAGCAATAGCCACAAGCTGCTGTGGTCTGCCGGATATAGTTTAGCCAATGACGATGTCCCTGCGCAGCGTTCGATGTTGCTGTTGCCGGCCAACCCTTCCGATAATAACAATCCGGATGCAAAGCAGTATATCCGCGGAACGGCTTCCAACCCTTTCACGACCGTGAACTCACTGTTCTATTCCAATGGCTCGGAAGACAACCTGACCTTTACGCTCGACTATGAGAAGAAAAATGAATCGGGTATATTCTTTCGTGCCGGATTCTTCAATGAAAATAAAACGAAGGATATAGATTCGCGACTCGTTGCCATCAATGGTTTATCGTATCAATATGAAGGCAATGATGTGAACGAATACGAGGCGGACAAAATATTCAATCCCGATGCTTTTAAAACGGATGGGAGCGGGGCCTATATATTTGATAACAAATTTCTGTCGGGTGTATTCACCGTTGATGGCAAAATTTATGCTGGCTATACATCAGTTAATATACCACTCTTTCATAAGAAGCTGCAGGTATATGGGGGAATCCGCTACGAAGGACAAGATCTATACCTGCGAGTACCACCAAGTGAGTATCTGATCGGTGCAGGGATTAAAGCAGATTTGATCAATCGGTACCTGGATTACTGGCTTCCTTCGGTGAATGTAAGCTGGAGTTTTTCCGATAAGATGTTACTGCGTGCTGCCTATGGAAAGACACTTAATCGCCCCAATTACCGAGAGCTTATTCCTATCAATATTACAGATCCGCGATTGGATAATGTATCGGTTGGTAATGATACACTCAAGGATGCCGAGATTCATAACTTCGATCTACGCTGGGAATTTTATCCTTCGGAAAGTGAATTTATTTCGATCGGTGCTTTTTACAAGCGGTTGAATAATGCCATTGAGCCCTATGCTTATAGTGAAGGAAGCCGTGAGTTCATACGGTATGATAATACTCCGGAAGCTATAGTATATGGTATAGAAACAGAACTACGCAAGAACCTTGCATTTCTTCCCTGGCGCTGGGCGAGAAGATTCTCAGCTATAGCAAACTTGGCGTTACTGAAGAGCGAAGTCAAATTTAAAGATGGTTTATTCCCAGACCAGGGAAATGACTTTGATGACTTCCGGATCGGTACGCGTCCGCTGGAAGGTACGGCATCATACGTAATTAATGCAGGGCTATATTTTGATCAGGAGCAGTGGGGAACCAAGTTATCAGTGCTGTACAACGTACTGGGACAGCGCCTGATCTACGCAGGTACATCTTTCTTTCCTGAAACATACGAATTGCCGCGACAGGTAATCGATCTTGTTGTACGGCAGCGTATCAATAAGTATCTGGAATTTAAGGGCGGTGTTCAGGACCTGCTCAATCAACCGCGCAGGTTGTATCGTGATTATGATCGTAATCAATACTGGGATGATCAGCGAAGAACGAAGCTTCCCAATAAAGACTGGATGTTCCAGGAATATCGTCCCGGAAGCTATTTCATGCTGGGACTAAATCTCACACTCTAGAATGGCTTATGCTATGGATCCTATGGAAGAAGAATGACGTAACCCGAACTCCATGATCTATAGATATAGCTGAAAAAAAATGGCCCCGATGCAGTCGGAGCCATCACACAATGAAAACCGGAAATGCAGTCCAGTTTAAATAATTGTTAAAAATAAACCAACACACAATGAAAAACAACTTTAAAATTTTAGCAACACGCGCCATTGCAGTGGCAGCCGTTGCCGGCATGCTATATGCGTGCTCCGACCAGCTGGCAACAGATGATTCAAACAGTCTCATCAATGATCCTAGCAGGAATGGTAATGTAAGTTTGCTTGCTACACCGGTTGGCCCTTCTACGGCAACAGAGTGTACCATTACAAACATTACTGCGAACACTACATGGACACCTGCTGGTAATCCCTATATCTTATATGGCGATGTACGGGTTAACAATAACGCAACACTTACTATACAGGCCGGTGTTGTTGTTCGTGGTGATAAAGCTTCCAGAGGAACTTTAACCATTGAACGCGGCGCAAAAATTATAGCGAACGGTACTTCTACCAATCCAATTGTTTTTACATCTAATCAACCTGCAGGTTCACGCGCTCCCAAAGATTGGGGTGGCATTAACATTTTAGGAAGAGCTGTAAACAACCAGGGTGCAAGTGTAAATGCAGAAGGTTATCCAGCATGCGTTACAGCACCACAGTACGGTGGTACTAACGATGCTGATGACTCTGGCGTGTTACGCTATGTGCGCATCGAGTTCGGTGGTATACCACAAGCTTCCGTTGCTAACAGCGAGAAGAACGGCTTGACATTATATAGTGTTGGTAGCGAAACAGACATTGATCACATCCAGGTTTCCTATGGTGGTGACGATGCTTTCGAATGGTTTGGTGGTGCAGTGAATGCCAAATACCTGATCTCGTATCGTAATCAGGATGATGATTTCGATAGCGATTTCGGATATAAAGGTAAGGTACAGTTTGGTATCGCTGTACGCGATCCTGCTATCGCTGACAACTCTGCATCAAACGGTTTTGAATCCGATACAGATGCTGATGGTGTGAACGGAACACGTACTACTGCGCGCTTCAGCAACTTTACATTGATCGGTCCTTACGATCCGGCATGTGCCCGTACCGTTGTAAACAATCCTTCTCCGGACCCACGCTTTCAGGATGGCTTACACCTGAGACGTAACACAGGTATAGATGTATACAACTCGATTATTACAGGCTGGCCACGCAACCAGGTATTTGCTGAGACAACTTCAGTTGTTGCATCACCTGCAGGCGTACAGTTAACACACAACACTGCGGTGAAACCTTTCAATGTAGCAGCTTCTCTTTGCTTCACTGAACCCGTTGCCCCTAACAATGTGTGGACATTAAGTGCAACCAATCTTTGTAACAACGCAACAGTATGTTCTAACCTAGGCGCAGGAAGCATGATTGCACAAAGCGGATTATCTGCTGCAGCATGGACATTAACCAACCCTAGCGTAAGACCTTCAAGCGCAACGTCTGCTGTTGAAACGAACGGAACAAATGCAAATTTACTGGACAGCTTCTTTACCGCTAACACAACCAGCACTACGGTTACGACTACATTCTTCCGTGGTGCCCGCAGATTTGCAGATGATAACGGATGGAATTTCACAGGATCATGGGTGAACTACGATCCTCAAAATGCTCCTTATCCTAACTAGGTAAGAAGTAATCCTCACTACAACTGGACTGATTTCATACAAACAACTTTCTGCCCCGTAAGGCAGGAGTTGTTTTTATAAACACTTAACCCCATGATGCTACGAAAAGATCTTTACCTGCTTCTGACGACATTAAAATTTAAAATAGCAGCAACTGCTATAGCAAGTGTGTTGCTGATCTATACTACTATATCCTGCCAGCAAGAGGATGAATTCACTCCCCTGAAAATATTTTCAGTAGAGCCCGCTCAAGCTATGGTTGGCGATACGATTGCTATTATAGGGGAAGGGTTTAGCCCCGGTTATGAGTATAATGATATATCTTTCCAGGGTATATCCGGTAGCGTAAAGCCTTTGGATAATTCTACTACGGGAAGACTATATGTAAAAGTTCCCGATGGTGTTCAGTCCGGTACTATACATGTTAATATACTGGATGAAGAAACTGCCGATAGCCCGCCATTGACCATCATTGCTCCGGTGATTGATAAAATAGAACCCGATCACGCATGGATCGGAGATACCGTTACTATAAAAGGAAATAATTTCAGATCACAGCCACAGACAAATTCGGTTCGGTTTAATCCGAAAGTAACGAATGCAGCCGTGGCAAGCGTGATCGGTGGATCGTCTACTGAATTGAAAGTGATTGTACCTCCCTCTGCCCGCACAGGCACCATCAGTGTGCTGGGGTATCCCGGAGTATCGTTTACACTGAATCCCGGAATTATAGCATCTCTTGAACCCGACCACGGAGTGGTGGGCGATACTATAACACTGAAAGGAAAAGGATTGAATACAAGCGTTGATGTAACTATATATTTTACAGGCGATAATGCATCCGGCGGTCCGTTGCCAGAAAGCACATCGCGTGATTTGAAAGTTGTCGTACCTCCCGGTGCAACAGATGGTATTTTGAAAATTGAATACGATGATATAAAAATTACCTCAGATATACCCTTCGAGGTATATCCTTCCATAAATGATATATTCCCGCGATCGGGACTTGCAGGTGCTACCATTAAGATCTCAGGGTATAATTTCAGTTCTGTATTGTCAGAGAATAAAGTCAAGTTCAACGGTATAGATGTCGAAGTAACCAAAGCTACCCAAAGGGAATTGCAGGTGAAGTTACCGGTGGGCGTTACCTCTGGGCCCGTAACAGTTGACGTTAACGGCCGCCTTGCCACAGGACCATCCTTTACACTTTCTGCAGCCGGTACACCTGTTGTATTCGAACTCCAGCCCAACCGTGGTCCGGTATTCAGTACTGTTGTGCTAAAGGGAGAAAACTTCAGCACTGTGGCTTCACATAATGAAGTACGTTTCTCCAATAACAAGCTTGCCACCGTTACAGCTGCTACAGCGACAGAACTAATTGTTCGCGTTCCGGAAGGAGCAGAGTCCGGTCCAATCTCCGTAACCAAAGAAAGCAAGACCGGAACAAGTCCTGACTATACTATATATTCAAAGTTAGTTCCTGTTATTACTGCTTTGAGCCCGGGCTCCGTAAAGCGTGGCGCAACGCTTACCATCACCGGTGCCAACTTTAGTACAGTGAAAGAAGATATAGGGGTGACGTTTACTGGCAATAGTGCTTCGAGCAAAACTCCGCTCACGGCTTCCGAAAACCAGCTCACCGTTGAAGTGCCTTTGGACATCAGTCCGGGTGAATGGACTGTATTTGTAGATCAGTCAGGAGAGACTTCAAACAAGGACCGGAAAATCATAGTGGAAGG
Organism: uncultured Bacteroides sp.; assembly: GCA_902168185.1. Classification (GTDB taxonomy): domain Bacteria; phylum Bacteroidota; class Bacteroidia; order Cytophagales; family Cyclobacteriaceae; genus Ohtaekwangia. The sequence goes on from CABHOV010000077.1 coordinate 147,042, forward strand.
TCAGCCTGTCATCACGCTGGTTACGCCTACACAGGGAGCTCCGGGCGCTACGGTAACGCTCACAGGTACTGATTTTAATCTGACTGAAAGTAATAATATAGTCAAATTTGGCAACACCGTAGCGACACTCGTAAATTCAGGTGATGTATTGCCGGATAAGGTATCAGTATATATACCGGATGTTGCACCCGGTAACTATAATATAACGCTTACTGCCTTTGGAAAAACTTCAAATGCTATAGCATTTTCCGTGAAGGCCAAATCTGCTGCTGTGAAGAATGTATATTATTCGGCTGCGGATGATATCGTTACATCCCAGGCGATCCTGGTTAAGAAAGCTGTCTTCGATCCACCGGCAACACAAACTGTATATAAAACTGCCAACGGCTTGAGTGTAAATAGTCTAGTGGTTGATCTTGCCAATAGTAAAGTATATCTTGATGAATCCGGGGCTTTGATTCAAAGCAATCTGAATAATACTGGTAGGGTAGAACTGTTCAATTTAGCAGAGGCCGGAGGAAATGGAATAATCGATTTGAGTCTGGATGCTGCCAACCAAAAAATATACTGGTCGGGAAGCACCAGTATATACCGCGGAAATACCGATGGTTCAGGAACACCGGAATTGCTATTCGATATGGGCGATGGTCTTGAGTCCATCATGGGTATAACCTATCTTCCCAACAACGGCAAAGTATATTTAGCTGATCTGAACTACACCAATGGCTATCGGATTTTGCAGGGTAATGCCGATGGATCGGGATCGTTGCAACCACTATTCAATGTGTCCGATGGGTTGAGTTATGTACTTGATGTTAAAATAGATTATTCCTCCGGAAAGATCTTTGTGCTGGATTTTAATGAGGCTACAGGTGAGTTCAGGATCCTCAGCGGAAACCTGGATGGAAGCGGTTCTCTTACGGAACTAAAAACGCTAATCACCAGTCAAGTTGCTGGAATATCACTCGACACACAAGAGAAGTATATATATTGGCTCCAGGTCAGTGCTACAGATCCGCAGCTTGCAGATATATACCGGGCACGTTACGATTTCTCCGTAATCCCCGGAACTGATCCGGCTGCTACCATTCAAACGGTATACTCTTCTATTAAAATCGGCACATCTAACTACGTAGGCGGCCTTGCCGTGGAAGAATCATCAGGGGGTGCAGCGCAAAGAGCATCGCTGCGACTGCCGTTAAAGCTGCGCAAAAAACAAAAATAGAATAAGCCAGGCTAAACATATTTCAAAACATTAAACACAATGAAAAACAAAGAACTTCTACAACGTAAACTTTTCAGACCGTGGAATGCAGTGGTTTGGACAGTAGTATTGTCCGTGTTTATTACGGGCTATAAAAGTATGGCGCAGGTAACGGTTGCCGACTCCACTGCGCTGGTGGCCTTCTACAACAGTACCAACGGTGGAAGCTGGGCTTCTGCAACCAATTGGTTAAGTGGCCCTGTGAGCACATGGCAAGGCGTTACCGTAACAAATAAACGTGTTACGGAAATATACCTTCCCTTTAACAACCTGACGGGAACCTTGAGTGACCAGGTAAAAAAACTTACTGAATTGAAAAATCTTGGGTTGCCTGGCAATCAGCTTAGCGGATCGATCCCTTCTGCGTTGAGTAATTTATCCAAGCTGACAACGCTTGATTTGTCTGAGAATAAGTTTTCAGGGAGCATCCCTGCTTCACTTACATTCTTAACCAAGTTAACAACGCTGAATCTTTCCCGCAATACATTAACCGGTTCTATACCAGCAACGGTTGGGCTACTCTACAACTTGCGTTACCTCAACCTGGCACAAAATAAACTGACAGGAAAGATACCGGTAAGCATTGCTATATTAGTTAACCTGGAAAGCCTTTTCCTGGAGAACAACCAGCTCAGTGGTACGATTCCATCCGTAATTGGTTTTTTGGATAAAGTCAAGCAGGTATATATTTCCGAAAACCAGCTTAGCGGCTGCCTGCCTGCTACGATCGGATTAATGGACAGTATAGTATATTTCAATGCAGCCAACAACAAACTTACTGGTTCTGTACCGTCATCTCTTTCTTCGCTTACAAAGCTATATTTGTTTAACATTGAGAACAATCAAATTGAAAATCTGCCGAACCTATCCGGTATAGCTTCTCTTTTTCAATTGATCGTTGGAAGTAACAAACTTACCTTTGCGGATATAGAGCCAAATATTTCGAAAATGCTTCCGGGAAGCTACGCTCCACAGGATAGCGTTGGTACAAATCAATCGGTAACCGTTTGTGCAGGCGATACTTTAAAACTTTCAGCCGATGTACTCGAGGCATCTCCCAACAACAGCTTTACCTGGTTCACAAGCGATTTCTCATTTGTATCCGATCCATCCACCAGTCCCGTACTCATTATTCCAGCAGTAGCCGTAGCGAATGCAGGCGCTTACTCTACTGAGATCACCAATAGTAATGTGCCGGATTTGTTCTTATACCGCAAAGCTATTTTTGTAAGTGTTAACAATTGCCCGGTAACCCTGGCCACTGCGCGTAATGGTGATACAAAAGTTTTCCCGTCACCTTTTCATGCAGAAGCAACCCTGGAAGTGTCCACGGCTACGCAGGAAGAACTCACCGTGATCGTATTGGATAAGAGTGGTCATGTGGTATCAAGACTTGCCGGACTTCAAACCAATTCAAAAATTTCACTCGGTAACGAATTACCACATGGAGTATATTATGTGAAATCACAACACGGTGGTAGAAGTGAAGTTGTCCGTGTTATAAAAAAATAAATTAACCTAAGCCTGGCTGGAAGGGTGCTTGTTACACCCTTCCTTTATTTTTCAGTGCACTACATACCAATTTAAATTTTTTATTTATGAGGACATTCACCGGCTATATCATATTGGTATTTCTCTTTATATCGGGTTGCTCCACGCATGAATCCGGCAGCAACCAAGAATATATTCATATACCCGGAACACCGGTGAGGCTGATTCCACCGGATGAGTTTACACTTGCCCCCGACATAGGTGGCTTTAAACATACGCGCCTCACCGCTTCAATTATGGTATTGCAATCACCACTGGATTTCAAAACAATAGCCAGTGGGTTTACCGCGCAAGCCCTTACAAAACAAGGCGGCGAATTACTAAGCACCATTCCGGTTACTATAGACAGTACGGAAGCCATGCTGTATAAAACGTTTCGGATTTCACAAGGACTAAACTTTGTACAATGGTCGCTTGTCTTTCCATTGAATGGACATGCTATCACGGTGATGAGCGCATACCTGAAGGAGAATGATCGCGAGCTCTCTGACAAGATCAAGAATGCACTGATAACAACCCGTGTTGCAAAAGAGGATATAGCGGATCAGCGTGCATTGTCTTTTACGATAGATGCAAAGCCGCTTAAACTTGCGCAACTGCTGCAAGGGCCTTCGTTAATGTTTACGCGGGAGGGCAAGTGGAATGAACAGGGAATCTTTGATCTTTCGTTTTTCGCAGGTCCGTCCATGGACAATGGTTATATTGAGCAAAGTGAAGATTTTGCATTAGGCCAATTGAAAGACGTTTGTGCCGATTGTCAGGTGGATAAAAACGGAATCCAGAAAATTTCCATTGATAGTCTGAATGGGTATGAAATCGTTTCATACCGAAACGATTCTGCGGCACATGTAAAAAGACTCAAGTATGAAGTTATGCTATTTGATGGCAATAAATACTACCTGCTCGTAGGTACTGCAAGCAGCGATTATCTCAACAACATCTCCGTGTTCAGAAACATAAGCAATTCCTTTAAAAGAAAACGCGGCTAACTTGTATGCAAGCAGAAGTGTAACTTCGTTATATATAGTGCCGACACTGAAGTTAATATATATAGTGCTAGTCTCTTATTATATCGGATACCACCTATACGGGGACTTCTCTTTTTTATCGGTTAATAGAGTTGACTTGCATCATTCGAAAACAGCAGGAAACCGAGGAAAGAAAATTGTCATCAGAATAAACACCAGCACGAAAACAGTCAGTTTTTATAAAAAGTCACATAGTATATATGAATTTATTTTCGTTTGGATGAAGCTTCGAAAACGTACTTTTCCAAAGGAGAAATTTAAAATATTTTTGAAAGTATTTATAGGGCTTTTTGCAACAACTTGCCACTGCAATCGTTAGCTTGTTTTGATCGATTTATTCAGGTCCTTGCACAGAAAACTAACTTTACATAAGTTGCGCCTTGATGAAGAATTTCGTGAATAGATTTTTTCTGCCGCTCTGTATTTTTCTGTTGAGCGGATATAGCCAACGGGAGGCCTATGCTTCCGCTGGATATGTTCATGCTTCTTCTGAAGTGTCTTCTGAAAAGGCGGATCATGTTAATTTCGTTACACAGCAAAACCGACTTGCACTATTTCCGAGATCTACTTCATCGCATGGTAAAAAGCATTTCTTTAAGATCGATGTAACCGAGGTACGCGAAGAAGAGGAAGATGAACACGAACAAACTTCCATCAAAAAGTATTTTGCGAGCAGTCATTACTTTCTATCTGCTTTATTCACGCAGGCACCTTCACATTTTTTCAGTAGCAATAAAGGTATATCACCTTTTTATCAGCATCATTCTTATACCACATCCGACAGGTATCTCATGTTCCTGGTCATCAGGATATGATTTGAAAACACGGTAGGGAATTACACCTACATCTCCATTTACAATTTTATTCTTCTACGCCTCCATGATCAATACGAGAATGGATCGCACAGGATGTGTTATACCACTTCACATTCCATAGAAGTCTCTTAGGAAAATTATCGTTTAACAATTTATTATTAGCATGAAGCAGATTCTAGTGCTCTTAAGCTTATGTGCCTTGTTGTGCCATACAAGCTGCGAGTCAAAAAAAGAAGAGAAGGTGGAAGAAACTAAATATTTAGTTACTAGCCCTTTAAAGAGAGACACGTTAGTCACGCGTGAGTATGTATGTCAAATCCACGCTATAAGTCACATTGAACTTAGAGCACTTGAAAAAGGCTACCTGGAAAAAATCTTTGTAGATGAAGGGCAGTCTTTGAAGAAGGGACAACTCATGTTCCAGATCATGCCGCTGCTATATAAAGCAGAAACACAGAAGGCACAGGCTGAAGCTAACTTCGCAGAGATAGAGTATAAAAATACAAAGTCGCTTGCCGATAGCAATGTGGTGTCCAAAAATGAATTGGCGTTAGCGAAAGCGAAATTGGACAAGGCAAAAGCCGAGTTAGCATTAGCACAGGTTCATTTGGGCTTTACAGAAATTCGCGCTCCGTTCAATGGTATCATGGATCACTTCCAGGTAAGGCTTGGTAGTCTTGTAGATGAAGGCGATCTGCTTACAACACTATCGGACAACAGCAAGATGTGGGTATATTTCAACGTACCTGAAGCTGAATATCTCGAGTATAAAGCGAAAGAAAAAAAGGATGATATGCTGCAGGTTAATCTGCTCATGGCCAATCATGAATTATTTAAATATAGCGGCGTGGTTGAGACCATCGAAGCTGACTTCAACAACGAAACTGGCAACATCGCTTTCAGGGCAACTTTTCCAAATCCTGACAGGCTGTTGAGGCATGGTGAAACCGGGAATATACAAATGAACGTGCCGCTCAAAGATGCACTCATCATTCCGCAGAAAGCAACCTTTGAAATCCTTGAGAAGAAATATGCTTTTGTCGTAGACAAAGATAACGTGGTACGCTCCAGGGAAATTAGTATTGCCGCAGAACTGCCGGATATATATATCATCAATGAGGGCATATCGGCAGATGATAAGATTCTCCTGGAAGGCATTCGGAAAGTAAAAGATGGTGATAAGATAGCCTTTGACTATCAGGATCCAAAGTCGGTGATTCCGCACCTGAAAGTATATACCGAATAACGTAACCATTCAAAATACAGAAAAATGTTTAAGGAATTTATTCATAGGCCGGTATTCGCTATCGTGATATCGCTGGTCATTGTTTTCATGGGTATACTGGCGATCAATACATTGCCTATATCACAGTTCCCGGAGATCTCGCCACCGATGGTAATCGTGCGGGCATCATATCCCGGAGCCAGCGCCAAAGTGCTCACAGAATCCGTTCTCATCCCACTCGAGCAAGCCGTGAACGGTGTGCCCGGTATGAAGTATATGACTTCTGATGCGACCAGCGCAGGGGAAGCTAACATACAGATCGTATTCAACCTGGGTACCAATCCTGACCAGGCTGTGGTAAACGTCAATACGCGTATAGCCCAGGTGTTGAACAGGTTGCCTATACTGGTGCAACGTGAAGGTGTGATCGTAAATCGTATTGTACCAAACATGCTCATGTATGTTAACCTGTATAGCAAGGATCCGCACGCAGACATGAAGTTCCTTTTCAACTTTGCCGGTGTTAACATGTTGCCGGAATTGCAAAGGATCAACGGTATAGGGCAGGCCAGTATATTAGGGAGTCGTCAATACGCGATGCGTGTGTGGCTGAAACCTGACCGGATGCGTGCCTATAATATTTCGGCAGATGAAGTGATGGAAGCATTGGGTGATCAAAGTGTTATCGGTTCACCAGGCCGTATCGGCCGAAGTGATGGTAAACGTGCAGAGGCGCTTGAGTATGTATTGTCATACCCGGGCAGGTTCAATGATCCTGATCAGTATAAGAATGTAATCATCAAGGCGAATGCCAATGGGGAGATTCTCCGGCTGAAAGATATAGCCAACGTAGAACTGGGAAGTGAATACTATGATATATACTCGAATCTAAATAATTATCCATCGGCAGCGATTGTATTGAAGCAGACGTATGGCAGTAATGCGAGTGACGTAATTAAAAGTGTAAAGGCCAAGCTTGATGAACTGAAAGTAAGTTCGTTCCCTCCAGGTATGGACTATAAGATAAGTTATGACGTTTCAAACTTTTTGGACGCATCCACAGAGAATGTGATTCATACGTTGAGAGACGCATTTATACTCGTGGCGCTAGTAGTGTTTGTATTCCTGGGTGACTGGCGCTCAACGTTGATACCAACCCTGGCGGTTCCTGTATCGCTGATTGGTGCGTTTATGTTCATGCAGCTCTTCGGGCTTACCATCAACATGATTACACTTTTTGCATTGGTACTTGCCATTGGTATAGTGGTCGATGATGCGATTGTGGTGGTCGAGGCGGTGCACGCCAAGATGGCTGAAGAACATCTCTCTCCCTATAACGCTGTAAAGAAAGTTCTGGGTGAAATCAGTGGTGCTGTTATAGCCATCACGTTACTGATGACGGCTGTGTTTGTACCGGTAGCGTTTATGACTGGTCCTGTTGGTATATTCTATAGACAGTTTTCCATTACCATGGCGACATCGATCGTTCTCTCCGGTATCGTAGCGCTTACCCTCACACCGGTGCTCTGCGCGATGATCCTGAAGAATACACATGGCAAGCCGCGTAAGAAAACATGGGTCAACCGAGGTCTCGATGGTTTTAACACCGGCTTCGATAAACTCACTGGTAAATATGTATGGCTGCTCAAGTTGATTGTAAACAAGCGCATCGTAACGTTTGGTATACTACTGGTATTCTGTACCGGTATATTTATAGTGACCAACATCATGCCTTCGGGATTTATACCAAGTGAAGATCAGGGGATGATCTATGCGATTATCCAAACACCTCCCGGTTCAACACTGGAACGTACCAATGATATAGCACGTAAACTGCAAGCTGTAGCCGAGAAAGTGGAAGGTATAGAATCTGTTTCTGCGCTCGCTGGTTACGAAGTATTAACCGAAGGACGCGGATCGAATGCGGGTACATGTCTTATCAACTTAAAGCCATGGTCAGAGCGTGAACATACCGTTACCGATATCATTATCGAGCTGGAAGAAAAAGCAAAAGTTATTCCCGGAGCAACTATAGAGTTCTTTGATCCACCGGCTGTGCCAGGTTATGGAGCTGCGGGTGGTTTCTCTTTGCAATTGCTCGACAAGACAAACACGGGTGACTACAAGGCCCTTGAAAAAGTGAATGATGAATTCATGGCTCAGCTGCGCAAACGCAAAGAGCTCACGGGTCTGTTCACGTTCTTCAGTGCGAACTATCCTCAGTATGAACTTGAGATCGACAACGCGAAGGCTATGCAAAAAGGAGTTTCCATTGGTAACGCCATGAACACGCTGTCGGTATTAATAGGCAGTACATACGAACTTGGTTTTATCAAATTCCAACGCTTCTTCAAAGTGTTCGTGCAGGCCTCACCGGAATATAGAAAGTTACCCGAGGATGTACTGAACATGTGGGTAAAAAATGACCACGGTGAAATGGTTCCGTTCTCGGCTTTTATGAAAATCAAAAAGACGCAAGGAGCCAACGAGATCAACCGCTATAATATGTATACGACTGCTGCCATACGAGGCGGTGCCGCGAAAGGCTTTAGCAGTGGTGAAGCAATCAAGGCAGTACAGGAAGTAGCCAAGCAGACGCTGCCGCGTGGCTATGATATAGATTGGGGCGGTCTTTCAAAAGACGAAGTGATGCGTGGAAACGAAGCGCTATATATATTCCTGATTGTGCTAGGCTTTGTATACATGGTTCTGGCTGCACAATACGAAAGCTTCTTGTTGCCTTTAGCAGTAATTTTCTCATTGCCCGCCGGGGTGTTTGGAGCCTTTGTGCTGCTCAAGTTTCTTGGCCTGGCCAATGATATATATGCGCAGGTGGGGCTTGTGATGCTGGTCGGGTTGCTCGGTAAGAATGCCGTGCTGATTGTCGAGTTTGCCGTACAGAAACACCGTGAAGGATTCACGGTACTGGAAGCTGCTATCGAAGGAGCGAAGGTACGTTTCCGTCCTATATTAATGACTTCATTCGCCTTCATCGCTGGTTTGATTCCCTTGGTACTTGCAACGGGTCCCGGAGCTATCGGTAACCGCACTATAGGAGCGTCCTCCCTGGGCGGTATGCTTTTCGGAACCGTGTTCGGGGTAATCATCGTACCCGGCTTGTACTATATCTTCGGTACACTCGCCGAAGGCCGCCAGCTTATTAAAGATGAACATGACAAACCATTAACTGAAGAAAGTGAGCACCATGGCTAGGAATAAAATTTTGATATACACCGGGATACTATATATATCCCTGTTATATACCGCATGTAGCGTACCGGGAGTTGTCCAGAAGAAAGAAGATAAAACGGTTCCTGCGAGCTATATCAGCTCGCAGGATACAACCAACACGGCGAAGATCAAGTGGAAAGAATTCTTTACCGATCCATACTTGAATGCCCTGATCGATACAGCGCTGATGAACAACCAGGAGTTGAACATTACGCTACAGGAAATCCAGATTGCACGCAATGAAATACGCGCGCGAAAAGGAGAGTACTTACCTTTTGTAGGAATACGTGGTGGCGCAGGTGTTGACAAAGTGGGCCGCTATACCAATATAGGAGCGAGCGAAGCCACTACCGATATCAAACCCGGAAGAGAAACGCCTGATCCATTGCCTAATTATTATCTGGGTGCATATGCCACCTGGGAAGTAGATGTTTGGGGCAAGCTGCACAATGGTAAAAAAGCAGCCGTAAGCCGGTATCTCTCTTCGGTTGAAGGCAAAAATTTTATGGTGACTAACCTGATCGCGGAGATCGCCAATTCATACTATGAATTACTGGCGCTCGACAATCAGCTCGCCATCATAAAAAACAACATTGAGATTCAGAGTAATGCCTTGGAGATTGTAAAACTTCAGAAGGAAGCTACGCGTGTTACTGAACTTGCTGTACGGCGGTTTGAAGCACAGGTGCTCAACACAAGAAGTCTTCAGTTTAATATACAGCAAAGTATAATCGAAACGGAAAACCGGATTAACTTCCTGGTGGGCCGGTATCCAACACCTATTCAGAGAAATTCGCAGAGCTTCGATACGCTGGTGCCGGGTACTATATATGGCGGTATACCTTCACAGTTACTGGAAAACCGACCGGATATCAAGCAAGCTGAATTCGATCTGATGGCTGCTAAGTTGAATGTAAAAGTTGCTAAGGCTAACTTTTATCCATCGCTCGGCATATCTGCCGGTGTAGGATTCGAGTCGTTTGATCCAACGTACCTGGTGAAGACGCCTCAATCATTGCTATATTCTATAGCCGGAGATTTGATGGCACCACTGGTAAACCGGAACGCTATAAAAGCTACTTACTATAGCGCCAACGCCAAGCAGATCCAGGCGGTATATAATTACCAGCGCACGGTTTTAAACGCCTACATTGAAGTTGTCAATCAGTTGTCCAAGATCAGTAACCTGGAGAAGAGCTACGATTTAAAAGAGAAGGAGGTACAAGCCCTTACACAATCGATTACCATTTCCAACAACCTTTTCAAGTCGGCACGTGCTGACTATATGGAAGTGCTACTGACACAACGTGATGCACTAGAATCAAGATTTGAACTGATTGAAACCAAGAAGCAGCAAATGAATGCCATGGTAAATGTATACCAGGCACTCGGAGGCGGATGGAATTAACATACTGATATAGTATATCCTTTGGGGGATAGGGGTGAAGAGGATGGATCGCGAAAGTGATTCATCCCTTCTTATTTATAGGGAGATAATAATCTGCATTCATCAACTGTTCAGGATTCTCTCCCCAACATCACTGGACACTGTATCAGGTCAATGGTCTGATAACTTTACATGGATTGCCTGCTGCGAAAACATCTGCGGGAATGTCTTTTGTGATAACGCTTCCTGCACCTATAACGACACGGTCTCCTATGGTAACTCCGGGGCATATAATTGCACTTCCTCCAACCCATACGTCTTCGCCTATGGTTATAGGTTTAGCATACTCCAGGCCGGAGGCGCGTTCCCGGTAATCTATAGGATGGGTAGCGGTATATATTTGGACGTTTGGACCAAAAAGTGTGCGACTCCCGATTTTTACAAAAGTCACATCCAGTACCACACAGTTGAAGTTGAAAAATACTTTCTCGCCAATGATCATGTTGTATCCGTAGTCACAATAGAAGGGAGGCTGTAACCACAATCCCTGGGCAGCGTTTGGAATCAATTGCTTTAAAATTTCGGATCGAACTTCAGGTTGATCTTCCGCTGTCTCATTCAATTGCTTTATCAATAGGCGGGTGCGAGTTCTTTCATCAGTCAGTTGCCTGTCAAGAGCATCATACAACTCTCCATCAAGCATTTTCTGCTTTTCTGTTTTCATATATGGAATTTTGTATATCTCTGTAAATAACGTTCCAACCCTATAACATTTCGCATTGCGCAAAAGAAGCCCCAGTGAACCTGAGCACCGTGCTGTTATTTTTATTTTATTATTTTTAAGCGTACCGGGATTCCAAATCCCTTCCGAACCAGGGCGCTACATTAGCCGTATTATTTGCTATAGCATGGTTAGCCGTAACCTATATATTGATACCGTATTATTTGGTTGAGAGCGCTGGGCCGTGGTCGTAGCTAAGTACACGGTGCATCTTCCATTCATTGTCTTTGAAGCGCCAGATATGCGTGAAGCGAGCTCGGCCATCGAGTCGGTCTGCTTTGCCTTTTTCAAGAATATAAAACACATGCTCTCCAATAAGTACAGCTCCGTAATTGTTCATGGCAAAAACTTTTGCGCTTCCCTTTACAGGCTCTCTTCTCAGGCGCAAGCTGCTGTTGCCGCACATACCTTTCTGCGTCACTGCCATAAGCGTTGCCCGTGTTGTGGTGAGACCACCTTTATCATGATAGAACTCCATATCATCGGTGAAGAACGTAGCCATCTTGTCTACATCACAGGTATTATAGGCTTGCCAGAAAAGGCTGTCCAGATGAAGGATTGTTTCGGTGAGTACCTTTATGTCTGTTGGCTGCCCCTTTGACTGAGCGTTTGTTATCAGGCCTTCCAATAATAAAAACATTGTCATGGCTATAGGTCTGAACGAAACGAAAGTATATTTCATAGTATTAAGGATATATGGTGAATAAAGGTGTTTATTTCTACGTTTCTACTTTAATGCCAGAAACAAAATCAGTGATTCACTGGCGTAAGCGCCGTCGTCCACTATATAAATGTCCAGTTATGACCAGAGCTATAGTTCAGAAATGAACAATATACCAGCCTTCTTAATTTGTATTTGATAATGAAATAAGATCCTTTCAATAATGAGCTTAAACCTGATTGGTTACCAAATAAAGTATAGCAAACTTTTAGTCACGGATCCGCTACGGAGTACAGTATCCGGATCGTTGGTTTTGATAACTGCAAAGAGTATTTTACGGAAAATTAGAATGTCCGCCAATTCAAAGAATACCAAAAGATGAGCGCTATAGAAAGAAAACTGCAAGTAGAGAATTTGTTAAAAGAGCTGGATGTATTCTTGCATGACGACCTGCCTCCCTTGGAGGAAGATAGCAATGTTACATTGCGCGAGCCTCAGGAGATTGCAAAGCGAATTATAATTCTGACGTATCTGAACTGCTCAGCAGAAGATGATGTATTACGGAAAGAGATCGTTCACTTTCTGCAAACAGATGGTGTTTGGGAGGCTGCTTCCCAAGAGGAAAAAATGCTCTTCACAAAACCAATACTTACCGATCAAGATGTAGCGAAAATATACTGGCGTTCGGAGGCGATCTGGCTTTTGATGTGGACCATCAATAAGGTTGATACACTGAATTTACCGATCGAAGACGTAAATATACCTGCTATGTTCAGCCGTCTTCCGGCATTCATGACAAGTTCCAACGATTTTATAGACTCCGCTACTACAAGATCAGTATCTGAAATCATGGATCAATCCGATCTCACTTTCAGACTTAACTGGGCAGCTAGAGAAGCGCACCTGAATGGCTCGCAGGACTTTAAGTTTAATCCTGGTATTCTGTATGAAAGATACCATGCTATTAACTGGGTGACGCGAATGGAAAATGAGTGGGATTAAATCCTATACACTTGCTCCTTGGAGCTGTTTAAAATATCACCGATTGCGTGAGCTCTTCTATCAACGCAGCTATGATTATTGAATGATCTCCCTCGGATTCAGTTCCACAACAGTCACGATTTAAACTGTGGTTTATCTCACTACCTCTGCACAAGGAGTTTGGTTAAACATCGATTGCCAAGAAGCAAAGTTAACGCTGTGGAAATATATATACACTTCTTAGTCCTACAATAATTAGTTTCAACCTATATATAGTCATTACTATGTGTTACAACGCTTGACCTAAGCGAATTATGCACTTTTTACATACCACTACCCGGGTAAGATTCAATCTTGTTTTATATAAATATGCAATGTTGAGCGAGTTAACTTTGTATTATTATTTAATGGTATATTTAGTTGTTATCGTAAGCTTTTAGATCTCGTATTGCTGTTCGCCCTTCTTTACCCTGGCGAATGTTATTGGTACTGTGGTACGAATGTCTTTTCAGGCTGAATCGTTTTTGGTACTCGGAATTTGACAAACCCCCCTCTTCAACCATGAGTAAATCATTTGGTATTAGACAAATGTTGTCTTTTACATTACTGACTTTATCTCTCTTCCCTTTATCTGAGGCTGTTGCCCAATGTGTAGGTCTTCCCAGTGTATCATCGTTGGGAAGTAACAAATTTCCCGTTGGTCTATGCGCTCCTGTAAACGCCAATGTAACATACAATGTTACCTTCACATCAGCGGTACCTGCCGGTACACTTGAGCTCGTTTACAATTGGAATGACGGAAGTGCACTGGAAGTGATTCCGCTTGCAGCGGGCACTACAACCTATAGCGCATCCCGGATTCATAATTTTCCCGCAGAAAGTGATTGTGAATATATAGTCACCATGACGATCCGGTATAACGGAGTTTTGTGTACCACCACAAGACAGATACAAAAAATTGCTTCGTGGCGGGTAGACAAATATAACGGTGGCGAAATTGGACTCGTCGCTCCGGGCACCGGCTTGGTTGAACATCTTGTTTGTGAAGGCGAAGACATCAACGTTACCTTCAAAGACGAGACTAAATGGAATTGCAACGCACAATATATTCAGCAGCCTCCCAATCCGATTGAATCTCCCAATATTGAAAATCGTTGGCAGCAAATAGTATATAACACCAATATTACCGGCAGTAAAATTCCGAATATACAGGTGAATGGTGTTCCTGTAACAGGTGCCAGCGGCAATAATATTCTTGCTAACTATCAAGACCCTCGGGGTATACTATACATTGCAAGTCCTGTTTTTGTAGAAGATGCCAGAAGGAGACCGTCACTTCAGATAACAGCAACCGGTGGATTTGGATCAGGCTTTCCGAAGGCCGGTGATGTGTTTGCCATTACGCTTCGGTACTGGAATTTTTGTAACCCTTATGATGATCCTAATATTCCCGGACCTCCAGCGGATTTAGTAAATGGAGACAACGCTCCCATAGAGAGAGTAACTACTATAAAGATTGTTGCACCACCACAGGCTCCGGTCGTTACGAACCAAACCGTCTGCAACGGCACAACGCCTTCTGCTTTCTCAGTGACAGGTGTTCCAGTCGCCAACATCGTAAGATGGTATGAAAATATACCGGGGCCGGATCGTCCTGGTAACCTCATCGCCACCAGTAGAACACTGGCCATAACGTTGCACCCCGATTGGACAAACAACGTTACGGCTGGAGCATATAAAGTATGGGTCAGTCACCAGGCAACAACAACAGGCGCTACCAATTGTGAGAGTCCTAAAAGTTTAGCAGTAAGATCAATTCGTGAAAGTCCGTTAGTACCAGATCCGCTGACTCCGATTCCTGCTGAGATATGTAACAACAATTCCTTAACGGTTAGCCTTCCCGGTCCGGTAACAGAGGCTATAGGTGGGAATACATCTTATAGCTGGACAGGTTCGAGTGGCGTTACGCTGGCCTCGAGTACGGCGTCCTCAGCGACGTTCTCTGTTAACATAGCAAGCTTTGGGACAGCGCTATATGTAGATCGCACCATAACCGTGAACAGGCAGTTTACATCTACGCCAACTTGTTCGAAGTCAAGAGTATTTACAATACGCATCAATAAACCCGCAGTAGGAGGGACACTGTCCGCATCAGCCGATGTATGCGAGTCCACCGCGGTTGAGCCTATCACCGTATCAGGCTATACAGGTGAAATTGTACGATGGGAAATAAAAAAAGATGGAAATGCTTATGAGCGATATACCGGTGCTGCGTCTGGGGCGTCAATTTCTCCCGGATTTTTATCGCCCGGAAAATATTCATTCAGGGCTGTCTTGAAAAACGGTGCATGTAATGAAGTATATAGTAATGAAGAAAACGTTGAAGTATTTGTGCAGCCAGCTGCAGCTTATGCAGGCGATGATCAGTTCATCTGTACTTCGCTGAGTTCGGCAGCGTTGAATGCAAGTGATGCATCTCCCGGAGTGGGCACCTGGTCCTATGTATCCAGTATACCTGCCGGACTTCCTGCCCCTATATTTTCTACCGACAAAAATGATCCCAATACATCGCTGTCTGTCCTTGCAGAAAATGCAGGCGCTTATAAAATGCGTTGGACCGTTTTAAATGGTTTATGCACAAGCTCCGATGATGTCGTAATTGACTTCGGAACAAATCCATCTGATCCTGCTGCCGGACCTGATAAATCGGTTTGTGGTATTGCAACAGCACTGGAAGGAAACGCTCCTGAAAAGGGATTAGGACATTGGTCCATTGTAAGTGGTCCTAACGGCTGCACCGGAGACGCATGTTCGGTAACGATTCTGTCGCCAACCTCTCCGGCATCTTCTGTCGAATTAAAAGGTATACCTATATATGGAAGTTATACTTTTCGGTGGTCGATCAGCAGTGGTGGTAATAATTGCTTTGTGAAGACAGACGATGTGGTGGTCCGTTTTGATGAGTCTGCCAAAGTATCCGCTTCGGACATCCTGGATATATGCCTTGACGCCAGTAATCTAACCGCTATAAAATTAACCGGTACAGCGGAAGGTTCATTTACAAATGTCGCCTGGCAAAATATATCGGGTAACGGGACGGTTACCACGAGCACCGTTTCCGGTACAGGAGTCTATACCGTAGACGCTGATTATATACCTTCTCTTGCGGATTATGACGCAGGGTTGCCCATTCACGTGAAACTTATAGCGCAACCAAGTGCCGCAAGTTCTTGTCTTCCGGTGGAAAAAATTATACGCATCATCATTGATCGCAAGCCTGTAGCAAATGCGGGCGCAAATATACCTTATGTCTGTGATGACGCTGTGAAACTGAATGCGGATATACCGCTGCATGGCGCCAGCGGTATATGGACATCCACACAGGCTGGTGTTACTTTTGATAACTACCTGGATCCGAAAACCACGATCCGGAATTTACCTGCGGCTCCCGGTAATACAATTGCTACATGGACTTTAACCAGTGCCAGTGGAAAATGCATTTCGGAACCATCTTCGGTTACACTCACGCGTGTATTAACGCCGCCTGTAACAGATCTGAATGTAACGGAGTGTGAAATAAGCGGTGCAGCTACCAGTGTGATTCTTCAAGGCTATGAAAACAGCGTCACTACACTGGGTACAACAGATCGCGAAATAACCTGGTATAAAAATGCAGCGCCACCCTCGGGTATCCCGATAGCGAATCCGGCAGAGGCACAGACCGGTGTAACGGATGGACAGGTATATATAGCGCGCATCCGTGATGTGCATACAACCTGCACAAGCGATGCACGCCTGACAGTATCGGTTCGTTTGCTGCCAAAGGTTATGAATGGTCTTGTAAAATTATGCGAAGATACACCTGGCGGAAATATAGCTTCAGGAATAGATCTCACCCAGGCTACTTATACAGCGGCCATTACACAAGAGACAAATGTAGATATAGTCTGGTATAATACTGTGGCAGACGCCATGAACAACGTTGCCCCCATTACACAATCTTTCCCGGTAAACTATAGCAAGGAAGTTTTTGCGCGTGTTACCTATCGCGATACACCCTTTTGCTTTGCTATAGCCAAGCTTACCATTTTGGTGAGCTCACGCCCTACGATAACAGCCATCGTTGGACGTGAATCCGTTTGTCAGGGAAGTCAAATAAATAATCCGGGAGCACTGCCAGTGGAGATATACCAGGTTACACCAATCCCGGGTGCTAAATATTATTGGGAAGTCCCCAACGACCCGGCAACCCAATTTAAAGTCTTCGGTGGTGGTAATGAAAGCGATTTTTATCTGCTGCTTCAGTTTCCCAATATATATACCGGAAAGATAAAGGTAAGAGCAGAGCTGAATGGTTGCAGTGGACAAGTGATCGAGAAAGAAATCTCGGTTTCTCCCGCACCGATCAGACCTGTTATAAAGGGGAGCACTATCGTATGTGAGAATAGCAGCAGTGTCGCCTTTAGCGTAACGCCTAATAATTACCCGTCATCAACCTATAATTGGGAGATTCGCAAAGTATCTGACAATTCTATAGGAGGAGCGGATATTATAGAGGGACAATCTACGGGCAATATCCTGACAAGTTTTCAAAAAGAAAGTGTTGTTATTTCTGTTCGTGAGAATAATGCTATATGTGCAAGTCCTATTGCAACTAAAGTCGTAACTGTGGCCACTCCACCCAAAGCAAGCCTGAGTATAGAAAAAAACATCAGCTGCTTTCTTGAGAAAGATGGTGCTGTTCGCACTACGGTTACAGGCGGTACCATTCCTTACGTAGAGTATAAACTCCTGCAAACCGGTGAAGTCGATGCAAACAACGATGGTCTCTTTGAAAACCTTCAGCAAGGCAGCTATAGTGTACGTGTAAAAGATTCAAATGGCTGCGAGGCAACTTCGAATGTACAAGTGCTGAATCAGCCCGCACAAGTCCTCATCACGACTGTAAAAGTTCTCACCGATGCAAATGGCTATAACCTGAGCTGCAGAGATGCCAGTGATGGAGCTATCGATGTTTCGTTTTCCGGCGGAAAGGACACCGGTATATATACAGTCACAGCAATGAGAAACGGTGATGTAAACCCCATTCAGTTACAGGGGAAAAGCAACGTAACCTTTACAGGTCTTTTATCAGGAACGTATACCATCGTGGTAAAAGATGAGAATGGATGCTCGTCACAGCCATCGGTGGCATTCGTAATAAACCCTCCATTATTTTACGGAGGTCTTATCGGAGTAAACCAAAGTATTTGTTCGGGTGTAGCTCCTGCCAGGATAGAAGAGCTTTCGCCGGCGTCCGGTGGCGTAGGAAACTACACCTACGAATGGCAGGAATCATCCATTGGTAATGTGAACGATGACGCAGCATGGACAACGATTGCTGGAGCAGACGGAGCTACCTATAGCCCCCCGTTGCTAACGACCACACGTCCTCAGGGCGAGCAACGCTATTATAGAAGATTGGTACGCAGCATCTCTTTGCTGCACGGCTCTCCGAAGTCTTGTGAAATAAAAGGTAAGGGTGAAAAGATCACCATCACGATTAATCCTATACCTCAAGTACAGTTTAGTGCGAATGCTAATCCGGTCTGCTATGGAGAACCGTTGTCTCTCATGCTTGACCTCACAGTAGGTACAGCGCCTATTGAATATAGTTATACTACATCTTCAGGAATAACTTCCAGCGGACAAGGAGGAAAGAATACAATCATCACGATAGGGGATTTTAAAAAGGCGGATACTTTTACACTGCTGCAGGTTAAAGACGCAAATGGTTGCGCAGTACAAGCGTTGCCTCAGCCTCTTGCTATAGGTGTGGTTAATTTGAATTCTGATTTTACGATAGTCGGATCACCTGCACAATGCAATGGAAACGAATTCACTTTTAGCTGGAATGTTGAGAGTGGAATAGATTACCGATGGGAGTGGGCGGATGGAACAGTCAATGAATTCAAAGCGGGAGCGCTTGCTTCCGGTGCGCAACAAATTAAACACCGGTTTCCGGTTGGGTCAAATCTCGAGTCCACTATATATCCGGTGAAGTTGTTTGTCAAGAGCCCTTCCTGCCGCGAGAAATATAGCAGTCAGCCGGTAACGGTATATCCTGGTATAGCCATGAATATTATAGCGGACGATGCGGCTGTATGCAGTGGTGAAACCATCACATTCCGGGATAACTCTTCCGGTATCGACCACGGGAAATGGTATTACCATGAACCCGGTTCTTCACAACGGCTGGACGAAAAGCCTGGCGGACAACAGATCGTTACCTTCACGTTGAATAACACTACGCTTAATAATCCTATACTATACGAAGTGGTATATGAGGCCTCCAATAATGAAGGATGTAATGCCGAGTACAAAAAGCAAGTATCCGTTTACAGAGGAAGTATAGCCGATTTTAAAATTGGACCGATCACGCAATTGAAGGGTGATGTCTCCGGAGTGACATTCACCAATACAAGCCCCGTGATTGACCGTGTGAACTTTGAATACACCTGGAATTTCGGAACACACGGTACACTCGCCAGTGATAATGGAGTTTCATATGACGTCCACTATTTTTCACCTGGTGAAAAGGATGTTACCCTGAATGTCATCAACATAAAAGCACGGGCGGCAGGAGAAAATTGTAACTCCGGTGTCACCAAGAGAATCACCATTCCTACCTATGCACTGGATGCCACATTCAAAGTATCGCGAACGGCTTCGTGTCTGCCGGCAGATATAGAGGTAGAAAATAATTCGACCGGTGCTGATACCTTCCTGTGGAAGGTATATAACGCCGAAAAACTGGTTACTACTTCTAATTTACGCACTCCTGTATTCAAGATTACGGATCCCGGTATCTATGATGTATACCTTACGGCAAGCTATGCTGCTACAGGACAAAGTGATGAGGCTTCTTTCAAAGGTATTAAAGTATTGGACGTGCCACTGGCTGCATTTGCCGTACGTTCCGATATTATATACGTTCCTGATACCGAACTGGAGGTCACCAATTTCTCAACGGGTGCAAATCTATATGAATGGAATTTTGGCGATGGCGGCACCTCTACTGAATTCGAGCCAGACTATATGTATCAATCAGAAGGAAAGTATACTATAACGCTGCTGGCCGGTATAGATCACGGTGATCAGGATATTGATGGTGACGGCACAACGGATGGTGTACTGGTCTGTTATGATTCTGCTCAACAGGAAGTAGCAACGTTAAATGGCGGCTCAATTCAAATTCCGAATGCATTCACACCGAGCGCTGCCGGACCATCAGGAGGTCGTGAACGAAGTGGCGGCTTTAACGATGTGTTCAGACCAAAGGTAAAAGGTGTCACCGAGTACACAATGCAGATTTTTAATCGCTGGGGCACTCTGGTATTCGAAAGCCGCGACCCCGAGATTGGTTGGGATGGTTATGACCGCAACGGCAAATTCATGATAGCCGGCGTATATGTCTATAGAATTGTGTTAACGCAATCCAATGGACAACGAATTACACGCATCGGAGATGTCACCCTTATCCGTTAACCAAATTTCTATTTACGAATTAAGTATATGAAGACTATATTTCTAAAAGTAATATTTATTCTCATCACCGCTGCCAGCGCGGCACAGGATCCGCAGTTCTCGCAATACTACCAGGCGCCGCTATTTTTAAATCCTGGATTTACCGGTATAACACCGCGGCAACGTATGGTGGTGAATCATCGCATTCAATGGCCGAGTCTGCCCCAGGCTTTTTCCACGTATGCAGCCTCCTATGATATCTTTATAAATGAGATCCGAAGTGGTATAGGCTTTTTTGTGATGTCCGATAAAATGGGATCAGCGAATTGGAGAAGTACAACGGCGAGTCTCTTATACTCCTATAAAGTTAAGCTAAATGAGAAGATCGTTTTTTCACCCGGCATCTCTTTCGGCTATGGAACCAATGGCCTTGATCGCACAAAACTTAGAATGGCAGACGATCTCGAATATAATGGAACATCACTCGACCCCGAGTTGAATAGATTGGGTAAACCGAACTATATGGATTTTAGCTCAGGTTTTTTATTATACTCCAAGA
This sequence comes from uncultured Bacteroides sp., assembly GCA_902168185.1. Classification (GTDB taxonomy): domain Bacteria; phylum Bacteroidota; class Bacteroidia; order Cytophagales; family Cyclobacteriaceae; genus Ohtaekwangia. The sequence continues at coordinate 168,031 of CABHOV010000077.1, forward strand.
ACCTCTGGCTCGGTGCTTCTTTTATGCACATGAACAGACCTAATCTTTCTGTATTGGGCGAGGAGAGCCGCCTTGATATGAAGACGGCTATACATGCCGGTATGAAACTTGAAATTAGCCGTGGCCCTCGTGCAGGCCGGCCTATATATTTGACGCCATCCTTTATTTACAGGATGCAAGGAGTCTCATTTTCCCAACTTGACTTAGGGGCTAATTTTCATGCCGATCCGGTGTCAGTGGGTATATGGTATAGGGGAAAACCTTTTGCTAAAAATGTTGCCAATGCCATAGAGCAGGATGCGCTGATCTTGTTTACAGGGCTATATCTAAAGAATCTTACCGTGGGCTATAGTTACGACTTTACCATCTCGGCTCTTGAGACTGCTTCCGGAGGAGCACACGAGCTTTCGCTTACCTATGAGCTGGCTTCAAAGAACAAGGATAAAAATCGTAAGAAATACAAACTCATACCTTGCCCTGCATTTTATAGTAAACCGGATTTTTGGTAATGGTTAGTAAGATTTGTCTGGTAAGGTCTTATTTTTGGTGATTCGTGTTTTCAGAAATATACCAGAAGCGAAACGACTATAAAAAACCAAACTATATAGCATGGCGGAACAAAAGACAAAACCTACCACGCAATCTGTTGAGATTTTTCTGGACAATGTTGCTGATGCAAAGATCCGTGAAGATTGTATTGCACTGGTAAAACTCATGAAGAAAATAACAGGTTCTCAACCGAAGATGTGGGGCTCTGCTATCATAGGCTTTGGTCAATATCATTATAAGTATGAGAGTGGTCATGAAGGTGATTCATGCCTGACGGGATTTTCTCCACGCAAGCAAAATATTACCCTATATGTAATGCCAGGGTTCACCGAGCATCCTGAGTTGCTAGAAAAATTAGGAAAGTATAAAGCAGGAAAGGGTTGTCTGTATATCAAAAGGCTGGTGGACATAGAGGTCAGCGTACTTGAAAAACTTGTACGTCATTCTGTTGATTCTCTGAAGAAAAAATACCCTGATAATTAGTGCGCTTTTCTTGGCTTCATGGCATCGGCAAGGGGTACGATCATTCAAAATGATTTATTAAGATTTACGTTCTATCCTATAAAATTCCATCGTGACCTCTTACTTTTGAAGGTTGCTTGCCAGCCAGGCACATAGATTTTGAATTGTATAGAGATGACGAACACCACCGAACAAGAAGAACGCGAATACCTTGAAGAAATTAAAGAAAAGCTTCAGTTGGCCCTGAGGCGCGTGGATGATGCTGTAAAGCAATTCTCCACAGAGCTCAGACAGAACAAACAATATATTTATGAAAACCAGTCAGGCATGGATGATGCCGACATGGTGGCTGCCGGTCAGTCTATTAATCGCATGGCATTTACCGGTGAATCGGCTGTAGCCCGTAAGCGGAAATTATTTAAGTTGAAGGAATCGCCTTATTTCGGCCGCATTGATTTTGTAACGGGCGATGAGAAGACACAGGTATATATTGGCATTTATACCTTCTCGGACGAAACGCAGCGAGCGAATCTCATTTACGATTGGCGTGCGCCCATCTCGTCTATGTTCTATGATTTTGAACTCGGTGAAGCCTGGTATCAGACACCCTCCGGGAAAATTAGCGGTGAGGTGATTTTGAAACGTCAGTATAAAATCCGCGAGGGTAGGATGGAGTTCATGATCGAAAACGCCGTGAACATCCACGATGAAGTTTTGCAGAAAGAGCTCAGCAAGTCTTCTGACGACAAGATGAAAAATATTGTCGCTACCATTCAACGCGATCAGAATGCTGTCATCCGAAATGAAACTTCTCCGGTGATGATCATCCAGGGCGTGGCAGGATCCGGAAAGACATCCATCGCCTTGCACCGCATAGCCTTTTTGCTATATAGATTTCGCGAGACGATCGCCTCAAAAGATATTCTCATCCTTTCACCAAACAAAGTTTTTGCTGACTATATATCCAACGTCTTGCCCGAGCTTGGCGAAGAACATATACCAGAGATGGGAATGGAGGAGCTTGCTATGGACCTGCTGGAAGGCAAGTATACTTTTCAGACTTTCTTTCAACAGGTTTCTGTTTTACTCGAGCAACACGATGCTGCCTTTATTGAACGAATCAAATTCAAATCTTCATTTGAATTTCTGAGCCTGCTGAACCGGTATATGATTCATGTTGAGAATAATTACTTTGCTCCGGCCGCAGATGAAATTCGAGTGGCAGGCATTGTAGTTCCGTGGCCGTTTATAGTTGAGCGATTAAAGGCATATCACCGTATACCTATATTAAAGCGTTTCCCGGAGGTTGTAAAAGACGTTTTGCAGCATGTGCGGAGTAACACCAATAGAAAATTAACGGGTCGCGAAAAAGCGCAGATCTGGGAAACTATACCACGCATGTTCAAGCTTGGAAATGTTTTTGACCTGTACAAAGATTTTTATGAATGGATGGGTAAAAAGGAATTGTTCAGAATGGGTGCTGGCGGTATGCTGGAATATGCCGATGTCTTTCCGCTCATCTATTGCAAGATTCGCCTGGAAGGTATCAAGACCTATGATGATGTGAAGCACTTGCTTATTGACGAAATGCAGGACTATACACCTGTCCAATACGCGGTGGTATCACGCTTATTCCATTGTAAGAAGACTATATTAGGCGATGTAAGTCAAACGGTAAATCCCTACAGCGCTTCTTCTGCTGAAGTGATACAGGAGGTATTTCCACAAGGTGATACGGTAAAGCTTTTCAGGAGCTATAGATCCACCTTCGAGATTACGGCATTTGCCCAGAACATCTCCCGAAATCCAAACCTGGTGGCGATGGAACGCCATGGAGAGCAGCCTGTCGTGCAAGGCTTCAACGGCAACGTTGAAGAAGCGGATGCTATCAAAAAACTAGTCGAAAGATATAGAGCATCAGGCTATCAGTCTCTGGGAATTATTTGCAAAACATTGGAGCAGGCAGAATCGCTATATGCTGAACTGAAATCACCCGGCATCAATCTTCTCACGCCCGAGAGTACTTCGTTTACCAATGGCATCATTATCACCACAGCTCATCTTGCCAAAGGACTGGAGTTCGATGAAGTAATCATTCCGTTTGCATCCGCGCGTAATTACCAAACCGATGTGGACAGGAGCATGCTATATATAGCGTGTACAAGGGCGATGCACGTACTCACGTTGACGTATTCCAGGGAGCGGACGAAGTTTATTCCGGATTAAGTATACATCAAACGGCTGCCAGAATAAAAAAAAATATTGAAAATTGACTATAGCAGTACACAAAAGCATGTATAATAAAGAAGGGCGGTTCAATGACCGCCCTTCTCGTTATTGGTATATTTAAAGCTATAGAGTATCAGACTACTGATTTAGCACCGGGTTATTAAGAACCTCAGCTTGAGGTATAGGGAATGTTAATTCATCTGAGTCATAGGTAAATGATTCACCAGGAAAAAACAGGTGATTACTTCCTCTTGTAACTGTTGCTTTGTTACGTTTTAATGCAAGATATACCTTTCCTTCGCCCCATAATTCAATACGGGTTTGAAGGTATATTTCATCTTGTAACGCTTGACCGCCCAACGCATCCACATAGCTATAGTCTTCAATTCTTTCCTCCAGCAGTTCCTTTAACCGATCGCTGGCAGGTGCATCCTGGCCTAATTTTGCATACGCTTCAGCGTTTAAAAGATAAAATTCTTCCATGCGCATATACACATAGTCATCAATGATGCTTCTTTGTCCACCAATTTCGTTTTCGTCTAACTCCTTGGTTCTCTGTGACGCAAAGAATTTGTTGATGGGCCAGTACAAATCATCACCATATACATCAACGAATTGATTCTTTCGTACATCATCATCGTGAATTAAAGAATAGAGTCCATTATCAATTACCTTGGGATCGCCAGCCCAAGCATAACTATAGGTAAACAAATCCATCTGGCCCCACCATGATACAAGATCAAGATTATTAGCCAGTGTCAAATCAACTCCCCAGATCCAGCTTGGATTGGAAACGTTGTTGAAGCCCGCTTGTGTATTCAGGAGTGCCCCTGTTACCGCATCAAACTTGCCAACAACTTCATTCTCATTATTCAACCTATATCCGCTGTTGGCGATGATATCTTCCGTTAGCGTTACTACATTTTGAAGATCTGCAGTTGTACCTCTTGCCGCATAGGCATATGTCAATAATCCTTTGGCTACCCACACATTGATTTGATCCTTGGATGTTCTGTTGAACCCATCTAAATATTCGATAGCTTGTGTCAAATCACTGATGATCAAATTATATACTTCCTCGGTGGTGCTCAAGGGTTGATTGGGAACCTGAGTATTGGTGTATATAGGCAGGATTTTATCGGTACCATCTTCATAGCCAACGCCATAAAAATTCGCGAGGTAAAAATATGAATACGCACGCATAGCCTTTGCCTGGCCCATGATGAATCTCTGTATAGATTCAGTTTGTGGAGCATCTGTACCTCCTAACGCATCAATAACTCCGTTGGCAGCAAAAATGATTCTATAGTAATAGCGCCAAGGCTGATACGCGGCATTAAGTGTATAATCCTTTGTAGGCTGATATCTGGCTACATCAGAGTACCAGCCATAATTCAATGCACCTAACGCCATGTCAGATGCAAGCATATCGCTATATATATCATATCCTTTTTGACCAAAGTCATCATGGTTTGTTGTCCCTCCAGTCTCAGTATTATACATTGTTGAATATAGTCCGGCTATATTTCCGTTGAGCAATGAAGGGTCTTTTTTAGCGGCATCAGCAATTTGCTCTGATGATAATTTCTCACTTGGTTTCTTGTCCAGGAAATCATCACCACATCCACTTCCCAAAAAGAGGATGACTGTACAGGTTATATAAAAACTTATTTTCATATCCTTAATTTTATAGTAAAGGTTCATTTTTAAAACTTAACTTTTACCCCCGCAGAAAGCGTAGAAAGAGGTGAGTATCTATAGGTATCTGAGCTTCCTGCTTCGGCCGTAGATGGATTGAATCCATCACGTTTTGACTTAATCCATAAGTTATCTCCGGAGACCCAAACACCGGCGCTGTTTATTTTTAATCCTGACAGAAGTTCACTTGGAATGTTATATCCGAGACGGACGTTATTCAATATCAGGTAATTTGATGTAGTGAGAAAGCGTGTCGAAGCTGATGCTACGTTCGCATCATGGTTATTTGAAATGCGGGGTACATTGGTAACATCACCTGCCTTTTGCCATCTGGCAGTGATGTCCTTATGCCAGTTGTTGCTTCCAATTAAATCGTTGTTCATTAACCCCGCATATGCCCCGTCATACGAATAGCCCCCAAGACTATATAACATTTGAACAGTCAACTCAAGTCCCTTAAATCCAGCAGCTAAATTAATGGCACCTCTTACCTTTGGAATAGCTGACTTGCCAACATATAACTGCGTAGCTTGCGAGTATGTCTTGGTCGTTGCTTTTAGTATACTGCTTTCCTGGTCTGGATTACTATCTAAAAATGTAGTCAGTGATCCAATTTGCTCGCCCGAAGTAAATTGACCGTCTGCATTCAAGTCCTGATAATATACTGTCCATTGGCCACGACCATCAACAGGATCAACACCGGCCCACTCACGCATATAGAAGTCAAATATAGAATGACCGGCGCCCCAGCCATAGTTGCCTTGAATATCAAGAACCTTTGGTTCGCCCGTTGACGGATCTATAGGCATTTCTGTCAATTTGTTTTTAAGGATTTCACCATTTACCGTTAGATCAATAAAAGCATTTTTTGTTTTTAGTATATGCCCAGTCAGATCAAACTCCAAGCCTTGGTTTCTGAGTTCCCCACCATTGACCTTAATCAATGCATACCCTATAGATGGACCAACCCTTCTGTCAAAAATCAGATCGGTTGTATTCTTGATATAGTAGTCGATAGTACCGATTAAGAAATTACCAACAGAAAACTCTAATCCTGTTTGAAACATCCTTGATGTTTCCCATGTTAAATTGGGATTTCCTTTTGTATCAAAAGAAAAAGCAGGACCGTTATTCAGGTTATCAACGTTATATAAATCATAGCCAGGGTAGTAGCCTATACCTGCCTGTTCACCAATCAAACCATAACTCGCTTTTAACTTCAGTGAGTTAACGATGTTCTGATTCTTCATGAAGTTTTCATTCGTAATTATCCAGCTTGCACCCACTGAACCGAAATTACCCCACTTATCTTTTACAAATCGTGACGAACCGTCTCTACGAATGCTGGCTGACAGAAAATATGTTTTATTAAAGTCATATGAGACCTGACCAAAGAAGCTTTCAAGAGAATATTCGTCTCTATAAGAATCAACTGGATTTGACACGACAGCATTGTTAAAATCTTCTGAATTAGGATCTACCAGGTTGAAACCAGAAACTTGCATATAGTCGGTTGTCCAATCAGTTGCCTCGTGGGCAGCAATGACTTCAAAGCTATGGTCTCCGAATGCTTTATTATACCGTATTAAGTTTAACAGGTTATAAGAAAACATTTCCGTTCTTTCATTATATATATAGCCATTTTGCGAAGCAGCAGAACCATAATATTTATTATTGCGGATTACATATTTATTATTGTAATACTGAAGTCCTAAACGATTTTCAAATGTTAAGCCATTGAGAATATTGAAATTTAAGGATGCAGCTCCGTTCAATTCATTACGGTCATCGCGTTGTGTGTCATACGTTGCATCAGCAATAGCATTTGTTAACGACCCAAATTTTCTTCCGGCTTCTCCATAATCGAATCGGGAACCTCCAAAGATTGGATCCGCTATATTCTTGCCTTCAGCATCCTTCATATATAGGGGATAAATGGAAGGAATGTTATCTACAAACCAGAAGATACTTCCTGAGTCTTCACTCTGACCGCCTCGGTTTGTTTTGGTTTTCGCGTATCCAAAATTTATGGAAGTACTCAACCATTTTTTTACTTCATGGCTTAAGTTTAAGCGACCCGAAAAACGTTGAAAATCTGAATTGATAGAATAACCAACATCATCTAAATATCCCAAGGATGAATAGTAGTGAGTCTTCTCGTTTGAACCGCCGAATTTAACATTCACTTCGTTACGTGATGATGCCTGAAATGCATTGTCTTCCCAGCTTTCAGGATTATACTTTCTTGTAATTCCCGGTCTTACGGACCTGGTGGCCGGATCAATGAGTTCAGCACCGTTGGCTGCATTCCAGAGATTATAATCCGGGTCAATACCAGCAGTTGAAAATAGTCTGTTGTTCGCGTACGTCTCAGGATTTGCATTTCCTAAAGCAACGCCTTGGTTATATAGACCTTCCCAGCTAAGACCTATATATTGTTCAGGAGATCGTATAACATCATAGCGAGGCAGCAGTGAAGCGTTTGTTCCAAATTGGCCGTCAACTTCAACGAATGAATCTTTGCCTCTGCCGTTTTTAGTGTTGATGATGATCACGCCGTTTGCACCCCGGGCTCCATATATAGCCGTGGCTGCAGCATCTTTTAAAACCGTACTCGACTCTATATCCGCTGGATTAATAGAGTTTAAACTTCCTGTGAATGGAACTCCATCAACAACATAGAGCGGATCACGATTTCCATTAACAGATCCGAATCCGCGGATTCGAACCGTTGAAGTTGTTCCTGGTTGGCCGCTGTTGTTTATAACTTGTAAACCCGCTACTTCACCGGCAAGCGCCCGTGTGATATTCGGTACATTTTTACGAGCCAGGTTTTCTGCTGAAACGACTTTTGCTGTACCCGTAAAAGCTTGTTGCGTAGTAGTGGAGTATCCGATGACAACAACCTCTGATAGTTGCTGGGCATCTTGTTCCATTTGTAAACTAATGGAAGATTGACTGCCAATTTCAACTTCTTGTGATTTAAGGCCGATGAAAGTAAAAGTTAATGTGGATGCTCCGGATGGGACTACTAAACTGTAATCGCCATTAGCATCTGTTACCGTTCCCAGTGTTGTACCTTTTACAACAACATTTACTCCCGGTAGTCCCTCTCCATCTTCAACGGAGGTGACCTTACCAGAAATAGTTCGCTCTTGTGCTAACAATTCGCTACATGCAATTGAAAACACTACTGTTAAGATTCCAAGTAGAATTCTCTTCATACTGTTTTTTTTGGTTTATGAAAATTAAATTGCGATCACCCCGATTATTGTAGAATAACAACCATAAAAGGCGACCAAGACAAACTTAGATATTTATTATGTAATTCAATGTGTAACCCAATATAGGGTAGTTATTTAAATGGCAGATAATTGATTGTATTACTCATGGTTAAACATATATGTATATAGGGCGAGCTTCGTCACATGTCGTATAGGCATACCGTTGTATGATCAAGCCTTTTCATTTGAAAGGTTAAAATTGTTGAGTAGTGGTTTTTTTTCTGCGAGACAATTGCGGTAAGAGTAATATATCTACCAGCAAGAATTCTATGATGAAGACACGGAAGCTTATTTTATCAAGCTTGTTTGGACTAATAAGAAAATAAGTCACAACAAATGAACCCACCGGTAGCACGGTTTAGTTACTCGTAGGTACAAACGCATAGCCTACACCAACAATCCCTTTTCTTTCAAAAAATTGAAAATCAATTTATCGACATGTGCTACTTTCTCTATGTCGGCGTAGTGAAGCCACTGGATTTCTTCAATTTCAGAATCGGCTTTTAGTATTCCAGAGTAGTTGGCGCTATAGCATGTCATTTTTACGAGTGTACCATCAGAGTACCCGTGGGCGAGTGCCTCAAATATACCGACAAATTGTATCGTATTACTTTTCAGATCTACTGTAAGCTCCTCTTTTACTTCGCGACATAATGCCTGCTCGTCACTCTCGCCTTGTTCTCGTTTTCCTCCGGGTATATAGTATTTATCTTTACCGCGTGACCGCGTAACAAGAACAGCTTTGTCCTTTAATTCTATCCAGGCCAGTTTGTCAATTAATCTCATTTTATGTTTTTCTGATTTCAGATACATTTAGAAAGAGTACCAAATATAGTCTATGAATCTGCTCAATAACTATGGCCGTAAAAATATGTCGCCAGCCCGGTGACACATCAAATAGATTCCGCTTTCGGACGCAATCATTCATAATCGAACGCTTGAGCTTTTTAAAGTCATCAATGCGGCTTCGTGTTTGCGTTTTTTATTGGCCAGACATTTGTATTGCGCAATAGTATATGCGCACCGCTTTAGTATATGGTTATTATAGAATTAAATAAAGCAACATGAAATCAGCTACTATTCTTTTTGTTATTCTTCTATCGATGATGAGTCCTGCGGTCGCACAGCAGGCTACTTCGCCAAGCAATAAACCCGTGTCAGTAAAGGTTTTGGTTGATAGCCTTGACAAGGCTTTATATAGGACGTATATATTTCCTGAGAAATCAAAACTGATGAGCGACTATATTAAAAGTCAACTCAAGAAAGGTATATATAAGAACATCAAGGACCCACAACAGCTGGCGGACAAGATCGCCAGCGATCTGCAATTCGTACATAAAGACGGGCATCTGCGCATGCACTACGACCCTGAATTTTCTGCGAAGATGACAGAGCAATCAAAGCAAGCGGGTCCGCCCGATGAAACAGCCGCCATTAAACGCACGAAAGAGGAAAACTTTTCATTCAGGAAAGTTGAGATCCTCGATGGAAATATAGGGTACGTTCAGTTCCAGGGATTCAGTGGATTTATAGAAGAGGCAAAACCTACACTTTCAGCTGCGTTCAGATTTGTTGCAAACACCAACGCCATTATTATCGACTTAAGAAAGAACGGAGGGGGAAGTCCTTGGATGGTAAAGCAGATCGCCAGTTATTTCTATCAGGAGCGAACACGCTTAAATGATATATATGAGCGTAGAGGAGATAAAACAATGGAGTTCTGGGCCGAACCGGAACTTGCCGATACAATGAAATTGTCGATGCCAGTGTATATACTTACCAGTAAAAATACATTCTCGGCTGCAGAAGACTTCACCTATGCCATGCAAGTAAACAAGCGTGCAGTAATTGTAGGAGAGACAACCGGTGGCGGGGCGCATCCTACAGGACCGGTAGATATAGGGCAGGGATTTATTATGGATATACCTTTCGCACGTTCTATTAATCATATCACAAAAACAGACTGGGAAGGTACAGGCGTTGTACCGGATGTGGCCATATCTGCGGAGCAAGCCTTACTCAAAGCACATTCCCTTGCCCTGGATGTCCAATTGACGGAAGCAAAAACAGAAGAAACGAAAAGACAAATTCGTTGGTCCATCAATGCATTGAAGGCACATGATTATGACCAGACCGTTGATGCCACTTCCTTTCCATCGTATATAGGAGAGTATGGGAAATTTAATATCGTGCTAAAAGAAAATCAGCTTTACCTGAATGATTTCTTGGGAAGAACATTTCGTCTCAGGCCCATAGGGGGAGCGTTGTTTCTGGCAGACGACTGGCTGCAGGTAGAATTCCTGTCATCCGCCAATGTAATTTCATTAAAGCTGCTGGGTAAACCGGGATGGGAAGATATATATCAACGAACAAAATAATCACACATGGACAGTGCGACTGGATTAGACATCCATTAAGCGTGGCAACCTGTTGAGCATCTTCAGACTATGTAGAAGGCATTTGTGACGGATTAATTTAACCCCTATATTTAACAGGAGAAGAGTAGGCGTACAGCTTGCTTTTCTACTGTAGAATGTCCTTTACCCAAACTGCTGTGCAATGAAGTATCTCAACCCGAGCCATCGCGCTATTATTGTTCTTATTATCTTATGTTGCTGTCAAAGCAAAAAAGAACAGGCGCAGTTTCAACAAGAATTAAAATCCATCAATCTCACCCGAGGAGAAATTACATTGTGTGGCTCTGAAGCAGGACAATTCGGGAAAGTATCGTTCAGTCTGGGGTGCAGTGAAGATGTACAGGAAGACTTTAATCTGGCAACGGCCCTTCTTCATTCCTTCGAGTATACGGAAGCAGAAAAAGTTTTTGTGAAAGTAATCGATAAGAATCCGGAATGTCTCATGGCGTACTGGGGTGTGGCCATGAGTAATTTTCATCCACTGTGGGCTCCGCCCACCAAAGAAGAATTAGAAAAAGGCTCGGCTACAATCAAACTCGCACGCACGCTTAAAAATAAATCAGCCAAAGAATCAGATTACCTGGAAGCGGTTGCCGCCCTGTATGATGATTGGACTACGCTGGATCACGCCACGCGACTTCAAAAATTTGAAAAGGCTGCAGAAGATATCTATACCAAGTACCCTGACGATAAGGAAGCCGCTATATTTTACGCGCTCGCCCTGAGAGCAGCAGCAAGTCCTGCAGATAAATCATTTGTAAAACAAAAGAAGGCAGGAGATATATTGAATGCTATGTTTCCCAACGAACCTAACCATCCGGGTATAGCACATTACCTCATCCACACATACGACTATCCGGAACTGGCGGAGTTAGCATTGCCGGCAGCCAGAAAGTATGCAGCTATAGCCGCTACTTCAGCACATGCTTTGCACATGCCGTCACATATTTTTACCAGGCTAGGGTTATGGGATGAATCTATAGAGTCAAATATAAATTCGATGTCGGCAGCAAAATGCTATGCAGAGAATTCAGGTATGAAGGGACACTGGGATGAAGAGCTTCACGGCCTGGACTACCTGGTATATGCTTATCTGCAGGAAGCGCGAGACGAAAAGGCAAAAGAACAATTGGAGTATCTTCAATCGATGAACGAAGTGGCACCGCTCAACAATAAAGATGCCTATACATTTGCCGCTGTACCCACGCGCTATGCATTGGAACGTAAAGATTGGAAACAAGCTATGGCACTCGAGTTGAAGCCAGCGGATTTTCCATGGGAGAATTTTCCCTGGGAGCGCTCCGTTGTTTCCTTTGGCAAAGTATTGGGCGCCGTTCATTTACACAATGAGGCTATAGCGAAAGAAGCCTTGGCTACATTATATACCAATCATGAAAAACTTATAGAGAAAAACAAAACCTATGAGGCCAACCAGGTGCAGGTTCAGATCAAGGCGTCAGAGGGATTGATTCAATATTTGCAAGGACATAAAGATGAAGCGATACGACTCCTGACCGAGGCTGCCGCTTTGGAAGACGCCACTGAGAAGCATCCGATAACACCTGGAGAAGTTGTTCCTGCAAGAGAATTGTTAGGCGATATATTAATGGAAATGAAAGAGTATAGCAAAGCGTTGGAGGCATATGAAGCGAATCTGAAACGCCATCCCGGAAGATTCAATGGACTGTATGGAGCCGCACTGGCTGCACAAAAATCAGGTGACGTTAAAAAAGCAACCACATTCTATCAGCAACTCATTGCTATAGCAAAGCTATCCGATACAAAAAGACCTGAACTCGCAGCCGCCGAGTCATTTTTAAAACGAAACATATAGCTGTCAATGTATAAGACTATAACATTATACGCGCAGCGATATAGCAAGCTATTCACCTGGGCTTCAACCGTTCTATTAAAAGGGGATCTTAAGCAATCGGTGTTTAAAAACTCTTTACTGATTTGTTGCTTAAAACAAAATACCTGAAACCAGTTTGATAAAGTTACCTTTGCATCCATTATGCAAAAGAATTTAAATGAAGTACATGCCGAGTTTTTGAAGAACCTTTCTATTGCACAGCTTAATCCCATGCAGGAAGCTGTCATTGAAAGGGCATCGTCGGTTAACAATCTTATGCTTGTATCACCAACCGGTACGGGTAAAACGCTCGCATTTTTAATAGCTGTATACAATACACTGAGAACAGAAGCCAAGGGAGTACAGGCCATTATCGTTGCACCATCCCGTGAGCTTGCTCTTCAAATCGAGCAGGTGTTCAAGAGTATGAAGACGAACTATAAATCAAGCTGCTGTTATGGCGGTCACTCCATGAAACTGGAACAAGATAGTTTACGCGATGCACCAGCCGTACTCATCGCTACTCCCGGCAGACTCGCAGATCATATCGATCGTGAATCGTTTGATCCTTCCACTGTAAAAACCATTGTGCTCGATGAGTTTGATAAATCATTGCAGATGGGTTTTCATGAACAGCTAAAAATGCTTTTCAAATCCATCAGCGGAAAGCAACAACATATTCTCACCTCTGCAACCCAAATGGATGTGTTGCCTGATTTTCTTCCTTTCAAAAAAATAGAAACATTAAACTATACCACCAAGGAAGTTGATACGAAACTTCAATTGAAACTGGTGCGCACCAAAAGTGCAGATAAAGTAGAAACACTTATGCGCCTGGTAGCCGAATTTAATCAGGAAGTTTGCCTCGTATTCTGCAATCACAGAGAAGCCGTTGAGCGCATCAGCGCACTCTTCAGGAATCATAAATTTGAACATGGTATTTTGCATGGAGCCATGGAGCAGATCGACCGCGAAAAGAACCTTATAAAATTCAGGGGTGGAGCGCACAATGTTTTGATCGCTACCGATCTTGCTGCACGCGGACTGGATATACCCGAGATCAAGCATGTAGTGCACTATCAGTTGCCGCTCAAGGAAGATGCATTCATCCATAGAAATGGACGCACTGCGCGCATGCATGCACATGGCGAGGCATATTTGCTTCTTGCCGATGATGAATCATTGCCGGTATATCTGGATCAGTCCATTGAAGAAGTTACCGTGAATAAAACACTGACGCTGCCGCCACCACCGGCCTATGCGTGTATATACATCAGCGCAGGTAAAAAAGACAAGATCAACAAAGGCGACATTGCCGGAATGCTCATGAAGAAGGCAGCATTGCAAGCCGATGATGTTGGTCTCATTACTACACTTGATCACTCTTCCTATGTTTCTGTCAAGCGGTCGCTGGCAGATAAAATACTCACTTCCATAAAAGATGAGCGCCTGAAAAAGATGAAAGTGAAAATTGAAATCGCCAATTGAATTCAGGCTATATATAGTATTATTTGTTACAGAATATCGTAGGCGTGTCCTGCGTTGCCAAGCCTTCATGAACACTTCAGGCAAGGTAACGCAGGCCGCGCTTTCGCTACTCGCCAGCCAGCCGTACCGCCCACTTCGGGCTCAAACAAAACCGCTCAATCACTCACGCGAGGGTATTATAACGTATACGCCTCTATAGTATACATCACTTTAAAAGCCACGCAAATGCATCGTGCATAAATTCGCTGCACTGGTAATTATCGACACCCTCCCAACTCGTCATATATAGCGACACCATACCATCGCCCATTGCTATAATTTTGCCGCCTTTTTTCAAATCTACATAGGTGCCAAAGGGATGTTCCTCCGTCTGGTTATTAAAACAGAATGGCGTGCCTCCTTCCAAAAGCCTTGCACCGTGAGACGGGATTGGCAATCCTTTTTCAGTCATCAGGCCCGCCTTCGTATGTCCTCCCGATTTTTCAACAGGACTTGGCCCGCCAAACTTTATTCCTGTACTGCCAAGAAGATCGTTTACGTTCGTTTGCTCAAGGGTAGACCAATAGTCAGAGTCCATTACGACAAACAGAGATCCTCCGTTGAGCAAGTACTGTTTTATAGCGTTCACTTCATCGGCACTATACTTGGCAGAGGGTATATGAACAAACAATATATTGCTCTTGGCTAAGAGGTCCGGTGTAATGTTCCCTTTTACATAGCGTACATCTGCATTTAGCGAAGTCGCATTCTTAACCAGTTCGCCATTCATATACTTTATTCTCGCCACCAGATTGGTATCCATTCCAGCCATAGCCGCAGGATCGTTCCAGAATTTTTGTCCATGGGCTACATCCACCAGAATTTGTTTCCTGGCAGCAGACGGTTGGGCAAGCAGCGCGTGTGAATAAAAAGTAAACGCGAACATGAGCATTAGCAGTGCGCTTCCTATAGCGCGGGGTATATTTTGTTGTTTCATTATGCAGGTCTTTATGCTGTCAAGCATTCCAATCATGATGCCAAACGAATAGCGCCATCGTAACGCGATTTCCACGATTCAATTTATAGCACTGTCCAACTATGCGAAATACTGTTCGGACGTGGAATGAATTATTCAATAAACACTGCGATTTTTTTTGCGGATTGGATTTTAGCAACGTTGCAACATGAATAAATACGATACGGTAATTCGTAAGGCTTGGTAAACTTTTTTGTCCTTTGCATCATCCCTAAAGTCAGAGGTTCGCCAGAAGCATTTACATAAACCGTTTTCCTGTCTATGAAAAACCTGATCATATACCTGCGTTTTCTGTCAAAGCATAAAACCCTTAGTGTAATTAACGTCCTTGGTCTGGCGATCGGTATTACTACCTGCATCTTCATCGGGTTGTATATACACGAGGAGCTTGAATATGACACCTACCATAAAAATATAGATCGCATTTTTTCGATCACGACAAAACTTACCACAGACGAATCGCTGGACCATATTGCTACGGCTGCATTGCCACTTGCCCCTGAGCTGCAACGCCATTTTCCGGAGATAGAATCAGCAGTTCGTTTAAAATCTCTGCTCAACCCAACGGTGGGCTATCAGCATAATTTTTTTAAAGAGAAAGCCATATATGAGGCTGATCCGGAAGTATTTAAAGTCTTTAGCTATACTATGCTAAAAGGAAATCCGGAGACCGCTTTGGCTGGCGTCCGAAATATAGTGCTGACGCAATCTCTGGCAACGAAGTATTTTGGAGGCGAGGACCCTTTCAACAAAACGCTGCTCGTTAACAATAAGGAATACGAAGTAACCGGTATAATAGAAGATGTTCCCTCAAATTCTGATCTCAAATTTTCGGCTCTCATATCCATAGACAAGACGCATGAAGCTGACTGGTTCTGGGATTTCGAATCCTATACCTATATACTTTTCCGCGAACGACAGAACGCTGAGAAAAACATTATTGACTTTGAAAAAAAGCTGAAGAAACTCTCGGATGAAAAATTCAATGAAGTCTTCGCTGCCAGCCATCAAAGCACAAGAATAAATCTCTTTGCAGAGCCTCTGCGTGGCCAGCATTTCCGACAACCACTGTATGGTGATACACCCAAGACGAACATAATATACATATATATTCTGGCCGCTGTAGCACTATTGGTACTCGCGATCGGGAGCCTGAATTTTGTCAATTTTTCATTGGTACAGTCGCTGGAGCGCGGGAGGGAAGTAGGCATTCGAAAAATAGTCGGTGCTCGGTATATACAGCTTGTCATGCGCTATTGGAGTGAATCGATATTGATAACCCTGACAGCCTTTGCTATAGCAGTAGTAGCCGTAGCGTTGCTGATGCCTTTCTTCAACACCATCACCGGCAAAGCATTTCGATTTGACAATCTTATCAGCGCGTCGTTTATTATACCCGCTATACTGGTTGTGTTAGCAGTGGGTACATTGGCAGGAATGTACCCCGCATTTTTTACTTCATCTATACAACCCCTCCAATCTCTAAAAGGTAAAATAACCGGAATGAAGGGTGTAGGCTTTCGTAAAGTCACCATCGTTTTACAGTTTGCTATAGCGATCGGACTGATTATATGCACCTTGCTAACCTTTCGGCAAATGAAGTTTATTTCCAACTTCGAGCTGGGATTTGCAAAGGACAACGTAATTGTGATCGACACGCCGATAGACTCCATGTATACTCAGCAAATAAATCGTTTTAAGGAAAGTCTGTTGAGAAATGCTGAGGTTGCTAAAGTTTCAAACCTTGGCTTTAGTGGAGTACCGGGAGTGACACCGAATAAAAGCAATGTCCGGACAGTTGTAGACGGCCCGGCAAAAGTCGTCAGTTTTTCCCTTGTCGATGAAAACTATATATCTACCCTCGGTATAGCATTACTACAAGGACGGAATTTTGAGGCCTTACAAAAGGATACAGAAAATAGTGTCATCGTAAACGAAGCTTTTATCAAGCTGTGGGATTGGAAGAATCCACTTGAAGAAAAAATACAATGGGAGGGAAGCGAATTGAATGTGATCGGAGTCATGAAAGATTTCCATATCACTTCATTGTATAAACCGGTTGAGCCACACATGTTGATTGTCAACAAAAAGGAAATCGTCAATACCCTGGTCCGCTTTGATTCCAAATGCCCTATATCTCAACAAATTGAAGTCATAAGGAAAGAGTGGATACGAAATTTTTCGGATCAACCGCTGGCCTATCATTTCCTGGAAGAGACTATTGCAGCCCAATATATACAGGAAGAGAAAGCGGTGACTCTTTTTACGATCTTCAGTTCTCTTACCATTATCGTTTCGTGTCTGGGACTACTTGGTTTATGCTTGCTTACCGTTTCCCAGCGAAAGAAAGAAATAGGCATCCGCAAAGTAATGGGCGCCAGCAACAGTTCCATCATTTCACTTTTCGGCAAAGAATATATAGCATTGATTTGCTGGGCTTTTGTCATCATAACACCGGTGTCGTTGCTGGTCGTCAACCGCTGGCTGGAATCTTTTCCTGTGAAGGAAAGCATTAGTGCAGCTGTCTTCGTTGCTACAGGTATAGGTGTAATGGTGCTGGCACTGCTCACTATTGTTTTGGGTGTGACAGGGACTTCCAATACAAATGCTTCAGATTTAATCCGTGACTAATGCCGTGCTAAACACGGGCAAGCACTCCTGAACGTTATTCTGCGTATACTCACAACGTTGCTCCTTGCTTGATCAAGTGTATACTATATGGGCACATATGTAAGTTTAAACTCGTTGTGAGAAGAAAAGAATAAATGCTCATATTTACTTTTATTCTTTACAATCGGAGTATAAAGCCATCATCCGCTCCAACGTTGAACGTGTAACGGATGCTGCGCCTATACGAAGATAGCTGCAAGTGTTTACTTAACTTTCCCCCAATGAAATCAAGACTCTACCTCCTGTTATTTTCTTTTATTATTCTTCTTTCAATTGATGCCTGTAACGATGATGATATTACAGATGACCCCGGCATCAGTGAGCCCGACCCGATAACCCCAGACTTAACCGTAAAGGTAACAGCATCAGTGGCGGGTTTTGTGATTGATGAGAGCGGAAGTCCGGTTGTATATGCAAATGTACTTGCCGGTGAAAAGCAAGTTTCAACAGATGAATTCGGTTATTTCAAAATCACAAATACATCGCTGGCAGAATTTGCGGGCTTGGTTAAAGTGTCCAAGAACGGTTATTTCGAAGGGTATGAAACCTTCGTACCGGAAGAGGGAAAGCAGACTTTTGTACGCGTTAAACTTCTGGCTAAAACGGATGTTGGTATAATCAACGCCACCTCAGGAGGTACCGCTACGACCATTGACGGTGCCACGGTAAGCCTACCCGCCAACGCAGTGGTAGTAGCCAGTAACAATACTTCCTATACCGGTGAAGTGCACGTCAATGTTCGGTTGATCAATCCTTCGGATTCTCAAGACAACGATCTGTCTGCAGATAAACCTGGAGACTCGCGCGGTATCAATGAAGAGGGCTATATCAAAGCATTGAAATCATTCAGCACGATCGCAGTAGAACTCCTGGCCAGCAACGGGCAGCTGTTGCAAATCGCTGCCGGCAAATCGGCAACCATCACACTCCCTATACCATCTGCTTTGGCAGCTGATGCTCCTGCCAGTATAGATCTGTGGTCTTTCGATACTGCCACTGGATTATGGAAGAAGGAAGGCTCTGCAACAAAAACAGGGAACACCTACGTTGGTACGGTAACACACTTTTCGTTTTGGGAAGGAGCAGAAGGTATACCCTTGGTAAATTTCACCGCACGCATTGTTGATGCTTCCGCACAGCCCCTTGCAAATGTTCCTGTAACGATCACCATTGCCGGTATGCCCAAGAATGCGGGTCATGGACGATTCGGTTATACAGATGCTAACGGGTATATAACGGGAGCGGTATTTGCAAACACCAACCTGGTACTGGACATCGCTACTCCCTGTGCTATATCTGCCTATTCACATGAATTTGCAACAGCCGCTGCTGACATCGATCTGGGTACCCTAACGGGTAACCTCGGACAAAATATGGTGACGCTTAGCGGTACCGTTGTGAATTGCAATAATCAGCCCGTGACGAACGGCTACATACAAACTTATGACAACGGGTTCTATAACCGGATCGCTATAAACAACGGCTCCTTTACATTTACCGGCCTTGTGTGTACCAATACAGAAGTAAATATTGTTGTCGTTGACAATACAACGCTGATACAAAATACACCCAAGACGGTAACTATAAATCCCGGAGCAAACAACCTCGGCACCATAACCGCCTGTGGCACCAGTACTGTAGGGTATATTTACTATATCATGGATGGCGATACCCTCGAAATACTAGAGCCGGCTGATACGCTCGGTGCGTATAACCTTGAACCCGATGGAGCATGGACACAAATCCTGACGATGAGTGGCAATCCGAATGAGGGACAGCGGATGGCATTTCAATTCGATGGCGGCACCACTACCGGAACGGGTCATAAATTAACGGAAGTATTTTCAACAGCCTTTCCAAGTGGTCGTGGTTACTGGCCAGCACCGATTACGGTCACCATTTCAGAATACCAATCGGTTGGTGGTTTTATAAGTGGAAGTTTTTCCAGTACCATGCTTGATTTCGGCGACAACTCTATTCACACTTTCTACTGCAGTTTTCGCGTAAGGCGAAGAGTATAAAATTAAAGCCTTATAAACCCTATGCAGCACCCGTTGTTGCATAGGGTTTGTGAACATGTCCCTTGCTGTTAGCTTCAGTACCCGAATACAGAGGCGAGGGACGTGCTTCTATTTGTTGTATTTTCCATGCCCTTTTTAGATTGTTTAAATTATCAAGTTACGACTCCGTTTGGTCTTACAAAAAATAATCTAAGGCTATGGCGATGGTAACCTCATTGTTCAATTACTACTCATCCTAATTGGGGAGCATGTGTCTATACATTTACACATCATTATGTGTTAGGCTGAATTATAAAAATCATGCCCGTAATATATCTTTACAATTGTAGAAAAAACGACTCATCAATGCTTTGATAAATGTTTCAGCATTTATATTTTAGCTGAGTCACCTTCTTAAGATAGAAAGTATGTATCTTTTCAATGAATATATACCTGCATATATAGTACCTGGTATACTGTATGAGCGCTACTCAACCTACACCAACCGCTGATCATGTCAGCCAGGCGAGCACTTCCTGCTTGCCCGGCCTTCTAGCATATTTTCTAAAAGCGTCCGTGTTTGTGTTGTACTTGATTTGCTTTACAGTACACGTATACGCGCAGTCTTCCTGCAATTGTCCGGCACCATCCGAGTGCAAACCCTGTGCTGGAGGCATCAGCCAGTTAACCCTGCGCTATAATGGCTTTCTCCCTGCGTTGGTTCTCATTCGTGATAATGGTGGAGCTATTTTCATCGAGACCCTTCAACCCAGCGAAGTATTTACCGTGTCGGGTCAGTCCAATGGAAGATTCGCAGCCAATCAAATCTACATCTTCGCCAATGGAATTTTCAGTGCTGAGATCAAAGTAAACTGCTCACTGGAGTTTGATCCAACCGCTTCGATCGGGTGGTTTACCATTATGGGTGCCAGAAGTAAAGATGGTGGTACGCTATGCTGTACGGCAAGTGCAGGAGATACAGCATCTCCCGTTATATCGGGCTGTCCTTCTGATATAGTCATTGCTGCCACATCGCAGTGTACAGCATCGGCTACATGGCAAGAGCCCCGGGCAGATGATTGCCATTTAAAACGCTTTACCAGTACCAAACCACCGGGGGCTACATTTCCAATCGGTACCACACGTGTAACCTATACCGCCACGGATGCAAGTAACAATAGTTCTACCTGCAGCTTCAACGTGGTGGTGCAGGATAAGTCTGCTCCGGTAGTCAGCAATTGTCCTGCTCAAATCAGCATGAAAGCTGGCGATGACTGTAAGGCAAAACCGACCTGGACACCTCCAACCTTCACCGATAACTGTGGCGCTGTAACCGTTACCAGTACTCATACACCTGGGAGCGAATTAAATATAGGTACTACCGAAGTAATATATACCGTCCGGGATAACGCCGGAAACCGTACGCAATGTAAGTTCAATATAGTCGTAGAAGACTCTTCCATTCCGGTAGTTGCTACCAAGCCCGGGGATGTGTCGGTACCAGCGGGTGCCAATTGTAACGCAGCTGCGTCATGGACTCCGCCTACTTTTACGGACTGCAGTCCCGTCACGATAACCTCTTCACACAAACCGGGAAGTATATTTCCGATGGGCACAACAGCGGTGACCTATACAGCTAAAGATAAAACGGGTAATACAGCCCGATATACATTTAATGTTACAGTGAAAAGCGCGGCAGCGCCCGTCTTTTCAAACTGCCCATCAGATGTCCTCATCAAGACCACTGAACTGTCAGGGGCGGAAGCAATGTGGGAGCCGCCTGTAGCAAGCGATGATTGTGAGGTTCCGGTAATCACAGCCTCACATGATCCCGGTACACCATTTCCCATTGGCAATACAACGGTTACCTATACAGCAATCGATCAATCCGGTAATTCGACAACGTGCAACTTTACAGTTAGTGTTCAGCTTGAAGATGCCAAGCTTAGCATTCCGCAAATCATAACTCCAGATGGCAACGGTGTTAACGACACATGGCAGATTGAGAATATCCGACTATATCATACCAACAAAGTTGTTATAGTCGACCGATGGGGAAGTGTTATATATAGCGCGAGCAACTATAATAATGATAATACAATTTGGGATGGTCGCGATACCAGTGGTAAAGTTGTGCCTACCGGCACCTACTTCTTTACCATCTCGGTACGATCGGGTGATTCATGGATTGAGAAGAAAGGCTTTATCGAAATAATCCAATAACCGATGCGAAAGGCCGTTACTTCCCCTATACATTTTTTAGCATGCATGATGATGGCATGCTGTATGGTGAGTATAGCTATACCAGCTACAGCACAACAGAAAGAGCAGTTTACGCAGTATATGTTCAATGGCCTCATTCTCAATCCGGCTCTTGCCGGGAATGATGAAGCCCTGAGTATAAGTTTTATAAACAGACGTCAATGGTCTTCTGTCGATGGGGCTCCCGTAACACAGACGCTCACGGCACATACCTTGTTTAATAACAAGCATGCTGGCATAGGTATATCATTGGTAAATGATAAGATCGGTGTTCACAAGAACCAAAGCTTCCAGGGAAGTTATTCGTATCGCCTGAATGTTTCAGAACATTCGTACCTGGCCATGGGACTGCAGGCAGGACTAAACGCATATCGATCCGACTATAGTTCTCTTCTGGGCGCAGGCTTAAATGATCCCAAGGTGTCAAACGGAAGTATATCCAGCACAGCCTTTACGGTGGGAGCCGGCTTGTTTTACAGGAGCTCCAGATTTTCAGCCGGACTGTCTGCACCCGAGATCGTCCCGCATAAAATATCGGTCAGCGATACAATGCAAATTTCCTGGCAGAAGTCCCAATACTTTCTTTTTGTCAGATATAGTATACCGTTGAACGCTACCCTTGACCTGGAGCCAAGTATGTTGATAAAATATATGCGAGGCGTTCCGGTGTCCTATGATGTGAATGCGTGTTTGCTTATCAAAAAAGTATTGACACTGGGGATGTCATACAGGAAGCAGGAATCAATTGATTTTTTAATGAAAGCCCAGGTGACACCACAACTTCAGGTGGGTTACTCGTATGACTATGGTACGGGTAAACTATCGCGAGGAGCGGGAGGAACACATGAGCTTTTGGTAAACTATATATTTAAATATACCAAGACCAACGTAGCCTCGCCACGTTGATTTTTTAAACGATGTCTATGTACATACCTGGTAAGATCAAGTATGCTGTTGCCTTTTTGCTAGCGATTGCTATATCCGATTTTTCTATTGCGCAGGAAACTGTGTTCTCCCTTTTCAAGACAAACGATGCAAAGGCAGACCAATACTTTCGAGACGGGCAATATAAGAAAGCGATTGAGCTATATAATAAGCACCCTGAAAAGCAAGGCGATGACGACATCTGCCTGCAGCTGGCGCGCGCTTATCATTACGTGAATGATCCTGTGCAGGCAGATGTGTGGTTTAAAGAAGTCATCGGCAGAGAAAAAACACTTCCCGTCGCGGACATGTATCTGTATGCTGAAACGCTGAGTGCTCTAAAATCATATGACCAGGCAATCGAATGGTATAGCCTATACCTTAAAAAAGATCCATCCGATCCGCGCACTATAAAGAAGATATGGCAGCTTCGTAACCGGAAGTATTTGTATGAGGACTCCGTTCACTACACCGTCAAATCACTCGCGATAAATTCGTTGTCAGGAGAGTTTGGAGCCGTGCCCTACCAGGACGGGATCATTTTCATCTCCAACCGAAAACGCAGGAGTTTCATTCATTCGACTGATGCCAATGGCGAATCATTCTATAAAGTATACTATAGCAAACGCGTAACGGATACCCTGCAAGGTCCGGTGACCTCCCGCTATGATGAGCCATCTTTGTTCTGCCGCGAGCTGCGTGCAGCCTTCCATGAAGGGCCCGTTACACTATACGATTATCAGAACAGAATGCTCTATACGGCCACATCATCACAAAAGGAAAAGAACAAGCGTGTGCTGCAGCTATATTTTGCAGAACAAAAAGATGGAAAGTGGCGTATCGTGGAGCCGTTTCCCTTTAACAGCACAGAATATTCCATCCAGGATGCAGCGATAAGCAAAGATGAAAAGACGCTATATTTCTCTTCGGATATGAAAGGAGGGATGGGAAAAAAAGATCTATACCGGTCAACCCGCGTGAATAATCAATGGACGAAACCTGTTAATCTTGGTGAAGCGATTAATACATCGGGCGATGAGTCTTTACCCTTTATAGATGAAAACAATACGCTATACTTTTCTTCCAATGGACATGCGGGCCTGGGTGGGATCGATATTTTTAAAGCACCTGTTGTAGAAAATGGCTTTGGCGAAGTCACCAATATCGGATATCCGGTAAACACGAATTTTGATGACTTTGGTATATATCTTGAAGATGAAGGTACCCACGGGTTCTTTACATCAAACCGACAGAATCGAAATGATGATATATATGAGCTGGACATTGATCTGCAAAGTTATCCATTGGTAGTAAAAGGTGTGCTCAAGTATAAGGAAGAAAGCTGGAAGGATTCAACGGAACTTAAAATCTTTTCACATGCGCAGTTATATCTTATAGACAATTTCAAAAATGCATCGGTCAGTACAACCTCAACCAGCGACATGGGGACTTTTTCTCTTACCGTGCCGTACTCCAGTCAGTACAGAATTAAAGTAGTGGATACCAGGACGGGAGATGAAATGTTTGTAGGGCTGGAGCTCTCCAAGCGGAAGGTTACGGAAAATATATACGAAATAGTGGTTGTCAAGAATGCCTTTAAAGGTGTCGTAAATCCGAAGACTGTAAAATGAGATCGAAACAATGAGTATGAAGGAGCGGGTTAAATATATACTATCGATAGTGATGTTGTTCATGGTTTGTGTTGTGCTGCAGGCGCAGGATAAAAACCTCATCCAGATCAAAGCCTTTGATCAGCAGCTTACGCCGCTCACGAACATCAAAGTTTCTATCAACGAAAAAGAATATATATCCCTGGAAAATAAAGGCGGTACATTTCATGAAGTGCCCAACGAAGATCTTCCGCCCCGGTCGGTTAAAATTAATGACGAAACCCTGGAGGCAGAGTCATGGAATTATAGCAAAGGTATATTGTCCATCATGGTGAGAAAGAAAAGTTACAAGAGCCAGCCGATAACCGTGATGACGATGGACCATAAACCACTGCCACGTGTTACCGTCACTTATCATGGTACCAAGAATACAGAGTCTGTTACCAATGCGCAAGGTATATTTGTACTGCCATTGGCGTTAAACGAAGAGACACCACAGGCTACACAGTTTGCTATAGCTGGCTATAAAGTAATGCAGATGAGCTCTTCGAAAGAAGGAAAGATTCTCCTTGTTGAATCGCTGAAAAAGAACAAGGTTCTGCCTGCCGAAAATATAGCACAAAAAGATATACTTGCTGATTTTGACATCAGCCAACTGGATTCGATTCGTTCACTTACAGTTTTCTATGCTGTGTTTAAAAATATAGAGATAGCCTCATTGCCGGCTGATCAAAAAGAACGCGTTGATGCTAAGTTCCAGCTACTGGTAAGACAATTAAAGAATGAACAGAAAACTTCCTTTGTAGGGAAAATTTCCGATTCTTCTTTTGTACGTACGGATGTTGAAAACCTATTGGCACAAGCACGCTACGAAAATGATTTATTGGATAATTTGCGAGATGACTTCGAGAAGAAAATCGAAATCATCAATGAAAAATTGGCAGGAGGCGCCTCCAGTCTTGATCAGGCTACACGCGACAGATTACTGGATGATCTCAATACATTGGAACATGTATTAACGGAGAATGAAGATAAATTCTACAAGAATCTATCCAGCTATAAAATTATATTATCATCCCTTAAGTCTTCCTTTTTCGACATACAAAACCTGGAACAAAAACTGGAGGTCAGCGAGAGTAAAAGGCTGGAGGAGCAGAAGACGTTCCGGCAACAGATTCTTATTGTAGTTTCCATTACACTGGTGTTTGGTATACTGGTGATCTTTTTATTTTACCTGCGCATCAAGCTTGAGAAACAGCAAAAAAGTTTAATCAAGGCCAATGATGAGATTACCAGAATAAATGAGAACCTGGAAGATCTTGTGTCCGAACGTACGCGACTCCTGATTCATGCAAATCGCGAGATGGATATATTTCTATACAGAGCATCGCACGACCTTCGAACCCCGATATGTTCTATCATGGGGCTTTGCAACATCGCCCTGCATAGCAGCAGTGCAGAATTGCCGGAACTCGTAAAGCGAATGTCCTATACAGCAGTGCGAATGGACAGGATGCTTAAAAAGTTACGCGTCATCAACGAGATCAATCAGCCGGGTAATTATTCTATGATTCGGTTTTCAGAAAAAATAGATTTCCTGCGTCAGGAATTCAGCCAGGTCATTGGCGATCATGCGATCGATATATCTTTGGATTTTGAACCCGATCTATCATTCTATTCATATCCTGCACTCATTGACACGATCGTATACAACCTGTTGGACAACGCTTTCTTTTATTCAAGCTTGAAACCCGGCAGTCCGCCAAAGGTATATTTACAGGCACGCATCGAGCGCGATAATCTTGTTATGCGCATTCGTGACAATGGCGTTGGTATACTACCTGAAATTCAAATGAAACTTTGGGATATGTTCTTTGTCGGAAGTGAACATTCGAAGGGTAACGGCTTAGGCCTATACCTTGTATCGAAGTCAATTCAAACCCTGGGTGGCAGTATAGATATTGATACGCAGCCTAATGTATTCACAACGTTTACCGTTAGTATTCCGGTAAACACTGAGCGCGTAACACGCATTGCCTCCGAAGCTCAAAAAACAACCATGCTCGAACTTGTCTGAGCATGGTTGAGATACATGAAACTAATTTTCAAATTGAATTGCCCCGATAATCCGGTATATATAAGTATATAATTAAATGGGAGGGGGCTTATCCCTTGCAGTGTCTATCGCACAGAGATCGTTCCTTCAACGCCTTCCTCCAGTGTCTTGCCCATCACGGCAGAGGCCGCAATTTTGATCATGGAAACAAGCTTTCCGTCCTTGGTATCCCAATAGAATCCTTCTTCCGGAGTAACTTTAACAACCGAAACACGCGGGTCGTTTTTGCCTTCCGGGAACCAGGCTTTCGCTATATCTGTCCAAAGTTCATCTATTTTTTGACGGTCGCGCGTGATGGATGCTTTACCATATACGGTGAGAAATTCGTAGTCAGAAGTATTGAGAAAAAACAACTGGACTCTTGGATCTATTGAGATTTCCTGATTCTTGTCACTGTCCACCGCACTTAGAAACCAAAAGTTACCCTGGTCGCATACTTTCTGCACACTCATAGGTCGTGTTGTAAGCGGAACCTGTGTCAGGCGCGTTGTAAAAAGACATGTTGCTTCATGCTTTACCAGTTCCTTAAATTTATCAATTGCTTCAGCCTGTGCGAGGTTCTTTATTTTTGACGCATTGTTTTCCATAATAAATATTGTTTCATCAACTATATTCAAACACCGTTCCCAGGCATAGGCTATAGTTGTGTTTAGTTTTTACAAAGAGAACTTGGCAAACCGACACATAACCTTAAACAAAGCTTATTTTTTATATTGCACTTGTAGAAATTATTGCGCGCATGAGAACAATTGTTTTAACAGAGAAATTAAACCCTATATTGGGGGTAATTAGTATAGCCAGTCTCTTATATGTACATCTTTCTTGTTATTGCTAAATATAAATTTATATGATCCGTGTCCTGATTGTGTTGTTTGTTGTCATTCACTCCACAGCCTTTTGCCAAAAGGTATATACGCTTAAGGATCTGTTTACTGACACGAAGATTACGTGGTATGGTATTGACTATACCCGTGCCGAGATGGTTGGAACATTCACCAACAAAGACATGCATGATTATTACCGCGGCTGGAATTCACTCATCCTGGTGGAGCCGGAGAAGTATAATGTAGCAAGCGCCATACAGCGAAGCGCAGTCACCTTCGATGAAGCTTCGGTCGCACAACTGAACGCATTATCAACACCGGTGGTTCGTAGCGTCCCAAGCGACAGTGCTCTGGATAAGTCCGATATTGCGGCCATGGTGGCAGCATACCAGGGAACACAGTCCGATGGTATAGGGCTGGTATTTATAGCCGAGCGTTATCAGAAGGCAAAACGGGAGGCGAATCACTATGTAGTATTTTTTGATATTGCCACTAAAAAGGTATTGATCTCACAGCGATACACTACGGCTCCTGATGGTATAGGAATCAGAAACTATTGGGCACCTTCTATCAGAACGGCTATAAAATTGTTAGCTTCCAACTATAAGAAGTGGAAGAAAAAGTATGGTGAAGCCGCCTAGAGTTATACTATGATAACTGCAACGGCGCTTTAATCATTCCTCAGATTCTTTACCGGGTTTTGAATCGATGCCCGGAATGTCTGTGAGATAATCATGGCAAGACCAATGAATAACAGAAAGCCGAACGCTATGATTGCTGAGCCAGCGCCAAAGGAGACGCGGTTGGCAAAATTCATCAGGAAGAATGTGCTCAGAAGGTAACCTATAGGTATAGCAATTATACCCGCGATCACCAGAAGTTTTATATACCCTTTGGATAACAGACTGATTATTTGCCCGACACTTGCACCGATTATTTTCCGAATGCTGATTTCTTTTCTGCGTGTTTCTACCGTAAAGACTACCAATCCCAGTAAGCCAAGTGAAGCAATGGTCACGGTCATAAAGGCAAGAAAGCCTAGTAAGGATATAGTTGCTGTTTGATCATATCGCCTGGCGTTTTCTTTATCGAGCCAGGTATAGGTAAAGATGCGGCCGGGATATACTTTACTCCATGTTTTTTCCAACTGGACGGTGGTGTGTTGTAATACATTCGGATTGATCTTCACCATCAGGTTCTGGTTTGCTGCCCGGTTACGAAGGGCCATCGGTGCAATAGCATTTGCAACACCCTTGTTGTAAAAATCTTTCACGACACCCACAATGCGTAACTGAGTACTGTCGATCCACACCGATTCACCGATTGCTGCATGTATATTCTGAAAGCCCAATACATGAACAGCTTTCTGGTTGAGAATAATAGAATGCTCACGATCTACAGTATTACTATCAAAGTTACCACCTGCTACAATCTCAAGCTCATTTATCGGTATCGCGCCAGCATCACAAAAGTAATAGTCAATTTTTACGGAGCGCTGTAAATCTAGTGAGAGCCCTATATTTGCAGAGCGCGTAGAATGGTCACCGAAGATCGATGAGATTGAACCTACTTGTTGCACACCAGCTATGCGGCTAATTTCATTTCGAAAGGAATCACTTTCTTTTGCCTGCACGGGTATAGCCACTATATTTTCTTTTGCAAACCCCTGGTCAGCTTGTTCCATGAATGAGAACTGCCTGTAGAAGGCTGTTAAGAAAATAAGAACGACCAGTGAAATTGAGAATTGAAATACCAGCAGTATTTTTCGCAAGGTCATCCCACCCATAATATTCTCTGTCATTGTATTTCGTAACATCTTCACCGCTTTAAAAGAAGATAAGATCCACGATGGCATAACGCCCGCCAACAGCCCCGCGAATAAAGCAAACCCGGTGAAGGACAAAATCAGGATCGAGTCGACTGATATTTCAGGTATAAATTCATAGCCATCATTGAAAGGTTTATACTCTAAGATAAACGATAAGATTACGGAGGCCAGGAGCAGAGCAAAGAAAGATAATACAACGGACTCTACTATATATTGAAAAAAGATTTGCGAGCGTTTTGCACCGGCAATCTTACGAATGCCAATCTCACGTGTGCGGGTAAGCGAGCGCGCAATAGATAGGCTTGTATAATTAAAGCAGGCTGCCAGCAATATTATAAATGCCACAGTACCCTCTGTAATAATTTTTCCCCAGGACGCTGCTCGGGCAAAGTCATTGTAAAGCGTTCCCCAATTCGGACTTATAGCAGAAAGCTTTTGCGTGTTGAACCTAAATATACTTTGGTCTGAATCCCGATTGATGTCTTTGGCAACCCGGTCCAGGGCTGACTGCAGTTTTTCACGCGATTGGTTCTCATGCAGAACAATATAGGTATAGCCGCTTTCAAAGGAATTAAACGTCTTGGACTTGGACGGCAACTTACCCAAAGCTTCCAGTTTACCAACCGTAGTATAGGATATGTATACATCGTTGTTGATGTGTGTTTTGCCTGGAGCTTCCGCCAATACACCGGTTATCTGAAATACACCGAGCTTCTCAAAGGTTAACAGTTTGCCAACCGGGTTGTTAGTGCCGAAAAATTTCTCGGAAGTTGATTTACTTAACACGATACTGAAAGGCTGTGAGAGGGCAACCGAAGCGTTGCCATGCAAAAGTTTAAATCCAAATGCATCAAAAAAAGAACCTTGTGTAAAACTTCCAGACACTACTATATCTTTCACGCCATCTGTTGCAGATTCATGAATGACAGGATAGAGACTTACTGATGCAGCAGCCAGCAACGTATCCTGTTCAAGAATATCCTGTAAAGGAAGTGGGGTACTTGCCAACTCCCATGATAGTTTTTCTGGATTGGTAATGTGTGAGGTAATCCTATAGGTATATTCCGGATGCGGATGAAACTTATCGAAGCTAAACGAATCTTTTACACGGATCATTACCATCATACCCACAGACATAGCCAGTGCAAGCCCAAAGATATTGATGAATGAAAACAGTTTGTTCTTTAGCAGACTGCGCCACGCAATTACAAAATAGGTTTTGATCATAGAGGGTTGTCTTTCTGGTTTGGTCATTGCCAACAATCAAACCAGAAATAAATTTAGCGATTGGCGGCTTTCTGCCCACTATAATTTGACGCGTACGGTTCGTTATCGAACGTCATTGTCCGGTTCCGGATTACTTTGTGCATGTTGCAAACCCCGGGTATAGATCGGTTGATTATGGGCTTCTATATCTCTGCATGGTAACACACCCGTTGTAAAACAAAAGAGGAAACTGAAACAGATTCAATTTCCTCTTTTAAAATTTATAGTATAAGAATTCTCCTGAACGATCAGACAGAGTCGCCTTAGTAAATGAAATGTTCTAACACGATCATTCCGTCTTTCACTTCATAGAGCATGATCTCGTTAATCTGGATCCTTCCCAAACCGTGTACAGTAATATCTACTTCCCGCGCTACAGCAAAGTGATTCCCTGTTACGATGGGCGCTGAGGTATATCTTCTATGCGCTGCCTCGATCCGGGCTACAAAATCTTCACCTTTTTTACGAACCGCAGCCTTGCCTTCTGCATAGCCAAAGTATCGAGAATCAACAGGATCTACACTTCTTACTGTATCGGCAAATAGTTCTTCCTGAATCTCAAACCACTTTTCTTGTTGAGCAAGTTCATTGAATCGCTCAGCAACTTCCTGCGTGGTCATTGTTGTTGTTGTACTTGTTGTCATAGCGTTATAGTATATATAGAGATTGGATTCATGTACACACAGCTATGTCCGATTTACATCTGCTATAGCTCTCATATAGTCATGCGTGGTAAACAAATCACTTAGTTTTGAATTGCTTTTTGTTCGTCGACTTCTTTTACCACATTGGGTTGACCTTTGCCAGTTGTAATCCGGGGCAGTAGACTTTTCAGTAAGTAGTAGTTCCATCCGTTAGTACAATCGTGGAAACATTCAAGTTCAGGAACCAGACCGATGTGTGTGAACGTGATTTTTGTTTTTGCCCCTTCAGTAGAAATTTCAAAACTGTTTTTGGTCCCCGTCCACTCATGCTTGTCACTGTGGTAGCCAAGGTTGCTATCGGTTACCAGCCAAAGAACTTTTTTGTCAGGAACTACTTCCAGCAGCTTATGTTTTGAATAATGCACATCTGCGAAGCGAACTTCAAATTCATCATTTATTTTTTGCGAGCTGCCTGTAAAATCTTCTGACCACCAGCCGCGCACATCGTTGATAGCATTGAATACTTCGCTTGGCGATTGATCAACCAAAAACGTTATCGTTAGATTTTTATTTTCCATGTCGTAGTTTGTTTAGTGTGTTATATACATCGCTGTAATCATTATCTTCTTCATTACTGCAATTTCCATTTGTCAACCAACTCGGCGTTGAAGCCTGCACCTTCTTTCGGATTTGGTTGTCCCTTGCCGGCGGTAATCAAGTCGTGTAAGCTGCCATTTATATAGTTACTCCATCCTTCTTTACATACGTCGTAACACTCATACTCGGGGACTAAACCTATATGTGTGAATCGGAGTTGTGTTTTATCGTTCTTCTTCGAGATTTCGAAGCTTACTTTTGTGTTCTTCCACTCACTTTTGTCGGTTGTGAAACTGAAGTGATTGTCCAGCACAAGCCAAACGACTTTAGTATCGGGCACAACTTCTATCAGTTTCATTTTACATAAATGAACGTCCTTATAGTGATAGGTAAACACGTCGTTGACTTTTTCTGTGCCTCCTTCAACTTCTTCTGACCACCATGCGCTAACATTGTTGATGGCATCAAACACTTCTTTGGGAGATTGCTCAAACAATAGGGTTGTGGTGAAATCCTGATTTTGCATAGTCATATTTTTTCGTTTCTGATTACATTAAAACATATATCAAATGTATCGTCTAATGATTACTTCGAAGGGGTGTAAAATGGACTTTCTGACGGGTTGATTTGGACATGTTAATTTTCCACCTTTGCTTAAAAACGTCCATGAAACATCTCACCATCATCGTGCCTGACGGACCCAACAACCTCAGCAGTATAGTCGGTGCTTATAAGATTTTTACAAGAGCCAATGAGTACTGGAAGAAAACAGGGAAGAAGGAATTGTTTAAAATTCAGTTAGCCGGTATTTCCAAGAAGGTAGAATTCTATGAAGGTTTATTTACCGTTAAACCACATACCAGCATTTCTGCTATAGCGAAAACGAATCTCATCATCATTCCTTCTTTGAATCATAATTATGAAAAAGCAGTAAAGGGAAATAAAGCAGTTATAGACTGGGTCGAGAAACAATATAGAGCGGGTGCCGAAGTAGCCAGTATCTGTACTGGTGCTTTTATACTGGCTTCCTCAGGTCTGCTGGATGGGAAAAGCTGCTCTACCCATTGGGCGGCCGCTGATAATTTCAGAATGATGTTTCCAAAAGTAAATTTACGAGAAGATAAATTGATTACCGATGAAAACGGAATCTATACCAATGGGGGGGCCTATTCGTTTCTCAATTTAATGATATACCTGGTGGAGAAATATTATGATCGGCAAACCGCTATATTTTGCTCCAAGGTATTTCAAATAGAAATCGACAGGCAAAGTCAATCTGCCTTTACCATTTTCACAGGACAAAAAGTGCACGGTGATGACATGGTTAAAAAAGCACAAGCCTATATTGAAAGTAAGCTGCAAGAGAAAATATCTGTTGAACAGCTGTCTTCCAGATTCGCTGTAGGCAGACGAAACTTTGACCGAAGGTTTATCAAAGCCACCGGAAATACACCTGTGGAATATTCACAGCGCGTAAAAATTGAATCAGCAAAAAAAGCATTTGAGTCGACACGCAAAACTATCAACGAAGTAATGTACGATGTTGGATACTCGGATGTAAAGGCGTTCCGGGAAGTATTTCGCAAAATTACCGGCATGTCACCTCTGGAGTATAGGGCCAAGTATAATAAAGAGGCCGCGGTGTAAGTATGTACCGGTTTAAATTATGTGCAGAATGCGTAATTTGCGCTATTAGCAAGCGAATACCAACAACATGCACGTATGTGGACAATGAAGAAAATCCTTTTAGGAGTCGCATTTTTATGTATACTATGTGTCGTTTATATAATAATACAGTTGCGCTATATTAGAACCACAGAAGATATGCCTTATAAAAATATTACTGATGGGGCATGCATGGTATATTTCAATATAGAGCACAATGGTATTGTGTATCCTGTAACTGATGTTGGAGCACATGTACCGGAAAGACTATATGGAAGGAATAAACTTCAGAAGATGTTTTTGGCTCCTCTTTACTTGAAAGAAATAATTAAATATGATTGGAGTATACACCTGGATGATGAACAATTCAAAGAATTTGAATATCTTATTATAGATAAGAAACTGATCGAATTATATAGTAATAGAGATTTACTTTCGGACACTACAGTAATGCTTGATAATAGAATCAGAAATGAGTTGGCTGGTGAGCATTTTAAGGCTATTATATACGTTTTGCTAAAGAATGGTGTAAACTGTTGTTTGGATTGCGAGACAGGAATAATTCTTATTTCGGATGACGACTAAGATAGCTTATCAGTTTCGTTGTTCGTTAGGTGAAAACGCCTTGCCGAGGCAATCGGTAATTTGTCTCGCTATAGATGCGTTTGCATCGAGGTCACCATTGTAAATTGTTACGCTTATTCCGGCAGCCTTTCCGGTTGCCAGCAGATTACTGAGAAGCATGGTCGCTTCATTAAATTGCAGTCCACCGGGAAGCTTGTAATCAACAGCAGGATTAATTTCATCTGCGAGTACATCGGTATCAAAATGAATCCAGAATCCGTCTATGTCCAATGTATGGATATGCCGCAATATCTTTTCCATCATGGCGCCTAAACCTTCGGCCCGAATTTGTTTGAGGCTGAAGCATGCTATATCTGTGGTACGTATATCGGGTGAGCCATATTCCTCAGCCTGCTCTTGATCGCGCTGTGCTATATGGATAACATTTTTATCAAGTATATAAGGCTTTAATCCATCCATGTTTGTAAGAAGTTCAGGTCCGCGGCCCGTTACGATAGCAAGGTCCATGTCGGCAACTTCACCCGTGGTAGATTTATCTGGCGAATAAAAGTCTGCATGGGCATCGATGAAAACAAGTCCATATACTCCCTTTGTTTTTAATGCCGCTGTAATCCCCAAAAGTATACTGCAATCTCCACCGAGTACAAAGCAGAAATGCTTTCGTTGTATGACAGGAATAACTGCCTTGTGCAGGCGTTTGGAAAAATCAATGATAGCACTTGTGTTGAGACAGTTGGTTTCACTATCGCGCATTGTACTACGCTGGTAGTGATGTGCAGGTATATATATTACCGGGTGATTAGAATATATCTTTTGTTGCAAGCCGCAGTTCAGAAATATCTCGGCAAGTTTCTCCACTCCACTCGAACTCAATCCAAGGGTAGAGGGTGCTGCTATTATTTCTATAGTATAGCGCATATGGCTTACAATTAACTGATTTTAATTTAAAGAACCGTAGAGCATAGCATGCACTTATGTTCTTTCGTAAGTGTTATCACGCTGGTTAACCGTTAATCGAAGATTAATCAATGTTAAACAAACTTTGGGCGGAGAGTGTGGAGAATTTTGGATAGTTTTAGCAACAAACATATATTGTTAGTAAACCAGCTCTAATGATAAGAAGATTCCTTTTAGCCGATGATGATCAGGACGAGACCGAGCTTTTTGGGGAGGCGTTGCGGGATATCGATCAATCGCTCGAGCTTTATTCTGCAGCAAACGGAAAGGAAGCAATTTCTGCTCTTTACAAAGGTCAAGTGCAACCAGAAATAATCTTTCTGGACATCAACATGCCTGAAATGAACGGCTGGGATTGCCTTACAACGTTAAAATCAGACACAGCATTGCGCGAGATTCCCGTAGTGATGTATTCGACGTCATCGGCCGGACTGGATGGTAAAAGAGCCGTGGAATCTGGCGCTATATGTTATCTTGAAAAACCTCCGAGCTTTTTGAAACTCAAAAACTTCCTGGAGCAAATTTCTATTTCCTCAAAAAATAATCTGCCGGATACATTACGCGCCATTGAAGCGACCAAATCTCACCGTTTGGTAATCAGTGACTGATATAAGGTGGCACAAAATTTTCAGTATCTAAATTTTGTTTTACTTTTTGGGCGAAACATGGCCAATATGTAATTCATTTTTTAAACAAAATGGAATTGTCACCCACTAACAAGTATGCAATGAAGTCTAAAGTCGTTGCTGTATCTTCAGCCGCACAAAGTAACTCACCTTTTACAAACTCAGTATCTGGTCCTTTCGTACCCGTGAACCTGGAAAGTGTAATAAACGAAGTTGAAGATTACGCCATCATTTTGCTGGACATTTCCGGAATTGTTGTCTCTTGGAATAAAGGTGCCGAAAAAATCAAAGGATATACTGCAGAAGAAATTATTGGAAAAACCTTCAGACTATTTTATCCTAAAGAAGATAACGACAGGGATTTACCGGGCACTTTGCTAAACCAGGCGAAGGAAACCGGCAAGGCTGTGCATGAAGGATGGCGTGTGGCAAAAAATGGTACGAGGTTCTGGGGAAGTATAACCATCACGGCTATACATAATGGGGCAGGAGAGGTAACAGGTTTTTTAAAAGTAACACGTGACCTTACCCAACGGAAAATAGCTGACGACCGGTACAACAACCTGTTGGAAGAACTCCGCATGAAGAATGAAGAGTTAGTGAAGGAAGAGCAGCGGTATCATAAAATGGTTTCGGAGGTTCGCGACTATGCTATAATTTTACTAGATCCGTCTGGCAAAATTCTTGACTGGAATAAAGGTGCTGAGAAACTCAAGGGATATACTTCGGAAGAAATTATAGGCAGAAACTTCAGGTTGTTTTATACGCAGGAAGATCGTGATTCCAGTCTTCCACAACGACTGTTGGACAAGGCTATAAAAGAGGGCTTTGTGAATCATGAAGGATATAGGGTTCGAAAGGACGGCAGCAGGTTTTGGGGCAATGTTGCCATCACAGCACTTCATAATGAAACCGGTGACATCATTGGCTTCTCGAAGGTTACCAAAGATCTTAGCGAACGCAAGATTACTGAAGACAGGCTTTCGATATATACCCTCGAACTAAAGGAAAGAAACGAAGCACTCAGACGGAGTGAAGAGCGTTTTAACCGCATGATCGCAGAAGTCCAGGATTACGTGATCCTGCTCTTGAACACGGCTGGAGATATACAGAACTGGAATGTAGGAGCGGAGTTAATAAAGGGTTACACTGCCGCTGAGATCATCGGAAAAAACTTTCGGGTATTCTATACTCCTGAAGATTTAAAAAAAGGTTTGCCTGAAAAGCTATTGAACGATGCAGCTCAAAAAGGTAAAGCTACAAACGAAGGATGGCGGAAGAGAAAAGATGGCTCTCTGTTTTGGGCGAGTGTTGTTATTACTGCACTCCATGATGATGCCGGTAACATCATTGGATTTTCAAAAGTTACGCGTGACCTTACCGAGCGAAAGAAAGCTGAGGACTATCTGCGCAACACATCACTTGAGCTCGAACTTAAAAATCACGACCTCGAACAATTGAATGCCGAGCTATCTTCGTTCGCCTATATTGTGAGTCATGATCTGAAAGAACCCATTCGAAAAATACAGGTATTTGCCAGCCGGCAGCTAGAGGAAGATAAATCCATCGAACAAGTGCGGGAGTTTACCCGGAAGATAATGTCGAGTGCTTCCAGAATGCAGCTGCTCATGGAATCACTTCTTGTATACTCTCAGGTTTCTGCAGACCGTGATTTTGCAACGGTTGATCTCAATGAAATATTGGCATCGGCGAAGAATGATCTTGAGCTTCGGATCTCTGAAAGCAACGCAGTAATAAAGTCAGATACATTACCTCTTGTAAAGGGGATCTCTTTTCAATTTCATCAGCTTTTTCTAAACCTTCTTTCCAATGCCATCAAGTTTACCAAGCCGGGTGAGCCACCGATGATTTCTATTACCAATAGAATTATTAAGAACGGAGAGTTGCCCGAACAGTTGATCGTTAAGAACAAACCGTATCATGAAATAATTTTTTCCGATCAGGGTGTCGGATTCGAGCCTGAGCAGGCCACTGAAATATTTGAAGTCTTCAGACGCGTGGGAAATAGAAAAGAATCAGGCACCGGTATTGGGCTCGCCATTGTAAAGAAGGTTGTTCAACGACATGATGGACATGTATATGCGGAGTCTACCCCTAATAACGGAGCGAAGTTTCATGTATACTTGCCGGTGATACCGACATCATAGATGAGTATACGTTGACGTACTGCTATTCGAGCATAACTATATATTCGTTGCCTTTTTTTTCTTGGCTGATATACTTCCAGCGAATGGTTGCATTTTCCTCGTTGCATATAAAGGCATCCTGGTCTATTTGAATAGAGCTTTCGGGAACAAACAGCGTTACTTTTTTCACGTTCCAGATTTGTCCGTGGATATAAGTCGCTACGCTCTTGTTTGCTATCGTCAAATAGTTGCTGCCCTTCGCTAGCTTCAATAAAGTACTATGCAACACCAGGCTATCGCTTACAGCCTCTGCATGCATGGGATCTAACCCCCTGAGTTGAGGAATTTCTTTGAACGTAATGCTGATCTTGATTCCGTTCTGACTATGAAAAGCATCCAAATGGTTTTTATGTTTCTCTTTCTCAAGTGCTGTAAAGTATTTGGCCTTTGTCTCGTAGTCGGTTAACGCAGGAAGTTTAACGCTATGTGGTTTGAACTTCGAAAAAAAGAAGTCGTTGAGCGTTAGCCCAGAAGCATAGTATTCTGTTTGCCAGTTTTTAAACGTTTTGGATAGCAGTATACATTGCACCATGCCACTGAGCAGAAATCTGTTTCGTAATCCTTCTCTTCCATATGCGGGTTCTACAAGTGTATAGTAAAATCGCTTGTTTATATACTCCCTTTCTTTTGCAGTACTGGCAAATTCTTTCATATACATATACTCGCAGTAGGTTGAAGGTCCTTCGGAAGACTCAACATTTTTTTCGTAGTTCGCATATTTATCACCAATAATATTCTTGCGCAGCATTCTGCAACTGTAGAATTTGTTTATATACTCGGTCAACTGCTTGGGCGAGGCGGACAGCATTTCCAGTAGAAGTTCATTCTCATACAGATGAACGGCATCGTTGCGATAGTCTTCCGGATAGGTTAACAGGTCGGCAGGATTATCAAATTTCAATTGCTTGATATGGGTTCGCTGGTATACATGATGGAGTTCATGAAACAGTTCAGCATAAAACTGGTTGACGTTAACATAATGCGTTTGCCCATAATTGTTGTGTGCTGTTAAATGTTTATTTATTTCAGTTTGGGATGTTCCCATAATGGCATAGTCAGCCTGAGGAAACATATATATACTATCACCAACAAGTTTGGCGTCAGCAGGAGGTTGGGGATGATGAGTCAAAAAGGCCGGACCATGAAGCCTGAATATACATGCGGGGCCGATTGTCATACCCGGCCACACCTTTTCTTTAATGCTGTTAACATTTTTCACAAAAGTCGGAAATGCATGGAGATAGGTGCTGTCAATGGGTTGAATGATTTGCGCACCAGCGGTATGTATACCACTATACATTACAATAAGAAAAGCCAATATTCTCACCATACAAAATTTCACTCTGATATAATTACGCTGCATGAAGTTGGGACAACGGGTAAAGTAATAAATTTTATTTGCTTGGGAAAATGTAAGAACACTTGTTAAGGCTTCTGAAAAAGAATAATGCCGGGCACCACTCGTTTGCTAACGGATAACACTATATTTCTTCGCAAGATAATGTACCAGGTCCCTGGCTAAGGCAGCCGGAGTTTCTATGTTATCGGGGTGGTCCGCTTCTATGGCTGCTATAGGCATCATATTGAATGCCGCTGACGATGGATCTTGCACAAATACTTTCCCGTTGAGTTCGTGAATTCTTTTAACGCCTTTTGCACCATCCGATCCACATCCAGAGAATATAATTCCTGCAGCATACTCTTTCTGATCTTCCGCCAGCGATATAAAGAATGTATCGATCGCCCGGTTAATTATTTCCTCTTCCTTTCTTGGCCTGGTATAGGCTATACCATATTTGATCTGAAGCTCTACGTTTTCAGGCATTACATATATATGGTTGTTTTCAATCTTTTGATGGTTCTTGATGAGAGAGATGGGCAGAGATGTTGCCTTGGAAAGTATATCCCCAAGAGTTGTTTTATGGGTGCGCCATAGATGAGTGACCACCACGAAGGCAGCGTTCGGATCGGGAGGCAGATTCTCAAAGAATTCTAGAAGGGCATTTTGTCCGCCAGCAGAAGAACCAAGACCGATGATGAAGAATGAATTTTCCACGTCCAAAGTTTACAATAGGTATATAAAAAATCGAACCAATACCGGTAGGGCTATACGCAAAGTGTTAATTCTCAATTCTATATCTAAAATGTGTGTACATGGAGATGTAGTATAAATTCACTTCATTTGCAGCCCCGTGGGAAGTATACCATCCTTAACGTTTTAAGCATTATGAAGATTATTGACCTGTCGAAGCCGATTCAGTTTAACAAAGATGATCCGTGGTTTATGCGTGTGAAGATCAAGCACAAGCCTCACAAAAAAGCGAAGTGGCTGATCAGGCTATTGGGATTACCGTTCCGGTTGTTTCCAAAAGGTTTTGATGGCTGGGCCGATGACTCAATTCAGCAAATGGGTGTACATGCCACAACGCATATTGATGCACCTTGGCATTACTCACCAACCTGTGCAGGACAACCTGCCAAGACAATCGATCAGGTTCCGCTCGAATGGTGCTACAATGATGGCATCGTGATTGACATGAAACACAAAGCGGACTTTGATGTGATCACGCTTTCAGATGTGCAGGATTTTTTGAAGAAAGAAAATCTTGTGCTGCGACCAGGAATGATCGTGCTGATCAAAACAGGACGAGATAAATTTAACGGCACCAAAGAGTTTCCATATATAGGCACGGGCATGAGTGCTGAAGCAACGGCATGGCTAATCGACCAGGGAATAAAAGTAATGGGCATCGATTCGTGGGGTTGGGATATGCCCCTTACATATCAAATCAAAAAAGCAAAAGAGTCTAATGATCCCGAGGTTTTCTGGCGTGCACACCTGGTAGGACAACATAAAGAATATTGCCACATGGAGCAGCTGGTAAACCTGGATGCGTTACCATATAGTGGTTTCAAGGTAGCGGTGTTCCCGCTTAAAATTGTAGGTGCCTCTGCTGCCCCGGCACGTGTTGTGGCTATACTTGATTCCGCTGAATAAGCCTTCCCGTCAGGGCTATGTTTTTTTAGTGCAAAATAAGTTTTCAAGATGAAGTGTTGAGACGTTTAAAACGTTTGTCTGAATGTTTTTTATCTAAAAAATATTTTCAGCCTATGCGCTATAGATCGTTTCAATTTGTACTCTTTTTAACCTTAGGTTATTAACTTGTTTTGCATTTCTGCCATATTCGTTTTTTTAGAAAAGGGAATTGTCGGATTTATAAAACAGATATATAAGCCATCATGATCAGAAAGAAATTAGTATACCTGGTATGGATGTTCGCCGTAGTATTCACTGCGTGCACAACTTCTAAAAAGACCGAGCTTCAATACTCGCCTGTCACCATCAGTGACGACTCGTTGTTGACGCTTGTTGAGGCCCGAACGTTTCAATATTTCTGGGGTGGTGCTGAGCCCACATCGGGCGCTGCACGCGAGCGGTTTCATGCCGATAATGTTTATCCTGAGAATGACAAACACGTTGTTACTTCCGGTGGAACCGGGTTTGGTGTGATGGCCATTTTGGTAGGTATAGAACGCGGATTCATCACTCGTAAACAAGGTGTTGACCGGCTCACACACTTTGTTACATGGCTTGAGAAAGCAGATCGCTTTCATGGCGTATGGCCACATTGGTGGAATGGTGAAACCGGTAAAGTAAAACCGTTTAGTCCCAATGATAATGGAGGCGACCTGGTGGAAACTTCATATCTGTTGCAGGGTCTGCTTTGTGTGCGTCAGTATTTTAAAGACGGCAATGAAGCGGAGAAGTCGCTTGCTTCACGTATTGATAGACTTTGGAAAGAGGTTGAGTTCGACTGGCATCGGCAGAATAACAAAAATGTTCTATACTGGCATTGGTCTCCCGACAACGCATGGAAAATGAACTTCGCGGTGGAAGGGTATAATGAATGCCTCATCATGTATATACTGGCTGCCTCTTCGCCAACACATGGTGTACCGGCAGAAGTATACCACGATGGCTGGGCACGCAAAGGTGGTATACGCAACGACTCCACGCATAGTCAATATGGTTATCACCTGGACTTACGTCATAACGGGGCCCAACAGTTTGGTGGTCCCTTGTTCTGGTCGCATTACTCCTTCATGGGGTTGGATCCACACAACTTAAAGGACCGCTATGCAGACTATTGGACACACAATAAGAATCATACACTCATCAATCGCCAATACTGTATCGAGAATCCGAAAGGCTATAAGGGCTATGGGAAGAACAGCTGGGGCTTGACAGCGAGTTATTCTATCAACGGATATGCAGCGCATAATCCCAATGAAGATCTTGGTGTTATTTCACCTACCGCTGCATTGTCATCGTTCCCCTATACTCCGGAGGAATCCATGAAAGCACTGAAACATTTTTACTTTGACCTGGGCGATAAAACATTCGGCGAGTATGGATTTTATGACGCCTTCAGCGAACATCACAACTGGTATCCGAAGCGCTATCTTGCCATTGACCAGGGGCCTGCTATTGTCATGATCGAAAATTATCGCTCAGGCTTACT
This sequence comes from uncultured Bacteroides sp., assembly GCA_902168185.1. GTDB lineage: Bacteria > Bacteroidota > Bacteroidia > Cytophagales > Cyclobacteriaceae > Ohtaekwangia. The sequence goes on from CABHOV010000077.1 coordinate 210,329, forward strand.
GTGGAAATTATTTATGTCAGCACCTGAAGTACAAGCTGGTAAAACCAAGCTTGGTTTTGAATAGACAAATTATAGCAAGGTATACTTGAAGGGCAGGCGCGTAGGGCCTGTCACGAAGTATATATAAAGATAAGGCAAGTGTATATTTATATGCTTGCCTTATTTTTGTGCCTCCGTATTGGGACATAGGCAAAGGATTCAGTAGTGTTTCACTTGTGCTATATACACGTGTGTCCGTGTGTGATCTATCCCGGTATTTTTTTTCGTGTTGTCGTGTACATGCCATACAGCCGAAGACATTTTGAATTGGGTACTCATGCTTGCCGGAATTGATTACTTCTTTAACTTGCTGCTTTATGCCTGGCGCAAGATTGATTTCCTCTATGCGATATACCTTCATCCCTATACTTTTTATTTTAACATGCTCGTGTCAGAACCCTTCGGATAGCAAGAATGATATACCAGACAAAATCAAGAATGAAATTTCATCTGAATTTTTCGAGGCACTATACTCCAATACATACTATGATTTAGTTGATCGCGTGGAAGCGGATGGATTTCTGCAGGAATCTAAAACGGGTCAATATGCAGGTATGTATTCCAGGACGGTAGGCGCTATAGTTCCCTTACTGATTGAAGCTGGTGATACCGAACGTGCCGAACACTTGATCACATGCGTGTTTGATGCCATGAAGACAAACGGACTCGATCGTGTGCCGCATGTATTTGACCGCAAAGTATATCCCGATAAGCCAGCGGAATCTGTTCGTAATCCTTATAAAATTATAGGTCGCACCGATCAGGTCGATGGACAAGCGCACGTTATCCTGGCCTGGGCACAACTTGCATTGCATCGTGGTGAAACTGACTTTGAGAACCATACCTGGCACATAGCCTCTACGTTGATGGATAAGTCTACCGAGAAGCCTTACCTGGGCTTAACAGAGCCCGGTGCTATACCAACCCTGGTTTACAACTATGCATTCGAGCATTCACGTCTTGTGCCGAGCAACTATAATCTTCTCACACAATGTTTTGCAGGTGCGGCGCTGGAAGCCATGATTACCATTGCCAAAAGGCGAAACGACAATGAACACGCTGCGCGCTGGACAGAACGTATCAACGTTATTCGTGAAGGTGTGCAGCGTCACCTGGTTCGAAATGTAAATGGAAAGGAAATATATAGGGAACTGCTACTGAAAGAGAACAACGCGCATATACCTTTTGATGGCATGGGCTGGGTGAACCTTTCACCAGTCGCAGCCCAGTGGGAACCACTCGAACACACGGTGATGGTAAATACTATGGAAGCCTATAGAAAGGGTATGCAAACCTGGAATGGTATACACTGGATGGCGACAGACTCATGGCCCGAGGGGGAGTTCTATGGGCAAATGATTGGTAAAGGTATAGCCTGGGAGATCGAGTACGCACGAAATGAAAAAGAATGGCAACGCATTCAGGATATACTCGCGATGCTGAAAATCATACAGTATAAACATCCCATCTACATGGAGAACTCGTTCTTGTTTAACGGAACGCCTGCCGGTATATATCGCATCAACCGAAACAAGCTAAAGGAGTTTGAGCAAGGTATATGGAAAGTCGTAGACCCGGGCAATGGTGAACAAGTTGCCTGGTGGTGCTGGGCTATGGCGCGGCTGCGCAAAGCGGCAGGACTGCCCATTGTTCCTGAAAGAGTTCATCAGCACCCACTTGATAAAGATTCTGCTGTGAGTAATGACAATGCGCACGGACTGCTCTTTCAGTACTTTCGTAAAACTAAAACGGGCAAGCCCTTTCATTGGACAGATGAAGAGCCGCTGGTTACAGGTATACAGAAGTATATCAGCATTACTCCCGAGCAGCTTGTAACCGATGATTTCGGTGTGACCTGGAAAGGTTATATTGACATTGAAGCGGATGATGATTACCGGTTTTTCTCGTATGCTGTTAATCCATCACGCGTGTTGATAAACGATGAAGTGATCACCCCGGGTAAAGCTATAGCCTTGAAAAAAGGATATCATGCGATAGCGGTGCAGTATGATCATGTACTCGCGGATGAATCCCTGGAAGTATACACTCAACAAGGAGCGGAGCCAAAGCGTACAGCGCTGCGTGCAGATCAATTATACTATGCGCATCCCCGGGACAAACAGAGTATTCCGCCTGTGATAACACCTGCTCTTCCTGAAATAGAGCCGGGCGAAACTATACAGGTGTCCATTCACAGCACCGATGAACAAGCGGAAATATACTATACTTTGGATGGAGCTGAGCCCTCCGTGAATTCAACACGATATAGTAAACCATTTACAATAAATACTCCCACGCGAGTACGGGCGGTTACATTAAAAGAAGGACTTGCCAAAAGTGCTGTTGCGCATGTAAACTATAGGGAAGTTCCAAAGCAATTGCTGCTCACATTACAGTATCCACCACATGCCCGGTATTCTTCTCGTGGACAAAGAACGCTAACGGATAGATTACTCGGATCAACAAACAATGCTGATGGACGCTGGCTCGGATTCGAAGGCACAGACTTTAAAGCCTCTATAGACCTTCGTGAAGTAAAAAGCATCAACAGTATTCAGGTGAATTTTCTATACGACCAGGGAGCATGGATTTTTGCTCCTAAGAAAGTAATTTTCTCAGTTTCAATGGATGGCATCAAATATAGTCTTGTAAAAGAAGAAAGCTTTAGTGCCTCCATTGATAAGTCCGAGAAGACGATCATTAAGAACTTCAGGGCGGACCTGAAAAATATATCTGCACGATTCATTCGCATCGATGCACAAAATATAGGAGGCATTCCGTCCTGGCATGCAGGAGTGGGAGGAAAGGCATGGGTCTTTGTGGACGAGGTTCGTATTGAATAGCTCAGGAAACTTCTTAGCGATAAACAGACTGTACAGCCAGGTATATTTCATCCGCTATTCTTTATATCGGATGATCTACTTGGGTCGGCTTGTGCGGTTTGATCTTTACTGGCATGATGCGGCGACTCTTCAGTTATCAGCGGCAAGGTCACACGGAAAAGTGAACCCCATCCTTTGCGTGATTCTACCTCAATCGTTCCATGCAATACTTCGATCTGTGATTTGATCAGATATAGTCCTATACCGCGCCCTTCAACATGTGTATGGAATCGCTTATATAGTTTGAATATTTTTTCTTTGTGCAGACTTGCATCAAATCCAAGACCATTGTCCTGTACTTCAATCACCACTTTTCCTTCTATGTGCTGGCTGGTAGCTTTGATGATCAGCTGCCGGTCGGGCGAACGAAATTTGATAGCATTGCTCAGGAGATTGTAGAATGTACTTTGCAGCATGGCGCGCACCGTGATGATTTCAGGTATAGCCGTGAAGTCTGTGATGATCTCTTCCTGTCCGGTAAGACTGTCCTGCAAGAGTGCTATACTTTGTTGCCATTCCTTTTCGAAGGCTACAGCTTCCAGGTATTGATCCGGTTCATTTCGCAATACCAATACTTTGTTCAGGTCTTTAATGATAAGGTCAAGATCAGCAGCGGTCTTCGCCATGAGGTCAACCCACTTTTTTGCCTGCACTAACTCTTCTTCCGCCTGTGCAAGCGAAGCAAGTCCAAGCAACCGCACCACCGGGCCGCGCAGGTTATGTGAAACCGTATAGGAGAATTGCAACAGCTCGTTGTTATACCGTACCAGCTCATCATTGGTAGTACGCAGCTCATGTGTTTTGTCCGCTACGATCTGTTCCAGGTTCCGGTTCAGATCGCTGATGCTTTTGTTACTCTCCGATAGCCTGCTCGACTGCGCCTGTATCTCTTCATTCTGCTCTGATACTTCCTGGTATAAATGCTTTAGCTCCGCATTCATCTCCTGAAGTTTATCGGCTTGCGCCTGGATACGCTTGTTCTTCTCTGTAATGACCCGGTTGAGCGTTTTAATGCGTGCATAAAAACGATAGTACATCAGCGTAAGTGCAGCAAGCAAAGCTATACACATCACTCCGGCAATCAAGAGTATAAATTGCTGGCGCAGTTTAGATTCCTGTAAATTGATTTTGTCCTGAGCAAGCTGCTTGTCTTTTTGCAGCACTTTTATATCGCGGTCCCGTTGCTCGATCTCATGTGTTTTCTCCAGGGTAACAAACCTGCGTGCAAGGTCTGTCCGGTGTATAGAATCTTTTAATGCACTGGCCATCATCGAATATTGCAATGATTCTTTATACCGGTTTTGTGCTGCCAGTAAATCTCTGCGTGTATTGTAATTCAAAATCAGCAACTCGTTAGCATGTGCCAGTCTGCAATATTCTTCTGACTGATCGAGCAAGTGTATGGCGTTTTTAAAATTACCTTGCCGTACATATATATCACCTTTGCCCCAGCGCGACCAGGCCAATCCAAAGGTATAGTTCGAGGTTTCAGCGCGCTGCATACTCTGCTGGTATAATGCGAGTGCCTGGGAAAAACGTTTTTGCCGGGCTTCCATAAAACCCAGATTCATCAATGCTTCACTCAAGCCACGGTCATTCCCCATGCGTGTATAGACATCTACAACGGAGTCCAGGCATGCCTTCGCAGGTATATACTCATTCAGTTCCGTAAGCACTACACCTTTCAGCATCAGTGCATCAGCCAGGTCGCCTTGAAGCTGTCGCTTCGGGCCATCACGCAATCCTTCATTGGCAAGTCGTAAAGCCTGCGTCAGATCACCCAGGTGAAAATTCACCCAGCCGATCCGGTTTCGGATGCTATAGGTGTCAGCCTCAAACCCATGTTCCTTGCTTAATCGGAGTGCGTCATATAAATTATTGAGCGCCAGTTCGTATTCACCACGGTCAGAAAATACTTTACCCATGTCGGTGAGCAACGTAATATACTTGCGGATGAGTGATTTGCTATAGTAATAGTTACGGGCTGAGTCCAGTAATACCACAGCCTCATCAAACCTACCTTTCCTGAAATAGATCAGTGCACGCAAATGGCGAACATCATTCAAATCTTCACGATCTTCGTAATGATCCTTCACAAGTTTTTCTGCCTCATCAAGCATCGCCTCGGCGGTTGCTATATCTCCCGAGGTCAGTGTATTGCCTGCTTTCAAAATCAGGGCATCGGCGAGAAGTATATCATCAGAGAGTAATCTTCGTATAGCAATAGCGCGATCCAGGTATAGTTGCTGTTTATCGTATTGATAGCGCTGACCATAGAGTGCGCTCATGTTGCGGTATATTTTGGAAAGCGTAAGTGCATTTGTACTATCCTTAAAAATCTCGTAGGCTTTGGTGAAGTAAAACAACGCAGAATCTTTCTCTACTTCTTCCAGGGCGCATACACCGAGTTGCAACAGGGTATATCCCTGGTTAGCGCGATCGCCGGCTTGTATGGATAACGCAAGGCCGCGGTGCAAATCCTGATGAGCAAGCGCAAATTGTCCGGAAAGATATTCGTATACACCTCGGTAAGTATGGGCAATGGCTTCACCTTTTATATACTTGATTTGTTTGCTGAGCCGAATTGCTTCGTTGCCATAACGAACAACTTTGTCGTTGTCATGTGTAATGAATTCGTAGGTGAGTTGATTCAGAATTTCAACCTTTTGTTTCCCCTGCAGTTGTGGAAGGCGCTGTTCAAGACTATCTGTTACTTTCGATTGCCCCACGGCGTTGCTGCATACAACGCTCAATACTAGGAGTAGCGCGAAAGCCTTGTCGCAGTTCATTTTTAAAATTGAGTAAAACGTTGAAAGCAAAGTTAACCGGATTTTCGAGGGTTTAAAAAAGCGTGTGAGAGAGTGACTGAGGGGCATAGTAGTCGTGTACTGTGTGGATCAACGGGGGAACTAAGGCTAGCGATACGCGACCGGTTAATCCGGGATACATTGTTACGCATTTTTTTCAATTTAAAAGAAAGTCCATCGCCTGATGAACGGGATATCATTTGAATACACGAGTTGATCCGATCGGTAGGAACGCATTCAACACACCACTGCATGGATTCTTAAAACGATTGTAACCCTTGTAACGCCTTGTATGCACGCATTCCCAATCATTGCCTGTTATAACTATATATCTCATGAAATCTGGTTTGTTTAACGAAACAAAAGCTTCGCTCCACAAAGTTCAATTCTGCCTTTCCGGACCTGTTGGGATTCCTTCTTGCACAGATGCTTTTACCGTAATTACAAGCCAGAATTCAGGTTTTTAAACCATTCCTGCGTATCTTACTTTCAAAGTTCAGTGAAGTTTATGAATTTGTTGTCTGTTGACGATGAGGGTGAGTTTTTTTCTTCGAGAATATATACCGGTGAAGCTATAGGTGTTGCTATTTTATGAGATTGATGAATTGAAGTTGCAGCGGATCGGACAACAACAAGACTCGTATTTTTTTTAATTATTAATAAGAGCTATTCCAATAGCTTGATGTGACATGATCGGGCAGACTGAAATAAAATATCATTTTCTCGAAGGTGGTGGTGAAATGGGAGAACTCACCCGGACATTCGATTGGGCGTCTACTCCGGTAGGTGCAGTAGATACATGGCCGCAGGAGCTACAGGCGGTGGTAGGTATTATTCTTCATTCTGGATTCCCGATGTTTCTCTGGTGGGGTGATGACATGATCCAGTTTTACAATGATGCTTATCGCCCGAGTCTGGGTAACGAAGGAAAACATCCGGAGGCATTGGGACAAAAAGCGATTGACTGCTGGCCCGAGATATGGCCTATTATATATCCGCTTATTCTTCAGGTAAAAAATGAAAACAAGTCTTTCTTCCTGGAAGATCAACTCGTGCCTATATTTCGAAATGGCAAGATCGAAGATGTATACTGGACCTTTAGCTATAGCTCTGTTATAGGCGAAACCGGAACGATCGATGGTGTGCTGGTGGTCTGCACAGAAACTACCCGGAAAGTAAATTTACTAAAGGAGATAGAACAGTCACGCGAACGACTCAGACTAAGCGAATCTAATTTCAAAAGAATAATTCTCCAGGCACCCGTTGCCATGTGTATTTTGAAAGGGCCTGAACATGTAGTGGAGATCGCCAATGAACGAATGTATAATCTGTGGGGTAAACCAGAGAGAACATTCCTGGGTAAACCTATATTCAATGAACTACAGGAAGCAAAGTATGAAGGCTTTGAAGCACTGCTGGACAATGTATATAAAACCGGAGAGACCTTTACTGCATACGGAGCACCCGTAACGCTCTTCCGGGATGACAAGACTGAGACAGTATATGTTCATTTTGTATATGAAGCGCTTCGGGAAGGTGATAATTCAATTTCAGGAGTGATGGTGGTAGCGGTGGAAGTCACCGAAGAAATCCTGACACGAAAAAAACTCGAAGAGAGTGAAAATCAGGTTCGCTCGCTGGTGGAAAGTGCTCCGTTTCCCATTGGTGTATATGTAGGCAGAGAAATGCGCATAGCCTTGGTGAACCAGGCTATTATTGATGTTTGGGGAAAGGGGCCCGACATGGTAGGGAAAACTTACTACGAGGTATTACCCGAATTGGACAGTCAGCAAATATACCCGAAGCTGGATCGTGTATATACTACAGGAATTCCATATCATGCCCGCCACGAGCGTGTGGACCTGAAAGTGGATGGAGAGCTTCGGACCTATTATTTCAATTATAGCTTCACTCCATTATTCGATGCTAAGGGCAATGTATACGGTGTTATGAACACGGCGGCAGAAGTAACAGATCTTATCATTGCCAAGCAACAGGTTGAGCGTAGCGAGAGTAATTTCCGTAACATGGTAAAGCAGGCACCCGTGGCCATGTGTATCATGCTAGGCCCTGATCATGTGGTAGAAGTTGCCAACGACCTGATCATTGAACTCTGGGGCAAACCAGCGGAAGAGGTAATGAACAAGCCTATATTTGAAGGACTACCGGATGCACGCAACCAGGGCCTGGAGGAATTAATGGATGGTGTATATACTACCGGAAAAGCATTCTATGCCAATGAGCGTCCGGTAACATTGTTGCGGAAAGGAAAGTATGAAACTATATACCAGAACTTTGCTTATGAGCCGTACCGTGATTCAGACGGAACTATATTAGGTGTGCTGGCAATAACCATTGATGTCACACAACAGGTAAAGGCGCGCCAGGAAATCGAAGAGGTAGTAGCCGAACGTACAGCGGATCTTCAGAAATCAAACGCGGAGTTGTCGCAGTTCGCCTATATTACGTCCCATGATTTACAGGAGCCGGCACGAAAAATAAGTACATTCACCGAAATGCTCTCCAATACTTTAGGTGAAACAATCGATCCGCGTGCTAAACTATATTTGCAAAAAATAGAATCATCGGCTTCCCGAATGCTGACCCTCATCCGGGATATATTGGCGCTGTCTCAACTTTCAAAGAACAGCTACCAGTTTGAAACGGTGGACCTGAACGAAACACTTGGTGAAATTGTAAATGATTATGAATTGCTGATCGAGCAGAAAAATTGCGAAATTATAAACGATCACCTTCCATCCATTGAGGCTATACCGGTACAGATGAGTCAACTCTTCGGTAACCTGATCTCCAATGCGCTTAAGTTTTCTATACCCGGTAATAAAACGTGTATACGAATTGAGTCGCAGGCACTGCGTGAATACGAGCGAGTTGAATATCCTGATCTCAAGCCATTCATGGCGTACTATAAAATATCATTTTCAGATGATGGTATTGGCTTTGATCAGGAGTATGCACAGCAGATCTTTAATATATTTCAACGGTTGCATTCAAAGGCAGACTACCAGGGTACGGGCATTGGCTTGGCAATGTGCAAGAAGATCGCTGAGAACCATAGTGGACATATATCCGCTACATCGGTTCCGGGTAATGGCGCTACATTCACGGTAATTCTGCCGGTTTCGCAGCGGAACCCTGTTTGAGTATACTGGAGGTATATATATCATATATATCTTAAAGGAAGCCTTGAAGTGGACCGCTATTCTTTCTGTCTGCTTCCTACCTAAGTAAACCGATGCTTACAGTACCTTGACTAGAGTTTATTTCTTATCGCCGCGTTCAATGGCTTTTGTAATGGAGGTGACAACGTCATCCAGTTTTTCAGCAGAGATCTCCAGGTGTTCAAGTACATCTTTTCCCTGGTCGGTAGTCTGTACTTTCTTCATCAGGTTGATCAATCCCAATATACTGGCCACCGGACTTCGCAGCTTGTGAGCGTTGATAAAGGCGTATTCTTCAAGTGCTTTATTTTTCTTTTCAAGTTCTGCGGTTCGTTCGCGAACTATATTTTCCAGGTTCTCATTTATACCGTTTATCTCTTCGGCTTGCGCCAGGATCTCATGATTCCTTAATTTGATCTCTTCATTCTGAACACGGACTTCATTGTTACTGACTTGTAGGGCAAGTCTTGCTTTAATTTCACGAATGGTGAGACTATAGCGGGTCTGCACGAGCATAGACATAAAAATAAAGGAAGCGATCAGGATCAATCCGCCTTGAACAAAGAACTCGTTGATCTGTAAATTTGAATTGCCTTTGACAAAGTACGCAGTGCTAACGATAGACAACAAAATCGCTACCAAAGAATAACGCCAGCTCCATGCTACAAACATACCGGTGCCGATCAGAAGCGCTATAAAATTAAGGTTATGACCAAGCAGATCACTTTGGTTAATCAAGCTATAGGTATAGGCATTTTGAAGTGAAATCAGCATGAAGGGAACGACAACGATAATGTGGGAGGGGAGGTAAAAGCGATTCCGAAGGATGAGTACAGTTAATGTAATGAGTGATACGCACAGACGGATCGCCAGTAAATGCGACCAGGCTTCCGGAATATTCAAATAGTCGGTGATGGCGAAAACAGGATCAAAGATAATTGCGGCCCATGCAGCGACTACGTGATACTTGGAGGATGACTTCTCTAGTTCGGCTTGCCACATTGCTTCAGGCACCTGACCGATCAAACTCTCTTCTTTTACCCAGCCTTTATTGCCCATGCTTTTCCCCTCATTGGCACAAAAGTAATTTAAATTGAAGTATATTCTAATAGTATAATATTGAAAGTATAGCAAGACCTGACGTCATACATAAAAAAGCCGGTTTACTATTGACACTGGCGAAGGAGGCAGCGCTCCGTTGAACGTATTTCATCTAATGATGAACAAAGCTTGCATAATTTCCATACCTTCAATTACCATAAAGTTTGTTTCTCAGGCTCTGTAGCTGGTGCTGTTTGGCTATATTTTATAACAGGAACTTCTTTAACCAGTCAACTATATTTCCGAATGATTCAAATATTTTTCAAAGAATAACCAGGGCGCCATTAAAATATATAGAAGGATATCCTGAACCAGATCACACGCTTTTCTTTTATATTTAACCCGTAAACACTTGCCATGCAAAGTCATTTTATAGAGTATATATACCTTATCTTTATTATTATTGGATTGATTATGGTAGCCAACAAGCTTACGCTGGCATATCCGATTGTGCTGGTATTGGGTGGACTGGCGCTGAGTTTCACAAACTTGTTTTCCAATATCACAATTGATCCCGAACTCATTTTCTTTATTTTCCTGCCACCTTTATTATATGATGCTGCATGGCAGACTTCCTGGAAAGATTTCTGGAAATGGAGACGTGTCATCACAAGCTTTGCATTTCCCATTGTAATCTTTACATCGTGCGTTGTGGCATTTGCATCGCAGGCACTCATTCCCGGGTTTACATTGGCGCTTGGATTTCTGTTGGGAGGAATTGTATCGCCTCCGGATGCTATATCTGCTACAACCATATTGCGCCAGGTGAAAGCTCCGAAGAGTTTGGTAAGCATTGCCGAAGGCGAGAGCCTCCTCAACGATGCATCGTCCCTCATCGTGTTTCGGTTTGCACTTGCCGCTATAGTAACCGGACAGTTTCATTTGTCACAGGCGGTGGGAAGTTTCTTTCTCGTCATTGTTATGGGAACAATGATCGGATTGGCTATAGGGCTCATTTTCTATGCTATATATAGATGGCTGCCGACCACACCAAGTATAGAGATCATCCTGAGTTTCCTGGCACCGTATTGCATGTATTACTTTGCGGAGCGATTTCATTTTTCAGGCGTATTAGCCGTTGTCGCGGGGGGACTTTTACTGGCCAGCAAACGTCATGTCATGCTCACTTACCAGGGACGTGTACAAGGTTCGAATGTCTGGTCCACGATCGGGTTTATCTTAAACGGAGTAGTGTTTTTATTAATCGGACTTCAACTGCCCTATATCGTGAGCGGAGTAGAACAAGTCACATTGGGCGAAGCTATCGGATACGGGCTGGTAATCTCGCTGGTATTGATCGTTACAAGGATTTGTTGTACGCTGGGAGCATCGCTCTTTACACGGTTCATAGGACGTTTCATTACCGTAGCAGATCCCAACCCCGGCTGGAAGGTTCCATTCGTATTCGGCTGGGCGGGTATGCGTGGGGTTGTGTCTCTGGCAGCAGCACTATCTATACCCGTGCTCATACAGCCTGGACAAGCGTTTCCATATCGCAACCTGATCCTCATCATCACATTTATAGTAATCATGGTAACGCTTGTATTTCAGGGCTTAACGCTTCCCTGGATCATCCGGAAAATAAAAATAGAAGATCCGCTCGCAGCAGTAAAGGAACAAGAACAGGAATTGACTATTCGAAAAACAATTGCTGCAAGTTCATTGAAACATCTCGAACAGGTATATACCAAAGAACACGGAGAGAACGAACATATCCGGAACCTGGCCACTAAACTTCGCACCGACCTGAGTATATTCGAAAACGATCTGGATGGTTTTAATAGCACAGGCAGAGAGGTGTTGATTCAGTATCAGGATATATACTTATCATTGCTGGATGAGCAGCGAAAAGCACTTCATCAGCTCAACCGCGAAGAAGCATACGATGAAGAACTTATCCGGAAATATCTTTCCCTGGTAGACATTGAAGAAACAAAGCTCCGTGAAATTTCAATAAGCCATTGATGAAGAATAGATATAGGGGCTAGCAATTACGTTAATGCTTTCCGTATAGAGGCCAGAAGTGCTTTGTCATTTGACTTCTCAATGATGATGCGATCGCACTGATTAAACTTTGCAAAGATCTTAATTGCCTCACAAATTTTATCGCTCATTGGCTTGGTTAATTTGAGTGACTCCATGTGAAGGTTGTGAATGATGAGTGTCCGTTGTTTTCGGTCTGCTTTCGAATCCATACGGGCAACAAAAATATCTCCGATCAATACCGGCAATGAAAAATATCCATACTTCCGTTTTGGCTTGGGCACAAAGCATTCAACCTGGTAATCGAAATCAAAGAAATCTCTTAAGCGGTGCCGGTATACATTGAGTATATCAAATGGTGAAAGTATAAAAGCATCGCCCGATAATGTAATCTTTTTATTTTTATAGGCAGGTAGCATGTAGAGGGGAGAGGTTTTGACGCCCGTAACTTCCACGACACAAACTTCCCCTATATCAACAAGTTTTTGTATTTCTGTCTTTATAGAGTTTTTTACATACCGGGCACTATACGCAATTTCTTTTATGGACGCTATACCCAGGGCTTTGAGCGATCGCATAATAACATGCCTGGCAAATTCTTCAGCAGTGGGCATGCTCGTATCGATGTCTTCTGTTACTATATTTTCAGGCAGATCATATACCTTTTGAAAATCCTTTCTTCGCACAGTCATGAGCCTTCCGTCAAGATGCAACCTTTCAAGTGCAAGCTTCGAAGGACGCCAGTCCCACCAACCCGAGCTTTTGGTGACACGATCATTTTCAAAGTCGCGCGCCATAAGAGGTCCTTCACGACCAATCCGGTCAAGTACTTTTTTCATCATGTTGATCTCCACCTGTGTCAGCGCTTTTCTTCGGGTGGAAAAACTTTCCTTTATAGGCAACGAAAAACGGAAGTCATGCATGGGTATATATCCGGCAGCAAACGTCCAGAACTCGAAAATTCTTCCTTCTGCCTGGAGCTCATCCAGCCATTCAGACTTGTAGTCAGGTACGCGAGACACGATGGTATGGTGATGCGCACGCTCGACAACGTAGTTCGTATCGATCTGGACAAACCCCAGATGATCGATGAATTTGTATACACCTTCTTTACCCTTACCAAACTGCCCACGTTTAGATAACCCCGCTGCATGGAGCATGATTTTTCGGGCTTGTGCCTTCGAGAAGATAAGCTTATTCATGAGCTCAAGTAACTAATTTTTTGGATTCTGGCACAGAAGATTAAGGAGGAAGCAAAGATTATTATTAGAAACATATGTTTATACCTTCAAAAAAAGCGCACAGTCGCAAAAAAAACTTTTCATTACTAACTTGTAGAATGAACACTATATCTGTATATTCGTTCTACAAATTAGTAAGGAATGATTGAAACACGTTTAGGTGATTTCGAAGAAGTGCTTATGCTCATCATCGGAATCCTCGGTGAAGAAGATACCTACGCCTTCCGAATTGCCCAGGAATTTAAAACACAAACCAACCGGGCTGTTTCCATTGGCGCTGTACATTCTACACTTGACAGGCTTGAGAACAAAGGCTTCTTAAAATCGCAGACGAGAGAAGGTACCTCTGAAAGAGGCGCACGGGTAAAACGTATTTACTCCCTTACCGCTTTAGGAAAACGTGTGTTAAAAGAGGCGATGGAATTTAAGCTTGGACTCTGGAAACAGTACCCGGCATTTTCGGCAAAATTCAATATGAGTTAAGTTGAAACAACAAGATACTATACCAAAAGCAGCACTGCAGTTTCTCAGGCTTTTCCTCCGCCATGATTTAGTGGATGAAGTAACGGGGGACCTGGAGGAGATGTATAGCTTTACGCGACTCACCCGGTCTAAATATATAGCAAGGTTAGTAATCTGGTTGGAGGTATTCAATTATATACGACCCTTTGCGATCCGGAAACAAACAGTAACCCCTATAAATACGTGGCCTATGTATAAAAGCTATTTTAAAACCGCTTTTCGCAGCATGGTGCGAAACAAACTGCATGCTTTCATTAATATAACCGGGCTGTCCGTGGGAATGGCTGTAACCATTGTTATAGCCTTGTGGATTGTCGATGAACTATCCTATGAAAAACATTTTGATAAATATCCGCGCATCGGTCGTGTATTACAAAATGTTACCAATAACGGTGAGGTACAAACCTGGTGGACGCTTCCATGGCCGCTTGCAGAAGAACTGCGAAAGAACTACGGGAGTGATTTTTCCAACGTTGTACTTACAACGGGCCTTCAGCCACATTTGCTTACAACGGAAGACAACAAGCTAAACAAGACAGGACTTTTTGCAGAGCAGGATTTCACAAAAATATTCTCGCTGGAAATGGTATATGGTTCTTCGCATACGCTGAAAGATCCTTCATCTATTTTGTTATCGGAAAGCACCGCGAAAGCATACTTCGGTGATAAAAACCCCTTGGGTGAAATCATAACCATCGACCGTGACAAGAAACTGGTTGTAAAAGTAGCGGGTGTATATAAAGATATGCCTTCAACTTCCGAATTCTCAAACCTCGAATTTATAGCATCATGGGATCTTTTATTCAACGCTACCGACTGGATAAGATCCATGAGCGATCCCTGGAGGCCGAATGCCTTTGTAGTATATACTTTACTCGCCGAGCATGCTTCATTTGAAGGGGCATCAGAAAAAATCCGCGATGCAAAACTAAAAAAAGTAAATGAAGCACTGGCAAAGAAAAAGCCTGCACTGTTTATTCATCCCATGCAGGATTGGCATCTGCACTCGAAATTTAAAAACGGAGTAAAGGAAGGAGGCAGAATTGAATACGTTTGGCTATTTGGAGTCATCGGAGGTTTTGTGCTGCTAATGGCATGTATAAATTTTATGAACCTGAGTACCGCGCGGTCAGAGAAACGTGCTAAGGAAGTCGGTATCCGTAAAGCAATCGGGTCACTGCGAAGTCAATTGATCTATCAGTTTTTCAGTGAATCTATACTCACAGCATTTTTCTCACTGTTGCTTGCAATAGGCGTGGTGTATATGATGCTGCCATATTTCAATACCATCGCAGATAAGAACGTTTCCCTGCAATGGACGAACACAACCTGGTGGCTTACCGCAATACTTTTTTGCTTGGGTATAGGTATAATAGCCGGAAGTTATCCAGCATTATATCTTTCGTCTATTCAATCCAGCAAAGCTATAAAAGGTGCTTACAGAGCTGGACGCTATGCAGCTATTCCGCGGAAGATACTGGTCACCATTCAGTTCGCCGTTTCAATTGTACTGATTATCGGTACCGTGGTAGTATACCTGCAAGTTCAGCACGCCAAAAACAGACCCATCGGTTACGACACCAATGGACTTGTAGCAATACCCATGGCGGATGAACTTCATACACATTTTGATGCTGTAAAAAATGAGCTCGAAGCAAACGGAACCATTTTGGCAATGGCAGAGGCGATGTCTCCTACAACGCAGCAATGGTCCAGCACCAGTCAACTGGATTGGAATGGTAAAGATCCCGACCTGTCAGTTGATTTTGGCGTGATCAGTGGCTCCCATGACTATGGAAAGACTATCGGATGGGAGATTGTGATGGGGCGCGATTTCTCACGCGAGTATATATCTGATTCTACCGCCATCATACTCAACGAAGCGGCTGTAGAATATATGGGGCTGAAAAATCCAATTGGAGAAACTATACGATCGAGTAATGCGCCTTATACGGTTGTGGGCGTGGTGAAAGATATTATAACTTCATCGCCTTACAACCCCGTTACGCCAACACTATATTATTTATCAACGTGGCAGGAGAACTTCCTGGTTGCACGGCTCAGTCCGACTATAAGCCCAGCTGAAGCATTGACGAACATAGAAGCAGTATATAGTAAATACAACAACGAGGTTCCGTTTACATATGAATTCACTGATGAATCCTATGCTCGTAAGTTCGGAGATGAGGAGCGCGTGGGAACACTGTCCACTATATTTTCAACATTGGCAGTCTTCATCAGTTGCTTGGGTATACTTGGGCTCTCATCTTTCATGGCGGAACAGCGCATGAAAGAAATAGGTGTGCGCAAAGTAATGGGCGCCTCTGTGCTCGACCTGTGGAAGTTGATGTCGCGGGATTTTGTACTGCTGGTAACTATAGCCAGCATCGTGGCCACCCCGATTGCTTATATAACTGTTTCATCATGGCTTGAAAATTATAGGTATCACCTGGCCATGCCATGGTGGGCATTCATAGCAGCGGCTTTGGGTACTCTGCTCATTACACTGCTAACGGTAAGCTGGCATACTATAAATGCTGCTTCAATAAATCCGGTGAAGAGCCTGAGAGCAGAATAAGTAGGGGGGATGCGTGTAAAGAAAGGGCAGGAGTGCTCCTTCATCTTAGATAGACTTGAGCTGGTAACTCAGATTGGGTAATATATATCTTCTGTTATTTCAAAGTCACCCCGTGAGGTAAACTATGAAGTAACAGAAGATTTTTTTAGTGAGAGTTATTTGCCTTCACTCCATGGGGGAGCAATTTTATTCATGCGTGCATAGGCTATCAGTTGTCCAAGGTGTTCGTTCGAGTGTCCAACGACAATAAGAATAGCTGACATGTTGGTGTATTCTCCGGGGAATGGAAATTCTACTTTACTTGCTAACGATGCGTCAGGAGTATTTTTTATTGCACCCATAACCAGATCGTAAGACTTCTTGAGCTCAGCAGTAATGGCATCTTTTGTCTTCAGGTCTTTTTCCAGGGTTTCCATTTTAACACCTTCAGGAATTTTTGCACCGAGCTTGGAAGCGAAAAAATAATTCGCAGAAATAATGTGAGCACAAACTTCTGCTATCGAGCGAACACCTTTCTCGGGAGTCCAGCTATATTTATCTGCAGGAATAGCCTGTGCAAGTTGCATAACGTGGCCCGATACGAAGCTAAGCGAACCTGCTGTTTCCTTCTGGAATTGTCCCTGGCAAAACGCCATCGTAGAAAGTAAACATAGCAACAATGTGGTAACAAATAATTTTTTCATAATGAATTGGGGTTGGTGAAAATATAAGATCGTTAAAGATAGAAGAAGGGAACTATGATACCAACCATAGTGTGTTATCACTAAATAAATATATACGATCGTCTATGAATGAATGGCCTTGCGCTTATTCGTAATATTCAAAAGCATCAATGATGTCAAGATAAACACCATCGAATCCTGCATCCTGAATTTTGTTCAGATAAGAATCGCTGTTTTTGTAGATGATGTTTTGCCAGTCAGCCTCCCAGTATTTTACTTTATAGTTACCAGGCCAGTTCGGATTTTCGGCATCCATCCAGGAGGGCTTGGTTTTACTCCACTCGCTTTGCCAATAATATCGGTAGTCTTCAGCTTCCCCTATAGACATATAGGCAATTACTTTTCGTTTACCACCACCGCTCTTTGTTTTTAGCTGAGCGATTTCACTGGCAGTAAGAGACGTGCCATCGTGAAAGAACAAGTCAATGATCAGGATATCATAGCTTGTGTTTTTTAACGCCTCAAGAAAACCAGTGCGTGACGAGAAATTCTGAGGATCGAGCAGGTAAAGAAAATTTTTGGCATCGGATAATGAATTGACGTCACCACTATGCACTTGGTAAGGTTCGCTCGCAGGAATGAAATCGAGCTCACGGTGCTCAGCAGCAAATGACAAATAACCATATGTGTTATTTATAGTATAGGATGTTGATCGCTTGTTATCGGTAAAGCAATAGTCGGTGATGAGGATACTATTACCACTGCTTTGCGAGCGGTCGAGAAATGTTTTCAAATAGCTGGTAACACTGGAAGGAGTTGCTACATCATCTTCGTCATATCCATACAAGAAGTCTTCCTGACCATGGGCATCTATAGCGTCGAGGTAAGCCGTATGCAGTGCGCCATCGTCTTCTCCATTTTGTGTAACGAGTTCGATACCGTTCTGCGGAATGATCACAAAGTCTGGAGAAGTGCTTTTAGCTTTGGTACTGATGTTGATCACCAGATTTCGCATCTCTTCTTTATAGTCAACGGTTGATGCTGTATCATCATCATCTGAAGAACACGCTGAACTCAACGCGATAATACCAACAGCAAGTGATAGGGAGAATTTCATTCGGCAATGGTTTATAAGTTGATAACAATAACGGCTTTTATAGTGGATGATAACTTGACATAGCGCTCAAAGCGGATCAACCTCAATTCCCTTTTTCCTCATCTCCGCTTGTATGTGCTCCAGGCGAGAATCATAAAACAATATGATGCTCTTCAGGTTTGGGAACTGATCGACATCTTCAAAAGACTGGATATTAAAGTCATCCGTAGAGCCGCTCCAGAATGGAATGATGTTCATGTAGATGTCATTACCGCCGTCTTGCATGAGCTCAACCACTTCCGGTGCCAACCGTTCGTCTATTTGTAATTGCTCGAAGTATTGCAGCGCCTCGGGTATGATGTCATACCCTTCCGAGTCTACA
Source organism: uncultured Bacteroides sp. (assembly GCA_902168185.1). GTDB lineage: Bacteria > Bacteroidota > Bacteroidia > Cytophagales > Cyclobacteriaceae > Ohtaekwangia. Next base: position 228,804 of record CABHOV010000077.1, read on the forward strand.
TCGATGGTGCGTGCTTTGTGCCGTTTGGCGAACTCAAAGATGTCGAAGGGGGGGTGGACCAATTCTTTCTCGTACATCAATACCTGGATCACCGCTAGCTTGAAATTGAGATCCTTAAACTGCAGGGGCTTGCCGTCAATAGCCTTAAACGCATAACGGTCGGGTTCGGGTATGACTTCAGGTGTATATTTGGAAATCTCAACAGTAAGAATCTCGTCCTGATCATTCAGGTCGAGGAATACCATCGTGTCACCGGCAATCCAATTGGCATGTGTATCCGTGGGTTTCTTTTTTGTCAACGTATAGGCCGGCAGCGGTACGCCCGCGAGCGTAATAGCACCCTGAAAAATGGAAGCAGGGAGAAATTTGTAAGTCTTTTCTTTCTTGATCTCAAAAGCGATCGCGTCCACAACGGTTTCGTCCTTAGAATAGGCATAAACGCCCAGCGCATGCCAGGTGTAAATCGTATTAAACTTGACTTTATTGGTGACGGCGTCAGCGCCAAAAATATCTTTTACTGTATCGAGCGGCAGCGGAAAAGTGACGACCTGTTGGTCGATGGTGATCTGATGGGATAGAATAGAAACCGTATGCATGGCGTTGGAATAAAAACTAAAAAAGCAGCATCTGCTGGAAGTTAGCCGCAACGCCCGAATATACGACAACGATAATTCTCCACAAGTATACGGTTTCTAGCATTCAGCGGTCGGCAAATCTATTTAACATAATATAAATTATATAACTTATTCTAAATCGTGGTCTAGGAGAAGGTCTTGCCAAGTTTGTCTATCGCACGGATACTCCCATCTGTAAACTTTGTCTGGTCATCAAATACTGCCTGAAATGAAAGTGTAGTTTCTCTAAAATCCTTAACAACTTCATCGCGGATATGAGGAAAGCAGTTACTGCTGCGTAGGTTGTTTTACACAGCATCCGTCTATGTTATCCCCAATCCACCATAATCAATGAGTTGCTTTCTACAGCATGCTCTAACATTACTTCAAGCTCCTTTAAACCATCATCTGCAAAATCTCTATTCGCCTGAGATACGACTGCATAAATTGGCTGAGGCTCGAACGCAAGTACCACTAAATAATCTTCTTCATTTCGGTAACCGACAGAGCTGTCAAAGTCCAATGCCAATAGATAAAAAATATAATTATGGATTGGAGGTATATTATATACTTCTCCTTTCCAAACTGAGTGTGGATCTTTCAATAATTTGTTAAAAATCTCTGCTTTAGAGGTATATATTTGGTTGATCTTTTTCTTTTTGTCGTTGTTAATTTCAAATAAGCCACACGTTTTGTTTTCGCTGATGATGGCGTCAGCGTTTCTTTCAATTTCCGTAAAATTTAATATTACTGACATAAGCTATTGCTAAATTCTAATTTAGATGGCAGGCAAGATAATACTTTGGCTTCAGAGTCAGAATTAAAAAATTGTGACTCAAAAGCTGACGTTAAGAATAGCGTTGCTATATTTCAATATGCTAATAGAACAAGAGCGACTCACCTACTGGATTGATAACTTCTATGGTTACGGCTCATGGGATGCGCAGATCTGGTATATAGGATATGAGGAAAGCGGTGGTGATTTACCTGAAGATGTAGCGGAGAAGTTTAACTATTTATTCGACTCAGGAAAGACGTTTGAAACACTCTGTGATATTCGCGAAGTATACCGGCATGTTGCATTCAGATCGGGTGGCTCAAAGGCTGGTATAGTTTCCAATCTCTATGAGTATAGATTCGATCGCAACGCTACGCTGCACGGTGTTTGGAAAAATCTGATTGCCTTTGCACACGGTTACCGAAGTGAAGAACTTACGGACGTGCTTGCATACCAACAACAGCGATTTCTTTTACCTGACGCGCGGAAGGAAGCGTTGATCAAGCTATATCCCCTACCTTGTCCGCATAATCATGGCTGGTATTATAGCTGGCTGGATTTGCCACAACTGAGTTTTTTGAAGAGTCGTGCATTATACCAGGACCATGTATATAAGGCGCGTATTGATCGCATTGTTGAAAATATTGCTGCATATAGACCGAAGGTTGTATTGATGTATGGCATGGATAACATTAACATGCTTAAACAATCGGTGCAAAGAGTTTTTACAGATATATCTTTTAAAATGGTTAAAGCTGTCAAACGGCAACTTCCACAGTATCATCATGCAGATCTTGGTGGCACTACGCTACTGATTACTACGCAGGTTCCTGCTCTACGCCATAATCGGATTGAGACCGGTTTCGACTGGCTGGAGTTGGGAAAAACAGTACGATGAGATTGATAATTACTTTCAGGATTTTCTACAGAGACAAAGCAATCACCCAAGTACCGACAAAGCAGTTTTAATGATGTCATCAAAATAGGCTTTGTCTGTGGTGGACTTTGCAGATACCTGTATACCTTTTATAGTGGTTAGGAAAAAACGGGTAATCGCCATTGCGTCTTGCCGGTTAGTGATTTCTCCGCTTTGTTGCCCCTTTTGTATTGCAAGATGAAAAGCCTCTTCAATCTGTTTTTCATTTTTGCAAAGCATATCTCTTACCTCGATATCATGTGGAGCTACCTCTACTTCGGCATTTACCATAAAGCAGCCCTTATGCTGTTTATCACTCAGTAAGTTATTGACGACTAACTCTAACAGCTGCTTGATCGCTTCCCTCGAAGATGTTGCATTGGTCGCTATATTATACATTGCGCTTCCAGAAGTATTCTGATAGAACTCCAGTGCCTTTAAATATAGCGTATGCTTATCTCCATAGGTATCATAGAGGCTTGAACGGCTTATGCCCAATGAATCTACCAGATCCTGCATAGACGTACCGTTGTATCCCTTAAGCCAGAAAACGGACACGGCTTTATTTAATACTTCGCTTTCATCAAAATCTTTTGTTCGTGCCATAACGAAAAAAGCCTTACCTATTTAAAGGCAAAGCTATTCATTTTTTAAATACGGGTAATACTAGCCTTTCATAACGGAAACGCCAAAAACGAAACCATCGTTCATTGATAACTATCGTACTCCGCCACTGGCAATAATCGTTTCACCTGTCAACCAGCGTGAATCGTCAGATGCTAGAAATACTGCAATGGGTGCAATGTCATTAGGCTGACCTGTACGCCCCAGCGGTGTTGCTTTTACTGCATTGGTGTGGAACTCACTTCCAATAAAACCAGCAGAATGCGTTCCTTCTGTTTCTACAATACCAGGGTTAATAGAGTTGACACGAATGTTTCGGGCACCAAGTTCTTTTGATAAAACCTGCGTGATTGAATCTACCGCTCCTTTCGTTGCTGTATAGATAGAGCTTCCCGGAGGTGTTATACGAGTTACCGTTGAGCTGATATTAATAATACTACCGCCCTTTTCACCGAAGCTTTTCACAGCGCCTTTCGTAACCAGTAACAATCCCAATACATTGGTATTAAACTGACGGTTAAATTCTTCAACGGTCACATCTTCGATAGCACCAAACTGATATACTCCGGCATTATTCACCAGTATATCTACTCCTCCAAATGCTTTTTGTGCTTCTGTAAAGATGTTGTCTACATCTGCCTGATGCGCTACATTACCCTTGACAGCGATGGCCTTGCCACCGTTCTTTACAATTTCGGCAACTACTTTTTCAGCGCCTTCTTTTGCGGATGCATAATTAACAATAACGGATGCTCCTTCTGCCGCCAGACCTTTCGCTATCTCTGATCCAATTCCTTTTGATGCTCCTGTAACTACGGCGACTTTGTTTGTTAACTTTTTCATGTTCTTAATTTTTTGATTAATTGCTTTTGGAATAATCGTTCCGGAATAAAAACAACATTCCGGAATAATCGTTCCGGAATCCAAAAATAATTACAGGGAAGCTTAGTTCTACTCTCGATAAAGAGCAACACGGACGCTGTATTCTACAGATAGTCAATCATTTGAACTAACTCGAACGCCCGCCACGTATCGAAGGGCCTGCTCAGGGAAAAGGAAGATTATGAACATAACACCCGACAGTCCCAGGCACAACCAGACATTCACAAAGGAGAGCGCAAATATTGAAAATGATAGTGCCGCGGCAAGAAGGTAATAGCGGGTGATCGCTTTCAATGTGGTCTGAACTTCCACTTTCAAAAGTCCTACACGGAAAGAGTATAGCCAAATGCCGAACATGGATAAACCCATCAATGCAAAATTGAAAGTATAAACGTTCACAGCTGTTTGCTGCTGGTCTGTATTTATATACTTTGACAGAACAGCAGTAGCAAAGGGAGTGAATGTAACAACCAGCAATTTGAAGCCATTCAGTAACAACAGTTTACTGTTGCCTTTATAGATATAGGTAAACATGAAATGGTGATTGATCCAGCAAATCAGAATGGTAAAAAAGCCTATCAGAAATGCTACGTAGGTTGCCCAGTCAGCAGTTAACAGATGGAACAGTGACAGGCTACCCGTGGTTACGGAAGGAACATGAATATCTAAAACAAGGAGCGTGATTGCAAAACCAAAAACGCCATCACTGAAAGCCTCCAGCCGGGAGGTCATTTTATCTGTTTCCATTCGTCATCTTTGCGGCGAAAATAATGAATTATTATCAGCGTCAGCCAAGACCCAACTATCCGGATACACCATCGCTATACATCTTTTTTGTGGTCTTACTCTATGGAACTGAATGAGTGACCTCGGTTCCTTTAACATCGTGTGAGAAACAAAAAGCATTTTTATAAAATCTTAAGTTGTATTTTTGCTCCTGCGAAAGCATTAACGCCCTGAATGTATGTATACAAGATGTTGGCAAATTATAAAAGACGATACAAAGAGGACGTTTGAAGTTTGTGGACAATCGTCCACCGGTAACGCATTCACAAACAACGTGTACAGCATGCAAAGAGCCGGCATGAATGTAAGCTGTGTAACACCTCCTGTAACGAATAAGAATTCAAGCGAAAGCCTTATTAAAATTACCGGCTATACCCGCGAAGACGGACTGCGCGAAAGACTTTTAAAGGAGCTACGCGATATAACCTTGAAGCATGTTGATGACAATGAGGGATGGGACGGTTTCTAAACTGAAATATACCCACACAACACTCATCATCATCCCCTACTCCGACCGTAATATCTTAGCCGGATTGGTTATAGCTCCCTTGACTACCTGCATACTTACGGTAAGAAACGCAATCAGCATTAATATAGCTATCGGCAATACAAACAGATCCCAGTGTAGTCCGATGTGAAAAGCAAATCCCTGCAGCCAGGTATTTATACCATACCAGGAGAGTGGCAAGGCAATGAATGAAGCTACCAGCACAAGTTGAAGGAATTGGCGCAAAAGCAGGATTACTATACCACTGATCGAAGCCCCCAATACTTTTCGAATTCCTATCTCTTTCATTTTTTGTGATGTCGTAAAGGATGCGAGCCCCCATAGACCCAGGCATGAAATCGCTACAGCAAGCGTGGCAAACAATCCAAAGATGCTGCCGAATTGCTGATCGCTTTTATACTGTCGATTAAAGGAATCATCCACAAAAGTATATTCAAATGGTTCCCCTGGAATCAGCGTCTTGTAGCGTTCATCAATCGCTTCTATGGTAGCAGGTATAGTATGGGCCGCAACATGAATGGATATCTTTGTTGTGGCGATGGTATCAGCAAGAAAAAGAAAAGGCGTATAGTCTGACTTAAGAGAACTCCAATTATAGTTCTTCAACACGCCTATAATGCTGGCCGTATCCTCTCCTATAATAAGTTGCTCTTTTAATGCTTGTTCTGCTGTGCCAAGTCCAAAGGCTGCCAGCGAAGCTTCATTGATAATAACAGACTCCATATCTGATTTAACCTGTGGGTCAAAGTTCTTACCTGCTATAAACGTAATGTTATAAGTAGGTATAAAATCCGGATCCACCCATACAACACTTCCGGACTTAATCTCGGTAACAGGTGTACCGCTCTTGCGGATATCTGCGCCCCAGTTGTGTCCACCACCGGGGACTGCCCCCGAGGTAGCGATAGCTTTTACACCTGGCATCTTCCTGACTTCATCTTTTAAGATCTCAAGTTTCTGTTGTGCAGTTTTCCATGGCAACGTACCAGGTCCTGATAGGACAAGCATCTGGTCCATCTGCAATCCCTTGTCTTGTGATTGCATAAAATGAATTTGTCGATAGACGACAAATGTACCTGTAATCAAAATTAAAGAAGCGGCGAACTGAAATACCACCAATGCTTTACGCAATGAAAAGCCACGTCCTTCGCTCCCATTGCCTTTCAATACTTTGGTGATGCGAAAAGATGATAGTACAAACGCTGGATATATACCTGAAGCCAGCGCGCCAACGATAGATAAACCCGCGAGAGCGAACCAAAGTCGCACATCGCTGAACTGGAATGTCAGCTCTTTTCCAATGATATCGCCAAGTATAGGAAGTAACGTAATGGCCAGGCCAACGGCCAAAAGCGTACTAATGAAATTGATTAAAACCGACTCAAAAAGAAATTGAGTTATGAGTTCGCTACGGAAAGCACCAATGGCTTTTTTAATCCCCACTTCGCGGGCACGCTCCATGGCACGTGCTGTTGAAAGGTTAATATAGTTGATCCAGGCAATCAGTACTATAAAGACAGCGATCATACCAAAGAAATATAGGGTACCCCGGCTCACGGTTTCAACATCGCCTCGTAAACCTGGATGAAGATGAATGTCACGTAGTGGCTGAAGGTTTAATTCCATGTGCGCGTTGTAATCCTTCCATTTGGGATCAAGTCTTCGCTTGCAAAAATCAGGAAACTTCTGCTCCGCTGTTCGCTGGCTCGCACCATCATTCAACTGAATATAGGTTATAAAATTATTCCATGCCCAGCCATCATCATTCTGGTACTGTTCACTTTGAAGTATAGCATATAGCGGGACGAGTATATCAAACTTAAAATGCGAATTTTGCGGTATATCTTCCAGAACGGCAGACACGGTATAACTCCCGTTCACGCGACCACCAATAAGTGTCATTGTCTTTCCGATCGGATCAGCAGCACCAAAGTATTTACGGGCCACAGACTGCGTAAGTACAATAGCATTCGCCTGATCAAGGGCCGTTGGTAAATTACCGGCAAGTGCTTTAAAGGTAAAGGCACGAAGAAAGCTAGAGTCGACTGCAAGTATATTTTCTTCATGAAAAACCTTAGCGTTACTTTCGCCGGCCTCATAGGTTACTACTGAATGCTCTGTATGCGTACGAATATATCGCTTTACTTCCGGAAGGTCCGTTGCCAACGCAGGCCCAAGCCCATAGGTAGTCATTACATTCGGAGACTTTCGTTCTTCGTTCTGAATGAACGTTCTATTGATGCGGTATAGCGAGGCTGCGTTCACATTAAATGTATCGTAGCTCGTTTCGAAGTCAATATACTTTAGGATTACCAGGCATGCGCAAACACCCATCGCCAAACCAAAAATATTAATGAACGAAAATGTAGCTCGCTTACGAAGATTGCGAAACGCCAATGTAAAATAATTTTGGATCATAGATATATTGATTAGCGAATGTGATCGGCTACGTTGAAACAGCTTCATATACTCCGGGCGCAGATAACGAATTACAGTACCGGCAAATTTCCAACGAGCACGTGAAGAAGATTCCAGGCAATGTTTTTTATAGAGCTCGGTCAGGTCACCTTCAATTTCATCCAGACAATCTTCGCGGCAAAACCAGCGAAGGAACTTTAACGCATATTTAGGAGGTGCTGCATTCATGAGCTAAACGATATCTTGGGAATAAGTTGATATAGCTCTGTGCGAAGCTCGTATTGTTGATCAAGCACTTTCTTTCCATAGGCGGTGATTACATAAAACTTCTTTCGTCTGCCACCGCGTTCTTCGGTAATGCCGCCAAAATGAGATTTTATAAATCCTTTATCTTCCATGCGTTTCAACGCCACATGTATAGCGCTGATATTATACTTGCGTTCCATTCTGGTTTCAAGCGATTCCAGGATAGCCACACCATAGGCTTCGTCATGAAGAGCGGCAACCATCAATAATACCAGCTCTTCGAATTCACCAAGAGATTGATCTTTCATATTATTTACTTAACAAACGTGAAAATAATACATTAGTTTCATGTTTGTTAAGTAAATGCAGGGATTTTTTTTATCGCCTCAAAAAGCAAAGCGCCCACTGAAAAGTGGGCGCTGATCTTGTAACTTTATTTTACAGGCTGAGTAATGGTGCCACAGGTGACATATTAAATTCCTGCTCAACCTTGTTCATCTGCTGAATATGTCGTTGAGCATGCAAGGCAAGGAAATATAGGTATTGATAGACATCCAGCTTACCAAGATTATTAACTGACATCGTGGTCCTGTGAAGTATACCCTCACCGTTTGGCAGAAGATCAAGTATATATAAATATTGTTCAAGTTGGTCTCTCATTGTCCGTCTTACCTCCTGCATCGGCGTTTGTCCGGTGGGTTGATGATGCTCCGGACGCTCCCATGTAAAGGCATCAGGTTGTGCGATTTCCAGCATGGCAGGATTAACCAGCGAATAATTTTCAAGTTGTAGACCAGAAACGGAAGTTGTCGAGCTTGCGCGAAGTGCCTTGTCTGCTCCCTTCTCTATAAGAATCAGCAGGTAGTGATTGGTAAGCATAACATGTTCAAGTACTTCATTTATACTCCATCCTCCCGAGGAAGGCTTGAAGCAACGCAACGGGTGCTCTCTGTCGAACCATTCATCCGTCACAGCAAAGGTGCGGATGAGTTCGCGTTTAAGGTTTATAAGTATATGGTCGAACGACATGGTTTCAAAATCAATAGTTAATAAAAAAGCCCGGGTGGTGCCCGGGCTTTGTATATCGTGGTAAGTTTACTTTCATCTTACAGACATCTCTGATCCCAGGCAAATATTTTCCATTTCACATCCTTGTGAGACGGGCAAATAGCTGCGATATGAAGCATTGATGTAATCATTATGTGACAAATGTAAAAGTATTTTTTAATTCCTAACCACCATCGGGCTGTATTTTTTTTGAGGATGTGTAAACATGTTAACCGCAATATATAGCGCAGTTCATCACATCGCCCCCCATCTATTCGTATGGCTAACCTTGTACCTGGATATCGCAGTGTGAGGTGTTTCGCTCTTAAAAAGATACTGCCTTATCTTTTCCTTGATCGTACAGGTTACATTAAAACGATTGCAATAATTTAATCATCGGTTCCATTAGTTATGTTGATTTAGTAGTGGAAATTGCTAACGCTATGGCTGGGCATACTGACAATTATTTTCTGAAAATGATACAAAACCTTCGGAAGCATGAAGACGTGCTTTTGTATGATAACATTTTGAATACCACCGTTGAGGACGAAAAGGAGGTTGTTGATTTTCTCAATGAAGAATATAGTCTGGAGGCACTCAACCACCCTTATCAGTCTCCAGAGTTTAATTCCCATGCCTCTCTATGGGCAGCAAAAACAGTATATATCTCTGCACAACTGATACTATATCGCGAAAATAAAGATGCAGATTTAAGTACTTTATTACCGGGTTTTACCTCCGAAGTAAATACTGCTGCGGTCTTGTCAGCGGATTTATGTCTGCGTTTCCTTCCTGATTTAATTATTCAACTCAAACTCATCGACAGCGAAGACGCACTCATCCAGGTATTGGAAGCAACACTTAAACAATGGCATTATTCAAGCGTTCGCTATACACAGGATATCGACTTACTTGACTTTGCCGTGGTAAACTCCGACCCATGTTTACATCAACTATATTGTAATCGTATCGTCCAGCAAAGATCTATGGCATTAGCTAAACATCCAGTCTTTTATGATTCTATACGTAGTCAACTAGGTATATATGGATCTGAACTCTGGAACGAATTTTCTCTCAGCAATCACTCTTCATGAATACTATTGATAAACTAAATCAGGTTTTACAGTTTGTAAAGGATTCCTTCGTAGGCAAAAATGAAATCATCGATCTGCTGGGGATCAGTCTAATCGCCCGTGAGAACGCTTTTCTATTGGGACCTCCGGGCACAGCAAAAAGCGCAATCATCCGCCAGTTGTCTGAGTGCATTGAGAATGGAAAAAACTTCGAATATCTATTAACACGATTTACAGAACCCAATGAAATTTTTGGACCTTTCGACATCCGTAAACTGAAGGAAGGTGAACTGGTTACAAACACAGACGGCATGATGCCGGAAGCAGCATTGGTTTTTCTGGATGAAATTTTCAATGCCAACAGTGCAATTCTTAACAGCTTGCTGATGGCACTCAATGAAAGAATTTTCAGAAGAGGAAAAGAAACCAGGAAATTACCGGCATTGATGTTTGTTGGAGCGAGCAACTTATTGCCAGAAGACGAAGCTCTCAATGCATTGCTCGACCGATTTCTTATTCGTATACGGTGCGACTATGTGGATACTGATTTGTTGGAGGAAGTTCTGCTCGCAGGATGGAATTTGGAAAACAGACAGAATTCTGTTAAGCCTACCATTACACCTGCTGAAATTACAGAACTTCAGCGCCAAAGTAAAAAAGTAGACTTGTCTCCTATACGGAAACAATTTGTTGATTTGGTACATAACCTTCGGAATACTGGTATAAAGGTATCGGACAGACGTGCCGTAAAAATTCAAAACCTGCTAGCGGCCAGTGCGCTGATCTGCAATCGAACAGAAGCTATTACATCAGACTTCTGGGTATTGAAGTATATATGGGATACCGAAGAACAAATTGAAATTTTAGCCGGGATCATTGATGCTATTATTGAAAAGGACACCGCTCCACAGGCACATCCACAAGCCATGTATAACAAAACCCCTAATGCAGAAGACCTGATCAAAGAAGTGCAGCTCCTGGCAACGAAATGGGAATCTCAGAACTTATCGTTTGAAGAACAAAATGTTGTGAAAGATAAATTGCGCTATATCCAGACACGAAGTAACTGGATAAAGAAGAATGAACATCGACAGCACATCCAAACCGAAATACAGCAGTTATGGCAGAGGATGTTGCAAGCGATATAAACTATTACCTGGCTATAGATGAAACAAATAAAGCCGACTTAGCACAGATCAGACAATGGAGCAAACTAAAGGTTGGCCTTGAAGAAAGTATACTATGGGTGAAAGATTTTGACTATGCACAAATCAATTCTGTGGAAGTTAAATCTATACCTTTTAAAACGCTTTACTATAGCAAAGGTAGCAAGCTATATCTATTGAACAGTCAATTGCCAGACCGTCCGCTTCCTTCAGTGCTCTGGACGCCTATAGAGCGTGCACTGCCTGTAAGGCTTCCATCTTTCAATCACAACTATTTCGGTATTCATGAAAAAATCAATATACAGCTTGTCAGCAGTGATGTGGAAGCGGAACCTGTTGCCATGATACTACCGATGGAAATATTGAGTACATACATCACCATTGCTCCTGCAGTACGTCTTGAAAAGATACGATGGACTATTCTGGATGGCGACAACGCATTCCTGTTAGGCAAGCCGTTGCTTCCCCTACCTGGGGATACATATTGGCAGCGAAAGGATTTGTTATTGCCAACCGGCTTTGATCTGGAGCTCTCCATACTAAGTGATGTCATTCAAAAACGTATCAATCCCGGACGCGATTGCTGGGCTATATGGAACGCTGATGCATCCTATGCATTAGTACCAAAAGAAAATGTGCACCCTCTTTCCCTGATGTCTTTCAGGTTAAGCTCTAAACGTTTTTCGAAGGATACATCAGAATGAATCCAGCTAGATACTTTCAATCGTATACCGATTATTTCTGGCAATGGGAAGAGGATTTCAACGTCCTTGCAATTCCGGGTGGGCACACTATTGCCTATAAGGATTTTATAATAGCCGCCATTGAAAAATTAGGGGCACAAGGGCTCCCTCCTTTCGGTTCTCTTCTATTAGCGATTATAGCAACTAATCCACAGGGTAACAACTCTATCGATTCGGTTTATAGTATACTATGCAATACCCTTGAAACTACAGATAACGCTACCCTGACGAATGGTATTTCCTTCCTAAAATTATTAAGTAGAGTTCCACAGGAATATAAAGAAGGCGAGAAAAGGACATTGCTGTTGCAAGTTCTCTTCGATCAATGTCACAATACTATATCGTCAACAAAATCGAAATCAATATATACTGCGCTTAAAGGAAACGCCCTGCCAGAATCACCAAAGACTCCAGTAAAATACTCTAACCAAGGATTGGGCAAGGATTTTAAAACTATAGCACTGCTCAGTAAAAAGTTTAAATCGGTTGATGATATTCTGCAAAAGATGGCGGGGGTACCGGATCTGGAACAAAACGAAATTCAACTAGAAGATAAACCTGGAAATAATGGAACACTCGCAAAGGATTTTGTTGATGAACTGATTGCTGACTATAAAACCTTTGCTATCGGTTCTTTAATCCGGTGGCTGTGGGGAGGATTGAACATACCTGTGCACAGCGCGTTGCCGAGTCAGCAACCCTTGGGTGGTATATCAGACCTTACGAATAAAGGTGACTTTGATAAACTGCTAATCTCCGAATTTGCGTATGACGATCTACTTTTTTTGTCGCGGTTAGCCAACAACGAAGCGCTATATATCCATCGCGAAATACCACCTGCAGACAATGATATGCAGCGTATTATTTTAGTGGATGTAACCTTAAAGAATTGGGGCACGCCTAAAGCGATCGCGTTTGCCATAGCGCTGGCAATCTCAAGGCATCCCAAAACAGATATAGCCTGTAAGACTTTTTTGGTAGGTGGAGATTCCTACTATGCCGTATCAATCGAAGATATACATAGCATAGTTGACGCACTTCAGATTGTTGATGGAAGCCTTCATGCAGCCAACGGTCTTTCGTCTTTTTTCAAGCAAAATGAATCGCCTAAAAATTACGAGATTTTTTTTATTACCGAGTCGACTTCGTTAAAACAATCACAGCTACTTAAAGTATTGAATGAGTATCATCAAAGTATTCATTACCTGGTGCTCACCGATAGTGGAGGTGATATAGATATCTACAAAAAGAATCAAAACAGCAAACGGCATCTGCAACATATAAAGCTTCCGTTGAATAGTCTTTGGCAGAATCAACAAACGCATCCGCAGGTTGAAGGCAAGTATAGCAACACTATACATTATCCCATTTTGTTCAGAGACCCTTGTCGTTCTAGGCAGATTATGACTACCGCTGATGGCGAAGTTTTCAGGTTGACAAACGAGCGATCATTGTTTCGATTCTTTGATAAGGCTTCTTCAAAGAGCGCCAAGGGCTGGGAGTTAGTATATCTTGACTTGCCGCCAAAAACGGAAAAGTATGCCATGGGAGTTTCGAACGCTGGAGATTATATACTATTGCTCTTTAATGTGACGCATGATATATCCCGTAAGGAGGAGATTTGTTTGGTGAACATTACCTTACGTGAAAGAAGAACCTTTGTATTTAATCAAGGATCTTCTGCCAACGGGTCAGATTTTACATTTCATTCCGGGAAATTTCTGCACTTTAATGGAAGTGAAGTTTGGTCTATTGATCTTGATGGAACAACTACCTTGGTTGATAATGCCTATAAGAAAAATTTCATCGAAGCAGGTTTGGCTTTAAACGAAATTTCCAAGAAGTATATATCAGAGACCAGCATATTTAAAAATATCAATACCGTATTCATTAATGCTGCAAACGAGTTGATCTTTAATGTACACGCCTTGCGATTGGTCAATACTGGTAATCACATAAAGCTGGTACCCACAAATGAATTGGGAATACGAAGGGCCGCTGTAAAAGACAATTCAAATCATTTCTTCGAGTTTGAAGATGGCAGCTTGGTGGAGGTGAACCGCTCTGGAATGGTAATATTGAAAAGTAGCGATGAAAGAATTCCGCCTATTTATATACCTACTTCACTTGATACTTCGCTGGGGGTATCGACTCTCACAGCGTTTGCCGGAAATGAGTATTACTACTGTCTCTTATACACATCTGACGCTGCAGACGA
>CABHOV010000078.1 GCA_902168185.1 uncultured Bacteroides sp.
GACATAAAATAACTGTTCAGTCTCGGTACAATAACACCAATCGTATTACTTCTGCTTCGTCTGAGATTGCTCGCAAAAAGATTTTGCTGATAACCCATCTCCTTGGCTTTATCAAAAATTCTTTTACGCGTATCCTTCCGTATAGCCGGATGATCTTTTAATCCGCGGCTTACCGTAGCAGGCGAGAGGTCCAGCGCCTCGGCTATATCATATATAGTTATTTCCTTTTGAGTACTCATGAGGTTTTAAGCAGGCTGCTTTGAAGAGCGCAAATTACAATTACTAATTGGATCGAACCCATTCTCATAAACCTAAACAGTCAGACTTAATAATTAAATCGGTTGCATTACAATTATCTGCATTATTAATTAAAAATGCATGTTCTTTAAATAAATATTTGCAATCGGTTGCATTTTTTAAATCAATCTCACACCTTAGTCATAACATTGATGATTTCCAGGCGGATACATTCCTTTTAAGGGATAATTCGAATGGTTAAGGGGATTCTATTGCCTTTTTCAATGCAAACGATTTCGATACTCAAACTAAACTCAATATCTATGAAACAAAAAGCTCTACTAACCTATTATGTAGCGCTACAAAAGTCGGGTTGTTATTCAAGGCTCTGGCTTTTGTTGCTGTTCGTTTTTTTAAGCTCAATGTCCCATGCTCAAAGTATCATTACCGGAAGAGTAAATGATGAGACAGGCAACGGTATGCCTGGTGTAAGCATCTTGCTGAAGAATACATCTGCCGGAACCACGACTGATGCGATGGGTAATTATACTTTAAATATACCGGCCTCGGAAGAAGTGCAGGTATTGGTGTTTTCATTTATCGGTTATGTATCCGAAGAAGAAACGGTTGGTGGAAGGTCAGTCATCAATGTAAGTCTTATCCCCAGCATTGAGACACTCAGTGAAATTGTAGTGGTAGGATATGGAACACAAAAGAAGAGTGATGTTACCGGTTCATTAGTCTCTGTAAGTTCAGAAGCGTTGCGCGAGGTACCTGTAGCGAACCTCCAACAAGCATTACAGGGAAGAGCTGCAGGGTTGGAAGTACAACGGGTGGGCACTACGCCGGGCGCTGGTGCACGCATAAGAATTCGCGGTGATCGTTCCGTAAGCAGTGCAGAAGCAAATGATCCATTGATTGTACTTGATGGTATACCTTTCGAAGGTGGTAACCTGAATGATATTAATCCCGATGAAGTTAAATCCATCGAAATATTAAAAGACGCATCCGCTACCGCTATATATGGTTCCCGCGGTGCCAACGGTGTTATACTCATCACGACAAAGAGAGGAAGTCCCGGTGAGAATCGCATCACGTTCAATTCATACTATGGTATAAGTACCGTAGCGCGCAAGTACCCAGTATATAATGCAGATGAATATAGAGCGATGCGCGATACTTCACCCTGGAACAGCGGCTATATGGCCGAAGAAATTGAATCTATCAATACAGGCCGCTCAACGGATTGGCAGGACCTGATGTATAAGAATGGCTATATAACAGATCACAACATTTCTGTTTCTGGTGGAAGTGAAAAAAGTCAGTATTCTGTAGGCGGTGGATATTTTAAGGAAACAACCGTTTTACCGGGACAAGATTTCAATCGCTTTACCCTACGGATCACCAACGACCTGCAAGTTGGAAAACGAATCAAGATCGGTTTCAACAGCATGAATACATTCAGTACACGCAACGGTTCATCGATCAACCCGATGTTTAATATACTGGCGCTAAGTCCGCTGATGCCTGCCTATAACAGCGAAGGCGAAATCATCAGGACACCTGCGGGAAATCTGGACGATCAGGCAAACACCTATAGCCCGTTACTTTTAAAGAGTAATGATAATGATTGGGTTGACCGCGTGCGCAGACTCAGAACATTCAACAGCTTGTATGCAGAAGTAAAGATCATTGAGCCCTTAAAATATAGGTTAAATGTAGGACTTGATTATCGCCAGGAAGAGAACGCTCAGTTCAGAGGAAGCGATAGTTATTTCCGTCCGCTACAGGGAAATACGGCCAGCGTAAATAATACGGTTGGTTATGGGTATACACTTGAAAACCTGTTGGTGTTCGACAAGACCTTTGCAGGCAAACACAGAGTTGGTGCTACCGGACTTTTCAGTGTACAGAAAGATCATACACACAATACATATGTAGCGAAAGATTCTATAGATCAGGACTTCGTTCAGTTTTATAACCTTGGACAATCCAACCAGTCATCTACAAACCGCGCAACGCTCAGCGGAAGCGAAAACACCTGGGGGTTGATCTCCTATATGTTGCGTGTTAATTATGCATACAACGATAAATATCTGTTAACGCTTACCGGTCGTGTGGATGGATCTTCACGCCTTACCGATAAGTGGCATCAATATCCAGCGGTATCTATAGGCTGGAATATAGTCAAGGAAGGATTCATGGAAAATATACAGGTAGTATCAAACCTGAAACTTCGTGCAGGTTGGGGAGAAACTTCTAATCAGGCCGTGGCTCCCTATGCTACATTAGGTGGTGTAACGAATCTCATCTATAACGCTGATTGGAATACAAATCGGAATCTTCCTGTGCTCTATAATTTCGGAGAGAATGTTGAAGGCGGTTATTATGTAAGTACCATTCCAAGTAAAAAACTCGTTTGGGAATTCACGAAGACCACAAATATAGGGCTTGACTTTGGAGTCCTGAATGACCGTATCACCGGTTCGATCGATTGGTATAATGCGCAAACGCACAACGTGATCTATAATCTGGAATTGCCTGCAACCTCTGGCGTGCCCAACGCATATACTACGAATATAGGCAGGATGGAAAACAAAGGTATGGAGATCTCGATTACCTCTGTCAATATAGAAACTCCTGGAGGATTTAGCTGGAGCACCGACCTCAATGTATTCTGGAACAGAAATAAATTGCTGAGCCTGCAAGACGGCTTCAAGAGTAACATAGCAAGTGGCTTGCATATAGGTCATCCGTTAAGCGCTATATATGATTATGAAAAATTAGGTATCTGGCAACTCAATGAAGCAGCAGAGGCTGCGGAGTTTGGACAGCTTCCTGGGCAGTTAAAAATCAAAGACATTAGTGGACCAGAGGGTGTGCCTGATGGAAATATAAATCCGGATTACGATCGAAAAGTTATAGGTAGTGGCCAAGCTAAGTGGCAGGGCGGTATAACAAACCGTTTCAAGTATAAAGGCTTTGACCTTTCGTTTGTAACGTACGCACGCATTGGCGGAACGATTGTCAGCGGAGTGCATCAGCCTACCGCTGCATACCTCACAAATTTAGATGGTAAGCGTAACGGCCTGAAAGTTGATTATTGGACACCGACAAATCCTACCAATGATTTTCCGATGCCATCCACCCGGATTACACCTCCTAATGCTGGCAACGCATGGACAACGCTTGGTTACTACGATGCTACATTTGTAAAGATCAGAAGTATAAACCTGGGATATACATTGTCAGGGAATGTTTTGGACAAGATCGGAGCACACGCAGTTCGGATATATACTACTATACAGAACCCATTTGTATTGTTCTCTCCCTACATGAAAGCAGGTGGTGTTGATCCGGAAGCGACCGGTACCGGTACTGCAGGTTTCGTGCAGAACGGAGGTAACATTCCGGCTCGTGCCCTTACCGTTGCCACCAGCACACCGCCAACGCGTTCCTATATACTGGGTGTTAACCTTACTTTTTAATATATACCATACGGATGATGCGTCACGAAAAAGTTTAGCTTCCTGGTAAATAAAGAAAACAAAAGTGCGATCAGTCCCTTGATAAATAAAAAATATCTTCACATGAAATTAGTCAATAAAATATTTTTCATAGCCCTGGCACTCACTGTGCTGGCATGCAACGATGTACTGGAGGAACATCCCTATACATCTTTTACAACGCAGTACTTTGAATCAGAAGACGGGCTTAATAGTGGTGTCGTTGCCGCGTATGCCGGCATGCGCTATAACTATGGTCCTGTCGGAGCATTGGACATTACAGCGTTTGGTACGGATGAATGGTCTAACGGAGACCAGGCGTTGAATCAGGATTTGAATGTATACAACGTAACCACTACAGACGGTTCCATCCTCACACCGTGGAATCGTAACTACTGGCATATTAATACTTGCAACGCTGTAATAGAAAAGGCGCCTGGCGTGGAAATGAATGAGTCTAAGAAAACTACACTCATCGCGGAAGCACGTTACCTGCGCGCGCATTACTATTTACTAATGGTATCGCAGTTTGGTGCAGTGCCGGTAAATCTGGGCTCTGGCGATTTGAAATTCAATGATGATCCTACCGGTGAGTTTTATCGTCTTCCGGTAAATGAATTGCTGGTAACGAATTACCAGGCAATGATCGATGACTTGATTTTTGCCAGCGAGAATCTTCCGGATCAGCGTCCTGTTGCTGCGTTCAGACTTTCAAAAGCTGCTGCCCTACATTTGCTTGCGAAAGTATATATGCACCGTGCTTATTCCGCTGCCAAGCAAGCAAGCGATTTTCAGAATGCCTATAATACAGCAATGCAGTTGATCAACAACAAAGAACAATATGGTGTTGATCTGTTACCCGACTATGCCGATGTACACAAGGAGGGAAATGACTATAATAAAGAAATTATGTATTCGGTTGAGCGCCTTCCGCTGAACAACGCTGCCAACGAAATCGGGAGCCCGGGAACAGACTTTGCGAATAAAGCAAATCAATCCTGTAACATGTATAACTGTAATTATCAGCAAGCAGTACCGGCAACTTATTACAATGCAGATCTTCGTGGAAAAGTAATATTTACTTCAAGAGTATTACAGTATGGTCGTCCGTTAAGACGATTTGCGCCAACAAAATGGATGTTTCAAACAGCGTTCGCTGATAAGGTAAATGACAGTCGCTTTCACAATTCGTTCCGGATGGTATGGTATGCCGATACGTGGGAACAGGAAGGAACAGCCGCGTATGATACCTATATTAATCACATCACAAGTCTTGGACTTTCCATTGGCGATACCGCTATATATTTAACGGAAACGGATGCTATAGCAGAATCATTGAAGGCGCTTACCGGAGCACAAAAGAAGCATTACCTCATTGTTGGTCCGAAGGACTTTTATAGTTCCGGCAATGCTACCTATCAATATTATCCAAGTATCAAAAAGTTTGATGCAGTGAATCGCGCTAACTTTAACGATGCTTCCGGAAGACCATTCGTTGTCAGCAGGCTTGCTGAAACATATTTACTGGCGGCAGAAGCTGCGATGCAGTTAGGACAGAATGATGAAGCTGCAACGCTTATCAATGTACTGAAACTCCGTGCTGCTTATCGCCCGGGATTAACGCCATCCGAAATTACCAATCGCTATAACAATATAAAAGTGGATGCTTCAGACATCACGCTTGATTTTATTCTGGATGAGCGTACACGTGAACTTTGTGGTGAAGGCGTGCGCTGGCCCGATTTAGCGGTGCGTGGTAAACTCGTTGAACGTGCAGCGTTGCATAATCCGCAGTCGGTAAATATTAAACCGTTCCATACGTTGCGACCCATTCCACAAAGCCAGCTTCAGGCTATAACGGATCCGGATAAAGCAAAATATCAGAATACGGGATACTAACTCTATACTAAATATATATCCCGTGAAATGGTGAACACAATCATCATTCATGGGATTACACAAAAATATATACTATGAAGAAGATAAGATTTATACCCATGGCACTGCTCGCACTTTCTGCCGGAATATATTCCTGCGAGCCGGATCCAATCGATATACAAAATCAAGGCAATTTTTCTGATATGGAAGGACCCTTGAAAAGTGCTGCCGATTTTCCAATCGGTATAGCGATAGACTATACTCCTTTTATGACGGATGCTACCTATAAGAACATTGTCGCTACCGAGGCCAGTAGTACCACCTTTGGTTATCACATGAAACATGGTGCATTGGTAGACAACGAAGGAAATATAGACTTCACTCAGGCCGATGCGCTCTATGATGCTGTTACAGCATCAGGGGTAGCAGTGTTTGGACACACGTTGGGGTGGCATCAAAATCAGAATGCTACATATCTTGAAACTGTAGTGGGAGGCGGTGCAGGATCAGACCCGGTAAATCTTCTTGCTAACGGAGACTTCGAAGCCGGTAGCGGAGATAACTTTACAAACTGGGGCAAGTGGAATGGTGCGGCTTCGATCACAGCAGGCACAGGTGCCAATGAAGTACATGGTGGTGCAAGATCATTTAAAGCAACTGTGGCTGCAAATGGAAATGCATGGAATGTACAGTTTGCAAGTGACTTGTTTAATACCACCATCGATACACAGTATAAGATTTCATTCTGGATTAAATCCGCTACAGCGGGTGGTGTGATGCGTCTATCAACCGGGAGCACTGCGCAGTACTCTCCAAACTATAATATCTCAACGGAATGGTCACTGGTCTCCTGGACAATACCCGCGAAGGATGCACAAACACGAATCTTATTTGATATGGGAAGCACGGCCAATACATACTATATAGATGATGTAACGGTGATTGATGCAGCAGCCGGTGAAGCGCCAGTAGGGGATGCGTTGGTTGAAGCGGTAAGTGGTGCTATGGATAATTTTATTACCAGCACCGTAACGCACTATAGAGGTAAAGTTAAGGCGTGGGATGTTGTAAATGAACCTATGGCGGATGGTGCCAGCGGATTGCGAACAAGCGCAAACACAACGGTAGCGGCTGATGCTACAGATGTTTTCTTTTGGTCTGATTACCTCGGCAGAGACTGGGCATTAAAAGCATTTCAATACGCAAAGGCTGCGGACCCGGATGCACTTTTATTTATAAACGATTACAACCTTGAATCCAATAGCGTAAAAATAGATTCACTCATCGGCTATGTTGAAGAACTGAAAGCGAAAGGTGCGCAGATTGATGGTATAGGAACTCAAATGCACATCAACATCAATACATCGTATGCTGGTATAGATGAAGCTTTCCAAAAACTAGCAGCTACAGGTTTACTCGTGCGCGTCTCCGAATTGGATGTTCGCGCAAACCCGTTGGATAAATCGAATTTCAGTACCAGTACAAATCCATATGTACTCGCATACCAGGCCGTGATGTATAAATATGTAGTGGACTCTTATATTAAGCACGTTCCGGCAGCACAGCGTCATGGTATTACCATCTGGGGAGTTTCCGATCAGGATAGCTGGTATGTTACAGTGCAGGGTAAAATTGAAGCACCTTTGCTTTTCAATACAAGCTATGAAAAGAAACCCGCGTATTCCGGTGTGTTACAAGCCCTGAAAGGGCAGTAGCAATTTTTTGTTGCAACGTGATTTTTAAATTGAGATTACATCAATGGCAAGGTCAGAAAATGATCTTGCCATTTTTTGGTATAAGCACACAGTATATAAAGAGAATAAGTAACTTAGATCTTCTGCGAAATAGACTATAGGAATATGCATATATTTAAACTATACATACTGTTTTTTATTAGTGTCCAGAGCATTACCGTATTTGCTCAAAGAGGCGATCAATATATTCCGCGCCTGGTGAAGCAAGGTTCCGCAACTCAGCTCATTGTGAATGACAAGCCATTTCTGATACTCGGCGGTGAGTTGGGTAACTCCAGTGCCTCGGATATGAAGTACATGGAGCCCTTCTGGTCGAAGTTCAAGTCTATGCATCTCAATACTATACTTACTCCGGTATATTGGGAATTGATAGAACCGCGTGAAGGTGATTTTGATTTTGCTGTTGTTGATAGCATGATCGGAGAAGCGCGTGAGCATAATTTGAAAATTGTATTACTCTGGTTTGGAAGTTGGAAAAACAGTATGTCGTGTTATGCTCCTGAATGGGTAAAGACAAATCAGAAAAGATTTCCCCGCACACAAAACAAGCAAGGCGCGAGTGCTGAAATACTTTCTCCTTTTAGTAATGCTAACCTGGAAGCAGACAAGAAAGCATTTGTGGCGTTGATGAAACATATTCGGGCAACAGATGAGAAAGAACAAACGGTGATCATGGTTCAGGTTGAGAATGAAATAGGAATGCTTCCCGAAGCACGCGACTATCATCCATCAGCAACTGCAGCTTTTCATAAACCGGTATCCCAGGCGTTGTTTCGTTATCTTAATAATAAAAAAGAGACACTTGCTCCGGCACTGCACGATGCCTGGAAGCAAAATGGATTTAAAACCAGTGGCACTTGGGAAGAAGTTTTTGGAAAGAGTCTCGCGACAGATGAAATTTTTATAGCCTGGTATTTTGCAGTATATACACAAGCGATAACGGCCGCTGGTAAAGAAGTATATCCGTTACCGATGTTTGTAAATGCAGCACTTAACAGACCGAATGTAAAGCCTGGCGATTATCCAAGCGGTGGCCCGTTGCCTCATGTAATAGATGTATGGAAAGCTGGCGCACCTGCGATTGACTTTCTTTCTCCCGACTTTTATAATCCTGATTTTAAATACTGGAACGATCTATATACCCGCGATGATAACCCGTTGTTCATTCCTGAAATACGACTCGAAGCGTCTGATGCCTCGAAAGTATTTTATGCACTCGGACATTATCAGGCGATGGGCTTTTCTCCGTTCTCAATAGAGTCTGCCAGTGATGGTGTGAAAGATGCACTGACAGAAAGTTATTCCGTAATCGAACAATTAACAACGGTGATTGCTGCACATCAAGGCAAGAATAAAATGGAAGGAGTATTGCTGGATAAAACATTAGCCGAGCAAGTTGTTAAGCTTGGAAACTATACATTCACATTTAAACATGACTATACATTGGGTTGGTCACCACAGGCAAAAGATGAACAATGGCCATTGATGGGAGGTATGATTATTCAAACCGCACCCGATGAATTCATTGTGGCAGGCAATGGTATTGTAGTGACATTCACGTCCAATCTTGCAGATGCACCTTTAGCCGGTATAGCATATATTGATGAAGGAAAGTATATTGATGGACAATGGACGCCTGGCAGAAGAATGAATGGTGACCAAAGCCATCAGGGACGACACCTGCGCTTTGCTGTAGGCGAGTGTGGCATTCAGAAATTAAAGTTATATGCGTATAAGTAAGACTTTAAGGTTTAAAGGTATATACCTGTTCTATATGATCCTCCTGCTTTCAGGCGGAAGTATAGTGTCGGTATATACTGTAAACGCGCAGGCATCCTATATCACCACAAAAAAGACCGCGAAGAATTTTGTCCTGGCTTTTTCTGGAAAGGCAGCTCCGGTATATGTAAGTGATTCTGATTATCCTGGCGTTATCCGCGCAGTGCGTAATCTTCAGGTTGATATAAAGAACGTTTCAGGGGCGAACGTAACGCTACTTGACGATAAAGCGCCATCCGCCAAGGAGATTGTCATCATCGGAACAATAGGAAAGAGTATCTTAATTGATAAACTGATAAGTACACAGAAATTGAATGTTGCTGCTATAGCTGGCAAATGGGAAACGTTTCTTGTCCAGGTTGTAGAGAAACCCATGAAAGGTGTAGATCAGGCGTTGGTTATAGCGGGAAGCGACAAGCGTGGTACGATCTTCGGCATTTATGATTTATCAAAGCAGATCGGTGTATCACCGTGGCATTGGTGGGCGGACGTTCCTCCCAAAAGGAGTAGCAGCCTGTATGTTTTGCCAGGGCGATATATACAAGGCGAACCGCCGGTAAAATATAGGGGTATATTTCTCAATGATGAAGAACCTGCATTGGGCCGTTGGGCGGTGGAGAAGTATGGTGGCTTTAACCATGTCTTCTATGAAAAGGTTTTCGAGTTAATCTTGCGGATGAAGGGTAATTATCTCTGGCCTGCGATGTGGTGGGCAAGTTTCAATAGTGACGATCCGCTTAATCCTATACTCGCAGATGAATATGGAATCGTGATGGGCACAACGCACCATGAACCGATGATGCGCGCACATGCAGAATGGAGGAAGAGCGGAACCGGGCCGTGGAATTATGAAAAGAACGAAGCTATACTGCGGCAGTTTTGGAAAGAAGGTATTCAACGGATGGCTTCCCGGGAAAGTATAGTATCGCTCGGCATGCGTGGCGATGGTGACATGGCGATGAGTGATGATACAAATATAGCCTTGCTCGAAAAAATCGTAAAAGATCAGCGCGCTATAATTCAGTCGGTAACGGGTAAGGAGCCAACGGCTACACCGCAGCTGTGGGCACTCTATAAAGAAGTGCAGGATTACTATGACAAAGGCATGCGCGTGCCGGATGATGTAACGTTACTCTTGTGTGATGATAATTGGGGCAACATCCGAAAGCTTCCCAAACCCGGAGACAAACCTCGAGCAGGCGGATACGGTATATATTACCACTTCGATTATGTAGGCGGACCGCGAAACTATAAATGGCTCAATACAAATCAGATTGAACGCACGTGGGAACAAATGAATCTCGCATACCAGTATGGCGCCAATCAAATCTGGATTGTAAATGTTGGTGATATAAAACCTATGGAGTTTCCGATCGAGTTCTTCCTGGACTACGCATGGAATCCAAAGCTATGGAACCAGGACAACCTGGATGCCTATGTATACTTATGGGCAGAACGGCAATTTGGTAGCGAGCATGCTGCTGCTATCGCTTCCATTCTCACAGACTATACACAGTATAATGCCCGCAGAAAACCTGAGCTGTTATCGCCTGAGACCTATAGCATCATTCATTACAGGGAGGCTGAGCGAGTGGTAGAAGAGTATAACAAGTTGCTGAAAGAAGCTGAACGTATCGATGAAGCAATGCCTGCTGAGTATAAAGATGCTTTTTATCAGCTTGTACTGCACCCGGTAAAAGCATCAGCTGTTTTGAATGAGCTTTACGTAACAGTAGCAAAGAATCGCTGGTACGCAACACAAGGTCGCGCAGGAACCAATGGACTGGCTGAGCGCGCGAAGATATTGTATCAGCAGGATTCCGTGTTGTCGCATTATTACAATAAGGAGATGGCAAATGGTAAATGGAATCATATGATGGACCAGACGCACATCGGATATACAGGGTGGCAACAACCTGAAAAGAACGTGATGCCGGCAGTAAAAACGATTACACTCCCGGTAGCAGCTTCCCTCGGCGTTGCTATAGATGGTTCAGATTCATGGTGGCCGCAGGAAAAGAAGCATGCAGTCCTCCCGGTATTTGACGCCCTTCATCAGCAATTCTATTATATAGATATATTCAATCGCGGACAAACTTTCTTTGATTTTACGATTCAGGCCGCTGCCCCCTATATTACGTTGAGTACTAAAAGCGGTCGTGTCAATAATGAGCAGCGTGTTTGGATTTTGGTGGATTGGAAAAACGTACCACCCGGCAAGCACCAGGTTCCTATTACAATAACCGGTGCAAAAAGTAGTATCACGGTTCTGGCCATCATTGACAATATAAAGCCGAAGATAACGCAGCCTAAAACTTTTGTGGAAAGTAACGGATATATTTCTATTGAAGCAGAGCATTACGCCCGCGCTATACCATCCCCGCGCGTACAATGGAAGACGATACCGAACCTGGGAAGAACGTTGTCAGCGGTAACAACTTTTCCGGTAACTGAAAAGTCCGAGCCGATTACCTCTGCAAGTCCTCATCTGGAGTACGGTGTATATTTGGCAGACAGTAGCTGTGTAAATCTTAAAGTATACTTATCACCAACCCTGAATTTTCACAATACCACCGGGCTTCGTTTTGGTATCTCATTCGATGATGAAACACCACAGGTCATAAACCTTCATGAAGATAAGTCGCTTAAGGCATGGGAGCAATGGGTAAGTGATAACGTGATCGTGAAAGTATCGAGACATAGCTTGCAACGGCAGGGCTATCACACACTGAAGTTCTGGCGCATCGATCCCGGAGTAGTGTTACAAAAAATCGTCATCGAAACAAAAGAAACTAAACCCAGTTACCTGGGACCACCGGAAAGTTACTACTTGGAAAAATAGAATAACAAAAAAAACTCTAACTATATCATGAAACAATCTATTACTTCAATACAGATATACCTTACTGCGATCTTTATACTTATAACATTAGGAAGTAAAGTGCACGGGCAACAGGCGGAGACTAAAGGTTTAAAGGATTACTATAAAAATTACTTTCCTATAGGCGTGGCGGTATCTCCGCGGGCGTTGAAAAGTGCAGAAGCAGAGTTAATCATTCAGCAATTCAACAGTATGACTCCGGAGAATGCGATGAAGATGGGACCGATACATCCGGAAGAGAATCGGTACTTCTGGGATGACGCTGATCAGATTGTAAACTTTGCGCAGCAACATGGTATAAAGGTTCGCGGTCATGCGCTTTGCTGGCACGAGCAAACTCCTTCGTGGATCTTCACCGATGCCAAAGGTGATACCGTTACAAAAGAGGTTTTGCTGAGTCGGTTGAAAGATCATATCACTGCGGTAGTAACACGCTATAAAGGTAAAGTATATGCATGGGATGTTGTGAACGAGGCGATAGCCGATGACCCTTCCAGATTGCTGCGCAACTCACCATGGTATAAGATCTGCGGTGTGGATTTTATCATCAAGGCTTTCGAATATGCTCACGCGGCAGATCCGGATGCCAAACTGTTTTACAATGACTATAACACCGAACGACCAGAAAAAAGAGAACGTATATATACCCTTTTGAAGAAACTGGTAGACGCAAATGTACCCATTCACGGCATCGGACTTCAGGGCCATTGGTCGATCTTCGAACCTACTGAAAAAGAGCTTCGGGAAACCCTGGACAAGTATTCATCCTTGAAACTGGACATACAGATCACTGAACTTGATGTGTCGCTATACAAGTGGGAAAAATTTAAACGTGAACGGAGACAGGGTGAGACGGATGTTTTTACGTCTGAGCTAGAGAACAAGCAGATGGAGCACTATAAAATGATTTTCAAGGTTTTTCGCGACTATAAGAACGTAATCACCGGCATCACATTCTGGAATATATCCGACAGACGTAGCTGGCTCGATGAGTATCCCGTAGCCGGAAGAAAAAACTATCCACTGCTCTTCGATCAGAACTTAAAACCAAAGAAGGCATATTGGGAAGTGGTTAAGTTTTGATCGTGTAAATCTTTGGGGAGAAAATATGTTTTACATAAATATACTTTCACATATGGAGTGTTGCCAGTAGCTTGCAACCAACAATACGTGAGATGGCAGACCTGAAAGAACGCTCATAAAGTCTGTAATGAACTTAAAATATAAAGCAGAATACACATGGCAATGGAACAAACAATGCGCTGGTATGGCCCGAATGATGCGGTAAGTTTATCGGATCTTTTGCAGGCTGGATGCACCGGTGTAGTAACGGCTTTACATCATATACCTGTAGGAGATGTATGGACCGTGGAAGAGATTGAGAAAAGAAAAGCTGCTATTGAAAAAGCAGGCATGACGTGGACGGTAATAGAAAGTTTACCGGTACATGAAGACATCAAAAGGCAAAGTGGAAATTATAAACTATACATTGAGAACTATAAACAGAGTTTGGTAAATGTAGGCCGCAGCGGGTTAAAAGTTGTTACCTATAACTTTATGCCCATCCTCGATTGGATGCGTACCGATATAACATACTCCATGCCCGATGGTAGCAAGGCTCTTTACTTTGAGAAGTCAGCGTTTGTGGCGTTTGATATATACTTGTTGAAAAGACCCAACGCGGAGAAGGATTATACCGCTGAGGAGATTTCGTTTGCAAAAAAACGACTGGACAGCATGTCAGAAGAAGAACGCAAACGTCTTTTTCATAATGCAACGTTAGGGCTACCGGGCAGTGATGAACCTTTTACCGCACCTGAAATTCTTTCCGCTTTGAAAGGATATGAAGGTATAGATGCAAAGAAACTTAAGGAACATTTATTTTATTTTCTAAATGCGGTTATACCTACGGCTGAGGCAGCGGGCGTAAACCTGGCGATCCATCCGGATGATCCTCCATACTCTATATTAGGATTGCCAAGAATTATGAGCACGGAGAAAGATGCTACCGAGCTGCTGGCAGCAGTGCCATCTCCTGCAAACGGACTTTGTTTCTGCACAGGTTCGTATGGAGCTCGCGCTGATAATGATCTGCCTGGCATGGTAAAGCGGTTAGGTGACAGAATCCATTTTTTACATCTGCGTAGTACGAAGCGTGACTATAAAGGAGATTTTTACGAAGCAAACCACCTCGAAGGTGATGCCGATATGTATAGTGTTGTAAGGGAAATTGTAATACTGATGAAACGCAGAGGTATATCTTTACCAATGCGCCCTGATCATGGTCACCAGATGCTGGATGATCTGAATAAGAAAACATACCCTGGCTACTCCGCTATAGGACGCTTACGCGGATTAGCGGAATTGCGTGGGCTGGAATTGGGTATTTCACGTGCGCTTGCTGACAACAACTAAACATCACCTCTGTAGCCGGGCATCCCCGATAGAAAATGGAATTACAAAAATTCAAAATCCTCTATAAGAAATTTAGTTCTCCGAAGCTGGACAGATCTCACTGGGAGACCCAGGCGTATGCCGACTATTGTGATGCGATAGGCAATAACGAATTGATCGCAGATTGGTATTTGAAGCAGCAAATAAAAAAGTCCAAAGTTAAAGTAGGTAAACACTGCTGTACAAAAATGACCTACTATTTAACCTTCGATAAAAAAACAAAAGATGTTAATCCTGACGCAGTGATCAGGTTTAATAAGAAGTCAAAGGACTATGGAATTCCTGTTCATGATGGAGGACAATCGTATATAGGCATTGAACACTGTCCGTGGTGTGGAAAGCGACTGATGAAGTAGCGATATGTAACAATATAGGCGCAATGACATTCTTGTTCACAATCAGTTTCGCTGATAACCTATGGTATAAATAAAAAGACTGCTTTGAAGCAGTCTTTTTTATTGGGATAGTGTAGTTCTATATACTACTCATAGCCATTGTTACAGACTTAAGCCATTTCATGGCAGTATCCTGATCGTTAAAATGGTCATAGTTCATAACCTCCGCCTCTAAAGTATAGGAGTGCGCCTCCTGCATTGACATCTTTCCAAAGAGATCGTCTGGTACTATAAATGCCGTTGCCCGAATTCCACTTTTTATTGCTTCTGGAAACCACACTGCTTTAATATACTCTTGTCCTCCTTCCGGATAAATACTGATCTCGCGAAGGTTTATCAGGCATTTTTTTAGTTTATAGTGTTGGATCATCTTAAACTCATACTCCGCAGCTTCGACAAGTTCATCGTAAGATATAAACCCTGTGAACGTTACTTCCATACAAGCAGCTTGAGGGTTGTGAACGATTTTTACATAGTCGCGAATAAAGTCAATCATAGGTATCTTTAATTTTTAGTTTATCCCTCAAAACTACAATCCATTATTTTATATTGAATCCATGAAACCACGGAAGGGTATCTCAGTATTTTTACTGAATCGATCAAGACCTTTTTTGACCCCTTTCTAGTC
>CABHOV010000079.1 GCA_902168185.1 uncultured Bacteroides sp.
TAATGGTATGAAAGCGATTCTCAATTCAGGTTAAGCGTCCCCGTCAATCCTCCGCCTTCGCGGCAAATTCAAGTCCTAACAAAACCGAAATTATGATCATTAAACATTTACCAAGAAAAATTACGGCTCCGTTCATCGTCATGATGATAATGCTCGGATGCCTGCACGCTTCGATTCCACTGTTTGCCCAATCAGACATTACTGTAAAGGGTAAGATCACATCACAGGATGATGCCTCCGCTTTGCCGGGTGTCAACGTGATTGTAAAAGGAACTTCTATTGGCACTACAACGGATGCTAATGGTGAATTCTCTATTAAAGCTCCCGATCAGAATTCAATCCTAGTGTTTTCATTTATAGGATATACCTCGCAGGAGGTTGTCGTTGGAACACAAACCAACATTGATATAGCAATGTCTTCTGATATCGCTACACTTTCTGAAATAGTTGTGGTAGGATACGGTGAGCAAAAAAGAGAAACGCTTACAGGTTCTGTATCGCAGATAAAAGGAGAAGATATAGTAAAGAGCCCACAGACTAACGTATCCAACTCATTGGCAGGACGCTTCTCAGGTGTTATAGCCAGCAACCGTGGTGGCGAGCCAGGGTATGATGGCAGTAGCTATAACATTCGTGGTTTAGCAACAACCGGTAACAACGATGTACTTGTTGTAATTGATGGTATACCTGGACAGTTGGGAGGTCTTGAACGTTTAAATCCCAATGACATTGAAAGTGTATCTATACTAAAGGATGCTTCGGCTGCAGTATACGGAAGTCGTGCTGCGAACGGTGTAATTCTGGTTACAACGAAGCGTGGTAAAAGTGGTAAGCCTACAGTAAACTATAGCTTTAACCAAGGCTTTTCTTCACCAACACGTTTGCCAGATATGGCAGATGCCGCCACGTATGCTACCATACAAAACGAGATCGATTACTATAACAATAAAGCGGGTGGTATGAATCAGCATTATTCAGAAGCTGAGATTCAGAGATTTCGCGATGGTTCTGATCCGATCAATTATCCCAATACAAACTGGGCAGATGAAACGCTGAAGAAAGTAGCATTGCAGAATCAGCACAATCTATCCATCAACGGTGGATCTTCAGATGTAAAGTATTTTGTATCGCTTGGCAAGACATATCAGGATGGACTATATAAAGATGGAGCTACAAAATATAATCAGTATAGCTTCCGTTCGAACATTGATGCAAATGTTACTAAAGATTTTAAAATCACACTTTCGCTTGCTGGCCGTCAGGAAGATCGTAAGTATCCGATAAGTGGTGCTGGTGATATTTTCCGCTCGATATACCGCGCGTATCCAACAGTTGTTGCACGCTATCCGAATGGATTTCCATCGAGAGGAGTTGAGGGTAATAACCCTGTATTGATGGCAACTGATATTGGTGGTACAAATGTTAATCCAACCAATGTATTCAACGGAATTTTAAGAGCAAGTTACTCTATACCAAAAATTCAGGGACTTTCGGTTGACGGGTTTTATGCTGTTGATAAGACCTGGAATTTCTCAAAAGCCTTCAGTAAGCCATACGCAGTATATAGTTATAACAGTGCAGACGATAGCTATACCCGTACTATATCGGGCGGATCATCTGGTACAGCGAAGCTGACGGAATCGCAGGAGAACAATACGATGATTACCCAGAACATAAAACTGAATTACGAAAAGCAGTTTGGTGATCATTATATCAATTCATTTGTGGCTTATGAGCAAAGTCAAACGCACCGTGAAACATTTAATGCAACACGATTAAGATTCCCAACCATAGAAACGCCTGAACTTTCGCAGGGAGGATCAGCAGCCGCTGATCGTGATAACACAGGTTCAAGCTATAATTATACCCGCAGAAGTTATATAGGCCGAATCGCCTATAATTATAAAGAGAAATATCTTGCAGAAGTGCAAATGCGTGTTGATGGATCATCAACGTTCCCAAGTGGTAATCGCTATGGATACTTTCCTGCAGTATCTGCAGGATGGAGAATCTCAGAGGAAGATTGGTTCGCGAACAGTGTTTCATTCATCGATGATTTAAAGATCAGAGCATCTTATGGTCAATTGGGTAATGATAATGTAAATCAATTCCAGTACTTTAATAATTACTCCTTTAATAATACATATGTTTTAGGAGCCGATAAACATCCCGGTATAGATCTCACAAAATTAGCCAATAAGAATATCACGTGGGAAGTGTCCAAGAAAACTGATATAGGTTTAAATGCTACCGTATTGCGGAATTTTACGCTTGAATTTATATACTTCATGCAGGATCGTTCCGATATATTAGCTGTCCGCAATGCATCTATTCCGGGCATATCTGGAATTGTTAATCCATACAATGACAATAGCGCCAATTACAATCCACTCGTGCCTTCTGAAAATATAGGTAAAGTTAAGAGCCGTGGTATTGAAACAACAGTAGGCTATAAGCATCAGGGTGATTTCTGGTATGCACTTTCAGCCAACATGACGTATGCAAAAAGCGAGATTGTGTTTATTGATGAAGCGCCTTCTGTCCTTGATTACCAACGTCAGACAGGGCGTCCGTTAAACAGTTACCTGCTCTATAACGCTATAGGTATATTTCGCACAGCAGGTGATCTTGACAGTAATCCACATTTGGCGAACGCACAGCTCGGAGATCTGATCTATGAGGATTATAATAACGATGGAAAAATCACGGCTGATGATCAGGTAAGAACCAAATACGGTAACATCCCTCAATTAACCTATGGCCTTAACGTTAGCGCAGGTTGGAAAAACTTTGATATATCGATACTCTTTGCTGGACAAGCCCGCGTGAGTCAATATGTATTGGCAGAATCTGGAACGGTTGGAAACTTTTATAGCACATGGGCAGATAATCGTTGGAGCCCTTCAAATGTAAATGGTAGCTATCCGCGTGTAGATACACGTGCTTCAGCATCCATCAACGGTTCTTACAGAAACAGTTTCTGGTTGAATGACGCATCGTTTATGCGTTTGAAGAATCTGGCGATAGGATATACTGTACCGAATGCGCTGATCTCTAAATTAAGCCTTACAGGATTACGTGTATATGCGAATGCTTTCAATTTGTTTACCATCTCGAAAGTGAAAGATTATGACCCTGAAGGAAGTAACGAAAGTGGACAATTCTATCCACAGCAGCGCATTATCAACTTGGGTGTAAACATTCAGTTTTAAAAAATGAAGATCATGAGATTTAAATTAACATATATTATCCTCGCAGGTACAATTGGACTTGCTGGTTTAATGACTGGTTGCAATGATGATTTCCTGAATGTAGAGGCAACGGACAGAATATCCGATGACGCTATTACTTCAGATTCTTCTTTATTTGAAGATTTTGTAATCAATCGATACATGGGTGCACGTCTACAGGATAAAGAAGCAGAGGGAACTCCTCCTGGTTTTGGTCGTGGGTTTGAATATGCCCTATGGGCATCGCTTACAGATGAAGCTATATATAATAATGATGATAACACATGGGTAGTACAACGCGGACAGCTTGCACCTGAAAACACAGGTATAGCCGGTACGTTGTGGTCAAGAAGTTATCGTAGCATTCGTGAATGTAACTACGCGTTGGCTCATATTGCCGAAGTCGAAATGAGCCAGGCGCGTAAAGATATACTGATCGCTGAACTTAAATTCATCCGGGCGTATCGTTACCATGACCTTGTTCGTAATTTTGGTTCTGTGGTTCTTGTAGGCGATGCGGTATCTGAACTCAGCGATGACCTTACGGCTGACGCGCTTTTCCAGAAATCATCTATTGCTGAAGGTATCAATTATATTGTATCAGAATTAGATCAGGCAGCAGCAGCATTACCGTCAGCTAACAACACATCCAGTTGGCTATTGGGTCGCGCTACAAAAGGAGCAGCACTGGCACTAAAGTCACGCATCTTGTTGTATGCAGCCAGTCCGCTGTATAATGCCGGAACATGGCAGCAGGCTGCAGATGCAGCAGAAGAAGTTATGGGAATGGGATATACATTGCACGCTGACTATGAGTCATTGTTTCATACTTCGTCTAGCAATGAGATTATTTTTGAAAGACTATATGTAGTCGGTGCACGACACGTATGTCTTGAGATATCAAATGGTCCGAATGGTTACGGTGGATGGGCTGGAAATTCTCCGCTGCAAAACCTGGTGGACGCTTATGAAGTAAAAGAAGACGAAGATACTGCGGTGCCATTCGATTGGAGCAATACAACACATGTAGCTGATCCGTACGCAAATCGTGATTCACGCTTTTATGCAAGTATACTATATAACGGCGCTGAGTATAGAGGCCGTGAAATCGAAACGTTCCTCCCCGGAGGCAAGGATAGTAAAGATGGTAAGGACAACTGGAATGCTTCGAAGACAGGATACTACCTGCGTAAGTTTGTAGATGAGAACCTGCCGATGGACAACCCGTGGGATGTTGCCGGTATTCAACCTTGGATATATTTACGTTACGCAGAGATCTTGCTGAACTATGCGGAAGCACAAAACGAAGTAGCAGGTCCTGATGCAAGTGTATATGATGCGATCAACCTGATTCGTCAGCGTGCTGATATGCCTGACCTTCCTGCAGGACTTTCGCAAACTGAAATGCGTGAAGCGATTCGCAGAGAACGTCAGGTAGAACTTGCCTTCGAAGAACACCGCTTCTACGATGTGCGCCGCTGGATGATTGCTATGGAAACAGAGAATGAACCAGCCTACGGTATATCGATTACGAAAGATGGAAGCAACCTGACATTCGAGAAAAAGGTTGCTCTCGATGGACGTAAGTTTGAAGAGAAACATTATTGGCTGCCAATTCCGCGTGCTGAAATTCAGTCTTCCGGAAATAAGCTTCAACAAAGCCCTAATTATTAAAAATTCATAAGAGAAATACAGGGACATACGCATGCTCCCTGTATTTTTTTTTGTTTTCGATCTAGTATATATCATTCAGTATATCTATAGGTATAAGTCTATACCGGTAGTCACTCATTTAAAGCAAAGTATTTATGCGCTTGAATTTATTTCTGATCGTGCCGGTAATGATTTTGGGGAGTTGTTCCCGAAATGATTCCAGCGCACCCGTTGTGACCGAAGAGACTCCCGTGGTAACAATTCATGTTACGGAAAGAAAACAAACCATTCGCAATTTTGGAGGATCGGATGCATGGGCCTGTCAATATATAGGGCAGTGGCCTGACGATAAACGAAATCAGGTTGCTGATTGGTTGTTTAGTACGGAGGATGATGCGAACGGTCAGCCGAAAGGCATAGGCCTCTCGTTGTGGCGATTCAATATTGGTGCTGGCAGTGCGGCACAAGATAACATCAGTGATGAATGGAGAAGAGCAGAAGGTTTTCTCAAAAGTGATATGACGTATGACTGGTCAAAGCAGGCTGGTCAACAATGGTTTTTACAAGCTGCAAAGCAACGCGGTACGGCACAGTTTGTAGGTTTTGTGAACAGCCCTCCGGTACAATTAACCAGGAATGGTAAAGCTTTTTCAAGTGATGGGGAGCATGCCAACATCAGCCCATCACACTATGTAGACTATACCGTTTTTCTTGCAGCGGTTGTAAAACATTTTCAGGAACAAGGTATAGTTTTGAATTACCTCAGCCCGTTCAACGAGCCACAATGGGATTGGACTGGTAACAACCAGGAGGGTAGCCCCTATACAAATGAAGAAGTATATACCATCACGAAGAAGCTTGATTCTGTTATTACAGCACAAAGCCTCTCTACAAAAATACAATTGGCAGAAGCTGCCAAAATGAATTACCTCTACGAGCTGGCAGACCGGCCAACACGTGGAAATCAAATCGAAGATTTCTTTTTACAAAGTTCGCCACGATATGTCGGTAATTTTCCAAATGTAGACAGAGTTATCTCGGCACATAGTTATTTCACATCGGCCCCTATGGAAACCATGGTGCAGGTTCGTAAAGCAGTAAGCGAAAAAACAAAACAGGCATCAGTCCCGTTGGAATTCTGGCAAAGCGAGTATTGTATTCTTGGCGATCAGGAGGAAATTCCCGGTGGAGGCAAAGATACTGGGATGACTACGGCACTATATGTAGCACGGCTTATCCATCATGACTTGACTGTTGCTAACGCGTCTGCCTGGCATTGGTGGACTTCACTATCAGCGTATGATTACAAAGACGGGTTGGTATATGTGGAAAAAAATAAAGCCAACGGTGCGATCGAAGACTCCAAATTGTTATGGGCCTTTGGAAACTATAGCAGGTTCATTCGCCCCGGAGCAGTTCGTGTAGGTATATCTTCAGCGGATACAGACATTAATAATACAAAAGGGTTGATGATATCATCGTACCTGCAAGAAGATATAGGCAGACTTGTTACGGTAGCCATCAACTATAGCAATACTGATGCTTCGGTGAAGATCGCGCTGGATAGTAATGCAGTAACATCTTTCAAGCCCTATATTACTTCCGGAAAAGATGGTGAAGACCTGAAGCCACTCCCAGTTGTGAGCAGCGATGATGTGATCGTTATTCCCAAGAAGTCCGTTGTAACATTCGTGGGGACTCTGAATTAGAAGTATAGTGTAATAAAAAATAAAATAGATAATATGCGCATGAATATAGTGTCTGTAAAGATCACACTTAAATGTATTGCTGTACTTGTTATTTGTAGCGTTTTTTGTTTGAATGCAAACGGGCAAGATTCCCGTGCAACCCTGTTCAATGCAAATTGGAAATTCCATAAAGGCGATGTTCCGCAAGGAGAAAAAGCAGCCACCAGCGACAATGCGTGGCGAACGTTAGACCTTCCCCATGACTGGAGCATTGAAGGACCCTTTAGCGATGAATGGGCGAGTGGCACTGGGTATCTTCCTGCTGGTATAGGATGGTATAGGAAAACATTTACGCTTAGCACTGATCAGCTTGGTAAAAATATATACCTGTATTTTGACGGAGTATATAAGAACAGTGAAGTTTGGGTTAACGAGCATTACCTCGGCAAGCGCCCGAATGGATATGCCTCGTTTTATTATGACATTACAAAGTACCTGAATCAAAGAGGTACTAACCTGGTATCGGTTAAAGTTGATCATACGGATTTTGCAGACTCACGTTGGTATAGCGGATCAGGTATTAACAGGAATGTATACCTCATAGCAACAGAGTCTGTACACATTCCGTTGTGGGGTGTGGCGTTTACTACACCTAATGTATCTGCCGAGATGGCTTCTGCAAATGTAGTAGTAGGGATAAAAAACACCAGCAAGAGTATAGCAGATGTTCGTGTAGTGTCAGAACTCATCGATGCCAATGGTAAAGTAGTAGCACAAGCGGAAAGTAAAGTACAAGCCGCCTCTGATAGAACCAATGAAGCTAAACTGAGCTTCACAGTAAACAAGCCATCGCTGTGGTCAGTTGAAAATCCTGCCCTGTATAAACTCCGCACTACGCTCTTTGTAAATAGTAAAAAGACAGATATAGTGACAGAGCAGGTTGGCTTCAGAAGTTTTCGCTTCGATGCAGATAAAGGTTTTTTCCTGAATGACCAGAATATAAAACTAAAAGGACTATGCATTCATGATGATGCAGGTGCTCTTGGCTCTGCTGTACCGAAAGACGTCTGGGAGCGCAGACTTAAAACCTTGAAGGCAATGGGATGTAATTCTATTCGTATGAGTCACAATCCGCACCAGGATTATCTTTATGACCTTTGCGATCAACTCGGTTTACTGGTACAGGATGAAGCTTTTGATGAATGGGAAATTGGAAAGAACAAGTGGATCAAAGGCTGGAATGTTGGCACACCTGGTAAAGACGGGTATAGCAAATATTTTAAAGAATGGGCCGATCAGGATTTGCGCGATATGATTTTACGGAATCGGAATCGCACTTGTATAATTATGTGGAGTATAGGAAATGAGATCGACTACCCGAATGATCCCTATACACATGAAGTATTGAATACAGGTAGAAACCCGCAGATATATGGCAAAGGATACCAGGCCGGAAATCCTCCTGCAAGTCGCATGGGAGAGATAGCAGCACACCTGGTGCAAGTCGTGAAGCAATATGATACAACGCGACCCGTAACCGCAGCCCTCGCAGGCGTGGTCATGTCAAACTTTACTACGTATCCGGACGCGCTTGATTTAGTGGGCTATAATTACCAGGAGTACCGCTATAGCGATGATCATAAGCAATATCCGAAGCGGATTATCTATGGAAGCGAAAACGGGAAGTCGTATGACGCCTGGACTGCTGTGGAGGACAATGAGCATATCTCAGCACAATATTTATGGACCGGTATAGACTTCATTGGCGAAGCACGCGTATGGCCTGTCCGTGGCAGCGGTGCAGGATTGGTTGACCTTGCCGGATTTCCGAAGACCGAGTATTTCTACCGCAAAAGCCTTTGGACAAAAGAGTCAATAGTATATTTAGCAGTATCAAAAATATCAGGAGAACGAAGAGGAAGAGGAGCAGCCTGGGCAGAATCTCATTGGACATGGACGAATGCCGACTCCGTTAATGTACTTTGTTATACCAACACGGAGGAAGCTGAATTATTTCTGAACGGAAAATCGTTAGGTCGCAAGTTGCTGAAGGACGCGCGTCAGAAAGTTATAGTATGGAAAACAGTTTATCAGCTAGGCGAACTTACAGTGCGCGGATATACGCAAGGTAAGGAAGCAGGTATATATACTATAAAAACAGCCGGTGAAGCAACCAGCCTAAAAACAGTCACTGATAAGACCATCTTAACAGGAGATCAGGTTGCTCATATTGAAATTGATGTAATCGATCCATCCGGTATACGCGTAGCTTCTGCAGAAAATGAAATTGAGATCAGGATTGAGGGACCTGGAAAACTAATTGGTCTGGAAAGTGGTGACCTCGCCAGTCATGAAGACTATAAATCAAATAAACGAAAAGCATTTCACGGTAAGTTGCTGGCGTATGTTCAGACAACAAAGCCTGGGCCTGTAAAAATCACTATTTCATCATCGGGATTGAAAGCAAGCACAATTGAACTGACAGGAAAATAATGTTTAGTTGCGGGTTACACTCAGGAGCAGGTGAATTCATCTGCTCCTTTGTTCTTTTATAGAGCTTATCTCCATTCTATATATAGAGTCCAAGACTATGTCTTTTTAATCCACCAAAGACCGGACCCATCAGAAATTTCATATAGCCTGCCATTCACCTTTCGAAAGGTTCGCCCAATCTTCCAGGTGCCATGTAGTATATCATCCTTCCAAAGCAAACCTTTATAAAAAATTTCAGGGTGTGGTTCATCGCCCACAAAGAAATTGCCAAGTTCATCATACCCGAATGTCTTCGGATATAGCTTCACAAAAAAGA
This sequence comes from uncultured Bacteroides sp., assembly GCA_902168185.1. Taxonomy (GTDB): domain Bacteria; phylum Bacteroidota; class Bacteroidia; order Cytophagales; family Cyclobacteriaceae; genus Ohtaekwangia. The sequence continues at coordinate 9,381 of CABHOV010000079.1, forward strand.
GTTCCTGGTCAGTCACCAGTCCATAAATATTTGCTGCTATAGTAATGTTGCTTTTGGCCGATTCGTCCTGCCAGATTCCTTCGAAACCACCGCTCATTCCCATTACTCCTGATTGCCTGATACTTACCGTAAAAGGTATAGTGACTTGTTGGAAGGGAACTTTGCAATACTCGTCATAAACATACTCACCCTTCCAGATTCCTTCAATGATCATAATCCACGAAATTTTATAAATACAAGTAACGCAATCTCAAAAAGAATATAGATCGGTTAATATTCCTAATCCTTTTCGATAAAGAGGGTGCTATAAGTTATGTTTATACCAATGTGAATATAATTTTGGATCGACCCAAACCTGATTCATAATAAATTTTTTATGTGATGCGACTTGTCTGCTTGATCAAGTATTCTTTCATATACTGTGGATTCTCCATTTACTCTTTTAAATTAGAAGTTAGAACCCGTATAGATGGTAAATAAAAAGTGCGGTGCTGGTATAAAACGCTCTCTGGATTTCAGTGTGTGAATATGAAAATGATTAGGATCAGTATTTTGCTTTTGTTTGTTTGTCATGGAGTGCTGGCCCAGTACACCAACCTGAAGTTCGAGAACCTTTCAACTGCCGATGGACTTTCCAGCAGTACGTGCGTTGATATATTTCAGGACAGAGATGGTTTTTTATGGTTTGGTACAATTGATGGCTTGAATAAATACGATGGCTATGATTTTACAATATACCGTTCGAATATAAATGATCCGTTTTCAATCAGCAGCAACCGCATAAATTCAATTACAGAAGATAGCCAGGGGAGACTCTGGATTGGTACCGGAAATGGGCTAAATGTTTTTGATAAGAACTCAGAACGGTTCTTTCGGATGAATACGAATATAGAGGATTCTAGTTCGATTAGCAGTGATGTAGTATACGATGTTCTTTTTGATGAAACCGGAAATATACTATGGGTCGCAACAAAAGATGGCGTAAACAAACTATCGCTGGGTACAGTGGACCTATCGCAAGCCTCAAGCCTTACCTTCAAACACTATATACATCATGAGGATGATGCCGGGACAATTGATAACAATGAAGTGACCGGTATTTTGCGTGATCATGAAAATAAGATATGGCTTGTTACTGCCGGAAGAAATCTGAATTACTACAATCCCGCAAAGGATAAATTTGAACGCGTTCCCGTTCCGGTTCTCAATACAAAGCAACTTGATCACATACCCAACACGATGTTGATTGATCGGGAAGGTGATTTCTGGATAGGTAATAATTTATCCGGAATGATTATATGGAATCGCAAGAAGAACGTGTTCACACCGGTGTCCTATATTAACAAAAACGTTCCGATCTTTGATATTTACCAGGATGCAAGAGGACTTATATGGGTTGCAACAGATGGCCATGGTCTATATTTCATTGATAAGCAGAAAGGTATAGTCGATCACCAGATACACAATCCTTCCGATCCGTTTTCTATTTCAAATAATCAACCATCGAAGATCTTGCAAAATACAAATGGTATCATTTGGCTTGCGACCTATAACACTGGTGTGAATAAAATAGCATTGTCCAAATCAGACTTCGGGCACTTCTTCCACCAGGAAGGTGTCCAGAATAGTCTTAGTCATAAGATAGCGCAATCCATTTTACAGGATCATGCCGGGCGAATATGGATTGGTACAGACGGTGGCGGATTAAATCAATTTGATGAAAAGACAAATATATTCAAGCACTATAAAAGTATTCCAGGGGACGCATCTTCGTTGAGCTCCAACAAAATAATTTATCTCTGCAAAAGCTATAATGGAGCGTTGTGGATTTGTACTTGGGATGGTGGGCTGAATAAACTGAATCCACAGACGGGTAAGTTTGTAAGCTATAAACATGATGTGTCCAATCCATTTTCAATTCGGCAGAACAGTGTATGGTGTGCTATCGAAGACAAGCAGCATCGTTTGTGGGTGGGAACTCAATCCGCAGGTCTCAATTTATTTGATCCTGCGAGCCAGAGATTTTACCAGTATAGTAATATACCTCACGACTCCACAAGTCTTGTAAACAATTTTATCATTTCGATGTTTATAGACTCACATGAAAGGCTTTTTGTTGGTACATCCACCGGTCTTTGTATGGTTGATCTGGCATCTCTCAAAACGAGTTTCCCTGAAAGACTGACGTTCAAGAATTTTAAAGCTCATAGCTTACGCGGTAATCGAATCAATTCTATAACTGAGGACAAGCGTGGAAATATATGGGTAGGTTCAGACCTTGGTCTGAATAAATTAAGTCCGGATCTTAAACTATTGGAAATATACACTACCAAGGAGGGGCTCCCCAACAACCTGATCACCGGAGTGAAAGAAGATGATCATGGAAATTTATGGATCACATCAAAAAGTGGTTTATCCAAATTAGATCCCGCCACACGGAAATTCAAGAACTTCAACACACACGATGGTTTGCAGGGTATGGAGTTTCAAAGTAAATCCATTGATAAGACGCAGGACGGACGCATGCTGATCGGAGGTATTAACGGTTTTAATATTTTTGATCCCGAAAAAATCCTAGCGGATTCTACCAAACCTCGTTTACTCATAACCGATTTCAAGATCCATAATAGATCCATAAAAGCGTTTGATACTATAAATAATAGAGTGGTATTAACGACTTCTATTGCAAAGACAAAAGAATTGACCTTGAAATATAACGAAGGCTATATTTCATTTGATTTCCTGGCGCTGGATTACGGTAATCCTGAAAAAAATAAATATGCTTATCGGATGACCGGGCTGGATAAAGACTGGAACTACGTTGGCAGTAAGCGAAGCGCTACCTATTCTAATCTTGCCGCAGGTGACTATATATTTGAAGTACTCGTATCAGGCGATGATGTTTGGGACAATGCAACACGGGTTTCCTTGCCCATCAGCGTACTTCCGCCACCGTGGAAAACATGGTGGGCCTATACACTCTATAGTATTATACTAGTCATTGCTTTCGGGATGGTGATGCGATACTACACTAAGCGTGTAAGGGAGGAGAAGGAGCATGAGTTGGACCAGATGAAGTTGTTGTTCTTTATAAATGTATCGCATGAGTTTCGTACGCCGCTGACATTGATCCTCAACCCGATTGAGAAAATACTTTCTGCTCATACGCAGACCGATGAGGTGCGAATATCTGCCTTGACCATTCAGAGGAGCGCACGGAGGTTACTCAATCTTGTAAATCAACTATTGGACTTCAGAAAGATGGATCTTGGTAAGACTCCGCTTGAAACGGTAGAAGCTGATGTTGTACAGTTCAGTAAAGATATATTTATACTCTTCAATGACCTGGCAGGAATGAAACAGATAGACTTCCGTTTCGAGAGTTCGGTAGATACGCTTATGGTTTGGTTCGATCCGGATAAACTTGAAAAGATCCTGACAAACTTATTGTCCAATGCTTTAAAATTTACGCAGGAGAAAGGAACGGTTATACTCTCCATTTCAAAAGTTACAAGCTCTTCGAAAAAGAATGAATATGTAGCGATAAAAGTGATTGATACGGGTATTGGACTAAAAGCGGAACAACTCAAACATGTATTCGAACGATTCTTTCATGTTGACAATTCTAAAACGGGCACCGGTATAGGATTACACTTTACCAAGAGTCTCGTGGAGTTACACCATGGAGAAATAATGGTGGAAAGTGAATACGAAAAAGGAAGTAGTTTTATCGTGCACCTTCCAATACATGAAAAGCGAAATCGCAATGAGAAAGGCGTTAGCCAGAATACTTCACTTGCTAAATATACTTTCGACAACAATGCGATCAAGTCAACGGAATATGAATTGGCAATTTCAGGAAGCGTAGCCGATGAAGATATAGAGGTTACCCAGAATACAAATGACGCTGACCGGAAACCGGTACTGTTGATCGTGGAAGATAACAAGGAGTTGCGCTGGCATCTTAAGAATGAACTTCGTAATCACTATAAAATTCGCGAAGCTGTCAATGGAGTAGATGGTCTTGAAAAAGTAATGAAATACTATCCGGATATAATTATCAGTGACATCATGATGCCGGAGATGGACGGGTTCGAGTTGTGTCGCAAAATAAAAAGTGAGATAGAGACCAGTCATATACCTGTAATTTTATTAACGGCTCGCAGTTTGGAAGAAGACAGGATTGAAGGATATCACACCGGTGCTGATGAATATCTACCCAAGCCATTCAATATATATGTATTGAAGGCGCGCCTGAAAAATTTATTGGAGTCTCGTCAACGCCTGAAAGATAAATTTATGGCGAAGGGCGGAGTGATTCCTGCGAAAGAAATTACCACGAACACACTGGACGAAGTTTTTCTGGATAAGGTCACGAAAATAATATTGGATAACATCAGCGATCCGGATTTCTCACTTGAAAACCTGTTGGAGAAAGTAGGCATCAGCCGGTCGCATTTCTTCCGCAAGATCAATTCCCTCACAGGTCAGAATCCGAGCAATTTTATACGAACCGTCCGCCTTAAATATGCGGCCGGGCTTCTGCTTCAGCAGCAACATTCTATCAAGGAGATAAGCTTCATGGCGGGGTTCAATTCTTCGGCTTATTTCAGTAAAACCTTTCGTGAATTATTTGGCAAAACGCCACAGCAATATTTGGAGGAACAAGCCGACCCTAAAAAGTCAAAGGAAGCACCGCAATCGATATAAGAACCTTATCAAACGATTGAAAATGGGCTATAATTTATGGTGTTTGAGCAATAATTAATCTCCGTTTTTTCATTCCATAGGCAACTTTGAAGCGTACTTTTTGTGCCTTGTCAGGCCTTAATTTCTAAGGCTTATCAGGTGCCACAAAAAAGCTACACGCATCAAACTAACTAACCCCAAGCCTATGTATTTCATGCACCCAAAACCGCGTGATTCCGTCCGGAATAACACTCGTAAAGCACCTCTGATTCTTTCCGTTCAAGCCGGATCAATCCACTCTTTCAAAATCTATTTTAAGTCCAACTAAATCTAGTCTATGAATAAATCATTACGCTTTAATGCACCACAGTCGTGGTCAAAGAAGGCAGGTTTGTTACTGGCCTTGCTGCTCTCCATCGCCGGTGTGAGTATACATGCCGAGGCATTCCAGCAGGCAGATAAAAGTATTTCAGGAATTGTTTCCGATGAATCGGGACAAGCTATACCCGGTGTAAATATACTTGTGAAAGGAACATCACAAGGCACAACAACCGACAGTGACGGTAAATATACATTGAGTATAAAAGGTGACGATGTGGTACTTGTATTTTCATTTATAGGCTATCAGCCTCAGGAAGTATCGGTTGATAGTCGATCGACCATAAATGTTTCATTGGTACCCGATATGCAATCTTTGCAGGAAGTTGTCGTGGTCGGATATGGTGAACAGAAAAAGGAAACGTTAACCGGATCAGTCGCCAGTGTGAATTCAAAAGTTTTTCAGGATCGTGGTGTTGTGTCCAATCCGTTGTCTACACTGCAGGGACAAGTACCTGGTGTAATTGTTACGCGTAGTTCTGCAGCTCCAGGACAGGAGGGATGGAACTTTCAAATCCGTGGTGCTGCTTCTTCCAATGGTGCAGATCCGCTCATCATTGTAGACGGTATACCTTTGGTAAGTTCGGCCGCATTGAACTCGATCAACCCTCAAGACATTGATAATATATCTTTCTTGAAAGATGCATCGGCCGCTATATATGGCGCCCGTGCTGCCGGTGGTGTCGTGCTAATTACCACCAAGCGCGCAAAATCAGGAAAGCCAACTGTACAATACAACGGTTCTGTATCTCAAAAAAGAATGGGACTTATGCCCAATTTCCTAAATGGAGATCAATACGGTAAATACTTACTGGAAGCTATATCGAATGCTTCCACCGGTGGTGTACCCGATGAAAATTGGATCTGGACAAAGTATGCAAGAGCCTGGATAAATAAACCAGCCAGCCTGTATATCGACAAAAATACTCCTGAATATATAGCAGGTGGTGAGACCATCGGATTCACAGATGTAAAGGATTATACATTCTTTGATACAAACCCAATCGATCTGCTGTGGGGAAATGGACGCGCTATATCAAATCAGCACGACATTAGCTTGGCAGCACGCACGGAAAATATGGGATATCGTCTGTCATTCGGCTACCTGAATGATGGCAGCATGTTGAAGTGGGGCGAGAACTCGAGCAAGCGTTACAATGCACGCCTCGCCATGGACTATATATTCTCACCACGGTTCAAGATTGAGACAAATATATCGCTGGAGAAAAATGATGTTGTTGTACCTACCCGTCAGGATCAGATCAACTTTGGATCACAACCTGGCTTTCCGGTCGCGACTATAAATGGCAAGCCCTATGCATGGGGAACACAACCTGCTCGTAACTGGCTGCTTGAACTTGGTGGAGAGAACAAGACCTTTAATAACCGGGTTTTTCTGAACACGAAACTTGATTTTAAATTAGCTGAAGGACTGAACCTCATTACCCAGGCCGGATATAACTGGGCCGCTACGGATGGGCAAGTGCAGTATAAATATATACCAGAGATCTATAATTATACCGAAAGCTATCAATATCAACCGAACCCTTCGCAGGCTCAGTCATTCTACGATCGCTCTTTGGGGAAGGATTCTTATTTCAATACGAACGCCTATTTAGAGTATAAGAAAACATTGCAGGATGTACACAGCATCGCTGTTGTGGCAGGTGGTAATTATGAACGTGAAGAGTTTAATTACTTTTCTACACGTACTGGTTACCTGGCCAGTAACGATGTTCCTTCTTTAGGCCTCGGCTTAGGCGATAACACCACACGTTCCAATAGTGAGATCCGAAATCATTGGGCTATAGCATCCGCCTTTGGTCGGTTGAATTATTCCTTCAAGGAAAAATATCTTTTTGAAGCCAATGTCCGTTACGATGGCTCTTCCAAATTTGATGCAGAAAACCGGTGGAAGCGATATTCTGGTATATCGGCCGGCTGGCGCATTGGACAAGAAGAATTTATGCAAGGACTTTCATTCCTGAGTGAATTAAAAATCCGCGGTTCCCACGGAAGTGTTGGCAACCAGGCAGGCATAGGACTCTATGACTATATACAGCTTATAGACATCAATAATACAGGTCCTGTTTTAGGGGGGTATACATCACGCTCTGTAACGGCATCCCCATCCGGTACATTGGTAAGTGCTGACCGGACATGGGAGAAAATTCAAAGTACAAATATAGGTGTTGATATAGCCGTGTTTAACAATCGCCTGTCGGGTAGCTTTGATTATTACTGGAAGCAGAACAAGAACATGCTGTTGCCACAAACCTACCCTGCGGTATTGGGTGCAACAGCCCCCACAGCAAATATAGGGCACCTAAAAGTATGGGGATGGGAAATGTCGTTAGGCTGGAGAGATCAGATCGGCAACATTACCTACCGTATAAGTGGTTCGCTTACGGATAACAGCAATAAGCTTGTAGACTACGGTGGCGCAAATATAGTAGTGGCAGGACAGCAGTCCATAGCGGGCTATGCACTCGGCTCGTACTTTGGTGTGAAGTATAACGGCAGGATTCAAACCGATCAGCAGGCTACCGACTATGCCCTTCTTGTTCCCGGAAGCAGCATTAACAACATGCCGGGCGCTACGCAGATGATCAAAGGTATAAATATGTACCAGGATATAAATGGTGATGGGAGACTTACGAACGCTGGTGCCAATCAATATTTGCTAGGAAAAACAGATGCGAATGGAAAACCGATTGCCGATGGTGATATAGTATATCTGGGGCGAAGCGATCCGAGGTATGTATTTGCTGTGAACATGGGTGCTGAATGGAAAGGGTTCGATTTCTCGGTAGTGTTCCAAGGTGTTGGTAAGCAGAATATATACAGACGTTCTGATTGGAGTACTCCGTTTGGAACAATCTGGCAAGGACATGCTGACTGGTGGGTAGGTAAGACGTGGACACCGGAAAATCCAAATTCTGAATTGCCGATCCTGACGACAGCAACGAATAAAGGCTTTGGTGGATATGGTGCCTATAATTATCAGATATCCGATTGGTCTTTACAAAACGGTGCCTATGTACGGTTGAAAAATATAGTGCTGGGCTATACACTTCCGCAGGAGTTATCACGCAAAGCGAAATTTGAAAAGCTTCGCGTATACTTTTCAGCGAATGATATATGGGAATGGACAAAGATTAAAGATAGCTGGGATCCCGAGCAAACGGCCGGTGTCGTTGGTGGTGCACAACGCTATCCATTCTATCGCTTGTTGACCTTTGGAGTGAACGCTACATTTTAATTCTAAACTTGAAAGAAATGAAAAAGCAACTACTAAAATATCTTACCGTCCTGGTGGGAGTTATACTCACTGTTGCCCCCTTTGGTTGTGATGATGCATTAGATCTTGAACCGTTGGACAGAGTGTCGGATGCTACCTATTGGGAAGATGCAGTGCAATTCAAATTAGCAGCCAATAATTTTTACGGATACCTGCGCACGTTCAACAACGGCAATGGAGACGGACACAGCGGAACAGATTTGGGTGCAGACCGTGGATCTTTTGCAAGAGGCACGAACACTGTAATATCAAATGATGATAATTACAACAACGCTTATCGTTGGATTCGCAATGTGAACTACCTGCTGGATAAGGCAACCACCTTTAAATCCCCGGACGCCATCAAGGTATATGTAGCCGAAGCCAAGTTCTTCAGAGCCTATATATACTTTGATAAGCTTCTGACATCTTATGGTGGTGTGATTCTGATCAAAGATGTATTAACAACGAGTTCTCCGGAGCTTACCACTACACGAAGTACCCGTGATGAGACAATTGATTTTATCATTCAAGATCTGGAAGAAGCTATCGCTGATCTCCCTGTAGAAAGTACAATCGCTGCGGCCGATAAAGGGCGCGTAAGCAAACAGGCAGCGCAGGCTTTTTTAGGAAGAGTTTGTTTGTATGAAGGCACCTGGCAGAAATTCAGAAACGGAGATGTAGCGCGGTATAATGCGTTGTTGGATAAAGCGATCAGCAATACCGATGCCGTGATAACGAGCAATACATACGCATTGTTCAAGCCAGCGGCACTTGGAGATTCTGCATTAAAATATATGTTTATACTCGAAAACCAGAAATCCAATCCGGCGGGTATAACAAAAACTGCCAATCAGGAATATATACTCGCTGTGCGGTATGAATCAAATAATCTTTTGAGGACTATACCAAATCAGATTTCCTTCGGCGCGTTGGGTGCAGACATGAGTCGCGTAATGGCGGATATGTATTTATGCAGCGATGGTTTACCGATAGATAAAACTACGACAGGATTTAGCCGTACAAAGATGACATCTGAATACCAGAACCGCGACCATCGTATGCGCTACTATATGATGATCCCCGGATACCCATACTGGCAGAATGCCACGAACTGGCATATAAACTGGGACTGGAGTACAGCTGATTTAGCGAATGCACGTCCACCACACAACCCGTGGAGCAATGATATAACCGGGTATAACAATCAGCAGTGGGCAGCGGAGCGTCAGGTGCCGAACTCGCAGGAAGGTTACGATTACCCGGTGATCCGTCTCGCAGAAGTATACATCAATTATGCGGAAGCACTATACGAACGAAATGGAACGATTGGCGATGCTGATCTTGACAAATCCCTGAATCTTGTGCGCTCGCGTGTCAACGCAGCGATGCCGAAACTCACCAACGGATTTGTATCGTCCAACGGACTGGATATGCGCGAAGAGATCAGGCGTGAGCGTGCGGTAGAGTTACAAGGCGAAGGTTTCCGCATGGATGACCTGAAGCGCTGGTATATAGCACACATAGAACTTACCAAGCCCGTACTTGGTGTTCGGTGGGCAGGCACCGAGTTTGCAACGAAATATACCAATCCTCCTGCGCTCACAGCAGACGGTGATGTATTGGCAGATCCGGCAAGTGAACGGAAATTTACAGAGAAAAATTACCTGATTCCTATTCCTACGAATCAGATCCAACTTAATCCAAACCTGGCACAGAACCCGGGGTGGGAATGATTAGACATAGCTCCAGAGTATGATACTCTGGAGCTATTACTATATACATGCAATTTATACGGTATTGTTTTAGTCAGAAGTGATATATCCCATGTCGTGGATATGCATAGCAGTAAGATTTTGAATCCTTTAAAACTATAGATATATGAGATAGGAAGCCATATGCCTCCCGGCACATGGTATATGTTGACTACGACCCCAACCAAACTATACAGACATGAAGAAGACGACCACACTCCTTATTTTGCTTATGTTGTGCATGAGCCCGGTTGTAACAATGGCTCAAAACTTTGTTCACCCCGGAGGTTTGCATACACTGCAGGACCTCAACCGGATGAAAGCGAAAGTAGCGGCTGGTGAACATCCATGGATCGATGGATGGAATTTATTGATAGCAGATCCGCAGGCACAAAATACCTATAGCCCTGCTGCGCGGGCAAACATGGGGGCAAGCCGGCAGCGAGCAGATGCAGATGCACATGCAGCGTATCTCAATGCGCTTCGATGGTATATATCAGGCGATACAACCTATGCAGTGAATGCTGTACGGATCTGCAATGCCTGGTCTACAGCGGTAAACCAGGTTCCTACGGGTACAGATATACCGGGGCTCAGCGGTATTCCCATTTTTGATTTTGCGTTGGCGGCAGAAGTGCTACGTGTATATCCGGGATGGGCAGCAGCAGATTTTGCACGTTTCAAAAATATGATGCTTACTTACTTTTATCCGGTAGCACATGATTTCCTGGTGAATCACAATGGTGCCTGCATCAGTGCTTATTGGTCTAATTGGGATATTGCAAATATAGGTGCTATACTTACTATGGGAGTGTTGTGTGATGATACTGCGAAGTATAATGAAGCCGTAGAGTATTTTAAGTACGGCGCAGGCATGGGAAGTATTATGAATGCGGTTCCCTATATACATCCCGGAGGATTGGGACAATGGCAGGAGAGTGGGCGAGATCAGGAACATGCACAGCTTGCTGTAGGAATGCTCGCATCTTTTTGTCAGGTAGCGTGGAATCAGGGACTTGATCTATATAGTTATGACAATAACCGATTGCTCGCCGGTGCGGAATATGTAGCACGTACAAATCTGTCACAACCTGTTCCCTATACAGCCTATAATAACTGTCAGGGCGCAAATCAACTTTGGGTTTCTATCAATGGCCGTGGTCGTCTGGACGATCGTCCACTGTGGGAAATGGTATATAACCATTATGTCATACGGCAGGGGCTTGATGCTCCCAGCGTAACGGCTATGGCTCACGTGACGCGACCAGAGCACGGCAGTTCAGATCACTTCGGATACGGCACGTTGGCATTTACCCTGGACGCTACGGCTTCTCCTTATCCTCCTTCACCCGTTGCTCCTATACCTATAGGACTTACAGCAACAGCCGGTGTGTCACAGGTAACATTGAACTGGACATCGAGCGGTGTAACTACTACAGGGTATAATGTACTGCGTTCCACGACAAGTGGTGGCCCCTATACTACAATTGCTTCATGGTCGGCAAATACAAATCCTCAATATACCGATGCCACAGTAGCGAATGGAACAACGTACTACTACGTTGTGTCGTCAATAAACCAGGCAGGCACGAGTGGTAATTCTTCAGAGGCAAGCGCCACCCCTATAACAGCTGGATCTTTACCGGTAGGGTGGGCCAGGCAAGATATAGGTACCGTAAGTGCAGCCGGCAGTGCGCAGTATGCAAACATTGGTAATAATACTTTTATTGTTAAAGGTTCTGGGACAAGTATAGGAGGCAATGGGGATTCATTCGGATATACATATGGAATAGCAACCGGTGACTTCACATTTACAGCACGGTTGATTGGTATGGGAGGTACATTAAGTAAAACCGGCATCATGATGCGCGAGTCTCTTGCCCCGGACGCAAAGACACTCGTGATGAAACTCGGTGATGCCGGATGGAGGCAGGCAGGTTTCGGTACGCGTTCTTCAACCGGTGGTACCATGACTTGGATTGGTGCGAATGACTATACATGGCTACCGGCATGGTTCAGATTGAAACGTTCCGGTGATACATTCACGTGCTATCAATCCTCCGATGGTATAACATGGTTTACTATAGGAACAAGCACGGTGGCAATGGCCAGTACATATTATGTCGGATTGGTGAACTGTTCAGGAAGCTTAACCGGTGCATTGAACACAACTACTTTTGACAACGTCACAACGGAAGGCGGGGGAACTACACCTCCTATAGCACCAACCGGTTTAACAGCATCCGTAGGAAACACTCAAGTGCCCCTTCAGTGGAATGCCGTGAGTGGTGCAGCAAGCTATACCATTAAGCGTGCTACCGTGAGTGGCGGCCCTTATACGAATGTCGCCACAAACCTCAATGTAACAAACTATATCGATACCGGTTTACTGAATGGTACTACATATTACTATATAATAACGGCTGCAAATTTTGCGGGCGAAAGTCAAAACTCCGTGGAAGCAAGTGTTACTCCAGTGTTGAGCTTGCCGCCTGTGCCCGGTGGAGTGATCGCTACATCGGTTTCATCGCGTCAGATAAGTTTATCATGGACAGCCAGTCTGAGTGCTGCGAGCTATAGTATAAAACGTGCCACAGTAAGTGGTGGTCCGTACACAACCATTGGCAATTCCGTTGCGACAAGCTATAGCGACACGACCGTAACCGCACCGGGTATATATTACTACGTTATCTCGGCTACAAATGCTATAGGGGAAACCGCCAATTCAAGTCAAGCCAGTGCTATACCTGGTCAGGCTAATTATTGGAAGTTTGATGAGACAAGCGGCACTACAGCTATAGATGCCTGGAGTAGCCGAAGCGCAACCCTTGCCACCGGTGCAACCTGGGCCGCAGGGACCATCAACAATAGTATTAACCTTGATGGTACAGCCAACGGATATGTGACTCTCCCAGCAGGAATTGTGAGTGCATTAAATGACTTTAGTATTACGGCATGGGTAAAGCTGGATGCCACAGCAAACTGGGCTCGCGTTTTTGATTTTGGATCCGGTACTGGTGTATATATGTTCCTGACAACCAGAAACGGTGCCAACGGAACCGTGCGCTATTCTATATTAGTCCCGGGTGGTGCTGAACAGCAAATCACTACTACGACTAGTCTGACTACAGGAACATGGTATCATGTGGCGATGACTCAGGCCGGTACAACGGGTATCCTATACGTAAATGGTGTTGAGGTGGGGCGCAATACAAATCTGACACTTAAGCCATCCAGTCTGGGGAACACCACACAGAACTGGATCGGCAAATCACAATGGCCAGATCCATTATTAGCCGGTAAAGTAGACGAGTTTAAAATATATAGCCGGGTGTTAAGCGCTTCTGAGATATATACAGAGACAGTCTTGAATGTTCCTCCGGCTGCACCTTCTCCATTGTTAATCACATCGGGGAATAATCAGGTTACATTGAACTGGACAGCACCTGCAGGAGCGCTTTCCTATACTATAAAACGTGCAACGGCTATCGGTGGACCCTATACTGTTATTGCAACGACTGATACAACAAACTATTCTGATACAGAAGCAACGAATTGTTCTACTACTTTTTTTTATACCGTGTCGGCAGTTAACCGTGCGGGAGAGGGTGTGAATGCTTCGCCTGTAAGTCTGGCGCTCGGAGTAAAACGTACGGGTACACTCATTGGGACATCCGGTTCATTTGGGAATGTTGCTACCACTACCAAAGCAGCCGCAGTGGATGGAAACCTGAATACATTCTTCGACTCTCCACAAAGTACTGGCTGGGTAGGATATGATCTGGGTGAAGAAGGCAAGAGTATAATTACACGCATACGCTATGCACCAAGGAGCAATTTTGCTGTACGCATGGTAGGCGGTGTTTTTCAAGGATCAAACACAGCAGATTTTAGTGGCGCCACAACATTATTTACAGTAACCGCGCAGCCAACGGTAGGGGTACTTACAGAGCAAGTACTCACCAATACTGTGGCCTATCGCTATGTTCGATATCTGTCGGCCGGTACAGGTTTTGGTAATGTTGCCGAGGTTGAATTCTGTGGCGTAGTAACGCAAGCACCGAAGATTACAAGTTCAACAGTAACTCAAAATATAGTATATGACAGTGCCTTTCGCTATACTATCGAGGCATCAAACCGGCCGAATCAATTTACCGCTTCCGGTGTGCCGGATGGTTTAAGTTTAGATACCTGCAGAGGCATTATCGAGGGTATACCTTCAGTGAGCGGAACATATTCAATAGTCTTCAGCGCAAGCAACGCCTGGGGGAGTGCTACGGATACGCTGGTGCTCATTATTAAACGAAATCAAAATATAGTCTTCAATGCCGTTGCAAAAAAGGTAGTTGGTGATGTTGATTTTGTTGTTGATGCGACCAGTAGTTCCGGTTTGCCCGTAACCTATACCAGCGCAGATGAAAGTGTAGCCGTTATAGTAGGAAGCTCGATTCATATTACAGGTATAGGCACCACATTGATCACGGGCTTTCAGGCAGGAGATACTACATACAACGCTGCTCCGCAAGTGGCGCAATTGCTAACAGTGGTCCCACTAAATTTGAATATACTATATCAGAATGGTGACAACGGACAGATGAGCAATACGCTGATTAAACCGTACATCAAGGTTGTAAACCAGGATAGCGTTGCCATACCGTATAGTGAACTGACCGCCCGCTATTGGTTTACAGCAGAGAACTATGCTGGCATTAATACATGGATCGATTATGCTTTATTAGGTGCCAGCAAGGTGAAGATGAAATATATACCATTGGCACAGCCGCAAGACGGAGCGTACGGTTACGTAGAATATAGCTTTGTTGCAACAGCAGGTATATTGAAGGCCGGTGCTAATTCAGGGGCCATTCAGTCACGATTGGCAAATGTTGATTGGGCTATTCTAAACGAAACAGATGACTACTCTTATAAGGCGAGCACAAGCTATACGGCGAACGATCACATCACCTTGTACCGGAATGGATTGCTGGTTTATGGTGCAGAGCCGGCAGCAGTACTTCCTGTATTATCGTTGAAAGCGTACTATCAGAATCAGAATACCAGTACGGGGACCAATAAGATCAAAACGTATTTCAAGATTAATAATGAAGGAAATATACCCGTGCACTATAAAGATCTCTCTGTGCGGTATTGGTTTACCAAGGATGGTACTGCTAGTATGAACTATTGGATTGACAATGCGAAGGTCGGGGCTACAAAAGTCACGGGAAGTTTCACAAACATTGACCCCGCACGTACTCAAGCCGATGTATATTTTGAAATGCGTATAGATTCTACAGCAGGCATACTATATCCGCAAGGCAGCTCGGGAAATATTCAGTATCATATTGCCAAAGCGGATTGGACTAACTTCAATGAAGTGAACGATTATTCATTTTTACCAGCAGCACCGTATGCAGAGAATCCGGCAGTAACAATCTATTATCAGCAGCAATTGATCTATGGAACAGAGCCATCAGCCGCAGCAAGCGGCAGGATTGCTTCTTCCGATATTGCGGAAAATATTCAGTCAGCATATATCTATCCCAACCCGGTTACGGGAGATCGTTTCTTTGTCAGGATAAACGAAGCGCTTGGTAAAGATGATGTAGCCGTTAAAATATATAGTCCGGTGGGCATTTCTGTGTTGAACAAACAGATTAAGCAGGATCCATCCGGATTGCTCGAAGTAAAACTGAATGATACAACAGGATCAGGAGTATATATGATCCGACTCAATAATCTGCCCGCAATGAAATTAATCATACAACGATAATGAACTCAGTCTGCTACCTGCGCTACGCCCTGCGGGTAGCAGACTATATATACAAGAAACAATCTATAGTAGTAGGCTTTGTCGTTTCATTATTTTGGATACCTCAAAATCGAACGCTATGAAAAAGACAATCAGACGACTTGTTATGCTTTTGCTATTGGTGGATACATGTATAGCGACAGCACAGACTTTTATTCATCCGGGAGGTTTACACACGCAAGCTGACCTTGATCGCATGAAAGCTCAAGTAGCTGCAGGTGCGCATCCCTGGATCGATGACTGGAATTTACTTCTCACCGATCCACAAGCGCAAAATACATATACCGCCAATGCGCGTGCAAATATGGGAGGTAGCCGTCAGCAAGCTTCACGCGATGCACATGCCGCGTATCTGAACACAATCCGATGGTATATATCGGGGAACACAAGTTATGCGGACTGTGCTGTAAGGATTTGTAATGCTTGGTCTTCCACAGTAAACCAGGTTCCCACCGGTACAGATATACCTGGCTTGAGTGGTATCCCGATTTTTGAATTTGCTATGGTTGGTGAGATGTTACGAATGTACCCGGGATGGGCTTCTGCAGATTTTACCCGGTTTAAGAACATGATGATAAATTATTTTTATCCAGTGTGTAATGATTTCCTGGTAAATCACAATGGTTCGTGCATCAGCAACTATTGGTCTAATTGGGACATCTGTAATATAGGTGCCATCCTTACCATTGGTATATTATGCGATGACCGGGCAAAGTATAACCAAGCCGTAACCTACTATCAAACCGGAGCAGGTATGGGGAGCATTATGAATGCTGTTCCCACACTACATCCTGGTAATCTTGGGCAATGGCAGGAAAGTGGTCGTGACCAGGAGCACGCACAACTTGCCGTAGGTATGATGGCTTCTATCTGTGAGGTTGCGTGGCACCAGGGACTTGATCTGTATGGCTATAGCAACAATCGTCTGCTGGCAGGCGCTGAGTATATAGCGCAGACAAATTTGTGGAAATATGTTCCGTATACATACTATACTAATTGTCAAAATGCAAATCAATCCTGGATCTCTATCAATGGTCGGGGACGTTTGGATGATCGTCCTGTATGGGAACTGATCTATAATCACTATGTGGTACGAAAAGGCTTAAGCGCTCCGAATACGAAAGCTATGGCACAACTCATGCGCCCCGAGCATGGAAGTGCGGATCATTTTGGATACGGCACACTCACCTTTACACAAAACGCTTCAGCTTCTCCATATCCTCCTTCACCGGTTCCTCCTATACCTACGGGTCTCACGGCAACGGCAGGCAGCGGTCGTATTACGTTGAAGTGGACTCCATCTATAGGGGCTACCGCTCAGGGATATTCTGTATTGCGTTCAGCATCCAGTGGGGGGCCATATACATCTATAGCATCGTGGACAGCAAACACAACGGCACAATATATAGATGCTTCTGTTACAAACGGCACAACGTATTATTATGTGGTAGCGGCCATTAACCAGGCTGGTACCAGTGGTAATTCTGCACAAGTGAGTGCTATACCTGTAGCGCCCGGTACTTTGCCTGCGGGATGGTCGAGACAAGATATAGGAACTGTAGGCATTGCGGGCAGTGCGGGTTATGCAAATGTTGGCAACGGTACATTTATTGTGAGTGGTTCCGGAGGCGGGATTGGCGGTACTTCTGATTCATTTGGCTATACCTATAGGAGTATCACCGGGGACTTTACCATTACTGCGCGGCTGAGTGATGTAACGGGTACGTTGAATAAAACCGGAATCATGATCCGCGAAACGCTCGACCCCGCTTCAAAGGCGCTGATCATGAAGCTTGGAGATGCCGGCTGGAGACAAGCGGGTTTTGGCTCGCGCTCCTCATCGGGTAATGGTATGACATGGCTGAGAGGTAATGACTATACATGGTTACCAGCCTGGTTCAGGTTACAACGGAGTGGCAACACGTTCACCGCGTATGAATCTTCAGACGGTGTTACATGGTTTACGGTTGGAGCGAGTACAGTCTCTATGAGCAGTACATGCTATACCGGGCTCGCTGCGTGTTCCGGTAGTACAACCGCTTTGGACAATTCTACATTTGACAATGTGACGATTGTAACAGCCATCCCTCAGCCCATTCCGAATGGAATCTATAGGATCATTGCCCGCAACAGCGGGAAGTCGCTGGACGTTGCTAGCAATTCAACAGCCAATGGCGCCAACGTACAACAGTGGTCTTATAACGGTGGTAACAACCAACAATGGACATTGACTTACCTTGGTAACAATCAATATCAAATTATAGGTGTTGGCAGTGGCAAGTCACTGGATATAGCAAGCAATTCAACAGCGGATGGTGCTAACGTACAAATATGGCCCTATAGCGGTGGCAACAATCAACGCTTCACACTAACAACAACCTCTGGCGGGTATTTTCGAATTACACCTGTACACAGTGGTAAAGCTATTGAAATAGCGGGCGGCTCTTCTGCTGATGGTGGCAATGTACAGCAGTGGACCTATACCGGTGGCAATAATCAGCAATGGCAATTTGTAGCCGCTATAACGACAGCGCGAATCGAATCATCTTCAGAAGCATCAATCGAAATTGATGAGCAGTTTCCTGAGCAGGTAGTAATTTATCCGAATCCGGCTGGTGATCAACTCACCGTGCAATTGGGAGAATATTTTGATCACGATGCTACGATTATACTTCAGGATAGCAACGGACGGACACTTTATGAGGACGCAGTGAAGGGTACCCAACATGTAATTAGCCTGAATAAAATTCCATCGGGAATTTATTTTGTAAATGTTAGTAGTAGCAATGGAAAGAAGGCTGTCAGGAAGCTGATGAAGAATTGATCAGGTAAATCAGACTATAACAACTGCCTGGCTATGCTACGATCCAGGCAGTTGTTAAAAACGAATCTATAGTGGCAAGTATATGATATTGAGCCACCTGATAGAAGAATTGATTCATAGTTTATTCTTTTTGAACCATAGTTGATAGACCATCGATAACAACGTAAATAAATTTGAGCCGGCTTTTGGCCAATATGTAGTGCAATAAAAAAATTGACGAAAAGTAAATATTCAAGTACCGTGATGATTCAGTGTAAGTATTCTTTCCCTCCTGTAAAATTGATTTTTTTCCTGGCAACTACGTTTTGCTGTGATTTGTATTGTGCGGCCCAATCTCTCCCTGCACCGAAAAGCATTTCATCGCCCGATGGTAACCTGGTGGCAGACGTTTGGCAAGCAGGGCCTGTAGCGAACAAAAAAATATACTATAAGCTAGCGTACAAGAATAAGCCGGTTATACTTGAATCAGTAATAGACATACAACTCGATAATCATTTATCGCAACTTGCTTTAGCATTAAAAGCGGATGAAAGTGAATACTGGTGTGGTGATCTTGTTTTGGAGAATATCGTGCAGTCTTCCCGTGATACGGTTTGGCATACTATATATGGAGAACGGAGCCAGGTTCGTGATCATTACAATGAATGGACATTTCATTTTAAAAAATCCGGTGATGCTAGATATAAGGTCAACCTCATTGTGCGTGCCTATAACGAAGGTATAGCATTTCGATTTTATTTTCCGGATAACCCAACCGGTGTATATTATCACATAGCATCCGAAAATATAGAGTTTACGTTTCCGGACAACACGCAAGCGTGGTATGAGCAATGGGCGCAGGGACCGTTTAAACTACTGCCGCTCTCCGGCTGGCCTGACGAAAGCGAACGTCCGCTTACTTTAAAACTTCCCAATGGAGTATATACATGCCTGGCGGAAGCTGCTATGGTAGATTATGTGCGTACTAAATTTACATTGAAAAATGACAAACCGAATACCATCGTTACCTCCCTGTATGAGGACATTGATCTCGTTCCATATTTTAATACACCCTGGCGCGTTATTATGGTAGCGGATACACCCGGAAAGCTAATTGAGAATAATAGCCTGCTGTTGAATCTCAATGCACCTACAAAATTTCAAAACACAGATTGGGTTAAACCCGGGAAGATTATTCGTGAAATGACCTTGACGAATGAAGGTGCGAGAGCTTGTATTGATTTTGCGGCTGCACATAATCTTCAATATATACTCTTCGACTGGAAATGGTACGGGCCCTCATTTACGTTTGATTCAGACGCACGCAAAGTTGTGGTCGACCTGGATATGAAAGCTGTTGTCGATTACGGTGCGCAGAAAAATGTAGGGATATGGTTGTATGTTAATCAGCAGGCACTTGTCAAGCAGGATCATGATCTTTTTCCATTGTATAAGCATTGGGGAATAAAAGGTGTGAAGTATGGTTTCGTGCAAGTCGGTTCACATCGCTGGACTACCTGGTTACATGAATCCATTCAACGCGCTGCTGATAATCAGTTGATGGTAAATATTCATGATGAATTCAGAGCAACCGGTGAACAACGCACATGGCCAAATATACTCACCACAGAAGGTATACGCGGAAATGAGGAAATGCCGGATGCTGATCATAATACTATTTTACCATTCACAAGAGGTATAGGGGGAGCAGGTGACTATACCATTTGCTACTATACAGACCGGATCAAGACTACACATGCTCATCAGCTTGCGTTGGGAGTTGTTAATTATAGTCCATTGCAAACTCTCTTCTGGTATGACAAGCCTTCCGATTACCAAGGCGAACCCGAGGTAGAGTTTTTTGAAAGACTTCCTACCGTTTGGGATGAGACCAGAATTCTTCAAGGCGAAATTGGCGAGTATATTATTACGGCGCGAAGAAGTGGTGACCAGTGGTTTATAGGTGCTATAACCAACAATACATCGCGCGAGGTATCAATTTCGCTTGACTTTTTATCCAAAGCGAAGAAATACACTGTCAATATATACTCCGATGATGCTGCGGTCAATACGCGCACACATGTAAGAACAGAACAGCGCAAAGTGAAACCATCCGATGTATTAAAAGTAAAACTTAATGGTTCCGGAGGTATAGCACTTTGGATATACTCGGAACAAGACAAAGCCAATGTAAAGGATGCTGCAGGAAATAAAAAATAATGGTTTGGTAGGTTGCGGTTTATTTTGGGTTAATAAACCTTCACTCATGGTACACTCCGGTGTCCATGAGTGTTTTTTGTTTTCATGTTTAGTAACGCAATACACTGCTGAATATTCTATATTTATAAATGCACATGAACATGAAAAAAAGGCATTGTTATATTTCTTCAATTGGTTTTACGGGTATAGCTATTTTCATGGTAATATTTTTGGGTGCTTGTTCAATCAAGCCTTCCAATGATACAGCACAGGATGGAGTTGGAGAGTATGATTTTTTATCGGTCAATTCTCAAATTCAAAACTGGGTGGATAGCGGGTATTACGATGGTGCGTCAATTCTTGTGGTGAAAGATAGCCAGGTGGTGCTTGAAAAATACTTCGGTAAGTATACTCCGGAAACTCAGGTATATATAGCTTCAGCAGGCAAGTGGCTTGCAGCCGCTACAATTGCAACGCTGGTTGCTGAGCGTAGACTTTCGTGGAATGATTCAGTAGTAAAATGGCTTCCTGAATTTAAAGATGTAAAGGGCAAAGCTACTTTGAGACAATTACTGTCGCACACTTCCGGATACCCGGATTATCAACCGGAAGGCAAACACCGTGATGATTATCAATCACTCGAAGAGGCTGTAAAGCACATTGTAAATCTTCCTGCGGATACAATGCCGGGAACTAAATTTCAATACGGTGGCCTCTCTATGCAGGTTGCAGGAAGGATAGCCGAGGTTGCTACCGAGAAGAAATGGGAAGATCTTTTCCAGAAGAAGATAGCGATACCACTCAACATGACGAATACACATTTTACACCAGTGGATAGTACGGGTGGTCATAACCCGATGATTGGAGGTGGCGCGCGCACCACACTGCACGACTATATTCACTTCCTGGAAATGATTGCAGGAAACGGTATATATAAAGGAAGGTATATTCTTTCACCCGAAAATATAGCAGCCATGCAGGCCGATCAGGTAAATGGAGCGATCGTTCCGGTTGGTGAATATGTTGAAAAAGCACGTGCGTCCAGGCATACCGGTATATATGGACTAGGGGAGTGGCGTGAAATCCTCAATGACAAAGGTGATGCCGTGCTGATCAGTAGTCCGAGTTGGGCGGGTGCTTATCCGTGGATCGATAAGGAATACGGAGTTTATGGATTTTTTCTCGCCCATGTAAATGTAGGGAAAGCAAACCATGATAAATTTTCATCTTTTTATGCAAGCCCTTTACTCCCTATACTTGTGCGCAACGTGATTGATGATAGTGCAAAGCCATCTGATCTCAGTGGTAAAGTCGTTAGAAAGAAAAAGTAGTAGCTGTGCTAATGGAAAGATCGTATCTTCGGATGATGCATGACACTACAGGATTCTGCTACCTGCCAAATAGAATATACTTCCATTAAACTGCTGCTATGAATAAAAAGCTTTTACATAACATACTATTAACGGGATTACTGGCACTTACATTTTCGTGCAGTATATCTTGGGCACAGCCATCCAACAGGCAAATTACGATTGATCTTCGCCAGCAGGGTAAGCCATTACGGCCTATATGGGCATACTTTGGATATGATGAGCCTAATTATACCTATATGCGCGATGGCAAGAAACTGCTCAGTGAGTTGGCGGCACTCAGCCCTGTGCCGGTATATGTACGTGCACATAACCTCTTGACAACCGGTGATGGGACTGCAGCATTGAAATGGGGATCCACCAACGCCTATACTGAAGATGCCCAGGGAAATCCGATTTATACCTGGAATCTTGTGGATAGTATCATGGACACGTATGTGAGTCGTGGCATGAAGCCCATTGTAGAAATTGGCTTTATGCCAGAGGCGTTGTCTGTACAACCCAAGCCCTACCGGCATGAATGGAAGCCTGGCATGGACTACAATAAAGTATATACCGGCTGGGCGTATCCTCCAACAGATTACAAAAAATGGGAAACGCTGGTATATGAATGGGTGAAGCACTCTATACAACGGTATGGTCAGGCGGAAGTAAAAAGCTGGTGGTGGGAAGTATGGAATGAACCAAATATAGGATACTGGAAGGGTACACCGGAGGAGTATTTCAGACTATATGATCACGCAGCGAATGGTGTAAAGCGTGCGCTCCCCGAAGCACGTATAGGAGGACCCTCGACAACCGGTCCGGGCTGGGATAAAGCAGCTGCTTACCTGAAAGGATTTTTACAGCATTGTTCGGATGGAAAAAATTATGCAACCGGAAAGAAGGGATCTCCCCTGGATTTCATCAGCTTCCACGGAAAGGGAAGTCCAAAGGTTATCGATGGACATGTGCGCATGAATATGTCTCCTGAATTAAACGATGCTGCGAAAGGTTTTGAAATTGTGAATGCTTCACCGTTTAAGCATTTACCTCTGCTTCTTACGGAATTCGACCCCGAAGGATGTGCAGCCTGTGGCATGACCACGAACCCGGAGAACGCATATCGTAACGGAACAATGTATTCAAGCTATACAGCGTCTTCTTTTGCAAGACTATACGATCTCGCGGACAAGTATAGTGTAAACCTGGAGGGTGCTATAAGCTGGTCGTTTGAATTTGAAAATCAACGCTGGTTCGATGGATTCAGAGACCTCGCTACGAATGGTATAGATAAACCTGTGTTGAACGTCTTTCGCATGTATGGAATGATGTCGGGCAACCGGGTAAAGATTATTAATCCCATGGAGATTCCGCTGGATAGTATAGTAAAGACCAGTGTCCGTGGGAATGTAGCAGATATACATGCGCTCGCCACAGTTGATAAAAATTCAACATCCGTCATGATCTGGAATTATCACGATGCCGATGTTCCCCGGGAAAATATACCGGTTACTATTACGATACAGAATATTCCTACTGGTAAAGTTTTATTGAATCATTATCGAATCGATCAGGATCACAGTAATTCCTATGAAGTCTGGAAAAAAATGGGATCGCCTCAAGCCGTTACGGATGAGCAATATCAAATTCTTGAAAAAGCAGGACAATTACAGTTGTTACAATCACCTCAATGGATATCAACCAAAAAAGGCGAAGCCTCTATACAATTCACATTGCCGGCACAAGCTGTTTCATTTCTAAAATTGACGTATTGATTTGTGATGAAGCCTGAAGTTTAAGACACGCTGCACTACAACGGTGAAGTAAGAATGCGTCAGGTATATAAACAAGCCACTGAATAAATCGGTGGCTTGTTTTGTTTCCACGAAAGTGTCTGGAAAAATGCTTTTGGATATTTATTCTGTACCAATTCCAGAATATGTTGTTTGAAACGATTGAAACGTACGATTTGGTTTATAATTTATCGCCTTTGAGCCATAATTGATACGCCTTTTCTCCTTGTATCAGCAATTTTAGCACATTAAAACTTGTGCTATAGAAGTCTTTTATGGATTAAGCACAATGACAAGTTAAAGCAAAGTACCGATGATCTCTGCCAAAGAAATATATATTGTAAAGACGCTGTTGTTGGTAATATTAAGCAACATTTCTATTAGCGTTTTCGCACAGTACAAGATTGCTGATACGATCATCACCGGAGATGCCGCTTCTGAGAACGTTCACTCATTGAAAGGGATAAGAAGCGAAGCGATTATTGGTGCACTTAGCGAACCCGCACGAATTCTATTGCCTCCTGAGACTGCCTATTGGGAAGGGGGCAAGATCACATTCAGGATGAAGGTAGATCCTGAGAAGCAGAATTATTTCACGGCTAAATTCTGGGGCTCCGAAGCGAACCCGAATTCACTGGTACTGTTTTGTGAAGGTAAACAAATCGGGTATAATCATCTAGGAGATTATGATATACTATATCTGGGTGATGAGGCGCCTGCGTACAAGGATCGTTTTTTTTATAATACAAATCCATTGCCGATTTCACTGACCAAAGGCAGAAATGAATTGAACTTTGAGATTCGCAGTCGCGGACCTGCCTGGCGTTACGGACAAACCTTCGAGCAATATCAGAAAAACATGGAGCGACCAACTTGTGGTATCTATCGCCTATATATACATACCAATAGTTATTTTACACCACCTTCTCAAGAGAAGCAAGGCACTATACCCAAGCCCACGCTACGAAAGGAACCGGGTGAAGCGATATTGGTGAAACTGAAAGACCGGGTTAATAAAAGTATTGACGCATTACTGAAGGATACTCATCCACTGACGCAACAGGAAATATTTTTCCTGGCAAAAGCGTGGCATGTTCGCTGGACAACGGCTTATCATAATCAAACTGTTCTGCCGCGCGTTGTTCATTCCATTGACGCATTCTTCTGGAGAAGCCGTAAAGATCCGAAGTTGGTAACATATGATCCGCAGCAATATAATCCTGACTGGTTTGGTTTCGGAACGATTGGCAGCGCTTTTCTTTTATTGGAAGAGCAACTTGCTTCAACATGGCAGGAGTCGATAACCGATAGCCTTGGAAATACAATCAACAGAAAAGCCGCCTGGGCAGAAATGCTTCTGGCGAGCCGCGAATATTTACGAACACACAGGCGACAGTATACTAATCAGTCGATGATTATAGACATGAATCTATACCTAAGCAACAAGTGTCTCGCAAGACTTGATGCAACGAAAGCTTTTTCTGAAAGCGAAGCACTTCGGTATATATATGAAGCTATAGGGCTGCGACCATGGCTAGGCAGTGATACCGATCATGGTCCTGAGAAAACATTAGGTGATCAGTACTATCAGCTTACCGATAAAGGCCTTACAAAGGAGCTGGGTTATGTAGGCTATTACGGTGAGGTACTAGACTGGGTAACGCAAATATATATTGCCACTTGCAAGGCCAATGATCTTGCATCAGGAGATTCCAAAATAAAAGAGCAGCTTGTTAAAATGGCAAGGGCGCGCGCAATGTTTCGGTATCCAACGGTGGATGCCGAGGGCAATAAAGCTATGCGCATCGAAACTGTCATTGGCTGGCGCGATACACATTATCCCGGAGACGTTACCTATACTGAACGTCAAGGCTGGGATGCATCGCCATTTCTTTCCGTGGTTGCCACGATGGATCAGCAATCTATAGGGTATGCACAGCAGATGTTGGCGGATAACCAGTTCTTTAAATCGGTTGAAGATAAAATGGCGACAAGTGCAAATCTTCGGGTTACACAAAGCCTGTTGCCTATCCCCGATCAGTACGAAATAATTCGGACACAACCACAAAGTATATATCGTTTGCCGATGTCTCTTGATCAGCCTGACCTGGTGTGGTCGGACGAAGAAGATGGTGTAGTGGCTATAAAGAACGGTGATGATATATTCTATACATCTCTCTACTGGCGTGCACGGCATGCCGTTAACAACCTGGCACGCGTTCACTATATAACACCGCTATTTGACCGCATTGCTATAGTACAGCAGAAAACGGAGTTTGAATCCAGCGGTATGGTATATAGCCGGCCTTATCACATTGATTTTGGTTTTGGCAATGGTGGACATCAATATCCTGGCGATCTGCATTCCGCCCACGCAGGTGAAAAACTTCCAATCACTAAAATTCCGGCAGGTATAGTATACAAGCAAGGTGAAGAGAATAGCTATGCAGGGCGAGCTGGCTTCTATATTCTTGAGTATGGCGGTTACCTGATTGCTATGAATATGTCTGACGATAAAATATATACACTTTCCGTTCCCGAGCATTTTAAAAATGCGATCAATCTGTCAACACATGTAGGTATAAAGAACGTCCAGTCGATAAAGGTTGGTCCTAAGAAGACGGTTGTGCTTTACGAGAAAAATAGAAGCAAGTAAACATTAAGCATGATTTTCTATTTGTAAATCAACGAATGTCCAATCTCTGAGTAATTTATTAAATCCAGACCCGAATGTATTCGCACCATAAAATATACTTTACCCTCTTATTACTATATGTAGTGCTCATACCTGCCATCTCACAAGATCGGCAGTCCGGGCATCCGTTCCTATTCTTTACAAAAGATCGCGTTCAGCGCTTGCAGGAAACAATAAGGATGGACACTGCGATTGCCCGTGCCTGGAGTGACATGAAAGCCAAAACGGATCGCCTATTGGCTGAAGGTAAAGAAGCAAATATAGAGGTGTTAAGCCTGGCCTGGTGTATGACTGGTGATGCGAAATATGCGGCTGCTGCCCGTAGCAACTTATTGCAGTTGATTGGCCGGAATCAATGGGATGGAATGGATGATCGGACACCACGTTGGAATTCCGGACTTAATACTGCCCATACATGCTTTTCTGCAGCGGTGGCCTTTGATTGTATATATGTATATCTGACCCCGGCTGATCGGAAGCAGATAGCACAGGGTATTGTACAGCTTGGTATTAAGCCGTTGCTCGATGACTGGATTTCAGAAGATAAACGAATTCATTCCCTAAACTCCATGGGACACAATTGGTGGAGCGCCTGTGCGTATATGGCTGGCGTTGCGTCCATCGCGGTCAGGCAGGAAGTCCCCGAAGCAACGGAATGGGCTCATACCATTATGCAAGCCAGCAAGGAATGGTTTGCTTTCTCAGGAAGTATATTGGAAAATAAGCCTTCGAACTTCGATGCTGCCGGAGGTTTCTATGAAAGTATAAGCTATGCTGATTTCGGAATGTCCGAGTATCTATACTTTCGTCTTGCATATACCCATGCATTTGGTGCTGTGAAAATGTCGTATGATGCTATGCTTGAAAAAACAGCGGACTGGTTTATCAACGGATGTTATCCTAATTCCAATCGCTTGATGTCATTAAACTTTGGTGACTCAAATCCTTTTGCTACGGGCGTGAAGCCTATTAAACTCATGCTTGCCCTCGGGTATAACAAAGAGCAGTATCAATGGTATTTGAATGAAATAAAAAATAGCGTAAGCAGAGATATTGCTTCCCCTGTAGGTTTGGTGCTCGAACCCGACTATGGTAAAAGGATTTCAGCGCCTGATCTGCCTCTATCGGCTATATATAGTGATATGGGCTGGGCTATGCTGCGCTCATCCTGGAGTAAGGATGCAACGCTGCTTGGGGTTAAATGTGGCTATACCTGGAATCACGCACATGCTGATGCTGGTTCGTTTGTGTTGTATCATCGCGGAAGAAATCTATTGATTGACGGAGGCGATGTGAACTACGGATTGCCCGAGTATAGCAGTTATTTTGTTAGAAGTGAAGCGCACAACGTAATGTTGTTTAACGGTCAGGCACAAGATTCACAGGACCAGTATCACGCCGTTAAAAACCCTGGGCACTTGTATAATCTGATCGATGCCGGCAAACTTAAATATATACTCGCAGATGCAACCGGCCCTACATCGCATTTTTTTATCAGGAACTATAGGAATTTCCTTTGGGTCGGTAATGTCATTCTTGTAATAGACGATGTGAAGACCTATGAGCCTGGTAAGTTTGAATGGCTTCTGCATGCCGAGAAAGATGTAAAGAAGATAGGACCCGATTTAGAGATTACCTATGATTCTGCTTCTGTATTGGTACGCCCTTTATTTCCAGAGACGCTACCCACAGGCTACCCTCACGATTTTCCGGAGAAAATGAAACTGGAAGAAAGAATCGGCATAAAAGATCGCGATGCAAAAACAAAGATTACCTATTATGCTATATCTCCAGCGGAGCCTTCACGCCAGACTAAGTTTATAACTGCCATCATGTTGCTGGATGATACAAACAAAGCTATAAAAACATTTACTGGTTCTTCCGGTGCCAGTGGAGCAGCAGGTCGAACCAATCTTCCTATACTCGAAAAATTGGAGGGCAAGGATATGATCGGGGTGAAGATAATACAGGGCGGGGAAGTGACTTATATATACTTTAACCTGTTGGCGGATGGAAGGTTAATGCACCGGAACAGTATAAATACAATGAACGGCTGGGAAACCGATGCGTACATGTTGGCAATTACATTTCCCGAAAGACATGATACAGGTAATCCTGATGATGCTACAGGATATTTCGTAATCAATGGAAGTTTTTTACGGAAAGATGAAAAGGTAATCGTTCACTCACTGTCAAAAGTATTTATGTCGGTGCAGCATGATGATGGTAAACTAAATGTTCATTTACAAGGGCAGCCATTAATGAATGTTAAGTTGCTTGCGAACAAAAAGCCTACTGTCTTACGGGTGAATGACGTGAACACGTCCCCTATATATACAAACGGGAAGCTGAAGATTGTTCTGGATGAAACTGCAAAGCACGATATTAAAAAATGAAAGACATAAAGGTTACAAGTACGGCAAGTGAACAGGCTACAAGACGGATGATGCTAAAACGATATATATTGATTGCGGGATTAATGATTCTTTTGGCGTTTACCGGTGCCACATGGATTAAGTATAGGAATGACGCATCACTGAACGTAAACGAGAATCTTGATTACTGCATGGATCAGGCTCGTAAAACGTTACTCCAAATTCCTGGCGGAGCTTTGATGCCTCGTAATATCGATCATGATAAATCTACCTGGCGATATGTACCCATCGAAGATTGGACAAGCGGCTTTTGGCCTGGTACGCTGTGGTATATTTACGAAGCAACCGGTGATGAACAATGGAGGGTAGAAGCGGATAAATTTACCCAAATGCTCACACCTCTATCACAACGCAAGGCCATGGATCATGATCTTGGATTCCAAATGTTTTCAAGTTTTGGTAATGGTTATCGTCTTACACAAGACCCTTCCTATAAAGAAACAATTCTTCGTACAGCCGATACGTTGGCAACGCTATACAATGAAACAGCCGGAACGATCCGGTCGTGGCCCGGAATGGTGAAGGAGAAGGGATGGCCGCACAATACGATCATCGATAATATGATTAACCTTGAATTATTATTCTGGGCCAGCAAGCATGGCGGTGATACATCATTGTATGATATAGCCTTTCGTCATGCGGAGACGACCATGAATAATCATTTTCGTCCTGACTATACATCTTACCACGTTTTACTTTATGATACCCTTACCGGGAAGAGAATTAAAGGTATGACGCATCAGGGATTTTCAGATGAAAGTATGTGGGCTCGTGGCCAGGCCTGGGCTATTTATGGATTTACAATGGTATACCGTGAAACAAAGGATCGCAGGTTTCTCGAGTTTGTACAAGCAGTAGCAGATGTATACCTGTCTCATTTACCGGCAGACGATATTCCGTACTGGGATTTTAATGCGCCTGGTATTCCCCACGAAACGCGCGATGCTTCGGCTGCAGCAATTACTGCATCGGCTCTGCTTGAACTTGCAAGGTATGTTCCGAAATCCAAGAGCGAATACTATCAGGAAAAGGCAACACGAATGCTATATATACTTTCATCGGAGCAATACCAGAGCCGTAATCATAACGCATCTTTTCTTCTTCATTCCACGGGCCATGGGCCTAATGGAACGGAGGTTGATGCATCCATTATTTATGCTGATTACTATTATATCGAAGCATTATTGAGATTGAGGCTCCTGCAATAAGTTAAAGCGCAGTGTCCCGATCGCATCGCAAGGGCTTGTCGATCTATGTGAAATTTCCTGTTTGTTATATACCTCATTATAGGTGATTCATAATGCCACGATACAGTTTTTATTGGCTGGTCTGAATGTCTATATTTTTAATTTACTATAAAGCCTTGAGCTTACTGAGTGGAACAGATGAGCCTTTCAATATCTTACAATTATAGCATTGGAAGCTGGGTTTGACGGAACTTAAGAAATTTGATAAAACTGTAAATAGTAAGTTTTTAAGCAATTGTATTGCCGCTTTGAACCGAATACTGGTATATATATAAGTGAAAATACGGAGGTCACTACTTGTATTAAGACTTATAATTATATGTCTTTTTGTAAAAATGATTTTAAAACTTACAACATGTTATTACTGTGGTTACGATAAATATAGATTGATATGGATTGATGACTTTTGATCTCGGAATGAAACTGAAACATAGCCGATGATCATCTCGATTGTCAATCATAAAGGAGGAACCGGTAAAACTACTACGACCTTAAATCTGGGGGCAGCCCTGGCATTGAAAGGATACCGCGTTTTGTTGGTAGATCTTGATGCACAAGGTAATTTAAGTTATTCTCTCGGTGCAGCTGATGCAAGTCCAACGTTAAGCGATATTTTGTTTGAAGAAGCGACATTGGAGGCTGCACTTGTATCGTGTGAAGGTATGGATCTTTTACCCGGTAACACGAGGCTGGCGGACGTTGAACTCGCTCTATCTAAAATAGATAATCGATATTTTTTGCTGAGGAATGCGCTACAGCCTGCGATTGATAAATATGACTTTATATTGTTGGACTGCCCGCCATCGCTTTCACTTCTTACGGTAAATGCTTTATGTGCATCCGATAGTATACTTATTCCGCTCCAGCTTGAAGTATTGTCAGTGCGTGGACTTGATCTGATTCTCAATTCAATTTCCAAGATACAGGGAACACTTCATCCTGGTCTATCTATACTTGGTGTACTTCCTGTATTGGTGGATATGCGCAAGAATTTGAACACAGAGATTGTGTCCTATATAAATACGAATTACAAACTCAAAATTTTCGAAAGCTATATCCGCTCGAATGTAAAAGCATCGGAAGCGCCTTCTTTTGGATCCAGCGTTATTCAGTATGCGCCGTCTTCAACGAGCGCACAAGACTATATCAAATTTTCGAAAGAGTTTTTAAAAGCAATACAACTAACATTGAAATAACCACTATGGCTCTAGGTAAAAATCTAAGAAAGGAATCAGTATTGCCAACGGCAGTTCCGGCAAATCCAATAGATGACATAACAAGTTTTGAAAATAAAAAAGACATGGATACGAATTTTGCAATGACGGAGGATAATGAGTCCATTTTAAAGATGGAGCAGATGCAGCGTGAATTGGACGCTCGCATGGCGCAGATCAATATAGCTTGTATTGTTTCAGAAGCCGATCTGAAAGGTGATATAATCTTTGTGAACGACAAGCTTTGTGAAGTGTCTCAATATACCCGTGAAGAATGTATTGGTCAGCCGCACAGCATGTTCCGTCATCCGGATACCCCGAAGGCAGTATTCAAAGAACTTTGGGCTACTATCGGCAGAGGCAAAATATTCAGAAGTGTAATTAAGAACCGGAAAAAAGATGGCAGTCCATATTGGGTTGACGCTTTGATCGCACCGATACTTGGACCGAACGGAAAACCAATCAAATATATAGGAGTACGGTATGATATTACTGAACAAGTACTCAAGGAAGAAGAGCTGAAGAAATCGCAGATGGAATCCGAAGGACAGTTGGATGCTATCAATACGACCAATGCATTTATAGAGTTCAAAACCGATGGCACGATTGTAAAAGCGAACGATCTATTTCTGGAGGCGATGAAATATCGTCAGGAAGATATCATTGGAAAACATCACCGTATATTTTGTGAAGAGAGTTTTGTTCGGTCGAAGGAGTATGAGCACTTCTGGGAAGACCTTCGTAAAGGTAAAGCGCGCACCGGTGAATTTAAACGTGTTGCCAAAGATGGATCCGATGTATGGATCCAGGCAAGTTATACTCCTGTAAAAGATGCTACCGGTGAAGTAGTAAAGGTCATCAAGATCGGTGTGGATGTAAGCGTTCAGAAATTTAAGAATGGCGATTACCAGGGGCAGTTGGATGCTATCGGTAAATCAAACGCGGTGATCGAGTATAATATGGACGGCACTATCATCACGGCAAATGATAATTTCCTGGCAGCAATGGGAGGATATTCGCTGAACGAGATCGTTGGACGTCATCATCGTATGTTTGTCGATCAGGCGTATGCCAGAAGTGAAGAGTATAAAGATATATGGACCCGCCTGGGACGTGGAGAATTTTTTGTAGGTACATATTCACGCATTGATAAATATGGTAAGGAAGTATATCTGCAAGCATCCTATAATCCTATACTTGATCTGAACGGACGTCCTTTTAAAGTTGTAAAGTTTGCATTGGACATGACCGAAGTAATTCGTGTCATCAAAGCAATGGCGGGTGGTAACCTTGCACTCCGTTGCGATATATCAGTAGACAATGGTGGGCTCACACAAGAGATTAACAAGACACTCGATAATCTTACTTCGGTGTTAAGTAATATTAGTCAGGGTTCAGATGTTGTTTCAAAATCATCGGATCTTCTGCAAAAGAAGACTGAAGAAATGAAGCGTAATACAACGGAGGTTGCATCAGCAATGAGTCAGATGGCGAAAGGCGCACAAGATCAGGCGCAGCGTACAGACGAATCATCGAAGCTTGCAAATCATGTTATGAACTCAGCGGCAGGCATGGAAAATAAAGCAGGCTTTATTAACAAAGCTGCTGAACGCGGTATGGAGAGTTCTAATTCCGGACTAAAGACTGTAAAGCATTTAGTGAAGAACATGAATGGTATAAAAGAGTCAGCAAGTCTCACGGCTCAATCCATCAGTGTATTGACAAAACGTTCGGAAGAGATAGGCCGTACGTTGCGTGTAATCACAGACATCGCCAGCCAAACTAATTTACTCGCGTTGAATGCTGCCATTGAAGCTGCGCGTGCAGGTGATGCAGGGCGCGGTTTTGCAGTTGTAGCGGAAGAGATACGCAAGCTTGCAGAAGACTCTCGTAAATCTGCAGTAGAGATTGAGAAGATCATCAGTGATGTACAAAAAGATACTCACGCTGCAGGTAAAGCTATAGAAACCATGGAAGCCAGTGTAAAGGAAGGCACGCAGGCAACGGAAGAATCAGAACGTATATTCCAGGAGATCACAAAGTCTACAGAAGAGACCTTTGGTTTTTCAAAAGATATTCTCGATGCGGCTTCTGGTCAGAAGGGTGCTATAGATAGTGTAGTGAAAAATATAGAACAGATTGTAGTAGTGGCGGAAGAAACTGCTGCGGGTACCCAACAGGTTGCGGGCTCTAGCCAGCAAATGAATAATGGTATGCAGGAAATTTCAAGAGCAGGTGATGAACTCGCGGCCGTTGCAGCAGAGCTTCAGGCTGGTCTTCAGCAATTCAAGCTTACGAAATAATGGTTTTTATAAAAATATACTATATATAGTCTGATTTAATTGACGTATGAGTACAAAAGCACAAGAAGAGAATAATCAAACCAGCGGGTACGCACGTACTTTTCAAATTGTAGTATTCCGTCTCGGTGATGAAGAATATGGTATAAGCATTGATCAGATAAAGGAAGTCGTGATCACGCCAACCATTACGCGTGTTCCTCAAAAGCCTGCATTCATTAAAGGTGTGGCAAACATTCGCGGGAACATTATTGCGATCCTCGATCTGGAGCAAAAATTCGGATTGCAGAAGGCAGAAGACACGATGCCGTCCAATAATAACTTTACACTTGTCATTGACAGTAATGAGTATAAAATGGGTGTGCTCGTAAAAGAAGTTCCCAATACACTTTCTATATCTTCAAGTGCTATAGAGGATTTTATTTTTACTGGTGATGGTAATGCTGAGCAGTCCTATATCAAAGGCATTGTTAAACTCGATAAAAGATTAATCATCATGATTGATATCCTCAAAGTACTCAGTCAGCAGGAGGAACAACAGATTTTCAAAAAACAAGCTGTTGCTATATGATGTCCCACATACTAAATATTAATGATGTAGCAGTATCTGCAAAGCCGGTAGAACTTGTTTGCCTGGGTCTTGGCTCCTGCATCGGATTGTTCGTTACCGATAGAATAAAGAAAGTTTCTGGCGGTGCGCATATTCCTTTACCAAGTGGATCTACAAGCATCGATATGAAAGGTGCAGATGAATTGCTGGAGCAGCTGTTGCAGAAAGTTCAAAGCAAAGGTGGGAATATTAATAGACTACGCGCAAAAATTACAGGTGGTTCAAATATACTATCGCATGAAATTGCCATCGGAGATCAGAATGCTCTTTCTATAGTGGAACTGCTTCAGGCAAGGAATATATATATAGCAGCAACAGACCTGGGAGGAAATGTTTCGCGATCAGTTCGTTTTAACAGCATTACACAAGAGCTTGTTATCTCTACCTCTGCGCAGAAAATTTATTCGATTTAAAATACGGCACCTATATGAGTAAAAACGTTTTAGTTGTTGATGATTCGCTCTATATGAGAACAATTATCAAAGATGCCCTGGAGCAAGGCGGATATACTGTGGTCGGTCAGGCAGCCAGCGGTGAGCAAGCTATAGATATGGCATTTGAGCTTAAGCCCGATATCATAACACTTGATAATATTCTTCCGGATATGCTGGGCAGCGATATTCTTAAAGCATACCGTGCAGAAGGATTATCCTCCAAAATAATCATGATCAGTGCAGTTGGGCAGGAGTCTGTTATCCAGGAGGAGCTTAGCCTGGGGGCCATGGCCTATATAGTAAAGCCTTTTACAACGGAGCAGCTACTGCAAACCTTTCATGCGCTTTAATTAAAGGTGAGCAAAAAGAAAATCAATACGCTGTTAATTGACGACTCCGGGCTTATGCGCATCATACTTTCTGACTTGCTTCGTGAAGATAGTAGAATCAATCTGCTAGCTACTGCGAGTAACGGAAGGGATGGCGTGGCAAAAGCAAAGGCGTTGAAGCCTGATGTTGTCATTACAAATATGATTATGCCGCTTTACGATGGACTATTTGTCGTGAAAACGCTTATGAAAGATATGCCTTTGCCTATTATTTTAATCAGCTCACTTCAACGCTCAGACCCGCAAATATTTGATGCTTTACAAGAAGGCGCTTTTGCCTTTTTAGAGAAACCTCAAAAGCATGACATCTCCAATGGATATCCACGTTTGAAAAAACTTGTGCACAAGGCAATCCAGGCAAACGATCTTGACTTTACTCAGGACACTGGTGTAAACAATATAACAGAATATACTTCATCAACTCACCCACAATATGACATTATAGCGATCGGTGTATCTACCGGTGGCCCGAAGGCAATTGAGCATATAGTTCATAATTTACCCCGCACTATAGATGTGCCGATTATTATAGCGCAGCATATGCCAGAGTCTTTCATTGAGTCGTTTGCGAGCCGCTTGAATGAGACATCAGTAACCGGTGTTTCAGTTGTGACCGATGGAGAGGTATTGAACCCTAATCGTATTTATCTGGCACCGGGTACTTCCAATATTCGCATCTATAGGAATGAGCATCAAAAACCTGCAGTCAGATTTGTGAAGGATGTATATAAGGAATTTAATAATCCTTCGATTGATTGCCTCTTTGAATCTATCGCAGAAATATACAGACACCGCGCAATGGCAATTGTGTTAACGGGCATGGGAAAAGATGGTACAGTAGGATTAACGAAAATAAAAGAACAGCGAGGTCTTACGGTCGCGCAGGATGAGGCATCTTCCGTTGTTTACGGCATGCCCAAGGTAGCTTTCGAATCAGGTGCAGCGACACATCAATTGCCCATTACAGAAATTCCGGATTTCATTATACATAGCTTATACTCTCTTTCATGAGCAATAAAGAAGAAGAATATCGTGAGATCTTTTTGACGGAAGCACTAGAGAATTATACCGAGATCAATCGGCTGCTTACGGTTCTGGAGAAAAATCCTTCGGATATAAAACCCGTGCACGCATTGTTTCGCATAACGCATACGCTAAAAGGCAACGCCACGGGTATGGGCTATGAGAAAATTGCAGAAGTAGCGCATGTTCTGGAAGACCTCTTTGATGCAATTCGTGACGAAAGAATAATCATCAACGCAGATATTTTTATATCTGTGTATAAAGCAGCAGATATAGTAGGGGAGTTGATCCACGCAGTGAAGGAACCCCGTGATGTAAAATATAGAGGTGTAAAAACGAAGCTTGAGGTATTGCTGCGCGAAGCTCAGCGAAACCATGCTGTTACGATAAATACTCATGCAGTACTTCAAAGTATATCTGAAACCGATGCGGGCGATTGCCAACTTGATGCTATAGCAGAAGAATATTCTGACGAGGAAAGCGTTGACTTGAAATTTTCGTTTTCCGACTTGGTACAAGTACCGGTTCAAAAACTTGATAACCTGTTGAACCTGGTGGGAGAGTTGATAATTGAAAGAGATCGCATCATCGCTTCCGGTAACGGGA
This sequence comes from uncultured Bacteroides sp., assembly GCA_902168185.1. Lineage (GTDB taxonomy): Bacteria > Bacteroidota > Bacteroidia > Cytophagales > Cyclobacteriaceae > Ohtaekwangia. Next base: position 46,394 of record CABHOV010000079.1, read on the forward strand.
GACATTCTACCAGCGAATACTCGCGACTTAGCCGCATTTCATCCGACCTACAATATTCAGTGATGGATGTAAGACTTGTACCGGTAGATTTTTTATTTAATAAATTTCATCGCATCGTTCGCGATGCAGCTACGAAAGAACAGAAATCAGTAACCTTAAAATTGAAAGGTACTGAAACGGAGATCGATCGAAATATACTTCAGGTGATCAGCGATTCTCTTATTCACCTGATCCGCAATGCTGTTGGCCATGGTATAGAGAAACCTGAGATACGGAAGCAGGCAGGTAAAGATGCGGAAGGAGTTGTTACACTTGAGGCGAGTAGCGAATCGGATACGGTTGTCATTGCTATACAAGACGATGGTGCCGGAATTGATATACCGCATATTCGGAAGAGAGCGATTGAAAAAGGTTTCCTCAATAACCAGGAAGCGACACAATGGAGTGACGCCGATATCATGATGCTGATCTTCGAGCCCGGCTTTTCAACAATGGAAGAAGTTACAGCGATCGCTGGAAGGGGTGTGGGAATGGATGTGGTAAGGAAAGCGCTTGATTCCATTGGTGGCACAATCCATATTCAATCAACAAAAGGAGCGGGTACTACGTTTTACATGCGTCTCCCTTCATCCATGGCGGTGAAGTCAACACTTCTGTTCGAATTGAGCAATGAAACTTTTGCTATACCATTGTCCTATACAGAATCTGTAATTTCAATATATAAATCAGATATACATGCAGTGGCCCATGGATTGATCTCTGTGCATCTTGGTAAAACGATCTCGCTTGTATTTTTGAATGACCTGTTCAAGCAGGAAAAGAACAGCGTAAAGACATTGGAACAATTGCATCCGGAGACACGGATTGAAGTTGTCGTTGTTACATTCAACGGTAAGCGGATGGGCTTCATCGTAGATAAATTATTACAACAAAAAGAAATTATAGAGAAGCCACTTCATAAACCTGCAGACGGTATATCCTATATAAGCGGTGTTACTATTCTGGGAAACGGAAATGTATGTCTGGTTTTGAATATTCCGGGTATTCTAAATGTTATCAATCATAATCAATTTAATAAAGTGAGTTTATGACTATATCGGATCACGTAAAGAAAAAGACCTCTGGAAGCGCGAAGACTGCTTTTGAAAATGGGTTTGAGAATGCAGCCGCGTCATTCTCTAAATTTATTAGCACAGAAACATCCTATACCGCGCTACACCAAGGCCTTCATGCGGTGGAAGATGATAATATCCACGGCTTGAATATTATCGGGAAGAGTGGCACAAACTTTCTTTTGACCACTGACATCGTAGGGGATGTATATGGCAAGAGTTATCTTTTGCTGGATGCGTCCGAGTTTGATGCGCTTTCCAGTGGTGTGTACGCAAAGGAAGAAACCATGATGGACATCAAGGAAGAGTTCATCAAAGAACTGGATAATATTCTTTCCGCTTCGGTTATTACCAAGCTTTCCAATGAACTGAATCTGAATATATATGGAAATATACCGACTCTTGTGAAGCCACAGAGTTGCTGTTTAATGAACATAATATATGACGATTTCTCAGAAGATTCGGAAGGTATATATGTTAACGCAATCCATTTTTGTTTTGAGAAATACCCTATGTTAACACCTTACTTTGTATGGGTGATGGATCTCAATGTTTTTGACATAATAGAATCTAAATCAGAACTGTCTTGATTTATTTACGAAGTCTGTCAATGACGATCGTCAAAAACACTATTGATTACTTAGATGTCGAAGGAATGTATGAGTGGGGAGTTATATAAGCCTTCAGAAATAATAACGATCACCGATGAAGAGCTTCAATCTCTTGCTTTGGCCATCTTTAAACGTCATGGCATTGATTTTACCTGCTATGAACGTCTTTCATTAAAGCGAAGGATCATCCGCGCAATGGGAATCTTTAATATAGATTCAATCCATGGGCTGTGGACAATGATTCTTTCCGACCGCGCATTTATTTATTCCTTCATGGACGAGATCAGTGTCGGACTAACGGCTTTGTTTCGCGATCCTGTTCTCTGGCGAAAGTTGAAATCGCTTTTGAGTAATGATCAGATGACTTCAAAGTCTTCCTTGGCAATTTGGCATGCAGGCTGTTCCACGGGTGAAGAGATTTATAGTATGGGCATTGTTCTGAAGGAATCGATGTACGAGAAGCCGGTTACAGCATGGGCGACAGATATCAGCAAGCAATCCATTGAGTATGCACAGCGTGGTGAATATCACCAGATGAAATTTCCGGAATATGAGCAAAACTATAAAGAGTATAATATATATGGCTCTCTAAAGAATTATGCAACACGGGATGCCGGGTCTTTTCGAATGTATACCGGCCTTGTTGATCATGTAACATTCGAGTATCATAACCTGATCACAGATCAGTTCAATAAAAAATTCGACATCATCTTTTGCAGGAACGTGATGATATACTTTGATAATGGCGCTAAGAACAAGCTCCTGAAGAAATTCCATGAGTCACTCAATCCTGGCGGATTATTAATCATCGGATTCTATGACGCCATCATGTCGTTGATTGATCCCGATAAATTCCAAGTTCTTGATTTGAATTCCAAAATCTTTATCAAGGTTGAATAGTTATTCTGCTATGCAGATTTATAGGCGGACCGGATCGTGTCCTTGATGCCTTGCTGATAAGAAGTTGGTTTTATGCCAAATCGTTTTTCAAATTTGCTGCTGTTAAATATATAGTCTCTGTCATACTGATACATCATTTCTCCCAGCTCTTTCATCAGCGGTATAAATAATCCAGTAATCTTTACAATGAATTTCGGCACGGCTCGAAATTTAGGCTTCACACCCATTTCGCCTGCGATTGCTTCTACCCATTCTTTCCCTGTAGGAGGATTCGATGCTGTTGGTAAATGCCAAATCTGGTTGTACGCATCAGGAGTGTTTCCCAGTAATGCTGTTGCTTTTCCTGCATCGGGTGTATAGGTAAAGGAGTGTTTGAATTTTGTTGCGCCCATCCAGTTTGCTTTCTCTCCTTTGTTCAAAGGCTTTATAACCGTTTCAGTAAGCATACTCGTGTTTTGAATTGCCGGGCCATAAAAATCTGCTGACCGTGCTATCAATGCAGTAAGTTTTCCAAGTAGCACTTCATTCATAATAGTTCCCGCTATTGATGCCCGCAGTTTTCCTTTTTCGCTGGGCGGATTTATAGGTGTTTCTTCCGTCATACCATTCAAGTGATTTGAATCGTACATATAGATGTTGTCGAAGAATACCAGCTTTGCATTATACTCTTTGCATGCCGCGATCACATTACTAATGAGTTTAGGCCAACTCTCTTTCCATACTTTTAGTGTATAGGGGAAGCCCACTGTAACGTATACTATAGATGATCCCTGTACAGCCTTTCGGACTTGGTCAAGATTCAGTAAGTCGGCAGAGACCAGTTGATCTGTGGCATTCACCTTCTTAGGTTTTCTGCTTACCAATCTTATATCTTGAGTATACTCAGCAAGTGCCTTTGCTAATTCAACTCCGATAGCTCCGCCAGAACCTAATATAGTTTGCATACCTTATTGTTAAAGTGGGGTTTGTATGAATATCAATAATAAAATTGAATTCATATCTACAAAGACGCATCACTTTTTATTTTATTGTGGTTTAGCTGCGGCCAATATACCAGGGGTTGCAAAGGCATATCCTCAGAACGTCTCCTCAATAAGTTCTTTATTTATAAAAACTCCGGCTTTGGTTCCTGCCGCCGTCGCGAATGAAACAGCTCTGAAAACACTCGAGTTATCACCGGCAACAAAGACTCCGGGAACACTGGTTTTGCCAAACTCATCGGTTTTAATGAAAGAATGTTCCGTTATTTCGCAGCCCAGTTCCTGAGGTATAGTACAATGTTGTTGTTGGGAAATCTTTGCAAATATAGTGTCCACTTTTTCTTTTGTACCATCTTTAAAAGCAACACTGGCTATATTTCCATTGGTGTGTTCTAGCACAGCGATTTCCTTCTCCATTATTTTGATACCATGGCTTTTTATTTTTTCAGTGTGTTCTTTCGTAACCAATGATTTTCCATTCGTGAAGAGGACGAGGTCTTTGCTCCAGTTATATAGTAGCCTGCTCAATTCAAATCCGAAATCACCATTGGCCAGAAGTCCGATTGTCTTATTCTTGAATTCATACCCATGGCAATATGGGCACGGCACAACCGAGATGCCCCAGCATTCAGAAAACCCCTCGATCGGCAACATTTGATCGACCACGCCCGTGGCAAAGAGTAATTTTTTTGAAGTAAATATTTCACCAGACAGCGTTGTGATTTCAAAACCATAGTCGGTTCTATTGCCACGTATAGCCAGGTCGTTGATAAAATTTACGGTGCTGTATTTCAACACTTGCTGCTTGGCAACCTCGGTTATTTCCTTGGGAGTATTGCCATCTTGTGTAATGAAATTATGTGAATGAGGAGCTTTCCGGTTGCAAGGTAAATTACTATCTATTATTAATACTTGCCTTAGCGATCTGCCCAAGGCCATTGCTGCCGAAAGTCCTGCATAGCTGCCGCCTACTATTATTACTTCGTAAATTTTTTTGGTGTTCATGGGTTATGCTTTTAAGTATCGTTCAGCAACAGAACATACCGCAAATATAATTAGTTGCAACGTAGTTGCATTTATTTTGATAAAAAAAATCACCCATTTCGAATGACATTTAAAGTATTGTAAATCTGTTTTGTAGTGTCTGACGATGAAATGTGACGAGTAAGGGGGAGTGATGTGATCAGGATATAGGTATATCTGGGCTTGCCTATAAATCATTGAAGTGTGGCACTATCTTCGAAGCTGCAATCAGCTTTACAAACAGTCATTAGCTGACGTACCGATGGACTTGTTATGCGTACAATCCAATCTTTCCAAATAGGATGCAATACAATTTGCTCGTTTGCGTCACTGATTAAGATATCCGGGTACTCATCTATAAATACAACGTACAAGTGTTTTTGATACCTTATTTTTTGATGGGTCTCCGCATTGAATTCCATAGGATTGCCGTGTAAATTGGTTTAGGATAATTGTAATAGTACAAATACATTTTTAAGTGGATAAAATGGAGTAGTATTTTTGT
>CABHOV010000080.1 GCA_902168185.1 uncultured Bacteroides sp.
CGACATCGCCTTTCCGTAAGGCAGAACATTTACAGGAGATCAAAGCGCTATATACTAGTTCGTTGGACATGGTTGTATCCGTAGGGGTGAGTCCCTATAGTCCTTATTTTAATATTTTTGAAGAGGATCAGGAAGGATTTCTTCAAAAAAGTAAATCAGGTCCTTTTAAGAGACGGCAGGATGCTCCGTCAAGCTACTTTTATAATGGATCACTATACATGATTAATGTTTTTTCATTGCGAAAACAGCCGCTTCATGAATTTAAAAAAGTCAGGAAGTATGTTATGGATGAGCTACACTCACAGGATATAGATTCCCCGTTAGACTGGGCTCTATGTGAGACCATACTAAATCAGGGACTAGTATAAACTGAAATACCTGAAGTTATTAATTCGTTAAAATTCTGAATCTGTGGATAGGCTAAAGCAATTAATTAAAAAGCAATTTGAAGACTTCTACTACTTCTATAATTATCTTGGCTATAGAATTTTTGTTTCTATTGGGCTAAGTTTAATGGTAGGTGTTCTGGACGGTTTTGGGTTGGCGATGTTTCTCCCTTTGCTACAAATGGTAGATAACAGCGGTGCCGCGGTACAGTCAGAGCAAATGGGAAACCTTTCTTTTCTGGTAGATGGATTAAGTTGGCTGGGCTTTAGTCTCACACTTCAAACAGTTCTGCTTGTGATCCTTGCGTTCTTTGCAATGAAAGGGATGATGAAGTTTGCAGAAGGATACTATAAAGTGCTCTTACAACAGCGGTTTATAAGAACGATTCGATTTTCGAACATCACATTACTTTCGGGTTTCAAATATAAAGCTTTCGTAAGCAGCGATTCAGGAAGAATTCAAAATACATTTAGTGGCGAGGTAGAAAAAGTACTGCAGGCTTACCGATCTTACTTTACATCATTTCAATATGGTGTATTGGTAGCAGTGTATATATTCTTAGCCTTTATGGTGAATCCTCAGTTTGCTATTCTGGTTGCTATAGGTGGGGCACTGACAAACTTAATCTTTAAAAAGATATACAAGATAACAAAAGCTTTATCACGTGAGCTTACAAAGGAGTCGCACCTTTTTCAGGGGTTGCTGATTCAAAAGGTTGCGAACTTTAAATACTTAAAGGCTACTGGACTTATACACGATTTTGGTGAAAAGCTAAAACAGATCATTCTAAGAATAGAAGAAGCTCAACGAAGAATAGGTGTAATGTCTACATTCCTGGCCGCCATGAGAGAACCCATCGTTATGGTGGTTGTAGTGTCGGTGATCTTGGTGCAGGTAAAGTTTTTCTCTCAGAGTTTAGGATTGATCATTCTGAGTTTATTGTTTTTCTATAGGTCACTTACCTTCTTAATGGCACTTCAGAACTATTGGAATACTTTTTTATCTGTTTCAGGTTCACTGGAGAACATGTCTGAATTTACGAACGACCTGCGATCGCAGCAGGAAGAACGAGGAACTGAGAAAGTCGATTTGTTTCAAAAATCTCTTCTATTGAAAAACTTGTCTTTCTCGTATGGAAATGATTCTATACTCCGTGATATATCGCTGGAAATACGAAAGAACGAAACCATTGCTTTAGTTGGCGAAAGTGGTTCAGGCAAAACAACGTTGATGAACGTATTGAGTGGACTATTAAGCAGCGAAAAAGGAATGTTCTTTATCGATGGCAAAGATAGCCAGACGATCGACATCGTATCGTTTCAAAAAAGAATAGGGTATATCACACAAGAACCCGTTATTTTTAATGATACCGTATTTAACAATATAACATTTTGGGATGCACCAACGCCTGCCAATATCCAGCGATTTGAGCGGGCTATGAAAATGGCATCTATATATGATTTTGTCATGAGCCTGCCTGATAAAGAAAAAGCAGAGTTAGGAAATAACGGAATTATGGTAAGTGGTGGACAGAAGCAGCGCATCTCTATTGCACGCGAACTTTATAAGGACGTTGACTTTTTGTTTATGGATGAAGCAACATCGGCACTTGATTCGGAAACAGAACGAAGCATTCAGGAAAACATAGATCAACTGAAGGGGCAATTCACTATCATTATAATTGCACACAGGTTATCAACCGTTAAGAATGCTGACAGAATTATCTACCTTAATAAGGGAGTAATTGAAGATATAGGTGATTTCGAAAGTTTACGATCAACTTCGAATAATTTTAACAGAATGGTCGCACTGCAAATATTTTAGTATGAATATTTTATTTCCAATAGAAACAGAGAGCCGCGAACTTGATTATAAACTTCTGCTGGCTTCAGTATTAGCCGGAAAGAACGGACGGAGTATTCATTTTGGTAGTTTTCAATTTTTAGATAAAAGTCTGTCTCATTTCAAAAATGGTTTATACGTTGGTAAGAATATATTTAGAAATGATGCACGGAAATTTAAACCTAAAGGATATTACGAACAGAAAGCCCGCGGTATAGATAGCATATACTATTACGAAGAGGGAGGTTTCTTTTTTAAGAATGACGAGCTTTGGAAAGAACGACTGGAGTTTAGCTGTAATCCAAGAGTGTTTGATTCAAAAGATTATGTTTTTGTGTGGGGAGAACGTCAGAAGCAAGTTTTGTCCGAGATCGCCAAACATCCTGAAAATATAAAGAATGTCGGAGTAGTTCGATTTGATCTATATAATCAGTATAAATTCTTGTATAAGGAGAAAGGAGAGAAATATCAGAAGGAGTTAAAAGATTATGTACTGATTAACACGCACTACGGTGCCGCGAACAATCATAACAATTTTACCAAGCAGTTACATTTCTTCAAGTATCCTGGCATGAACACACAAGAAAGAATAGGCTTTCTTGCCAGATATAGTGATGATTTCGAGAATCTGATGGCCATGGTGGAGTTAGTTCTCCAATTGGCAAGTAAATTTCAGCATATTAATTTTGTGGTAAGACCTCATCCGTCTGAAAATCTTAATTTTTACAAGGATGTATTTACAAATCAAAAGAATATTCATGTCATCAGAGATGGTTCCGTAGGAGAGTGGTTGGTGGGAGCAAAGGCTCTTATACACGGCGGTTGTACAACTTCATTCGGATCTCATTTTATGGGGGTCCCCGTAATTACCTATATCCGTAAAGTAAATGAGCATACGATATATCCTGCCAGTGAAATAGGCTATATTCTGGATGATACCGAGAAAATTCAAGCTTTGGTAAAATTGATACTGGAGAAAAAACAACCTTCTGAGTATGGATATACATATTCCATCAGAGGGAACGAAGTTATCAATAACCTTAATTTGCCAGCTACGGAGTTGTTCTTAGGTGAATTTGAAAGTATTGAGCAAAATTACCTTCAGAACAATAAGGGGGTACAGTTCAAATCTCCATCATCGCTTCATATCAACAAATTGTTCTACAAGAAGCTTCTCTTTGAGAAGTTATATATAGCATACAATACGTTGTTGAATCGACATACCAAGCTGAATTCCCAGAAGTATATCAACAACAAGTTTCCTGGATTCAACAGAGAAAAGATAGAGTCTCTATTAAAAAAAATAGAAGAGAATACCGGTAAGAAGGTCAAACTGAAATTTTACAACTCCCACTACTTTGTAATCTCTTAGTTTAAACCTTTAAAAGGAGCTTTGCTAAGCAGTATGATAAACTTTTAACGCAGTGCAAGAATGTTTGAAGCAATTAAACACGATCTAATTCACAGCTTGTCAGGTTCTCACTTTCAACATAAAGTGTCATTGAATTTCTTTAGGGTACTGAAAAGTTTCTTTGTAAAAGAATTCAAGGCGATTTTTATGTACCGTGTTTACAATTATACTGATAGAAAAGGATTGAGCCTAATTACATTTTTGCTGTATGAATATTCAAAGAGAAGATACAGTGTTGATATATCACCTCGTGCAAAAATACAAGGAGGAGTTCGTATAGCACATTGCTCTGATATAGTGATTGGTCCGAATGCCTCTATAGGATATGGCACTGTGATTTTTAATGGTGTAACAATGGGAAAAAAATATCCTGGTGCTAAGGGTGGAATGCCGCAGGTTGGTATGAATGTAACATTGGGTACTGGTGCGAAGCTTTTGGGAAGTATAACGATAGGGAATAATGCGAGGATTGGTGCCAATTCTGTAGTCATACACGATGTTCCCGAATCATCGACGGCCATGGGTATACCCGCCAAAGTTAAAGTGAAAAAAGACGAAGGGAATCTGTGAAAGAAGATATGTTTTTGTTTGTTGTAGGTTCTTTAAAGAAAGGTGGTGCAGAACGTAATACCGCTATACTCGCTAACCATCTGGTTAGTCGCGGACATGCTGTTACCATCGCTCTTTTTATACGTAACATTGCTTTTGAACTCGATCCCAGAGTAAATATTGTTCATGTGGATCATAAGCGATATACCAACAAAGTACTCAGCGCATTGTATGTTATTTTTAAAGTAAGGCGACTTGTTAACACACTTAAGCCAAAGCGACTGATTGCAATGTCTAGAATAGGCAGTTTGTTAGCTACATGTGTTTTGTTTAAACGGACAGTCACCAGATTTGACATCTATCCTTTGATCGGATACAAGAAGTATAAGCAATGGCAATTTTGGTTTTTTTATAATTTGCCCTGGGTTAAATATGTGGTGTGTCCATCGGAAGAGTTGAAAGAGGATGTTACCCGTTTTTTCTTGAATAAGCATAAGTTAGTAACCATTTACAATCCGATTCCTCTGCCCAAGAAAAATGATGATAAGGTGAATGTACAACCTGATGGTCGACCGTATTTTGCGATAGTATCACGACTTAGCAGGCAAAAAAATGTAGCGCAGGTTATAGAAGCATATCATCGATTCAGAATTTTTGAAAAAGCAGATTTACTTATCTTGGGAGACGGTTCGGAGATGCTTCATTTAAAGGAACTGGTTGAAAGACTCGAGCTGACTCATTATGTTAAGCTCAAAGGATTTATAGGTGACCCACATCCCTATATGGTGAGGGCTGTGGCATTGATAAACGCATCACTTCGCGAGGGCTTTCCAAATGTAGTGGTAGAAGCTTTGTCATTAGGCACACCGGTGATTTCATCACTTGCCAAGACAGGTCCTAAGGAAATAATTTTTCATGGAGATAACGGCTATTTATTTCCGGTAGGTGATTATGAAAAACTGGGCGAAGCAATGACTGAATTTCTTGTAAACAAGGATTTATATACGCATCTGAAAAGATATGTTACGAAGGGTCTGGATAGATTCACGCAGGAAAAAGTTATGGATAGCTGGGAAAAAATTTTAATGAATTGAAAATGAATACTCTGATAGTTTCAGCATATAATGTAAAGACATATTCCAGATCAATTATGCTGGATCAATTGGCGCAATATGTAGAATCAAAAGATCCGTCAGACAAGATATACTATCTGAATTGCTCCAATAGTTTTGATACATGCTATTTTAATTTTGATGGTAAACCGGATGTATGTTTCTCATGTCGCATCAACGCGAACAGAAGCCTGGAGCTTGTCACCGGTGATTATATACCTTTAAAGTTTGATGACATCTTAACAGCTGATGATTTTAAACAAGCGAATTCATTTTTCAAAGATAATGCTGCTGTCGACTTTGAAACGAAGTATGAGAATTTTGAGATTGGTGAGGCATTGCTTTCAGTTTATATTTCAAACACACGCAATCGTGATGTAGACTTGGCGAACAAGTCAAACTATATCACAAAGGCTAAAGTTAATTCCTTAGCTCTTTATTTTGCGATTAAGCGTTTTTTGAAACAAAACAACATCGATAAAGTTGTAAGTTTTAACGGCAGGCAGGATTATAAGCGAGCAATCTTAAGAGCCTCGGAAACATTAGCGATAGATTGTTTTAACTACGAGCGAACTCGGCCTGGAGGATACCTGGAGATATTCAAGAATGCCTTGCCACATAACATTGTGGCAAAAAACGAATGGATTGATAAAGCATGGAATGATCCTCAATTTTCGCAGGATGAAAAGATGGAGATTGGGTCGCAATTCTATCTTGGCAAAAAAGCAGGGAAAGCTATAGTCGATAAATCGTACGTAGCAACTCAGCAAAAAGGATTATTGCCAGAAGGAATTGAAAGTGATTTGAAAAATATTGTGCTCTTCACAAGCTCCGATGACGAGTTTGCTGCAGTAGGGAAGGAGTACAAGAACCCGTTTTTCTTTGATCAGCTGGACGGAATTAAATATATAGTAGATGTTGTTGGAAAACAACTACCGGAGTTTAATCTGATAATTCGTATGCACCCTAATTTAAAAGGCGTTAAAGAACTGCAGGCAACCGGAATTCTGATGCTGAACAAACTGTATCCGAACGTTCATGTGATCCCGCCTGAAAGTACAGTGGATAGCTATGCACTTTTGGATATAGCTGAAAAAGTTATAGTCTTTGGATCCAGTATCGGTATTGAATCTAATTACTGGCGTAAACCTGTAATTTTATTGGCAAAATGCTTTTACTGGTTTCTGGACGTAGCCTATATACCAAAAGATAAGGAAGACATACTAAACCTGTTAAAATCTGATTTGCAACCTAAAGAAATAACAGGTTCAATCAAGTATGGTTTTTACGCGTTAGAAGGCGGAGTCAAGGCTAAATATTACGATCAGAAAACGCCTACCTCCACACCGCTTTTTAAAGGCATTAAAATGAATGACTATGATCTTGGTACTAAGATATTGGCTAAGATTGTTAGCATAGTGCATCGTGTTTTTAACATAAAGATGAAACTAAAATGGATACAATAAGAAACTATAAAATACTGGATTGTACACTTCGCGATGGAGGGTACTATACCAATTGGGACTTCAATAAAGAATTGGTACAAACATATTTCAAATCCTTTAACGAGTTGCCTGTAGACTATCTGGAAATAGGGTACAGAAGCAACCCAATGAAAGAATATTTAGGAGAGTATTTTTACTGTCCTATATATGTACTTACAGAAGCGAAGACACTATCAAATAAAAAACTGGTCATCATTCTGAATGAGAAGGATGTGAGACCAGAACATGTAGATGACTTACTCGAACCATGCAAGGGCTTAATTGACATGGTGAGAATTGCACTCGATCCTGAATATTTAGGGCGTGCTTTAAAACTTGCAGAGAAGATCAAGAAATTGGGCTTTGAAGTAGGCTTCAACGTAATGTACATGAGTAAGTGGAAACAGTATGGAGACTTTCTGAATCAGATTCGGGAAGTAGATGCTGTTGCCGATTATTTTTATATGGTTGATTCTTTTGGCGGAGTATATCCGCACGATGTAAAGGAAGTGATCAACCTGGTAAAGGAGCGTACGAAATGTAAAATTGGTTTCCATGGACACAACAACATGGAGCTTGCGCTCATCAATTCGTTAACAGCACTTGAGCATGGAGCTGATATAATTGATGCGACGATAACAGGTATGGGAAGAGGAGCCGGTAATTTGAAGACTGAGTTGCTCTTAACGGCTTTGAATGCATCACACGGTTTGAAGACAGATTTCAATGCACTCAGTGCTGTTGTTGATGTTTTTGAGAAATTGCAGCAGGATCACGGCTGGGGAACGAATCTTCCCTATATGGTCTCCGGAGCAAACTCGTTACCTCAGAAAGATGTAATGGAATGGGTAACGCGAAGATTCTATTCCTTCAACAGTATTATACGAGCGTTATATAATCAGAAAGAGAAAGTACAGGACAATCAGAAGCTGCCATTATTTAGCCCTTCTAAACAATATTCAAAAGTAATTGTGATCGGTGGCGGGCCGAATGCCAATCTGCATAAAACAGCTGTTAAGGAGTTTATACGGAATCAGGAAAAAGATACCTGTATAATTCATGCGAGTTCAAAAAATGCTGCGAACTATGAAGATATACAGGTAGATCAATATTTTTGCTTAGTTGGTAATGAAGGACATCGGCTTGAAAATGTATTCAAAAACCTGGTTAGTTTCAAAGGACAATGCGTGCTTCCTCCGTATCCGAGAAAAATGGGTACATATATACCAGAAGCATTGGTTGGTAAAAGCTTTGAACTTGCCAATATCGATTTTACCAATACATTAAAAGATTCGCATTCTGCTCTTGCACTGCAAACAGCGCTTCAATTGAATGCAAAGGAAATTTTTCTGGTAGGATATGATGGCTATCAGGAGAAAGCGATTTCTCAACTTGAAAAGAGTCTCTCTGATGAAAACGAATTTTTATTCAATGCATTTACGAAGCATTGTGATATAGCACTGAGCTCTCTGACGCCAACCAATTATAAAAATCTACCTGTAACCTCTGTTTACTCATATTTGGAATGAAAAAAGATATTTGCTTTTTCCTGCCGACCCGGAAAGGAAGTCAACGTGTCAAATCGAAAAATACACGCCCCTTTGCTGGAATATCGGGAGGAATTCTGGAGCTGAAACTTCGGCAACTAATGGAATCTAGAACGTTGTCAAATATAGTCTTGTCAACGAACGATGAGTTCTCAATGGAGATCGCCAATAAGATAGACTCTCATCAGTCAAAAATTAAAGTGATTCCAAGACCGGACCATCTGTGTCTGGATACTACTGTATTGACAGACCTCATCAAGTATGTTCCGGAGATAGTAAAAGAAAGCCACATCATCTGGGGGCATACAACAACGCCTTTCGTAAAAGCGGAGGATTATGATAAAGGCATTGAAAATTACTTCTCAAAACTTGAGGAAGGGTATGATTCGCTCATCAGCGTGATGCCCCTTCAAAACTTTTTACTCGATCAGCAGGGTGATGTTTTTAACTATGACGCCGGTGCTAACCGTTGGCCGCGTACGCAAGATCTTCCTGTTCTTTATGAAGTAAACCATGCCATGTTTATCACTTCAAGAGATATATACCTGAAGGAATCAAATAGGATTGGAAGTAAACCTTATTTATACGAACAAGACAAGATCAAGTCGTTTGACATTGATTGGATTGATGACTTTTTAATTGCGGAAGCCATATATGATAAATTTTTCAAAGTATAAAGTAATTCTGTGGGACTTTGATGGTGTATTGATGGATTCAATGCCGGTTCGCAATCGAGGCTTTGAAATAGTTTTGTCGTCGTATCCTCAACATGAAGTAGAACAGTTATTAATATACCACCGCCAGAACGGAGGCTTGTCACGGTATGTTAAATTTAAATATTTCTTTGAGCAGATTCGAAAGGAGCAGATAACCAGTACCCAGATGAATAGCCTTGCTTCAGAGTTTTCAGAAGTAATGCGAAAAGAGCTTGTCAATAGTGAACTCTTGATCGATGAATCTGTGGAATATGTAAAGCAGAATTATAGGAAATTCATGATGCATGTAGTGTCGGGTTCTGATCAAACGGAATTGAGATATCTGTGCGAGGTATTAGGACTTAAAAACTATTTTGAATCAATCAACGGTTCGCCAACACCTAAGAAGGAGCTTGTACATTCAATCCTGAATTCTAATAGATATACTCCAGAAGAAGTTGTAATGATTGGAGATTCCATGAACGACTTTGATGCCGCCTTTTTGCATGGAGTTGATTTCTACGGATACAACAATACCAGTCTTGAAGGTATAGGTACTGGATATATCCAGACGTTTAATACTGTGTTTTCTAATTCCTAGACATGAAGTTTCTGACTAAGGTATATCGTGCTCTTTATGGATTTATACTAATGCTCCGGTTTACAAAGCGTTTTGATAAAGATATACTGGCAAAAAAACGCATAGCTATTGTAGGGCCGGCAAGCTCTGCTTACAATACTAAACAAGGAGAATTTATTGATGATTTTGATTATATAGTACGTATTAACAAAGCCCCTCATCTGGTAGATACACAAAAGTGGGTAGCTGATATTGGCTCTCGTACTGACATTTTGTTTCATAGCTTTTTTGAGAATGAAGAAAGTGGCGGAGGTAAGTTAGATTTAACATTGTATGATAGACAAGGGATTAAGTACATTATTAACCCAATTGCTGCTTACCCGGGATATCGCGTGACATTTAATTTTTATAAGAAATACCTAGCAAACAGAATAGTTTATTCCCTTAACCGGAACTGGTATAAAGAGGTGGTAACAAGCCTCGGGGGATTTAGGCCGACCATTGGATTTTGTGGCTTGACTTCTATTCTGGAGACCGATTTTTCTGAATTATATATAACAGGCTTCACGTTTTATAAAACCCCCTTCGGTGAGGGATATAGGGATCATATGAAAGATGCTGATCAAGCTCTACGTTACATAAAAGAGGCAGGTATACATGACCCCGAAAAAGAGTTTGAGGTATTTTGTAATGTCTTCAGAAGAAATAGAAAAAAGAACATAGTTCTGGATGATACATTAAAATCAATTTTGGAACAATATATAATTGATGATGCAAAAGAGTGATACAAAACATTCAGGCGAGTTGACTTCAATTTTTATTGTTCCGCGTTCCAGTTCTTCTTGGCGCGGCAATGAAGCTGGTTGGATTACTGCGTCTGGCTGGGCTTCAGCCGGAAGAGCACTTTGGGGGCAGGCTCTTGTAGCTACGACCGATGGAATCTTTTCTCCGGATGAATCTATTTCATTTCCTAAGGGCGTACAAGCAAGTATCGCTTCCGGTCCAGCCGGTAGAAGTAAATTAAGGAAGTTTGTGCCAGAGATACTAATTACAGCTTTAAAGGATTGGAAGTTGAAGCGAAGCAAGCCAACTGTCTGGCCTGTTGAGCGCGATGAAGTTTTAAGAAATAAGAAAGTTATGATGGTTTGGGAAAGACACGATTTGTTTCCTGGCCCAGGCAAAAGACTGGCATCTAAATTAAATGTGCCATTTGTTATTTCCGTTGAAGCATTGGCGGTTTGGGAGGCGAATAAATGGGGCGTTAAAAGACCCATATGGGGCAGGTGGCTCGAAAACCATGTGGAAGCAAAATCGTTAAAGGGAGCTGATTTGGTAAGTTGTGTATCAGAAGAAGTGCGTGATAAAGTGATATCATTGGGAGTGTCGAAGGAAAAAGTGGTAGTTTCTCATAATCGTGTCGACTCTCATTTATTCAATCCATCGATTGATGGGAATGAGATCTTACACCGTTATAAACTGGATGACAAAATTGTGATTGGATGGACAGGAAGTTTCCGGACATTTCACGGGTTGGATACCGTAGTTCATGCTTTTAAGAAAATTCACAACCGCTTTAATAATGCCGTACTTATGTTGGTAGGAGACGGTTCGGAGTATGAAAAAATAAAAACACTTGCAACTTCTCTTGGTTTAAAAGATCAGGTGATCCTTACTGGCCGCCAACCTATAACGGCAATTCCTGCCTATATAAAAAATTTTTCCATCGGCCTTGTAAGTGCCAATTCGGCCTCTGGCTTTCACTACTCGCCATTAAAACTTCGCGAGTATCTAGCTATGGGTAAAGCGGTGATTGCACCTCGTGCTGGAGATATACCATCCCTGTTTAAAGATGGCGAAGATATTATTTTATACGAGGCCGGTGATGTTGATAATTTAGCAAGGCAATTAGAGAGATTGATTGAACAACCGCAGCTTCGGGATTGGCTGGAAAAAAAGGCGGTTCAATATTTTGAATTGGAAGGTACATGGCTTACTGAGATGAAGAAGGCATGTGATATACTTCAGATAAAATATTAGTGTGTGAAAATCCTACAACTTGTTCAAAAACCTCAGCTTAGAGGAGCAGAGATGTTCGCCAGCCAGTTATCCAACCACCTGCTGGATATGGGGCATGAAGTCACCGTTATTTGTTTACTCGATGGCAACGCGAAACTTCCTTTTAAAGGGAGGCTGGTAAATTTGAAAAGACCTTTGGCGAAACGATTTTTTGATGTTGAGGGTTGGAAGCAACTAGCCAAATATATAAAAGAAATTAAACCAGATATAATTCAAGCGAATGCAGGTGATACATTAAAATTTGTTGCCTTATCTAAATTATTCTACCGATGGAAAACTCCTGTTGTATATAGGAATGCCAATAAAGTAAGCGACTTCATCACGTCCCGCCCTAAACTTGTCTTTAATAAATTTCTGGTTAGTCAGCTGCAGCATATCATTTCAGTAAGTGAATTGTGCAGGCTTGACTTTATTAAGACCTATAGTATATCTCCAGAGAAAACTACGATGATACCAATTGGTATCGAAGCTGCAATCATTGATAAGACTCTGTCGGAAGATGTACGTCCATACTTTAACCCTGCAAAAGTGATCGTGAACGTTGCCAGCCTTGTTCCGGAAAAAAATCATGAAGCGTTACTCCGTATAACCCGTGAAGTGGTAAAAGAGTATAACAATATTAAAGTGTTGATATTGGGAGACGGAAAGCTTCGTGAAAGCCTGCAACAGAAAATTGCAGCGATGGGACTTGAGGATCATGTGATATTGTTAGGGTATCGCTCCGATGTGTTGTCGATTCTGTCTAATGCTGATGTATTCACATTGCCAAGCAGGATAGAGGGATTGCCCGGAGTAATATTAGAAGCCTTTTATTGCGAGGTGCCTGTGGTAGCGTATAACGTTGGTGGTATCAGCGAAGTTGTTAGAAATAATGAAACAGGTTGGTTGATCGATAAGGATAACGAAGGCGAATTTATAGCAGCAGTAAAAGATGTACTCGTCAATACAACCAAGACAACTGAGCTTAAAAAGAATGCTAATCAATTTGTGCAAAAAGAATTCATGAATGATAGCATAGCGAAAAAATTCGCTGACGCATATACCAAAGTTCTGAATCGTAAAAGCGCAGTATGAATCGAAAAATAAAAGTCCTTCACGTTATCAAATCACTAGGCAGGGGAGGCGCTGAAATGTTGCTGCCGGAAACACTGCGCGTGCATAATAAAGATCAGTTCGAGTTTCACTATATATACTTTCTTCCGTGGAAGGATGCTATGGTGAGCTCTATTCTTGAACACGGAGGAAAAGTTACCTGTATTGCAGCAAGTAACAATATCGAGCTACTGTTCAAGTCGAAGGCTGTTTCAGAATATGCAAAAGCACACGGTATAGATTTGATCCACGCACACCTTCCATGGGCTGGTGTAGCTTCCCGTATTGCAGGGAAACTGTCTGGTATTCCAGTCATTTATACCGAGCATAATAAGCAAGAGCGTTATCATATAGCTACACGACTAGTAAATCTACTCACACTGAATTGGCTTACGAAAATCATAGCCGTCTCGGAAGATGTAGAGCAATCTATACGCAAACATAAATCGAATTTAAAGGCATCATTGAATACCATTCTGAATGGTGTTAACACCGAACGAT
>CABHOV010000081.1 GCA_902168185.1 uncultured Bacteroides sp.
TTGGAATCGTTTGAAATCAATGTTTTTTATCTGGAAAAATTGTCGTTGAAAATCATCCCTTCAACGATTGCATTTGGTCTCATTTTTTAGAAAAAGTTCTGTGAAGAGCTTGACAAATGTAAAATTCACTCAGTAATCAAGCGCAACTACTTAAAACTAGATCACAGAAGCTTTATGAGGAGAATTCTATTGGTTTCTATTTTACTAATGATGGCTTTGCATGTATCCGCTCAAAATCGCACGGTTACAGGAAAGGTTACAGATGTGGCGGACGGAAGTGGACTGCCAGGTGTCAGTATTGTGGTACAGGGCACTTCGAAAGGCACTACTACCGATGCTGAAGGAGCATATTCAATTGATCTTGTAACAGGTGAGGACATACTTGTTTTTTCTTTTATCGGATATAAGACTCAAAGCATTGCGGTAGGTGACCGTGCGGTGGTTGATCTTCCCATGGAAGGTGATGCAACGGAGTTAACAGAAGTAGTTATTGTTGGGTATGGTGAACAGAGGAAGAGTGATATAACAGGGGCCACTGCTACTGTAAAAGGTGAAGAGTTGACTCGACAGCCTGTTCTAACGGCTACACAGGCTATGCAAGGAAAGGTAGCCGGTGTGCAAATCATTAGCAGCGGTCAGCCAGGAACTTCTCCTCAAATAAGAATTCGTGGTGTTGGAACTGCACTAGCCGGTACTACTTCCCTATATGTTGTAGACGGTGTTTTAACAGACGATATCTCAAATATCAATACTTCGGATATTATTGACATGAGCATTTTAAAGGATGCTTCTGCTGCAGCCATCTATGGATCAAGAGGAGCTAACGGTGTTATCATCATTACAACCAAAAAAGGTGCAGCAGGTGGATTAAAACTGAACTATAATAATAATATAGGTATACGTCAGGCCTCTAACCTGGTAGAGATGGCTAATGCTGCTGAGTATAGTAACTATGTTCAGGCAGCGACAGGAAAAGCACCAACAGCTTCCGGATATGACACTGATTGGTACGATGTGATATTAAGAAATGCCTGGCAGCAAACACACAATCTATCCCTTTCAGGCGGCACAGATAAAGGTACATATCTACTGAATGTAGGTTATCTGAATGATCAGGGTATCGTAGTCGACAACTCTTTCAAACGTTTTACAGTTCGTTTGAATAATGAATACAAACTTTTAGAAAATCTGAAATTTGGACTACAATCTTCGTATGGCAACAGTATAAATCAAAATGGCTTTGGAAATGTTGATATAGATGCGTTTGGAAATATAGGCTCCGTTTATAGTGATGCATACCGTTCAGCACCTATTATACCAAGTATAGTGGATGGTAAATATGGGAATACATCAGCCTATCAGAACGTAGGCAACCCTCTATTAGATGTAAAAAATAACAGCATCAAGGTTAGAGAAAATCGTCTTCAAGGGTCAAGCTATTTGGAGTACAAACCGTTGTCATGGTTAACGCTTCGGACTTCCATAGGAGCAGATTGGAGAAGCTCATTGAATAGAGGTTATTATTATCAATTCAATGCTGACGAAAGTACATTTGTTACGTCCGGAGGAAATCAATATAGATCATTAAGTTCTCTTAATGTTAAACAGACAACGTCTTTCCGTTGGGTATTCGATAACACAGCATCAATCCATAAGAGTTTTAACAAACATGATTTTACACTTTTAATAGGCACCACTGCTGAAAAGTATAAGCAGGAATGGTTCTCGGCAAATCGAAGCGATGTGCCCGCTGATCCGGATCTATGGTATATAGGAGTTGGAGATGCGAATACTTCGCAAAATGATGGAGGGGGAGATGCATGGGCAAGAAACTCTTATCTCGGAAGACTAAACTATAATTATGACGGAAAGTATCTGTTAACAGCAACGATACGAAGTGATGGAAGTTCAAGACTTCCAAGTCAGAACCGCTGGAGACAATATCCTTCTGTAGGTCTTGGATGGGTGCTAAGCCGCGAGAACTTTCTACAATCTCAAAACTTCATAGACTTTTTGAAAGTAAGAGCTTCCTACGGTAAAGTAGGTAACGATCAAATTCCAACAGATGCGTATACCCTCAGGGTTGCAGTGAACAAACCTTATCCGTTCGGTGGTTCAACGACCAATGGATCGCAAATCAATCAGATTATTGACCCCAATATAACTTGGGAAACAACAGAAGAGTATGATGCTGCTATCGAATTTGAATTACTACAATCCAAGCTCTCTGGTGAGATAAACTACTACAACAAGAAAGTTGAAAATGCTCTTATAATTATTCCTATCATGGGAAATCTCGGAGATATTAATGGCGAAGTTGTAACTAATGCCGCATCAATCGAAAACAAAGGTGTAGAAGTATCATTGACTTGGCGAGACGAAATTAATGATGACTTGTCCTATAGCATTTCTGGTAATGCAACTTTTAACAATAACCACGTTGTTGCTTTAAATGGTGGACAGGCTATATGGGGCGGAAGTATAGGAGCGGCGCAAGGCTATACCACTTACACAGACAACGGTCATTCTGTTGGAAGTTTCTATGTGTTACAAACTATTGGAGTTTTTAATTCCGAAGCAGAGGTTGCTGCATATAAAGATAAAAATGGAAAGGTAATTCAACCTACCGCTAAAGCTGGTGAATTTAAGTATCTCGATAAAAATGAAGATGGTGTTATTGATGATAACGATCGTGTATTTGCGGGATCATATCAGCCAGTGGCCTACTTTGGTGCAGATATAAATGTAAAGTACAAGAATTGGGACTTCGGGCTTTCCATTTATGGAAACGCTGGAAATGAAGTTTATAATGGTAAGAAAGCTGTACGGGTTTCCGGAACAGACAATGTGGAAAAAGATATAGTATATAATCGCTGGACAAGCGCGAATCGTTCTCAGACAGAACCGGGTGCTAATGTAGGCAACTTACCAGCCTCCACATACTTTGTTGAATCAGGTACGTTTGCCCGTATCAATAATCTTACGATTGGGTATACATTTCCATCTTCTTTTCTTGAGCGTATTAAAGTATCAAGCTTGCGCATATTTGCAACGTCTCAAAACTTATTCACATATAAGAAATACAGCGGCTTTACTGCAGAATTGCCGGGGAACCCTACCGACTCAGGTATAGAACTCACTTCCTATCCTACTACTAGAACAATTGCTGCCGGTTTGAATATTGGGTTTTAAAAATGAACGAAATGAAAAATAAATCTTTTTTAGGAATTGTTTTAATCTGTTTGTTATCGCTAGCCTGCAGCGATAGTTTTTTGGATGTTGCAGTACAAGGTGGTGTTACCACAACAACAGATCCTAAACTTGCTGAGAAGCTAGTAACAGGTGTATATAACAGTTTGTTGCAAGGCGACTCTTGGGGCGATGGTGATATACATGGCTTTGCTTTTATAACAGTCACCAATATCATTTCGGATGACGCTGATAAAGGAAGTACACCAAGTGACCAAGCTGTTCCGGTCGGTGACATCGATAACTTCACATTAACACCAACTAACAAATTTGCTGAAACCTTATGGAGTGGTAACTACAATGGGATTGGCGCGGCTAATCAAGCATTGGCAGCGCTTGCTACCGCTGCTATAGATACTGATCAGCGTGATGTATGGATGGGAGAAGTTCGTTTTCTACGAGCATACTTATATTTTAATCTTGTGCGTATGTATGGGGGCGTGCCTTTGGTATTTCGTGTGCCGAAAGATGCTGATGATGCCAATTCAGATATAACTTTTAAAACCAGAGCATCTGTTGAAACTGTATATGATAGCATTGAGAACGATTTGCACTTTGCTATAGAAAAACTTCCTTTGAAAAACAATGGACATGTAACGCAAGGTGCTGCAAAGTCTATGCTTGCCAAGGTATACATGTATCAAAAAGAGTGGGACAAAGTATTTCAACTAACAAACGAAGTAATCAATTCAGGACAATATAAACTGGTGGAAGATTATGCAACGATCTGGCGTCAGGTTGGAAACAATAGCATCGAATCGATTTTTGAAATAGAGACTGGTGAATTCAATAATGCAAATCTGAAGATCGATAATTATACTGTAAGTCAAGGTCCACGAACTGGAGGCTCTGGTGGTTGGGATGACTTAGGGTGGGGATTCAATACTCCTTCTACTTCTTTGGTGAATGCTTATGAAGAAGGCGATTTCAGAAAAGAAGCAACTATCATTTCCATTGATAATTCTGGTACACGTAAAGGAACAGTGCTATGGGATGGATTCAGGATTCCCAGTTCTGACTCGGTACAAAACCTATACTACAATTATAAAGCATATACCAGCCGTGAAAGTGAGTCTTATGCTGTAAGCGCTGATAAAGACCGTCCGAAGAATATAAAAATATTACGATACGCTGAAGTTTTGTTGATGAATGCCGAAGCTGCTCTTCAACCAACAGTTAATCAACCAAGCTTTGCAGAAAGCAGTATGAAACTTATACGCGAACGCGCAGGGCTTGAACCTAAAGCAAGCTATACTATAGAAGATGTATGGAAAGAACGAAGGGTTGAACTCGCCATGGAGCACGACCGTTTCTGGGACCTTGTACGCCAAGGTAGAGCCGCTGCTGTGATGCATGCTGCCGGTAAAACAAATTTTGTTGAGGGAAAACATGAGCTGTTACCTATACCAAATTCACAAATTTTATTAAGTGGAAATGTGCTAGCACAAAATCCTCTTTATTGAACGCTATGCATATAATAAAAGCACACAACCAAGAATGTTTTACATATAAATTTTAACTCAAATAAAATGAAAAAGTCAATTAATTATTTATTAGCGTGTGGTATCGCTCTCGCCATGCTTACGTTTGGATCTTGCTCCGATGACGATGATTCACTGCCTCCGATCGATGGCTATAATAATTCGAATGAAGTGGCGTCTTCAAACCTAGTAGCACATTGGTCGTTCGATGATAACAACAATGAAGTTATATCGGGTACAGCACCATCGAACACGTATGGGACAGTAGGTTCAACCACAGGCCAGATAGGAAATGCACTTAAGCTTACTAAGGGTGTATTGGTATATCCATCTATTACTGCTATAAATACGGCTAACGCACTCAATAACTTTACAGTTAGTTTGTGGGTAAATGTAGCGGGAAACAAAAGGACAACGGCAGAAGGATTTACTTCCTTCTTTGGACTCATCCCAACCGGAACTACTGACATTTGGGGAGATGTTATGGCCTGTGCAGAAACATCACGTCATCTGCCATCATCTGATACACTTGAATTAAAGAATCTACTCAATACACACCCTGCTGGTGGCGGCAACAGTTTACAAGATAACGTTGCACTTAAGAATGGTGATGTTGGTGCTTATTTTATGGGAGCTAACAAGTGGTCTCATTATGTAATGACCTGGAATGCTACAACGCATCAATTCAAAATTTATGGCAATGCAGAATCAGTAGGTGGTTACGATGATCGTGGAACAACTGCTGAACTGATTATGGCTGTTCCTGTCAAGGCTGTATTTGGAAGCCTTGCATCCAGCGATATTGGTTTCACTGGCGCCCCTTCACAACAAAGCTGGAATCCTTGGGCTACTGCCTCAATTGACGATGTAAGAGTATTCAATACTGTACTATCTGAAGCAGAAATCACGGCACTATTCAATCTTGGAACTGCAGGGCGATAATAAAATGTAAAAGGGGTACTTATATATAGTACCCCTTCTTTATAACTATATATAATATTTCTTAAATGAGACATTTTTGCATACCACTGATCTTTGTTATTTTCTGTATAAGTTCATGCAAAAATGATGACCCCGCACCGCAGAAACCTCAATACTTTAGTCTCGTTGATCTGCAACTTGATGGCAAGCCTTTTAGCTATAAATATTCAGGCACATCTCGAGTGCCACAAATCGCAATTTCCTTTTCTGAACCAGTCGATCGGCAATCAGTTCAGAATGCGATCATACTAGGTGGTACATCTGGTACCCAAACATTAAATTTTTCGTTTAAAAACAACGATAGTATAGTCATTGTAGAGCCAGCTGATCCATTAGATTACTGGTCTATATATAGCTTAAACATATCAACTGAATTAAATTCAGCGACAAAAAAAGAATTTGGAAGTGATCTAAATATTAAGGTCGTTACAGAAGTTGATGTTAATGATAAGTTTCCCCGTATCTCAGATGAAGAGCTTCTTACACTTGTCCAAAAGCAAACCTTCAAATATTTCTGGGATTTTGCAGACCCTGCCAGTGGCATGGCGCGCGAGCGTAACACTTCAGGTAGTACGGTGACCAGTGGAGGTT
>CABHOV010000082.1 GCA_902168185.1 uncultured Bacteroides sp.
AACTAATCAAAGCACTCCCAAATCCAACATCGGTACTTTCGTGGATCTCTGTCATTTCAAATATCACATTTACCTTTTCGTCTCCTAGGGAACCTAACCAATCTTTTATAACAACAGACCATTCTTTAAGACCTGTTTGATAACCTTGATTCCACATATCAAAAATCACAACATTGTCATCATATAATCCAATCATACTTTCTGTGTCCTTATCCCATGCCGATTGCTTGTAAATCGTAAAAAAATCTTGCGGTCTTTTCATTTGTACTTATATTATTTTTTGTAGTTGACGCTTATTGGAGTGTGTGCTTCTGTTGGATCACCAAGTGCATATATGCATAATATCAAATGTGCCCTCTTTCATCTAAAAATTTATTCTCTGGTATATATTTGATGGCAAATGTGTTTTTGTCTCCAAAATATATTTCGTTATTGTTAGTCATACGGATTGGTACTCATCTGTTTAGTTTTTTTATTCGCCAATTATTGTAGCTTTCAGATAATCCCGCTCTTTTTCAATTTTAGTGATACTAATTTTCTGTCCGTTATAAAAGCCGTTTACAATTCTCGTTACTTTTTCCTTTTGCGAAACCGTTTCAGCGGCAATTCGATTATGGTCATCAATCAGTTGTAGTTTAAAGTCATATGGATACTCAATATAAAACTCCTTCTCAAAGACTTTGAGCTTCAAGTCGTCAAAATTCGTCACGTCAGTTCTCTTTAAATTAAACTTAATTTCCACAGGCGTGGTCATTTTATACTTCTTCTCCAAGCCCGCTTTCGTTGCAGCCTTGTCACGGTTAATCATCTCGTGTATAATTCGTTCGTGTTCTTTGGCTGAGTATAACTTGATTCGGATTGTGCAACTTGATCCAGATATATTTGTTATTGAAGCGTCATAATTATTTGTTGAAGGTCCGGAAAATCCATAATCCCTTTTTTCGAGAATATGTGCTTTGATGATTTTTTTATACTTGCTGGGTACGATTCCCAATTGCCCGGATCCGCTAATAGAATTCGGCGCATAGATCATTACATTGTCCATGTCTACCTTTGTCCAAAGATTTACATAGTCACCGTTTTTGCAACTACTTAAAACTGCTTTGCTGACATTGTCGAGCGTAAAACTGATTACTTTTTCAAGGTAGTTTTCCGTTGTTTCGTTTTTAAAAAAGTTGAAGAATCCCATTTTAAATATGGATGATATATTTCGCCTCGTCCAAAAATAATATACTACATATATATGTTCATAATAAAGATACCCAACATTATGATTGCTATGTAACAGAAAAACGCGTGACCTAAAGAATGTATAATTCTGCTAATAGTTTTGCCTTCTTTTCGTCTATAGCTTCTCCAACAATAAAAAATACCAAGGGGTGATATTATGAAAACTGTCAAGAGAGGGAGCCCTATTATCAGTTCGGTAAAACTTGTAGAGCCATTTGGGACCAAGCTCACTATTGTGGATACTAACATCGAGAACAGAAACAATCCACAATAAATCTTGTAGAGCATAGCAGATTTCTTGAGATAGGCTTTACTATCTTCAGGCTCCATCTCTACTTCCCCTCCAACATCTTCTTCAACAACGCAATCTTCTCATCCTTCTCTTTCAAAAGAGATTCATATAGCTTTTTGTTCTCTTCACTCAAGCGTTTGTTTTCTTTTACTTCATTCCTATACTCATCGAGAGGATTGAAAGTGCACTGTGCATTATAAGGATTATTAGTAGCTCCTTCATAATTGTTCTGCACATTATAGATGACCGATTCTTCGCTGAAGTTTTTAATCACTTCAGATGTTATACCCAAAGCTTTAGCGATCCTTGCTAATGTAGTATCTTCTATACTTTCACTCTGCTCGAGTTTTGAAACAGCTTGTTGGCTAATGCCTAATTGTTCGGCTAGCGTTTCTTGTTTTATACCGCGTAACTCGCGCAGGCGTGCTACTTTTCTACCAATGTGAAGTTTCTCTGTCATACTCAAATGTAAAAAATAAGTTGATTAGGTAAAAAACAACGTGGCAGGGTTGTTATATACTCGAAGCGGGGGTGAGGTACATCTTCAAAGAATTGCTATTTGCAGCCATAAACCTTGAACGTTATATGTCACATATGGATTCGCGAGTTGTTAGTGAGCGGTTGGCTGAGGCCTTCCGTCATTTTATGCTATATACGCCTCCCGATAGGGTTAATCGCTGCCTGCGGACTTTATTGCTCGAATATATAGGGCATAATAAAGACTTTCTGTCGCCCGAGTTTGATGACTGGATGGATGATTTGTCGTTGTTATTCAGCTTGCTAGACACAGCTGCAAAGGAAACGCGGGGATGGTACGATGTGGATGACAACGAAATTCAATTGCACCAAGAGCCCGAAGTAGGCACAGAGGTGCGCGAAGGAAATGCAGGCAGTATATAAATAACGTACCCCGACACTAAGTTGGTAGCCTCATCCCAACCCTTCTCCAAAGGAGAAGGGTTAAAAATCCCTCTCCTCTGGAGAGGGATTTAGGGTGAGGCTGTCTTCGTACGCTTTGGAATCTAAAATATAGCTGTGGATAAATTAAAGATCAGCTACCTCAGGATAAACGAGTAAGACAGTATATAAACAAACATGCCCCGTACTATCGGGGCATGTTTGTTTATATATATATGTTGATGGCCTTCTCTATTGAGGGGGATTTAGGGGAAGCCTTATTTCGCGTAAGCTACACTTCTCATCTCGCGGATCACGGTAACTTTTACCTGTCCTGGATATTGCATGTCGCGTTCTATTTTCTGAGAGATGTCGAAGCTCAATTGACTTGCACGATCATCGGTTGCTTTCTCTGCATCTACGATCACGCGTAGTTCGCGGCCGGCTTGTATCGCATAGCATTTTTCTACACCATCAAAGCTTAGTCCAAGTTCTTCGAGTTCTTTCAAGCGCTTGATATATTGTTCCATCACCTCGCGTCTTGCACCAGGGCGTGCACCACTTATAGCATCGCATGACTGAACTATAGGTGAAAGTATACTCGTCATTTCAATCTCATCGTGGTGAGCTCCTATAGCGTTGCAGATAACCGGGTGCTCTTTATACTTCTGCGCAAGCTCCATACCTACTATAGCGTGTGGCTTCTCCAATTCTTCAGGCCACACTTTGCCTATATCGTGAAGGAGGCCTGCACGTTTCGCTTGTTTTACATTGAGGCCAAGTTCGCTCGCCATAATCGCGCACAGGTTGGCTACTTCGCGTGAATGTTGCAATAAGTTTTGTCCGTACGAAGAACGATAGCGCATGCGGCCTACCATACGCACTAACTCCGGATGCAGACCATGTATACCCAGGTCAATCACGGTACGTTCACCGATCTCTATAATTTCGTCTTCAATATTTTTTGTCGTCTTGGCAACGATCTCTTCGATACGTGCCGGGTGTATACGACCGTCTTGCACAAGTCTGTGTAACGATAAACGTGCGATCTCTCTTCGCACAGGATCGAATCCTGAAATGATAATCGCTTCAGGCGTATCGTCTACTATAATTTCAACACCGGTAGCAGCTTCGAGGGCGCGGATGTTTCTTCCTTCGCGGCCGATTACTTTACCTTTAATATCATCGCTTTCGATGTTGAAGATCGATACGCAGTTTTCAACAGCATGTTCGGTAGCTGTACGCTGAATCGTTTCAACAACAATCTTTTTGGCTTCTTTGGTAGCAGTAAGTTTCGCCTGCTCCATAATGTCTTTAATATAGCTTGAGGCACGAGTCTGTGCTTCATCTTTCAGAGAGGCGATCAGTTGCTCGCGGGCTTCATCGGCAGTGAGCTTGGATATATTTTCAAGTACCTGAATTTTCTGCTGATTGAATTTGTCTAGCTCTTCCTTGCGTTTCTTAACGTGCTCGAGTTGAGCTGCAAGGTCTGTACGGATGTCATCAAGCTCGCCTTCTTTGCGTTTCAGGTTTTCAATTTCCTTGCTTAGAGTTTGCTCGCGTTGCTTGATCTTTTGTTCGTTGGTGATGATTACGCTCTTCTTCTTGTTTGCTTCATCTTCAAACTCGGAGCGCATCTTCAGGATCTTTTCTTTGGCTTCCAGAATTCTATCTTTCTTCAAATTCTCGGCTGCGATTTCGGCTTCTTTAAGAATAAGCTTGGCACGGTCGTCTGCATCTTCCAGACTGCGTTTCATTTTTTTTCCGGAAAGAATAGAACCGATAATAATGCTCAGTACGATGGTTGCCACTAAACTGCTGGCAATAACTATGACGTAAAAGAGAGACATAAAAAAATAAGGGTTATATATACCCCGGTATGCCGCCTTGGCTCAGAAAGGAAGGAGTAAAAGAAATTACAGAATGGATTGCGATACCAGGTGGTTGAGGTGATTTACTTTCTCGAACACGGTCTGGTCAATAACCTGGTGTGTTTCGTCCGCAGCCATTTTATCTACGAGGCAATCGAACGCTACCATAGCTAATAAATCTTGTTTGTCGTCAATCCCAAATTGTTCCCGATAAGATTTTAACTTCTCATTGATGAGTTTTCCCGCCAACCGAACCCGTTCTTCATCAGATCGCTTCACCTTCATAGGGTATTCACGGTCGGCTATCTTAATTTTTATAGAAAGTTCCTCCATCAATTTCTTACGGGGTTGCTTTTTATCTGCTTAAGTGAGCGATGCACTTGTCAATCTCACGAATGTATTCGTCCACTTTTTTCTTTAACTCCAGAACACTTCCGTCTTCCGGGTTTAAATTATCTACAATTTTAGTGATTTTCAATTGATTATGAAAACCGTTGATTTGCTCATCGCGGACTTTAATTGCTGACTTCAGTTCCTGATTTTCAACTTTCAGGTTTTTTATTTCCTCTTTAAGATTTTTATGCTCGTTAATGAGCACCACAAGTTTGCGCTCCAACCCCGTAAGGTTAGACTTTAAGAGTTCTTGGTCCATTTCCATTCTTTTCGCTGCGGGTCTGTAGCCCTATAGCCGTTGGGTAAATTACACTTATCGTTGAGCGCTGGCATAAATACTATACCAATAAAATCCAATGCGTCATCTATACCAATTACTTTCTGATGACAGCACCTAGTTTTTCTTCAAACGCTTTTATTAACCGATTCATAGTCTTGTCAATTTCTTCATCGGTTAGCGTTTTGGTTTCATCCAGCAAAGTAAAGCCTAATGCGTAAGCCTTTTTTCCTTGTGGGATATTTTCGCCTTCGTATACATCAAACGCAATGATGTTTTTGATCAGCCGCTTCTCGGTACTAAGTACTACGTTGTTTATTTCGTTGAAGTTTACCTGCTTGTCGAGCACAAGCGACAGGTCACGCCTTACTTCAGGAAACTTTGCAACTTCTTTAATTACTAACTTAGGGTTTGCCGCTTGGAAAAGCAAGGATGTATTTAGCTCCGCATAAAATATTTCCTGCTTCACTCCAAAATCTTTCAGCAACGCAGATTTTACTTTTCCGAGCTTTCCTATTTCTTCATTTCCCCTCGAAAGTTTCAAGCCATATTCCAGTAACTGATCGTTAATTGTTTCCTGCTTCAGGTTTGTAACCCCGCTCTTCTGCAATACATTCTGTATGTGCTGTGCCAGGTCGTAATACGAAACAGGCTGCGTTTTATGTCGCCAGTTTTCGGTTTCAACATTACCGGTGATGTATAGCACAAGGCGTTCTTCCTCGCGGTACTTGCCACCATCTTTATAGTATATTTTGCCGAACTCGTAAAGCTTCAGATCTTTTTGCTTCCGGTTTATATTATAAGCGCAAACCTCAAGTCCTGTAAACAGTAAAGTCTGGCGGAGAATGCCCTGCTCTTCACTCAGCTTGTTCAGTATCTCAACAGGCTCACCTTTAAACGTAAGCTTATGTTTCTGTTGATAGGAGTGATTCGTCAGCGAGTTCGTCCAGATCTCATAGAAACCATTGCCGGCCAGTAATTCGCCAATGCTGCGTTTATACTTATCGATGCTTTTTACAGGGAACTCTGCTACATAATCGGTACCTGCTATATCTGAGAGCTCAATGTTGTTGAATCCGTAGATGCGCAAGATCTCTTCAATAATGTCTGCTTCTTGCAATACATCTACACGATAGGGTGGAACCGATACCGTGAATGAATCTTCTTTCTTTTCTGTGATCTGTATATCCAGGCGCTCGAGTATACCAAAGACTTCTTCACGCGGAATGATTTTGCCGATCAGTCTCGCTACGTGTTTATCTTTTACTTCGATCGTTCTGTTCTCAATTTTCGAAGGGTATATATCTACGATCTCTGAAGAGATTTGTCCACCGGCAATTTCTTTTACCAATAGAGCGGCGCGCTTCAATGCATATACGGTGATGTTGGGATCGGTGCCACGTTCATAACGGAACGATGCATCTGTCTTCAACTGGTGATGAAGCGAAGTTTTACGGATATAGTCTGCAGAGAAATAAGCACTCTCCAGGAATATATTCTTTGTGTTCCCGGTGATCCCGGATTTAGCTCCTCCGAATACCCCCGCTATACACATACCTTCTGCTGCATTGCAGATCATGAGGTCGTTCGCGAGTAACGTTCTTTCTTTGTTATCCAGTGTTGTGAATTTAGAACCAGCCGGTAATGTTTTTACAATTACTTTTTTGCCGGTAATCTGATCCGCATCAAATGCATGCATTGGTTGCCCGAGTTCATAGCAAATGAAGTTTGTTATATCAACGATGTTGTTGATTGGAGTAAGGCCGATGGATAATAAACGATTCTTTAACCAGTCGGGTGAATCCTTTACAGTGATCCCTGTGATCGTTACACCAGAGTAACGTGGACAAGCTTCTTTGTTTTCAACTTCAACCGGTATAATCAGGCTTTGATTATCACTTTTGAAATGATCAACCGATGGCCACTGTATAGATCTTTGCTTCGATGCTTTTATATCGCGGGCAACACCCACGTGCGATGTAGCATCTGCGCGGTTGGGTGTAAGTCCTATTTCAAGTATATAGTCTGACTGAATGTTGAAGAACTCAGCAGCCGGTGTTCCGTTGGGTACATCGGTAGTAAGCACCATGATGCCGGCATGACTTTCTCCCAAACCGATTTCATCTTCAGCGCAAATCATCCCTTCAGATTGCTCGCCGCGAATTTTTGAATTCTTTATCGTGAAAGGTTCTCCTTTGCTCGGGTAAACCGTTGTGCCGGGTGTAGCTACGACTACGCGTTGGCCTGCTGCTACATTGGGAGCGCCACAAACAATCGGCAATATTTTTTCGCCACCAACATCTACAGTCGTAACCGAAAGTTTATCTGCGTTGGGATGTTTCGCACAGGTTAATACTGTGCCGATCACCAAACCTTTCAAACCTCCTTTTACCGTTTCATGCTCTTCTACTTTTTCTACTTCAAGTCCGGTAGATGTTAATACTTTTCCAATCTCCTCTGCTGATTCAGGGATGTCGATGTATTCTTTCAGCCAATTGTACGAAATGGTCATAATGCTATCTATAAAAAGAACCCGGATAAAGCGATCCGGGCAAATGAATAAGACCTCAAAAATAAGGGTTTAGCTGAAACAGACTAAAGCGAAAGATTAAAAAAGGTGGATCAATTATGATAAACCTTTTCGCCTGCGCGGATGGCAACTTTCAAAAGATTTTCAGGTGGTGGAAAAGGGCACGAAAATTCTTCCGCGTAAGCGCAATACGGATTATAGGCCATGTTGAAATCCAGTGTAATCGTATTGCTGCCTTGCACTTTTTCAACATCGAGGTAACGGCCTGCTCCATACGTTTCTCCTGCACTGGTTTCATCTCCGAATGCCAAAAATAGTTTACCACGGAACGGGCCCGTATCGATCATCTCCAGGATGAGGAGTTTGTTATGATATCCGTTGAGATCGAATTCTGCGTAAGCATATTCGACATACTGTTCCTCTTTGCCATCGCTGGTGCTGAGCAGTACAACTTTTTTGTTTGGTATAGCGGTTAGATCGGCCGTGATTTTATACCGGATGTCAATGGGGTAATACTTTAGTCCGTTGAAGGTTTCTTTTTTATTTGCAAAGGGCGATTCCTTGGAAGTACGCATGAATTGGTCTTTCTCTTCACGCTCCTGTTCAATCTCCTTGATATAGGCTGTCTGGTCCTGGCTGCCTAAGAAAGAGTATAGCAAACTAATCATGACGACAACGATAATGACGAGAATGAAAATGTTTTTTTTCTTCATGGTGTAGGTGCAGGTATATTCCTGGCAAGGGTTAGGCGTTTCCGGTTGTCGTATGCAAGGATAGAATCACGATGTGCTCTGAACATATTTAAAAATACAGGTATACCGGTATCCGCTACAACGCCCGGGGCATTGGACAGTAAACATATAGCGATGTGATCTTTCATATTCACAGCAACTTCACTGCGATATCCGTTTACGTATCCGCCATGGTATACCAAGGTATCATCCGGGTAATATAGTATTCTCCAACCTAATCCATAATATGAATTGCTATAGCGATGTGTTCGTCCATAATTTCTATTCTTGGAAGGAGCATTTACCTGTGGTGTGAATAGTTGGTTCAGGGTCTCGCGCGAAATAACATCTTCACGGTTTCCGAGCAGAGCAATCATCCAGTTGGCCATATCTGAAATGCTGGCATTGATTCCGCCAGCAGGCGCTACGTTGTAATATGTATTGTTGATGCTTGCTTCCTTCCATTGCCCGCGTCTCATAGTATGAGGCTTAGCAATATTTGGATTGGTAATTAAACTGGTATAGTTGGTTGATGCAGTGTGCATGTTCAGTGGTGTGAACACGCGCTCTTGTATCATTTCATCGTACGTTTTTTTTGTGGCGACATGAATCACTTCGCCAATGAGACTATAGGCTACATTCTGATAACTATATTGTTTCCCTGGAGGGTTCGCTACGTTTACATCTTTCAATTTATCGAGTAAGGATTGAAGATCTATACCTTCCTCCACCAGGTTTGTATAAGTGTGATAGGGCAGTCCGGTAGTATGTGAAAGTACATTACGAAGGGTAAGAAGCTTCGTATACTCTGGTGACTTTAGTTGAAATGCAGGAAGGTATTTTATCACCGGATCATCCCACGCCAGTGTGCTATCAGCAACCAGTGTTCCGGTAAGAAAGGCAGCAAAGCATTTTGATACAGAAGCAATCCTAAAGACGGTATTGATATCGATGGAGTCATTTGTTCCATGCGTTTTCACACCGAAGCCTTTTATATATACTATAGACGAATCTTTTACAACGGCGATGGCTGCACCCGGTATGCCCGAAGTCTGCAGAAGCGTTTCCATTTCACGTTGATAGTCGCCCATGAGACTTGTAAACTCCGGGTTTATATAGGGAGTTACCTTTACCGTTGGAGGTGGCGAAGCGGGAGTGTTGGTTCGTGTCTCTTCATTGTCCTTCCACACTTGTGCCAGCAATAGCGGCAAAGTAATTACGAGTAGAACAATGAGTAGAGAGCGCTTTCTTTTCATTTTTTAACCATCAAACTTAGAAACAAGTATGGAAACGTAAAAACTTATGCCTCTACTTGTACACCAGTGGAAAACTCCACTGCTAAGTAATAATGGTTAAAAACGGAAGATTATTGTGCCGGATACATTAAAGCACTCCTTCGTCTGCAAAACTGTAATAGCGTTGATTGGCAATGATCAGGTGATCAAGAATTTGTATGTCGAGCAGCTTTGCGCCTTCTTTCAATTTTTTTGTAAGGGAATGATCGGCAACGCTTGCCGACAGATTTCCGGAAGGATGATTGTGCGCGAGAATTATACCGCTGGCAAGTTCATCGAGGGCTAGCTTGAAGATTATTTTTGGATCGGCCACCGTCCCTGCCACACCACCGATACTGATTCTTTGTTTTTTTAAAACAATGTTGGCGCGGTTTACGAGTACGATCCAGAACTCTTCATGTGGTATATCCAGCAGTTCAGATTTCAAAAGATCGAATGCATCTTTCGAACTCGTAATTTTTGGTTTCTCGTCTGCATCCAGGTTTTTTCTTCTGCGCCCTAATTCAAGTGCTGCAATAATGGTGATCGCTTTCGCTTCACCGATGCCTTTTATTTTAACCAGATCTTTAATGGTGAGATGCGCTAGCCGATGCAAACTGTTATCAGCATAGAGCAGAATTTTTTTGGCCAGATCAACAGCACTCATGGTGGCTGTTCCAGATCCCAGCAGGATGGCAATCAGCTCGGCATCAGAAAGTGATGATCTACCTTTTAAGATTAATTTTTCACGTGGACGGTCTTCGGGCGACCAGCTCTTTATACCAAGAGCCTTCTCTTCAATATGCATGTTCATACAACGGTTTTGCACGAAGATATAGCAGTGCTGCTGTATCTTTTCATGTTTTGATTTTTATTTCAAAAACGATGAAAGTATAGGGGAGGTGTACGTACAAAAAGTAAAACCCCGCTTTTCGAGCGGGGTTCAGGTATACTTTGAACTGCTAAGAATAAATTCTTAAGCGAGTTTGTTTACGAATCTTGTAAGCTTCGACTTTTGATTCGCAGCTTTTTTCCAATGAATGATATTCTTCTTCGCCAATTTATCGATCATCGAAGAAACTTCTTTCAAAAGGTTAGTAGCTTCGGACTTCAAAGTAGAAGACTTCAGTCTTTTGATGAATGAACGCGTAGTCTTGTGCTGGTAGCGGTTTCTTACACGCTTAATCTCATTCGCACGGATTCTTTTTTCTGCTGACTTATGGTTTGCCATAGTTCGTTTTCAAATAAGGACTGCAAAGGTAAAGGGATTTCCTGAATTTGCAATGCCTGACTTCAATCAATTCTTTAATTTTCCCTCGTATAATAAGTTGGTATTTGGGTCAAGCTCTATTTTCGAAGGTTTTTGAGCGATTTTAAGGCTGAATTTATTTGATTTTTTATCAAGCCTGACCAATTCAACTTTCGTTAAGAGACGGTTTTCGTCATAAATTCCTATCTCCAAAGGCACATTAAAGATATCGTTGGGCTGGGTTTGATTAATAGAGACCGTGAGTACCTGCGCTTTTGCATCGTACGTCCAACTCCATTCTAAAACAGGGTGTCCTGCTTTGTAAAGCCATTGATTGAAAAAAAGATCAAGATCTTTTCCGGAAGCTTCTTCCATCACGGTTTTAAAATCTTCGGTGGAGGCGTTGCTGTTTTGATAGTGTTTATAATAATCCTGAAGTCCTTGCCAGAACGCATCATCACCAATTTCTGCCCGTAGCATGTGGAGCACCCAACTTCCTTTTTGATATGAATTGGCGCTTAGAATTTCAAGCAGGTCATCCGGCAGAGTCGTGAATACAATGGGAAGTTTCTTTTTCTGATAGAAATCTATCACTTGCTTTCGATCATCGCGAAGATCTTTTGTCATTCTGTCGCGGCCGTACGTAAACTCGAAGTATAGATGTGTTAAGTAGGTTGCAAAACCTTCGCTCAGCCACACGTGATGCCAATCCGTTTCAGATGCAGAGTTGCCAAACCACTGATGTGCTATTTCATGAGCAACCAACGGCTCAATCTTGCTTGCATTGCCGGCTGCTTCTGCGCCCGTAGCCACTGAATTTTCGAAATAGAAAATGTTGCTTGCATTCTCCATTCCACCATACCGGGTTTTGGATTGGACATTCGCGAGCTTCTTATAGGAGTATGGCCCTATATGTGTGTGAAAGAAATCAAGAATCTTGGGTGCATACTTATAAGAGTCAAAGCCTTCTTCTCTATTTTGAGGATATACCCAGCTTGTAACTTCAAAGCCATTTACAACACCTGTCTGGCGAACCGCGAAGCGTGCAGCACCAATGACCATCACTTTTGTAGCAAGCTCTGTTTCTTCGTGCCAGTGTGTGAGCTTTTGGCGATTGCCGAGATAACTTTCTTCAAGTTTAATTCCGTTGCCGATTACCTCATATTTAGGAGGTGCTGTTACAATAAAGTCAACGGCAGCTTTGTCGGAGGGATGATCGATAGTTGGAAGCCAGTGATGCGCGCGGTCAGGCCAGTTGTCGCCAAAGAAAGTACGATCACCATATTTATTCTTGGAGATGATTAGTCCATCGCGGGGGACTCCACTATAGGTAATGATAATCTCAGAAAGCGTTGTTGCAGGTATAGCAGCGGGAAGTATAATTTTTAGTCTGTCATTCTGATGGAGGAATTTCACAGGTTTATTGTCTGCCGTAATCTCCGTTACTTCCATGCCTGAGCCTCCTCCATCTTTATTCACGAGATCAAGCTCAAATTCATTCAGCGATTTTTTAAAGAGAATGGTAATGGTGGCTTTGCCTTTTATAACATCGATAGAATCATGAAGCGTTAATTCAAAGACATACTTTTTGATGTCGATGTTTTCATTCTTCGGGTAATCTTTACTATAGATACTTCCCGTAAGGAGTATAAGTATACCAAGTGTAGCAGCGAGGTTTTTCATCACGATTTGATTTTTTATGTAACTTGCCTCTGCAAGTATAATCTTTTCTCCGTTGTATGTTAAAGTTGTCAGCTATTTACCGCTATAGCAAGCGGCTTGGTTTAACCGGTATAATTTTCCTGTTTGGTGGTTGGGGATTTTTTGGTCACCAGCGCATTAACCGTCTCGCAGTGTTCACGCTGCCTCCTGAAATGATCGGCTTTTATAAAAAGAACATCGGCTATATCACCGAGGCTTCCGTTAATCCTGATAAAAGAAGATTCTCCGTTGTAGATGAAGCTGCACGTCATTATATAGACATTGACCATTATGGCGACAGTGCCTTGTATACATTACCACGTTACTGGAATGATGCTGTTACTAAATTGACAGAAGATACTTTGAAAGCGTATGGTGTGCTGCCATGGCATATCAACCGAATGTATTACTCCTTGAAAAATGCTTTCCTGATTCGCGATCCTGAAAGGATATTGAAGTTATCAGCCGAGCTTGGTCACTATATAGGTGATGCGCATGTACCCTTGCACACAACGGAAAATTATAATGGGCAGATTACGGGCCAGGAAGGTATACATGCGTTTTGGGAATCACGTTTACCGGAATTGTTTTCAGATCAATATAATTTCTTTACCGGGCGGGCGCAATATATACCGAACCCGCAGTTGGCTGCGTGGAAAGCTATTGAAGGTTCTCATCTTGCTGTAGACTCTGTACTTATAGAAGAGAAGAACCTGGCGGCTTCATTTGGCGAACATCGTTATTCATTTGAAACAAAAGGACGACAGACGCTAAAGGTATATTCGCGTGAATACGCCTTGGCGTATCATAAACTTTTACAAGGAATGGTAGCACGAAGAATGCGTGCCGCTATAAAGCTCACGGCAGACTTCTGGTATACGGCCTGGGTAGATGCCGGCCAGCCCGACTTGAGTGAGTTGATCTTCTATACGCCTTCTCAAGATGAATTGAAATTGAGGAGGAAGGAATTGGAAGAACAAAACACTGCACCCGAAATCAGAACGCGCGCACATGAAATTTAAAGAGAGGTGTTGATATAGTATATCTATGCAGACAAAAGCTCTTCTGCTATATCGCTCCATTCTTCTTTTATCGTTACAGTAGGCATTTTTCGATTCGCGCGACTATACCAATATGATGCGTTTCCCAAATCGCCTTCCACCCGGTGCAGATAAGCATGGATCCAGGAACCATCCTTTGTATGTATATCCTGCGCAATGTTGTGTGCAGATTCCCAATCACCTTTCCCTTCAAACCAAAGTGCTTTCAGTAGATCGCTGATTCCTGCGGGAGGCTTTATATCACGAAGTGAGTTTTTAAATTCGTCCAATGTCATATCCGAAAAGTAAAATGCTTAATGTTTAAAAACAAAAAGCTCGGGGCTCAAAGTGGGGAGGCAGTAAATATCTCCCGCAGATTTCACAGATTATCGCAGATAAATGCATAAAAAGTCTGCGATAATCTGCGAGGTCTGCGGGATAAAAAATTGGATCGAATAAAGTATATTCTACACTGCTATACTTTGAAATTTCCGTTTAATCGAAGGCTTTGTTCATTTCACTGTAATATGCGAAAAGTAAAATGCTTAATGTTTAAAAAACAAAAAGACTCGGGGCTCAAAGTGGGAAGATAGAGATGCGGAGGCAGTAAATATCTCCCGCAGATTTCACAGATAAATGCATAAAAAGTCTGCGATAATCTGCGGGAGAGAAATTGAATTGAATAAGGTATATCTGTTTAAAGCTTAATGCTATTCTTTCGCTTCCGCTATTTCTTTGATCTTGTTCAGGTTGTAGTCGAAGGCTTTGTTCATTTCACTTTCAAACATAGTTACACCCATCCATCGCATGAAAGGGTTCATTCCGAATTCTGTTGAAAAACCCATTGTAACTTTTGTGCTATCATTTACAGGCTCGAAAGTATACCAGCTTTTCGCAGTGCCCTGCT
The DNA here is from genome assembly GCA_902168185.1 of uncultured Bacteroides sp. Taxonomy (GTDB): domain Bacteria; phylum Bacteroidota; class Bacteroidia; order Cytophagales; family Cyclobacteriaceae; genus Ohtaekwangia. The sequence continues at coordinate 14,393 of CABHOV010000082.1, forward strand.
CCATAAAATCAAGATCAGCTTTAATCATAGACGAGGGTTTACTCTCCGTTATAATGAGTTTCCCTTTACCCATGTCTTTACTATCCCAGCTATACCATGCACCTGTGCCCGAGCGCTGTTCGCCATAGGTTGTTTTTATGGTAGGGTCAAGTGTATTCCAGTACGACCATTTTTCCCAGTGCTCCAGGTTGTTGATCTCTTCGAAAGCTGCTTCGGGAGAAGCGTGCATCGTTAAGCTCCGTGTAACTTCGATCTTTGATGGGAGAAAGAATCCAACAATGATCAACAATACAATAACGCCTAAGATGCCGAGTAATATCTTCTTCATGGTTTTATAGGTTTGGTTGTAAAGGTATGGCAAAATAGTTATTGGAAACGTTTGCATTTGTCATAAAAAATCGAAAGATTTATATATACCTAACGTACTGCTATATTATGAGTTTGCTATCGAACCCGAATCGCATTCCGGAGAACTATGGTCTGCGTATTGCTGCTGCCCTGATAATTTACTTTATCATCATGAAGATGGTAGGTCTTAGCCATCATGTCGAACTACGTTTGATAAACCTCGTGATCTTGACAGGAGGTGTATATTATGCGCTCAAGAAATTCAAGTCAACGCATACCAATAGTCTTAACTATTTCCGAGGCCTTGTAACCGGTGTTGCAACGGCTGGTATAGGTTCACTCATCTTCGGTACATTTCTGTTCTTCTATATGAAGCTTGATACAGATATGATGAAGTCTATAGTGGATAACGAACCTATGGGCCGTTATCTGAATGCCTATATAACAGCTTTCATTGTAGTGTTGGAAGGATTTTTCTCAGGACTGTTAGTAACATTTGTGTTGCTGAACTGGGTGGCTACCGATGAAGTAAATCAGCCTGTAGGTAAGTCGAGTTAACGGGTATATTGTTCCTCATGCGTTAGTCGTGCAATTGGCTGACTGCGGGCACAATATTTTTGGGTATTCATGAAATCATCATTTGAATTCTATGAATATCTGGAACAGACCCACCCGTATCCCGGAGATATATGGAAGCATCATTGCCCTGGGATTGATAGTATATTTCTTTTTAATGTATGCACTCGGACTGCTTGAGGTCATCGAATTACGATTATTGAATTTGCTGATCATGTTAGGCGGTGTATACTTTGCCTTGAAGCAATTCGCACGAACGCATGACGGGCACTTGAATTACTTCCGTGGGCTGGCCGTTGGTGTTGCGACATCCTCTATTGGAGCCGCAACGTTTTCACTCTTTCTTTTCTTCTTTCTAAGATTCAATAGCGGATTTATGCAGTATATAATTGAGCACGAACCTATGGGGCCTTATCTGAATCCTTACATTGCTTCGTTCATGGTGCTGCTGGAAGGCGTCTTTTCAGGGCTCTTCATCACATTTGTTTTACTGAACTGGGTACGCAGTGACCAGGTAAACGAACCATCCGGTACTTCCTCATGAAAATCCCCGAAGGACATCAAACCATCATGCCCTACATTATAGTGGAAAGCGCAGAGAAGTTTGTTGCTTTCCTGAAAAGGGTATTCGGTGCGAGAGAAAAGTTTGTCGTGCATCAGCCGGATGACGGAAGCATTATGCACGCAGAATATACCATAGGAACATCCACCGTGATGCTGGCAAACTCAACCTCAAATTACAAAGCTTGTCCTGCCGGGCTATATATCTACGTTGAAAATACCGATGACACTTTTGAAAAAGCTGTCAAAGCGGGCGTAACCGTGATTGATCAACCAAGCAATAAAGAATACGGCCGAACCGCTGGCTTCAAAGACGAGTTCGGCAATACATGGTGGATTGTGACACCACTATAGTTACTTCAGCTCCAACTCAACGATAGTATCAATTTCATCCAGCTTTGCCTTCGGTATTTTTAAAGTGATACCGAACTCAGCATTCTCTGTGAATTTCACGACACTCTTATCTTTAAACAGCTTAGCTGATTTTATTTTCTTTCCCCACGATGGAATGATCAACGATTCATCCTGCCAGTCAAGAATATGTATATATACTTTATTTCCTTTTTGAGTGGTAACACCCCAGTCGCGTGCAGACAACGGACCACCGCGTGTGCCGTAAATTGTTTCTCCGTTAGCAGTTAACCATTCGCCCATCAGTTTAAGTTTCTCAACATGCTCCGGTTGAATTTTTCCATTGGGCATAGGGCCTACATTCAACAAAAAGTTTGCACCGTATCCGGATGCTTTGATGAGATACTGAATGAGTTCTTTTTTGCTTTTATGACCTTGATCTTTCAGATTAAATCCCCAGGAATAATTTATAGTTTCACAGGTTTCTTTTGGCAACTCGCCAATTTTTTGTTCGGAAGAGAAGCCCGTTGTGTTATGACCAGGAAGGTCTTTTTCAAACATCTGAAAGTCTTCACCATCGTACGGTGCAACGTGATGATTACTGCCGACAAGTGCTCCAGGTTGCAGCTTGTGTATAAGCGAATATGTTTTGGACAATCTCCAGTCCGCATCTTTTTTATCCCACATACCATCGAACCAGATACCGGCTACATCGCCATAGTTTGTTAACAACTCCGTTAACTGTGCATCCATATAGTCCAGGTATTTAAACCACTCGCCACTTTCCGGACGGCCCGTCCACTTTCCTCCCGTATTACCTCTTGGAAAATAATCAGGATGATGCCAGTCTAATTGTGAATGATAGAAGAAAAGCTTGATGCCTTCCTTCCGGCATTCCTCGGCAAGCATCTTCAGCACGTCTTTACCGTAAGGTGTTTTCTTTACAATGTTATAGTCAGAGACTTTACTATCCCACATCGCAAACCCATCATGATGCTTGCTGGTGATGGTGATATACTTCATGCCAGCAGCCTTCGCTGTTTGCACCCAGGCCTTAGCATCAAATTCAGTAGGATTAAAAAATGCAGGAATCTTCTCGTATGTCTTGATCGGAATTTGTTGCTCATTCATTACCCATTCTCCATCACCCAACACGCTATAAACCCCCCAATGAATAAACAACCCAAACTTTGCATCCTGAAACCATTCACGGTTCTTTTTATTCTCGGGTGTAGGTTCATATTTCTCCTGTGCATTCACAAGACAAACTGAAAGTAAAATAAAGAGAATAGTCTTACCAAGATGGTTTATTGGCTTCATGTAGTTTTGGTTAAATTGCACGCTTACGGATAATTTAGATAAGTGAAAGTAACAAATACAATATGAGATATAAAAGTATTGACAAGGAACTCTTTGAGACGAATCGTAAGAACTTAGTGAAGGAATTGAAATCAAATGCGTTGGTAGTGGTCAACTCAAATGATATTATGCCAACCAATTCCGATGGTACAATGCGCTTTCGTCAGAACAGCGATTTGTTTTATCTCGCAGGCGTTGATCAGGAAGAAACTATTCTGGTGCTATATCCTGACTTTCATGATAAGAAATATAGGGAGGTTCTTTTTCTGCGTGAGACCAGTGAACTCATTTCCGTATGGGAAGGTCATAAGTTAACGAAAGAAGAAGCCCGTGAACAAACCGGTATCGAAACTGTATTGTGGGTTTCTGAATTTCCCAAGGTGTTCAACATGCTTATGGTAATGGGAGATGTTGAGCATGTATACCTCAACACAAATGATCACTATAGGGCCGAAGTGTCTGTTGAATCCCGTGAATCCCGTTTTGTGAAATGGTGCCTGGAAAAATATCCACTGCATCGGTATGAGCGCCTGGCGCCTATCATGCACAGACTTCGAAGTATAAAGTCAAAATACGAGCTGGACTTATTGCAACGAGCGTGTGACATTACAGAGAAAGCATTCCGAAGAGTATTGAAATTTGTGAAGCCCGGAGTGATAGAATATGAAATTGAAGCCGAGTTTGCTCACGAGTTTTTAAGAAATGGTTCGCGTGGTTTTGCCTACGAACCGATCATTGCTTCCGGTGCAAATTCTTGCGTACTCCACTATATAGAGAATAATAAACCTTGCGGTGATGGCGATGTATTGTTGTTAGATGTAGGAGCAGAATATGCAAACTATAATGCTGATTTGACACGCACCATACCCGTGAACGGTAAATTTACAGAGAGACAGAAGCAGGTATATAATGCTGTGCTACGCGTACAACGTGAAGCGTTTAAATTGTTGAAGCCGGGAGAGAAATACTTTGAATATCATAAGGAGATACAGAAGATTACAGAGAGTGAATTGATCGGGTTAAAGCTCATCGATAAAAAAGATGTAAAGAACCAGGATAAAGATAAGCCGCTCTTTACGAAATATTTCATGCACGGCACGGGGCATCAACTTGGACTTGATGTACACGATGTGGGTAATATGTATCACAAGATGCGTCTGGGTCAGGTGTGGACGGTAGAGCCCGGTATATATATACGTGAAGAAGGATTCGGAATCCGTATTGAGAATAACGTGGTGATCGAGAAAAACGGTGTGTACGATCTGATGAAGAACACTCCGGTGGAGGTTGAAGAAATTGAAGAGATCATGAATAGCTAACTATATAGAGGCATGAACAGAATCAATAAACGATATACTGCATTGGCGCTGCTGATGTTGCTGGTCTCTGTTGTAACGGCGCATGAATTCTGGATGCAGCCATTGAAGTTTATATACTCCATTGGTGAGAAAGCGAAGATAAATATAGTGGTAGGTGAAAATTTCATGGGCTCACCAATCGATCTGAAACGTGAGCGGATTGAAAAACTAGAGCATCATCGCGTATCTGGCTTCTCTGATTTGAAGGCAACGACTGTAGAAGGTAAAAAAGATCACTTGGAACTCGAATTAAAAGAGGAGGGCACACAGGTTATCGCGATGCAAACTATGCAGACGTATATTGAGATGGAAGCGGATACGTTTAATGCTTACTTGAAAGAAGATGGTTTAGACGAGGCATACGCAGCACGTGAAAAAGCCGGGAACCTTGATAAACCAGGAAGAGAGTTTTACGCGCGGTATACAAAACTGCTTTTGCAGGTGGGTGCGAAAAAGGATGATACTTACAAAAAACCGATAGGCTTTCCGATCGAGATCATTCCGGAGAAAAATCCATATACTGTAAAGCCAGGGGAATCTATACGCTTCAAAATTCTTTGGAACAAAAAGCCGTTGTTCGGAGCACGCGTAAAAGTCTGGAACCGGAAGGAAGGTCTTACCACACTTCAGAATATATATACCGAACAAAATGGCACGATCGAAACGCGCATCAGCAGCAAAGGCTCATGGATGGTAAGTGTAGTATATATGGTTCCGTCAAATGATCCAAAAGCAGAGTGGAGGAGTTATTGGGGCAGTTTGGTTTTTGGTGTTGAGTAGATAAGTGAAATTTAAGAAGTCTAACGATGCTATATTCTGATAAAGCACCCGAACCTGTTGGTGCATACCCACACGCTAAAAAGGTTGGTAGCCTGCTTTTTCTTTCAGGTGTTGGTCCGAGGAAAAAGGGATCAAAGGAAATACCTGGTGTTACACTTGATACCGAGGGAAATATAGCAGCCTACAACATTGAAGAGCAGTGCCATGCTGTATTCGAAAATGTTAGATTGATATTGGAAGCATCCGGTTCACGTTGGGAGAACCTGGTTGATATAACCGTGTTTCTCACCAACATGAAAGATGACTTTGCTATATTTAATAAAATCTATGCTACCTATTTCAAAGCGAACCAGCCATGTCGCACAACGGTAGAGGTAAATGCACTGCCGACACCTATCGCTATAGAATTGAAATGTATCGCCGTGCTTGAATGATCGGGACTATTTATATACTACGCCTTCTTTCATTACGAAGCTTACTTTCTCCAGTGTCTTTATATTCTTGAGTGGATTTTCATCGGTGGCCACTATATCTGCAAACTTGCCAACTTCAATGGTACCGATCTTGTCCGTCATACCTAATATACCGGCATTAACAATGGTAGCTGATTTAATCGCGTCGATCGGAGACATGCCTGCCTCCACCATATAGGTAAATTCTTTCCCGTTATCGCCATGTGGAAATACACCAGCATCTGTCCCGAATGCAATCTTTACTCCCCGCTTATAAGCTTTGTTAAAAGTCTGCTGAATCATCGGGCCTATCTCCAATGCTTTTGGTACTACCAACGGATGATAATACCCGGGCACCTTTGCTTGTTCTGCTACAAACTTTCCGGCAGATATAGTCGGCACATAGAAGGTACCTTTCTCAATCATCAGGTCCATAATTTCCTCTGTCATCTTAGTGCCATGCTCAATGGTAGTGATGCCCGCTATAATTGCGCGCTTCATTCCTTCGGCACCATGTGCATGCGCAGCCGTGTGCATATTATAGTCTTTTGCAGTCTCGATAATCGCTTTTAATTCTTCATCTGTAAACTGAGGGTTGCTGCCATCTTTCGCAATGCTCAGTACCCCACCCGTTGCAGTAATCTTGATCATGTCAGATCCATCCTTATACCGTTGTCTCACCGCTTGCCGGGCATCTTCAACACCGTTTACCACACCTTCTTTCGGACCGGGATCGCCCATGAGATCTTTTCTATAACCATTGGTAGGATCGGCATGACCACCGGTAGTGGCTATAGATTTTCCTGCTGTAAAAATTCTGGGGCCTGTTACCAACCCCTGATTGATCGCATTGCGCAGTGCTATATTTACGCCGGAGCCACCAAGATCACGCACCGTTGTAAATCCGGCAAGCAGAGTCTTCTTTGCAAATACGGTGGAGCGGAAAGCTATATCTGCGTCATTCAAGGTAAAACGTTGGAGGTTCGCATCTTTATTTGTTTCACCTTCGAGATGTACATGCATATCGATCAAACCGGGGAGCACTGTTTTTTTGCTGAGGTCGATAAGCTTATCGGCACTTGCTGGTTTTGTAAAACCTTTCTCCACGGAGGTGATCTTATTGCCATCAATGATCACCGTCATCTGCGATTGAACATCGTTTGTTTTTCCATCGAGCAAATTACCGCAGTGAATAATAGTACGCTGCGAGGATGCATTGAAAGCAATGCATGCCATGCAAAAGATAAGGCAAAGCTTTTTCATTTGGGTTAATGAGGTTTGGGTTAAAAAAGATCAGGCTTGTGTCGACAAATATTTATCAGTTTTATTTTTTAATTCAGTCATTTCAGATTCGCTCATATTTCCTACTTTAACTTGCAGGAGAAGGTCGAACATTACCTGTTGATCGTAGCCAAGCTTTATAGCGATCTGCGAGCAGAACATCATCTCTTCTTTATACATCCGCTCATCGATCTTCATAAGCTGGACAAGACTGAATATATAGTTGAACTTCTGGTCGTTGGTAAGATTTTCGGGAACGATCAGCTCATGTCGCTGATCAAAGAGCGGTTTTATTTCATCGGGATAAAACCCGTTGGCTCTGCCTATATTTAGAATATAGTATTGTTCACGTTCGGCTACTTTGCCATCGATCTGCGCCAGGCTGATCAGTAATTTCATTTGATTGAGTACGGCCATGAAGGGGAGTTAATCGTTAATGCTAAATGTGCGTACAGTGCAGTGAGCCTGTAAACACAAATAAAATCATCTTAAACTTAATACAAATAGCAATACCTTTATAACTGATGAACTTTCTTGCACATCTTTATTTGTCCGGTGATAGCTCTGATATTATGATCGGTAATTTCATTGCAGATTTTGTGAAAGGGAAAAGTTCGCTTCAACAATTTGATTCTAAAATTGTAAAGGGTATTGAGCTGCATCGTTCGATCGATGAGTTCACGGATAAACATCCGGTTGTAAAGCAAAGTAAAGACAGACTTCGCGCAACATACCGCCACTATGCCGGTGTTATAGTAGATGTTTTTTACGATCACTACCTGGCGAAAAACTGGAGTAACTATCACGATGCACCGTTGGCTGACTTTGCTGCAAAGGCTTACGCTACCATTCAACAGCAGGATTCAATTTTGCCTGCTGCAGTGAAGCAGATGCTTCCGTATATGATCCGTGGAAACTGGCTGGTGCATTATGGTGAGACGGAAGGCATTCACCAGGCGTTAACCGGCATGTCGCGCAGAACGCCCTATGAGTCGCATATGGATGAAGCAGTAGTTGATCTGCGAAAATATTACGATGAATTCAAGAACGAGTTCGAAGTGTTCTTCCCTGAGTTAAAAATTCATGCAGAAAATTTTTTGCAAAGCCGCCAGTAGATGAAGTATAGCGGAAGGTGTTATTTTTGCACTTCACTCAGAAATATATATGCATAACGATCCGGAGCTCAGCGGAAAATACCTTGGAACCATCTCACAGGATTTTGTGAAAGTATCAGACGCTTTGAAAGAAGCTTCTTACCAGATTCGCAAAGCAGGTTTTGAATATCCCATTTTCCCAATCTGTAAGGAGCCTCAACCTATAGGGCAGCTGCTCTTCGATCAGATCCAGAACGGCACGGACTGGAATTACTTCGCTTCTTTTGTAGATGAATTTTTGCAACGGGGCATCATTGAAAAAGATAAGCATGAAGATTTCGAAAAGGCCTATAAAGATCCTGATGAATTCTGTTGCTTGTTTGTCGTAGACAAAGAGTTTACAAATTTTTTGTTTATACCGTATCCGGAAGATTAAGTCTGCGGATCATTTGTAAAGTGGTTCCATCCTTGCGCTTGCAACGGTACGACTGTACCCTGTTTGCTCAGCATAATGTTCTGGTCTTTCTTATCGTGCATATACCCGATGCTGTGTATATCCGGATGGTTCTTTATTTTCTCGTAGTCGCTTTGCTCAATCGTAAAAAGCAACTCGTAATCTTCACCACCATTCAAGGCGCAGGTAATCGGATCGAGTTTAAAATCGATAGCAGTTTCGAAAGTTACCTGATCAACCGGAATTTTATCTTCAAAGATTCGAATACCAACACCGGAGCTTTTCGCGATGTGGAAAAGCTCAGAAGCTAATCCATCCGATACATCGATCATCGAAGTTGGTTTTACTCCGGCTTCTTCCAAATCAAAAATAATTTCGGTGCGTGCATCGGGTCTTAACTGACGACTCACCAGGTATTCATACTTTTCAAGGTCCGGCTGCATGTTGGGGTCAGCCATATATACTTCCTTCTCCCGTACCAATACTTGCAATCCCATAAAGGCTGCACCAAGATCGCCCGTTACACAGATTATATCATTGGCTTTTGCTCCATTTCTATAGGCCACCTTATCTTTCTTAACACGTCCGGTAACACTAATCGAAATTATTAATCCCGAAGTAGAAGATGTGGTATCGCCACCTACCAGGTCAACTTTATAGTTCGTACAGGCAGCTTTAATTCCCTGGTATAGGGCATCTATAGCTTCAACTGAAAAACGATTTGTCAATGCTATACTTACCGTGATCTGTTCTGCCTTGCCATTCATCGCGGCTATATCCGAAACATTTACAGCCACAGCTTTATATCCCAAATGTTGAAGCGGCATGTAGGCAAGGTCGAAGTGAATTCCTTCCACCAGCATATCCGTTGAAATCAACAGGAAATCATCACCGGTATCGATCACAGCAGCATCATCGCCAATGCCTTTTATGGATGACTTATTCTGAAGGGTGAAATTTTTACTGATCCGGTCGATGAGTCCAAACTCACCCAGTTGACTTATTTCTGATCTCGTTTCGCTCATACTTCTATTTGAAGCGATCACTATAATTGATTCACGTGATCGTTCATCCTGCAAAAGTAAGATTATGCCCGAATATCAGCGATCCACAACTTAATTATATAGCAAGTATTATACTCTGAAAAATCTACCGTGCTATGAAGCATCCTTGATTTCCTCACACAACTCCACTAATACTCCTTGTGTTGATTTAGGATGCAAAAAGCAAATTCGCTTATTGTCTGCACCTTTTTTGGGCACCGGGTTGATAAGCTGGAATCCCTTGTCCTGGTATTCTTTGATTCCTTCTTCGATACTTTTCACTTCAAACGCCAGGTGATGAATTCCTTCCCCGCGCTTTTCAATGAACTTGGCAATAGGAGAATCTTCACGTGTAGCTTCCAGCAATTCGATTTTTACCCCTGAAAGTTCAAAAAAAGAAGTTCGCACACCTTCGGAGGCCACCTCTTCGATTTTATAGTGTTCAGTGCCCAGCAGTGCAGCAAATAACTTGTTGGCCTGCTCGATGTTTTTTACGGCTACTCCAATGTGTTCCAGTTTTTCCATAATTGTTACCTTTGTACCTCAAAGAAGAAACTTTTTCTCAGAATCGGAAGTTTAGCCTTTGAAAAACTTAGAGAAAAGATGGTTGAAGCCCTCAGCGAAATGCATGTAGAAGCTGCCCGCATCCAACAAGAGATACAAGATCATCTTGGGTTGCGTTCGGCTGATATTGTGTTTGAGTTCAGTACGCTGGATGGCAAGGTGAAACTTGACTTGATCACCATCAATCCAAAACATAACCAGGCATTTTTATTGCACAGTGAAACCGGTAGTGATAAGGTAGACGTGTTAAAGAAAATGTTACGGTATGTGCAGGACTATAAGGAGAAAGAAAATTCATATACCATTCAGTGGGTTGCCAAAGGTGAAACGGAGTTGAATACTTCGTACTTTCGTGCTGGCAACATTATGGATGCCTTACAAAAATTATACTATGGTCGTGATATGAATACGATCACCGTGTTTAGTGTAGTACTTAATCCTATTTCGTGATGATACAGGTAACTGATAAAGCAAAAAACAGACTCGTTGCACTTCGATCAGAAGAAGGCAGGACTCCGCAACATAACGTTCGTGTTTCAGTAAAGGGAGGAGGATGCTCCGGGCTGATGTATGATCTTGGATTTGATGATACAATCAACCCTGCCGATCAGGTGTTTGAAGATAAAGGCATTAAAATTCTGGTAGATAAAAAGAGCCTGCTGTACTTACTCGGTACAACACTTGATTTTACAGACGGACTTAATGGCAAAGGATTTCAATTCATAAATCCGAATGCCAGCCGCACCTGCGGATGTGGTGAGAGCTTTGCCGTATAGTGTACGTATATATTTGCGCGCATCATCCTGTAATGTGAAATTTTCAGCGATTGCTTTAGTTGTTCTCATAAGCTGCCTGTTCTCAGGCAGCAATCTGCTTGCGCAAAATTCAGTGGAGAGTAGCAAAACAAATTCAGAGAAATCGCTTACCGCTATAGTCTTTCTGGCAGTTGATTGTCCAATCAGTCAGAAGTATGTAGGCGAGCTAAAACATATTGATAGCCTGTTTCAATCAGCCGTTACGATCAAAGGTATACTTCCCGGAAAGCTGAAACAGGAAGAGGTCGATCAGTTCATCAATGAGTATAACATTGATTTCCCGATTGCAGTAGATCGTGAATACGAAATGGTGAAGAAATACAATGCCACCATCACGCCAGAAGTTTTTCTGATCGATAATCAAAATCATATATACTATCAGGGAGCAATCGACAACTGGTTCTTCGACCTTGGAAAATACAGGCAACAAATTACCCAGCATTATCTTATTGATGCCATTCATGCTGCATTGGAAGGAAAGTCTCCCACTATAAGCAAGACGGAGAGTGTAGGGTGCATCATACAAAGACCATCTTCAAAGAAGCACTCAAAGTGAAAGGGTATATATGATAACACGGCCCAAAACCCTCACAACCCCAATTCACCACCCATGATTATTTTCTCCGACGGGTTAATGGGGACAAAGAATGAGATGTTAAGCCTGATTCTGGTTTATTTGCCTTACAAGGAAGGTGATGAAAATCTCGACTTGTAAATTGGGTTCATCCGGCATTTCGGTCAGCGTAGTTGTTCAGATTTGTAGTCTTAAACCTCCCTGGTTTACAGTTTAATCCGCCAATAATTCCTACTTTTGCATTCCTAAATTTTGAGGAACTGACGGGAATGGAAAACATCCGCAATTTTTGCATTATAGCCCATATTGACCACGGGAAAAGCACGCTGGCCGATCGATTATTGGAATTTACAGGCACTCTGAACGAGCGCCAGATGGAGGCTCAGGTTCTTGATAACATGGATCTTGAGAAAGAAAAAGGCATTACGATCAAGTCGCATGCTATCCAGATGAACTATAAGCTTGACGGCAAGCAATATATTCTGAACCTGATCGACACTCCTGGTCACGTAGATTTTTCATACGAAGTTTCCCGTTCGATTGCTGCCTGCGAAGGAGCGCTCCTGATCGTGGATGCAAGCCAGGGTATTGAAGCACAAACTATTTCGAATTTATACCTGGCACTGGAGCATGACCTTGAAATTATTCCGGTGCTCAATAAGATCGATCTTCCTCATGCCATGCCTGAAGAAGTTACTGATGAGATCGTAGAACTTATCGGTTGCAAGCGCGAAGATGTAATTCACGCCAGTGCAAAAGAAGGTAGAGGAATTGAAGAAATTTTGAAGGCCGTTGTACATCGCGTGAAGGCGCCTAAAGGAGATCCGAAGGCTCCGCTGCAAGCGATGATCTTCGACTCGATGTTCAACTCTTTCAGAGGGATTGAAATATACTTCCGTGTTTTTAACGGAACGATAAAAAAAGGTGAGAAAGTAAAATTCATCAGTACAGATAAGGAATATAATGCTGATGAGATTGGCGTACTGAAGCTGGATAAGCAACCACACAATGAACTCGGTGCGGGCAATGTAGGCTACCTGATTTCAGGTATCAAAGTGGCAAGTGAAGTACATGTTGGTGATACAATAACCAGTGCTGTAAATCCGGGTGCATCCCTGCGAGGATTTGAGCAGGTTAAGCCGATGGTGTTTGCAGGTATATATCCTGTGGAGACATCTGAGTTTGAAGAACTCCGTGCCTCTATGGAAAAACTTCAGCTCAATGATGCATCGTTAGTATGGGAGCTTGAAACTTCTGCAGCGTTAGGTTTTGGTTTCCGTTGCGGGTTCCTTGGAATGTTGCACATGGAAATTATCCAGGAGCGTTTAGAACGTGAGTTCAACATGACGGTGATCACGACCGTACCTTCTGTACAATTCAAAGCATTCCTGACGGATGGTTCGGAGATCAGTATAAATGCTCCTTCTGAAATGCCTGATCCTACAAAATTAAAAAGCATTGAAGAGCCCTATATCAAAGCACAGATTATATCGAAGTCGGAATATATAGGCGCCATCATTACGTTATGTATGGAGAAACGCGGCATCATTAAAAATCAAAATTACCTGACGACAGACCGTGTAGAGATGTCGTTTGAGATGCCGCTGTCTGAAATTGTATTTGATTTCTTTGACAAGCTGAAATCAATTTCCCGCGGCTATGCTTCCCTCGATTATCACCTCATTGGGTTCCGTGAATCGGATATGGTGAAACTTGATGTAATGTTGAACGGTGAGAAAGTAGATGCTCTGAGCGCTATCGTTCATAGAGGGAAATCGCAGGAGTGGGGCAGAAAGCTTTGCGAAAAATTGAAAGAACTTATACCACGTCACATGTTTGAAGTTGCTATACAGGCAGCTATAGGACAAAAAATTGTGGCGCGCGAAACCATCAGTGCAATTCGTAAGAACGTGATTGCAAAATGTTATGGTGGTGATATATCGCGTAAGCGTAAACTTCTTGAAAAACAGAAGAAAGGTAAGAAACGCATGCGTCAGATTGGTACCGTGGAGGTTCCGCAGGAAGCATTCATGGCTGTACTTAAACTAGACTAGGTATGGAAAGTAACATCACAGAGACAACAACCTATACACGTATCGATGGCACCAAGGTAGCCTCGGATATCAAGGAAGAGATCGCCCAGAAAGTAGCGGAGCGCAAACAAGCAGGAAAGAAAATTCCTCACCTTGCAATTATCCTGGTTGGTGATGATGGAGCGAGTCAGACGTATGTCGATAATAAAGTGAAGGCTTGTAAGTCGGTTGGGTTTCACTATACCATGATGCGCTTTGCTGATACCATCAGTGAAGAAAAATTATTGAAGCACATCGATCACGTAAACAACGATGATGATGTAGATGGATTTATAGTGCAGCTTCCGTTGCCACCACATATATCGGTAGAGCGTGTTACTGAAAAGATCCGTTCTGATAAAGATGTTGATGGATTCACCAATCATAATTTCGGAAGTATAATTTCCAAAAAACCTTTGTTGATGCCGGCTACTCCCTTTGGAGTAATGGAGTTATTGCGCAGGTATAACATTGAGACTGAAGGTAAACATGCTGTGGTTGTAGGAGCAAGCAGAATTACAGGTGCACCGCTCAGTATGATGCTGACAGAATTAGGTCATGCAACGGTAACGATCTGTCATAAGTATACAAAAGACCTGGCAACCTTTACACGTGCCGCAGATATACTCTTAGTGGCAGTCGGCAAACCCGGTCTTATCACAGCAGAGATGGTAAAAGAAGGAGCTGTGGTAGTGGATATAGGAACAACGCGTGTAGAAGGACCGCAGTATCCGAAAGGCTGGGCTATAAAAGGCGATGTTGACTTTAAAGCTGTGGCCCCTAAAACATCCTATATTACGCCAGTGCCCGGTGGTGTTGGGCCGATGACTATTGCATCGTTGCTGTTCAATACCTTGCGCGCTACAGAATTACAGAATCCATAGATTCTATCCGGGTATATTTGCCCAATGTCCAATGCCTGAAACAATACACGAAACGTTAATACAAGCACTTCCTCTGATGGAGGACTTTTATACCATTCAAGGGGAAGGGTATTATCAAGGCTCTGCGGCTTACTTTCTCAGGCTTGGAGGATGTGATGTAGGATGCGTATGGTGTGATGTAAAAGAATCGTGGGATGCTTCAGCCCATCCGTTGGTAACAGTTCAGGAGATGGCTTCACGAGTAAAGAAGAGTGGCAGTCCAATCGCTGTGATTACAGGAGGTGAACCTGTAATGTACAACCTAACAGCACTCACGGCTTCGATAAAAAGTGAAGGTATACGAACACATATTGAAACATCAGGAGTATATCCGTTGACGGGTACATGGGATTGGGTTTGCTTCTCTCCTAAAAAATTCAAAAATCCTGATCCATCTATTTTTGAAAAAGCTGACGAGCTTAAAGTAATTATATATAACAAAAGTGATTTCGGTTGGGCTGAAGATTTTGCGTCGAAAGTTCGTTCCTCGTGCCAGCTATACCTTCAACCCGAATGGTCGAAAGAAAAAGAAACCGTTCCGTTGATTATCGATTACGTGAAAGCTAACCCGCAGTGGCAAATTTCGTTGCAAGTACATAAGTACATGAATATACCGTAACGATGACGTTATCAACATTTACCGATCAAATGAATACATGGGGACAGGCTGAAGTCCCTTTTTTGTTTATGGTGGATTTTGAAATGGAGAAACCGTTACTTTTCAAACTGGATGAAATAGATAGCACTAAATTTCTTTTCGATATAAATGGATTCTCCAACGCATCCGCGAAAGCGAAAGTACAAACGAAGCAGATAGAAGCTTCACCGATTCCATTCGCAGAGTACAAAAAGAAGTTTGATATAGTATATAACAGTCTCGCGTATGGAGACTCTTTCCTTACAAACCTCACCATTAAAACACCGGTTGCCCTACACGCATCGTTGAAAGAGTTGTTCTATCAAAGTCATGCGAAATATAAATTGATGAAGGAGGATGAGTTCCTGGTGTTCTCTCCAGAAACGTTTATTCAAATAAAGAGAGGAAAGATTTTTTCCTATCCAATGAAAGGCACCATTGATGCTTCCTATCCCAATGCACGCGAAAGGATTTTGAATGATGAAAAAGAAAAGGCCGAGCACACAACGATTGTTGATTTGATAAGAAATGATCTTAGTCAGGTAGCAATGCATGTAAACGTAAATCGTTTTCGTTATATTGATGAGATAAAAACCAGTAACAAGAATTTGTTGCAGGTTAGCTCAGAGATTGCCGGTGATTTGCCTGAGGATTATAAATCGAGGTTAGGAGATATAGTGGTAAAGTTACTGCCGGCAGGTTCCATCAGCGGAGCTCCAAAGTCAAAGACGCTTGAAATAATAAGAAAAGCGGAAGAAGAAAAACGAGGGTACTACACAGGTGTTGTCGGATATTTTGACGGGACCAATGTAGATTGTGGCGTGATGATTCGTTTTATTGAAAATGAAAGTGGCACATTTTTTTACCGCAGCGGTGGAGGGATTACCACACAAAGTATTGTAGAATTGGAATACCAGGAAACCATCGACAAAGTATATGTCCCTGTTGATTGAATCGATTAAGTTATTGGATGGAACGTATTATAATCTATCGCATCATGAGCAACGGATGAATCGTTCGCTCAAAATGCTCTGTGGGTTTGATGGGCATTTTGATCTTGAAGGTCTTCTATCGAAAGTTGACCGGCCTGATGAGGGTCTTTTCAAATGCCGTATTATTTATGACGACACTTCACGTGAAATAGAATTTCATCCCTATCAGTATAAAAAGATTCAAAGTTTACGCGTGGTTGAACACGACCGGATCTCTTACGAATTTAAATATACTGATCGCAAAGTGATCAACCGTTTATTTGAACTTCGTAAAGATTGTGACGATATTCTTATTGTAAAACGGGGTTTCATAACAGACTCATCATACTCGAATATTGTATTTAAGAAAAACAGCCATTGGGTTACACCTTGGTCTGCTCTTTTAAAAGGAACGCAACGTCAGAAATTAATTGACCAGAGTATCATCCGGGAAGACGATATCCGGCTTGAAGACATTAAATCTTTTGAGTCTTTTAAACTTATTAACGCCATGTTTGAATTTGGCGGTGACGAGATTGACGTATCCAACATAGTTTTTTAGTTTTAGGCTGAAATCGTGATCATGCATCACAATTTATTAATGGATAATTTTTAGATGAATCGCCTTCTCATTCTTTTTTTTATACTGGTTTCCCTACCGGCTATTGCTCAGGTTCAGTTAAGCACTAAATCTAAAAAAGCAATTGAGCTATACATGCAGTCTGATAACTACCGTGTACGCGGACAATTCGCTCAGGCTATTAGTTTGCTGAATCAAGCCATTGATAAAGACGAAGACTTTGTGGAGGCCTATTATCGGTTGGGTCTGGTATATATGAATATGAAGAACTATACCGATGCTTTGAAAAACTTTGAAAAGGGTCTCTCCTTAACAAACGATCTCCGAAAACAAAAAGTGTTCTGGTATGATATGGGCGAATGCTATATATCTATAGGGGAGTACGAAAAGGCAATGAAAGTACTGAGTGCGTTTGTTAATAATGAGACACAAAACAAAACAAAGATCGACCGTGCTACAGTACTCTTTAAGAGCGCGGAATTTGCATACAAGAATAAAGACAACGCTTCTCCCTATAAACAAAAGCCGTTAAGTGATACCGTGAATTGCTATGTGATGCAATACTTTCCGGTGCTCACGGCTGATCAACAACAACTCATTTTTACGCGAAGAGTTAGCAATGATCCGAATGCAGATGAAGACCTTGTAATATCAAAGAAGAACTCGCAGGGTAAATGGACCACTCCGGTTTCTATTTCCAAGAATATAAATACCCGTTTGAATGAGGGGACATGTGCTATTTCTGCCGATGGAAGGAATCTGATATTTACTTCATGTATAGGCCGTGAAGGTATAGGAAGTTGCGATCTGTATGAAAGTAAAAAGATTGGAGATGATTGGACGGAGCCTAAAAATTTAGGTCCGAACGTAAATAGTGTTGCGTGGGAATCACAACCTACATTGTCTGCGGATGGACGAACACTATATTTTGTCTCTGATAGAAGAGCAGGATTTGGTCGGAGAGATATATGGGTATCAACACAAGACGATGCCGGGAAGTGGATGAAAGCTGTAAATGTTGGTAAACCGATCAACTCCGCATTTGACGAGATCTCTCCCTTCATTCATGCGAACAATAAAACGTTATACTTTGCATCAAACGGACTTCCTGGTTTTGGAGGGTATGATCTCTTTTCAGTAGATAAAGATTCGGCAGAATGGTCTGCACCTAAAAATATAGGCGCTCCAATCAATACTCATGAAGATCAATTTTCATTATTTATTACTGCCGATGGTAAAAAAGGGTATTACTCTCAGGAGGAAAGTATAGGAGCAGGTGCTACTCGAAGCCGAATATTTGAATTGTTAATTCCGGAAGAAAGCCAGGTAAAGTATAGGAGCAACTATGTAAGTGGAATTGTTCGCGACAAGAAGACCCGGAAGGTTTTAGCCGCGAAGATCGAGCTCATCAATATATCGAAGAATGAGGTAGAGTCGTTGGTGGAATCTGATTCTGTCACAGGAGAATATCTAATCGTATTAACACAGGGCGCAGACTATGCGCTATATATAAATAAGAAACACTACCTGTTTAAGAGTTTGCATTTCAATTATTCTGAGTCATTTAATTTAGAGCCTATCGTATTGGATGTTGATTTGGAAAAAGCTTCCATTGGATCGACCGTTGTATTAAATAATATTTTCTTTGATGTTGATAAGTATGAATTGAAAGACAACTCCATTACGGAGCTAAGAAAAATTATTCGGTTCCTTACTGAAAATCCGGAGATCCGGGTTGAGATAGGAGGACATACCGATAATTCAGGATCTACAGTCTACAACAAGCAGCTTTCGGAAAAACGCGCCTTCTCTGTTTATAATTATCTTATTGCTAATGGCGTGTCAAAAAGCCGACTCACCCCCAAGGGGTATGGTCCAGACCAGCCTATTGCACCTAATGACACCGAGCCCTCCCGTAAGTTAAACCGGAGAATCGAATTCAAAATCATCAAATAAGCCTATTAGACTGTTAATCAGGCTTCTTGTCGCGTGTTTGAACATTATCAAGACAAGCACTAGCCGTCAATCTCTTCAATCTTATACCATTTAAGACGTTAGTATTTTTATTGTTAAAATACTTAATTTCGGGGGACTCACCTTTCGAGAGTTATTATTTTGTTATAAGTTTGGTCGCACATTTAAATTTTCATTAACCTAAATTTTACAGTATGAAGAGAATTCTACTCGTATGCTTAACAGCGGTGTTAGCATTCGCCAGCAGCGAATTGTGGGCACAGGAGCGAACGGTCTCCGGTCGGGTCACCGCGGCTGAAGACGGATCCGGCCTTCCGGGTGTAAACGTTGTGGTAAAAGGGACTACAAACGGTACAGTAACAGATGCAAATGGTAATTATACATTACAGGCACCTGCAACAGGTGGTATTCTGGTGTTTACTTTCATCGGATTAATATCCCAGGAAATTGAAATAGGAAGTCGTAGTGCAGTCGATGCTCAAATGTCACAAGATGTTCAACAGCTGACGGAAGTAGTTGTAACCGCTTTTGGTATTGAGAAAGAAAAAAAATCACTTGGTTATGCTGTGCAAGATGTTGCCGGTGAACAGTTGACGACAGTGCGTGAACCGAATTTGGTGAATGCTTTAACAGGTCGAGTAGCAGGTGTTCAGGTAACAAACGCATCAGGTGGTGTGGGCTCTTCGTCAAGAATTGTATTACGCGGAGCAGCCTCATTAACAGGAAATAATCAACCCTTGTTTGTAGTAAATGGGGTGCCGATCAATAATGAGAACTATGGAACTGCGACTGGTAATGGTGGCGCTGATCGCCCAAATGGCGCGGCTGAAATTAACCCGGATGACATTGAATCAATTAGCGTGCTTAAAGGACCAAACGCGGCGGCGCTTTATGGTTCAAGAGCCTCTAACGGTGTAATTCTTATCACCACTAAATCGGGTAGAAACACAAAGGGTATCGGAATCTCAGTTAACTCTTCAGCTACATTTGAAAAGCCACTTCGTTTACCAGATTACCAAAATTCTTATGGAGGAGGTTATAATGAAAAATATTACAATTGGGTTAATGGTACAACAGATAGTGGTGGAGAAGATGAAAGCTGGGGCCCACCATTAGATAAGGGACTTGAATTCGTACAATGGAATTCAGTTGATGGTAAGCCTCTGCCTTGGGTTTCGAGACCTGATAACGTGAAAAACTTCTTTGAAACCGGCAGAACAATTCAAAATAACATCGCTCTTTCTGGGGGTAATGAAAAAGCAGATTTTAGGTTGTCGCTTAGTAATCTAAATCAGAAGGGGATGATACCCAACACTGAACTAGAGAGAAACTCAATCGACATTAATGCGGGCGCTAACCTGACTGAGAAATTGAAAGTTAGAGCGACTGTTAATTATATCAAATCAGGAAGCGATAACCTTCCTGGCGGAGGATATGATAACAATAACCCAATGCAGCAATTCACTTGGTTTCAACGCAACGTTGATATAGCTGCTCTTAAAGATTTTAATAATCTGCCATTGGCTCCAGAAGGAACAAGCGCGGCAGGAACACCAGCTAACTGGAATACAAATTTCAATAACAATCCTTACTGGGTGCTGCATAATAACACTCAGGGATTTGACAAAGACCGTATTATCGGTAACATAAGATTGTCTTATGACTTTACAGATTGGTTGTCATTATCCGTTAGAACAGGAACTGATTATTTCACTGACCTGTCAACAAAGAAAAGAGCTGTTGGAAGTAATGATTTTCCTAATGGTAACTACGAAGAGATTGATAGAACATGGTATGAGACAAACTCAGACTTTCTTCTTTCAGCTAAGAGAGATATGGGTACCGAATTTAAACTCGGTGCTAGTTTTGGAGGAAACTTTATGCGTCAGGTGTACAGCAGAAATACCTTGGAGGCTCCTGAGCTTGAGATTCCAGGTGTTTACAATTTAGATAACTCAAAAGTTGCTATTGAAGCTGAGACATTCGATCAACAAAAGGAAATACATAGCTTATACGGAAGTGTTGATTTAAGCTTCAGAGACTATTTGTTCCTGACATTGACAGGAAGAAACGATTGGTCAAGTACACTGCCCGCAAATAACAACTCATATTTTTATCCATCCGTTGCTTTAAGTGCTGATGTAAGCTCTATTCTGGGATTACAGTCAGAAACTTTGAGTTATGCAAAAGTTCGTGGTGGTTGGGCTCAAGTGGGTGCAGATACGGATCCGTTCAAACTTCAGAATGTATATACTTTCTTTGATCCTTGGAACGGTTCACTTATTACGCCAACTGTCAACAATACTTTGTTGAACCCAAGTTTGAAGCCTGAGATAAGTACATCTTTTGAGGTAGGTACAGAACTGGGATTGTTTAGTAATAAAATTAACCTTGAAGTTACCTATTACAACAAGAAATCAACAGACCAGATTGTTCCTGTAAGTATATCAGGTGCTACTGGTTATACTTCTTTTCAAATCAATGCAGGCGAAATAGTAAACAAAGGATTTGAAGTTTCTCTTTCAGGATCACCGATTAAGTCTGCTAGCGGCTTTAGTTGGGATATAGCTGTCAATTACAGTAGGAACAGGAATAAAGTTGTGACATTGGCAGAAGGCCTTGATGCCCTCGAACTCGGGCGTTACTGGAACTCTCAAGTACTTGCAAGAAGAGGTGAACCTTATGGAGTTATTTTTGGTCCTGACTACCAACGTGATCCCAATGGCAATATAATTCACGTGAATGGCGTGCCTCAGAAGGATAACACAAACAAAGTCCTTGGAAATGTAAACCCAGATTGGATCGGGGGTATAACTAATACTTTTACTTATAAAGGTATCTCGTTGAATGTATTAATTGATGCTAAAATTGGTGGAGATGTTTATTCAATGACCAATGCCTGGGGCAGATACTCTGGGATATTAAATGAGACTTTAACTGGAAGAGAGACTGGTATAATTGGCGAAGGTGTTATGGCTGCGGGTACTGATGAGCAGGGAAATACCGTCTATGTACCTAACAACGTAGTTGTACCAGCACAACGGTATAATCACGCAGCATATGGGAATAACATCGTTGCAGGATCTGTATTCGATGCCTCTTATGTTAAGCTGAGACAGATATCAATCGGTTACTCTCTGCCAAAAAGTGTAATTGGCAAGACGCCATTCAGAGCAGTTACGCTGTCCATCACTGGAAGAAATCTTGCTCTCTTATATAGCAATGCTCCTCATATAGATCCGGAAACCGCCTTTGGAAATGGAAACGGCACATTAGGACTTGAGCATGCTCAATTGCCAAGTTCTAGAAGTTTAGGATTCAATCTGAACTTTACTTTATAATAATTTAAACTTGATCGAAATGAAGTTTACGTATAAAAATAAGCTGACGGCGATGGCACTGTTAACCTTAATTATGGTAACAGCATGTACATCCGATTTTGAAGAGATTAATACGAACCCTAATGGCCCGGTAACTATACCCTCGTATTTGCATTTGCCGACCATGATAGAAGCAACCGCTGATCTTACCTATAGTACGTTCAATGGTGGCGATATGGGAGAATGTTGGGTACAGCATTGGGGTAAGGTTCAGTATAATGATGAAGAACGTTACAGCCCTCGGGTAACCTCGATCAACGATTGGTGGGATTTACTATATGCAAGACCTTTGATGGATGCAAAGAAAATGTATCTCGCTGCAATTGAAGAAGAAAACGATCAGGCTAAGGGAGTCGCTTTGGTTTGGCAAACATATGTATATTCATTATTGACTGATACCTTTGGTGATATACCATATGGTGATGCTTTGTCTGCTGAAGAAGGAATTACACTGCCTAAGTATGATAAGCAGCAGGATATATACCCTGCCATGGTTGACACACTGGCATCTGCATTAAACTATCTTTCTGGAGATGGTACATTACCGGCAACACAGGATTTGATGTACGCGGGTAGCGTGGACAAATGGAAAAAATTTGCCAACTCTCTCCGCATTAGACTCTTAATGCGTATGTCCGCAAAGGTTGATGTGAGTTCTGAACTTCAATCAATTGTAAACAGCGGTATATATTTTAAATCAAACGCTGACAATGCACAGTTGAACTTTCTTGGACAAAATCCAAATGCCAACCCTATTTGGAACACTGTGATATTTACAAATCGCTTGGAGTGGAGAATTAATGAATCGTTAGTAACAGTAATGGAAGGGTTGGACGATCCTCGCCTCCCTGTATATGCTCAACCGAATGATGACGGTGACATAAGAGGTTGTGCGCCTGGTATAGAAGAACCAACAGTTAATGGCTATGATTATGCTAACACCTCAATGTTGGGAGAGTACTTCCTAAAGCCCTCCACGCCCGCCATCTTTATGGATTTTACCGAACTTAATTTTCTTTTGGCTGAAGCAGCCAAAAAGGGAATTATTACAGGTGGTGACGCGGCAGCCGAAGCGTTTTATAACGCGGGAATTACTGCCTCATTTGATACCTACAACGGCTTTAAAAATGAGGATGGCACTACAGTTGCTCTCTTGCCTAGTATTTATCTGGCACAATCAGGTGTAGCATACAATCCTTCAAATGCTCTGCTGCAGATAGGTACTCAAAAGTGGATCGCATTGTATTGTCAAGGAGTAGAAGCTTGGACTGAATGGAGACGAACTAAAATACCTGCTCTTTCTCCAGCTTTAAATCCAATAAGTATCTCAGAGGTTCCATCTAGATATCTATATCCTTCAAAAGAACAGTCACTGAACTCTGCTAATTATACAGAAGCTGTTCAAGCGATGGGTGGCGATGAGTTAACTACCCGGGTATGGTGGATGCAATAGTCTTGGTACTTCAAACAATAAATTATGAAACTGAATATAAATAATAGTATACTTTTTTCGCTGGTAATGCTGCTCTCTGTAGTCGTGGCGTGTAATGACTCAGATGATTTGCTTACGGAGAATGCTAAGGAGGGTGGATTGCTAAATGCAACCAGCCAGTCTTTGAATTATGTGGTAGGTGATCCTAATGGACCCTATACTCTTGAATTTTTTGTTAATCAAGGAAATGAAAAGATAAAGTCGATTCGTTTGTATAAATCCTTTTCAACTACTGTCAATTATACTGAAACAGTGGAAGGTGAGGAAGTTGAGAAGTCCAAAACGTTCGTTTCAAACGAAGTTCTCGACAGAACTTTACCTGTTACGGAAACAAAGAATCATTATGTCTCCGCTTCCTATACTTTGAGTGATCTCATCAGTAACTTAACAGTCGAAAACCTTCAAGGTGAAGTCAATCCGTTGCCCCTAAATGATGGCTTGTATCAGATTGGTGACAAATGGATATTCAGAATTGAGACAGTGCTTGATGATGACAGAGTAGTTCAACAGGGTTATACGATCGCAGTTAGTGTATCAACACGATATGCAGGTAAGTATAGAGCAGTAGCCGCAGAATATTACCGAATTGGTGTTCTCACCTATACTGTAGCAGATTGGCCAGCTGAAACTGTAATTGAATCTGTTGATGCAACCACATACCGCGTGCTTGAATACCTCGGTGCTGCTGCTTTTACTGGCAATGAATACTATTTTCAAATAGTAGATGGTGTAATAACATATCCGGCCAAAACTCCGACAGGAGAAGATCAGACTGGAAATGATCAGCCATTCATCACTTGCCAGTCTAACCCGGTTGATATGGCTGCAGTTCATTGTGAAAGCAGCAATAGAGTAATCAACGATGATGTTAAGGGAAAGGATAGGTTGGTAATGTCTTTTGGTTATTATACCGCAGGCTCAGGACCTAGAACTTTCTATCATGTTTTAGAAAAGATTGTTGAATAAGCTTAAAGCACCTTAAAGATGAAGACATTTAATAAGTATATAGTAGCAATGTTGCTCACTTGGGTTGCATTCGCTTGCGACAATGATGAGTATAAAGATGACAGTACTCTAACTCCGTCTAATCCGACTGTCAATATTGAAATAGCAAATTCTAGTGTGACATTACTGGAACAAGACAGTACATTTGAATTTCAAATTACACTCAGCACTCCTCAGATTGCTGATGTAGCTGTATATGTAACTGCGATTGATGGCAGTGCAACAGAGGGTGAGGATTTTACTCTTGAAGGTGAAATCATTATTCCTGCAAATCGGACAACCGGTACCGCTGTTATAAAAATTAACAGTGATGTAATTCATGAGGAAACAGAAACTTTGGTGGTACAGATTGGTGATGATCGTACAGCCAATGCACAGATTGCTCCGAAGACAGTTACCTTCACAATTAATAATGTGTCGGAGACAGATTTGCCCCTTGAGCTGAGTTGGGCATCAAACTACTACGATGCAACGGGAGAACTTGTTCCTGCGGTTGATGTGGCTGATATGATTTTTTATGTCACAGATCTTTCCGGTGATGTTAAGTTAACGGAAGATGGTGCTGGCTTTGAAGAACTTGTTATCACTGAATCATTGCCGGATGGCGAATATTTGATTAAGGCTGGTATTTTCAAAGCCATTGATCCAGGTGAGTTGGGTAATCCACCAATACTTGATCTTTCTTTGAAGTATTCGCAAGTAGGACAAATTGATGCAACTACACTAACACTCCCCGGAGCGTTCGACACTAAACTTGTATGTGATGGCAATTTGTATACCTTGGCAAAGGTTACCAAAAGTGGTTCAAGTTATACCATTACACCTGTTGCAGAGGCTGCATCTGTAGATGTTTCTGCCTTTGTGGGTGCCTATGATTGTGATGAACCGGGATATGCAGTATATACAGTTCATTTTACGGCTGGCGATGAGCCGGGTGTAATTGTAAATGATAACTTCTGGGATTCAGGAGCAGAGATTGAGTATGTTCTTGACGTGTGCGGAACTGTAACAATTCCAAGCCAGACATTTGCTGCCGGAGCCACATACACAGTCACAGGATCTGGTACCTATGATCCAAACACAGAACAAATTATAGTTGATTATGTTGTGAAGAATGCAGCGGGATCCACCGTTGATAGTAACACTCATACCTTCACAAGACCTTAACAAAATAGCATATCATTGATAGTAAGGGGGCTGTCTCAAATTATGAGCAGCCTCTTTTTTGCACATTGAATTTTTTAAATTGCATTTATGAAACATACTATATACCTAATAGCAACCTTAAATATTTTAATCTTCCAATATTCAAAAGTTAATTCTCAAACGGTAGTCGGAGGAAATCAAGTAAAGGCTATGGATATGAATACCGTGCCTTACGGAACGATAAGTTCTTTCGGCTTTCCTGAAAAAGTGGTGAAGGGAAGCAAACACTTATTTAATGACTGGAGGATTGGAACACTGGAGGTTGAGTCTGGGGTAATCAAAAAAATTCCAATGAATATTGATGTACAAAATGGCCTGGTTGAAGTTAACACAGATAAAGGTATTCGTACGGTGCCAACGAAGTTAGTTAAGTGCTTAAAATTTGGATCGGATGAATCATTCTCACAAGTTTTCGCTAACACAAAACAATATAACGGCGAGCAAGTAAAGGTCTTTGGAATATTTGAGGTACTTGTTGATAATAAAACAACGCTATTAAAATACGACTATATCTACGTTAAAGAGGGAAGCTATAATGCTACTCTCGATATGGGGAACAATGAAGTAAAGTATATCATAAAAAGTAAATACTTTCTTTACGAAAAAGGCAATTTGATTGAAGTCCCAGTTAGCAAGAAGAAATTTCTGGAATCTTTTGCTCAAACAGATAAGGACAAGCTTGATGCTTTTTTTAAGGAAAAAGGATTAAAGCTTAAAGAACAGGATGATCTGCTTGCTGTTTGTACTTATTTAAATGAACAGAATATTGCGCTGAATTTAAAGTAGAATTTTGATCTTTGCGGGTCAGATTGATACAATATATATGCTCCACATCTCCCGCAAAGAACATTTCAACGCAGCGCATAAGCTCTATAACCCGCAGTGGTCTAAAGAGAGGAATGCTGAGGTTTTCGGGCCTTGTGCTAATGAAAACTGGCATGGTCATAACTTTGACCTCATTGTTACTGTCAAGGGTAAGCCTGATCCTGAAACGGGTTTTGTTGTGGACCTCAAAAAGCTGAGTACACTAATACGTCAAGAGGTGATCGAAAAACTGGATCACAAAAACCTGAACACGGATGTTGATTTCATGCAGGGAAAATTAGCGAGTTGTGAAAATTTGATTGTAGAAATCTGGAAGATACTAGACGTCAAGCTTGCTTCAATTACATCTTTTGGGAAACTCCATTGCGTCCGTCTCTATGAAACTCCTCGAAACTACGTGGAGTATTTTGGGGAATAGCTTCTAAAAATCGTACTTCGTACCTCGTAACCAAGTACAGTTAACAATGCGATATTATATCATTGCAGGTGAGCGATCTGGAGATTTGCATGGGGGGAATTTGGTAAAGGCACTGCACCAGCAAGATACAAATGCAGTCTTCCGGGGCTTTGGAGGTGAGCATATGCAAGAAGCTGGCGTTGATCTGCTGGTTCACTATAAAGACCTCGCCTTTATGGGGTTTGTTGAAGTACTTACAAATCTTACAAAGATTTCACGCTATATCGGGCGATGTAAAGAAGATATACTTCAGTTTAAACCAGACGTTATAGTCTTGATAGATTATGGCGGCTTTAACAGGCGCATCGCCAGGTTCGGCAAGAGGGTGGGTATAAAAGTGTTCTATTACATTCCACCAAAAGTATGGGCATGGCGCCAGAGCCGCGCGTTAGATCTGAAGAAAAACGTTGACCGGCTATTTGTTATACTTCCATTTGAAAAACCCTTCTTCAAAAAGTTTGACTGGGATGTCGACTATGTCGGAAACCCGGTACTCGATGCAGTGAAAGCACATGTACCTGACGATGAGTTTCTAGTGCGACATAATATTGATCGTCAAGAATCTTTTGTGGCCTTGTTGCCAGGAAGTCGCAAGCAGGAGCTCAACACAATTGTTCCATTGATGGTTGATGTAGCAAAACACTTTCCGGATACTCAGTTTGCTGTAGCAGCGGTAAACAATCTCGACCAGGTTATGTATGGTGGATTAAAAGATCTTCCTAATGTGAAATTTGTTTTTGAAGACACCTATAACCTTTTGCTATATGCAAAGGCGGCCATTGTAACATCAGGCACAGCAACACTTGAGACAGCGCTTTTCAGAGTGCCACAGATCGTAGTATATAAAACAAGTTTTATAACCTATACCGTTGTGAAGTGGATCATTCAGGTTCCCTATATATCGCTCGTAAATTTGATTGCAGATAAGGAAGTTGTAAAGGAGATGATTCAGGGAGATGCAAATCCAGATGAAGTATCACACGAGTTGAGTGAGTTGTTGAACAATGCATCATATCGAAATAGCATGCTGAAGAATTACGATGAGATTATCAATATTCTCGATACTGGCTCTGCTTCTCAAAACACAGCCCGACTAATGACAGGCTATCTTAAAGGCAATAAAAAAGCCTGAATATAGAGTATATATTCAGGCTTGATTGTTGAATCTATAGTAAGTCTCTAAGCGACTTTCAGTTTGCTGTATTGAGATTTATTGAATTTCTCTTCTGCGTAAGCGCGACTGATCACAAGACGATCCGTATTTTTTTCAGATGGTAACTCAAACATGGCATCGTTAATGATTGCTTCGCAGATACCGCGTAAGCCACGAGCACCCAATTTAAATTCCATTGCTTTTTCAACAATGAAATCAATTGCACCTTCTTTGAACTCTAACTGAATCTCTTCCATTTCAAACAGTTTTTTATACTGTTTCATAAGAGCATTCTTTGGTTCAGTCAAAATGCGTTGTAGCGTTTCGCGATCAAGCGGGTTAAGGAATGATACCACTGGCAAGCGTCCGATTAATTCAGGAATAAGTCCGAAGCTCTTTAGATCCTGCGCAGTTATAAATTTCAATAAATTATCTTTATCAAGATCACCAGGGTGCGTTCCATCATGGCTGGCAACAAATCCTAACGGACGAGTGTTTAATCGATTTCCAATAAACCTGGAGATTCCTTCAAATGCACCACCACAAATAAATAAGATGTTCTCTGTATTTACAGTGATCATTTTTTGATCGGGATGTTTACGTCCACCTTGTGGCGGAACGTTTACAGCAGTGCCTTCTAAAAGTTTAAGCAAAGCTTGCTGTACACCTTCTCCACTCACATCACGGGTAATAGAAGGATTGTCTGATTTACGAGCTATCTTGTCGATCTCATCAATATATACTATACCACGTTCAGCAGCCTCTACGTTGTAATCAGCAGATTGTAGTAAGCGGGTTAATATACTTTCAACATCCTCGCCTACATATCCGGCTTCCGTTAATACAGTTGCATCGGCAATACAAAATGGCACTTGAAGAATTTTTGCAAGTGTACGGGCTAGGTAAGTTTTACCCGTACCGGTTTCACCAACCATAATGATGTTTGATTTTTCAATCGTAACATCACTATCAAGTTTACGCTGCATCAGTCGCTTATAATGATTGTAAACGGCAACCGACATAACTTTTTTGGCTTCGTCTTGACCGATTACATATTCATCCAAAAATTTCTTGATCTCACGAGGCTTAACAAGTTTGAAGTTTGGTGAAAAACCAGCTTCCGTCTTGCTCTTCTTTTCTTCGCTAAGAATTTGATTCGCCTGTGTTACACATTTATCACAAATATGAGCATGTATACCCGATATCATCAGGTCAACATCTTTTTTACTTCTTCCGCAAAACGAACATGTAACTTCAGCCATAAATTATTTTAAATTAAAAAACCGATGCCCAGAACAACCTCAAAGGTACTGAATATTCTGAACATCGGTTAGACGGAAAACGTGCCGAAAGGTTAGATTTTCTTACGTTCCAAAACTTCGTCAATTAATCCATATTCTTTAGCCTCAGCTGCGCGCATCCAGTAGTCACGATCAGAATCCTTTTCGATTTTCTCATACTTTGTTCCGCTGTGCTTTGCAAGTATGTTGTAAAGATCCTTTTTAACTTCCAGTGTTTGCTTCAGGGATATTTCCATGTCAGAAGCCTGGCCTTGCATTCCACTCATAGGCTGGTGAATCATAACCCGCGCATGTGGAAGAGCAGATCTTTTCTTAGCAGATCCCGAAGTAAGCAATACAGCGCCCATAGAAGCAGCAAGTCCTGTGCAGATAGTAGCAACATCAGGATTTACATATTGCATAGTGTCGTAGATTCCAAGGCCGGCATAAACTGATCCGCCCGGACTGTTTATATACATTATGATGTCTTTCTTCGGATCTGAAGATTCGAGGAAAAGTAATTGAGCGGTGATCAAGTTTGCAATCTGATCATCAATACCCATTCCTAAGAAAATAATCCGGTCAGAGATAAGGCGAGTAAACACATCGATCGCACGAAAATTACCTGGACGTTCTTCAATAACATATTGTGTCATGTTTTGAATTTGCTGTGCGTAGCTGTCAACTGTATTGCCGCTCATTCCTAAATGATGCACGGCATACTTTCTGAATTCGTTGTTATAATGCATATTTTAATAAAGGATAATTACTTTATGTAGATTGAAATAATGGTAATCTTAGCCATCCGACTCCAAAATTCCAACCCTTTGGTTCTTTAAACCCATTTAAAAAGAAAATGGTTTTAGTCCGAGTAAATTCACGAACTAAAACCATTGACGTAAACTATGAATACTTTATTGTTCCGATTATCAGATCACAAGCAACTGCCTCTGACCTAGTGCTTATGCTCGGCTACAATTTTCTTGAATTCTTCTACAGATACTTTTTTCTCTTCAATAGAGATATTGTCCTTAATGTACTTTAGAATCTTCTCACCGCGTAACTGATTGTATAGACGCATGAAGTTCTGGCCATTTTCATTCTGCAGGTAATTATCTGCAATTCCATCAAGACGATCGCCCAATTGTTCAACAAAAGCTTGTCCTCCGAATTGAGCTACAATTAATTCTTTAGCCTTGCTCCGAACTTCATCAGCTTCAACGGTAATCTTGTTGTCATCCGCTATACGGTTTTTTACAAGATCCCACTTCAAACCTCTTTTATAGTGCTCGAATTCTTTGTTGATCACATCTTCAGTAACCTCGCCATTGCTGCTGGACATTAACCATGACTTCAGGAAATCGTCCGGAAGATTAATAGCGGTGTTTGTGATGAAGTAATCTTCAATATTATGATCAAGGAAATGATCTGACTCACGCTTATAATTTTCGCTTACAGTTTCTTTTACCTTGTTGATAAATTCTTCTTCTGTAGTCACAGCGTCTTTGCCGAACACGCGATCAAATAATTCAGTATTAACTTCAGCGGGTTCTGTACGGCTGATCGTTGCTACTTTGAATATGTATTTTCCTTTTGCAGATTTTGCTTCTTCCGTTGAGATACCCAATAGTTGAGCTGTCTCCGCTTCGTCAGAGAAAATTTTGCTTACTTCAAATTCAACTTCCTCGTCCTTCTTCAGACCGGTAAATTTCTTTTGCTCTTTCTTCTCAACTTTTTCAATTGAAATGAATGCCTGTTCTTTTTTGAAATCGCCTTCCTGAGCACGTAGCTCACCAAAGATATTATCGCCAGCTTCTGATGTTTCTGGGTAACTAACTTTACCGAAACGCTTTCTCACATCATTAAGCGTTTCATCAATAGTTTTCTGATCAACTTCAATTGGATATGATTTCACTTTCACCTTTGATGAAACATCATAGGTAAATTCATCCACCATACCAATTTGATATTCGAATTCGAAATCCGTTTGAGTTTCCCAATCAATTGCTTTTGCCTTATCCTGATTAGGAAGAGGATCACCAAGAATTTTGATTTGGTTATCTTTAATGTAATCCGAAAGCTTATGGGAAAGCAGATGATTGATTTCATCTACAAGAATAGACTTGCCGAACATTTTCTTAATCACTCCACTAGGAACCTTACCCTGACGAAAGCCTTTGATATTTGCTTTACGCGAATAATCCTTTACTTTTTCTTCAACGTGGGGTTGATAATCACCTTCGGTTAATTTAATTTTAATTATACCTTCTGTGTTGTTCTTTTTATTCAGTGTTATTTCCAAAGCTTATAACGTTTGATTGTTTACCTGAGAAAACCAGAAACCCTCAATGCCCGTGTGTTGTTACGAACATAGAGGGTTAAAATGGTCCGGATGGAGGGACTCGAACCCCCACGCCTTGCGGCACCAGATCCTAAGTCTGGCACGGCTACCAATTACGCCACATCCGGAAATTGGAGGCGCAAATTTATAGAATATTCAGAAATAAAGAATAGTTTACGATTTTAATTAATAAACTTCGGAATTTGGGCTAAAAACCCATAAAATCCGACAAAATTTAAGACACTACATGATGGTAATTGATGCCGAGCAGGAGAAAAGGGAGATCATCAGCCGATATAGAAGACTATTACGCAAGGCAAAACCGATCCTAAAAGACGGTGACGCCAAATTGATAAAGAAAGCTTTTACCCTGTCTTTGGAGGCGCATAAAGACATGCGCAGGAAATCCGGAGAGCCTTTTATTTTCCATCCACTCGCGGTGGCCGAGATATGCGTGGAGGAAATTGGGTTGGGAACAACTTCTATTATTGCTGCGCTTATGCACGATGTGGTGGAAGACACCGACATCGAGCTAACCGACATCGAGCGGATGTTTGGAAAAAAAATCGCGAGGATCATAGATGGACTGACAAAGATCCGCGGTGTTTTTGAATACGGAACATCTCAACAAGCTGAGAATTTCCGTAAGATGCTCTTTACCCTTTCGGAGGACGTACGGGTTATTCTTATCAAACTTGCTGATCGTCTGCACAATATGCGTACGCTGGACAGTATGCCGCGTAACAAACAATTAAAAGTTGCAAACGAAACTATCTATCTATACGCCCCCTTGGCACATCGCCTGGGATTAAATGCGATCAAGACTGAGCTTGAAGATCTTTATCTGCGATTCACCGATCGGCCTATTTACAGCTCTATAGCGGAGAAAATTGACGCCACGAAAGCAGCTCGAAATAAATTCATCAAGCAGTTTATGGTTCCTATTAAAGAGGAACTTGATAAGCTGGGCATTGAATATGAGATTAAAGGACGACCCAAGTCCATTCACTCTATTTGGAATAAAATGCGAAAGCAAAATATTCCCTTTGAAGAAGTATTCGATTTGTTTGCCATTCGTATCATTTCAGATACGACCATGGAGCATGAGAAAGCCTTGTGCTGGCAAGTATATTCTATAGTAACAGATTATTACACCCCGAACCCCGATCGCTTACGAGATTGGATCAGCACTCCTAAAGCAAACGGGTATGAATCGTTACACACAACTGTGATGGCGAAAAACGGGCAATGGGTTGAGGTACAGATCAGAAGTAAACGCATGGATGAGATCGCGGAAAAAGGTTATGCGGCTCATTGGAAATATAAAGACACCAATACAACGGCCGAATCAAACCTTGAGAAATGGCTGGCACGTGTACGCGACTTGCTAGAACAGAACAACCACTCTGCGCTCGACTTTGTCGATGATTTCCGCGGAAATCTTTTTAGTGAAGAAGTCTTCGTTTTTACCCCTAAGGGTGAATTAAAAACATTGCCATACGGCGCTACAGCTTTGGATTTCGCTTTCGAAATCCACACGCAGGTAGGATCAAAGTGTATAGGTGCCAAAGTGAATAACAAGCTGGTGCCAATTAATTACGTGTTGAAGAATGGCGACCAGATAGAAATTTTAACATCTGCCAAACAAAAGCCTCATGAAGATTGGCTACGCTTTGTTGTAAGCTCAAAAGCGAAATCAAGAATCAAGGATGAATTAAAAGAAGACAAGAAAAAATCTTCTGAAGAAGGAAAAGAAATTCTTCTGCGGAAGCTTCGTCAATTAAAAGAAGATCCGAATCAACAATTACTGGAACAAATGCGTGAGCATTTTAAAGTTCAGGCAAACTTTGAATTATACTACAGAGTAGGCAGAGGGTTTATTACAGCGGCTGACATTAAAAGATTCGTTGAGAATAAACCGACTTCACCGCTCAAAAATCGTCCGAACATTCAAGTGGCAGACGCCAAAACGATTGAGCAGGAAATCACTAAAATAAAAGGACGTTACGAAGATATTTTGCTGGTAGGAGAGGATATGGACGTCGTGGATTACAAACTTGCAAAATGTTGTACGCCAATCCCTGGTGATGATGTTTTTGGATTCGTAACGGTCAGTGAAGGAATCAAAATCCATAGAACAAATTGCCCTAACGCCCCCGAGTTGCTCTCGCACCATGGAAACCGCGTGGTAAAGGCGAAGTGGACATCTCAACATGAAGTTGCTTTCCTTACGGGATTAAAAATTCGGGGAACAGATCGTGTCGGCCTCATTAATGACGTCTCTAAAATTATATCAGAAGAACTTAAAGTGAACATGAGTTCCATGTCGATTCATACCGATTCAGGGATTTTTGAAGGAGAAATAATGCTCTACGTAAACGACACTCGGCACCTTGAGCAGCTTATAGAAAAATTAAGAAGTGTGGAGGGAGTTGTGAAAGTGAGCCGTTTTGACTCGAAAGAATAGCGAGCTCACTGATTTCCAGGAGTTAGACTTTCAATTCTCCGGTGTTGCTTTTTTTGTGTCAAGCTTGCTTCTGAAGGGAAGTTCTTGCGATTTAAAATCCTGAAAGAAAAAAGGAAAAATTGTTCAGTTGAGTCAAGTAGTGCAAATCTTGCAAACCTGATTATCTTTGCCCGTTATTTCATGGCACTCAATCCGAAATTATACGAAGAAGTAAAAAAGATTTTCACAGCATACCTTGAAAACAAGGAGCTGCGGAAAACTCCGGAACGTTATGCGATCCTGGAAGAGATCTATTCTCGCGATGGTCATTTTGATGTCGAGTCGCTTTACATCAGCATGAAAAATAAAAACTACCGGGTTAGTCGCGCGACTGTATATAACACGCTGGATTTACTGGTGGAATGCGATCTTGTTAGCAAGCATCAATTCGGAAAGAACCTGGCGCAATACGAAAAATCGTATGGCTACAAGCAGCATGATCATCTTATCTGCACAGAGTGTCATAAAGTGATTGAGTTTTGCGATCCACGCATACAGAACATTCAGAATACGGTGGAAGAGATACTGCATTTTAATGTTATGCACCACTCCCTAATACTATACGCTTCCTGCACAAAGCAGAATTGCGAAAATAAAATAGCAGCAGCGAATTAGCCTATGAATTTTACTTACGAGACTAAACAAGATCGACTGTTGATCAAACTCTCCGGAGATTTGATTGGTGAAGATAGCGGGGCATCGGTAATAGAAGTCGTTAATAATGCTATACAAGACAAAGCATTAACATGTGTGATTGATATTTCAAACCTGCGCTATATTAATAGCAGTGGTATAGGCGTATTGATTACTATACTTACAAAATTCAGAAATAAAGGAGGCGAGGTATACTTAATGCAGCCTTCCGAAAGCGTTCAGAAGTTATTGGTTATCACCAAGCTGAATGCCATATTCCAGATTATACAGTCTGAGACCGAAGTAATTAAATAACTTTTATATTAAGATTTTCACGAATGTCTAAGGTAGATGTTTTATTGGGCCTTCAATGGGGCGATGAAGGTAAAGGAAAGATTGTGGATGTGTTAGCACCCAAGTACGATGTCGTAGCAAGATTCCAGGGAGGTCCTAATGCAGGTCATACATTAGAATTCGATGGTATAAAACATGTTCTCCACCAGATTCCTTCTGGTATTTTTCGTGAAACCACAAAGAATGTGATTGGAAATGGCGTAGTGCTAGATCCGATTATTTTCAAAGCTGAGATAGAGAAGCTTGCCAAGTATAATTTGAACACAAAAAAGAATTTGTTCATTTCCAAAAAAGCAACACTCATTTTGCCAACGCACCGCTTACTCGATGTCGCATATGAGAAAGCTAAAGGAGTGGATAAGATTGGATCAACATTAAAAGGAATTGGTCCAACATATCAGGATAAAATTGGCAGACAAGGTTTACGTGTCGGGGATATACTCGCTGATAACTTTAAGGATAGACTAAAAAAACTTACAGACATCCATTTTAAAATTCTTAAAGAACATAACGTTGAGTTCAATTGGAATGAACTGGAGACTCAGTTTTTAGATGCTGTTAATTTTCTCAAAGAGTTTGATCTTATTGACAGTGAATATTTCCTGAATAAAGAACTCAAAGCAGGCTCAAGCATTTTAGCAGAAGGTGCTCAAGGTGCTTTGTTGGATATTGATTTTGGTAGTTATCCATTTGTAACGAGCTCTAATACAGTTACCGCTGGCGCTTGCACAGGCCTTGGTGTAGCACCTCGAAATATTGGGGAGGTATATGGAATATTTAAAGCCTATAGCACACGTGTGGGCAGTGGTCCTTTCCCGACAGAGTTAATCGATGATCAGGGTGAGTTGATGCGCAAAGAAGGAAAAGAATTCGGTTCTACTACAGGAAGACCACGGAGATGTGGTTGGATTGATCTGCCTTCTTTAAAATATTCCATCATGATTAATGGAGTTACCCAGCTATTAATGATGAAGGCCGATGTGTTAAGTATCTTCTCAACGATAAAAATTTGTACTAAATATCAACTGAAAGATGGTACTATCACCGACATGATTCCGTACGAACAAGTGAATGAAAAAATAATTCCGATTTATACTGAATTAAAAGGTTGGAATATAGATCTCAGAGAATCGAAAGAAAGTTTGCCTCCAGAGTTAAATGACTATATAAAATTCCTTGAAACAGAATTAGAAGTACCAATTACATTGGTATCAGTTGGACCGGATCGTACAGAAACAATCCATAGGAATTAACATTGGAATAAATTTTTTAACACACCCCTTGCAGTACCAAAACCTTCTTCTACATTTGCATCCCCAATCGCAGTAGGCGGTTGGTTTAGAGGTTGAAGTGTTGAGGAGTCTTTTGGGTTTTGATTTGAGGAATAAGATTCTCGAAAAAAAGTTAAAAAAAGATTTGCAGAGTGAAATAAAGCTTCTACCTTTGCACTCCCAAAACGGAAGATGGTTCTGAAAGCGGGAAAGGTTGAGGAGATTGAAGGAAAGGTAAAGAGAGAAGATCTTTACGCTTGATTGAAAAAATGGTAATCGGAATGAAGCGGAAGCTTGCAGGTTTTAAAGAACTTGAGAATAGCAGAAGCGGACTTTACGGGATACTACATTTA
>CABHOV010000083.1 GCA_902168185.1 uncultured Bacteroides sp.
CAAGCAGGTCATCTATATTTACGCGGTATGTTTCCGGCACCTCTGCAGAACCAGGATCTTTATCTTTATACCCTGCACCCCAGAACACAATGAAGTGATCTGATTGCTTGCTTCTTCCGTAATACCATGTGCTGGAACTTTTATATAGATTGATGCTCTGAAGTTCAACCGGAATATAGATCTTGCTGATGTCAACTGCAGACGGCTCCAGCGTAGTTACGGAATCATCCGGTATCGGCTCTGTATCGGATGTTATATCATTATCGCGACAACCTGCCAGCAATGCTACCGCCACTATGAAAGCAAACGAAAGCAAAAAAGATATACCCCTAGAATAGAAAGTATATTTCATGAAAGAACGAAGCATTGGCATCTGTAAAGTAATTAGGTATAACAGTTATGTCTAAACCATCAGCAATATCCGACTACAACGTATCAAAGATAGAGATAAGGCAGCTGGATCACTTTACAGATATTAGCAAGTAATTGTATTATCTTAACATAGCTATGTTTTCTCCGGAAAGTCAATATTTAACAATCCTACGGGTTTTTTATGCGCATCGCAACACTACCCCTACTACATATATAGGTATAGTATGGAATAAATATTAACGGAATTACGGCAAGAGACTGATTATACTAAAATATCAAACTATACTTCATTGACTAAAAAACTCACCAAAATGCCAAAGTACCCCTGATGGGTCGTGCACAAAACATTCCTTGCCCCAATCATATTCCCGAATCGGAACCAGTCTTACGCTTTCATATTTCGTTGGCAGATCCAATGCCAACAATTCTTTCCAATAGCGGGTAACATCTTTAACTTCTACAAAGATCATCGAATTATCGATCCAATCTTTAACGTATGCATCTTGCAGATAGAATCCTATTTCGTCTGTTTTGAAATAAGACATATTAGGCCCCAGAACACTTTCCTGGAATCCGAAGTCGCGATAAAAATTACACGACACCTCAAAGTTCTTCGCACCAATGAATGGCCGAATGGATATAGCCTTATGTTCCATTTACTTTATAGTTAGTTGTATAGATTAATCACAATTCATTTTTCAAGCGCCAAAATATAAGCGTCAGAAATTATTAGTTTGATTCACGATTCCAACCTTAATTGCTCGCTTAATCTCCTGTATGTTTTTTTGATTACTTCCAAATGTTATGAGCCAACTCCCTTTGTTGGTATCAAAAATACTGTTTACTAATAACCCTCCTTTTCACAAGTCTTATGGTTATCTGTTGTCCCCAAGATTGATTTGCAAATCCAGGATTCGTTTTTATAGTATATTCGTTGTTTTTAAAGGACCGCACTGTCCATTTGAATTCCCTCGCTATATCTTGAATCATCTGTTTTGACGCCTCAGCATCTAAGGTAGTTTGAATGAACAGGAATTTCAATTTCCGATACTGAATCATATACAGTATGAATGCAATCGGTCCAAGCATTAAAGTAGGAATTATTACACTTAATATATCTATGTCCGGTTTATTTCCGAGGACACCAAGCGTTGCCAGCATGAAGTATACTGCGAAAATCAGAATTGGAAGTCCGAAATAAATTGCCAGACTATAATGAATAAATGTATCCAAAGTATCCAACCTAACTCTCTTATGTCGCATGCTACTTAAAATACCTTTTTTAGAAAAAATTTAATTTCAATTCAAAGACCATCTTCATGAATATATATCTGTATTTTCTCGTTATGGATTGGCTCTTCAAAGAGCGACCGGAAAAACAAATTCGAGGGTCGCACCTTTAACGTTTCGACATTCGCGAACTCGATAGTATATCTTCCTGCTTCCTCAACTTTTAAAATGAATACCCTCCTCGCCCTCGTGTTTAAAATAAAAGATTGCACCGGCAAGAGGCTGCGTTCGCAATGGATTACCTGCTGTGTATCGTTGTGTTTGAACGATACTGAAAAATTTCCAAGCCTGATGCCCCACCCACCCAAAATATCAATTTGATATTTCCCGGGTGTCAAGTCCAATTGTTCGCCTTTGGAATTAATATTTATGGGTTTCGCTATACTCACCTTGAATAAAGATTAAAATTGATATTGAACGTCTGTTCTCACAACTTCTCTGTGCCGTGAAAATGACCACTAAATTTATTCAATATAGCCTGAAAATCCACCAGGTCTACCACGGTATACACATAAGCATCCCAACCGAGATTAAAGAATACTAATTTCCTGTTAAGTTCTAACAAGTCCTTATCTATAGCTTTCAATAAATCAATGGTGAATTTATCGTCCCGTTGCTTTCTTCCATCTACTCCCTTTCTTAAAGTATTGACATTAATCCAACCTGGCTTATTTGATACTCGCGTATCAATGAACTCCTGATTTTCATTTTCATTCTCCTCACCACGCCAATCTGTAATGTGTACAATCCCTTTATTGTCAGCAAAAGCGTAAATGACCTCAAGAGGACTGATATCTTTTAGTTTAGCATCTTCATTATTTTTCAAAAGCATCACGCTATATCTCCGGATGAATTCTTCTTTTTCATGAAGGTATAGATTGAAGTAAGATTCGAATTCATCCAGGTAATCCTGAAAAAGCAATTTTCCTATCTGCAAAAACTCAGATTTGTCTTTGCCTTGTTTCTGCTTATCTCTTATTAAATATACCAGTGAAGCAATAATAAGTATTATAGAAACTATGATCTGCCATGCTCTGTTTAAAACGTTTAAAAACAAAACAGAGCCTACCACTAACACTACAATTGCTAAAATTAAAAGGGCTAAAATCAACCCACAACTGAATCTATTTTTCATTCAATCTTCAATATAGAAAATAATGTTACACATACACGTTGCATATATACAAACATTATTACTGCAATATGTACCTACCATTGGCAATAATATCGTTATATTGATTTTCCTTCTGAAAGGCAACGAATACAATTGACTTCAAGAGAATGATTGACAAAAATTTATATAGACGAAAGATCAACGAATTAACCGATGACAAGTTGAAAGAATTATTACGACTTAAGAATAAAGAAAATCTAGATATCATGGAATTGGCGAAAGAGGAAGCTATATCAAGAAACCTGGACCTCAGTGTAATAGAAAAGAAAGCA
Source organism: uncultured Bacteroides sp. (assembly GCA_902168185.1). Lineage (GTDB taxonomy): Bacteria > Bacteroidota > Bacteroidia > Cytophagales > Cyclobacteriaceae > Ohtaekwangia. The sequence goes on from CABHOV010000083.1 coordinate 3,109, forward strand.
GCTCCCAAAAGCGGAGCAATGACAAAGAAAGAGCAAGGAATTAATTGGGCAGGTGTCTTGGCAGACATCCTTTCAGGATTTAGATGATCGCTATATTCACAACTTTATACCCTGAATAAGAACAGACGCTTTTATAGATTTCTCCTTCAGGCGTAAAAACTTCTTCCGTTCTTCATCAAGTTTGAAATGATCAAAATCCTGTTGTGTATCGAATTCTACCAAATGTATTTCATAAGGCTTATCAACCTGATGCCCAATATAGGCATCGTCTCCTGGCCTGACGCGAAATAACAGCCGACCCTTATACTTTGCAATGATCGGTATAGCTATAGCTTCAAACGCATCGAAAACATCTTCCTGTCCGGGAATAACATAAATCAGTTGTGTGATGTAAATCATGTGTTAAATTGATTGCGATAATCTTCCGACTATATTTTTTGCGAATTCCCTACTTATCAGTGTCACGTTAGAGTCAATGGATAACAATAGAAGCTTCTTCAAGTGAGCCGGCATATTGGTCTAAATGCCCTTTGTTATACTCCATAAATATACCAGTCAATCGCACAGTCTTTCCATCGAGATTATCGAATTTGGATGAGTTCAAGAAAAACTCTGAAAACTCAACCCATACTGCCTCAGCTTTGCTACTGCCATTCGTTAGATAAATAGCATGATCTTCTAAGCGGTTATGGAATATACCGGTAATTATAACTTGCTGCAGATGGAATTTGTGTGGAGCAGACAACACATCCCGAAAATTTTCGTCTCCGCTTATACATCCCTGTGCCAGCAAAAGCAACATAACCATAAATCGTTTTCCCATATGTTAAGTCATGCTACACACATACAATGTATTTGCCAACACCATACTCCACACAAACCCTATAGCGCTTCAACGATCTCTTCGCCACGTGTAATCCCGCTCTCATTAAACGCTTCAATGGTAAAATAATACTTCTCGTTTGCATTGAGGCTATTGATCGTAACCGTGGTATCCGTGTATACCATATAGCTCTGGTACAGATTGGTTTTATTAACACCATAGCTTATAACATATCCTGTGGCAGTCGCAGATTTATCCCACGTAAGTGTTACACTTCGTTTGTCGCTGGCATTGCGTTTCACCTGCAGGTTGGTAATTTTAGCAGGCAGATCGCCATTGCCTTTACCAAATACCCTGAATCCGCTGATGGCAAAATTACCACCTGGTACTTGTATATTGGTGAGCTTGATATACCGGCATTGCACTTTTTGCTTCAACGGAAAGTAAGGATGTGATTTATCACTTTCACTTTTTGATTGGTCGGTCAGCATGGTCCAGTCAGTACTGTTGTCGGAATATTCGAGGGTATATCTATGGAATAGATTGTTTTGCCTGCCAAATATTTTCGTATCGTGCTCAGCAAAGTTTATCTGTACAGCATATACATCCATGGCCTTTCCCAGGTCAAGTATAGCATGCTCACCCGACTTTCCACTTTGCGCTGCCCAATACGTTCGAATGTCTTCATCGGTCATGAACGTAACCGGAAGCGAATCGATGGAAGAAGATACCGTTACGTTTTTATTATACGACAGCAACATCCATCCCGGGAAAATCTCTTCAAAGCTGTTGACCTTTCTCTTCGGCATGATCAACGGATAATCACCATACTTTGTGGTCGCGTAAAGTATACCCTGCTCATCAACATACGCAGGGTACAGGCCCAACCTGCGCTCGAACATGTGCTTCTGCGATATTGTACTGGTACCAATGTGCCAGTAATTTTTATAGACATCCATAAATGTACCGCCATGACCAGCACCCGCTGCAAACCCTCCCGGTTTATAGGCAAACGGGTTGTGCGCCTGAATCGTAAAGGGACCCAGCGGACTATCGCCTACATATACACCATCGCTATACGATTTATACTCTGTACCCGGACCGGCATACTGAAGGTAATACTTACCATTGATTTTATTTACCCAGGCACCTTCTATCCACGGGGCTTGTTTTTTTAACGTGTTGTTATCACCTGGCACTTCCCATCCAAAATGCGCCGTATCGGCATGAATCAATTCACTTGGCTTGCCAATAAAAGCAAAATTATTCTTGTAATCTACTTCAACACCATATATAGGGTTTACATTTGAACAGCCCCAGTATAGATATAGTCGCTTGTCGTCATCGAGGAAGAAGGCAGGGTCCCACACCGGGCGTTCGAGTTGCTCACGCGCCACACTCCATTTTCCGCCTAGTGGATCTCCCGATTTATAGAGTGTACTCTTCTCATTTGACGATGCCAGGAAATATAGTGTATCTTCAATCGCCACCGCTGTTGGGGCATACTCTTCAACCGGTATCTGATCTGTTTCTACTAAAGTCCAGCTCACCAGGTCGTGGGAATGCCAATACCCACCCGACTTTGATGCAAACAGGAAATACCGATCTCTAAACCAAACCATACTGGGGTCAGCCGCCTCTCTGCGTGAAGGTTCATCAAGACAAAACCGGTAACTTATATCAACAGGATTACAAAATGTTAGCGGAGTATCTGCACCAGCTTCAGGCTCATTGTTCTTACAGCCCGCGAGACAATATATAAGCGTAAGAAAAATGGTTATACGGTTTATGGTTTTCATCGAGATTGGTTTGGTTTTTAGTATTTATAGGTTGAGGTATTGATGACTTGAAATTAAACTCATTTGTTTATTCTACATCAATACCACTTTATTATTTATAACAACAGAATCTCTTCTAATATTACGATTCGCTTTGACTTACTCAAAATCGTAAACGAAAATTTCAATCCCTATCCCAGTCAACGCATGTGCAATTTGTGGTTCTATTTGATCCCATGTACCTCCTGCCAGTCCACATCCAATTCTCGGCATATGAGCGGAAGCATTTATTTGTCGGGCAAATTCTCCAACACGCACTAATCCTTCTTTAATTGCTTCGTACCGTACCGGAGGTATACCATCCTTATCCTTTTTTATATCACGCTGCCCTATAACATTGGCCACCCACGTTGCAGGTTCAACCTGAACGAATTGAACCTCTCCCAATTTAAAATTATCCTTGTTAGTAGCCCATTCCCTATACTTGGTTTCAGGTTCCTTCCATCTTTTTGAAATAGCCAATACAAATCCCCTTCCCCAACCACCGACATTTACAGATATGAACAATGATCTTATTTCCTTGTCCAATAGGCTGCGTAGCGTCTCCCTTAGTATATGTTATCTCCACCTTGAACAAATTATTCGTATTGGCAAACTTACTCTATATATACATTTTAACCCTATAGCTATCAACGCAATTTTACCTGCCTTCTTCTAAGTGTTTACTCCTCAGTCTATCTTAAGAGCATGATTGAGATTATGCCCCAGAATAATATTTACTGAAAAAAGAATACCATTTATTGTTTTTCAATAAATGCCGTTTATGTTTGCATCATAGTTTTGAAATCAAAATTATGAGTATTATACCTTTTGCTATAGCACAGATTTTTAAGAGAGGAATCGAGATCCAATCCGAAAACGAATTAGCTGTATAAGCATGCCAATTATAGTTAATCTGGACGTGATGATGGCCAAGCGGAAAATGTCATTGAATGAACTCTCAGAAAAGGTAGACATCACCTTGTCCAATCTCTCAATATTGAAAACCGGAAAAGCCAAGGCAGTCCGCTTTAGTACATTAGAGGCAATCTGCAAGACGTTAAATTGCCAGCCTGGAGATATACTTGAATATGTTGACGAGAAGAAATAACGAAACGCCAGTGGGATATGGGCGTAATAGCTATACCTCTTCATATTAAGTATATACAGACAGATATGTCCTATATAATTTGACGATGCCGAATAATCAACTAATAAATGACTTGGACACCGATAACATTCCCCTGCTTGTATACGACCACTTCTCTCCTGTAGCTTCCCAAACTCAGGCAGCCTATTGTATAGTAATGGTGGTAGTAGCGTTGCTGTTGACCTTTTGGATTACTAAAAGATGGGAGGGCGGACTTAGTATCAATAAATATATTTGCTGAAGCCTAGCTTCTTCATGATCGCACGAGGAACCCCATACCAAGAGGATGGACAAAACAGTTAGTAGATATTTCTGCATAAGGTATGATTAGATTAAGTTCATAAGCCACCTTATAAATCCGGTGGATATATAGCAGAAGCATCTTCTCACAACTCAACAACACTGTATCCTCTATATAAATCAAAGCTAACGAAGCAGTCGCCCCAACATCAATAGGTGTATTACGCAAGACGGTATAGATAAATCACAGATTGATACATCAGTATATATACTTATTTTATCAATATAAGTTATAACGTATAATGAATAGAATTATAATCATTGTGTGTGAGTAACAATCCTGGTAGAAGATAAACTATATACATTAAAATCCGGTGAAAGCAGGTTTATGTAAATATGTGGAAGACTACTACTATTCCAGCGCTGCTTTCTATTTTCATGTAGACAAACGATGGGACTTTCTAGTGCATGTCGATAGTTAGTTTAACAACCTTGTGTGGGCTTTGTTGGTGAAGACCAAGGCAGGGAAAGCTGCAAAGAAGAAACGCAGAACTGATGACGGTCTGAATAGATAACGAATTGTGTTTATCAATAAAAAATACTCGGTCTTAGAAACGCTTTAATTTATTACAGCATTTATTTTTTGCCAGAGAGCATCGTCAAATCCGGAAAGTGCAAAATTAGGGTTTGCAGGATCTGAGGCATCGCCCATTCTTATCACTACCATATTCTTACTGGGAATAACATAGATACGCTGATCTTCCGCACCCATTGCTGCATACATATCATCAGGGGCGCTAGGCACTAAGGGTCCTTCGTAAACAGTTTGGCCACCCGGCACCATATAACTTGTCTTACCATTTAACCACCATAAATATCCATAAGCAGGATTTATACTCTGCGATGTACGGATGCTTTCATTAAAAAAACTTTCGCTTACAATTTGTTCATCAACCCATTTTCCTTTGTTCAGTGCCAGTAGTCCAAACCTGGCCATACTACGGGTGTTGCTATGGTATATTTTGAAAATAACGCCATAGTTCCAGCTGCCGTCCATTCCTATTTTATTCTTTAGTTTGGCATTGAAATACGCCTCAAAATCCTGGCTACTGGCCTCGGCAACAACATCCATTAATTTTTGAAAAACATTAT
>CABHOV010000084.1 GCA_902168185.1 uncultured Bacteroides sp.
ATTTCGATCCGATCCATGCTGTTGCATTTTTGCCAGTCTCTTTTACAGTTGCGTATATACTGAAAGTATAAGAACTGCCGTTGATAGCCGGTTCGTTAATTGTCAGAATACCTTCACTTTGTTTTACTTTTCCATAAAGTTTTAGAAATTTGGCGAAGGCACTGTGTACTTCGTTCACCGTTCCTTCAAGCTCAACCTCATATCCTTCTGCGCTGTCGCCTGTAATTCGCGTATTTTCTTTTTTTACTTTTACAGTCTGCGCTGACATTGTTAGCACACTCAAAATGAACAGTACTATCAATGTAAACTTTTTTATAAAATGCATGTTACTGGTTTAATATAGGGCATCAAAACTAAATAAAATTGAGTTCGAAAAATATATTGATCACAGGTGCTTCCGGTTTAATCGGAACCCGACTTACAGAATTGCTATACCAACAGGGCAATCATGTTGCTCACCTGAGTCGTAATCACCGGCAGGGTAAAGCCAAGACTTTTTTGTGGGATATAAATAAAAAGCAAATTGACCCACATGCTTTCGAAGGCACAAACACCATCGTGCATTTGGCAGGTGCTGGTATAGCTGACAAGCCGTGGACCGAAGAGCGTAAGTGGGAGATACTGAAGAGTCGTACGCAATCCACGCAATTGCTATATGAAGAATTGAGAAAGAGAAAACATACGGTAACAAGTTTTATATCCGCTTCCGCGATTGGATACTATGGCTTTGACGATAACGAAAAAAAATTTAAAGAGAACGATGAGCCTGGAACAGATTTCCTGGCGAATGTAGTGCGTCAATGGGAAACAGAGGTTGATCGGATCAGTGAGCTTGGAATTCGTGTCGTGAAGATCAGGATAGGTATAGTATTGAGTGAGAAGGGAGGGGCTTTAAAAGAAATGGTTAAGCCGATCAAATTTTGGGTTGGTGCACCACTGGGCACAGGAGATCAATATATAAGCTGGATCCACCTTGACGATCTTGCAGCGATGTTTGTAAAAGCTGTGGAGGATGAAACGATGCTAGGTGCTTACAACGGCACCGGACCATACGCTGTTACAAACCGTGACCTGACAAAAGCTATAGCCAAGCAAATCAACAGGCCTGTAATCTTGCCGGCAGTTCCGAGCTTTGTTTTGAAAACGTTATTGGGTGAAATGGCTGACCTTGCATTGAAAGGTAATAACGTGTCGTCACAGAAAATTCAAGATGCAGGATTCAAATTTCAATATGAAAAACTGGAGAGTGCACTCACAGATTTACTCAAAAAGTAATTACATATATACTTAATTATATATATACTTCTATGTGATCAGGGTTTGTACTTCGATCGGGTTCGTCAGTACTTTATGTATAGGGCATGCATTGGCAATTTGTAGTAGTCGCTTGCGCTGATGCTCATCTATATTCCCTGATATTTCTATGACACGATGAAATATTGTTTTCCCTCCTACCTGTTCGGTTGATATCGTAACCTGTATTTGTTCGACACCCCACTCCTTTCGGTCAGCATACATACGCAATGTTATAGCTGTGCATGATGCGAGCGACATCCTTAGAAAATCAAAAGGCTTAGGGCCTATATCTTTACCTCCATCTTTCACAGGCTCATCCGCCATAACTATATGCGAAGGTGTCTCAAGCCTGGTAGCATAGGCATCCCTGCCGATCGTAGCCACTACCGTCTTTTCAGGAACCATCAAAATGTTTTATTCATAACAAACTCCTGCTGTAAAAACCGCTCGCGTGGAGCAAGCTCTCTCTGTTTTAATTTTTCCGGAAGATTTGTAGGGTCACCGGGATACCCAACCCCTATAAATACACCGATCTCATATATATCCGGGATTTTGAGATTTTCAATTGCTTTTATGTGACTGAAGCCAGCCATCTGTCGGACTTGTAAACCCATCTCCACGGCCTGCAGTGACAGGAATGAATTTGCTCCACCTAAGTCGTACATAGCATGTGCGTTCGCACTGCCATAGTGTGTAAATGTCTTTCGCGCAAGACTTAAAATAAGAAGCGGTGCATCTTTTACCCAGATCCTGTTACTTTCATTAAGACACTCAAACATTTTATGCCAGAGCTCTTGATCATGCGTAGCATATAGATATACCCAAGGCTGCTCGTTGCTGCTTGATGGTGCCCAGCGTGTAGCTTCGAACAACGAATTTATTTTGTCCGCTGTTATAGGCTCGCTTGAGAACGCTCTTACACTTCTCCTGTTTTTAATCAAATCTAAAATCGGATGTTCGATACTGGATGATTTTTCCATCGTCAACATTGATATTATTTTTTCAAAGTACGCATTCTTCATTACAAGAAACAATGGCCGGAAATACGCGTTAGGTTTTATGCTAGTCTTGCGTCTGTGTAGTTATACAAAAAGAGACGTAAGAAACTATAGATTCATTCAAAGGCACCGGCCACAGGTATAAAACTTCTAACGATTACCTACACTCGACAAATGCTGGATTACAACAATTATTGTTGGTACAACATTCCGTCATTTACAAAATATTTGTAAACTCGTTAAAGCAAAAGGCACCATGATCCGCTATATCACCACTATATTAAAGTTTAATAAGAAAGGCGAAAAATCGGGCTGGACCTATATTGAAATAAGCGAGAGCCAGGCACAAAAACTCAAACCCAATACAAAAGTATCTTTCCGGGTTAAGGGAACACTCGACCAATTTGTTTTTGAGAAGGTTGCACTTTTGCCGATGGGCGATGGCATGTTTATAATGCCGGTGAATGCCGCTATGCGCAAATCTCTGGGCAAGAAAGAAGGCGATAAAATAAAAGTAGTGATGGATATAGATGAGCGAAAGCTTGCGCTATCCTCAGACTTGATGAAATGTTTGAAGGAAGAGCCGGATTCATTAGCGTATTTTAAATCGTTGCCTATGTCGCATCAGAATTACTATAGCAAGTGGATTGAAAGTGCAAAGACGACTGCTACTAAATCAAAACGAATTGTGATGGCGTTAACTGCCTTTAGTAAAAAACAAGGATTCTCGGAGATGATTCGCGAGAATATGAATTTGTGATAACTATATAGAGAAGAGAAATCACGTGAAGAGTGAACATATACCTTCACGTGAACTCCTTAAAAATATTCTTAGAGCGCCCCAGCTTTAATTTCTTCTACAACCCCTGGATCGAGCAATGTAGTGACATCACCTAAATTGTTTGTGTCACCTTCCGCTACCTTTCTTAAAATTCTGCGCATGATTTTGCCCGAGCGTGTCTTGGGAAGACCACTTACGAATTGAATTTTATCGGGTTTGGCAATAGGGCCGATGATCTTTGAAACAGTTTCCTTTATTTCAGCGCGAAGCTTTTCTTCTTCAGCGGGTTTCTCATAACAGATCACAAAAGCATATATACCTTGTCCCTTTATATCGTGCGGGAATCCGACCACTGCGGTTTCGCATACGGACGCGTGCTCATCGATAGCACTTTCGATCTCAGCAGTTCCAAGATTGTGGCCCGATACAATAATGATATCGTCTACCCTTCCCGTTATACGATAGTATCCATCCTCATCGCGCTTGCATCCATCTCCCGTGAAATATTTTCCAGGAAAGCTGGAGAAGTAAGTCTCTTTAAATCGTTGATGATCACCATAGATCGTTCGTGCCATAGACGGCCATGGATATTTGATCGTCAGTCTTCCTTCAATATTATTGCCTTCTATTTCAAGTCCGCTTTCATTCATTACGGCAGGTTGTACACCTGGTAGCGGTAAGGTTGCGTGAGCAGGTTTAAGAGGCGTTACATGTGCTATAGGAGAGATCATAAAACCACCGGTTTCAGTTTGCCACCAGGTATCAACGATTGGACAATTACCCTTGCCTATGTTTTTATTATACCAATGCCATGCCTCTTCATTGATAGGCTCGCCAACACTTCCTAAAACTTTTAAAGATGACAGATCATATTTTTCTACGAAGCCGATGGGTGCTTGTTGAAGCGAACGTATAGCGGTTGGTGCAGTATAAAATATATTTACCTTATGACGTTCTATTGCCTGCCAGAACCTTCCCCAATCCGGCCAGGATGGTACACCTTCGAACATTACCGTAGTAGCCCCGGCAGATAAAGGTCCATAAAGAATATAGGAGTGACCTGTAACCCAACCTATATCTGCTGTACACCAATATACCTGGCCGTCATGATATTGAAATGCTGTTTGAAAAGTATAGTTGATATTTACCATGTAACCGCCACAGGTGTGAACCATACCTTTCGGCTTTCCTGTAGAGCCTGAAGTATATAGGATGAAGAGCATATCTTCAGAGTCCATTTCTTCCGCTATACAATTTGAATCTACTTTCTTGATTTCATCATGCCACCATACATCGCGTTCTGCTTTCATAGGTGCACTTGTATGAACATGTTCTTTCACAATAACCCTGGTTACATCCGGGCAATGTTCCAACGCCTGATCAACAATGCCTTTAAGATTTATAGTCTTATCACCGCGGTATGCACCATCAGATGTTATAACAATTTTGCATCCTGCATCAATAATGCGGTCTGTCATTGACTTGGCAGAGAAACCTGCAAACACTACAGAGTGTACAGCACCGATGCGTGCGCAAGCCAGTATTGCATAGGCCAGCTCTGGTATCATCGGAAGGTAAATACATACTCGATCACCTTTCTTCACACCATTTGCCTTCAGCATGTTTGCTGTTTTACAAACTTCATCGTACAGCTGCTGATAGGTTATATGTTTAGCATCATCATTCGGATTGTTGGGTTCCCAGATGATAGCCGTTTGATTAGCACGTTTTATTAAATGTCTGTCGAGACAGTTTTCAGTAATGTTAAGCTTGCCACCTATAAACCATTTTACCTCCGGTTTATGGAAGTCCCACTCAAGAACCTTATCCCATTTTTTTCTCCAATAAAAGCTGCTGGCTATTTCGCTCCAGAAGTTTTCCGGATGCTCTACACTTTTTTTATACTGTTTGTGGTAGTCTTCAAAAGTTCTAATCACGTTCATGGTTGTAGTTGAAAGGTTTTTGGGTTAAAGTTTTACTGTTAAAAATTTCTTGGCAACCTAAATTCACAAAGTAGCGTCCTGGGTCAGGAAATAAACAAGTGTGATAAAATTCTATCCTTTTTCCGGAAATTCAAATTTTGTTTGTAGTGTGTTGAGACACACCTGTAAAAATTTTGCGGTTTTTTTATTTTAAAGTTTATGCGGGATTTAAGTGCTTCCATAGTTGCATATAAGAATTCAGCAAGTATGCTTACGCAGACTATTCATAGTTTTTTAAAAAGCACTGTACATTCTAAATTGTTCATCCTGGATAACTCTCCAACGGATGATCTAAAATATCTAGCGTACAACAGCCGCATTCATTATATATTTAATAATAGAAATGTTGGCTTCGGGGCCGGACATAATATTATACTTAACAAGATTCTGAATGAGTCGAAATATCATGTAGTACTAAACCCTGATGTTTATTTTGATCAAAGTGTGATACCCACACTTTACAAGTTCATGGAGCAACATCATGATGCAGGACAAGTGATGCCGAAGGTGCTTTATCCGGATGGAAAACTTCAACCGTTATGCAAATTATTACCGAGTCCTAAGGTTTTAATCATGCGCAGATTTTTAGGTTTTTTTAAAAGTCAACTTGAGAAGGAGAATCTGCAGTATGAGCTACATCTTTCCGGCTACGATAAGATCATGAACGTTCCTTTTCTTTCCGGTTGCTTTATGTTTCTTAGAACTGAAGCCTTGAGGAAAGTAGGCCTATTTGATGAGCGCTTCTTTCTTTACACCGAAGACACAGATCTGACAAGGCGGATACATAAACATTATCAAACCTTGTACTTCCCCGACACCGCGATTTATCATCATCATGCCAGGGGCTCTTATAAAGATGCCAGATTGCTTTTTTGTAACATCCAAAGTGCGATTAGATATTTTAATAAGTGGGGATGGACAAAAGATAACGAGAGAAAATTATTTAATGAGAGAACACTTCTTCAATTAAAAGACATCTCATGATCAGCGAAATTGAAAATATCATTTTGGCACCTTTAGCTGAGAGTATCCTTCGTACTATACTGTATTATGATATTTTCAATTATCCACTAAAGGCTGACGAGGTTTATAGATTCCTTCCAACAAAACATCTCCCGAAAAGTACAATTGAGTTTGAATTGAAAGAGCTATCTGCTAAAGGCTATATTTTTCAGTTTGGCGATTTATTCTCTGTTCAAAATAAAAATGAACTTGCTCAACGCAGAATTGCAGGGAATGACGAAGCAACGAAACTTCTGGAAGTTGCTAAACGAAAAGGTAAATTCATTTCATCTTTTCCGTTTGTGCGTGGCGTGCTCGCATCAGGTTCGTTATCGAAAGGCTATATGGACGAGAATTCTGATCTTGATTTCTTTATCATCACCAAGCCCGGAAGATTATGGATTGCGCGTATGATATTGGTACTATATAAAAGAGTTTTCCTTTTTAACTCACACAAATATTTTTGTGTTAACTATTTTGTAGATACAGATCACCTGGAGATCGAAGAGAAAAATTTATTTACGGCAACGGAGCTCGCTACCGTTATTCCTTTGTGCAGCCCAGATTTATATATCAAATTACTTCGGAATAACGCGTGGCTTCCACAGTTTTTTCCAAACTTTACACAACGCCCTGTCGATACAGTGCAAAGCACTTCCAACGGATCTATAAAAAAACTTTTGGAAGGTATAATTGACATAGCCGGAGGCAACCGGTGGGAGAATTACTTTATGAAACTGTCGTTGAAACGATGGGAGCATATATATAGGGAACATTATAAAAAGGATGATTTCCAAGTAGCTTTTAAGAGTAAAAAGCATGCGTCAAAAAATCATCCGCGTCATTTTCAGAAAAAAGTAATAGAGCTCTATCAGGAAAAGATCGACTCGTTTGGTAAGAAGTTTAACATTGCGTGGAAGTCATGAACGGAAAAATACTTTTTACACATTCATACTTTTATAAGTTTGACCGGAAGCAATGGCAATTTAAACAGCCGTATCCTCCGTTAGCAACTATATTAGCTGCAGCCGTAATGCGGGAATCAAATTTTCCTGTAGCACTCTTTGATACTGCACTACGCGATTCGGCCTCCGAAATTATTTCTGCAATAGAGCTGCACAAGCCCGAGTACCTCGTAATCTACGATGATGGTTTTAATTACCTCACAAAGATGTGTCTTACCAACATGCGTGAGGCGGCTTTTATGATGGCGCGACTTGGCAAGGAATCCGGATGTACTGTAATCGTATCTAGCTCCGATGCTGCAGATCACTATGATAAGTATTTTGATCATGGTGTTGATTACGTAGTTCGAGGCGAAGGCGAGGAAACGCTACGAGAACTATTGGTAGCGCTCGATGCAAAACAAAATGTTACACAACTTTCAGGTATAGCATATCGAAAAAATACGGAGACGATCGTAACAGCTACACGTCCTGTAATTCGGGAATTGGATACTTTACCGTTACCCGCTTGGGACCTTATCGATATAGAATCATACAGACAGATTTGGCTTAAGCATCACGGATATTTTTCACTCAATATAGCAACCACTCGAGGTTGTCCCTATAAATGTAATTGGTGTGCTAAGCCAATTTATGGCAACCGCTATAATTCGCGTAGTCCAAAGCATGTGATCAATGAAATTGAATTCCTGTTGCAAAACTATAAGCCGGATCACTTCTGGATGTGCGATGATATATTCGGATTAAAACCGGGCTGGGTACAGCAATTCAGAGACCTGGTATTGTCGAAACAGTTGCATTTTAAATATAAGATTCAGTCGCGTGCAGATCTACTTTTGGAAGAAGATACGGTAGAAGCGTTGGCACGTTCGGGCGCAGAAACTATATGGGTGGGCGCAGAATCAGGCTCACAAAAAATTCTGGATGCCATGGATAAGGGCACAACTGTTCAGCAGATTCGTGATGCTACACAGCTGATGAAGCAGAAGGGAATTAAGGTAGCTTTCTTTTTGCAATTTGGGTATACCGGAGAAACACAAGAAGATATTGACGCCACATTGGCAATGGTATTACAGTTGATGCCTGACGAAGTTGGTATCTCCGTTTCCTACCCTTTACCAGGAACGAAATTTTACGATAAAGTAAAAGCCCAGCTTCGCGAAAAACAGAACTGGAGCGATTCGAATGACCTGGCGATGATGTTCCAAAGTACTTTTTCCAGTGAATACTATAGAGAGCTGCATCGTTATGTTCATAGTATGTATCGCAAACGGAAAGGATATATAAGTTTGAAGAAACTCTTTCGCAATCCATTACGTCTAAACTATAAGGATTTACGAGCAGGGCTGGCAACTTTTTATTATATTCCTACTTCATTTGCGCAACGTTGGAAACTAAAGGAACTCGGAGTTACACGACCTGATTTAAATTAACACATGAGAATACAGTTCAGATTTGTAATGCTTACTTCATAATCTATACTCGCATGGCTGCTCCATTCGATCACATCGCCTCTGCCTACGACTCTGTTTTTACACAGAGCGCTATTGGACAGTTACAGCGTAAACAAGTATGGCGCTACCTTGAAGAGATTACACCGGAGTTAAGTGGACTTGAAATTCTGGAATTGAATTGTGGCACCGGTGAGGACGCTGTTCTGTTTAGTGAAAAGGGGTTTAATATAGTGGCCACCGATGTATCAGAAGAGATGTTGAAGGTGACGCAACAGAAAGCCCATCAGTTTTCGATGCAAAGTAAAATTAGCTCTCATTACCTTGATCTTGATAGTTTCGATGAAACATTGTTTGATAAAAAATTCGATCTCGTCTTCTCAAACTTTGGAGGATTGAATTGCATCAATCCTGAATCTTTTAAAAAGTTACTTCAAAAATTACCACTTATCTTATCTCCGAAAGGAAGATTTATAGCGGTGATCATGCCTAAATTTTGTTTGTGGGAATCTATATACTTCCTCGCACGCTTTCAGTTTAAAAATATTTTCCGGAGGTGGACCAGCACTGAAGTAGTTGCCGATCTTCATGGTACGGCTGTTAAAACCTGGTATTTCAAACCCTCGCAAATAAAGATGTGGTCGTCAGAAAATTTTAAAGTGATAAGCCGTAAACCCGTTGGGTTCGCACTGCCACCTTCCTATCTGGAAAAATTCTTTTCGAACAGAAAGCGCTTGTTGTTTGGATTGAATGTAATAGAGAAAAAAGTTTCTGGCTTCTCATTTCTCTCAGGCATGGCCGATCATTTTATCATCGACCTCCGACTACGATGAGTGTTCTCCTAACGCATGGTTATTTTCTGGCGGATGATGTAAAGGAGCAGCAGATCATGCGACCTTATGCCCCATTGGGTATACTTTATATATCGGCTTACCTGGAGCAACATGGTGTCGATAATGATGTTTTTGATACTACATTTTCAACAAAACATAAATTCCGTCAATACCTCCTCGAGCATCAACCCAAAATCATTGGT
>CABHOV010000085.1 GCA_902168185.1 uncultured Bacteroides sp.
TCTACAGGACCGATTGAATTTTTCCACCGGTACATATTACCCAGCCCATCACCATGGACCAGGCAGCCACCGGGAAACCGGATGAATCGCGGTTTCATATCAGCCAAAGCTTGGGCGAGGTCCGGGCGGAGACCGTTGATACGGTGCTTAAAAGTTTGTTCGGGAAAAAGTGAGACAACATCCACCGCCAGCGTTCCTTTGCCAGTGGCTAGTATAACGAGCGATACTGTATCGTGGTGGGCTGTTGCAATGAGCTCCGTGCTATACTTTTTCCAATCATTTGAGGACGTTGAAATTTTTCCTTCTGCCAGTATTTTTCCTTTTGGCGTTTGCAACGTAATGGTAAGCGGAACGGCATTTCCGGATAGTTGCCGCGCGAACATCGAGAATTTGTATCGGTTCCCCTCACGAACCACCATGCCATCAAAACCAGTGTTCCTGATACCCACCCCGGAAGGTCCGGTGTATTTTTCTTCTTTTCCAACATGTTCAATATTCAAGACCAGGTAGTGCGGATTATTCGGATGCACCGGAACATTGGTCTCCACATTCAGAGAGCCGTATGAAAACCCCGGAGTCACATACTCCCAATACGAAAAGAAATTCCAATCCCTGCGTGAACCGGGTGCATATTCAAACGAGCGGTTCTGCACCATTTCAGCATATAAGCCCCCATCGGCTGAATAATTAATATCTTCAAAGAACAACCCAAACAAGTCAGGACTTATTTTCTTTTTTGTTTCTCCATCCGATTTTAAGGGCTGTGCATGCGACAATGCTGAAGCTAAACACAAGGCCAGCAAGGTGATCATACCAGCTCGTAGCGGGCTATTTTTCAAAAGTTCAATTTTCATTTTCCTTCGTTCCAATTCTATGGGCTCCATGGTTTATTACGTATAAAACTCGACTCACTGCAGGTGCAATGAATTTCAAACTGTAATCGTTTGCGGGTTAAAGATATGCGGGCCTGAAAACGGATATGTCTAATTCAAGGGTACCAGAAGTCTAGTAGGGCTGCAGGAAATAATGGATGGCTGTTGAATACGGACGAATTGCTGAATCAGGAGGGATAAAAAAGTACAAAGGACGCCAAACATGCTATTAGGCAGCGCGCGTTTTGCTTTGCAATTCGTTGCAATCTGACAAGATCAAAATCGAGCCCGATCAAAGGACGCTGCTTGTTATTCTATAGCTTTGATAAATTTAGCCGGGATTCCCCCGACAATACTGTTGTCAGGAACATCTTTGTTCACCACTGCTCCCGCTGCAACAATAGCGTTCTCTCCTACCGTAACGCCGGGAAGAATCGTAGCACCCGCTCCTATCCATGCGTTTCGTTTCAGCACAATTGGCTTTAAGTCAAGATGCTTTCGGGTTGCAGGATCTATCGGATGATTTTCGGTTACCAGGTTTACTCGCGGGCCAATCTGCACATCATCTTCAATGGTAATTCCGCCAAGGTCCAGGAAGCTGCACGCATGATTGATGAAGACGTTTCTACCAAGCTTGATATGCTTTCCAAAGTTTGTATAGAACGGAATGAAGACCGTTGTGCTTTTATCAATCTGGTTACCGATGATTTCACTCAAACGCTCGCGGATCTCATCGACTGTCGTGGCGGCATTAAGTGCAGGTGATAATCGCTGCGTGCGGAAAACAGTGTCCCATACTTCGTCCATTTCATCCTTGCGGATGATACCTCCGGCAAGCATCTTTTGAAAAATATCAATCTTATCCGACATCGTTAATGCGTTTGATCTCCGATACTTTCAGCAGGTCTTAGAGACATTGGATTTGTTCCTGTAATCCGTTTGAAAAAGTTATTGAAATATGTCGGGTATTCGAACCCGAGCGCGTAAGCAATGTCGGCTACATTCCAATCGGTATGCAGTAGCAATGCTTTCGCTTCACTCGCCATACGCTCGGTGATATGCGTTGTTGTAGATTTCCCTGTTGTTTCCTTAACGGCTCTGTTGAGGTAGTTGACATGCAGATTCAAATTACCGGCATAGTCCTGCGCGGTGCGCAATTGAAGTGGCCGATCTTTACGCTCAATGGGAAATTGTCTTTCCAGTAGCTCCAGGAAAACATTTGTGATCCGATGCGATGCATTCTTGACCTGGTCAAAATCCTGCGCTGGCTGAAGCTTCAAAGCTTCATGTATAATAAGATTCACATAGTTTCGAATGAGATCATCTTTGAACGCATAGGCAGTACGTTGTTCAGTGATCATGTTTCGAAAAATACCATTCAGGAATTCACGTTTCTCTTCGGAGATGGGAATGATGGGTGTTCCTCCGATTTTGAACAGGGACGAATGCTGCAAGCTTTCACTGCGGTCTGATGGTTTGTAAAAGTCTTCAGAAAACAAACATGTATACCCTACGTAGCTCCTTGAAATTGTCTCCCACGAATATGGAATATTGGGATTGGCAAAGAACAAGATCGTGCCCTTCATCACATAGCTCCGATCAGCGTAGTTAATGATACTCTCGCCTGTCGTCAGACAGATCTTATAAAAATCTTTTCGGCTATATTCTCTCACGCCATTCGAGTCGTCCTCGATCTGGAAGGCGTTAAAACCCTTGAGCTTAAGTTCGCTGTTAAAAGTCGAAACAGATCGTTCATTCCCCTTCTCCATAATACGTACATTTAATGGGTATACTTCATTTGTGAAGATCCGGAAACGAATCCTGGTTACCGATCCATTCACATGCCTTTTTTATCGCTCTGAAAATCATTTTCAATGGGCTTCATTTTCCGAGCACAAATCTCCCTTTTTCAACGCCATTGGGAGGTAAGAAATTCAATCTTTCTATTAAGATTATCAAACTTCAAAAATTCGACTGGACTATTTCTATCAGTTGCTGACGGCTAGTCATAGTACAGCAAATTGCAAAAGGGCCTATAGCGAGATAGAACCTGATCGATAAAGAGCCTTCATTTTAGCTTCGGAACAAAGTATAGTGTTGCAACCAATGGTTAATCAGGTTTGAAAATCTTAATGATTGGTTTGATTTCCTTTAACCCAAAGCGCTCCTGCCCGACCAACTTTGTATAAGTAAATCAAATCAAAAGTCATGAAAGCAATAGCCACACTAGCCGCCTTGTCACTATTCATTATAGGACAAGCCCATTCACAAAATCAGAATGCCGTGTCAACCCAAACGAAGCAAACTATGAATAAGGAAAATCAAGGAGAACTATATACTTTCCAACGAAGCGACAAGGTCACGCGCCAGAAGGTAACTTTCAAAAACCGTTATGGAATTTTGCTCACCGGAGATTTATACCTTCCCAAGGATGCCGCAGGAAAGCCGTTGGCAGCTCTTGCCATTAGTGGACCGTTTGGCGCGGTCAAAGAACAATCCTCTGGCCTCTATGCACAGACAATGGCAGCGCGCGGCTTTGCTGCACTCGCCTTTGATCCTTCGTACACCGGGGAAAGTGGCGGTGAACCACGTAACGTGGCATCGCCTGACATCAACACTGAAGATTTTAGTGCGGCAGTAGATTTTCTTGGTCTGCAAAAGAATATTGACAGGAGTAGGATCGGGATCATTGGCATTTGTGGATTTGCCGGGATGGGATTGAACGCTGCCGCAGTTGATAAACGGATAAAAGCAGTAGCCGTCACCAGCATGTACAATATGAGCCGCGTAATGGCCAATGGATACTTTGATGCCCTTACTCCAGAGCAGCGCACCCAAACCCTTGAGCAGCTTGGAGAGCAACGTTGGAAAGATGCCGAGAAGGGATCGTATGCTGCCAGTACCAACAACTTACCCGAGAAGCTTACTGGGAATGAGCCACAATTCGTGGCCGACTACTTTGACTATTACAAAACACCACGTGGGTTTCATCCCCGTTCTGTCAATTCAAATAGTTCCTGGACGGCAACCAATCCATGGTCATTCATGAATATGCCTCTGCTGACCTATATAAAAGAAATCTCTCCGCGTCCTGTATTAATCATTGCCGGTGAAAAGGCGCATTCACGCTACTTCAGTGAAGACGCCTATAAAGCTGCGGCCGAACCCAAACAATTGGTGATCATTCCTGGCGCAGTGCATGTGGATTTATACGATAAGGTTGATGTGATCCCATTCGACAAGTTAGAAGCGTTTTTCAACGAAAACCTTAGATCCGGATCAGCAGCAAAGGCAAACGCAAAACCGACAAAAGGAAAGTAAATCAACAAGGTGACGTAAGGTATAGATTTGATATAGGTATAGCGTCATTGAAGAAATAAAACGAAATGAAGTTTATGAAAAGAGCTCCTGTCACCTTGCTGTTTTTACTTCCCCTACTGATGGGTGCCGCCTGTGATCAGAACGCTCCGTCTCGTGCTGATGGCAATCGAAATGCGATTGCCGATAATTCAGAATCTATGAGCGATACACTTGTTATAAAAATTGGGCCCAGGGAGTTTACCGGGACGCTCTTTGACAATCCAACTGCAACTGCATTCAGAGCGATGTTACCTTTGACGATGAACATGACGGAGCTTAACGGTAACGAAAAATATTTTGACCTGGCAAGCAGCCTGCCTACTAGTGCCACAAACCCTGGACAAATAAACGCAGGTGATCTCCTGCTTTATGGATCAAAAACACTGGTGCTTTTTTACGAGTCATTTTCGACTTCTTACCGCTATACGAGGCTTGGTAAAGTTGACGACCCGACTGGTTTGGCCCAAGCCATGGGCTCTGGTAATGCAGTAGTCACTATACAATTAAAGTAAAACTATATTGTTATGAAAACCCTATCAAAAATTATAGGATCAATCATCATCGTAAGTACTTTACTCCATTGTGCCGGTGACAAAGACACTGCTGGAGATGCAGGCCACGAACAGTCCATTTTCCCCAAGGGACAATTGGGTCCTGCAACAAATTTTACAGGCAATGCCTACAACTTTGAATTAGTCTCTGATGATTCAACCTATAACACACTGGTCGGCAACGTTTATTTTGAAACAAGCGCCAGATCAAACTGGCACGTCCATCCGAGTGGGCAAATTCTTATTGTACTCGATGGCGAAGGCTATCACCAATTGGAAGGACAACCAAAGCAAACCATGAGAAAAGGTGATGTGATCAAGTGTCCACCGAATGTCAGGCATTGGCATGGTGCAACTGAGAACAGCAGTCTTACCCAAATGTATATTTTACCAAAAACAGAAAATGGAATTGTTACTTGGTTAGAAGCTGTGACCGATGAGCAGTATAAATCAACCCATTGACTTATTCCTCACCCCACCCAATATATTGAGCAGATTTTGTATCGGAAGATCCCTAGACCAAGTATATATATAATGGTGATAACCTATCATCTACAAAACTTCAAACTAAAAAGAGGCTGTCCTAAGAAATTAAGACAACCTCTTTATCTTGTGTAGTCGTTTTAATTAAGTGTATAGATCAATCCAAGCTTATCCACTTCATCGCCTGAATTTCCAAAGAAACCCGTTACACGCCAGCCTGCTGATGCAGTATAGGTTACCGTTGCACTGGTTTGCGTTCCGGCAGATATACTTCTTCCCTGGTTGGTGCGAAGCTCTATATAAAATATACGTGTACGTCCATCCTTCTGACCCGAACACATTTTTACAGATTGGACATACTCACCTGCATTCAGGGTGAGCGTCTTTTCAGTTCCACCGGTACCGCCATGCGATAGTATAGCTCCGCTTGTCAACTGAACGCCTACCTGATCCACACGTGAAGCACCGCGTAGAATAAATTTACTGGCTATCGAGTTGGTAGCGAGCTGAGCTAAATCATTGAATGGTGTACCATGCGGACCACCAAACAGATCGCTTTGCAGGAAGCCACTTTTAAGTGACCATGAAAAATTGGTAAGTAAAGGATAATGATCCGAGAGCGGTCGATTATCATCCGTTACAAAGTCCGGATCATCGAGCTGGTAATCTGTAGGTGTGAAGTCTATAAATTTACTATCGCGATAAAAGATTTTGTCTACTACTTCACAGGCGTTGGTCATGTTTGGAAATTCACATACGAGCGCCGGACTGCCCATGACCGGTATATTTCCATTACGCACGAGTTGAATCCATGTATCTGTGAGGCCATTGTTAGAGATCAATTCACGGATGTTATCCTCGGCACGTGTATAGCGACAGTTCATATCCCCCATCACGATAACGGCGTTGCCAACCGAGTTTTGTGTAATAAACTGTGACAACTGTGAAATGTTTGCGCGTCTTGCCGCCAGATCAGCTGTAGCCACACCGGCATTGGGATGCGCGTTATAAAAGTCTATATATATACCTTCATCGATGCGTATCCGGCTGAAGGAAAAACCTTTTGGCGTAAGACAATCCGTGCCGTTACAGTTGTTCCATTTCACGCGTTGAAAATCGGTATATGGAAATTTTGAAAGTGTATTGAGGCCATCGCCGAACGGTACTCCTCCACTGGTGGGTGTCCGGTATGCATGATTGTCGTTAGCATAGAGGGCTGCATGATAATTGAAATCTTCCTGTACATGCACAATGTCATAGTCACGAATGCGCAAGCCCATTTCCGGTGTATTGGCTTCGGGGTTCGAGCTTGATATTCCTTCCGGTAGTCCTGCTACGTTGTAGGTGAGCACAGAGAACGTACCTGTTGAAGCAGCGCGCGCAGCGTTACGGATGCCTGTTACTTCCTGTTCGGATTCAACCGTAACATCCGGCTTGATCACTTCGTTGTCGCAGCCTGCGAGTGCAATCAGCGCAGCCAGTAAAAAGATTCGCTTGTTTTTCATTTATAATATAGTTTAATGTTAATCTGGTTACGCATGGAGCTTTAGAAGAGCCGAGTCTTCTTTATTTTTTAATTTATAGCTATCGATCAGATTAATATATACTTCGCATTCCAGATTCTCTTTACAGGTCGTCTCCTCAGTAGTTGTCTTTATTTTTTAGGATCGCCTTCAAAAGTAAGCAAACATCGAATCGGTTAAAATATGTTATGTGGTATATCACAAAGACTTCATAAGAAGTTAACCTGCCAATACTGTTAAATCCTATTTAGAAAATTGAGGGTCTAACTCTTATATACTGACATCAAGTATGACGAGTCAAAATTCAGGGCATCAGTATTTATAAGTACCTCTTTGTAAGCATCACCCTTCACATGATCTACAGGGTATAGCTTTACTATATAATAATCTGATACAGTTGCCGTAACGAAAAACTGTTTTTTATATTTACAGCAACCTTCAGGCACGAATCATTGGGCAACGTCCAAAGACGAACCCACTGTTACTTCTGAACTAAACCAGGGTGGCTAGATTATCTTTAAACCATTATACGATTAAGTAACGATGTACCTGCCATTAAGTAATATTGAAACGCCAATTGACTTACACTCGAAATACTCGCATATATAGCACACGACTTACGGCACATATACATATATGGCCCATACATTCGTAAGTTTTATAGTATAGATCGAACCAGAACGTTCATATCACTATACCGGCTGCACCGAGCGGCATTTGCCGTTGAAATTGAATGGCCTTTTGCAGGGAACTCAAGGCTAGCGGATTCTCAAACACAAAAGCACTTGAAAATATTGTCTTGAATAGTTTACTGATATGGTTGTCGTTAAGGTGGACATTAATGGAAGTGTCTACTTGTTTTTCCAGGCGTTGGGCTATACGCTCACCTATAATATTACGGGCAAAGGTATTGGCCACTGCCAGGTCACGATCAATCAACGGACGATTGCTTTGACGCGCACAAAAATCCGACAGCGATTGCAGAAAGTAGTTAGATGCATAGGCATCATCCATGATTCCAACCAAACCATATTTATCTGGAATAAAATCCTTTTGTAAAAACCAGTAAGATTCTAACTCATTGAGCATAAAATTCATTTCACGTTCAATTCCCATTTCGCTGGCTCGTTTGAGCCCGGTGTTGAAGAACTCCGGAACAAGGTTCACATAGGCGATACAATGGTCGCGTAGGATCCTGGCTGTTTCTACATCGATGCGGCTATTTGCCATTGCCGTAACTTTGATTAAAAGTGCTACAACGTGGTCAGTTTGCCGTTCGTGATCTACTGCGGCCTCAATCATTTGCTGTATAGTTTCGATTCTCATAATAGCACTGATTTTGTTTACGATGATCAAGCTTAACCGAATTTAACAATAAACTTTACCAGATGCTCTCATTCAACAAATCCTGATAAGACATTGTTATATACTAACGCGGCAGTATACATACCAATATTAGCGCAAAGAAATCATACCAGTGATACCGTATCAACTATAGAAGTCATTACTATGACCTGTCTGCAGAAGTTACTACACACTTACCACCGGCTTGTATATACTTATGAGTATACTGAATACATCGCAGAAGGCGATAGAAATGGCTTGATTGCCTTCTTTAATTTTACATACGCACTATATTAAGGGCTGCAAATGCAGATTATAGTTCTCTGTTTACTTACACTAAACAAAGAAGTCAAATTGTTTACCAATAGTGAATATTAAGCTTTTATTATCTATATCAAGTTAATAAGAATATACCACAGCTTCTAAACCAATAAACCAACCTATGACCAATTTCTCCAGGAAGTTCTCCGTCAAAGTAAAAGCTGCGATTTAAAGAATAGCAAGGCAAAGAGGCGAGCCACCCCAAAAAGTACATTAAAGAAAACAAAAGCGTAATCATGCACGAAACTATTTGTCGTAGATTTGAATATGGCAAATAAAGAACGTGATCTAAAAAGAGTATATACCCCAATGCTCCAACCCTATTTTGAGTTGCTGGAGCATCTGGAGACAAAAATGAATCACGATCAGTGGGTCAGCTTTGTAGACCGTACTATAGAGTATATCTGCAACGATCCTGAACAATACCTTGGAAATGATATACCTTCAAAAGAAGTTGCTGTCGAAATTATCCGGGAGGCATTCGGGGAATTTCTGAGCAGACATGTAATGGCGGTTTAGTAGTTTCTGATGCAATAACAGCTTTCCCAAATTCAACATCGCTTTTTTCTACCTGGATGTCGATAAACCTCAGCATCTTTCCGTTATTCCTTAAAAAGAACTTTTCCACACGTGATTAATAGTGAATCAAGCCGTCCAGGTCTGAAAAAAAGATTCTGCTCTTTTAAAACAAGTTCTGCTGTCGGGACGCCTGCAGTTTTGTGATAGAGTGCTGCTATATAGAAAATACGCTCTTGCTTAGCACTAATAATTTCTTGTCGTGAAGTTGGTGTATGGAGGCCGGCATCCAGGAATGGCTTTAAACCGTCACTGATATACCAGGATGAATTATTAAATGGTATATAATTGAATGATATTGAATCCGGCAGGAGAAACAGCTTTACGTACGAGCCTGGGAATGTGACGAAAGCGAATGAATCAGCAGGAAAATGAATTGTTAACTGTAACGAATTCTCGGATACATTCATCAAAGTCGTGCGGGTGATTCCATAACTAAATTCTTTTCCCTCCGAATCAGTATATCGTCCAGCCTTTGGAAAGCTATTCAATATGATCACGCCTTCATGGGGGAAAACATCTGCTGTCGGTGGACCCGACAAGTTATCGTTTGTCAAGATATAGCCCGGACTCCCGGCAAACAGTGCTGTCAAAATGCATAAGAATAGTCTCACGTTAAATATCGTTTAAAACTTACGGTGCAATCAGACTTGAATGATGTATCTATCCAATCTATTAATGTAAAACAAAACCACATAAACACAAACTACCAGATATAGCTGTACAGGTGAGCAAATGGATTTGACTTTCTCGCTGCAGAGAACAAACACATTTAAGACTTCCATTACTGCCCACCCAATCCTGGTTGCGATGTATTCCAGAATATATATCATAAATGCCTATCCTCTGCATTTTTTGTCGGTAGCAAAAAGATGGTCGATGTGAAGCCTTGCATTCGGCAAACAAACTCTTTACTCTTCCACCACTTCTATCAAAAAGCCATCTTCATCAACTTCGAAATCAGCAGCATCCAGATTGTTTAAGGTTATAGTCTGCCAGTCACTGGTAGGCTGAATGAAAGTATAGCGCTCCGTTGCTGTGGTTACCTTTACGGGCATTTTGAATGATGGATCCACTCTCTCCCACCTGTACTGTAACACCAAATCCGCTCCTTTTTCCTCCAAGCGAATGTGTAACTCAGGAAGAACTGTGGTGCTCAGGAAATGATCGAAAAAGGAAGTGAAATCTCTTCTAGTGAAAGTGTTAATAAAGCCAATTAATTGATCGGATGTCAAGGTCTTATAGCGAAATTCATTTTGAATTGCTTTAAGAAGATTAAACCATAACACATCATTGTCAATAACGTTTCGCAAGGTATGCAAGACGATGCTTCCTTTGCCATACATATCGTTGATGTCGTAGAAGATGTGATTGACGTCCTTCATCCCTACGATCGGATATTTATTGGACACTTGCTGTTCACGAAGGAAATGTTCAGCCTGGTCTTCACCAAATTCCTGTTCGACCAGCAGGGACTCAGCATAGGTGGCAAAGGCTTCATGAAACCACATGTCGGCCATGTCGGTGCAACTGATAGCGTTGCCCCACCACTCGTGTGCTGACTCATGCCAGAGCAATGGATTATGCGAGGTGGCATTTTCAGCGGTGATCTTTCCCAGGCAAACACCACTCTGATGTTCCATCGGATAGATGGATTCAACAAGGGTAAATCCATCCCGTGGAAACGGATATTTGCCAAAGTACTTTTCGAAGCCCGAGAGCATCAACTTGGTCTGTGCAAAGAGCGTATCGGCACGCGCACGATTATAGGGCATCACGTAGTAGTCAATCGTTAGGGTGTCGTCGGTCACATAATAGTCGCGCCAGTGTGTGTATTTGCCAATGCTAAAGGTAACGTTGTAGTTGTTGATCGGATAGCTCACATACCACTCATACCGGGTCTTGTTTTTGGGTAATGGCGTTTTCTTTTTCAACCTGCCGTTCGAGATCTCGGTATAAGCTTCCGGTACCGTGATCCAGATCTTCATGCTGTCGGGTTCGTCCGACAAATGATCCTTGTTGGGCCACCACAGACTTGCTCCGGATCCCTGGCAAACTACCTGTGCCCAGGGATTGCCCGCTTCATCTCTATCCCAAAACACGCCGCCATGCATCGGTATGGAACGGTCAGGGGTTTGTGGAACGCCGCTGTAGTAAACGGTAATCTCCCCGCGATGGCGTACGAGTTCAGGGAAACGAATGAATAC
>CABHOV010000086.1 GCA_902168185.1 uncultured Bacteroides sp.
TTGGAATCGTTTGAAATCAATGTTTTTTATCTGGAAAAATTGTCGTTGAAAATCATCCCTTCAACGATTGCATTTGGTCTCATTTTTTAGAAAAAGTTCTGTGAAGAGCTTGACAAATGTAAAATTCGGCTCTGCGCAACCAACAAAACGCAAGTTTATGATAAGAAAACTACTATTGACAGTGCTGTTGCCCAGCTTGTTGTGGACAACAGTTTGGGCACAAGACAAGCAGATAACCGGGAAGGTAACAGCCGCAGAAGATGGAACGGCCTTGCCAGGAGTGAATGTCGTTGTTCAGGGTACAACAAAAGGTACGACAACCGATGCAGAGGGTAATTACTCGATACAGTTGTCGGCTTCTGAGAACACGTTGGTGTTTACGTTCGTGGGATTTTCAACCATTACTGAAGAGGTTGGTGACAGAACGGTGATCGATGTGACGATGGGTTCTGATATAACATCGCTGACTGAAGTGGTGGTAATTGGATATGGTGTTCAGAAGAAATCAGATGTTACAGGTGCTGTCGCTTCAGTGCGGGCAGAAGATCTCAATAAGATACCAGTATCGACAGCTGCTGAAGCGCTGCAAGGCAAAGTTGCTGGTGTGCAGGTAACAACCAACGGTACCCCTGGAAGCGCGCCAACAATTCGCGTTCGCGGATTAGGTTCTGTTAGTTCACGGGTTGAACCCCTATATGTAGTTGATGGTGTATTGGTGGATGACATCAGCTTCCTAGGAAGCAACGATATCGAAAGTATGAACATCCTGAAAGACGCTTCAGCGTCTGCTATATATGGTATTCGTGCATCGAATGGTGTAGTAATCATTACAACAAAACGAGGAAAGAATGAGCAACCAAAAATTGCTTACTCAGGATATGCCGGTGTTCAGAATCCGATTAACATGGTAGACATGGCTTCAGGTTCTGACTATGTACAGTTGCTGAATGAAAAAGATGCTATAGCGGCAAGCCGTAACGGAACAAGTTTTACGCCACGTGACCCTGCAGCGTATCCATACTCTACAGATTGGTATGATGAAATTCTAAGAAGTGGTGCTTCTATACAAAACCATGACTTGAGTGTTACCGGTGGAAGTGAAAAAAGTGTGTATGCAATGGGCGGCAGTTATTTCAAACAGGAGGGCCTTGCAAGCAAAACAGATTACGAGCGTTTAAATTTAAGAACATCAGTAGAGTCGACAGTAACAAAGTTCTTGAAGATTGGCGTGAATGCAAACCTATCGAACTTTAAATCAACTAACGCTCCTGCATCATTGTTCACGAGTGCATATATAGCACCACCCGCTATACCAGTTCGTATTGATGAAAATACATTTGCAAGCCCCCAAGCCTTTGGTGATTTCGCAAACCCTGCAGCTTCTCAATACTATAACAATGATAAGACAAAAGGTATACGTTTAGTAGGTGCAGTATCAGCAGATGTAACCCTTGCCAAAGGGCTAACTTTTAGAACTGCTTACGGAGTAGATGGCAGCTATAGCCAAAATACAAAATATGTTCCTCCGTATTTTGTTTCATCAACGCAGCGTGATACAACAAAAACGTTGACAAGAAAAATCGATAACTACTTTAGCTACTATTGGGATAATACACTTACCTATGATTTTACATTAAACTCCGATCATCACTTTACGCTTCTTGCTGGTATGAATGCACAGCAGCAGCGCTTTTATTCTCTTACTGGAATACGCCAGGGAGTTGAAGACTTTGGAGAAAATACATGGTACCTGAATTTAGGAAATGCTTCACAGTCTACTACAGATGCAGGCTATAATATTAAAGCACTGTCCTATTTTGGAAGATTGACCTATGCATTCCAGGAAAAATATCTTTTGACCGCTACAATACGCAGAGATGGAACTTCGGTGTTTGATAAAAATAATCGTTATGATTATTTCCCTTCAGTTGGTCTGGGTTGGGTGTTGACCAACGAATCGTTTATGGACGATCAGAATTTTTTCCAATTTCTGAAACTACGGGCGAGCTGGGGTAAAATGGGTAACAACCGTATACCCGGTAACACTGTTGTAAGCTATACTTCGACAGGTGGCACCTATAGCCCTGTATTTGGAGGAACTCCGCAAACAGGTGAGAGCGTTACTCTTATAGTCCCCGATAATTTATTATGGGAGACAACCAAGGAGGTGGATTTCGCGGTTGAAGGTAACGTGCTAAATAACAAGCTAAATTTCGAGATAGATTACTATAATCGAAAAACGAGCAATGCTATTTTTCCTGTAACGGTTAACGGTGTGTTCGGAACTTCCAATAGAGATTATCTTGATAACAATGCAGATATTATAAACAAGGGTGTCGAGGTAGCATTGAATTGGAAAGATAAAGTAGGTGATTTCACGTATGGTATAGGCGGCGTGTTTGCATATAATACAAACAAGGTTGATGCTTTACGTCCCGGTACGGTGGGTATATATGGAGGTTATGTGAATGTAACACCTACTACCTATACTGTCGTTGGACAAAGCGTTGGTGAGTTCTATGGACGCAAAGTGATTGGTATATTCCAGAATGATGCTGAAATAGAAAATTAT
This sequence comes from uncultured Bacteroides sp., assembly GCA_902168185.1. Taxonomy (GTDB): domain Bacteria; phylum Bacteroidota; class Bacteroidia; order Cytophagales; family Cyclobacteriaceae; genus Ohtaekwangia. Next base: position 2,573 of record CABHOV010000086.1, read on the forward strand.
ACCGATGCTGATGGCACAATTATACAACCCAATGCCAAACCCGGTGATTTTAAATATCAGGATAGCAATAACGATGGTCAGATCAACGATAAAGACCGTGTGTTCCTGGGTTCTGCTATACCAAAGTATAATTATGGTGTAAACCTGTATGGAGCCTATAAAGGTTTTGATATTACGATCGATCTATACGCACAAGGAGGAAATAAAATTTATAACGCGAAACGTTATCGTCAGATCGGTAATGAAAATTATGATCGCGACTTCCTGGAGCATCGTTGGCATGGTGAAGGCACATCCAATGATTATCCATCCGCTGATCTTTCAGCTGATGCTAACAAGCAGGCTAACTCCTGGTACCTCGAGTCCGGTAACTTTTTTAAGATTCGAAATATCCAGGTCGGATATACTTTCCCTGCAACAACAACTTCGCGTATAGGCATTACGAAACTTAGAGTATATGCCAATGCGGCCAACCCGTTGGTAGCCTTTAAGTACAACGGCTTCTCACCGGAAATACCAACCGCTATTCCGGGTGTAAACCAACAAAATACGACAAACATAACCAGCCAAGGTATAGATAACAATGTATATCCGATGGCTGCGACTTACAATTTAGGTATTAACATAAGTTTATAGTAAAGAGTATAACCATGAAAAAGTATATAATCTTTCTAGTAGCGATACTAACATTGCTGGCACCCTTTGGATGCAGTGATTATTTGGATGTAGACCCGGAGGGGGTAAAACCTACCGAAGAATTCTTTCAGACCCAGGAAGATGCTGTGTCTGCTGTGAATGCAATTTATGCACGTATGCGTACTTGGCAAATGGTTGCATTTGCCTATGTAATCATGCAGGAAATTACTTCTGACAATTCCATAAAAGGAAGTTCTCAGGGTGATGCATCTTTTATAAATGATTTTGACAAGTTTACGTTTACTTCAAACCAGGGCACAATAACCGATTATTGGAATGGCCGGTATGAAGGTATAAATCTCAGTAATCAGGTATTGAGCAATGTTCCTGATATTGAAATGAATGAAACCCTGAAGACTCGTTTGTTGGGTGAAGCTAAATTTACACGCGCATTATTTTACTTTGATCTCGTGCGCGCCTTTGGCGATGTGCCGATGCCGACTTCAATTGATAATGTACTGGAAGCTTCAACGGTGCGTACTCCAAAAGATGAAGTATATGCACTGATCATCCAAGACTTGACAGATGCTATAGCAGTACTTCCGGATAGTTATGATGCTGCTAATGTAGGTCGTGCAACGAACGGCGCTGCACGCGGTTTACTTGCAAAAGTATATTTGTACAGAGGTGAATGGGATAAGGTACTCGAACAGACATCAGCTATTATCAACTCCAATCGATATGGATTGGAAGAAAATTTCTATGACGTATTCCGTATACCTTTTGAAAATGGTAAAGAATCATTGTTTGAAATTCAGGCATCTGCGGTAGCAGGTAACGCTGATCTTAGTAATAGCCAGCATTCTCAAGTACAAGGCGTGCGTGGTACAAATGGCTTTGGTTGGGGTTTCAATATACCTTCCGATGATTTAGCTGCTGCGTTTGATGCTGCCGGTGACGAAGTCCGTAAGAAAGTGACCATCCTTTATAAAGGTGATGTTACGGAAGATGGCGATGTAATAGAAGGTGTTGGAAACGGTGAGTTGGAAGCAGTTGATATACCACGTTACAATGGTAAGTCATATGTACCTCGTAACAGACAAGTAAGCGGTGTGAATGAAGGTGCTGAACAAAATATACGTGTGCTGCGCTACGCTGAAATACTATTGATCGATGCCGAAGCAAAAGTTCAGAAGGGAGATATAGGGGGTGCTGCAACGTCATTGAACCTTGTAAGAGAGCGTGTTGATCTTGATCCTATAGAAGCGCCAACGCTTCAGGATATATGGAACGAACGCAGACTTGAACTTGCCATGGAAGGCGATCGCTTCTTTGATCTCGTACGCACCGGTCAGGCTGCAACGGTTTTAGGTCCACAAGGATTTGTAAGTGGAAAGAACGATGTATTTCCTGTTCCGCAGGTAATGATTGATATTACCAATAACGCGATTCAACAGAATAACGGATATTGATAATATTGATATATATAGTTTAGAGGTTAGTTAGGTTTAGAGGTTTCCGGCTTGCCGGAAACCTCTTAGGTTATCACCGGTTGAGAGAATGATAAGACGAAGCGTAAGCATAGTAGCAATAATTGTATTCTTGCTGGCATGCAGTGAAGACGATAATAACCAAGATACTTTTCCAGATACTTTGGAAATAGAATCTTTGAAGATAGCAGGAAATGAAGTAACCGAAGCAACCGCCACAATGAACATTCCATGCGAGAATGTTGTGATTGAGATCAAGTTCTCTGCGCCGCTTAATCCTTCCACGGTTACGGCAAAGAATATATATATAAAAGATGCTACCAATAGTACTGTGCCTGCAACCATAAGTTTACAGGAAGAAAATAGTAAAGTCATTGTTACATTAGCTAATAAACTAAGGGACCTGTCAAAACATCAACTCACTATATCTGCTGGTATAATCGGAAGTAATGGCGGTATACTGTCTGGAGGAGAGCAATTCTTCTATACAGCTATAGATGAAACGCCAGACTTCCCTGAGATTTCAGATGAAGAGCTTCTTACACTTGTCCAAAAGCAAACCTTCAAATATTTCTGGGATTTTGCAGACCCTGCCAGTGGCATGGCGCGCGAGCGTAACACTTCAGGTAGTACGGTGACCAGTGGAGGTT
>CABHOV010000087.1 GCA_902168185.1 uncultured Bacteroides sp.
TTGGTAGATTGAATGGTAAATATTTTATTGAACGCAGACCAAAACTGAAAGAGAAATTTCAACCGGTAGTTCGTTTTTTCCTTCACCATAAAATCCAGATCCTGTTTACCTATCGTTTTTTATATGGCTTCCGGATTATCATTCCGCTAATCATCGGGATGAGCAATATAAAACCTTTTCAGTTTTTGATCTATAGTATCGTCAGTGGATTAATCTGGTCTACCACCGTGAGCACGGTGGGTTATTTTGTCGGGAGATTTTTAAACCTGAAGACCGAAGTATATGAAGAAAATATACTCTTCATTGTACTAGGCTTTGCATGCTTTGGAGCACTGGTGGGATTTATAGTAAAACGCGTAACGATGAAAGAGATTGCTGCGGAAGCAAACTCGAACGCTTAAGCCAGCGATTTCATCTCGCTGATCAGCGAAGCAAACACACCTTCTTTTAATGAATAGGTAGAAACGCGAATACGCGTAAAAGGGTGATGCTCCAACAGGTAACGGATCAAACAACTCGCCACAACGATCATGTCTACACGCATCTCGATCATACCGGGAATGTGCAGGCGCTCTTCGCGATTTTTCCGAAGGAGTTCATTATAGATCTCGTAGAAACCCGGAATTGACAATGGCGTTTCGATCTCTTCGGAAGTTTTATGAATATCGTGCTGAATACAGAAAATATCGCTCAACGTATCAAATGTACCGGAGGAACCAATGAGGATTTCGGGCTTGTGAATTTTCACGGCATCGAACACAGGGATTAAAGCTTGTTCAAAATATACATCGAGTGCTTTGATCTCTTCCGGTGTGATCGGGTCATGCCGATGAAACTGCTCGAGCAGACGCTGCGCGCCAATTTCCAGGCTTCGCTTCCAGAAAATATGATCGTTATCTCCGATAATAAATTCTACGCTGCCTCCCCCTATATCTATGATCAGCGATTTTTCATTCTCCATGTGCAGGGCCGCCTTCACGCCCATGTATATATATTCAGCTTCCTTATCGCCTGAAATTATACTGACATCTATACCGGTAAGCGTTTTTATTTTTGACACAACGTCACCGCTATTCTTTGCATTCCGCAACGCGCTGGTTCCGAACGCAAAAACTTTGTTTACACCGGATAGCTCCATCGAGTTCTTGAAACTCTGCATCGCAAGCAATGCGCGGTGTATCCCCTCTTCTGTAATAATTCCTTGATTGATCCCCCCCATCCCGATCTTCACGGCCAATCGTTCACGCGAAATAATGTGGTAGCCGCGCTCGTCTGCTTCAGCGATTAGCAGGTGAAACGTGTTCGTTCCCATGTCAATAATGGCAATCTTATTATTCATAAGGGGTAGGAGGCGCGTGAAGATACTAATTTATTGCCCACTGTCAACCAACCGGTCGAAGACTGTTGTCCGTAGTCTGTGGACTATTATATTTAAGACAAATTCTCAATCAGATGGCGAAGCGAACAACCAAAGAATCTGCATTACAACAAAAATTTGATGAACTGGAAAGGCAAAATCTGGAAGCACTAACAGGGGGTGGTGAAAAACGGATCGAACAACAGCACGCAAAAGGAAAACTGACTGCGCGTGAGCGGATTCATTTGTTGCTCGATGAAGGTTCGTTTGAAGAACTGGGAAAATTCGTAATGCACCGAAGCAAAGATTTTGGTCTCGATAAAGAATATTACCTGGGCGATGGTGTCGTGACAGGCTATGGAACGATCAGCGGCAGACTGGTTTATGTTTTCTCACAGGACTTCACCGTGTTTGGTGGTTCGCTTTCTGAAACACATGCCGAGAAGATTGTAAAGATCATGGACCTCGCCATGAAAAACGGAGCGCCTGTTATAGGGCTTAACGATTCCGGTGGCGCGCGTATACAGGAGGGCGTTGTATCCTTGGGAGGCTATGCCGATATATTTTACAGAAACACATTAGCGTCAGGAGTTATTCCACAGATCTCTGCGATCATGGGCCCGTGTGCAGGTGGTGCGGTATACTCTCCCGCGATTACTGATTTTGTTTTAATGGTGGAGAATACTTCGTTCATGTTTGTAACCGGACCGAACGTTGTAAAAACCGTAACGCATGAAAATGTGACGGCAGAAGAACTTGGTGGCGCACAGACTCATAGTTCAAAAAGTGGTGTTACGCATTTCGCTTGCGCGAATGAAGTTGAATGCATCACCTATATTAAAACACTGCTCAGCTATATTCCGCAAAACTGCGAAGACAGCGCACCACGGTTGCCCTATACGATCGCCAATGAAAAGCGTCCGGCACTGAATGACATTATCCCGGTGCATCCGAATCAACCCTACGATATGCGCGAGGTAATTACCGGTGTAGTGGATGATGGAAGTTTCTTTGAGGTACATAAAAATTTTGCTGAAAATATAGTAGTAGGTTTTGCGCGCATCGCTGGTCGCAGTATAGGCATTGTTGGTAATCAGCCTGCATCACTAGCGGGTGTGCTCGATATAAATTCAAGTGTAAAGGGAGCGCGCTTTGTTCGCTTCTGCGATTGCTTTAATATACCGTTGCTGGTGTTCGAAGATGTACCCGGTTTTTTACCAGGCACTGATCAGGAGTGGCACGGCATTATTACCAATGGTGCCAAATTATTGTTTGCATTTTCAGAGGCCACCGTGCCTCGTGTTACCGTGATCACACGGAAAGCATACGGAGGTGCTTACGATGTTATGAATTCCAAACACATTGGTGCTGACATGAACTACGCGTGGCCTACTGCGGAAATTGCTGTAATGGGTGCTAAAGGAGCATCCGAAATTATCTTTAAGAAGGAAATTTCAGAAGCGGCCAACCCTGAAGCTAAATTAGCAGAGAAGGTTGATGACTATACCCTTAAGTTTGCAAACCCGTATCGTGCTGCGCACCGCGGATATATTGATGAAGTTATATATCCCGACCAGACACGTGAAAAATTGATCCGTGCGTTTGAAATGCTGGAGAACAAAGTAGCCAAGCTTCCCCGGAAAAAACACGGAAATATACCTTTGTAAAAAACCAACTATATAAAAAGGTTAGGGCATGGACTTTGCATCGTTTATACTTAAACCGGAATAGAAATCTTAACCACCGAAATATACAATGACTACCCGCAGAAAATTCATCCAGCTCTCAGCACTTGGCGCATCTCTTTTTCCATTTGGCAAAAGCCTGGCGAAGGGAGTTGAAGGCCAGAAGCCAATCGTGCTTTCTACCTGGAACTTCGGTCTCGAAGCCAATGTAGAAGCATGGAAAGTCCTTGCAGGCGGAGGACGTGCATTGGATGCTGTTGAAGCTGGTGCCCGTGTGCCGGAAGGTGATCCAAAAGAAACATCAGTAGGGCTGGGCGGTCTTCCCGATCGTGATGGTCATGTTACGTTGGATGCCTGCATTATGGATGAGCATGGCAACTGCGGCTCTGTGGCTTTCCTCGAACATATAGTACATCCTATTTCAGTAGCACGTAAAGTAATGGAGAAGACACCACACGTTATGCTGGCAGGTGAAGGTGCTTTACAGTTTGCGCTTGCAAATGGTTTTAAAAAAGAAAAGCTGCTCACCAAGGAATCCGAAAAGGCATGGAAAGAATGGATGAAGAAAGCAGAGTATAAACCTGTTGCCAACATCGAAAATCACGACACGATTGGTATCATCGCATTGGACGCACAAGGAAATTTATCAGGAGCATGTACCACGAGTGGTATGGCCTATAAAATGCGCGGCCGTATAGGAGACTCTCCTATTATAGGCGCAGGCCTATATGTTGACAATGAGATCGGTGCTGCTACCTCTACCGGTGTAGGTGAAGAAGTAATCCGTATCGTTGGCTGCCACCTTGTAGTAGAACTTATGCGTCAGGGACACTCACCCAATGATGCGTGCAGACTAGCCGTAGAACGTATACTCAAGAAAAGTCCTGAAAAGGCAAAACAGATACAAGTAGGTTTTCTCGCGTTGAACAAAAATGGAGAGTATGGAGCGTACTGCCTGCAAAAAGGATTTACCTATGCCGTGCATACCAACGCAGGCAACAAGCTATACGATGGATCGAGTCATTTTTAAATGTATATATCTTTCGAGCCCGAATATATCTCCCATAAGGGTATAGAATATATACTGGCACAACGGAGATCGTACACGCTACAGCATAAAAAAAGCCCGGATTGCTCCGGGCTTTTTCCTTTCTCAACATTTATCAATATAAACTAACTAATAAACTACTTTAGTCAAGCTTGTGATTACAGCGCCAAGACGAACTGCTTCAAAAATGCGTTCTTCTTTTGCACCTAATTCGATCAAGGATGCTTCGTGCGCTTTCACACACATTTCGCAACCATTCACAGCACTTACTGCCAGACTTATAAGTTCAAAGAACTCTTTGCCGGTAACAGGTCTTGCCATAATGTTCATCTTGATACGAGCAGGTATCTCGTTATACTTCTCCTTATTCAGGAAGTGACGAAAGCGATAGAACACATTGTTCGCGCTCAGCAGTGATGCACATGCAACAGCTTCTGCAATCTCTTCAGCAGTGGCACCTTCCTGGCGCGCATTGTCTGAAAAGAATGCACGCAATATTTTGTTAGTAGCATTCACAGCAAGTGAAACTCCCAACAAAGCAATCTCCTTCTTCGAGAGATATTCACTCTCGAAAGAATTCTTAAAGTTTAATTTCAGATCAGCGAGATAACGTGACTTGCCTTCTTCCAGCAGATCAAGTGTATAGGTGCTGTAATCTTTCTCCAGCTTTAAAAATTCCAGGAATTCCTGCGTGGTTTCCGAATATGTTACGGTTGATTCCATTGCTCAACTATACTTTCAATGTTTCTTTACCTTTTTCCCAGTTACATGGGCAAAGCTCATCTGTTTGCAAAGCATCCAGTACGCGGATAACTTCTTTTACATTACGACCTACGTTCAGATCGTATACACTCACCCAACGAATGATACCTTGAGGATCAACAATGAACGTTGCACGGTAAGCGATTTTTTCGTTCGGCTCAAGTATACCAAGCTCTTCTGCCAATGATTTAGAAGTATCTGCAAGCATCGGGAATTTCAAATCGCGAAGATCATCGTGATTTTTTCTCCATGCCAAGTGTACAAATTCAGAATCGGTAGAAGCACCGATCAGGTTCGCGCTACGATCGCGGAATTCACCAAAATTTTTGTTGAACTCTGCAATTTCAGTAGGACATACGAATGTAAAATCTTTTGGCCACCAGAAGATAACAGTCCAGCGACCATCTTCATTAATCAAGTCTTCAGAACTGATATCAAAAAATTCTTTTCCTTTTTCAAGTGATACAACAGCAGCCTTCTTAAATACCGGGAAGGGCTGACCAACTGAAAGAATACCTTTACTCATATGATTTTAAAAATTGTTTGATTGTGAATAACACAAAAATATATTTGTAAACATTATAAATCATATTGATAATACTTATCAGATTATTGGTAGTGTTTATTATAACGATTTAACCGATCTTTGCAAACGAATGAATCTTCAACAACTGGAATATATTATTGCCCTCGATATTCACCGAAACCATTCAAAGGCTGCGGAACACTGCCATGTAACACAGCCAACGCTGAGCATGATGGTGAAAAAATTAGAGGACGAACTGGAAGTAAAGATCTTTCAGAAAACGCAGCCGCTCAAGCCAACACCTTCCGGAGAAATCATCATCAGTCGCGCGAGACAGATTTTACAAGAGGTAAAAAACCTGAAAGAATTTATCCGCAGTGAAAAGGATTCGATTGAAGGAGAGTTCAGGTTGGGTGTAATTCCGACCCTCGCTCCATATCTGCTGCCACGATTCCTGAATGAGTTCCTGCAAAAACATCCAGGTACATCTTTTACGGTGATGGAACTTCAAACACACGAGATCATCAATTACCTGAAAACAAACCGGCTTGATGTTGCTATACTTGTGACTCCGCTCGATGATAAAGATATTCGTGAAGTGCCTATATTTTACGAGCCTATACTGCTATATACTTCCGAAAATCTAAAGTATTATCAGCAGGAAAGAATCAATCTCAAAACGCTTAGCTATGATAACCTGCTTTTGCTGGAAGAAGGTCATTGCTTTCGCGGCCAGGTAGAGAACTTATGCTCAGCAAAAAATGGCAAAGTACATCACCAGCTAAACTATCAAAGCGGATCATTTGAGACTTTGAAAGCAATGGTCGACAATAACTATGGCTATACATTGATTCCTGAACTTGCCGTGAACAGCAAGAGCAAACATGTAAAACGATTTGTTTCACCAGAACCCGTTCGGGAAGTTAGTCTCGCAGTGCATAGTGGTTTTGTAAAAGAGAATCTTCTCTTCAAACTACGCGAAGCCATTATGAAAGTTATACCACCTCATTTTAAAAAGAACGACAAGTATATACGTGTACGGTGGGATTAATATAGTATATCATCAAGGGCATCTTAGTACCAATGAAAAAATGACGCAAAGGGGCTTAGTACCCTACAATGATGAAAGCCGTGTAAAAGCCGGCTTTTTGTTTTTAGAATTCTAACTACGTTGGCACACTTAGTTTAGCTCGCCTTCAACATGGCTTCACGTATCCGGAATGCCTACCCTATTTAATTTCAAAACAGCATATGGATAACGTCCCCGAAATCTTTTTTAACTTTTCGATTGTAACCTTTACACCACCTTCCGGTAACTAACACGAAAATTGACAAAAAGCGCTTATCTGATGACAGACGAACTACTTATGGAGGCCGTGAAAAACGGTGATCTTCAGCAGGTTTCTGCACTTTTTGAGCGCTATAATAAACGCATCTTCAATTTTCTGGCGCGCATGACGATGGACCGCACACTGGCGGAAGACCTGACACAAAATGTTTTCCTGAGAATAATAAAATACAGGAACAGCTATAAAGAAGGTGCCCGGTTTCAGTCGTGGATATACCAGGTAGCCCGGAATGTTTTTTCGGATCACTACCAGGTGCACAAAAATAAGTTCTCTGACTTTGTAGACATCGAAAAAGTGAGCGACCATTTACAGGACAGTGAAGAGAATGAAACGATTCATGAACAGGAAAAACTTCTTCAAAAGTCAATGTCCCTGCTCTCGGAAGAACAACGGGAGCTGTTGATACTGACTCGGTTTCAGCACATGAAATATGAAGAAGTGGCCGTCATTATGGATACGACTGTCGCGAATATAAAAGTGAAAGTGCATCGCGCGATTCTGAAACTACGCGAGCATTATTTCGAACTGGAAAAAATATAACCAAGATTTCTCATCGGAGAATTTTGAACTGCATTATGAACAAAGAAACATTGGAGACGCTTCTGATTGATTACATCGATGGAAAGCTTACGCACGAAGAGAAACTTCAGGTGGAGCAGGAGCTTGTTAACAACAAAGATGCATATATACTATATGAACAATTGAAGCAAGTGATGCACGCGATGGATCGCTCTTCGAAGCTCGAGCCATCAGCATCCCTTCAGTCATCCTTCAATACATTGCTGCAAGAAGAGATCAAGGCTGTTAAAAAACCAAAAGTGATTTTTCTGCAGCCTTCCTTCTATCGCGTAGCGGCTGCAGTAACGTTGCTTATACTCGGTGCAGGTTTAGGTTACTGGATCAGTAAATATCAACGCCAGCAACAGGAGATCGCGCTCATTCAAAAGCAACTGGAAGAAAACAAGCTGATGATGATGTCGATGCTCGACAATGAAGGCTCAGCAAGTCAGCGTGTATTGGGAGCAACGGTTGCACTAAAGATGGAACGGCCGGATGATGAAATTGTCATGGCACTTGGCAAAGCGATGAATGAAGATCCGAATACCAATGTACGTCTCGCTGCACTTGACGCCTTGAGTAAATTTAATAAAGAGCGACATGTACGTGGTATACTGATCGCCTCGCTTGCTACACAAAAAGATCCGCTGGTTCAAATTGCTCTGATTAGAATACTGGTGGAAATGAAAGTACAGGGTACGGTGAAAGAACTGGAGCGTATCTCCAATGACGAAGAAGTATTGAAGGAAGTAAAAGATGAAGCACACGCAGGACTGTTAAAACTTTCCTGATAAAGAATATATATAAAGCATGCTTTTCACACGCACACGAATTATAGCCGAGGCTTAAAGCTCAAGGCCGAATGTTACGGTTGATCTATAAGACAAAAGACTAAAGTATACATGTTGACTTATGCTGATGTTTTATACTGAATGAACCTATCTCAAGTACAACGAATTAAATTAAACGACTTACAACAATGAAAAAAGTATTTGCAACGGTAGCCCTGGCGTGTATAGTAGGGTTGATACAGGCTCAGGAATATAAATTGGCTAAAAGCACCGGACGCCTGGAAATAAAAGAAGTGAACCATGTGGAGATTGAGGGATATAGTGGAAGTGAAATTGTCTTCACATCACGCAATGGTAAAAAAGATGATGACGAACGTGCAAAGGGCTTACGCTCTATCAGCAGCATGGGTCTTGAAGATAATACAGGTATAGGTCTGTCGGTAGTAGAAAAAGGTGGCACTATCGAAGTGCAACAACTCAAGAAAATGGATGGACCTGATATTCTTATTAAAGTTCCCAAAGGTGTGGTCGTATCGTATACGCATACATCACCGTATGGCGATGAGATTGAGTTCAAAAACTTTGAAGGTGAAATCGAAGTATCGACTGTACACAACGGTGTAGTACTTATCAACACCACAGGTCCGATGACTATAAAAACTGTTCACGGTGATATAGATGCATCTCTGAGTCCGAATATTAAAAACCCGGTATCGATCGTGTCCGTGCATGGTCATGTTGATGTAGCATTCCCGACAACCATCAAGGCCAATTTAAAATTAGGTACAGTATACGGAGAGATCTTTGTCGATCCTGATTTCAAACTTGAGATAGAGAAATCTGGTAACATGATCAAGTATAGCGATAATGTGAGCGGTAAGCTTAATGGTGGTGGCCTGGATATAAACTTGTCATCTACACATAACAATGTATACCTGCGAAAGAAATAGATCTGAAGCGCTGGCTGGTATCGGTCGGATACCAGCACAGCGATGAAGATATATCTCTTTACTATACACTAAAACTTCCTCACTATGAAAACCAATATACTGTTCATCATAGTCGCGCTCATCGCACCGCTGAAAGACTACGCTCAAACGGCTATCAACAAATCGGTAGCTATACAACCGGGACAAAAAATAGTAATGCACTTTGACTATCCTGAGTTGGTTCGTGTCAGCACCTGGGACAAAAATGAAATCTCTATCCAGGGAACTGCCAGTATTAACAACGGAGAAAATGATGACGCATTTATACTTGAAGCGTCAACCCAAGGGAACACCGTTACCATTCGCAATCAGATCGTCAATTTAAAAGGTTTGCCACAACGCTATACCATTAAAGACGGCTCGCAGACGATCACGTTCAAAAGTAAAGAAGAGCTGCACAAATATCAGGAGCAGAATGGCAAAGGTAAATTTGATATGATGTCAACCGGTGTTGACATGGATATACAACTGGAAATTAAAGTTCCCCGCAATTTTGAAACGCGTATCGAATCGGTATACGGCACTGTAGAGATTAAAGAATTTACAGGTCCCCTTGCTGTAACGTCAACGTATGGCGCTGTAGATGCCGCGCTTTCAGAAAAAGCAACGGGAGAGCTGAGCGCAGAAACAAACTATGGTGAGATCTATACAAACCTGGAAACCAAGTTTGGGGGTGCACCCGGCAAGCAGGAAAACTTCCACACCTATGTTTCTGCAAAACCTGGCAATGGCCCACGCTATAGCTTTGAATCAAAATATGGTAACGTGTACTTACGCAAGGCGAACTGACCTTTTCAGGCCTAAACATTAGTCCTTCTATAATACTCTATATAATAAGAGCCTGCACATTTGCAGGCTCTTTGTTTTAACACCAGTATCTGTTGCTAAACTTTTTTAATATTTTTTTTCAGAAAGTATTGTGCATTAAAAATCAATACCTACATTTGTCTATCGATTTAGTAGACAAATCAATTCTCACCAGATTGATTTTATACAGAAGGGAGTAGAGAATAGGCTCAGCGATCCCCTAGCAACCTATCAGCTGCCAAGCTGAAAAGGTGCTAATTCCTACCAATAAAAAAATTGGAACTATAAAATTTTAACTAACATGAAACACAGAAAAGAATTCTCCGTTCGTAGTAGTATGTATCCACAGGCTATCTATACAAATCGTTGCATGCACAACTGTTGTTGTTGATCCGGCCTTTTTGAAATTCCCCTATTAAAATTTTAAGACGAGTAAAAACACATTCCCCTAAAGAGGATGTGACCGGACGTATCGTTCCAAAAAATGAGGCATGTAAATGGTTCATATACTATCGACATGCCGATGTTGAACAGATAGATTCAACATACTTTAACTATAACAAAAACATAAAATTTAAAACATCATGGCTACCTATAAAAAATTTACTTTCGAAGGTATATTAACAGAAGAACAAATTAATTTCTTCCAGAGGAATGGCTTCATTCATTTTGAAAAGTATGCATCGCAGGAAACTGTAGACGCGATCATACAATCTACGGAGCAGGTTCAACGCAGATGGGTGAAAGAAAATGTTCAGAAAATAAATGGTGTTCCTATCAAATATGGTGTTGATGAAAATGGAGAAACCATCGTACAAAGATTTGCATTTACAAATCAACATAGTGAAGCGGTTAGTCGATTTGCAAATAACCCTGCGCTTGATGCGCTTCGTGTATTAATGCCTGAAGGCGCGCGCCTTGGTCTTGAAGAAAAAGATGGAGTAGTGTTCAACCACTATGTAAATAGTGAAGGAAGTAATTTTTACCACATGGGCTGGCATACGGATAGCGCTCGTGATATATTTTATGGCAAGAAGGTAGCGCCTATGCTTAACATCGGTTTTTATCTCGATGACTCTACTGCTGATAAAGGTGGACTGCGTGTTTTACCTGGCACCCATAAACAAGGACTTTGGGATCTGCTCTTTCGCAAGAAATACTATTTGAATAATTATGACGACAAGAATGAAGTGCTTGTCGAAGCAAAGGCTGGGGACCTGGTTATTCATGACGGAAGAATCTGGCATCGTGTGGCACCTTCGCCTCTAACAGGCGCTGCAAGTCGCAGAAGAGTTATGTATATACCGATGATCGTTGGTAAGTACAATCCTAAAACTGAAAAGAGTACTACTCCCCTATACCTGCACTTGTTGCCGCTCGTAGGCAGTAAGAAGCACAAAAACCTGATCCCTGCTTTTAAAAGAGCAGCATAAATTTAGAAGACGCACGCTATATTTTATTGTTAGAAAAAACTACAACCATGTCATTTTTTGATAAACCAATTGGTATTATTTACGGGCACTCGGAGCAGTACAACCCTTTATTTGAAAAACTTTATAACCGGGGAATTGCGTTTGATATCATTAATCCGGCAGATCATTTATATGACCCTGCCCAATACGAAGTTCCCTATAGTCTTGTATTTAACGACATGAGCTCTCCGCCATACCTTACACACAACGCACTGGGTATAGCACAGACTATAGAATATGTAAAACATGTGGAGAAGTTAAATGGTATACACAACAGCAGTAAAATAATTAACGGAGCGCGTGTTACGGAGATCCTCAGCACGAAGTCGCGGCAGTTGGCGGTGTTTGCATCACTGGGTATATCTTTTCCGAAAACACGCGTTGTCAGCAGTATCGATCAGTTGCTTGCCGCTGGCAATGAACTCAACTTCCCTATCCTTATAAAGAGTAACGGCATCAACGATCACATTGCTACGCAGCGATTTGAGTCTATCAGCGAATTGATCAATGTGCTCATCAACGATGAATTGCGTTTGAATGGAGATAAGTCGTTGGTCGTGCAGGAATATATTCAACCGAAAGGAAACCATATTCTGCGAGCAGAAATTTTGAATGGCCAAGTTCTATATGCTGTAAAAGTTTTTCATGCAGGCGATCAACCCGATGCCTGGCCCATCGAAGTAAAGGCGAATATATTTACACCTTCCATAGAGATTACGCAGGCGTTGGAAAAAATCGCTCATGCGGCACTCATTGATGTTGGCAGCATTGAGTATATCGTTGACCGGAAAACAAACAACATTTACTTCTATGCTATTCGTCCGCATACCAGTTCATTGAGCATTGGTGTAGATGGCCTGGATTTCAATCCGTTCGATCAACTGACCAACTACCTGGAACAACGGCTTCAGAAAATAAAAGAGATGGCACTCACGATTTAAAAAAAAATTTCACGAATGCTTGTACATAAGATTATCCAACATATATTTGTCTATCGATTTAGTAGAGATTAAAAAAAAGGAACAAGTATATATTTATCTTATCAGTTCATGTTTGTAAGCTGATCATGTAAATCCCTTTACTGATTGGTTAAAATAAATGGCTTCCGGATGCACCGGTCTTAAAGATTTTTTGGTGGAATTTCTCTAAAGACATTGGTGCATTCCGTAGCCGCCAATCCCCCGGCCGTTAACCGTAATTCCTTCTACATCATTGTGAAATCTCACATCCCCTCCGGTCGTTTGCTCCTGTATTTTTACTTTCTATCTATTGCAGAGTTGATTACATTTATAAGCTTTTAATAAATCATTCTTCTAAAAAAATGGATACGACCACAGCGCAGACTATAGGTACAAAGAAAAGCGTTTCACTACACGAAGATTGGACAGCCGTGATATTGGGAGGAATCACTATCCTGTTTTCGCTTGTCTTGTTTATTATTCCAACACCATCCTTCTCCTGGAAAGAAGGCCATGATCTTACCGAAAAAATATTTTCTATTCATAATATAGGAAGCATTGGTGCACAGTTCATATATACTTTTCTGATCGCCATATTGGGTGCATTGCTCACCGGAAAACCGTGGAGGAATTTCCTGATCGTTTTTCCTATATTATATATTCTAACCATAATCGCGGTGTTACTGGCAGGTAACAGTGCCATAAAATCACTTAACCTGGAAGCTGTAATCTTCAGCTTATCCATCGGCTTGCTGATTAGTAATACAATCAATCTTCCCGAGTGGTTTCGCGCAACGCTTTCTACAGAGCTATTTGTAAAGATTGGCCTTGTGTTGTTAGGCACCGGTGTAATCTTTTCAGACATTCTTAAGGCGGGTGCGCTTGGCCTTGTTCAGGCACTTGCCGTTGTACTCAGTGTATGGTACTTCGCATATTGGGTTTGTAAAAAACTTAAACTCGATGATGAATTAACCATGATGATTTCAAGTGCTGTGTCAATTTGTGGAGTATCCGCTGCTATAGCAACGGCAGGCGCTATACAGGGAGATTCAAAAAAATTGTCATACGTTATTTCATTGGTATTGATTGTAGCTATACCCATGATGATTTTTATGCCCTATATCGCCAACTATTTTCACTTTTCGCAGGAAGTAACCGGTGCATGGCTTGGTGGAAGTATAGATACAACGGGAGCGGTAGTAGCCTCCGGTACATTGGTGGGTGAAACTGCATTAAAGATCAGCACCATTGTAAAGTTCTCGCAGAATGTTTTACTCGGTGTAGCTGCTTTCGTGATCAGTATATATTGGACCTATACCGGCAAAAGTCAGGTGGATGGCAAAGTAACAAAACCTTCATTGGGATTGATCTGGGAGCGCTTCCCGAAATTTGTGATCGGCTTTGTAGCGGCATCACTCATCTTCTCTTTTGCGCTTAGCCCAGAAGCCGTGAGTTCTGTAAAAGATAGCCTGAAGAGTATACAAACGCTTTGGTTTGTACTTGCCTTTACCAGCATCGGACTGGAAACAAAGTTCTCTGACTTGTTCAACGAGAACAGTAAAAAACCTTTATATGCTTTCCTGATCGCACAAGGTTTTAACATTATTGTCACGCTGATTATAGCCTATCTCCTCTTCAGTTAACATACTATATTAAGGAATCACACGCTGCTATAAACATCAGCCTTCAAGACTATATCCTGCTTTAATGGTGCGGTATGGCCGTTTTTTCCATTGCCTGCTGCTCGTTAGGCTGTCTCCCTTAAATAAATCCCTTAACTCTATTGACTTAGTAGGAAATAGTTCTACTTTTGCCATAAATCTACCAATACTATAGAGTTAAAATTGTATGAAAAGATATTACCACCAGGTTCTCGTTTTATTTTTTCTCATCTCGGCTAGCTCCCTTGCGCAGGCACAAAATCAAATCAGCGGAAGCATTACCGATGGTGAAACACAGGATGTTCTTCCCGGTGTAAACATCGCTGTAAAAGGTACTGTGCTTGGTACAGTAACAGATGCATCCGGTAAGTTCTCTCTTAACGTCAAGCAACTTCCGGTTACGTTGATGGCTTCTTTTGTAGGGTATAGAACAGAAGAAATTACCGTATCATCACCCAACGATGTAATCAATCTGAAATTAAATCCTAGTGCTTTACTTGGCGAAGAAGTTGTAATCACTGCATCACGTGTTGAAGAGTCTCAACTGAAATCTCCTGTAGCCATTGAAAAACTGGATATACGGGCGATCAGAGAAACACCGGCTCCAAGTTTTTATGATGCCCTTGAAAATGTAAAGGGTGTACAGATGACTACATCAAGTATCACTTTTAAAGTACCGAACACAAGAGGATTTAATATACCGAACAACTTTCGTTTCGTACAGGTTGTAGATGGTGTTGATATGCAAGCTGCTACACTTGGTGTACCGCTGGGAAACGCTATCGGCCCGACAGAGCTTGATATAGAAAGCGTTGAGATAACACCTGGTGCTGCTTCTGCCCTATATGGTATGAATGCAATCAACGGTATGGCTAACCTCATTACCAAAAGTCCATTTTTATACCAGGGTCTAAGTATATATCAGAAGACGGGTGTAAACCATGTAGATGGTATAGATTACGATCCTAGTGTTTTAACCGAGACAGCAGTCCGCTACGCAAAAGCATTCAATAATAAATTCGCTTTCAAAATAAATGCAAGTTACCTGCGTGCTACTGACTGGCGCGGAAATACAAAAACAGATCAGAATCCAAATGGAACAGCAGGTACCGGTAATCCTTCCTATCCGGAACTAAATGTAGCCGATCATCCGGCTTACGATGCCTGGAATAAATATGGTGATGATAGTGGTAGCAATGCTGTTACCGTGAGTGGTATAAACTATGACGGAGTAGCCAATCAATCTTTTGTTGTAAGAAGAACTGGCTATTGGGAAAAAGATCTTGTCCCTGGCAAGGTTGACAATATAAAAATTGATGCTGCGCTTCACTATAAAATCGGAAGTAATGCTGAACTGTCCTATAGCTATAGATTTGGTTTACTTGATGGTTTATTTCAACGCGGTAATAAAATACAACTTGATAACACGAGGGTACAAAATCACAAGCTTGAATTGAAAGGTGCTAACTACTCCATTCGTTCGTATGTTTCTCTTGAGAATACAGGAGACTCCTACAACCTGAAACCATTGTCTGACAACCTTGACCTTTCACATCTTTCGAATAATGCATGGCGCGATAAATTTAAAGCTTCACTGCAGGGTACACTCAATGCGAATCCGGATATAGAGTTGGCAGAAGCCATGCGAATTGCAAGAGCTGCTGCCGATGCCGGCCGATATGAGCCGGGCACCTATCGCTTTGACTCTATGAAGAATGTGATCAAAGGCATTAACAACTGGGATCACATCAGCGCTGTTCCTACCGGTACATCTTCCGGCGGTGCAAAGCTTCACCAGATGAGTCGCATGTATCACACCGATGCTCAATGGGATCTTTCCAAAAAAGTAAAGTTCATCGACCTGTTGGTTGGCGCTGATCTTCGTGTATATGAAATTATACCGGATGGAAATAACTTCGTTGACTTCAAAAGACCAGTTGCCGAACGCAATACTCCATTAGAAGATGGCAGCTATGGAAGTAATGTACACTATACTAAATATGGCTTCTTCACACAGGTAACAAAAACATTATTCAACGAAAAGCTGAAACTGTTTGGATCCCTTCGCCTCGATCATAACCTCGAATTCAATCCGAAAGTAAATCCACGCATTGCTGCAGTATATACTGTAGCGGAGAAACATAACTTCCGTGCATCTTTCCAGAATGGTTTCCGCTTCCCTTCTTTATTCGAAGCGTTATCCTTTGTGAATAATGGAAACATCAGACGCGTAGGTGGATTGTCCTATATCAACGAAGGTTTGAACTACCTGGACAATTCCTATACTCTTGCATCGATTAATACATTCAATGCCGCTGTAAACGCGGATGTAAAGGCTGGTCTTGCAACCAACGATGCGGCTTTTAAAAACAGAGCTCTGCTTCAGAATACCAATTTATCTCCAACTCGTCCGGAGCGCATCAACTCCTTCGAAGTAGGATATAAAAGTGTATTGTTCAACAACACACTGGTAATCGACATTGATGCCTATACCAATGTATACGATGGCTTTTTAGGACAAGTAGAGGTTGCTGTACCATACCTTGCCGATGCTACGGGCAAATATCCTGATCCTGCAAAACAGGTTGAAGCAGGAACTGATGATGCTGTTATCTCGATGCTTGCAGCAAACAGAACACCTCGCCAGGTTCGCTATCGTGTATATACCAATGCGAAACAGAAGTATAAGAACTATGGTTCTTCACTCGGTATAACCTATAACTTCTACAAGAAATTTACAGTCTCCGGGAATGTAAACTATAACAACATCTCTCAGAACAATGAGAAAGATGTATTCGTTACCGGCTTCAACACACCGAAGTGGGCAACCAACATTTCATTTGGAAATCGTGAAGTGATCACCAACCTGGGCTTCAACATTGTGTGGAGATGGCAAGAGTCGTTCCTGTGGGAAAGCCCATTGGCAAACGGATCGATCCCTGCGTATAGCACCGTGGATGCACAGGTTACGTATCGCCTGCCTGCCATCAAGACAAGCGTGAAAGTAGGTGGAACAAACTTATTCAACAATCGCTATATCCAGTATGCGGCAGGTCCTACGATCGGAGGACTATATTATGTATCCGTTACACTGGATGGTTTGTTAACAAAATAACCCGGGCGGAAAATTTCTTCCACGACTTCACCTCATCATGAACGTCTCAAAGAATTTTAAAGGGCAAAGAGTCCGGGTATGTATTCTGGTTGTTAGAGCTTGCTGTCTATAACAGGACAGCAAGCTTTTTTTATAGGGAGCAATCGTTGGCTGGCATAATTCTTTAAAGTTTATACCGGGTGATAGAAGAGAGAAAATAGCGAGCGGCAATCATCCACTCCTGTCTTCAAGCTCCAACCTTATCCTTTCAAAGAAGCAGAAGATACTGGCTGCTATGCCGGTGATGGCATCCGTGATTTTTTTGGAATGCTATTTATTTTATCTTCACGCACTTTAATTTACAGATTAACATTTGAATGGCACTCCTGGAAAAACAACTTTACGTTAAGAAGTCAACGATCCCCAATGCGGGAAAAGGTTTATTCACTAAAAAATTTATACCGAAAGGTGCACGTGTACTGGAGTATAAGGGTATCATCTCCACCTGGAAAGACGTTAAAGATGAAGATGGCCGTAATGGCTATATCTTTTATGTGAAGCGTCATCATGTGATCAACGCAGCGCCTACGCTAAAAGCATTGGCGCGCTATGCGAATGATGCAAACGGACTGACCAAGGTGAAGGGTCTTAAAAACAATTGTGATTATGAAACTGAAGATCTGCGAGCGTTTATCGTTGCTCTCAGAGATATACCAGCAGGTTCTGAGATCCTTGTAGACTACGGAAAAGATTACTGGAAAGTAATTCGTGAGAACCGGAAGCTCTGGGCTAAAGAGGCAAAAGACAAAGAGAAGAAGGAAAAAGCGAAAGCTAAAAAAGAAGCAGCGAAAGCGAAGAAAGCTGAAGCCAAAGCCAAAAAGAATGGCAAAACTTCCAAGCATGCAGGCAAAGTAAATGCGCGCAAAGTAAAGAAGGCGGCTGGCAAGCGCGTGGCAGCTTAAAGTCTATATCAACTATTGCCTCGGAATTAATCCGGGGCAATAGCTATATATACCTATCAGAAACCTCGCTCCAATTCCTGGAGTCGCTGCCGGGCGCTGGCAGCATATAGATCAAATCCCTGACGTATTGCTTCTTCAGCGTAAGCTTTCAGCAAGCGATATGAATTTCCGTTAATCTGTATCGCTTCGGAAAGAATCGTATAGGGCTTCATACTTTTAGCGTCCTTCTCGCGGAAGAAATCGGCTGCAGCCAATATACCTTCTTCGAAGTAGGGATTATAGCGGCTTACAATTTCAAAGTTCTTTCCGGCATTCAACGTATCGCCATTGGATGCATTGATCAATGCCGTATACAGAATCTTCTCCAATGTACGCGATCCGCTAAATTCGACACCCTTGTTAATCTGCGTTGCCAGTGACCGCAGTTCCAGACGTGATGCCAGCATTCGTAATTCGAAGTGCTGTGCATTTTCATATAGTGTTTTATCCGTCAACTCCAGGCCTGCAATGCGATTGAAGAATCGTATAGCCGGCACATACTGCTCAGCCCTATAATACTTGTTACTGATGTCGAGTAAAGCCTGGGCCTTATAGTTTGCATTCTGAAATGTATTTACAAGGCGATCGAACACAATAGAATCGCGCAGGCTGATGCGATAGCGACAGAATTGATATTTCTCTGCATCGGTTAACGCTATAGCTTCCTGTGGCGACAGTGTCAATATGTTTTTGATACGCGTTGCAATTTTTTGCTGTCCTTCATCTTTCCCGGCAGCCACTGTGTCCCACGCTACCAACGCATCGGGTATATGCGAAGCTTCGGTGAGTGCAATGGCGTGGTAGAAGCGCGCATCTTTATAGTCATAGGTATCGGCATAACTAAAATAATCAGCAGCAACAGCAGGATTGCCTTGCTCCAATGCCCAAAGCCCCATGATGTAATTATACTTTCCCTGGTTGGCTTGTCCCAGGTATAGTTGTTCCGCCATGATCTCGAGTGCCTTGGCTACATTTCCCTGGTGATAAAAGGCATAGGCCAGCGCAGACTTCAACGAGATGCTATAGTCAACATTCATGGAATCGGACGCAATGGTATAGGCACGTCTAGTGAACGTGGTGTCCAATGTCTTTGCGTTCTTAATGATATAGTTATTCATTAAAGTAGCAGATTTCAAATCCAATATGCGTACTGCGAGCGGGTCGTTCTTTACGGTTAATGGCTGACCATACAAGGATGATAACGCCAATGCATTTGCCATCGTAGCCGATGAGTTGGTATTGAAAACACCGAGGATGGAATCAGCTTGCAAGGGAAGCAATTCACCGGTAGCCATAGCAAAGAAGTTTGTCTCAGCAGCGTCTTTGGAAACATCATGTTCACGAGCCTTACTGAAATATACCAGAGCAGAATCCAGGTTATGTACTTTCGCGTATGCTAAGCCGAGGTTGTTGGCAATCGTACCGGACTCCGGCATGATCCTTATACCATTGTGATATTGCTCTATAGCATCGAATACTTCATTCTGCCATATTAAAATGTTACCGGCATTTGCAAGTGAATATTCGGATGCCCTCTTAAAGTTGGCAGCGTTATAATTTTCCTGGGCGCCCTCAAAATTGAAACGCATTCCTTTTATAACTCCCAAAGCATAGTTCGAGCGATGATTTCCTGCGCCCTGCGCTCTCCCCTGATCGTAGAAAGATTCTGTGTATACTTCGTTGCCTTGCAATGCATATAAGTCGCCCGCGCTGTTGTAGAATCCAGCCATACCGTTGTACACATAGCCTTTCCAATCGGATACGAATATAAAGGCGAGCATAGCAATCAATCCTGCAAAGCGATACGTGAAGTATGGCATCCGGTTCGGTTTATACAGGATCTTGTAGATAGGCATATTCTGCGCCAGCATCACGATATAGTTCGAAAACACATAGGTGAGGAAAATGATACCGAAGCCTGCATGGCTAAAGATTATAACATCGCGGATTATCTTCAGAGCAGGATCGTTCGCATTGCCCAATAGCTGTCCTGTGGTAGCAAAACATATTGCTCCCATCGCCAGGTAGAAGTATGCTCCGAATGGATAAAACGAAAGCACATTGCCATATATAGCTTCTCTGCCACGATATCCCCAAATGCCTAATACAGCAGAGATCGTCAACAGCAAGTAAAGATTGATGTATATAAAATTCCACCGGATGACATCCATTTCATGCAGCGCTGTTATGACAACGTTGGCCATGTAGATGACACTGATGATGGAAAGATGTCGTAAGCTTTTGGAAGATCCCTGGCTGATTACGTTGATGAATGCAGCAAGCACCTCGTGAGCGATCATGATAATAAACAATACTGAAATGATCAGGCCCGGTGTATATCCCGTGAGCGTAAGGTGATATAAGGGATATTCTACTTCAGAAAAAAATGCAACTGTCAGCGCTAACAGTAACGTGATGCCCGCAAACAGCAGTAACCGTTTCATGAACGATACCGAAGTTTTGAAGCGATTAAAATAAAAAGCGGGCACTATATATAGCACTAACGCCATCACTACCGGTATGCGGTTAAACTGACCGAATATACCCAACACCTCGAGCCGGAGACTTACTACGAAAAGAATGAACAGTGCCATTCCGAAGAAATACCAGAAGCGCTCGATGGTGGTAATAACGGTAAGCAGTATAATCGCGCTGGCGATAAGAACAAACAGGAATATATAGGATGCCGTTGTATTCGGTTCAACACTACTACCGTTAAAGTATTCCAGTATGGTATAGCTCTCGGCCGGTATATTTAGGACAAAAGGTCCTAGCCGGAAATTATGGACGGTCGTTTCAACCGTTCTTTGCTCTTGTATGGTATCCCAATGTATAACACCATCAACTCCCTGAAAATACGAAAACCACAAAAAGAATAAGGAGAGGAAAAATACAGCGGCAGTGGCATAGCCGATCCAGCGATAATCTTTCAGCCAATTCTTCCAGAAGAAAAGTGATTGCATTTTGGTTACAGAATCAAATGTTAAAGCGTACAAGTTAAAAAAAATAAACCCGGAAGGCTTTCACAATCTTCCGGGTTCACTCCTCAACAGGAAACGATTATTCCAATACTTTTGGTACTCTGAAATAGTCAGAATCTTTTTTAGGTGCATTGCGCAGCGCACGTTCATGGCTCAGGTGTTCTTTCACCTCGTCTTCACGCAGTGCATTTATTTCGTGGCTCATGGTAGTAAGCGGTTCAACACCATCTGTGTTTACTTCCTTCAGTTTCTCAACCCAATCTACAATGGCGGTCATGTCTTTCATCATCTTCTCGGCATCCTTCTCATCAAATTCAAGACGTGAAAGGTGAGCGATTTTATCCAGCAGGGCGCGATCTATATTCATTGTTTATGACGTTCGTTGGTATATGCAGATTTGCTAAATTCCTTTTCAATTCTTCATCAATAATCCGGAACACTTTTTCCTTCAAAGCATCTACGTCTTGTAGCGTAAGCCCGGTCGTTTCAATGGGCTCATGAAAGATGACTTTGAGCGGATGCCAGCGTAACAGAAACTGATCAGCCGGCAAAATTATCCAATTATATGGAATGGTGACAGGTACAATGGCAATTTGTTTCTCGATCGCGATGCGAAATGCTCCGTCCTTAAAACGTCCCATCACCGGGTCACGCTCCGTTACCACCCCTCCTTCCGGAAAGATTACAAGGCTTTTTCCCTCATCAACGGCTTCGAGCGACCGCTTCACGGAGGTATAGCGGCTTTTTAATTTGTTCCGATCTACGGTAATATGAAGCTTGCCGTACATATAGCCGAAGAGTGGAATTCTTTGTATTTCATTCTTGCCGACAAAAATGGTGTTGTAATGATTCAACCCCGCGGTAGGAATGTCCATGTATGAAAAATGATTCGGACAAAAAACGTACTGCTTTTTTGGATCCGGTTTCTTTCTGTACTCTACCCGGAAAGGAATAAATACAAAGAACAATAACAGTCGTGCCCACCAGCGATTGATGATGCCGGTAAGTTTAAACTGACTGGGGAAAATAATTGGAATAAGCAGAAACGGAAATAAGAGCAGGAACAGTATGGCAAACACCAGCACCCCGTAGGAGGTATGTATAACTCGCAGTATTTTCATGATCTTACCTCACCTGACGCTTCAAAGAAATCATCTTTGAAAATCACATCTATAAAAATAATTAACTGGCTGAATTTATTCTATTCCCAAGGGTAAATATTCCCGGTTTCCGGGATTATGTTTTCTGGAAAATTCTTCTAACAAACCAAACGCATAACGTACAAGAACAAGACCCTTCAACACGTATCAGCATTTTTATAAACGCTACTATCTATAGTCTTATTATCGGTTAATCTTGCTCTGCTTTGGGATTACGATCAGTTCGGTCTGCCGGCCATCGATATAGCGGAAACCGGTTTCATCAAAGTATCCATCCTCTTCAAGCTTGATCTGGATATCTTTTTTCCATTCAGCAATAGATACTGTAACGTTTAGCTCGATGGAATACGCGGTGTTATAGTATAGCGGATAATCGCCTTGCACCGGTACTCCTTGCTGCATATCCCACATACCAATAGTAGGACCAGCAGCATGGCCGTGATAACCGATGGGGTGAGTATATATAGAGGGGCGCAATCCTTCATCTATAGCTTGCTTGCGCGATCCCGACAGCATGGCGTTGCCACTCTTTCCCAACACAAAACTATGGGTGAGTATATCTTGTAATCTGTTTCCTTTCGCCAATGCACTCTTCAGATATTCAGGAGCATCGGTTTCACCGGATTTCAATATATAGGCATGTTGTTGTGTATCGGTATTGAGCCGCAGGTATGTAATACCAAAATCAACGTGCAGCAAATCACCGGGCATGATCACCACCGGCTGTGGACGCCTTGCAAATATAGCCTCCGGTTCATTTCGTTGAATGGATACGGAAGGATGAAACCAGGTATCGAGCTTTAATTCTTTTATACGTTCCCGGTACCACCACACTACATCTTCGGTTGTGGTTACACCGGGTTGAATAACTTTATCAGAGAAGCCTTCCTGAATGATATCATGTGCTATACGGCAGATCTGCGGATAGATCACCATCTCGCGTTCGCTCCGTGTTTCAAGCCAGCCTATAGCAAGCCTTTCGGCAGATATAACACGTGTGTGGAATTTTTTATTCAACGCTTTTAACACCTGATCATAATCATTCGCAGATATACCATCGGCATGACCAAAGTGTTCTGATTTGTTTAACGCAATCTTCCTGGGATTTCTCTCTTCAATAATTCTGGCAAGTTGCTTCCATTGATCGGGTTCACTATCGGGATCCCAGGCGCGCTTGAAAACTTTACCAACATCGTAACGCGATACAGCAAGGTATTCAACCTCTTTATCAGCGCCACGATCGAATACAACCAGCATGGTCGTTCTGCGTGCAGCCATCCACGTTGCAGGCAACAGTGTTTCTATTACCGGATCTTCGTTGTACTCGCGCGAGATCACCACCCACATATCTATACCTTCCCTGCGCATCAGTTTCGGGAGAACCGTATACAGACGGTCATCAAGTAAATCATCGATCACTTTCGCTTGCTCACGCTGCGAAAGAATTACAGGCGTCTGCGCTACTGCTGAAGATACAAAGGCTATACATGCCGCTACGAGTAAATACCTGATCATATATATAGTTTACCGGATATCAATAATGCAACGCTCGTTCTTCAACAGTTCAATCGCTTCAGGCATTTCTATTCCCGATTTCGCATCGTCCAATGCTTCGCGTATCCTGGTTTTGATTTCCTTCATGCGCAATGCCTCCACAAAACGTCTTACCTGCTCTTCACTTTCCAGCGTAAGCTTTGGAACCTTCGTAGGTTTGTCATCATCGCCCTTTGCCACCATCGTAAAATACGATGAGTTGGTATGTGTGATGGTACCCAGTTTCACATTCTGCGCTTCTACACGAATGCCAACGATCATGGAAGAATTACCAACATAGTTCACTGAAGCATGCAACGATACCAGCTCCCCTACTTCCACCGGCTGAAGAAATTCCACTCTGTCAACGGATACGGTTACACAGTACGCACCAGCGTGTTTACTCGAACAGGCATAAGCAACTTTATCCATCAGGGAGAGTAAAATGCCTCCGTGAATTTTTCCGCCAAAGTTGGCGTACGAAGGGATCATCAATTCGGTAATCGTAGTTTGGGAGGAGCGGACAGGTTTGGTTTCGATCATAGCAGATTCAATATTCGGTGAAATATAGTAAGGTTAATTGTTATACGTTAGCAGTAAACTGTTTAAAGTTAAACGCCATTTGTTATTTGTTCAGCAGAGTCAGAGTATATATACGTTACACACCAGCAATTATTGATGTGGAAGTATACTCATAAAGATAACTTTCAGTATAGAATGTTTTAACCGCCAACGGCTAAACGTCTGTCTATAGACCACTTCAGACGAAGGAACATGGCAATGGCAGTAAGCGTAAGTCCGATGAGAAGTCCCATCCATATACCGATAGCCTGGTAATCGGTTTTGAAACCAAGCCAGTAGCCAAGAGGCAAACCAATCACCCAGTAAGAAATAAAAATAAAGAAGGACGGTATTTTAACATCTTGCAGTCCACGTAACGCGGAAGCACAGACCACTTGTGCGCCATCGGATAATTGGAATATAGCGGCCACGATCAACAACGATGCTGCGATCGGAATCACCGTAGGGTCATTTACATAGAGGGTAGGCAACCAGTTATTCGCTATAATAAATATAGCCGCTGTTATACTCATAAAGAGAAGCGCCATGCCCAACAATGTATAGGCCGCGAGGCGCATATTCTTATAATCACGTGCTCCGGAAAAATATCCTACCCGAATGGTTGCTGCCGTGCCAAGCCCGGCTGTAGTCATATAGCTTAGTGTTGCCAGGTTGATGGCGATCTGGTGTGCTGCTTGTGTTTTTGTTCCCAGCCACCCCATCATGACAAGTGAAAAATCAAATGCAGCGGCTTCAAATATAAATTGAACACCACTGGGGACACCCAAGTGCAACATCTTTGAAAAAAGTTTCTTTGAATAGTTACCCCACGAGAATGCTGCACGAAACTTCCGGAATGAAGGGATATAGTATATATACACGGCGATGGAAATCGCCATAAAGATCCGCGAGATAAATGTCGCCCACGCGGCACCGATTAATCCAAAAGCAGGGGAACCAGCGTGACCGTATATCAGTATATAATTCAGGATCACATTTAATACGTTCGCCAGGATCATTACGACCAACGCTACGCGTGTATTGGACAATCCTTCTGCAAATTGTTTATAGCTTTGGAAGACCATCATCGGCACCAATGAAAACGCCACGATGCTTAAAAAAGGAATCGCGCGTTCTACAACTTCCACAGGTTGATTGATGTGGTACAAAACATTCTTCCCAACCTCCACTACGCCAATCAAAATAAAAGCGTTGATCACGTTAATGACGAGTCCATGGCGAAGCGTCTCGACTATATCTGTATCGTTGTTCTCCCCTTGCGCTGCCGCCACCAACGGTGTTATCGCAAACGACACTCCTATACCAAAGAGCATGAATACATTAAACACAACAACGGCTAGTCCCGCTGCTGCCAGCGACTCCGCATTGAGGTGCCCTACCATCATGGTATCTGTAACGCTCATCATAACATGCCCGAGGTTACTGAGCATGACGGGATAAGCCAGGTGAAAGTTCTCTTTGAAGTGTGTGCGAATGGTCATGGGATATATAGATGTGTGCTGCCGAATTTGTTCGTGGCCATTATACGGCAACCAACACCTTACGGTTTATAAATTTAATATATAGGTGAGCTTAAAGTTGTATCAGATTTTTTTCAGTCTCCCCAACGTCAGCAAGCCGATAACGCTTAGGCTGTCCGTTATCTCACCGCGCATCACCATGTCAATGGCTTCCTGCAGCGGCAGCTTCCATACTTTCAGGTCTGCTTCTGTTTCTTCCAGGTTGTTTACGCCATACTCCAGATCCTCCGCCAAAAACAAAAAGCCTTCTTCATCGGTCACGGAGTTGGAAGTATGAAGACGCGCAATCCTTGTCCACTTCTTTGCAGTGATGCCCGTCTCCTCTTGGAGTTCACGCTTTGCAGCATCAAGCGGATCTTCTGATAATGGAGCGCCACCCTCCGGAATCTCCCATTGAAATTCATTCAGGGTATAGCGGAATTGTCCAACCAGCCAGGTATTCCCTTGGTGATCAACCGGAATTACACCGATCGCTTTATTTCTGAAATGAACTTTGCCATAAATACCTTTTCCTCCGGAAGGATTCAACACCTGGTATTCTGTTACCTGTATCCAACGGTTCTCATATTTTTCTTCACCAGACAAAGTGGTCCAAGGATTTTTTATTTCTTTCTGATTCATGAGATTTCCTAATTAGCTTTTTCGCAGATGAAGATTTTAAACCGGAGTCAAAAGTTGAACGCCAAAGCTATTCGATTTCTTTTTTGTATGAAATCAAATCTATTTTAAGTTTGTGTAACGTTAGCGGTTAAGGATAACCAATAACGTATAACTTCTACCGATGCTACGATCATCCTTTACGAAAGACTTAACCGAAGCGGGCTGCGATGAAGCAGGACGTGGTTGTCTTGCAGGACCTGTGGTGGCTGCAGCTGTTATACTTCCGAAAAAATACAGACATAAATTACTGAACGATTCCAAGCAGCTGAAGAGAGAGGCGCGTGAAGAATTGCGATATGAAATTCAGAAGGTTGCTATAGCCTGGGCTGTTGGTGAAGTGAGTCACGAAGAAATCGATCAGATCAATATTTTAAATGCATCATTCAAAGCCATGCACCTTGCATTGGACAAGCTGAATGAGTCACCACAGTTGTTGCTTATTGACGGCAATCGTTTCAAACCTTATCGCGACATACGTCATGAATGTATCATCAAAGGCGATGCAACCTATTTGTCTATTGCCGCTGCATCGGTGTTGGCAAAAACATATCGTGACGACCTGATGCAGAATCTTGCGAATCAATTTCCAGGTTATGGATGGGAAACGAATGTAGGCTATCCAACCGAAGCACATCGCGATGGTATCAAACAATTTGGAGTCACACCGTATCATCGAAGATCTTTTACATTGCTGCCTGAGCAGCTCGAGCTTTTCTAAAGCAGCACAACCAATAGTGCACGCATACTACCTCTCATCCCCAATAAATTTCAGGTTCAAATGCAATCGTTATATATTTATCAGCAACACTGACCCTGAATCGAATGTTGAAGAGAATACTTTTTCTGCTTCTAGCAGTACATACTTGCATTGCCTATTGTCAAACCACTCCTGCTGAAAATGCTGACGCACTCCGGTTGTTGGACGAATGGTTCAAAGCGCAGGCTGAATACGATAACTTACCCGGCATTTCAGTTGGGATTGTAAAAGATCAGGAACTCATCTGGAGTAAAGGTTATGGTAAAGCAGATATAGCCAAAAATATTCCGGCTCAGGCCAACACTATATATAGCGTCTGCTCGATTTCAAAACTGTTTACAGCGGTTGCCATTATGCAACTGCGTGACGCAGGCAAGCTTCGGTTAGATGATGAAGTATCTGCAGTGCTACCCTGGTTTAGCATCAAGCAATCTTCTGCCGATAGCGGCCCGATAACCATTCGATCTTTATTAACGCATTCATCCGGTCTGCCACGTGAATCTGATTTTCCATATTGGTCTGATTCTAACTTTCCCACGAAAGAACAAGTCATTCAAAAATTAAAAGAACAACAAACGCTTTATCCGGTATCAACGTATTTCCAATATAGCAACCTGGGTATCACGCTACTCGGATATATAGTAGAAGAAATATCTGGACTTTCATACGATGAGTATATAAACAAAAATGTAATCAAGCCGCTTCAACTTGCCGATACGCGCACCTACTTTCCGAAAGAGCTATGGCAAGGAAGAATGGCTACAGGATATAGTGATGAAAGCAGAAAAGGCGAGCGCAGAATGCTCGATAAATTTGATACCAAAGGACTGGCTGCTGCAGCCGGATTAACCTCTACTGTAGATGACCTTGCGCGTTTTGCTTCGTGGCAGTTTCGCTTGCTGAAGAATGGTGGCACCGAGATTTTAAAATCGTCAACGCTTCGTGAAATGTATAACGTTCATTTTATGGATCCGAACTGGCGTACTTCATGGGGACTTGGCTTCACAGTTGCACAGGTAGATGGAAAGACATATGTAAGTCATGGTGGATATTGCCCGGGATATCAAACACTCATCATGATCAACCCCAAAGATAAACTTGCATTTATAGTCATGATCAATGCTATCGGCACAGATCCGAATAAATACTTTGAAGCGATGCGCACAGTATATGCCAAAGGTATTGATGATAAACCTACGGAGAAGAAAGTAGACCTTGAGCAATATAGCGGCTCCTATGGTTTTAAACCCTGGGGTGGTGAACTGATCATTTCGCCTTGGGGCGATAAACTCGCGATGGTATATATGCCAAACGATAATCCTAAAAACATGATCCTGCTAAAGTATATAAAGGAAGATACCTTCAGGCGCATTCGTGATGATGGAGAACTGGGTGAAGAAATTACGTTCGAGCGCGACAAAGCCGGTAAGATTGTCAAAATGTGGCGAAGCAGTAATTACAGATTGAAACTAAAGTAAAAAAAACTGAAGCTCAAAGCTGGAAAGCGTCCACTACAAAATATATAGCTTAATGCTTAAAATATAAAAGTCCTTTCGTTCCGGTGAAGGGACTTTTTTTTATGTCATGTATTGAACTACCAGCAATCTTAATTTGTATAGTATTCGCTTGATAAAAAATTATAACTTGACGACAGAAAAACTTCTATGTGTCTGATCTTCTTCTCTGTTCAAAATCATCCAACCTATAAATTAATTATTGCGGCCAATCGTGATGAGTTTTATAACCGTAAGACTGCGCCTGCCGCGTATTGGGAAGATCATCCCGAGATTGTAGGAGGGCGTGATCTCGAGGCGGGCGGTACATGGATGGCTATGACGAAGTCTGGAAAGATCTGTATGCTTACGAATTATCGCGATCCACTCAACATCGATCCGAAGGCCCCATCGCGTGGTCAGTTAATAACCGATTACCTGCTGTCGCATGAAGGACCGGAAGAGTATCTCAAACGGATTGAGAAAAATGGCAAAGTATATAACGGGTTCAATCTGTTAGCAGGAAGCGTGAACGAGTTATGGTATTACTCGAACTATAAAGAGGGCGTTGATAAAATTGCTCCCGGCTTCTATGGCATCAGCAATCACCTGCTGGAAACCCCGTGGCCTAAAGTGGTGCGCGGCAAAGGGAAATTCAAACCGCTGTTGCTCCAGCAATACATTGATCCCAAAGATATTTTTGATATTCTGTATGACGATGCTATAGCAGAAGATGAACGGCTTCCGAATACAGGGTTAACCATCGATCGCGAACGAGCATTGTCTTCTATGTTTATTAAAACTGAAAATTACGGGTCGAGATGCTCTACCGTTGTACTGGTGGATCACGACAATCATGTATTTTTCAGTGAGCGTGTATATGACCTTAAAACCTTTCAGTTCACCACGCAAACCTTTAAGTTCACAACAGAAACGGTATAGGTATATAGATCCGCGAAAGCAAGTTGAAAAGTTTTTGTAAACTACGGTATGAAGAAAGACAATACACCTTTCACGCTAAAAGTTGTGCGCTGGATTTTCCCAAGGGTTGAGCGTATTGCGCCTTCACTTGCACACCAGTACTTCGCCCGGTTATTCTTTACTCCGTTGCGTTATCCAACTCCTGAGAAGGAAAGAAAAGCGGAGACGTTCAGTGAGAAATTTTCATTCGACATCGAAAATAAAAAAGTACAAGCCTATAGATGGGGCAACAGCCCGCGCTACGTTCTTGTTGTGCACGGATGGGCTGGACGCGGAACGCAATTCAGACGATTTGTCAAACCTCTACTTGCAGCAGAATATAGTGTAATCGGTTTTGATGCTCCTGCCCATGGAAATTCGGAAGGCAAACGCACCACCATTCTTGAATTCGAACAAGTACTAAAAAAAATATATGAACTGAAAGGACAGCCCGATGCCATCCTTGCGCATTCATTTGGTGGTGGAGCTGTTTTATACTCTGCCTTGAACGGACTGCCTATAAAAAAATTAATCAACATTGCGAGTCCTACGATCGGCGATGACATTATCAAGAGCTTTCTCAAGGCCGTTAATGCCTCGCAGGGTACGGCAGCCTTTTTCAAGGATTTTATAATGAAGACCTATGGTAAACCTTTTGATGAATATACCGCCCTTCATTTTATAAAACATCTTCCGACACCCATTGACCTTTTACTGATACACGATGCCGATGATAAAGAGGTTGAATTGAAACATGCCGAAGCGTTGGTGAAGATTTATCCTCACGCCCGCCTAATAAGGACAGAGGGGTTGGGCCATACCCGAATTTTAAAAGACAACGCTGTGATCCGGGCAAGCGTAACATTTATCAGCTCGGGAGCGTCTGGGGAAGAGTAGTATAAATTATGACCGCCTGTGGATTTCTGGCGGCATTTTGCAACCAAACCCTGGATTAAGAGTATATTGATAGGAAACTTTTCAATAATTATATACATCCTTGTAATTAAATCGTTAAAACACAAACTAATTACCCACAACGCACACGCAGGTATCGGCTCCAGTTTTTAAAAAATATACAGATGAAAATTATTGAGACACATCACATTGCAAAGGTCTACCGTATGGGTAACAACATTGTTAATGCCCTTCAGGATGTAACCATTTCAATTGACAGAGGCGAGTACGTTGCCTTTATGGGGCCATCGGGATCCGGAAAATCAACCCTCATGAATATTGTTGGTTGTCTTGATACACCTACCAGTGGCACATATAGTCTCAATAATCATTTGGTAAGTGAAATGACGGAGAACGAATTGGCTGAAGTCCGGAATAAGGAAATCGGATTCGTGTTCCAGACGTTTAACCTCCTCCCCCGCGCTTCTGCGTTGGAGAACGTAGCGCTTCCATTAATCTATGCAGGCTATAGCAGGTCAGAACGTGAAGAGATGGCGATGGCCGCGTTGGAAAGTGTGAGCCTTGCCGACCGTTATCATCATAAACCGAATGAGCTCTCCGGAGGTCAGCGTCAACGGGTAGCGATAGCGCGCGCACTTGTAAACAATCCTTCTATTATACTTGCCGATGAACCTACCGGGAACCTGGATACAAAAACTTCATACGACATTATGAATCTTTTCCAGGAGCTTCACGATAAAGGCAACACCATTATTATGGTAACGCACGAAGACGACATTGCACATTACTCGCACCGGATTATTCGCCTTCGCGATGGTCTTATTGAGTGGGATCGTAAAAATGAAAATATCAACCGCGGCAGACCGGTTGAGGCTTAGAAAAAGCTTAGGCGTTAGGCGTATGTTTAACGCCCCTATAAAAGTATACTACACTGAAAGCTTAATCTGAAGAGCTTTCAGTTATACTGAGATCTTTCTTTTAACTTCCGGTTTTCAAAAAGGAAGTGTTCATGAAAATATATACCAAGACTGGCGATAAGGGTACCACTACGCTTTTTGGCGGAAAGCGCGTATCGAAGGCGGACCTGCGCATCGAGACCTACGGAACGGTGGATGAGTTGAACTCATGGATCGGGATGGTGCGTGATCTGGATGTCAATCAAAAAAGAAAAGATGTCTTGATTGAAATTCAAGACCGCCTTTTTACAATCGGTTCTATACTCGCTACCGAACCTGGCAATACGAAAGTAAAAATTCCTGCTCTGTCCGAAATGGATATACAATTCCTCGAAAAACAAATTGATACCATGGACGGTGAATTGCCACCTATGCGTTTCTTTGTTTTACCGGGTGGTCATCCTGCTATATCCAATTGCCATATAGCGCGCACGGTGTGTCGCAGAAGTGAGCGATTGATCATTGCATTAAGTGAACTGGAGGGGGTACCGGAAGAAGTTATCAAGTATATAAATCGTCTTTCAGACTATCTTTTTGTGCTCGCACGAAAAGTAGCGCATGAACTCGGAGCAGAAGAAACTCCCTGGAAGCCTCGTATGTGATGCTATACTGTTGATCCGTTAGGTTATCCGTATAGCGGACGACCATTAACGGATCATTTATTACTAGAGGTTGTCGAGGAATGACTTGCGTCTTTCGAGTTTCAGATCTTGTAAAATGCTTGCTTTTACGTTGATGGTAAAATTGAAGGACTGGAATCTTCCGAAAGGTGTCCAATTCAAATGCATTGTCCAGCAGTGAAGATCGCGTGATA
This sequence comes from uncultured Bacteroides sp., assembly GCA_902168185.1. Lineage (GTDB taxonomy): Bacteria > Bacteroidota > Bacteroidia > Cytophagales > Cyclobacteriaceae > Ohtaekwangia. The sequence goes on from CABHOV010000087.1 coordinate 32,391, forward strand.
TACCCAGATTGGTTTGTGTAAACTCTTTCGACTCAAAGTGATATCCGGTGCTATAGGTAACTTTCCATTTCTCAGATAGTGAAAGATCGCCATTGGCAGAAACGGTCTGCACTATATTTGGGTCCGAGTCAACAGCATGTGTATAGCTTAGGTTGTAACTTAAGTTCAAGCTCCACGGTATTTCAAAATCTATATAGGCATCCGGGTTCTGGATCAGGAATTCTTTTTCCTGCTGCGGCATATTGGACTTCGCTATTTTTTCACGACTTGTTGTCTCTTTATTTCTTGCCTTCGGATTAAGGTTCGTACTCATGGCTAATGTAGCACTGGTGATCCGCCCCAGATGTCCGCTTTTCCAGGCTAGATAATCTTTACGTTTTTCAACGGGTTCTTGCCCCTCTATAGGTTCCATTACATAGTTATAAGGATCCAGTGTTGCCGAAAGGTTAAGATTAAGTTTATTATTCAGGATGTTTGTGTTAGCAGATATACCTATAGGAGCCAATTTAAATGAATCGGCAATGATGTTATAGCTCGAACTGAACGAGAGGTTATTCAACAGCATTACTTTACGGGCTACAGAATCTTGTGGCCCCTGTACTTTTGCTTCAAGGTTATTTCCTAAACTGAATCCGATGGAGCCGCTCTTACCCGTGTTCGATCCCCCGTATACAAATCCTTCATGGTAAGATTTATAAACCGTAAGCGGTTTCCCCTCGCTATCATTAGTTTCAAATTCTTGAAAATATTTTCTATTCCCGGTAAATTCCGGAGTGAACCCAAAGGATATAGACGGATTCACAATATGGCGTATAGCCTTGATCTTACTGTTTTTCTTTTTAAAGAAATATGTTCCATATAGCCTGGTCGTTAAACTCGTGCTGAAAGAATAATTTGAAATACGATTAAACTCTTTTCTTATCGTATCGCTTCTAAGAATTTCCTTAGTTGTAGGATCTTCATACCATCCCCGTCTCTCAAAATACCATTTCTCTTCATAACTCACCGAAGGTGACACTGTAAAATAACGCAACGCTTTAAACGAGAAGGAAGCTGGTATAGAATGGCGTATACCTTTCTTACCATTCTCGAAAAATCTACCGAAGCTGTTGAAGTTAAACGGGGCTATACTATCGGTATCGGAGTTTCCGATCTTACCCAGATTATTGGTTACACGGTTCGATGCGGCCATCGAATAGGACACTGAGAAGTTATCCAACGGTCCGTTGCTGGAACCATTCTTCCTCTGGAAAGGGTATATATTGGTCATGTTCACCGTAAGGGTTGGCAACGACAAGTCAACTATCTTGGTAACAAGATCCTGGTTGTGACTCATGTTCAAGCCCATGGTAAAAGGAGTACCGGTGAAACGCTTGCTATAGGAAATATTGGAACTCAGCTTCGTTGATATATTGCTCAGGCTCGATGTGGTTAAGTCTGCCGATGTACCATATCCCAAATAGTTATTCTGATTATAGGTTGTAGTCGCGGCATTAACCGATGCAGAAAATCTGCCTGTACCTTTTGACTGTGGCGAGTGGCTCCACGTTAACCGAAAATCTTTTGTAAAGTTCTCTGTCTCGATCTTATCATCAGAATCCGGATTCTTCGAGTATGAGAAATTCAATGAACCACTATAATGATAGCGTTTCAGGTAGCTTGAGTTTGCATATAGGGCATGGCCTCCTTTTGAGTAAATATCTCCGGTAAGGGCAAGCTTTGCATATTCACTGATATCAAAGAAGTATCCACCTCCACGCAAGTTGAAACCTCTTCTTCGCTCTTCACCATACGATGGCACTATAATACCGGAAGCGCTTTTACGAGGCGAAGGGAACATGCCGAAAAGAAACCCAATGGGTAATGGAATATCATTAAACTCCATATAGAAAGGTCCTGCTACAATTTTATCGTTCGGTATAGCCTTTGTTTTTGTTGCCCTGATCCGGAAGTGAGGATGCTCCAGGTTACAGGTGGTGTAACTATTGTGTACACTTAGAATCTCATTGTTCTCATTCTTAAAGGCAGCCTCGCTATGCAAGTATCCTTCGCCCTGCTGTGTTACTACTTCACTGATCCGTGCACGCTTGGTCTTGAAATTATAAATGATATCTTTGGTCTCATATAGCTCGGCACCATTTTTAAAGACGGGATAACCTATACGTTGGCCGAGGGAATCGCGAGTGCCATGTGCCGTAAGAGTACTGTTGGCATAGTCAATCACAATTTCATCTGCCTCCAGTTCAATCTCGCCATATACTATCTTTGCCTGCCCATATAGCCATACCATCTGGTTATCAAGTGTAGCACGAATAGAATCTCTGGCTGAATAGTTGATAGTAGTTTCGATATCACCTTTCGGAGGCGGTGTTTTTAGTGTATCTGATTTTAAGGTATCGGCTTGTGTGGATGGTGGCGGAATAGTATCAGAAGGTGTTGTATTTTTAATTGAATCGGTCTTAACCCGTAATATACTCTCAGGTGTTTTAACAGTAGGCTCAACCTGCGCATAGGAGGCCATTGAACTAATGAAAAAGAAAGTAAATATAGAAAGTCGCTGCACAGGTGCTGAGTTGAAAATCAGGGCTTTAGCTTTTAGTGAAAAATTCACATTTTTGCGTAAAGTTATTGCAAATAGATTGAACATTGTAAGGCCTGTGAAGAATATTGGATTAACTCTGCTTCTGATAGCAATAACCTTGCTAAATTCATCATCCACTGTTTATCGTACCGATGCAAAGGTAGATGTAGTGGTTATCGATGCCGGCCATGGTGGCAAAGACCCTGGCAATATAGGCAAGCAGGCAAGGGAGAAAGACATCGCGCTGAAACTGGCGCTGAAGCTTGGCGAATATATAGAAAAGAATATGCCGGACGTAAAAGTTATTTACACCCGGAAGGATGATCGTTACCTCGCCCTGGATGAGCGCGCAGAGATCGCCAACCGGAACAAGGCCGACTTGTTCATCTGTATACATGCAAACTCTCACTCCAATTCCAAAGCCTTCGGCACCGAAACATTTACCATGGGTATGCACGTAGATGAGCGCAACCTGCAGGTTGCCAAGCGTGAGAACTCGGTAATTCTGATGGATGAGAACTATAAAGAACGTTACGAAGGATTCGATCCCAACAGTCCTGAGTCCTATATTCTTTTTACATTAACACAAAGCGCTTATCAGGAAAGCAGCCTGAGCTTTGCTCAAAAAGTAGAAGCTCAGTTCAAGAACAAGGTCGGGCGTTTTAGTCGTGGTGTTAAACAAGCTGGCTTTGTTGTGCTCTGGCGAACTACGATGCCGAGTGTTTTGATCGAAGCCGGATTTCTTTCCAATGGACCTGAAGAAAAATTTCTGTTAACCAACGATGGCCAGGATTTAATTGCTTCCGGAATATACCGGGCCTTTAAAGACTATAAAAGTGAAGTAGAATCTATAAATTGAGGACGAAAACGGTTACTCTGAAATAAACATTTTTTTACTCCCTACATGAAATTATCAAAAGAATTCAAGGTTGGCCTTTTTATGGTAGTGGCCATCGCGTTGCTCTATTTCGGATTTAACTTTTTGAAAGGCATTGACTTTTTTTCTTCCACCAATAAATACTACGCGATCTATCACAATGTTGATAAGCTTACAGAGTCTAACCAGATTTTTCTAAACGGTTATGCGGTGGGCCGCGTAAGTGACATTCAAATACAACAGAGCAAAGATCGCGTTATTGTTGAACTTGATATTGACTCTGATATTCTCCTCACAGATTCTTCTATCGCGATGCTGAATGGTGAGTTGCTGGGCGGACGCTTTATTCAACTTGATGTTCGTAGAGGTGGCAAGCCTCTCGAACCAAAGGACACCATGAACTCGGAAGTAGCCAAAGGCATTATGGATTTCATTACACAAAATGCAGAACCGGTAGCTTCCAACCTTACTACTACACTGAAGAAAGTAAATGAGCTGCTTGAAAATCTTTCAGGGAACAGTAAACGACTCGATACATTGTTCACCGGCTTGCAGTCAACGCCAGGGCTACTGAACAAAACACTTGTTACAGCCAATACCAACATCAACGACCTGGGTGCTAACTTTAAAACTGTCGCTCATAACCTTAACGGTACGCTCGAAGAGTTGAAGCCAACCATTGCCAACTTCCACGTATTATCCGATTCATTAAAGATGATGGAGCTGAATGGCACTGTTAAGAAAGCACAACAAAGTCTTACGAAACTGAATGAGACACTTGCACGTCTGAATAAAGGTGACAACACCATGAGCAAGCTGCTGACAGAAGACACTTTATATGTTAACCTGAACAAGCTGCTGCAATCCATCGATTCACTCGCGAAGCACTTCGATAAAAACCCGCGACACTTCTTATCGCCATTGGGCAAAAGCAGCAAGAAAATAGAAAGAGAGTTGGCGCGTCAACGGAAAGAAGATCAGAAATAATTTACAGTTAGTTTAAAACTGAACTAACGATTTTGAAGGTCCATCATGCGTGCATGATGGACCTTCTCTTTTGCTATGGACTATTAACTATTTTTCCAATCTTTAGTCTTTCAATTTCTAGTTTGAATTTAATCATCACCTATGGCATCCGATCTTGAGTTCAATAAAAATGAAGATCAGTTCAAGCAACTCCTCTATCAACTTCAGTCCAAAGCAAAAAAGACAAAGCTTGGTGGTGGTGAAAAGAAAATGGAGGAGCAACATCAACGCGGTAAACTTACAGCGCGCGAGCGAATAGAATACCTTACAGACGATGGTGCTCCATTCACGGAAATCGGATTGTTCGCAGGCGATGGCATGTATAAAGAACAAGGTGGCTGTCCTTCCGGAGGTGTAGTCACAGGCCTTGGGTATATACATGGAAGATTATGTGTTATCGTAGCGAACGATGCTACTGTAAAAGCAGGCGCATGGTTTCCTATCACCGCGAAAAAAAATCTGCGTGCACAAGAGATCGCCCTCGAGAATCATTTACCAGTAGTATACCTGGTGGATAGTGCTGGAGTTTTCTTACCGATGCAGGATGAAATCTTTCCTGACAAGGAACACTTCGGAAGACAATTCCGAAACAATGCAAAGATGTCGGCGATGGGTATAATACAGATCGCTGCTATTATGGGAAGTTGTGTAGCCGGTGGTGCATACTTACCCATCATGTCAGACGAAGCTATGATTGTTGACAAGACCGGCTCTATCTTTCTTGCAGGATCATACCTTGTAAAAGCAGCTATAGGAGAAGATATAGATAATGAAACACTTGGTGGTGCTACCACGCATTGTGAGATCTCCGGAGTAACAGACAATAAATTTCCAAATGACCAGGCGTGCCTGGACTATATCCGGTCGTTGTTCAGCAAATTCGGATCGTCCTATAAAACTGGTTTCGATCGCGCAAAACCTTTACCGCCATCACTCGATCCCAAAGAGCTATATGGTATCATGCCGGTTGATCGGGTAAAGCCGTATGATATACTCGATATTATCAAACGTATCGTTGACAACTCGGAGTTCGATGAGTATAAAGCTCTATACGGCAAAAGTATAGTATGCGGCACGGCACGCATTGATGGTTGGGCCGTAGGTATAATTGCCAATCAACGTAAAGTTGTAAAGACAAAAAAGGGCGAAATGCAAATGGGAGGTGTGATATACTCTGACTCTGCAGACAAAGCTGCTCGCTTCATCATGAATTGTAATCAACGAAAAATTCCGCTTGTCTTTATACAAGACGTGAGTGGTTTTATGGTGGGAAGTAAAGCAGAGCATGGTGGTATTATTAAAGATGGCGCCAAGATGGTGAACGCGATGGCCAACTCAACCGTACCGAAGTTTACTATCATCATTGGTAACTCGTATGGTGCCGGTAATTATGCCATGTGTGGTAAAGCATATGATCCCCGGCTTATTGTTGCATGGCCCACCGCACAGATCGCAGTGATGAGCGGAGCTTCTGCTGCAAAGACGTTACTTCAAATTCGTGTGAGTACATTAAAGGCACAAGGAAAAACCATTGGTAAAGAAGAGGAAGAAGCACTGCTGAAAGAAATTACGGACCGCTATAATGAACAACTCAGTCCATACTATGCAGCATCACGTATCTGGGTTGATGATGTGATCGATCCGCTTGAAACACGAAAAGTTATATCGATGGGTATAGAAGCAGCCAATCATGCTCCTGTCGAAAAATTTAATGTAGGCGTAATTCAAACATAGTATATATATATATAAATCAAATTGCCATGGATTTAAACCCACGGCAATTGATTTTATATTAAATAGAATATATTATTTTATTTCAAACTGTGCTGTTACCTGCGCTTGCAATGTAATCTTTCTGAAGGCTGTTGGATCTTCAGCAGGCATTCCTCCTTCTGCTTCGTAGCCAACTTTGCTACGCACCATTACGTTGGTGGCCATATCATTTTGAGGATAGAAGTTTTCAAATTCTCTCACCATAAGTGGCTTGCCAATTTCAGAACCTATAGATTTCAGTAATGATTCAGCTTTTGCTTTTGCAGCTTGCAATGCTTTTACTTTCAACTCTATTCTGAATTTTTCAATATCTGTATGACTCACTTTTGTGATCACAACCTGGTTTACTTTAACAGGTTCAATCTTCTCAAGTAATTTTTCGAGTTCTCCGCCACTGCTCAGGATCAGTTGATACGTTTTTTCGCGAAATGCATCTTTATCTTTACGACCAAGTTTTCCAAACTGCGATCCTACATTTGCCAGGGAAACTTTTTTCTTATCGATGTTTGCTCCTTTGATAGCATCCCAAAATTCCTTATCTAATTTTTCAAGCGATACTTTTTCACGGTTCTCTTCAAATTCACGCAGCTGTACATTTACATAAATTTCGTTAGGATCAACTTCTTGTTTTGCGTTACCGGTAACTTCTATAAAATGCTCACCTTTAAATCCTTCCTGCGCAAAAGATATAATGCTTACAAAAAGAAAAAGGGATACTAAAACAGATGACTTCATGATTCTTATTTTTAATTTATAATTGGTTTCCAAGCAGTATCAAAAAATATTCCAGTTGTTGATAGCGTTCTTCATTGAGTGATTAGACACAGCGTAGGAATAAAAAGTGGTAATGTGGCATTTTTTTTAAGCGCATTATTCGCTTGAATATTGAATAGTTTATACTTTAGCGAACATCATTGAATAATTATTTGAAAGACACTGAATTAAAAGCGCTTGTTTCCCTGCTCGATGACGAGGATGTGCAAATAGTTTCCCATGTAGAAGAAAAAATTCTGTCGTTGGGTACTACAATCATTCCGTTTTTAGAGCAAGAGTGGGAAAGTAATTTCAATCCTCAGGTACAACGGAAGATTGAAGAGTTGATTCATTCTCTTCAATATGAACTGCTGAAAGAGCGGATTAAAAACTGGTATGAAACGCCTGAGCAAGATTTACTTACAGGTATGTGGCTCGTGGCAACGTATCAGTATCCAGACCTCGAGTTAATTAAATTAAAACAGGAACTCGAACAGATCTATTACGAAACGTGGCTTGAATTCAAACCCGATCTTTATCCTTTTGATCAGATCAAAGTTGTAAACAGTGTATTGTTTAATAAACTTAAGTTTGGCGCCAACACAAAGAATTTTCATTCACCCGGAAATTCTATGTTCAATGTTGTATTGGAAACTAAAAAAGGAAATCCGATAACGTTGTGCGTGATTTATCTACTCGTATCACAAAAACTTAAGTTACCGGTATACGGTGTTAATCTGCCGAACCTGTTTGTGCTGACGTATAAAGATGAACGCCACACGCAGTTTTATATCAATGCTTTTAACAAAGGATTAATTTTTTCGAAACAGGATATTGAGAACTATATCAGTGAGCTTCACCTCACACCTCAAACATCTTTCTTCGAGCCATGCTCTAACCTTGAAATTATTCGCAGAGTATTCCGGAACCTGATCATGTCCTTCGACAAGATGGGTGAGCATGCGAAAGCAGAAGAAGTTAAAGAACTTCTTTTGATTATTGCTGATGGTGCTGACCTCGGAGTTTAATATAGCGCTGTGCTATATCTCTAACGGACGAATATACTAACCACTAGAATTCAAAATTTGGATTTTGCCATCCCATCGGTATATCTGCTTCATATATACCTTGTGGCGTTTTGATCCGCATTTCCATTCTTCCCTCAATTTTAAATCCGAGTGATTGATAGAATTCTATCGCTTTCTTATTGCCTTCACGTGTAAGCAATTCTACTTTACCTATATCGATGTGGTTAAGGGCGATCTCTTCCAGGAAAATAGTGAAGAGTGTTCTTCCTATTTTCTTCCCTTGAAATTCCGGGTGCACGGCTATCGTTAAATCTGAGAGCAGATGTTTGAAGACATGTATACCGGGTTTATAGGCGTGGATCTCACCAACAAAACGTTCAGGATCTTCCGGGTGAATCGCCACCAGGATCAAACCTGCCGCAAGACTTTTTTTGAGGAAGTTCTCAACGTACTCCTCCGTGATTTCATTTTCCAATCGAGCGATGCCGCCTTTAACTTTAGCAACTTCTTTATAGAGTTGCATAATTCGTTGTACATCATCCGGAGCCGCTGTTCTGATATGCATAAATGTGGTCTTAAGTTTACTGAGCAGGCTTTTAAATATCCTACCCAGTGTATGGCTGCAAATATACTATATGGAATGCAGCCATATACCACGCATATTCATTATACTAAAATTACGGAAGAGATATACTTGTTAATTCGCAGTGCCAGCCTGGTATTGCTCAGGCTTCAAGAGTTGTCTTTTGCTTCTTTCGATGCGTTTCTGAAGCCGTTCCTCTTTAATTAATTTATTGAGGTTGACTTGTGCAATGTTGAATTGCTGAAGGTAGGGATTTGCGGATGCCAAAAGGTTGATCTTATTTTCCATGACTTTCATTTTTATTCATTGACAATCGTACTAACGTTAACCCCTATGCCTTTCGTTACAAAAATGAGACGGCCCTGCGTTTTAAATCGACCAACACCATGTTGCGTCTTAGAGTCGTTTTACAATGCAAACGATGCATAGTGCCGTGTTGCTCCTATATATCCCTGGTTTATACACCTTGATCCTTAGAAAGAAGTCCGACATACAGATATATCCAACTATCGGGCCGAAAATAAAAATGCTCCTGTTCGATGAACAGGAGCATTTTAATGAGATTTGGAATTCCGAACTATAAATTCGGCTGTGGCGTAGTTCTCAGATACGGCTTAATGCGCGTATGTCCTTTTGGAAATTTAGCCGCAATGTCTTCATCTTTTACAGCAGGTGTAATAATTACATCTTCACCATGCTTCCAGTTGGCAGGCGTTGCCACGCTATAATTAGCGGTTAACTGAAGACTATCTACCACGCGAAGAATCTCATCGAAGTTTCTTCCGGTAGAAGCCGGATAAGTAATCATCAGCTTGATTTTTTTATCAGGCCCAATCACAAATACAGAGCGAACTGTAAACTTATCCACCGCAGGGTGAACCATACCATACAAGTGCGCTATTTTAAATTCAGGGTCTGCAATCAGCGGATAGGTTACCGTTGTGTTTTGCGTTTCGTTAATATCACCAACCCATTTCAAATGCGACTCGAGTGGGTCGGCACTAATGGCAAGAACTTTAACATTACGCTTTTCAAATTCCGGTGTCAACTTCGACATAGATCCAAGTTCTGTAGTACAAACCGGTGTAAAATCTGCAGGGTGCGAAAATAAAATGCCCCAGCTATTGCCAAGCCATTCATGAAATTTGATAGTGCCTGCGGTAGTTTCCGCTGTAAAATCAGGGGCTACATCGCCTAATCGGAGTGACATAATCAATCGTGTTTAAGTGAAACAAATGTATAGAAGCTTAAAAATACTTAATCTCTATTGATTTAATAGAGTTACACAAAATATTGTGTAGAGCTTAACGCTTTTTGCGCGCTTTCAGTTTCGTTTCTTTCTTCACCAATGATTCCAGTGTATCAGCTTTCAACATTTCTACTGTAGCATTTCTGATCTGAAGAAAGGCATCATGAACCGTGCAGGTCTCTTCATCTTCACATTCAGCACAAGGTTCATAGAACTTATGAGCAGCACATGATACCAGTGCTATAGCACCATCGAACTGGCGTACAACTTCTGCCAGGTTTACATCTGCGGGTTTCATCCTTAGAAAATATCCTCCACCCTTTCCTTGCTTGCTTCCCAAAACACCAGACCGCTTCAGATCAAGTAATATAGCCTCCAGGAATTTTTTTGGAATGTTACAGGCTTCCGATATGTCTTTGATCAAAAACTTCTCCTCTGGCTCTCGTGCCATGTGCACCAAGGCGTGGATAGCGTACTTGCATTTCTTTGATAGCATAAGTGGGACAATTTAAGGGATTTCAAGGTTTTGTAGTTACCTTCCTTCGGTTAATTTTGACATACTCCGTTCGGTGCCGAGGTAGCTCAGGGGTAGAGCATCCCGCTCGTAACGGGAAGGTCGTGGGTCCAAATCCCATTCTCGGCTCTCAGTATATTCCTACAAATCATTAAAAATTCCGGTGACCGAGCAGCGCTTGTGAATCATTATCAGCAAGGTATATCATGCCCCTTTCGTAACTGAAAATTTATGAATTATGTTCCTATACATCATTTTTGAATGATTTCGATTCTTAATCTAGGCCTGGCGTTGTTAGAAGATTAAGAGTATGGATTTTAGTGGTGATATAGCCGGCCTTTAATACTACGTCCTTTTTTGCAAGTGTATTTTGTTAAATCTAATAAAGCTTCTTACTTTTGTCGCCCCTCGTAAAATATCTACGCCACTCTACATGCCCAGGTGGTGAAATTGGTAGACACGCCACTTTGAGGGGGTGGTGCCTTAACCGGTGTGCTGGTTCGAGTCCAGTCCTGGGCACATTGTTTAAAGGATAGAGAAAAGTTGATCCGTTGCATCGATTACATCACAGCAGCGGTCAACACAAACCGAAGTGGTGGAATTGGTAGACACGCACGTTTCAGGGGCGTGTGTCGCAAGACATGAGGGTTCGAGTCCCTCCTTCGGTACTCAAAGAAAAACCCGGCTTTATAAAGCCGGGTTTTTCTTTTTATATACCGTGCTACATCACGCGTTTAAAACAAAAATTTTATACTCCTTCTGAATCCGAGATATAAGTACTGAATCCGAGATATAAGTAAAGAAGAAACGATTTGCGTTGATGTTATCCGAATCTCACAGAGGAATAAAATTCATGAATAGTTTTAAGTTCTATCTTTAACAACTATATAAGTACATCTTTCAATAAACATATAGTTTCATTTTCCCTGCATTGCTTTGACCTGCTGAAGTGTAAGTACTTCATACTCGACACCGAGTCGTTGGGCGTTCTCTTCTATAGTCTGATCAAATCCCGCTTTTTTTCTCAATGCGTTTACAGTCTTGGGATTCTGCACAGGCCAGATAATCATTTTGAATATCTTCTTCCCTGTAGCTTTATCTATAATTTCAAATCCTTTCGCCTGCGTTCCATAGATCTGTTCTTTTCCATTGTACATCAGCGAACGATCGAGCATCATGGCGTATAGCGTAAAAGAAAGTTCTTTTTGCTCTGCAGCTTTTTTTATGATTGGAATATACTGGTCGATATGATCGGAGTGTTGAATAACGTAAAACGCAGCTTCGTTAGCAGGTGTACCCACCAATGATTTGCCAGGATATCCATATTGTTTAATGATAGCCTCTACCCTCACAAGATTTACAGAATCAACTTTTTGCATAGTCGTCATGAGGTGTTCGACTATATACTTCTTATCGATTTTATAAACCGCTGCAATAGAGTCTGTTTTTGTTTTAAGCAGGTCAGAAAAAACAAGTTCGCGATACCTTTGGTCTTCGTATAAAATACTGTCCAATTCCTTTTTCAAACCCGGATTATACGATCTCTGTCCAAAGGATACAGAAGATGTGAAGGTTACAAATAATACTATATAAGATAGTCGCATAATAAATATCATTGCGCCTGAGCAAGCGGATGAAAGACATAACTCTTGCACTGCCAAACGTAATACGAATATAATATGCTTTTACTTTACCCGCGCTGAAATGCTTATAGTTTTACACAACAGATCTGACAAACTATATTTATAAGGGATAACTCATTTTTAGCATCACAAACTATGAGTGACTTTTTCGTTTGTAACCTTCCTACAGAACGCGTTGATTTTATAGCAATGTAATGTTAAACACGAACGTAGCCTGAACAGTTTTACCACTTTCGTATTCATATACCAATGCCTGCTTTATTGTATACTTGTTACCCACTGCACATTGCCCCGGATATTGCCCTATAGCAAATGAAAGCGCAGTGCCATTGAATTCTGAAAATACCCTTGCCTCACCTCCCCATGCACATACATTTCCTCCGGTATTAAACCAATGACCGTTGTTGGCGGTTGTGTTGGCATTCAGCGTTCCATTATTTTCCACAGCGTATAGCTTGATGCTGTTGCCAATGGAAGAAGTGATCTCGCCTGGTTGTAAAACAAATGCTTTTGCCAATGCTATAATATCATCGTCCAATGTGACGGTAGTTCCGGGATAAACTGTAGCGCTAAAAGGAAAGCTGATATCATAGGTTAGCGTTACGTTCTGTGGCGTTTCCGTACCATCAAAGGTAACATTGCCATATAGATCGGTATTTTTGAACTTAACTTTATAGGGCCATTGATCATCGTTACTATTGTCATCATCCCACGGATGTGGAGCATATGTATCAGGAGCACCTGTAACAACAAACCAAAGTTTACTGCAATTTTCCGGGACCGTAAAAGTAGCAGTACCATTTGTGCCGCTATACATTTCGCTATAGGTATGGACACCATTTTTCAGCAAGGCAACATAACCATACCGCCATCCTGCTCTGCTTGCCTCTTCTACGTGATTAAATCCAGGGGCGTTTACAAGTCCTGTGAATGCCGCAGATATAGATGTGCCTGCAGATGGCACATTAAGTCTGATTACGTTATAACCCGTTGTACCTGGACACCGGTCGTATGCAACCTGGTAACTTCCATCATCTAATGTAGTATACTTAAATGTATGTGCGCCTATATAGTCAGCCCCTGTATCCCGGATAGCATCCAGGTCCCACGTAACAAAACGAGTGGCCGCATCATATATCTCTTCATTAAACTGAGCATTGGTGATGTTCGTAATGCGCATATAGGCCTGCAACGGATCTTCCGGTTCCTTCGCTTCACGCCAAATTCTGCCAATGATATCACGACCATGCTTATCGGCCCAATAATAATGAATAAAGTAGCTTGCGTAGCGTTGCGCTTCATGGCATATATGTCGTGAGT
>CABHOV010000088.1 GCA_902168185.1 uncultured Bacteroides sp.
GTCTGTCGCTCTTCCTCGTTCCAATATTCATCTACAAATTTACCGGGATCAGGAAAGTCTTTTGCAAAATCGTTGTGCCAATAGCCAATTCCTATCAACTGCTTTTTATCTGTCATTTCTAAAAGCTAGATACTTTACCGTGCAATATATAGATTGTGCTGGAGAAACGAACTTACCATTATACACCGCGGGATGCAGTCGTAAATAAAAAACAAATTACTTCCCCATCAGAGTCACCGGTCTCCGGGACTCTGATGCTACGCGCCATGCGTGCTTAAGCTAATATAAATTTTATACAAGGTAATATACTATACTTCATTTCGAGTTAGCTGCAACATCCCAAATAATGAACAAGCAACATCATTCAAAGTAATTTTCCAATTCGCTTTGTTTCATGGATGTGCGTACGGCACCAACATCAGAATGGGGTCCCGTTAATTACTACTAATCTTTTAATCATCGTGCGGTGGCTCATTTTTACTTTGTCAACTTACATGCACTAAGCACACTTATTGACTGGCTTTGGTAGTGCGTTGTAAGTGTGGCCAGGCAATGTGTGTGCGACTTACTTAATTTGATTTGTCCTTTAGTTCATGTGGCATTTCGAACTTTTCAATATTGTCAATGAATGCTTTGATGTTTGAGTGATTCCTGTACTTCGAAACAAGGCTCGAAAGAGAGACAATTGAAAACACTAAGCCTAGAAGCCAAAGTAGTCCAGAGATAACTATATTTCCTTTCAGCGCCTTTATTAACTCAATCGCCTTGGTTAAGTCCCAATTGGATATATAGAAAACCCACAATAGGCTAAATAATACAAGTAAAGACCAGCCCAATAATTCTAGCCAGTTCTTTCGCCTCCATTTTGCTATCCTCTCATTCAGGTAAGATTCTCTTTGAATTCTAATTAACGCATTCTCAGCTTTTAATCTTCTTTGCTTTTCTTCATCGAGAGCTGTCTCGCTTTTATTTACTTTATCGATAGACTCCGAATGAATCGCCTTTGTTTGGTGAAGTTTCTCTTTGTATGTCTCGCGAACTTCATCCATTTCTTTTTCCTTCTTAACGATTCGTTCTATAACCTCTTGGAACTGTTTTGTTCGCTTTTCGTTCTGCTGTCGTTCAATATCAGCTTCTTGTTGTAACCTTTTTACAAATTCATCTTGATTTGAAGCCGCGAGTTTATTAAGCTCTTCCAGGTTTTTCAAATTTCTATTTGCGATGCGTGATGCGACTCTCACAATGTCTTTGTCTGTTATCTTGGAGTCTGCATATTTTTTGATGTTATCATCAAGTTCACGAATTATTGCAGACTTCGGCAGTGTTTCATTAAGAGTACAGGATATTAATCTTGTAATGCCAATATCCGCAAGGTCTGCAGAGCTAATTTGTTTTTTAATATTCGGATTGCTCAACCACAAAATATTGATAAAATCTTCGGCTCGTATCGTTTCTGGTTGATACCCATTGACTCCCTTCTGGCCAACCAAGGAGTCGGATGAATGCCAAGCACTTGAATTATTGACAAACCAACAATTGACCTTGTCAAAATCTCTAATTTTCTTGTCTTCTCTTTTGTCTCGCACATAGTACAGAACTGTAGCGTCATGGAGCGCAGCAAAGTCATTCGTACGGAATGCTCTAAATTTCTTATACTCTTCACTGTACTTGGCTTTGTTCTGATATTTTTCAGTATGAGGCACAATCGTTATCCCCAACTTGTTCAGTTCTTCTTCCAAGTTATCTGCTATTCGTTCCAAATCTGTCTTTGACAATTTGCGCCTGTCGCAAGCATTATATATGTCTTCTGGATCAATCTTCTTTGCTAGGAATGCGTTATCAAAATATTGCGCCTTTTTTCCTAAGAGATTACTTGTTTCAGATATAGTAATATCAAGCACTCGTAATTTATACCCTAACGAGTTAGCTAGCTCCACTAATTTATTGCAGGTGTGGGTACTCTCAGATGTCTTTAAGTCAAGTAAACTAACAATGAAATTTGTGTCGAAGAGTAATTCAATATTGATGCTAGCTGGATTTGTCTGATATTCAATGTAGCTAGATATAATAGAGCCAAGATAAATGTTCTTAATTAAGTCGTACACATCCTTGAAACCTTTGAAATAGTCGACAAACAATGCTTCAATTGTAAAGTCATCCTTTTTTCGTTGCCCTCTATGTGACAAATATCTTGCAATGGTAATTTTATTGCTTTCTATAAATTCAAAAACACCGTCTTGGTCTTCAATTTTGACATTATTTATTTTGCAGAAATCGGTAAATAATACCTCAAGCTTTTTGATATCGTTTTCCTTTTCTTTCACTAATTCCTCAAATTCGGCAAAGACATAGTCGCTAATAGAAAAGGCATTGTCTTGATAAAGATGAAATTTACCAACTCCCTCTTTATTTACTTCGTTAGAAATTCGTTTTAAAATGACTCCTAACACGGGGATGGGAATGTCAAGTTTATATTGTTTGTCAACTCTGGTTTTTATCTCTGCAATACTTTTGCCTTGAGTTATTCCTTCATTGCCCATTTGCATTAAAGTTCGCTTCACCAAAGGTTTAAATACCTCAAATAGGTCAGACACAAGATTCCCACTATTGTTGATATGCGCTAATAAGCTATATGTTACGACTTTTGAATATTCCATCGGTAAGGTTTGTCTTTAGTCCGCTTATTCAAATATAATCTACTTCACCATTATATTGTTTAGTACTGGGCTTTGGCTCTTGCCATAGCTTGGGTGTCGCGATGTGCTACTATGGCATGTGCCAAATGCGTTGGGGCGATTCAGAAGTCGATGTTTTTTAATTTGTCCTACGTTTTGGTTTCAAGTCCAGGTTGGACTGAAGCCGCTCAAAATCTTTGTTTGTATAATGTCTACTGTTTTTTATTTGGAACACAAATTTGTCCCGACCCTATTGCACACAAAGCTCGAATACAAGCCATTATGGCTTACATAAGCTTTCGTAACGAATATATACAACATACAATTAATAAAGCTGGCATCAAAATCAATTTATATACCTCCGATAGATTTCAAAATGCCACCTAATATACCAATGATTATGGAATGATCTATCGTTACGTACTCAATTGCTTTCGTAATAGTATATATACATCCATATAATGACGAAATACTACAACATTCAATACTCTTCGTGAGAATCTACTTTCCGAACAGTATAGATTTCTTTCCGAAAGCATAGTTTTTGTTCCCGAACGTTATATAGAATAAAAAAGAGCTATAAATCTGACGTTTGTATTTCATTTTTTTATACCTTCAAATAAGATTCGGTTAGTGGTTATTGGTTTGTATATTATTGAGTCGTCCGAAATCTAGATCGTTGACAGCGATTAAGTAAAAATCCTAATCTATAAATATACCTTTATGAAAAGACCTATCCTGTTGGCTATTGCCATTGCTATGGCTTCATTGTGCTATGCACAATCCACCCAATTCCGTTACCGTGTATATATACAGCGCAAACACATGGTAGTTCAAGATCAAAGAAATAACGCAGGAGATACCGTTGTGCTAAGAACAGGAACAATTGTTAGTTCACAACGAAAGTTTAAAATCGGAGAGATTGAATATACCGCAGATGTAAAGGATACAATTACAAGAAACACAATCGTCTATGCATCCAAAGACATCCCCACGTCAAGAACACTACCGGGCTGGGCAACTGTAGCTGTAGATAAAGATGATAAATCAAAACTGCATATTAACTATTGGCTAGGAGAAACCTATGACAGAAATGGAAAATACTATCTCAAACTTCAAAACAGACAGTATGCAAGTTTCTGGTTCAATTGTATAGAGGGTGGTGCACTTACTATACCTTTCAAATATAGACCGAAATTCACAAAGAATAATATAGATATACAAGACGATTTTACAGCAGACTTAAACGTTGGTGCATACCTCGGCTATTCGTTTGGGAAAATTAAATATATGTATAGGAAGAATGAAGAGAAGGAACCACAAAAATGGCTGGTCTCTGTCGGTCCATTCCTTAGTGTATCGAGAGCAGAAATAGATTCAACAACTACACTATCAGCAGAAGAACCTTTAAAAAAGAAAAAAGCTATAGCAACTGTATCGCCTGGGCTTGGCGTCATGACTTCCATTTACAATTTTAGATTCGGCGTATTTTTAGGTAATGACCTCGCCATTGGCAGCACTGCTCGCAAATGGGATTATCATGACAAATGGTGGTGGGGGTTTGGCTTTGGGTATAATATAGGATTGATATGGGGCAGTGGAAATAAGTAGATATACTTGAATAAGTATAATATAGAACAGGTATAAAATTGAATATCCAAAGAAAGCATTGCAAATATGGAATATGATAACGTATCAAACTCGCTTGTAACCTATGAACTGACTTCACACGCACTAGAGAATATGCGAAACGACTTGCCAGAGTTGAAAACATTACTCAACAATAAAGTTGAAGAAGCAAAAGCATTGCTTCGAAGAATACAACCTGCGCAATCGAATATCAATAAAAAAATGCTTCGTGATATACTGGTCTCCTTTAATAAGTTCGCAGCCGAGGTGCAAAATATCACGGAAAGAGCATTTACGAGAGACTATAGTGATGAGACTGAACTCATCACAGTTGCAAATGATATGCTTTTAAGATTTGATAAATTCAAATACGAGTGGTATAAAACAGTTCAACCGATTTTAATCGACTCTGAAATCATTCAATTACAAAAATCAATAAATAGTGATGAGATACATCGTAATCTCGAGTTATCACGAGAAGAGATTAGAAAAACTAACGACTTATACGATGGACTATTGAAAAAAGTCGAAGGATTTGATGAAAGATACTCTAATCAAATAGCTAAGCTAGAAAGCCTTTACCAACAAGATAATTTTAAACACGAAGCAGTAAAGGCCAAAAATCTATCTTATGTCTGGTTAGCGGGAGTAGTAATTTTTTGCGGGATATTATTCTTAGTCGCCTATCAATTCCTAACTGGAAACTTAAATGACACAATACACCTTTCTGAACTGAC
The DNA here is from genome assembly GCA_902168185.1 of uncultured Bacteroides sp. GTDB lineage: Bacteria > Bacteroidota > Bacteroidia > Cytophagales > Cyclobacteriaceae > Ohtaekwangia. Next base: position 5,042 of record CABHOV010000088.1, read on the forward strand.
TAAGCTAAAGACTGACTGTGAAGATTGTTTTCAAACAGTTGTTTATCTAGAGATATTCAAAACTGTCCTTTTTAGAATCTTAATTGTATCCATTCTAATTTTTGCGCTGGGATTTTGCACAAAGAATTATAACGCATATATGCATAACCATACCATTAATCTTCACAAGTCAAATTCACTTTACGCTTCCGGTGTACTTTTAAATAGAGCAAAAACTGAAACGGGAATTGATTCCTTAATTAATAGCGCAGCGAATGCCATATTCTCCCAACAACCAACAGGCTATAATTACAAGGGGCAAGCAAAAGTTGATCTTTTGACAGACCAAATTACTAGAGCTATTAAATCAAAAGAATAAAAAATCAAATAATCATCTTATTTTTTTTTCGATAACTCATCAATCATTCTTTCGAGAAGCTCCGCTAGATTGCCATTATTATTATAGATATTTATATACCCACTATTACTATTGCTGCCTTGCCCTTCATTCTTATGAATAGCAACGGCCTCATGCGTGAAGAAGTACTCCGGATCAATTCTATATAGCTCAGACAATTTTTTGGCTATATCCATTGTAAGCCTTGCTTTACCACTTTCAATTTTAGCATATTCATCTGCTGAAATATCAAGTGAGTTAGCAACATCTTCAATCTCCCAATTGTTGGCAATTCGTAAAGCGCTGAGTTTGGTTCTGGACATATATCTGACTTTATAAAGTAACGGCAATTTATAACTTCTCTGGCATTTTATTCAAAATTTCTATCAAGCGATCACGTTCCTTCCGCACGCTGGATAGCTCTGACTTAAGAAGCGATATCGTTTCATTCTTCTCTTCGATGATCTTATCCTTCTCGCCTAAAAGTTGCAGGAATAATCCTTTTACTCTGTCATCACCTCCGTCATTATAATTTCCAATAACGCCACTATTACTATGGCTGTTAGGACCGGTGTTATAGTTGATGATCGGTAGTTCTTCGGAGAAGAAATATTCAGGATTCACCTTATATAACTCCGCCAACTTCTTCACTCGATCAATGGTGAGCTTCGTCTGACCACATTCCAGCTTGGAGTAAGTATTCTGATTTATACCTAACTCGGAAGCTATATACTCCTGCGTATAGCCGTTGACTTCACGTAAAACCCGTATGATCTTGTTCTCATTCATGGCTGTATCACTTTCAGTGATAAAATATCCTTTAATCTGGTTATTCATCGCTGCCTGTAGTAGCTATCTTTTTATACTAAAACAACCTTTGTGCAGCAAGCTGTTAAAATTACTCATTGTCGCTTAAAGAATAACAGAAAGATGAACGCTATTTTATTTTAAACTATATAATGTTTTATGCAAGCCCCAACCGATCCATCCAAACAACTGGCACCACCGCTTCAGGAAGCGTTCCTTCACTTCCTCAACACCACACACCCCGGAGAACTTCGCGACAATTTATTCTGTCTCCTTTTCGATTACCTGATCGATCATCATGATGCGCTCCCGAAAGATTTCAACCATTCGCTCGAAAATATATACAACCTGTTTATACTGCTCAATTCGTCTGCCGGGCATGCGCATCGCTGGCATGCCCCCGAATCCGCATAACACATTGTCATCGCTATAGCTCCTCTCCTATACGTTTGCCGTCATTCTGATAAAACCCTCCAGGCTTTTTTATACTATATCTACTAATCCCCTTAAAGTCATGGAACACATGAAGACGGGCCGCTATGCCCTGCTCAGTATCGTATTTATTTTATTTTTCACGCATTGCAAGGAAGAGCTGGCGAACAACGTGCGACACCAGGCACTTGAAAATGACAAGAGTTTATTGCAAACACTCACACCGGCGGAGCAATATGCATACCTCAACCATCACCTGGATGTGCTGCGCAACGGTATACTTTCGCAGGTGGAAGATGGCGCGTTTCGATCGCTGCTATACCACGAGGTAGAAAAACGTTTCGATGGCGACTATAATGTTTTGCTTAACGTACTCGCAGAGCGGTCGTCATCATTATTTGAAACATTTGCGGCATCGCGGTATACTCAACCGGGCGCATTTAGCGTTTCATTGGAAGCCTTCTCGAATATACCCGATAGCACCACCATGATTTCGCTCTACCCGCAGATCTATATACCGGAATACGAACAGCTTAAAGCGAAAGGCTTGCTGAACAGCAACCCTACACTGGTGTCGTATAGTGGCGATGAAGAACTTACGCGCTGGAGTGGTGTGCGGATAAATGCCATGGGCGAGCCGGAAGAGGTAACCGTTGATGAAGAGTATGTGCGCTCGCACGAGGTATGGGTCGTATCGCTCAGTGAAAGTTATCACGGTGGCCCTATAGTATATTTACCAAAGGAGGCAGAGCCGGAAAGTGATGCCACCAGAGCTTCACTCTGTCTTGCTGCCGGTTACTGTCAGTCGTCTAACACCGCGTGGAATCATGGCAAGCTGCGCAACTTCAAATTAAAGTGCGACCTTGATAATATACTTTCCGGTTCGAATGATCTTTCGGATCACTCGTGTAGTACATTCAGTTCTTTCATCAATCCTTTCAATGGTTCACGGCACGATCCGCAGTGGATCGGTGATTCAGAGCATCGTCTGCTGAAGAAGGCTAATCCTACCTATTGCTATTCAGCCTTCAACAAAATGTTTTTCGAAGACTGGCGCACGGCAGGTTCCAATCCACCGAACAATCAAGGGATGCGTGGCAACCTGGTGTTCTATGTTTTCTTTGAGTATGATAACTGGCCTGCACGGTTAAAATCGAAAAGTGTATCTATAGCTGAGTATGGATTAAAGGGAGATGGCAGTTGGGGCATGATTACCACGAAGCTCGACATTATGTATCGCTCGTCACAAAAGGCATTGGCTGCAGGTGTAATGGATTCAACGCCTGTATGCGATGGTAAAGTATGCGGCAACACCCGCCACCCGTGTGTACACCGCATCGAGACCAGTTGTTTCGAAGCTCAATTCTCTACCGAGTAAATATATACCCATAAATATATACCCAATGCGCGTTGCCCTGATCGTATTCAGTATTACAAGCTTGCTCACCCGCTGCTATGCACAGCATGATGAAAGTAAGTTCTTTGTAGATGTCGGTATGGTGGCTCGCACCACCATACTGTATACACAGAGTACTGCTGGCTCTGCTGGTGGATCAAGTATAAATATACAAGCACCCTTTACTTACCAGGCGGGCGTTAACGGCACCGGTGTAAACGTTACTCCGGGGTATACATTTCTGCCTTCGGTTGCCGTACACTATGGCACTACGCTTCGCTATGACTTTTATTATTTTAAGCCCAATGGTAACGACCGGCAGAATACATTTTATGTTGATCAGTCGCTGTTCGTTACCAAGTCATTTTTCGATGCATTCTATATAGGAGCCGGCTATACTTTCTATAATGTAGACAAAACGCTGCATTATACTTACAACGGTAAGCCAGAGGAATTGAGATTGCAGTTCAATGGCGTTGATCTGCTGGCGGGCGTTTTCTTTCGCCGTGTATATATAGAGCCGAAGGTGTCTATTGTTCGTAAACATTTTCCGGGTACGATTAAAGACCACGCTACGTTACTCAGTGTACGCGTTTATTACCGGTTTCATTTTTAAGTCGCGCTTGCGTGTATTCTCTATTTCTTTCTACAGCAGTATAAAACAAAAACAGGACGGAACTTCGATTTCCGTCCTGTTTCTATTTATAAAGTGTTTTATGAAGTGATCTAGAAATAACTTCTATATACTTATTATGAATTCCCCAGTTTGCGTAAGTGTACCAGGTGCGAGGTAACGGCTTTGAACATCGAGGCATATTCGTTGTATACTATATTATACTCATGGCACGTCTCTTTTACCAACTGGCTGATCTTCGGGTAATGTATATGACTGACGCGTGGAAACAGGTGATGTTCGATCTGGAAGTTTAATCCACCCAATAACCAGTAAAGCGATTTGCTGTTGGTTGCAAAGTTTGCTGTAGAGGCAATCTGGTGAACAGCCCATTCCTGTTTAGCGTTTTGATCCTGGTCTATAGCCGAATGAAAATGTGTTCCTTCCACCACGTGTGCCAACTGAAACACGATGCTGATAGCAATGCCACACGTAACGGTAACAATAAGAAACCCGATGAGCCATGGCAACCATCCCACTACGATGATGGGAATTACCATATATACACTCACATACATGACCTTGGTGAACCAGAATATAAAATGTTCTTTGAGGGCGAGCTTCTTCGGTTCAGAGTTAGCGGATACTTTTCCGCTTATATACTTGTCGAAGTCTTCGTAGAAGACCCACGCCAGATACGATATACCATACAAGATAACCCAGTAAATATGTTGAAAGCGGTGATACCAGCGTCTGGGCTGTCCTTCGTGTAATCGCATAAAGGGTTTCACATCTATATCCGAATCCATTCCTTCTATATTCGTAAAGGTGTGGTGATTCACGTTGTGTTTAATCTTCCAATAATACGAGATGCCGCCCAGCACATTCAGAAAGTATGACGATGCATTGTTGATCCATGCATGTCGCGAGAAGCTTTGATGTCCGCCTTCATGCATTACGTTGAAGCCGATCACTGCCAGGTTTAGTCCGAGGATGAAGCAAAGTATAGCGGAGATTATGGCTGGTGGTGTAAAGAATACGAGCACAGTATATAACACTGCAGACGTTGCTACCTGCAGGGCGCTCTTCCAATAAAGTTTTCCATTGCCGGCCGGGTGTAGCTTTTGTTCTACAAAGTAAGCGT
>CABHOV010000089.1 GCA_902168185.1 uncultured Bacteroides sp.
CAAAATTGCGTTCACTCCATGAAAGAACAAGCCGTGTATCGTTGAGTACCTGCTGTACCGATTGTCCGCTGGCAAGTATATCTACTCGCTGGCTGTTGATAAAGAGTCCGGTTACAATGGTTTGAGGTAACGGATAAGCAATCGACAGTGCTTCCTCTGGCTCAAAAAATGTTAACCCATTGATGCCTCCGAAATACATTTTGCCGGAAGGTGATTTATAGAATGCCCGCGTATTGAATTCATCTCCCTGTAAACCATCATGGCGGTAGAAATTTCGAATGGCTCGTCCCTTGTTTTTGTCAAATATACTTAGACCACGATTCGTGCTAAGCCAGAAATATCCTTTGTCATCTTCCAGTATACCATATACTACATTGTTCGGCAATCCATCTTTCTCATCAAAATGTTGAAACGTTTCATCCTTAGCATTGAAGCGAACCAGGCCTGCTCCCCAGGTACCAATCCAGAGTGTGCCGTCTTTGTCTTCATAAAAACATTTCGGCCACACTTTCGGGAAACTCGAAGCTGCCGCAGGATTCTCGTTATATACCCGATAGGGCGATGGTATCTTTGATTGAAACAGTTGAATCTCGGCCTGTTGTTCTGTCCAGTATATATCTTCTATTCTTTTTACAAGCATCGTACCTCTTGCAACTGTGGTTACGATGTTATGCACTTGATCCCAACGAACCACTCCGGTTTTGGTAGCGAGAACTAAAGTGTTATCATGTTCCACTTCACAATCATAAATATATATATCCGGGGTGTTCAATGCAGCAACAGGACTGGGCTGAATTTTTTTACCATCAAAGCGCATTAAGCCATGCGTAGTACATAGCCATATGTTGTGGTTATGGTCTTCTACGATTTTGTTGATCTGAACTTGCTCTTTTTGAACGGAAGGTATCCGGTAATGTACTGTGGTATTCTGGTTCAGATTAATGACATCAAGTCCTTCCAGCGTTGCTATATAGAGATGTATATCATCCGGAGTATAAATAGACTTTACAAATTGATTTGACAGGCTTACCGGTGAGCCTGGAAATTTACCTATATACTTGAAGATGGATAGGAGCGGGTTGTATTTGGAGAGGCCCATACCATTGCTGCCAATCCAGACTACGCCATCGCGTGATTCGTATGCGTAGGACAGATAATCCGGTATACCATTCGGGTTGTCAGGTACAGGTGAAAGTGTTTTTCGTTGCTGAAAAGTTGAGTCAAAAATATCGATTACGCCATGCAATACCCAGACGTCTCCATTTGCGCGCTGCATGGTTCGCTGTTTATATCGTTCGAAAGAACTTGATGGTGAAAGCGCTGCAAGCGGCTCGATGCTATGCAGCCGATCGTCATATTGATATATACTGTCGCGACTTTGTATATAGTATTTCCCGGTTGATTTTTGATAACTGCCTTGCAGGGATTCATCGTGGTGCATCACGTGCTTCCATTTTGCCTGCTTATTGATGCGTATATATACATCATGTTCGTTCATGACAACCTGCGAAGAGTCTGAAGCGATATAAATGGAAAAAAGATTTTGATTCTTTAAACCTGAAAACGATTTGTCACTGCCGAAATCTCCGGTTGTAATGTTGAAGCGGAGCATGCCGAGTTGTGTGCAAAGTAAAACCTCATCGGCAGATACTGGAACAAATTCACGAACGATATAGCGCTGCGTTTTATCATCTCCTACATGTATAGCGTGATTTACAAAGTCATTCTTTTCAGGCCTATAACGGCTTAGTGAGCCGACTGAAAAGACCCACAGTTGCTGGCGTTGATCGAGGAAGAGTCTTTCGACATTATTCTGCGGAAGCGAATTGCTGTCACCAGCTACCATACGATATGTATAGAATGACTTGCCATCGTAGCGGTTAAGGCCATCCAATGTTGATACCCACAGGTATCCGAATTTGTCTTGCGTAATGGAAGTTATAGCAGATTGAGAGAGTCCATCATCAACGGTAATAGATTCGAATCGAAATTCATGTTGTCCAAAACCACGCGTACATACCAGAAGCATAGCTATCGTGAAAACTCTCGATAGTATCTTTAAACGGTTCAGAGAATCTGACAAGCGTTTAATCATCATGGTTAGGAAATATAAAGTAAATATATGCTTCTATTTTATCACGTTCTGATAGTACAGTCTATTATTCCATAGAAGTTAAAGAAATCTCATGCTAACTTCCTGGTATAAGTCACTTGTATTCCGTGAACTATACTGGCTATATCCTCGCAACTCAGCCTTTGCGAATGTTACAGTATGAGCAAGGTGACCATCATCGTGCCAGACGATTGATGTGAATAGTTTCTGATAAATATCCCGGTTTCATTACATAGACCCTGTATTGCAATGTGACGACAGTATCGCATTCCAGATTCTGTACAGTAAAGTGCAGTTTTGGGTCTGTATGATTAGCTGTAGTCATTCTGTTCATGCCCTGTAAATGCAGCATTGATTATGATGCCATAAAGCAGAACACGTTATGACATCATAATTTATCAATACCTCAGCGCGGTGTTTCCATTGCGCCTTTACGGTTGCTCAGCGGAACATTATTGCATGCTTATAATCAAAAGAGTTCGCAGGCTATATATCAGCGGTCGGCAGTCTTTACTTCAATCTTATAGCGCTTACTCCACATGATGATGAGTGGCAGAAGTATAGCAGTGGGCAGGAGCCAAACCAGTACCGGAGGCAATTCAACCGGAGCATATTTTGCATTCACCACCAGAAATGCAGTGATCGCTGCTATATATGCACCGGTAAGGCGCTGCAAATGTACCAGCAGCCAATAGTTCTTTACGCGCGCTTTGCCACGGTAATTTTCAATGTCGGTTTTAGTAAAGCGTAGAGCGAGTATACCAAAGATCAACAGCACGATTCCAAAGTTGTTTTGATTCACCAGGTGAATAACACCGGTAACTATAAATAGAACGGCCGTAATCAGCATGCCTATTGTTATAGCCCAATCTAAAAGCGATGGTTGTTGATTGACACCTAACATTTTCAGGTATATATAGCGGTTGCCGGTGCCTACCAGGTAAATGGTAAATACGCCTACGATAAACAAGAAGTAACTGGGGTGAAGCACCGAAAGCACCAGCGAAGAAACACCAGCGATCAACATACCATAGGTAAAGATCTTGCCGACAAGTTTATGGTTTTTGTCACCTTTCTTTCGTACAAGGTTGATTGTTCCAGTGACAAGTCCGGCTGTGCCGCCAGCAATGTGCAGCATTAAAAATAATTGAAACAAGTTCATGAGGTTGGGTTTAAAGGCAAGGGTTAGGAGTAAAACTTTTTAAGCTAAGGTCTTCGCTAATCTGCGAGTTCAGGGGAGAAATTTTCCGTTGAACTCGCAGATGAACGCAGATCATGCAAAAATATATTTAAGCTATAAATCAACGAAAATTAAAATCTGCGTTAATCTGTGAAATCTGCGGGAGAAAATTTCCTGTTGAACTCGCAGATAATGCAAAATGACATATAGGCTATAGATCAAACGAAAATAAACCAATTTGGCCTTTCACCAAACCAAATACGACATCAATTATTTAGGACTATCACTTTTGCGAGGTTCGAAGAATACGCCAGGCTTCTTGTTAACCTTGTCTCCCAAGAAGCATCCTTTCACTTGATTCCGGTTTACTACAAAAGCTGTATCCTGACCGTTGAGAGTATATTTGACTTTTATGAGACTATCGGAAGTGCAATAGCCGCCCTTTAACTTCATTGGTTTTTTAGGATCAACAGTGCCCTTGCTGATCTTGAAGGTTTCGGTGAATTCTCCTTCATCCAGATCCAGTACGATGGTAGATTCCTGCGATGCTCCAGCCACCTGGAAATATACCGGGCAGCTGCACGTATTACATTTCGTAAAACTTAAACAGACTACTGTAAATAAAAAAAATCTGGATGCAAGCCTTCCCGTATACCTCATAGACCAGCAAGGTAAATATTTTTTAGAAACACACCGTAGTCATTGGCTTTCTTTGCGATGGCAAGTGCAACCTTTTAACCTGTAAACGATTTATATAGGTTTATCCAGCGCCTTATTCACCTCAATGATTTCGCTCAACTTTGATTTCCTGCTTCTCCGTCCGTTTAGGTAAGCGCTTCTTCATTAAAAGAACTTGTCCCAGGTGACTTGATTGATGTTCCATAACATGGAACCAGCAGAAGTGATTGTTGATATCCGAACCTGGCCGTTCCTGTGCAAGCCATTGGTCGTTGCGTTTGCGTAACTCTTCGATCGTTTTTTGGCGAACTTCTTTATATATAGCAAGGTAATATTCAATGTCGTGTCCTTTAAATTGCTCGCGCGCTTCATCACCAAGGTTCAGGGCTACATCCCACTTCTTTTTTTCTTCTTCGTTAAACTCGCGGTTCTCGAAAGTATATACCTGGTAGTATGCTTCGGCCGCAGCAAGGTGCATCACCAACGCACCAATTGAATTTGCTTTATCATCCATCAGGTGATCGGTCTCTTGCTGGTTGAGCAAACGCACTGCAGACTCTACACGTGAACTGAGGTTGTTCAGCATGGTTACCAGTGTACCGATCTGTGGTGAAAAACCGTTTACAGGTCCGATGAGATAGGTGGTGTCGCGCACTATACCTTTGCCTTCCACCAGCAAGGATAGCTTGCCTTGTGTGCCCTCATTGGCGGAAGCAATTGTAAATTCTTTAACCCGCACAGGAGCGAGTGGATTTGTGCCTTCGTTCCATTCCGGAATTATATTCTTTACTGCAGGCATTTCAAAACTGCCATTTTTTATAGGAGCCTTTTGAAGTTTACCGGCATCGTTCTGCACATAGAATTCGAAATTGTCAAAGTAGAATTTACCGTTGTTGACGCAAAGACCACCGAAATTTATTTTGTCAGCATTAGCGTCCATTTCACCTTCAATAGTATAGGTGCGCCACTCGTTGGATTTGATAGGCCTGTCGTTCATATTATCGAAGAAGCCGGCTTCACCATTTTTATTATCTACGCGTACCCACAGGCCTGCGGACGCAGAGGTATCGGCCGTAATTACTTTTGCAGATGCAGAGATTTTGAATTTCACTTTCTTCTTTAGAAAAGATGCATCGGCAGTTTGCACAAAAGATGCCCAGTTCCGGGAGATTTCTTTTACCTGACAAAAGGAGTGAACGCTTATAGCAGCTAACACAATTACAACGAGGATCTTTTTCATGAGGGGTTTGTTCTTTAAATATAGATATAGTTTTATTTTTTTGCCTGTAAAGGTTATTTGTCAAGAGCTACTCACTTACGATCAACGATCTCCTTCAGCACCAGCCAGTCCAAGACGTAAAATAATTCAATATTTTTTTACTCACAACTCTCTTGTGAAATGGATACGAAGTCACACACCCAATGACGGCAGCAAGCTTAAAATAGCGTCACGACAAGGCACCAACACATATTTAATAAACTGCACATGAAATAACAACGGCATCGGCAGAATAAGCCACAACATCACCCAAACATGTGATAGAATTCGGTGCCCTATAATTTTCTTTACAAATGGTATTTCACCTTCAGCGTACATGACAATACCATGAATTACAAAATATAGCAGCGGCAAACCGAATCCTGCATTTACGGGAAAGGATATAGCGATTTCATGCAATATACCCGAGAGTAAAAATGCTGCCAGCATAGCAGGTGTTGGGCCAATGGAATTTTTAAGCGGTCTGTAAATAATGAGCGAAGTCATTTCCGAGAACGCTATATTCCAGCGTTTCCCCCAGAACTCTTTCAAAGAAGAAGCTTTATAGGGCGAGCGAAACAATTCCTTCACGTCAACACCAGACAATCGCCACGATGCAGCCGATAAATTCAGGATACCGAAATGCAAAATCATGCTTAACCCTACCAGCAGTGCCAGCGCGGACGCATAATATAGGCTGATGAAGTTTCTTTCAATATATACTGAAATATAAAGCAGTACTATCCCTATAGCCATCCGGGAGATTCCGGTGATTACGAAAGATATATAGGGCAATGGCGGTGAAGGGAGTTTTTCAAACAGCACGGGCCGCATGCCAAACCACCCGAGCGAGAATGCGCACCATTGAATGAACGTCAATCCCATTTTACCGGAATACGTTTCAACAATAACTACTGCCTTCATGGACAATAGTTGCAGAGAAACAATGGCGATCATTCTATACAATGCCGATTCTTCCGCAGTAATACCAGCCGAAAAGAATACAGTAATTATACCCAGCGACCAGACTATTATTCTTGCAGTGGTTTTATTCTTTAAGAAAGGCAAAAAATATCCGATCAATAAAAGCGATAACCCAAAGGCTACTAAATAGACAAGTGTTATATCCATGAAAGGTTATATAGGAAGGCTACAAAATATACAATGGTAAAAAGCGCGAACAGCGTAATGAGTGCAAATTCCCCTACAGTAAACATGATTCCTTTAGGGGCGTCTGTTTTATCAAAGTAAAAGAATTGTATACCGATTCGCGCCAGCCAATATATACTGATAAATAACGTAATGCTTTTCGCCAGCATGGATTTGTTGATGAGCTCATCGGCAGCGATCAGGGAGAGAACACCAAAGCTGAGGTTGATCACCAGGATGTAGGCTGCATACGTCCAGAACATTTGGCGAAGCAGTGGCTGCAGATTTTTAAGATGTATATTCCATTGCAAGGCTTTTGGTATAGCCAGACTTCCAATGCTTAGCGCAATGTAGCCGAGACCGCATACGAGGATGAGTAGTTTCAGGGTAGCTGGAGGCATGCTTTTGAGGGTCTGTTATTCAGCGTAACAGGGAATACAATACTAGCAGATCGCAGCAAATAAAAATACAGATATATAGCACTTTCAAAACTTTTTTCGGGCGTGACGGTTCCACCGCTAATCGCTTGGAATTTGCCAGGAATTAAACTGCTGCTAAACCTGAGTTTGTTATCTTCTATTTGATTTTATTTGTAATCGCTAAAGAATGATTTGTTGTTGAAGGGCAGGGAAAAATCTGAATTACAGGAGCATACAGCATGAGTTTACTTTTGAAGAAGCATATCCGTGAAATTATACCTGCACTTTCCGATCAGGAGTTTGAATATGTTATGCGCCATTTTGTTCCTGTAAAAAGACAGAAGCATCAGTTTCTCATTCAGGCAGATGATGAAGTGAAAAGTAACTACTGGGTGGTGAAGGGTTGCTTAAAACTATATTGTCTGGATGACGATGGTAAGGAGCACATCCTTCAGTTCGCCATGGAAAACTGGTGGGTGTCGGATTACATTGCACTTTACAGCAGAGGGAAGTCGGAGTTCTATATTAGCTGCATTGAAGATTCGGAGCTGCTTTCCATTACGATGGATAACATTGACAAGCTCTGCAGCGAGATGCACGCGATGGAGCATTTCTGGAATGTAAAAAAGAGATTTGGTTATGTAGCGTTGCAGAAAAGAATCGTATCGCTTCTGAAAAATTCTGCGGAAGAGCGCTATAACCAGTTGCTGGAACAGTACCCGCAGTTGTTACAACGTGTTCCAAAAAAAATGATCGCCTCTTACCTGGGTGTATCGCGCGAAACGCTCAGTCGTTTCAATGCCGGGCAGGATGTGATGTAGATCACTTTATATTAGTGACCTAGCTCCTCTCTTGGAAAGTTATCTTGCTTCATCTTTGTACCGTTATCAGATATATATTTTATGAAAAAAGCACTTCAGATTTTCCTGACCGGAATAATGTTATTAAATATTCTTTCAGGATACGCACAATTACATCCGAATCAATCGGCAAAAAACTCAAAACTCAAAAAGATGAAAGTTCTATTTGTATTAACGTCACATGACGCGTTGGGAAACACGGGTGAGAAAACCGGTTTCTGGATTGAAGAATTTGCAACGCCGTATTATTCCCTGACAGATCAGGGTATTGATGTAACCATCGCCTCACCAAAAGGTGGCCAGCCTCCTATAGATCCTAAAAGTAATCTGCCAGACTATAGCACGGCTTCAACAAAACGCTTTCAAGGCGATGTTAAAACACAGGAGAAACTGAAAAACTCGGTCGTGTTGAAGACGGTTGATCAAAAGAATTTTGATGCTGTGTTTTACCCGGGAGGTCACGGTCCGCTGTGGGATCTGGCCGAAGATCAGAATTCTATCAAGTTGATTGAGTCGTTCTACGCGAATAACAAACCTATTGCATTTGTGTGTCACGCACCGGGCGTACTTAAAAATGTAAAAGATAAAAACGGTGACTTTTTAGTGAAAGGCAAAAAAGTAGCGGGCTTTAAAAATACAGAAGAAGAAGGCGTGAAACTTCAGGATATAGTTCCGTTTTTGGTGGAGAATGTGTTAAAGCAGAATGGTGCCCTGTATCAAAGTGGTGATGATTGGAAACCGTTCATTGTTACAGATGGTTTATTGATCACCGGACAAAACCCTGCATCATCTGAAGGTGTGGCTGAAAAACTGCTGGAATATCTTAAAAAATAAGATCTATAGTATAGATTGAAAGTATAAAAAGTAGCAGCGCTATAGATCAGTGCTGCCGCTTTTTTATTTACGACAATGATACTCAGATTTGAAAATGAAGAACGTTATTTTTTAGCTATCGACTTTTTGATTTTGCTGAATGACCAAACGCCACGTTTTAGCAATAAGTTGTTGGCGTTTAAATTCAACGAGTTGCCATCTTTATAGTATATCCGCCAGTTGGCGTCATGCAGATCGAATTTTTTTACGAAGAGATAATATACTAATCGCGGAATGGATACGACACGCTTCTTGCCCTCTTTGGCCATGCACACAAATGTACTGCCGGGCACTTCTTTACCTTTGGCATCGATCCGGAAATCAACCGTGAGCCTTTGAATTTGCTCAGGCATCCATTTCTGTTGCTTACCATAGGTTATTTTCTGAAGCGCTTTTCCGCGGCCATAGTTCGAAACTTTATAGAGGCCTTCATATCCGGGCGCATCTTTCCAACGCTCTCCGGGCATCGACTCTGTTGACAGATTTAAGAATGGAGGAAGATTATCAGGATCAACATTTCGTAGACGCAGTCGTTTCTTCAAGCTTGTGTGTATCGTCTCACGCGTCACATTGCGTTCAATCTTTCCAAGGTTCAGCTTACGCTTATGTATACCTTCTTTCCAGAAGAATCCTTTATACATATGTACTTTGCCACTCACTACTTCGGCAATGTTGCGTCCTCCGAATCCCGTTATCTTACCGGCTTCATACATGCTCGGAAAACTCGCGATGGGGTTCCCATCCATATCAAATTGTGTAACCGGCTTACTTAAAACGGTGAGGTGACTAATCGCTCTGCCTTTTTTATAGGATGCAAGTTTGATCGTACTGATATCCGATTTCACCAGGTTGTCTACATGTGTATTGCGGCCGTCACCATCTTTATAGGAGATAAATATAGTTTTATCATCCAGGTCAAAAGGCTTTTTAAAAATGTTATATACCAGCCGCGGCACCGAGTAGTGATACGTTATTCCGTCACGGTACAGCGTAATGATTACAGTATATAGATTTTGTTGAATCGTTTTATTGAGCTTCACCTCAAGCTTGGATTTCCTGATCTTCTCCTGCGAAGTATAGGAACCTCCTTGTGGCGTATTCATCTCCGTTTCACGCGGAAGTGATTTAATGCGGCCATAGTTGGAAATCTTATAGAGTCCTTCGAAAGCCGGAATATCTTTCCATCTCTCTTTTGGCAGGTTAACAAGAGAATAATTTTGATACGGAAATAGAGCTTTCAAAATTGTAGTGTCCTCAAAGGTTAAATACCTGCAAGTTCAGTATTCTGTAGCCTTGAAGCAAAGGGATTGAGGGATAGATTTGTGCCTTCACGTAAAAACACGCACGTTCAAAGAGACAATTCATTATCGGCATTTCGAGTGTGCTGGTTTCCCTATACCATGAAATTATCTTGCGAGAAATTCAGCCATATTTTGGTTTTGTGCCTAGCGATAATTTTTTGTTCAGCTTGGTTTTATAAAAAAGCTTGGGATGTCTATTATTAGATTTATACATCTATGATTCTTATATATATGTTAAGAGCGCGTATAAGATTTTAGCTCTTTCATGACATCGCTGTTGGTGTGTAATGCGAAATTCCTGATTGTTTGAACCTCTTCTAGGTTATTGAAACTTTTTTTTGGAACTACTATCATGGACGTTTTATCATTATAAAGTAGAAACCAATTATTCAGTTCCTTTATTTTATATAGTGAATTCCACCGTATAGACGATGTGAAGGTCTCGCCGGTTATGAGTATCTGATTGGATGTAAAGTCATACGTGAGAGGCTCTTTTATCATTTTATTGTCGCTAAAGGTCTTTGTTGATTGGAAAATAGTTGTGACAGGAATTATGATTAAAAAAATTAAGGCAGTCACACTAATCACATTGTAGTTCGAGTTGATCACTGATGCCATTAAGATGTTCAGGCAGATAATGTTGACATATAAAACGATTGGATTGCGATATGTTAGTTTCAGCATTAAGCTTCGATATTCTTTTTGGTTGATTTGAAAGTGGAGCGATATATTCTTCTCATTATAAGGTAGTATAAGCTGTTGAAATGTTTCGGACTTTCCGGCTTTCCACAGCCTTATTCCATAGTTTAGTGGAAAACAGAAAAGCGCAATTGTAAAAAGTACACTGTAGAGATTTTGAGCAAGAGCGGGATTCCCATAATCTGTGAGGTTATATAGTAATGTAAAGAAAAATAGTATTTGCAATGTTGTCATGATAACGATTATTAACATGCCTATTGCCTTTTTTTGATTGCCTGTAAGTTTCATCTTTTGTCTAACTTTCGCGGCCAATTTATCACTTATTATTAACCACTTCGTGTCAGGGATAATATTTTTATTATAGTAAAATGATTTCTTCTATATGCGGTATTACTTGTCCTTCTTATTACTTCTTTGTGTAGCTTGTGAGATACCTATAGCAAGTAATTCTAATAATAATTCACTTGAAATAGACACCGTGACAACTCATCCCTGGATTCAAAATGCTGTAAAGCATTTTTACCCATTACTTGACACTCCGATTATAATTGATGAAAATAGATTTTTTTTTATTCAGAATCAGAAATGGGATACTTCATTTGCCATTATTATGAAACGAGAGTCAACAAAGGTATATGGAGCATATCACGAGGTCCTTCCTCAGAACGATTTGTCGTACATAAATGGAAAGCAATTGCTTTTTGAACAGGTTATAAGATTTGAAAGCGATACTGTAACGTGGAACTCAATTGTTACGACTTCTGATTCCTTACTTAAACTATCCTTTAATTGGGATTATGCTCCATTCTGTGGCGAGGCATCTTATACAATGGCTTACAACCACAAGGCAGCCTTTAGTGATTCAAAGACCTCAAGACTTTTTTATATATATGCGGATTTTTTGAAACGAGAAGTTGTGAACCCAATGAAAAAACTGAAGGATTAACACCACATGAATTCATTACTTGTTAATGAAGATTATTTATCTTCTCTTCTATCCCCTGTTTTTCGGTAAATGTTTTGGCCAATGAATACGCCTTTTGTAAGTGCAGCCTAGCTTTTTCGATGTCTATATTTTTATAGAGCTCACCCAGCAGTATAAAATAGAAGTGATTGGTTTCAAGTTTCAGCTGCTCTGCTTCAGTCAAAGCAGCTTGCGCACCTTTGGCCTTGTATAATGCAAAAGTTCTGTTAAGCGCAACACTGGGTGAATAATTAACGAGCAAGAGCTGATCATAAAGTTGAAGTATATCTTCCCATTTTTCACGCGTATCTTCCTTCATGCAGTGCCAGTATGCAATACGCGCTTCTAAATGATAGGCGCTTACTTCATCGCCCTGCGCAGAGAGGTTAAGGAAATGCACGCCTTGGTTGATCAACGCTATATCCCACAATGTTTCGTCTTGTTGCTCATATAGCACCAGAGAGTTTTCATCGGTTTGCCGCGCACTGAAGCGTGAAGCATGAAAGCACATAAGCGCCAGAAGTGCATTTGTTTTTGGAAGGTTGGTTAATGTATACTCGGTAAGCATGATGCCGAGACGCATCGCTTCCAGGCATAAATCTTTTCGAAGAATCTGGTCTTGTGTTTTGGAATAATATCCTTCGGTGAAAAGTAAATATATAATGTGCAGTACAGTATCGAGGCGGTTCGGTATTTCACCTTCCGGTGGTAACTCCATCGTCACTTTTTCTTCGCGCAATTTCTCTTTCGCCCTGAATAATCTTTTGTTGATGGTTTCTTTGTTTGACAGGAATGACTCTGCAATTTCATCGATCCCAAAACCGCAGAGAATGCGTAGCGCCAACCCAATCTGTGCTTCGCTGGCAATAGCGGGCGTACAGATAGCGAACAACATTTGAAGCTGACTATCGCGAATGTTTTCTTGGGAGAAATTTAATTCTTCTGGTTCCTCTTTGCCTTCCTGTGTGATCGATAGCTCCGGGACAATCTTCTTCTCAAAAATTTTATTCCTTCTGAAATGATAAAGTGTTTTTTGTTTGGCTACTGCGTATAACCATGCCGTTGGATTTTCAGGCATACCCTTCAGTCCCCAGGTTTCAGCTGCCGACATGAATGTTTCACTTACCAGGTCTTCTGCAAGTTCGATGTGCTGCAACCCAAACTGTTTACTGATAACAGCAACCATTTTGGAAAACTCCTGCTGGAATAAATGCTTTAAAGATTCGTATTCGCTGTCCATATACGCTATAATAAAACCCACTCTTCGTAAAAGAGTGGGTTTCTATTTATACTAAAGATGACGGGTTTGTTATGCAAATATAGGGCGGATCTCAACGCTGCCATTTGCATCTATAGCAGGGCAGCCGTGCGCCAATGTTGTTGCTTCTTCCAGGTTCTCTGCCTTTACGATGATAAAACTACCGAGCCGCTCTCTGATCTCAACAAATGGACCATCGGTAACAACGCCACCTGCTTTCAGTACTTTTCCTTCTGTTCCCAGACGCACAGGATCGCCGACTAATTTTCCCTGTGCCGCTATACCACCAACCCAGTTCTTCCATTTTTCAATGAGAGCTTGCATTTCCTTGGGTGATATGTTGCTATAGTCATAGCTTGGCTGACGAAATATTAACGCAAATTCTTTCATTCTGCTGTTTAATTTTGTTGTGAATGTATAAAATATATACCTGATTTTTATAGGCTTGGGCGATGTTCTTCAAATATAGAAAGGCCTTAACGTGTAGTTAAAGCCTTTCTATTTTGTCTATGCGTATTGCCCTACTTTATATGTTCCACCAGGAACACGGAAGGCTATATTAATACGATTATAGGTGTTGATAGCGGTGGCGGCCATCGTGAGATCAATCAACTCCAATTCAGAAAAGTGTCGTACGGCTTCTTCATATACTTCGTTTGGTACATGGCCCTCTGTAATCTTGGTGATGGCCTCTGCCCAGGCGAGTGCTGCACGCTCGCGATCGGTAAAGACGATGGCTTCTCGCCATGCTGCTACCATATATAGACGCTGCTCCGTTTCACCGCCTGCGCGTAAATCTTTGGAGTGCATGTCGAGACAAAAGGCACAGCCATTGATCTGTGATACTCTGAAATATAGCAAGTGCAACAGGGGTTGTTCAATCGATGATTTCGAAAGATATGCGCCTACACTGTACAATGCTTTCAACGCTGCCTGACCTTTTTGGTGGGGATTAAATCTTTGTTCCATGTTTTTGTTTTTTAAATTGTTAGTGATGTTTTTGATTTACACCCCTACAATGATTGACATTTCAGGAATTGGACATCTTCACGAAAAATATTTTAAAAATTTTCTGGTGGCAATGGAGATGCCTCAGAAACAGTGTGTTAGATCTGCGAGAGCATCTGCATAAATAGTTTTCTGTACAGATAAATTTGTGAGACCCTGAGATTGAAAGGCGTTTTTACCCGTATCTGCAACGATAGGGCTATGCACGGAAAATTTTGATGAGTGAAGCCAGCTCTTCGTTTTCGTAGCCGGCTTCTTTGGCGCGTTTGAGAAAACTTGCTGCCAGCTCGGCCAGTTCTGTATTGATTTTGTATTCCCGCGATGAACGTAGAATTCTTGCTGTCGCTTCAACACTGATGGACAAAGGACTTTGTGTGACGTTGAAAGTACCTGATTGAATTACACTCGCTTCGTATTGGATGAATTCGGCAAAGCCGGGTGTAATTTCCCGAATGACTTCGCCTAAGAGGTTAGCGCTGAACCCTTCAACTTCGGAGATTCTCACGGCATGAAAAAATCCCAACAGTGATCCGTATAAATAAGAAAGCGATGCGAGATCCATAGCTGATGCTGCACTGATTTTCTCTCCGAGATACTTTATATTTCCTCCAAACACATCGAGTATAGTTTTGCTTGCTGAAAATGTTTTTTGCTGACCAGAGATAAAGATAGTCGTGTCAGGTTTTGCCATTTGCTCAGGCGCAACTTGTATAGCGCCATCTATATAGTATGCTCCATGTTGCTGAGCCCATGCCTCGGATTCTATTGCATCGGTTGGACTACCCGTTGTTAACTGGATGATGGTTTTCCCTGCAAGGGATGCTGTCACGTCTTCTGTGTATAGTATATCCCGTGTTGCAGCATAGTCAAATAGACAGATCACGATTGTGTCGCTTGCCTGGATGGCAGCAGCGATGTTCTCAGCCCATTTAGCGCCGTCCTTTATAAGTATTTCTCCTTTTGACTTCGTCCGGTTCCAGATCGTAACAGTATAGCCACTCTTTAACAAGAGACTGGCAAGCGTGGTACCCATTTGTCCTAAACCAATAACGGTTACATCAGTGTTGATTGCTTCAATTGACTTCATAATGTTTTTTGATTCAAAAGTGCGAATGAATTATACTCAGCTCAACGGGAGAAAATTTATTCATAGGGAAGAATTATTCCCTACAGCGTTGCCAGGCGCTATATTTTAATTTTGCGTAATTTCATACTATGTATACGAAAAAGAAGCCTGAAGATCTTGACTGTGGTATTGAAGTGGCTATGAAAATATTTGGCGGCAAGTGGAAGCCGTGTATTATCGATAGCATTAACAAAGGGAAGAAGCGTCCGAGTGAAATACACCGCGCTATACCATCTGCTACACCACGTGTTATAAATATACAGTTACGTGAGTTGGAGAATTATAAAATTGTCAGTAAAACTATCTACCCGGGATTGCCTCCGAAGGTGGAGTATAATCTTACAGCAATGGGCAGAAGTATATTACCGATCATTGCCGCGCTGGATGAATGGGGACAACGGAATAGCAAAGAGATAAAGAAACTAAGCGAGGTAATGAAGGTAGTGGGCGCTATTAATATGAAGTAAACAAGTATCCACTTTAAGCATTCTGTCACAACCCTTATATCGGAAGTTTTGTGACTTACTGGCCTTCTTGCAATTATATAGCACAGAAGATTGCCTGGAAGGTTATGAAGTTTAATTTGTTGTTTTTACTGGTTATTATTATTCCTGCTACGAGCAGCCATGCATGTCAATGCCCTTCCAGAGGTATTGTTTATGAAGCTGACCGCGCTTTTGATATTGTTGTCGCGCGCGTTATTACAGAAAAAGAAGATACTATTACCTGTGGAGAGTTTTATCTTGATCACTCGTTTATGATACAGATTGAGTTTTCTTACAAGGGGCATCTTAAAGGCACACAGAAAATCTTTGCAGGACAAGGTGGTGGCCCTTGTGGAGCTATATTATGGACAGGCGTTGACTATCTGTTGGTAGTACAAAAAGATGACGACCATCTATATGCCACAATGTGCAATGATCACGCATACTTGTATTCCGCAGACTATCACGTAAAATTCCTGAACCAATACTATAATAAAGACTATCACATCACAGGTCGCCAGTATTTTATAGCCATCATGTTACTGTGTTTAGTAGTAGCATCCGGTGCTTGTATTGTTGTTTTTAACTATTACAAACGGAGGAGGATCTCAGTATATGGTAACGTTACTCGTCACCCAGCGTTTTAACCGGGTCCATAATGGCTATTGAATATATCTTATATCCAATGGTTACGCCACACACCACGAGCAGTACACCTATAGATGCAGCGAAAGTGTATACGTCAACTGTTTTGTAGTAGCGCCATATATTACTCATGATTGTGCTTGACCATGCATAACCGGCCCATGCTCCCAATACGGAGGCTATTAATAATATAATAACAAACTCTGCATTAACGATTCGACTAATGTTAAAAACGGACGCTCCCAGAATTTTGCGAATACCAATCTCCTTCATACGCTTCACTATATTTAGTGATACCAGACTAAAAAGTCCTGTAACAGAAAGCAACAGTGCTACAACACCCAGGAAACCATAACCATAGACGATGCTCATGTTTAGTCGCTCCACGGTTTGCATATCAGAGGCAAGCATGCGGCCGGGGTATAGTCGGTTGGGAAACATTTTATTCCATTCTGCCTGCATATAGGCTTGAACGTTGGCGAGATTTTCAGCTTTTGTATTTACAATAATCTGACTGTATTGATCGGGTGTGGTATAGCGAATCATAAGCGCATCTCTGTCGCGCCAAAGCCCTTGTGTATATACATCCTTTATTACACCGATCACATAAAGCCGGATGCTATCTCTCCAGATAATTTCTTTACCCAAGGGTTTATCCAATCCAAAGAGAGCCGCCATGTTCTCCGTTATAATGACTGATTCTTTCAAATCGGTATCGGAGTCCTTTGTAAAGTCACGGCCATCGGTAAGTTTCAGATTAAAGGTACTTAAATAGTCATTGCCGACTTCAATGATATCAACCTCAGCCTGCTTCGTTTCATGTTTCACAGCCTCATGCATTCGGTAAGAACCGATCGTACTTTTGGCGCCTGCTATAGATAGTATTTCGGGATTGTGGAGCAGCGTGTTGCTATAGGTATCAAATTCACTTTGATTGCTTACGGGAACAATCACAGAACCGTGTATATCAAATCCAAGATCATACTCACGTTGATAGCGTGCATTCTGTAAAAAACTGAATGCGCTAACAATCGCGATCAACGAAATAGCAAATTGCAGGCAAAGGAGAATTCGTGTGAAGAAATTGGTGCCACCAAATTTAAGTTTCCCTTTCAGGATATTTACCGGTTGGAATTTACTGATATAGAATGCAGGATAGCTACCCGCTACTATACCGGTGAACAGAAGTAATGCAGCGAGGAAAAGTATAAAGGATGGGTTCTCGAAATAATTTGCCTCAAGGTGTATATTATTTCCCGTCATCAGGTTCCATCCTTCAACCATGAAATCAGTTATTCCTAAACCAATGATCAGAGCGAGGAAACAAGCCAGCGTAGTTTCGCCGATAAACTGAATGATGAGTTGTATGCGTGCGCTTCCCATTACTTTCCGTATACCAATTTCTTTTAATCGCCTGGAAGATATAGCGATGGCGGTGTTCGTAAGATTAAAGCAGGAGATAAGCAGTACAAGCATACCCATGATGCAAGATCCAATGATAGCAGCACTCGGAGGTGCGGCCCACGTTTGTGCGCGAACGTCTTCAGACCGGTCGCGGTGTGCCATGGTGCGAAAAGGATCCAAGGCAAATTCTGCTATCAAAAAATCTTCGCGTACCTGGTTATTATTTTTTGTATAGGCTTGAAGTTGTGTATATACTATATCTCTCCGGCTGGCATCGTTGATCTGTATAAACAAGGTTCCCATTTCACGCCAGTCACTTTCAGAAGCCTGCGCGAATTCATCTTTATAGTTTTCGAAATTCATGAATGCAGAACCATCACGCTTGTAAAACGATGAGTTCATCACAGGGTCACGAAATATACCGGCTATCTTTACTTCTTTTAGTTCAGAGCCATATACTTGTGTCATTGTTTTACCGATCGCTTCAGCGGGTGTTTTAAATAAACGAACCGCCATGCTTTCACTGATCAGCACATTGCTTTTATCATTTATGCCGTTAGGCGATCCTGCAATGAAATCGAAGGTGAACATCTGAAAAAAATCAGGAGCCACGTATGACACCTGGGAAGTAAACAGGTTCTCGTCACGTTTAAAGTTAGCGTATGAGTCTATATATAGCGATGAATAATCTACGTCCTGAAAAGTTTTGTCAATAACATCACGTAAGGGGAGACAAGCGTAACCGAAACGCGTAAGCGTATTTTCGAACGTGCGCACCGCGCTGACACGATAAATATTTTCTCTGTTTTTATGGACGGCATTGAAGTCAACATCATATTGATAGGCAAGGTAGCTAACGATACAGCAGGCAATGGCGATGCCCATTCCGAAAACATTGATGATGATGAAGGTTTTATTCTTCATCATGCTCCGATAGGTTATGAGCAGGTAGTTTTTAATCATAGAGCCGCTATGTCAATATGCATGCCAGTGGCCTGAGCCTATTAAAATAGCAGTTTCTGAAATATGTGACGTTCACCACAGCGCACTTTTGTCCGGCAGTGGACGGATTAAATAGAGAGTAGTTGTGTGGATTTTAAGATAGACTAAGCTTGGTCATTTAAACAATTGGGTAATTTTATACCTAAACCTATAGGGAGCAAAACTAAATATAGGGAAGAGCAAACCAAATTAAAAATGAGAGGTAATATTATCACATAGTTTTAAGTATAGTGCTTGATGCCATGATGTGCATAATCATACAAGTATGTTCATCGTCCTGAATATATCCGGGAAAACCTGTAAAGTAAGGTAACCGAAGAAATGCTTTTATAGATCCAATGAATTAAAAATGAATTTAAATCGCGATGATAAAATCATTGTCGCGTGTGTATGTTTTGTAAGACCTTGAACCGGTTGACATATTTTAGTCTGTATAGTTTTGAAAAAAATAAAAACTATATGAACATTTTTTCATGGCGCTATGTCGCTTTCTTAAGTTTTCTAAGTTTCGTATTTGTTGCCACGAGTTGTAAGGATGATGAACCTGCACCTCCGGTTGTAACAGTCGCTGATTTTGAAGTAACGATTGATGAAACCCCGGAATCCAACACGCCATTGGGTACTTTACAGGCAAGTACTGATAAAGGAACACTAGCCTTTACGTTGCAGTCAGAAAGCGTAAGCGGTGCTTTTGCGGTTAATGCTACAACGGGTGCCCTAAGCGTTTTGGATGGTTCAAAGTTTGACTTCG
This sequence comes from uncultured Bacteroides sp., assembly GCA_902168185.1. Taxonomy (GTDB): domain Bacteria; phylum Bacteroidota; class Bacteroidia; order Cytophagales; family Cyclobacteriaceae; genus Ohtaekwangia. The sequence continues at coordinate 19,174 of CABHOV010000089.1, forward strand.
AAACCAACCCGGTGTTAACGGCTGTTGTTCTTGTAAAGAATGGCGGTGTTGAATCGAATATTGATGTAAAGGTCAACCTTCAGAAAATTATCTGGACAGGTGCAAATTTAACCTTTACCAAAGCGCATGGCAGCGATTGGAAACTAGCTGCTAACCAAGACAAAATTACGGCAAAAGTTATTCTCACCAGACAAAGCAAAGGCCCTATATATAACTATCAATGGTGGCAGACTGCGTTCAGCAGCGATGCAACATTTACAGATCTGAATGATGATTTCTGGAACAGTACAAGTTCTGAACGGGAGTTTACACGTGAAGGTGGAACCAAAGGAATTCGCTGGGCTATTCTGGACGACACTGGTATGACTAATGAAATGTGGGATAACTTTAAACTGTATGGTACTTTGGGTGATCCTACACACTTCTATAGTCTCCACAATATAGCTTCCATCATTCCAACGGTAGAAGGCGGAACGAATGTAGTAGGTATTCCTGATAACTTTGGTATACAATATGAAGGCGGCGATATCAACGAGAATTCAGGAACTGAAATGCCTTCGCTTGTAGGAAAGAAATTAGGCGTTTGGCTTGTTGAAGAAGATATATACTTCACACTGACATTTACAAGCTGGGGTGCTGATGGCGACAATAGCATTTCCTATACACGCTCCACAAAAGACTAAATAGTTGCTGCTATGCATAAGAAGGCTCCGATTCGGAGCCTTCTTTGTTATGGATGTAGTCTATTTAAAAATGTTATAGTCTGCGGCCATCTTTTTATACTCGGGGAGAATCTTTTCGTAAAGTGCTTCGTCTGCTTTCTTCAGGGAGTTCATCAACGACCCAATACCCGAGTCTTTCAGGCTGACACGTTGTTGCCTGATGTCTTCCATTTTAGTGCGGATAGTACCTTCCAATTTGCGCAGTTCTCGTTCTGTCATTGCATTAACATTTACTGCAAAGATAAGTCTATTTATAGATTTATCTGATCTTGTGTGATTGGTGATATAAGTGCCACGCTAATTTGGATTTTTACAGTTCTATTTCTTCTGAGCACTTGTCTGTTTTAAAGGATCATAAAGTGTAACAGAAGAGATTATCTGTATTATTTCTTCCTTCCTACAAAGCGGATAACAGAACCTCGTCCATTGTGGTATAGCCCTTCAGCAAGTTCAATTTCGGTTTCTGTTAGTTCTATAATATTGTAGTTTTCAAAATCGGATTTTAATTCTTCTGTGGAGAATAGCGATGCTATATCTTTTGGCCCGCCAATCTTTTCATTCTTTGAGTTATAGTCAATATGCTTTTTACTGAACGCCTCAAAGATTACGATGCCGTGCTTACGCAGATACTTGCTCAGCGTCTTGTGGTATAAAGATTTAATGTCTGCCGGAAAGTGTGCATAAATTAATGCGATGGCATCAAACTGTTCATCGTGATAATTTAACGACCGTAATTCACCAACCTGGTAATCGACAGTCACATTATAATTTTCTGCAAGTCGTAAAGCTTTCTTCTTTCCTTCTAAACTGATGTCGAACGCGGAAACGGTCCAGCCTTGTCTCGCTGCATATACTGCGTTGCGTCCTTCACCTTCTGCGGGAAAAAGTATTGTTCCGGGGGTTAACTTTCCTAATCGTTGTTTGAGGTAGTTGTTTGGTTCTTCACCGAATGCATATTCTGCAGCACTATACCTGTCATTCCATTTATCACGCCAGTGGTCTTCCATAAAATTATTTTTTATCTGCCAACAAAAGTAGCGGGTGTCATAATCTGCACGATAGGATAAAAGTTTAGTTTAACAGGACGCATCTGAAATTGTGGATAACTATCCGATCATTATGGTTGACAATTTATTTTCAGATGAAAAAAAATTAAGCTTAAATGAAAGTCAGAGGTATTTTATCTGCTTCAGGAATGAGTTTGAAAAAATATTTTCAGAATTTTTTGAATAAAAAAAAGCCGGATGCATTTGCATCCGGCTTTTGGAGTGATCCCGCTGGGATTCGAACCCAGGACCCATACATTAAAAGTGTATTGCTCTACCAGCTGAGCTACGGAATCTTGTCAATTTTGCGGTTTTTTGCGTAATTGAGGGCACAAAGGTAATCCAATCTGAAATATATGCAAAGGTGCGTTTCAAAATTTCTCATCATTCTTTCATTAAATATTTTTTGTGCTGGTTATTCGGCTTTAGCACAGGCTTCTACGCACCGATTAAGTCAAGCCGATTCTCTTTTTAAAGAGAAGCGTTACGTACAATCACTGGAACAGTACCAGGCAATCTTTGCTCAGAAGCAGTATACACCTGCTATGTTGCTGAAAATGGCCTATATAGAAGAAGGATTACATAAAACCGGGGAGGCTCTATACTATCTGAATCTCTATTATAATGTAACAAACGATAAGAGCGTACTCGAGAAGATGGAAGAGCTTGCAGATAAGCACAACCTGGCAGGGTACCAACAAACCGATACCGGGAGATTTTTAAATTTTTATAATGATTATCATTGGCCGGTAGGCATTGCATTGATGGCCATTGCATTATTTCTTTTAAGCCTGAGTTTTTATTTTAAAAGAAAAAAAACAAAAATATGGCCTTCGCTTACCGGGCTCGCGATTATTCTCGTGTTGCTGGTTGTACATAACACCGCCGGAGAAAAAGTTTCGAATGGTATTATCGCGAACACCAACACGTATATAATGGATGGGCCATCGCCTGGGGCAACCGTTGTTTCAGTAATTGAATCGGGGCACCGTGTAGAGGTTATCGGAAAGAAAGATGTGTGGATAAAAATTGTTTGGAAAGGTGAAACGGCTTACGTAAAAGAAAATAATCTTTTACCGTTGAGCTTGTGATTCATCATCCCAATACGAAACAGACACTACACCTTTATATTCTTTGTTGGAATATTTGATGAGGTAGTAATATATACCGGAGGCTTCTCCAGGTGCGTACCATTTAAACTCACGGTCGGCACTGGTAAATATTTCGCGGCCCCAACGGTTGTAGATTACTATACCTTCAAAGTGACCTGTGCAATTATCGAGTGGCAGAATGTTTTTCAGTTCACCGGTAACGGCATCGCGTTTGATCATCGCGAAGAAATCATTTTTTAAATCGCCATTGGGTGTAATAACATTGGGAGGGAGAAACTCGGTATCGCTTCCATCAATATCTTTTATCTTGATGTTTACATCTATCGTGTCGCCCTTCTCATTGAAGCATCGGTTGTCAGAAACCAGAAATGTAAAAACATAATCATTTTCATATACACCGTTGGTGAAAATATCACACTCCGGTTTCCAGGTGAATGGACTTTGTACATTGCCAAGTCCTTCCGCACCCGCAAAGGTATATCCCTCAGGCTGTACGTTGCCTGTAGCGGAGAGCAACTTCAATTGTAAAAGATCAGCGTGCGGTGAAGTGTCGTAATCAAAGCCATTCAAACTCAGGTCAATTTGTTGGCCAAGTGTTACAGCAAGATGATTGTCAGTGCTGAGCAGAAGCTCAGGGTTTACGCTCGATATAAATAACTCTGGTGCTGTATTATCAGGCGGAGTTACAGTAACATTCACTACGAGTGTATCGGAGTAACGAAAACGACATTTGTTTTCATTGTCGCTTACAATAAAATGAAATGTAAATTCATCTTTTGCATCCAGGTTTACATTATCGCAGGTGATATTCCAGGCAAACAAAGAACTTACGTTCTCGACATTAGCGTCTCCTGGAAAAGTAATCGAGTACGTTGCTAAACTGAAGTCTTTACCGGTACCTGTTAATATAAGTTTATCTTTATCAACGTCCCGCCCATTAACATGGAAGGTGAGAGATTCATTTACTTTCCTTTCAAGGTTTACAGTATCAATCAATGGACTGTTGTTGGTAAGCTCTGGTGAGAAAATTATTGGCTTGCTGTTCCCCGGAAGAAGAATGTTTAGATTTATTTTCATTTGATCCGGATGATTGAAGTTACAGTCATCTTTATCTTCCACCTGAAGCATGATGTCAAAATTTGTGCGACTGGTGAAATTATATACATCACAGCGTGGATCCCAGGTAAACTCTGTAAACAACGTATCGCCTACCTGCCCCAGTGATTTAAAGCTCATCCCAGCACTGGCTAAATCTATACCTATACCAGGCACGATCACTTGTGTCATCACATCAAAATCTTCATCGACTGCTTTGATCAGCCACTTCCGTAATGCAGAACCTTCTGTGATGGAAGAAGTAATGTTAGAGGTAACGTAATATGGATTGTGATTTACAGGAGGCGTGATATTCACCAGTACTTTTAGTGTATCAAAGTAAGGAAGGCTACAGGCATCATCGAATGCAACAATGCCAATGGTAAAAGGTCCTTCTATATAGGGACATTCATCAAAACAGATCTGAAATGTTTTTGTAGGGTTTGCTGACGTAAGTGTAACCGAAGTTATAGAAGGTAATATACCACTCACATCTTTTTTAAAACCTAGCGGGATAGCCTTAATGGTAACGTTCTCCATAAAGCTATCTGAACTTTTCAAAGCATCCGTATCAGATACCTGTACTTCGATGCAGCGATTAGCATCGCTTACCGTATTGCTGAAAGTAACGTTCATCGTTTCATCATACGTAAAACTTCCATCGGTTAATTTCTTACCAAGTATCTGCGGAGGGTCAGCCACCGGACAAGCATCGACTACCAACATCTGGAAGTCACGTCTTACTTCACCAAGCTTTACACCTTTCCTATACTCTTCACACTTCACGGCAAATACAAACAACCCTTGCAACGTAGGGGTTACTGTAAGCAAACCATCGGAAGTTACTTTAAGATCAGGTGCACCCCCTACTATATTTGTAAGATTAAAGGGGGATCGCCACGTTACCAATGGATACGGTGCCGAAGCTGGACCTGCGGAAGGAATTGCTTCAGCTGTATGCGTATTCAGCGGAGTGACAAGTGAATATGCAAGCGAGTCGCCATCAACATCAGTTCCTGCAAAGTCTGCATAGTAAAATTTATTAGGACAAGCGTAATCATTAAGAGGAGGAAACAAGCGTGGTGTTGAATTGATAAAAGGCTTGCCATCTTTTACTACCGGAGGAAATTCAAGATAGAAAGTTTGTCCTGCAGCCGTAGGATAATCAATCACACCCGGTGGAGGTTCAGCACTTACAATGTTAAGAAGTCCCTTGCTATTATAGTTACGACAGCATCTTTCCCATACTATATAATATCCTTGCGCATCGCCATACTGGCTATCAGAAAATGTGACCGTTGTTTTATATATTAATTTATTAGTCTGGATCTCACCGTTTGAACATTCGGGTTGAGTATAGGAAACACGTGAGATGCTATCCAAAGGAAGGAAAACATCTTGCATAAAGCGATTATCTCGTTTCCTGAAAATGCGTGCATTTGCAAAATCATCCTGTGCACCCGGATTACCATTTTGAAGATCGAAGTACAGGATGAGCCTGACCTCATAGCGGTTACTGGATATATACCGTATTTCAAATTCTCCACCCACTATGTGGGAAGCGATGACAGGAAACGTCACTACGCATAATGTCAGCAACAGTAAAGATCTTTTCATACGTTTCGGCAAGAGATTAAATATACAGAATCAGGATGAGGCGAAAAACCCCCGCGGCTTTGTATTTTTGCGCCCTTATGCGAAAAGGAGACGTAATCGAAAATCTTGTCGTTGAAACCATGGCTTCTGAAGGCAAATGCGTTTCGCACATTGAAGGAAAAGTGATCTTTTTACAAGGTGGAGCACCTGGTGACACTGTAGACGCCCGGCTCACCAAGATCAAAAGCAGTTTTCTGGAAGGAACCGTAACCGCTGTTAAGAAATTTTCTGCCGACCGTGAAACTCCTTTTTGTATACACTTTGGTTTATGTGGCGGTTGCTCATGGCAACATATCAACTATGCAACGCAGTTGCTATACAAACAAAAACAGGTAGTCGATAACCTTGAAAGAATCGGGGGGCTTGAGCTTCCTGCTATTAACCCAATTGTGGGATCAACGAAAACAAGATTCTATCGCAACAAGCTTGACTATACATTTTCTGCGCAGCGTTGGTTAACAAAAGAGGAGCTTGCTACCCGCAAAGCGCAATCACCTGATGGCTGGATTGAAGATTTACATACTGCAGATGATGTCGCTTTGGGATATCATATTCCACGTAAGTATGATTTGGTATTTGATGTAAAGGAATGCCATCTGCAACCTGATCCTTCCAATGCTATACGTCTTGCAGTGAGAGACGAAGCTGTTAAATCATCGATCCCGTTTTTTGATCTGCGCAAGCAAATTGGATTTCTGCGTACCGTTACAATTCGCACCGCGAATACAGGCGAGACCATGATCATTCTGCAAGTGACATACGATAAAATGGAATGGATCGAAAAGATTTTACATCGACTCGAAAAAGATTTTCCACAAGTCACCTCTTTCAATTATGTTATTAACGGAAAGAAGAATGATACCTTCAGCGATCTGAATATAGTTTGCTGGAAGGGCAATCCCTATATAACGGAATCTATGCCGAAGCCCGATGGATCGGGAACACTTCAGTTTCGTGTTGGTCCGAAATCATTTTATCAAACCAACTCCGATCAGGCTTTCGAACTCTATAAGATTGCATGGCAGATGGCCGAGTTAAAAGGCGATGAACTGGTATACGATCTATATACTGGCACCGGTACCATTGCAAACTTTGTTGCCGGGCAGGCAAAGAAAGTTATAGGACTTGAATATGTAGCGGCTGCTATTGAGGATGCAAAAGTAAATTCACAGATCAACAACGTTAGTAATACTGATTTTTATGCAGGGGATATAAAAGATCTTCTCGATGATAATTTCCTGGATCAACATGGAAGACCCGATACAATTATTACCGATCCACCACGTGCCGGTATGCATGAAGATGTATGCAGAATGTTACTAAAGGCTGCGCCGAAGAAGATCGTATATGTGAGTTGTAACCCTGCAACACAAGCTCGCGATCTGAAAATGCTTTCCGAGAAATATACTATCGTTGCTGTGCAGCCGGTAGATATGTTTCCACATACCATGCACGTAGAAAATGTAGTGAGTCTGGTGCGAAAATAACGTTTATCGGCGGGCCGTAGCTGTACGTGCTAAAGAGTGGTTTAAAAATATTCAAGAGTAACCATTGTAACTCATGTTGACTGATTCATCGCGTAATTGTAGCGGTTGTCGCTTCTGCTTTTAACCATTGGTAATTATATATATTCTGATTTCAGCTCTTTAGAATAAGTGGAAAGTCTTTGATTGATCTGACATCCCGCTACCAAACACTTGTTATAAAAATTTTTTAGTGATTCTTCTTGAATCCTTCCTGCAAAACTCTCAACATCGCTTTTTGAAATTTTAAGGCCATGCGACAGAAGTTATTAAGTGAAGGTGCAAAGGAGCTGAGCTACGAGATCCGCGAGATCGTGAAGAAGGCTGATCTGCTAAAAAAGCTTGGTGTAAACATCACGTGGGAGAACATTGGTGACCCGATTCAGAAGCATCATAAACTTCCGCAGTGGATTAAGGATATCATTTCTGATATGATGAAACAGGATGATACCTATAGCTACTGCCCATCGAAGGGTATGTTGGAAACCCGTGAGTTCCTGGCCAAGCAAACCAACGCCATGGGCGGTGTACAGATTACAGCAGATGATATTTGCTTCTTCAACGGATTAGGCGATGCTATATCAAAAGCATATCAGTTCATTTCAAGAACATCACGCGTCATCGGTCCATCACCTGCATATTCAACACACTCCAGTGCTGAAGCTGCACACGCTGCGCACGAACCGCTTACCTATAAACTTGATCCTAATAATAAATGGTATCCGGACCTGGATGATTTATACAACAAGGTAAAGTATAACCCGAATGTAGTCGGTATACTCATTATCAATCCGGACAATCCTACGGGCATGGTATACCCGCTCGAAACGCTGAAGCGGATTGTTGAGATTGCCAAAGAGTTTAACTTGTTCCTGCTGGCAGATGAGATATATATCAATATAACCTATAACGGAGCGCGTGCATATTCTCTTGCTGAGATCATTGAAGATGTACCCGGTATATCCATGAAGGGTATATCAAAAGAATTGCCGTGGCCCGGCTCGCGCTGTGGCTGGATGGAATATTATAACCGTGATAAAGACGAGGACTTCAACAGATTTTGCCAGGCACTCGATAATGCCAAGATGATCGAAGTATGTTCTACTAAGCTTCCGCAGTTAACTATACCCAAGATTTTTGGTGATCCGCGCTTCAAAGTATACCGCGAAGAGACAAACCGGAATATAGGTAAGAGGAGCAAGATCATTTCAGATATACTCAGCACTGTTCCGCAGCTTACGTTTAATGAAACGTTCGGTGCATTCTATAACACGATCATTTTCCGCGATGGAAGTTTGAAACCAACACAAAAATTAGCGATCGGCAATGAACAAATCAGTAAACTGGTAAGCAGTTGGGTAAACAATGCAGATGGTTCACCGAAAACAGATATAGCCCTCGACAAGCGTTTTGTATATCACCTGCTCGCAGCGAAAGGCGTTTGCGTTGTTCCTATTTCATCTTTCTGTTCCGAGTTGCAAGGCTTCCGCGTGACGTTACTGGAAGAAGATGAAGAAACACTGGCCAAAACGTTCACAGCGATTCGTGACGGGATCGTTGAATATTTAGAGTCTTAATCTTTAATATCTCAAGTCTTAAATCCTTTCTGCCGCAGATTTTTATCCTGAAATCTGCGGTAGAAACCTTTCCGAAATCGAACACCTTGATCTGATAGCGGACGACTTTTTAGTCAAAAAGCCCCCTTTTGTCCTGATTTAGCAATGGTACGACCTTTGTCATAGAACCAGTCAAACCAATTCCGTGGTATGATCAAGTATTACATTCTTCTGTTTGTCCGTAACATTAAGCGTCAAAAATTATTCTCTGCGATTAACCTCCTGGGCTTGACTGCTGGTATCGTCAGCACGCTGCTCATATATCTATATGTACAGCACGAGTTCAGCTACGATCGCTTTCATAAAAATGGTGACCATATTTATCGGATCAATCAAACCTTTATCTGGGGTGAAAAAGATGACAAACAGTTTGCTTCGCTTGGCCCTGGCGTTGCGTATGCATTAAATGCTGAGATTCCCGAAATAAAAGAAGTGACGCGTGTACAGCCTCCTGGAAATTTTCTGGTGACTTATGCTGATAACAAAGAAGACATTAAGGCATTCGATGAATCAAATATACTGGCGGTTGATTCAAATTTCTTTCGTGTATTCACTTTTCCGTTGCTTAAAGGCGATATAAACACGGCGTTGCAAAAGCCGCACTCTGCTATACTTACCGAATCAACAGCGCGAAAATATTTTGGAACAAATGAAGCACTTGGTAAACTTCTGCAAGTTGGAAGTGACAGCGCGAAGGAAACGTATGAAGTAACGGCCGTTGTTCAGGATGTTCCGGATAACTCCTACATACAATTTGATATACTGGTATCGATGAACAGTTTTCCGAAGGTGATGCGTGCGAACGATCTTTGGCTTTGGACAACCTTCGAAACTTTTGTACTACTTGATGAACGTGCTACAATAGCAGCATTGGAAAGCAAGCTTCCGGCCCTTCCAAGGAAGTATGCTGAAGGAACCTTGCAGCGCGTCATGAATCAGTCGTTTGATGACTATATAAAAACCGGTAAAAAGTGGGAACTCTTTGTTCAGCCGTTTACATCTATACATCTACATTCTACCAATGTATATAACCGGCTTAACAACGTTGGAAATATTACAACGGTATATACTTTAATAGGTGTGGAGGTTTTGATCATCCTGTTATCGTGTATCAACTTTATGAATCTTTCTACGGCACAGTATACACGTAGAATAAAAGAATCGAGCCTGCGGAAAATTATGGGCTCCGATAAATTGCAGCTGGCGCTGCATTTTTTCTCAGAAGCATTTATGTTCTGTTGTCTCGCAGCGTTGATAAGCCTGGGACTGGTGCAAATCCTTCTTCCATTCTTTAATGTCCTTACCGGCAACGATCTGAAACTGAACCTGCTTCGTCATCAGGATATACTTTGGGTACTGCTCGGATTGATTGTAGTGATGAGTTTATTATCCGGAAGTTACCCGGCTATATTCCTGAGTAAATTCTCACCTGTGGAGGCGATGAAAGGAAAATTACGCACTGGTAAACAAGGTAAAACTTTACGAAACGGACTGGTAACATTTCAATTCGTAATCTCAATGGTATTGATTGTTTGCACGATTGTAGTCTTTCAACAGATCAGATTTTTAGCACAGAAGGACATCGGGTTCAACCGCGAAAATCTCCTGGTTGTAAGCCGTGTCGAACGCATAAACGATAAAGAGACATTTATACATTCACTGGGAAATATATCCGGTGTGCAGGAGGCTTCATGGTGTAGTGCTGTGCCCCCCTATATTCAGGATGGGGATCAATTCAGTGCCGAAGGCTCAGGTGGAAAGATTACGCCATTGAATTATGTGAAGGCTGATGAGAAGTATATACCAACCTTAAACCTGGATCTTAAAATAGGTCGTAATTTTTCCAAGGATGTACCGGCTGATAAAAACAGGGTTATCATAAACGAGTCGGCCGCAGAAGCTTTAGGTTGGAATATTGACGAAAGTGTGATTGGAAAAAAAATAGATTATCCGGGTCGCGAGCAATATGAAGTGATTGGCATTGTTCGTGATTTTAATTACTGGTCGTTGAATCAGCCGATTCAACCCATGGCTATATTTCATATCAATAGCAATATGTTTACCGTAGGTGAACAAAGTGCAGTCTTGCGCATTGCACCTGACAATACAACTGCACTGAATGCATTAGTTGCTTCTGTAGAAAAAGATTGGAAACAGTATGCCGGTAACAATCCATTTCAATACAATTTCGTAGATGATTCCTTTGAAAGAAATTTTCAGTCTGAAGAAAAGTTTGGTCACGCCCTCACTGTATTTGCCGGGTTGGCAATCCTGATTGCTTGCTTCGGCTTACTGGGTATGATTATCTATACTGTAGAGCAACGCACCAAGGAAATTGGTATACGCAAAGTCGTAGGTGCTTCGGTATGGAGTATATGGTTGTTGGTGGTAAAAGATTATACATTACTTATAGTCACTGCGATTGTAGTAAGTACACCGTTATGCCTTTGGGGACTGAATACCTGGCTTGAAGGATTCCAATACAAGGTACAAATCTCTCCCTGGGCGTTTATCATTGCAGGTGGGGGAATAATAATTACAGCGTTAGCGATTACAAGCTATCATGTTATTAGAGCCGCGCTTACGAATCCCGTTACAGTTTTGAAAGATGAGTAGCCTATATATAGCGTGAAATATATAGTTATGGCAGCTGAATATTGGACAGGGATGAATAGGACAGGAGCTCAAATGTAGAGGGTGCGATGTGTTTTTCAGACTACATAACGAACGCCTGTAAGTAGTAGCTAACATTCGTTTTTAGCGAAATTTTCAAATATTTTTTACGTTTCGCTTGAATAGTAATTGATTATTTGTGACAATTGTACTCGCACAGAATTTTATGATGAACAATCAACAAATCACCGAACGCTTGTTAAACTCTACGGAGTTGAGCAGCTTCACTGTGCTTGTAATTAGTGTGAATATTCTACTTGTCAAACCCGCGGGGGCGATAGTGATATAGCATTTTTAAAAAGAACATCACAGACCGCCCCGATAGCCTCGGGGCGGTTTTGTTTTATATAGTAAACTACAAACTAACAGTTGTAAATATGTACTACACGAAAGACACGATCTTGTTCCTGAATGGTAAGTTCATAAAGGCTGTCGATGCGCATACGGATTTGTATAGTCAATCGCTCCATTATGGATTTGGCGCTTTCGAAGGGATTCGTGCCTATCAGACAATGAACGGTGTAAAAATCTTCAAGGCATATGAACACTTTGAGCGTTTGAAAAAAAGTTGTGCACTGGTAAACATTCCGTTCAACTACGAGACAGAAGAACTTATACAGATCGCATATCAACTGTTAGAAAAAAATGATATGGGTGATGCGTATATCCGGCCGTTAGTTTACTGTGGTCCGAATATGCAACTCACGCATACCGATGAAGTATACCTGATGATGTGTACATGGGAATGGGACAAGTATCATGGTGACAAGCAATTGAAAATGTGTGTGTCATCCTACCAACGCCCCAATCCAAATTCATTGAAGATGGAAGCGAAAGTTACTGGTCATTATGTAAACTCTATACTGGCAACAAGTGAAGCAAAAGTAAGAGGCTATGATGAAGCCTTGATGCTCGACATGAATGGCTTTGTTGCTGAAGCTCCCGGAGCAAATTTCTTTTTGGAAAAAGACGGAGTGCTCTATACCCCCTCTCTTGGACATATACTTCCAGGTATAACGCGTCAGACTGTGATGAACATTTGCCGCGAGTTAGATATACCCGTAAAGGAAAAACAGATAAAAGTAGAAGAACTTGAATCAGCAGACAGCGCATTCCTGTGTGGTACAGCTGCTGAAATAGTAGGCATTGAATCGATCGATGCCAAGCCATTTAAAAAAGAATGGTTCGACAGCTTAGGCGCAACGGTACAAGAAGCATATAAATGCCAAGTGCTCGAAAAATCATTTAGCTACGTCATCATCTAAACAACCAGATGTCCGTGGATAGGGAGTATCCTTCGGGGTACTCCTATATCTGCGAGATGATAAAAACAAAATGCGAAAACATCCCGAATGTTAGCGGGATACGAATCTGAAGGGAAGAATTTTTTAAACTTAATCATTAACCAATAACGTGAGTAAAGAACTAAATAAGTACAGCAAGACATTAACGCAAGATCCAACCTTGCCTGCTGCACAAGCGATGCTATACGGAATCGGGCTTACCGATGATGACATGCAAAAAGCGCAGGTGGGTATTGTGAGCACTGGCTATGATGGCAACACTTGTAATATGCATTTGAATGCACTCGCACAAGATGTAAAAACAGCTGTATGGAGTAATGAACTGGTAGGACTGATTTTCAATACGATCGGTGTAAGCGATGGGATGAGCAACGGTACCGAAGGTATGCGCTACTCGCTCGTAAGCCGTGAAATTATAGCGGACTCAATTGAGGCTGTATGTGGCGCCCAGTATTATGATGGATTGATCGCAGTAGTAGGCTGTGATAAAAATATGCCCGGAGCGCTCATCGCGATGGGCCGCTTGAATCGCCCCGCCATTATGGTATATGGTGGAACGATAGCAGGTGGTGACTGGAAAGGTCAGGAACTGAACATCATCTCTGCTTTTGAAGCATTGGGACAAAAGATGGCAGGCACTATATCTCCAGAAGATTTCAAAGGTATAGTAAAAAATTCATGTCCGGGTGCGGGTGCTTGTGGCGGTATGTATACTGCTAACACCATGGCTTCTGCTATAGAAGCACTTGGCATGTCGTTGCCATACTCTTCGTCTAACCCTGCTGTAAGCAAGGATAAGAAAGAAGAATGTATAGCTTCCGGAAAAGCGATTAAGAATTTACTCGCGCTTGATCTCAAGCCGCATGATATCATGACATTCAAAGCATTTGAAAATGCAATTACAGTCGTGATGGCGTTAGGTGGGTCAACCAATGCTGTGCTGCATTTGATTGCCATGGCAAAATCTGTGAATGTAAAAATTACGCAGGAAGATTTTCAACGTATATCGGATAAGACTCCATTGCTTGCTGACTTCAAGCCAAGCGGTAAATATCTGATGGATGCGTTGCATAAGATCGGTGGTGTTCCATCGGTGATGAAGTATTTATTGGAACAAGGTTTTCTGCACGGTGATTGTGTAACCGTAACAGGAAAGACAATTGCTGAAAATGTGAAGGATGCTCCATCACTTGATTTCGCAAAGCAAGACGTTATATACCCTGTTGAAAATCCACTCAAAGCTACAGCACACTTGCAGATCCTATATGGCAATCTCGCAGAGAAAGGTTCAGTAGCAAAGATCACAGGTAAAGAAGGGGAGAAGTTTAGCGGTCCTGCTAAAGTTTTTAATGGTGAGTTTGAATTGATTAATGGTATACAAAGTGGTCGCGTAAAAGCGGGCGATGTAGTCGTCATCCGTTATGTAGGTCCACGGGGTGCACCCGGTATGCCTGAGATGCTGAAGCCTACATCTGCCATTATGGGAGCAGGCCTTGGTAAAGCAGTAGCCATGATAACAGACGGACGTTTTTCCGGAGGTTCTCATGGATTTGTTATAGGTCACATTACACCGGAAGCATATGAAGGTGGAGTGATTGCCCTTGTAGAAGAGAATGATCAGATCGAGATCGATGTTCAGAAACATACTATCAACTTGTTGGTAGACGATCAGACGATAGCCCAACGTAGAGCAGCCTGGAAAAAACCAGCGCTGAATGCCAAGAATGGAATTTTATTGAAGTATGCTAAACAAGTAAAAACTGCAGCTGATGGATGCGTTACTGACGAAGACTAAATCTGCTGTTGAAAAAGACACTCAACAGAAACAAAAAATTTCCGGCTCGGAAGCATTACTGATTTCGCTTATCGAAGAGGGAGTTGATATAATTTTCGGATATCCGGGCGGAGCAATCATGCCGGTATACGATGCGTTGTATGGCTATGCAGATAAACTGAAGCACATCCTGGTTCGTCACGAGCAAGGTGCTATTCATGCTGCACAAGGTTATGCACGTGTATCTGGAAGAACAGGCGTTGTGTTTGCAACGTCAGGGCCAGGCGCCACAAACCTGGTGACAGGTCTTGCCGATGCGCTGATCGATTCAACACCGTTGGTATGTATCACCGGTCAGGTATTTGCACATTTACTAGGTACTGATGCTTTTCAGGAAATAGATGTAGTGAACACTACGTTGCCGGTCACTAAATGGAATGTGCAGGTAGCAGAAGCGAAAGATATAGCACCGGCTGTAGCGAAAGCATTTTATATTGCCAAGACCGGAAGACAAGGTCCCGTACTCATCGACATTACCAAGAATGCTCAGAACGAAATGATCGATGCATTCGAGTATAAGAAGTGCGACTATATACGTACCTATAAACCGAAGCCTGTACTTCAACCGTCACAAGTTGAGAAAGCAGCTGATCTGATCAACAACGCAAAACGTCCGTACATACTTGCCGGTCAAGGTATATTATTGTCAGGCGCCACAAAGGAGCTGATTGCGTTTTCTGAAAAGACTGGTATACCCGTAGCCTCTACGTTGCTTGGACTGGGAGCATTTCCAACTGATCATCCGAACTATGTAGGATATCTGGGTATGCACGGTAACTATGGACCGAACGTTAACACGAATGAGTGTGATGTACTGATCGGTATAGGAATGCGCTTTGACGACCGCGTGACTGGTAATGTAAGCAAGTATGCTCGCCAGGCTAAAGTTGTTCACATCGATATTGATAAAGCCGAGATCGACAAGATCATCAAGACTGAAGCATTTGTACATGCAGATGCAAAAGAAGCATTGGAACTGCTCACACAAAAGTGTAATGCTGGCAAGCATGATGAATGGGTGAAGAGCTTTCACAAACTCAACGACATTGAGTACGACAAAGTCATTCACCGTGAATGTAATCCATCCGAGAAGATTACTATGGGTGAAGCAATCTATAATCTCTCAAACCTTTCAAAAGGTGAAGCGATTGTAGTAACAGATGTAGGGCAGCACCAAATGGTAACATCACGTTACTATAAGTATAAAAATCCGAGAACTAACGTGACTTCCGGTGGCGCTGGTACTATGGGATTTGCATTGCCTGCTGCATTGGGAGCGAAGCTTGCGAAACCACAAAATCAAGTGATCGCTGTCATTGGTGATGGTGGTTATCAAATGACGGTACAGGAATTAGGGACGATTATGCAATATGAAATACCAGTAAAGATCATGGTATTGAATAACAGCTTCCTCGGCATGGTGCGTCAGTGGCAGCAGTTATTTCATAACAAGCGTTACTCGTTTACGGAAATGACGAACCCTAATTTTATAAAGCTTGCAGAAGCCTATAACATTAAGGCCCGCAAAGTAGAAGCGCGCGAAGATCTTGTTGACGCTTTACAGGAAATGCTGGATTCAAAAACTTCATACTTCCTCGAAGTAGTGGTAGGAAAAGAAGACAACGTATTCCCGATGGTTCCTGCAGGAGCAGGTGTAGCAGATGTACTGTTGGAAGCGCCTCCTTGCAAAGATTAATTGGTCACACACAAACTCACAACCCACACGACTAGTGGCGTATAGCCAGTACCTAGCAACTATATTTATGAAACAGGATTTCACTTTAGAGATACATTCGGATAATAACTTTTCGGTTTTAAACCGGATCGTCAATATTCTGAACAGGAGAAGAGTAAGAATAAAACGACTGATCGCACATGAAGCGGAAGATGATTTTCGCAGAGGCGTAGCCGTTGTACTTCTCTTTACTTCAGAAGACATGATAGAAAAAGTAAAACAACAGGTTGAGAAACTGATTGAAGTAGAGCATGCTATATATTATGCAGGTAGCGATCTCTACTGTGAGCTCAGTGCAAGACACGCTGCACAGATTGTGTAATTATAGTCTGTAATCAACACAAGTATATATCAATCGTAAACACTTAAAACACGTACAAAACGTAATAACTTAAACACAACGAAAATGGCAAAAATTAATTTCGGAGGAACCATAGAAGAAGTAGTGACTCGCGAAGAGTTCCCGATGGAAAAAGCACTGGAAGTAATGAAGAATGAAACCATTGCAATTATCGGATATGGTGTACAAGGTCCTGCACAGGCATTGAACCTTCGTGATAATGGTTTTAAAGTAATTATTGGTCAGCGTAAAGGATCAAAGACCTGGGACAAGGCTGTTGAACACGGATGGGTTCCTGGCGAGACGTTATTTGAAATTGAAGAAGCAGCAAAAAAAGGAACGGTAATTCAGTTTCTTCTTTCAGATGCTGGTCAGATCGAATTGTGGCCAACCATCAAACCATACCTTACAAAAGGAAAGACACTATATTTCTCACACGGCTTTGGTATCACTTTTAAAGATCAAACCAACATCATCCCTTCAGCAGATGTAGATGTAATTCTGGCTGCTCCAAAAGGATCGGGTACATCTGTTCGCAGATTATTCTTACAAGGTAAAGGTATAAATGCAAGTTACGCTGTATTCCAGGATGCTACCGGTAATGCAAAAACAAAAGCTATCGCGTTAGGTATCGGTGTTGGGGCAGGATACTTGTTTGAGACAGATTTCAGAAAAG
Organism: uncultured Bacteroides sp.; assembly: GCA_902168185.1. GTDB lineage: Bacteria > Bacteroidota > Bacteroidia > Cytophagales > Cyclobacteriaceae > Ohtaekwangia. Next base: position 36,506 of record CABHOV010000089.1, read on the forward strand.
AAGTATACTCTGATCTTACAGGTGAGCGTGGTACATTAATGGGTGCTATTGCCGGTATATTTGAAGCACAGTACGAAGTATTACGTGCAAAAGGTCATACACCTTCAGAAGCATTCAACGAAACAGTAGAAGAGTTGACGCAATCATTGATGCCACTGGTGGCAGAAAATGGTATGGACTGGATGTATGCCAACTGTTCTACAACAGCACAACGTGGTGCGTTGGATTGGAAGAAAAAATTCAAAGCCGCTACACTTCCTGTGTTCAAAGAACTATATGAAAGTGTTGAGTCAGGTGCAGAAGCAAAACGTACCATCGATACTTGCAGCAAGCCTGATTACCGCGAGAAACTCGCAGAAGAATTGAAAGAACTTCGCGAAAGCGAACTCTGGCAAGCAGGCGCAGCAGTGCGCAAACTCCGCCCTGAAAAACAGCAGGTAGAAGCCAGCATGATAAACTAATTATAGCTCAACCGTCAGCGCTTCGTCTATTTCAGACGAAGCGCTATACGGAAGAGTATAGATCTCACTTATGTCACCAGCTACACAAACATATACCCTTAACATCAACGCAGCAGCGGATATACTCAAGACCGTTGTTCTGAAAACCCCGTTGCAATTCCATCGCAAGCTATCTGAAAAATTTAAGGCTGAGATTTACATTAAGCGTGAAGACTTGCAGGTCGTGCGCTCCTATAAATTGCGCGGCGCCTATAACTTAATGCAGAGCCTTACAGACGAGCAGCGTAGCCGCGGTATTGTTTGTGCGAGTGCAGGGAATCACGCGCAAGGCGTAGCGTTCTCATGCAGGCACTTGGATATAAAGGGAGTGATCTATATGCCGGCCATTACGCCGAAGCAAAAGATCAACCAGGTGAAAATGTTCGGTGGTGACAACATAGAGATCGTACTCACAGGCGATACATTTGACGAATGTCAATCGCATGCCTTAGAGTATACTCAAAAGAATAACATGGTATTTATTCCTCCATTCGATCATGTTAAAGTGATTGAAGGACAAGGAACCGTTGCAAAAGAAGTTCTCGATGAAGTATCCGGTATAGACTATATCTTCGTGCCAATTGGCGGAGGAGGTTTGTGTGCCGGTGTAGGAGAGTATTTCAAAACATACTCACCCCAAACAAAAATTATAGGAGTAGAGCCGGCTGGAGCTCCTTCCATGAAGGAAGCATTGAAAGCAGGGAAACCGGTGAAGCTTGAAAAAATTCAGCGCTTCGTTGATGGCGCTTCTGTTCAGAAAGTAGGTGACCTCACTTTTTCTTATTGCAAAGATGTACTGACGGATATGCTGTTGGTGCCAGAAGGGAAAGTAAGCTCTACGATACTTCAACTCTATAATCAGGATGCCATTGTGGCCGAGCCTGCAGGCGCACTTTCCATTGCTGCGCTTGATCAATATGCAGAGCAGATCAAAGGAAAAAAAGTAGTCTGTGTTCTTAGTGGAGGAAACAATGATATAGACCGCATGCAGGAGATCAAGGAACGATCTTTACTATATGAAGGACTGAAGCATTATTTCATCGTTCGCTTTGCACAACGCCCCGGAGCGCTTAAAGAATTTGTCAACCAGATCTTAGGTCCAACCGATGATATAGTACGCTTTGAATTTATTCAAAAACATAATAAGGAAACTGGTCCTGCATTGATAGGTATAGAAGTAAAATCAGCAGAAGACTTCAAAACGCTTATCGAGCGGATGGATGGTCACAAGCTGAACTATACCCTTGTTAATCAGAACGAGAACCTGTTTGAATACCTGGTATAATTTTTCTTTCTTCGATTTTATAATTTTATTTTCTTGCTGAGCGCGAGGATGGGAAAGGCATTTTTCTTCCGCAGATTTTTGCAGATAAACGCAGACTTTTAAATGCATCTGCATAATATCGATCCGCAAAGAGACTCGTCAAAAATCTTGTCGCCAAAGGCGATAAAAAAAGCATTATCTGCGTTAATCTGTGAAATCTGCGGGAGATGTTTTACTTTCATCGATTATGTTAGCTGCGATGAACCCGTTTGAAAACAATCCGATCTTTGAGTTGGCTGCTAATCTTGTGAATCAAACAAGCCGGCATATTTTTCTGACTGGTAAAGCAGGTACTGGTAAAACAACTTTTCTGAAGTATATAAAAGAGCATTCTCCGAAGAAGAGTGTCGTTGTAGCGCCCACCGGTATAGCGGCTATTAATTGTAGTGGTGTTACGATTCACTCATTTTTCCAGTTACCATTTACACCGTTCATTCCGGTGCCGCAGCGAGGAACCGACTCCGAGAATTCAGGGCTTTCGGATGCATATACACTTCTACAAAATCTTCGTCTTCATAATGAAAAAAGAGAATTGTTTGAAGAGATCGAGCTGCTGATTATCGATGAGATCTCCATGGTGCGTTGTGATGTACTCGATGCAATTGATACTGTGCTCAGGCATGTTCGAAAAAGGCACGGCATTCCTTTTGGAGGTGTGCAGATGCTATATATAGGGGACCTCTTCCAGTTACCGCCTGTTGTGCAGGAACAGGAGTGGAGCATTCTTCGAAATTTTTACAAGACTCCGTTTTTCTTCCACGCAAAAGTTCTCGAGCAAATACCACCGTTGATCATTGAGTTGCAGAAAATATATAGACAGCAGGATGCTGTGTTTATAGATTTACTGAATCGCGTACGCAATAACAATACATTGCGTACGGATCTTGAATTGCTAAATAGCCGTCATGCTATAGCACTCCAACAAGGAGAAGATGAAGTGGTTATTACCTTAACCTCGCATAACTATCTGGCGGATCGTATCAATGCAGAAGAGCTCGCAAAGTTGCCAGGCGAATCATTTCGGTTTGACGGAACCGTAGATGGAGATTTTCCAACAAAATCATATCCGACAGAAAAAGAACTTTGGTTGAAGGAAGGCGCTCAGATTATGTTCATCAAAAATGATTTACAGAAGGAGCGAAGATATTTCAATGGCAAACTCGGGCGCATTGCGCAAATCAGCGATGATAGAATCGAAGTAGAATTTCCGGGTGAATCTATATACTTTACCTTGGAGCGCGAGACCTGGCGAAACATACGATATGCATACAACGCTGCCGAGCAACGTATAGAAGAAGAGGAACTTGGATTGTTCTGTCAATTTCCAATTCGCCTCGCCTGGGCTATAACGATTCATAAAAGTCAGGGACTTACATTTGAAAAAGTAATTGTAGATGCGGCAAACTCTTTTTCTGCAGGCCAGGTATATGTGGCGCTGAGCCGTTGTACTTCATTGGAAGGTATAGCTCTGAAATCACCAATAACCAGCCGCAGTATACAGACCGATGAACGCATCCTGGACTTCATGCGCGACAGTACTTCCATGGATGCCTTGCAATCGGTATATCAAAATGAAAAGCATCAATATCTCTATAGTATTATCGTAAAGGCTTTTGAATGGTCGGCAATTTCACATCAGGTTATAGAGTTGCTGGAGTCAATTGATCAGAAGAACATTCCGCACAAGGAGGATGCTATAGCATTGATGCAAAGTATAAATATCTGGTTAGAGGATAATAAAAAAGTAAATCTGACTTTTAAAAGACATTTATATACCTGGATGAAAGAGGCATCCGATCAGAATGATTATACCCACGTATACCAGCGTGTAAAAGATGCTTCGGATTATTTTACAACCAAGATGCAGGACGATATCATCAGTCCGTTAGAGTTGCATATACAAGCCACACGAAAATTAAAAAAAGTAAAAAAGTATCTTAAAGAAATTCAGCAGCTGCTTCGTATACTTTTACAGCAAGAAAAAAGCATGGTACAGTCACGAGAATTGCTCGCGTTGAGCAACTATAAACAACCAATCAATCGTTAGTTTTGGTAAATATTTTTTAACAATTCGTTGATGTACGGCTTAACTTTTTTCATCTTCGTGTCTGAAGAACCCTCTTTTTGATATAGATTTTTTTGAGTATTCGGATCAACAAAAAATGATCTGAATTAAATATAGAACAACCGTTATCGTCCCGTCTGAGCACATTCAGACGGGACGTTTCGTTTTTTATGTAGCAGGACAAACTAACACTTGTTCTACTTCGATGCAATTGAAACACAAATAGAACTGAAAACTGAGACATGAGTCAACCGAAAACACTGTTCGACAAACTCTGGGATGCACACGTGGTGAAGACAAGTGAAGGGTACCCGGATGTAGTGTACATCGACCGTCACTTCATTCACGAAGTAACCAGTCCGCAAGCCTTTGACGGATTACGGAAACGCGGTATCAAATTATTCAACCCGGCCCGCACAACGGCTACGCCAGATCACAATGTTCCTACAAAAGATCAGCACCTTCCAATCAAAGAAGCGCTCTCCCGTCACCAGGTAGAAACACTTCGGAAAAATACAGCCGAGTTTGGCGTAACGATGTACGATCTTGGTCATCCGTATCAAGGTATAGTTCATATCATCGGCCCTGAGCTGGGATTAACTTTACCGGGTATGACCATCGTATGTGGCGATAGCCATACATCAACGCACGGAGCGTTCGGAAGTATAGCCTTTGGTATTGGTACCAGTGAGGTAGAGCAGGTACTGGCTACACAATGTATACTTCAGTATCGCCCGAAAACGATGCGCATTGAAATCAACGGTACGCTCGGTAAAGGTGTGGTATCTAAAGATATTATACTATATATCATCGCGAAGATTTCAGCCAGTGGCGCAACGGGATACTTCGTGGAATATGCTGGTGAAGCCATCCGCAGTCTTTCTATGGAAGCACGTATGACCATTTGCAATATGAGTATTGAAATGGGCGCTCGTGGCGGATTGATTGCTCCGGATGAAACCACTTTCAACTATATAAAAGGAAGAAAATTTGCACCGGAAGGAGCAGCTTTTGATAGCCTCGTTGAAGAATGGCGTCAACTGAAAACTGATGATGGCGCGAAGTACGATCACGTATTGACTTACGATGCCGCAGATATAGCTCCCATGATTACCTATGGAACCAATCCTGGCATGGGTATAAAAGTTACTGATCGTATCCCTACCGTTGCAGAACTGAATGATATAAGCGAACAAAATTCTTTCACAAAGTCGCTGGAGTATATGGGACTTGAGCCCGGTTCACAGTTACTGGGTAAATCAGTGGATTATGTTTTCATCGGAAGCTGTACCAACGCGCGTATTGAAGATTTAAGATTGGTGGCGTCTATTGTAAAAGGCAAGAAGAAAGCTGCCGGTGTTGAAGTATGGGTGGTGCCCGGATCGAAACAAGTAGAAGAGCAAGCACGCAGAGAAGGTCTTCATACAATCTTTGAAGAAGCTGGTTTTGAATTGCGCGAACCAGGATGTTCCGCTTGTTTAGGAATGAACGAAGATAAAATTCCGGCTGGTAAATATTGCATCAGTACATCAAACCGAAACTTCGAAGGAAGGCAAGGTCCAAAGTCCAGAACATTTTTGGCGAGCCCGTTGAGTGCAGCAGCAGCAGCGATCACCGGCAAAGTAACAGACGTACGAGAACTGGTATAATTACAACGGATAACATTAGACCAATGGCGAAAGAGAAATTTATAACCCTGAAGAGTCGTGCAGTGCCACTGCCGATTGAAAATATAGATACAGACCAGATTATACCAGCACGTTTTCTGAAAGCAACAACACGTGATGGTTTTGGCGAGAATCTTTTCAGAGACTGGCGCTATAACAACGACAATACTCCGAAGGATTTTGTGCTGAATGATAAAACATATACCGGACAAATTTTAGTAGCTGGTAAAAACTTTGGATGTGGAAGTAGTCGCGAACACGCAGCGTGGGCTATAGCCGACTACGGTTTTAAAGTAGTGATCTCAAGTTTCTTTGCAGATATATTCAAGAACAACGCACTCAACAATGCAACGCTACCGGTACAGGTAACGGACACGTTTTTGAAAAAGATTTTTGCAGCAATTGAAAAAGATCCGGCAACAGAGATCACAGTTGATCTTCAAAATCAAAAGGTATCACTCGAAGATGGTTCATCAGAATCATTCGACATTAATGCTTATAAGAAGATCTGCCTCACCAATGGATACGATGATATAGATTATCTGTTGAGCCTTCGCGAGGACATCAAACAATTTGAACTCGCCCGCGCTTAAACACACTCACACGACTCAGCTTGCAGCTGGAAACTTGAAGCTTATTAAAAGAGATTGAATGAAAAAGAAAATTGTAATACTTCCCGGAGACGGTATAGGAAAAGAAGTAACAGCATGTGGTAAAAAAATACTCGAACAAGTAGCCGAATGCTTTGGTCATCAATTTACATTCGACTATGCAACGATTGGCCACGAGGCTATAGAAGCTACCGGAAATCCGCTACCGGATGAATCCCTTGAGAAAATGAAAAATTCGGATGCTATACTCTTCGGAGCTGTAGGACATCCTAAATATGATAATGATCCTTCAGCGAAAGTTCGTCCGGAACAAGGTTTGCTGAAGATGCGCAAAGAGTTAGGCTTATATGCCAACCTTCGTCCGATAAAACTTTTTGATGAATTGCTCGCAGCATCCAGCATCAAACCTGAAATACTGAAAGGTGCAGATATACTTTTCTTCCGTGAACTGACAGGCGATGTATACTTCGGTGAACGTGGACGCAAAGACCAGGGCAGTACTGCTTTTGATACCATGATATACTCTCGCTATGAAGTGGAGCGTATCGCACACAAAGCTTTCAAGGCCGCATTAACACGTGGTAAGAAATTAACATCTGTTGATAAGGCAAACGTACTGGAAAGCTCACGCCTCTGGCGCGAAGTTGTTCAGGAGGTAGCAAAGCAATATCCGGATGTAACAGTAGAGCACATGTTTGTAGACGCTGCTGCCATGAAGTTAATCCAGAATCCGCGCAGCTTCGATGTAGTGGTAACCGGAAATCTTTTCGGAGATATACTTACCGATGAAGCATCACAGATTGCAGGTTCCATGGGTATGCTCGCGTCCGCTTCTATCGGTGACACGGTAGGGCTATACGAACCTATCCACGGAAGTGCACATGACATTACCGGTAAAGGTGTTGCGAACCCATTAGCATCTATACTTTCAGCTGCATTGTTACTGGATATATCTTTTGGACTGAAAGAAGAATCTGAAACGGTGATTAAAGCTGTAGAACAAACTTTAAAGGACGGATACAGAACACGCGATATAGCGGATGCAGCTACTCCACACGAAAAAATTCTGGGAACAGAGGTGATGGGAAATGTAGTATGTAACAATGCACGCATGCTGGTGAATTGCCAGGTTGCCGTATAGTATATAATTAAAAGGGCGTGAAGGTACACCAACACAGATACCTGACCCCCAACCCGAAATAATACTTTTAACAATTAAAGGATAACGAAACCATGAGCAGAAAAATTGAAATCTTCGACACTACGCTTCGCGATGGCGAGCAAGTGCCCGGCTGTCAATTATCAACCGATGAAAAGGTCGTGATTGCACGGGAGCTTGAGCTACTCGGAGTAGATGTTATAGAAGCCGGTTTCCCTATATCCAGTCCCGGTGATTTTCTTTCTGTTGTAGAGCTTTCCAAAGCTGTGAACGTTGGTATATGTGCATTGACGCGCTCCAAGAAAGAAGACATTGATGTAGCAGGAGAAGCGTTGCATCATGCAAAACGTGGACGCATCCATACCGGTATTGGTTCATCTGATATTCACATCAAACATAAGTTCAACACAACACGCGAAAAAGTTCTGGAGCAAGCGGTGTGGGCTGTAGGATATGCAAAAGCAAAAGGTGTTGAAGTAGAATTCTTCGCTGAAGATGCAGGTCGTGCTGATCTTGCATTTCTCGCACAAATGGTAGAAGCCGTTATTGCTGCAGGTGCAGATGTAGTAAACATTCCGGATACTACAGGATATTGCCTGCCGCATCTCTATGGAAAACGCATTCAGTATTTGTTCGAGCATGTTCAGAACATCGATAAGGCAACGATCTCTGTACATTGCCATAACGATCTTGGACTTGCTACTGCCAATACAATGGCTGGTTTAATTGCTGGTGCAGGACAGGCGGAAGTAACAATCAATGGTATAGGAGAGCGTGCAGGAAATACTTCTCTTGAAGAAGTAGCGATGATCATCAAGACGCATAAAGATCTTGGCTTGCATACCAATCTTAAATCAGAAAAATTATTTGCAATTAGCACGCTCGTATCGGATATGATGCGTATGCCGGTGCAACCGAATAAAGCAATTGTTGGTGCGAATGCTTTCGCGCACTCATCCGGAATTCACCAGGATGGTTTCCTGAAGAACTCAGAAAATTATGAGATCATCAATCCTGCAGATGTAGGTGTACCGACTTCATCTATCTTGTTAACTGCGCGTAGCGGCCGTGCTGCTTTGAAGCACAGACTCGAATTACTCGGTTATCAGCCTAATAAAACAGAGCTTGATCAGCTATATGAAAACTTCCTGATCGTAGCAGATGAGAAGAAAAGTGTAAATGATTCAGACTTGATCACCATCGTGGCCAACACACCACTTCTCGTTCAGAAATAGCCAACCAAACCAAATCGTTTATACCCCAAAAGCGTCATCAAATGGTGACGCTTTTTTTATGTGCTTTATATCCTTAAATGTTATTTGTTATTCGGCCTATTAAATTTTGTGTCTCATTTTTGAACCCAATGGCTTTTGATTTTTTCATCGGTAACAACATGCCTTAACGGCTAACGGTAAAAAACTCACAATTAACTTTAAGTCCGGCCACTCACCGATTGTTTCTTCACCCAGTTTACCTATCTTGAATCAAGAATTCTCTCTATGCAATCCTCTTTCAAAAAACTCGTTGGACTACTCCTCGTATTCTTTAGTCTTGCTACTCATGCACAGGAAATCGGACTACAGCTTCACAGCCTTCGTAATGAATTTGCGAAAGATGTGCCCGGCACGATGGCAAAAATCAAATCGTTTGGAATAAAGGAAATTGAAATAGGCGGATCATATGGATTGGAATTTCCGGAGTTCATAAAGTTAATCGCCCAGAATCAACTTCAAGTTGTGAGTTACGGTACTGACTTCGAACGACTAATGAATTATCCGCAGGCTGTGGCCGATGACGCACGTGCCTATGGCGCGAAGTATGTAGTTTGTTTTTGGATACCACACAAAGGCGATACGCTTACCATTGAAGATATCAACCGGGCATCCGCTGTTCTGAATAAAGCAGGAAAGATCCTTGCGCAAAACGGCTTGCTGCTGTGTTATCATCCTCACGGCTATGAATTCCAGCCACATGAAAATGGAACATTGTTTGAGTATATGGTGAATACATTCGATGCACGCTATATATACCTAGAGATGGATGTATTCTGGATTAAACAAGCTGGTCAGGATCCCGTAGCGCTCTTGAAAAAATATGCTAACCGCTGGATCATGCTTCATCTAAAAGATCGTAAGCCGGGCACACCTGATAGCAAGAATGGAAGAGCTGATGTGGAAAGCAATGTTGTATTGGGAAAAGGAGATGTGGGCATCGATGCGATTATGAAAGAAGCACGCGCTATAGGTATAAAACATTATTTTATAGAAGACGAATCTTCACGTGCAGTGCAACAAATTCCGCAAAGTCTTAGTTATCTGCGGTCGCTCAAATGAAAACGAATCTATAGGGATTTTTCTGCTCTATATCTGTAAGAAGAGTATATACAAAGGCTACAATTTTAATTTGCCAAGCAACACATCTGGTATCGTTGCTATTTTTCTTTTCTCATAATCAAAGCATACAATGCCTGTTTTGCCGCGTGCTACTTCTTTGCCAGTCTCTTTGTTTTCAATCACATAATACATATCAAAGCCGTATTTGGAGAAATCGTCAACGGCAATTTTTATAGTTAGAAGATCACCTAAGAACCCTTCGGATTTATATTGAATGGCGGCATCAGCAATGATTTGTCCTATAGAACCCTCAAAACTTATTTCATCTTTAAAGCCGAGCGTACGATAAAAGATTACGCGAGCCTCCTGCATCAGCGTAAGAATTGAGTCGTTGCCAACATGCGCACCGTAATTCAAATCAGAGACACGAACTGGTAGTTCAGTTGTAAATATAAATTTATCAGGAAGTGTAAGGTGTATACGAGACATAGCGTGAAGATAAAAATTTCATCACACATGAATCGCAAAATAACAAGATTGACGTTTATACTTTTCGGAAGCCCGCGTAACCTTTGCAGTAGTTCAGAACGAAGATATAGTCTTTCAATACATCCATGCCAATGGAAGCATGATTATGCCAGGGCGAGTGGATGATGCCCGTACGCAGATGGGTCATCTCCAAGGTGCTGAGCAGAAGTTTTTCAGTAGTGGTTTCAAAACCCGCTATATCACCATTGAGCCCACGGCCAATTACTCTTTCTGAAGAATATACTTTGTAGTCATTGAGGTCGGTAGTTTTTAATAAAAGCCCTAGGGTAGAGCCGGTATCAATCATGAGATCGCACACATGCGTTTGATTCTTGTCTAACACAACGCGGCAGTCAATTATAGGCCGCGCATCAGTTACGCGAATAGGTACGGAGATATAGTCTTCATTAAGACTTGCTGTTATAGCCGGACGAAATGTAATGAGTTGTATACTGGGATTGAGTTCAACTTCGAACTTTGTGAAGATATCATAGCCGATCACGCCATGTACATTATTATAGACACTGAAAAGATTTTGATTTGGTATAATGATCACCGGTATATTTTCGCCAAGTACATCGTTGATTGATACTTTGTTTTTTAATGAGAGCGCTCCGTTTACAGGTCTTCCTGATCCCAGTCCGGAGAACTGCACTTTCTTGTCTGGCTCCAGAGTGAATAATTTCTGAAAGCGTTTCCCAAACAACACCAGATTGCGACAGCCCGTGTCGAGTATAAGATTGAGTTGAATCGAGTCATTGATAATGACGGGAAGTATAATAAGCTTATCTATACTTCTATATCGGAACGATACTTCCTGAATGTGATCGGGTATATAGAAACCTGCGCGGGTAGGAGCACAGAAGGTTACAGGCAAAAATGAAAACAGCAGCAGCGCTGTGGTCAGGACTTTTAGAAATGCTTTCATACGAGGTAGCTTTTAGTATAGGAAAGCTACCCGATAGCGAATCGCTGGGGTACACGCGTAAAGGCGGATTTTCTGCAAGCGATTAAAAATCGTTTGCACTGCAATTAGCGAGGGTTACACTATATATCGGTATGCATGTCGGTAATTATAGGGTAAAGCTATACCACCAGGCACGTGATTTTTATAGTGCGGACAATAAAAAAGTGCTGAAGATTTTTTTCTTCAGCACTTTTTTCCAGTTAACTGTTGCGTTATCGGACGATTTCTGTCCGCTTATTTTTCAACAGACTTACTTTTTAAGGATTGCGCAAGCTTTACAGCTTCATATACATTTACTAAACCTCCTGTACTGCTCAATTCACTGAAAGCAACCTGATCTTGTGTACCAGGTTTCGTCACTTTCAAGCCATCGAACTTGCGTGTTGACTGACGGATAATATCTTTTACTTGTGTTGCAGTCAGCTCGGGGAAATATGAAAAGAGAACTGCAGCAACACCGGCTGTTGCCGGGCTCGCCATACTGGTACCTTGCAGGTCTTCATATGTATTGTTTGGAGTTGTAGAGTATATCTGTACACCTGGAGAGAAAAGATCTACAGATTTTTTTCCATAGTTCGAGAATGAACCAACAAAATTAGCATCCGCTCCCCATGAAGATGCACCAATCTCTAACCAGTTCTTCGCTTCACCGCCTTTTATGAATTTACGATTCGGGAAATTTGATTCTACATCCGTATCGTCAGAGTCATTACCCGCAGCATGTATCAGCAATACTCCTTTTGATTCCGCATACTTCACGGCTTTATCTACCAGTTCTTTATTCGGAGAGAAAGCTTTACCGAAGCTCATGTTAATAACCTTTGCGCCATTATCAACTGCATATAGAATGGCATTCGCTATATCTTTATCACGCTCATCACCATTGGGCACAGCACGTACCGACATGATGCGTACGTTATCTGCTATACCTTTAATGCCGACTGTGTTTTTACGATTCGCACCAATGATACCTGCCACGTGTGTACCATGACGGGCATCAGGGCCTTCCACATCGTTGTTGCCATAATTTTTCTCTGTTAGATTTTTAGGATCATCACCTATAACCGTTCTTGAATCGAACGTAAGGTTATAGCCATACTCAACGGCTACACGATAATGATCAACGCCTTCTTTCAGTTGGCTAACATAGCCATTTAACTCTTCAATGAATTCGCTTACCAGTATATCTCCATCAACATTTTCCAATACTTTCGAAAGTGTCTCTTTCGCAAAGCGTATAGTATCATTCGCAGCATTTATAGTTGGCAGTGTCGATTTAGATACTGGCTTGCCGGTATACGCCCGCAACATGCTATCACAAAGTCCAATGGTTGCAGAAGCGTTCGTATATAGTTCGTACTGCTGATTGTATTGTTCGTACTGCGTTTTGTTGAATTCAAAATCACGATCATACTTCGCCTGAACTTTTTTCCAGAGCTCGTATTCAGCTTTGTTTTTCTTGGTGATTTTCTTTTCGTCTATATTTTCATATTTCGGTTTCAGTCGCGCGTATTCACGCGTTACCTCATAGGTATCTTCGTTTACGTTTCCTTTTTTACCACCAATAAAATTCCAACCATTGATGTCATCTATATAACCATTCTTGTCATCGTCAATGCCGTTACCGGGAATCTCATCTTCATTTACCCACATGATATCTTTCAGGTCTTCATGCTCGGCATCAATTCCGGAATCGATAACTGCTACTAAAACAGTTTTGGAAGGCTTGTCTTTTAGCAAAGTGCTGTACGTTTTTTCAACACTAAGTCCTTGAATATGATCAGTCTCGGGATCGCGTAAGAACCAATCCGAAGGCGCAGTAATTGTATCTTCTTGTGAAGTTTCTGTCTGGAAAGCATAGCTGCTAAAGCCTAACAGGCTCCCTGCTGCCAACAGCACGAGCCTCAAAGTTTGTTTTATCATAATACGTTGGTTTTCAAATAAACAAGGGTGCAATTTAAATAGTTAAGGTTTAATTAGAATCTCAATTACACAGGTGGTTTGTCGCGTCAAAAAATGCAAAAGCCTTGCCGAACTTACTTCCGTGACGGATGGGGAAAGAGCCGTAGGTGTGGCAAAAATAGTAAGAGCATCTTTGATATAGAATTAATCGAGGGGCTTATGGTGTACGTCTTTATCTCAATAATGATTTTTTTCGGATTCTTTTTCTGGCAAGCAAGCAAGTTTGCAAGCAAAAATGCTGAGTAATCCTTGATGAGGAAAATTTTCTTCATGCTAGCATTTTTAAAAAGAATTGGTGTTGATGCCTGGAATATGTGCGCTTGATTTTATTATTTCCAATCGCGCACAAGCCTTCCAAGTGTCTTAATTCCTTCCTCTATCTTTTCGTCCCACGGAGCGCCATAGCTCAGACGAAAACAATTTTCAAATCTACCTTGTGTTGAAAAAATTTGCCCCGGTGCAATGCCGATGTTATGCTTCAACGCGCGCTTGTGAAGTTTAAAAGCATTTATTTTTTTATTCATCTCGATCCATAGCGTAAAGCCACCTTGTGGTCGTGTAACGCGCGTATCATCCGGAAAATATTCTGATACCGCCTGAAGGTAACGAAGCGATTGTGTATGCAGTGCTTTACGCAAATGACGCAAGTGTAATTCATAACGTCCATTGCTTAAAAAATTAGCAACCGCTGCCTGCGTTAATGTATTCGTAGATACCGAGTGCATACGCTTCAGCCGAATCACACGCTCTTTAAATTTACCCGGTATAGTCCAGCCTATGCGATAACCTGGCGCCAGCGATTTTGAAAATGAAGCGCAGTGAAGCACCAATCCTTTTTTATCAAACGACTTGCAAGTCTTCGGGCGCGTCTTGCCAAAATATAGCTCACCATATATATCGTCTTCAATCAATGGTATCTCTTTCTTGGCAAGCATGTCCACCAGTTTTTTCTTGAGATCATCGGGCATGCAACTTCCCAACGGGTTGTTGAAGTTATTTACAAACAAGCAGGCCTTTATATCAAAGCGAGGTATAGCTTGTTCCAGGTAATCAATGTCGATGCCGAGCAAAGGGTCTGTTGGTATCTCAACAACTTTCAATCCATGGCTTTCCATCACCTGGAAGATCGCGTAGTATGTTGGTGTTTCAATGGCCACCGTATCGCCAGGTTTTGTAACCGCCTTCATGCAAAGTGAAAGTGCTTCGACAGCGCCAGCCGTAACCACTATATCATCTTCACTGGGTGTACCTCCCCAGTTAAAGGCTTGTCGCGCAATTTGCTTTCGCAGATCAGCATTGCCCTGTACATTTTCATAATTGAGACAACTTGTAGGCGATTCACGTATAGCCTGCAATGCTGCCTTGTTTAACTTGGCAGTAGGCAATAGTTTAATAGAAGGTGTTGCCAACGAAAAATTAGTTATGCCCTTCGCATTCAAATCACGGTATACACTGTTGATCATATCGTCAACACTCACCGGCACTGCATCATCTGAAGGCTCACATACCTGAGGTATATCAAGCGTATGCTCACGCGAATATTTTACATAGTATCCCGACTGAGGTCTTGCCTCTATTAAACCCTTACTCTCTAAAAAGTAATACGCCTGAAATGCAGTGCTCAAACTTATACCCTGCTCTTTACTGAGTGCTCGTACCGACAGAAGTTTATCGCCAACTTTTAAAAGTTTCTTTTCAATAAGCGACTCGATACGTTCGGCTACTTCCGTGTATTTGTGTTCCGTTTTTACATCCAGCATATCTTTCATGGTAGCACTTGAATAAGTTTTGGCACTTTATATTCTTCAGTATACAGGGAAAAACTTTTGCGTTTTGTCTGCGTTAATCTTCAAAATTTCCGTGAAGACAATTTCAACTGATCTGGTCAAAAGTAATAAAATTGAAACTGTTTATTCCATGTGCAAAACAATAAATATTTACATTTGAAACTCTTGACTACCCATATCATTTGAAGCAACTTCATAACGCAATCGAAAATTGTTTTGTACTTCATGGCGATGAAACCAGGTTTATTTCCTTCCTAAAACAATTCTTGCTGTTTGGCTATCTACAAGCTATATCCTGCATTTTCCCGGTATTGATTTTTATTTCGCTGGCACTTTCGTCTGCATTGCATGTAGGGATTCCACGATATGATCTCTTGTTAATCGTCTGCATTATCGCCCAGGTGATCATGTATAAAACCGGACTTGAAACGCGTGATGAAGTATATGTGATCACACTTTTCCATTTGTTGGGGCTGATCATGGAATTGCATAAAGTGAATCGCGGTTCATGGTCGTATCCGGATGAGGCATACACCAAAATAATGGGTGTGCCTTTATATGCCGGCTTTATGTATGCAAGTGTAGGGAGCTACATCTGCCAGGCATGGCGAAACCTCAAGCTTGACACAGTGCATTGGCCGAAAGATATATTTGCTGTCGGTATAGGCGCAGCCATTTATCTGAATTTCTTTACGAATGCGTTTATCATAGACTTACGGCTATATATCACTCTGGTGTTGGTCGTGATCTTTTGGAAAACAAAATTTTCATTCAAGCTTCATCAGAAGACGTACTATATATCGGCTTTACTTTCGTTTTTGATCATTGGCTTTTTTATATGGCTTGCAGAAAACATTGCCACTTTTTTCGGTGCGTGGAAATACGCTTATCAGCACAGAGGCTGGCAAATGGTAACGTGGCATAAAATTACTTCGTGGAGTTTATTAGTGATTGTAAGTATTATTATTGTAGGACAATTAAAGCGACTGAAAGAAAGTCGATCCACGATAAGTTCTTCTTCCCCAGAGGTCCCTCAAATGTAGTATCTGTCCAAAACAGCATGAGGCAGTAAACGAGTTTATACTTTACATGTTGTTTAATTGCGGAGGCCGACCAACCAACGGATTGAGACGATGAGCAGCCAAAAGGGTGAATCTCAACTTCTGTAAGATGTGTTAACTTGCATTATCGAAATCGACTCATGGCGATTTCTGTTTATGTATAGTTATGAGATACCCTACCGCTCGAAACCTTTTCTTTATAACGTTCCTTATTCTCTTCATAACTATATCGGGTTGTGATGACACTAAAACATTTAGCGTACGAACAGAAACCATAAAGGTAGAATCGCTCGACCAGATTGTGCTGGTAGCGGATGCTCTGGTGAAACCATTACTCTATACGCATGTTTCAGGGCTTGAAAAACTCCCCGTTCGCAAAGCAAAAGCAAAATTTATATCAGCAGTGTTGCCATCCATTTTGGTAGCCAAGCACGAAATCGAACAACGGAGACAAAAGATAGTAGCCTTACGGGGAAAAACACGGTGGTCTGAAAAGGACAGTGCCCTATATATAGACCTGTGCAACCGCTATCGTGCTAAAGATATAGACGATCTGATCATACGTACAGGCACGTTGCCTACAAGTCTTGTGCTCGCTCAAGCAGCTGTTGAAAGTGGTTGGGGCAAGTCGCGATTTTTCCTTCAGGCGAATAATCTTTTTGGTGTTTGGTCTTTCAATACAAATGAGTCGCGCGTGGTAGCCAGACGTACACGAAAAAATAAAAGGATATATGTTCGCGCCTATCCTGATATGTCTAAATCCATTATAGATTATTTTGAGATTCTGGCACGTTCACGTACCTATAAAAGTTTACGCGAAGCACGTGCGCAGACAGAAGACCCACTTCAGTTGTTGCCACATTTGAAAAACTATTCCGAGCGAAGAACAGCCTATACCAATCAATTGAAAAAAATCATACTGCGTAACAACCTCAAGCAGTTTGATGCATATACCATTGATCCACAGTATTTGGTTGAAGATTAAATTATGGCGCGTATATATATTCTATTTTTTCTTCTATCGGTTTTTTCGTGCACTGGCAAGTCGGTATCTATAGAAGATAGCGCTATACTGACTCAAGGTGATAAGGAAGTTGTTTGCTTTATATATCATCGCTTTGGTGATTCGCGATATCCAACCACCAACACACCGGTAAAAGATTTTGAAGCACATCTGGCATATCTCGCTAGTAATAATTTTCAGGTACTAACTTTTTCCGAAGCTATAGATTATTTACAGTCTGATAAGCCTGCACGAAAGACTGCCGTTATCACCGTTGATGATGCCTATAAAACTTTTTACGATCGCGGCCTTCCTTTACTCAAGAAATATAGCATGCCTGCTACATTATTTATCAACACCAAAACGGTTGGTGGTGGTGATTATATGAGTTGGGCGCAGTTAGAAGAAGCTGTAAAAAATAAAGTAGAGGTTGGAAATCATACGCACTCCCACGACTTCTTTTTGAATGAGGCTGTCGCTACACGATATAAAACTTTTAAAGACGAGATCGAATTGAGCCAATCAATCATAGAAGAAAAACTTGGCAGCAAACCAATCGTATTCTCATATCCTTACGGGGAATTCGATAGCAAGATGAAAGACATTGTAAAAGAATCCGGATTTAAAGCGGCAACAGCACAGAATTCAGGAGTCATGTATGCAGGGATGGATCTTTTTCAATGTCCTCGCTTTCCCATGTCAGAGGCATATTCGGAGAAAAGTAAATTCGTAGAGAAAGCAAAGATGAAAGCACTACGCGTGGTGAACAGCAAGCCCGATAATTTCATTTTGCCTGCTGATAATCCACCAGTCCTGACGTTGACATTTGATGGGACGGATTTGCGGATTGATCAGCTCCAGTGTTTTGTACAAGGTGGCGAATGCTCGCTTAAAACTATAGATAAGCAAAAAGTTACCGTTACACTGCAAGCCACAAAGCGCATTGGCAAGAAACGAAGAACGTTGTATACTATAACTGTCCCCGATAAGCAAGGTATATGGCATTGGTATAGTCATGTATGGATAAATGCAGCAGTAGAATGATCTATCGGTAAGTGTGCTTTGGAACGCATAATATTTCCCCCCCGGAACACAAACAGGGATAGTTGTATTGGACATCGCAACGCGTAGCATCGCAAGTGGTTTACTGTCAAAATATATTCGGATATATGCCTATCTTTCTGAACCTTTTTACGTTCAATTGAGTGTATTCGGGATAAGAACAATCCAGTGGAAAATAAAAGTAAAAAACTGGTTTCTTATTAACGCTATCCCGGATATACACATCCATATGTAACGATCACATCAGTTGTTGTTCAGTAAGTAGCCAAAGCAAAAGGCTCCAACATTCTTCTTTACATTTTTCAAGTATATATTTTCAAACAAACAATATGATAAGACTAACACTTGCAGTCGGGTTTCTGGCTGTGTTCGGTATAGTAGGCTACGCTGTAGTGCTGCTCCTGACAAACTATTTTTCTAACCATAATAAACCTAACAACAAACCAAACAATTAAACATGAACCCTTTAATCTCAAAAAAAACCATCGTCATTGGAGTAGTAGCAATCCTCGGTATGGTTTTGTTTCTGACCATTAATCCATTTTCGTGGAATGATGCCGGTAACAGAACTGTAGTGGAAAGAACAACCGGAGAACAGATCGTACAATTTGCACCCGGAATTTTCTATGCAGGATTTTTTGCCAAGGAAAAAGAATGGCCTAACCAGATCTCGGTTACATACCAGGACGAAAATCCTAAACTTGAAATCGAGGACAATGGAATTGAAGTCGGTCAGATTATGATCCGCTTTAGCGATGCCACTACTGCAAATGTGAAAGGTATAACACAGTTTATATTGCCTTCTGATGAAAAGGAGATGATATTGATTCATAACACGCACAGAACGCCACAGTCACTTGTGGTAAAAAGATTGGCTCCCTATACCAAAGAGTGTTTGCAATCATCTGCTCAGTTAATGAGTAGTGAGAAGCACTACGGTGGGGGTAGAGCACAAATGGCGCAGGACTTTATGGATCAGTTAAAGGATGGTGTATATCTTTTGAAGACGGAAGAGAATGTAGTATTTGATTCACTGGAGAAAGAAAAGAAGAGAGTATACCAGACTGAAATTCAGTATGACAAAAAGACTGCAGCACCGAAACGTAAATTGTCTTCTATAAAAGAATACGGCATTACAGTAGCAGACGCTGCGATAACAGATGTTGACTATGAAGATAAAGTCGATCAGAAGTTAACAAAGATCATTGATGCAGTAACAAAGTCATCTATATCTAAGCAGGAATTGATGACCGCGCAACAACAGACTTTAACAGCGAAAGCTAAAGGTGAGCAAGCCCTGGTTGAAATAGAGTATCAACAGAAACAAGAGCAAACCAAACAGGTTGTTGAAGCGGAGACAAAAGTAAAAGTTGCCGAGCAAGACAAGATGCAGCAGAAGATCGCGTATGAGGGTGCTATATTAGAAGCCAAGAAAATTAAAGAGTTGGCAGATGCACAAGCATATGCTCGCGCTAAAATCATGCAGGCTGACGGTGCCTTGGAAATGAAGTTGAAAGCCCAGGTAGAAGTACAGAAAGTTTGGGCAGATGCATTTAGTAAATATACTGGTGCTATCGTTCCACAATTTCAGACAGGAGGTTCGACCACTACCAACGGTGCACTAAACTTCATGGACATCATGACCGCTAAGACAGCGAAGGACTTCGCGCTGGACCTGAAGAACAAAAACTAATAATTAGTTAAGTATTACATTGATAAGAGAGCGGAATATACTTCCGCTCTTTTTTGTTTTATGCTTCCGGAGAAGATATAGGTTAAAATTGTTCACGTTACTATTGCCCGTTACCACCCATTTGTCCAGACGTAGTGCAGTTAAACGTTTGCGCCCCAACACACATGCGTGGTACAGTTATATATGAATGCATGGCATTTGTGAACTTGTCTGCGCCTTCCCCCACTGTATCATCTGAGACCTTGAATCAGTTTTAAACTGATATGGTCAAAATAAACAAAACTGAAACTGTTTTTTTTACGTAATAACTTCAAGATTTGAGTTCTGTTTCACACACTATAACAAAACACGCCCTTGAAAAGAGAATTACTATTTGCGTACATCGCTTTGGTTGCGATTTGTATCATCTGGGGAACAACTTACCTCGTGATGCGAATGGCTGTTGTCGAGTTTCCTCCGTTCTTGTTTGTATCGGTCCGCCAGATTATTGCCGGATTGATCCTTGCAGGTTTCATGCTTACCATCGGTAAGATCAAATTACCAGGAAAGGCTTATATCATTCGCCAGGCGATTGCAGGATTCTTTATGATCACACTTGGTAACGGGTTGGTCGCGTGGGCAGAAGTACATATACCCAGCGGTGTTGCTGCAGTTATCTGCTCATTGATGCCAGTCACGGTTATTATGATCAACCTCTCTATTAATAGAGAAGAACGTCCCACCGTTCCGATTATGCTCGGTGTAGCAATCGGTATGATTGGTATCATTCTCATCTTCAGCGAACACATCAGTGAATTTACAAGGATTGAATATATACTCGGTATCGCAATGACATTTGTTGCCGTATTGAGCTGGGCCAGCGCCAGTATATGGTTGAAGAAGCATAGCGAGAATTCAAATCCATTTCTAAACGCAGGACTTCAAATGTTCTTCGGTGGTATATGGATGATTCCCTTGTCTTTGATGTTCGATGACTTGAGTGAAGCACATTGGACACCTGCTATTATATATCCATTAATATACCTGATCGTAATGGGATCCATCATCGCGTATGCATGTTACTCCTATGTACTGCGCAAATTACCTATGACAATCGTGTCCCTATATGCTTATGTGAACCCCTTAGTGGCCGTGGTATTGGGATGGTTTGTACTTGGTGAAAAGCTTAACCTGAAGATATGGATGGCCATTCTTCTCACGGTAGCCGGTATATATATTGTCAACCGAGGCTACCAGCTCCGGGATGCATGGAAGGCTCAATTCAGCAGGTAGCAATGCAATCCATTTTATTTCAAACTACTGACTGGAGTGCTGTTCCCGTTACACAGCATAGCGGAGAACAGGGTATAGCTTTGTGGCGAACGAAGCAGCTTGGAGGCTTGCGCATTAGGCTCGTAGAGTATTCTGCTAATTACCTTGCTGATCATTGGTGTAAGGCAGGTCACATTGTATATTGTATCGAAGGCGAAATGATTTCAGAACTGGCTGATGGCAGAACCTATACGCTATCAAAAGGAATGACATACGAGGTTTCTGATAACGTAAGTATACATCGTTCGTACTCGAAAGACGGTGTGAAGCTGCTGATCATTGACGGAGATTTTTTAAAACATGAATATAATAGAGTAGACAATCCATGGAGAATGTAACTGCTAAAGTTGTAACGTACCGACCGGAGCATCAGCCGTGGTTTGAGAAATTTAACCGCACGTGGATTGAACGATACTTTTGGATGGAGCCAATTGATTTTGAAGTGTTGCAGCATCCGGATAAGTATATCATTGAGAAAGGTGGTACTATACTAATGGTATATGCCGGTGATACAGTAGCAGGCACTGCAGCCTTAAAATATGTATCTCCTGGTATTTATGAGTTCACCAAAATGGCAGTGGATGAAAAATTTCAAGGATTGAAACTTGGGCGGTTGCTGGCAGAAACTTCTATCGCAGAAGCGAAAGCGCTGGGCGCCGTTAAAATTATACTATACTCACACACGAGTCTTACAGCAGCCATAGGGTTGTATCGGAAATTAGGATTTATAGAGGTACCTGTGGATGGACCCTATAAACGGAGTGATATAAAAATGGAATTGGCATTATGAAATCGGATATCAGAATGAGAAAAGCAACCGTTGCTGACAAGACTACACTTTGTGCACTGGGGAAAAAGACGTTTCATGAAACGTTTGATCCCTATAACACGGCTGAGGATATGGAGTCGTATGTAAGCGTAGCATTTACTGACGAACAATTAGAAAGTGAGTTGAAAGAAAAAGATACCGTTTTCTTTCTGGCAGAGGATGGTGCTATACCAGCAGGCTATATCAAACTTCGAAAAGGGGAAAAGCAGGAAGCGTTGCCCGAGGAACAAATCGAGCTTCATCGTATTTACGTAGATAAGGAATATTTCGGACAAGGTGTAGGAGAGGCTTTACTTCAGGCAGGTCTTGAATATGCGAAGCAGGCTGGCTGTAAGGTAATATGGCTGGGCGTATGGGAAGAAAATGAGCGAGCAATAGCGTTTTATAGAAAGAAGGGATTTGAAAAATTCAGTTCACATGTATTCCTGCTCGGTACTGATCCACAAACGGATTGGTTAATGAAGAAAGATATATAGTATATATAAGTATGCGATTTAGAATTGCCACCATACAAGATCTGCCTACAATTGTTGCGATCTATAATACTACGGTAGCCGGCAGAATGGTAACCGCTGACACGGAGCCTGTTTCAGTTGAGAGCAGAGTAAAATGGTTTGATGCACATGCTACAGCCGACCGGCCGTTGTGGATGGTAGAGGATGAAGACTCCACTATAGTAGGCTGGGTAAGCATTCAGTCATTTTATGGACGACCAGCCTATCATGGTACAACGGAAATATCAATTTACCTCGATCCGGAATATCGCGGTAAAGGATTTGGGAAAAAGATTTTGCAGCAGGCTATAGATGAATGTCGGGCACTTGGAATTAAAACACTGCTCGGTTTCATCTTTGCACACAATGAGCCTAGTCTGAAATTATTCAGGCACGCAGGGTTTACCGACTGGGCGTTGTTCCCGGATATAGCGGTGTTGGATGGTGTAGAACGGAGCCTTATAATTTTAGGAAAACGTATCGCGAAGTAATTATGAAAAAGCTCGCATGGTTTGAACGGCAATTTACATTTGGGCTTCCTGCTGGGATGCTCCCGTTTTTCCTGGAGCGACTCAGTGGAACCGCTATTCGTATAGAAGCTAAAGTAAAAGATATACCCGAATCTATACTTTCGGAAAGGCGAAACGAAAAGTGGAGTATAAAACAGAATATAGGACACCTGGCGGAAGTTGATGAGATCGCCAATCATCGGATAGACCAGATGTTGCAGGGTGTGCCTGTGATGCTGCCTGCTGTATTCGAGCCCAAAGACTATAATCAGCAACCTGTACAGGAAGTACTTGAATACTTTCGTGAGAACAGGCTGAAGAACCTGGCGAAGTATAAAAGTATTCGTGAAGAGGATCTTGTCAAGTCATCGCTTCATCCGCGATTACAATTGCAGATGAACCCGGTTGACCTCGCATTCTTTGATGCGGAGCATGATGATCATCACCTGGTAATGATAGAAGAAATACTTTCTGCCAGTACCCGGTAACCCGGATTCCCAGGCAGTATAGGTATATATAGCACGTGCTTAACAGGAATTTTGATCTGTATTTCCAACGCCCTAATCCATACAATCAATGTCAAAGAAAATTACTATCGTAGCATTCGACAAGTTTACCGATGTAGATGTATACCTTGCATGGGATCTGTTCAATCGCGTTAAGCTGATTGATGACTCCTGGTTGGTAAAAATAGTAGGCACTGAAAAAACACACACTTCGGTTACAGGTCTGCCGCTACATATACACGGTACGATTGAAGAATGCGCCACTGCCGATGTGGTATTTTTTTCAAGCGGTCCTGGCACACGGAAATTAATGCGTGATACAGGTTACCTGAGTCGCTTTAATCTCGATCCAACGAGACAATTAATTTGCTCCATGTGTTCGGGTTCTTTAATTCTTGCGGGCTTGGGATTACTAAATGATATCACTGCCACCACTTACCCGACAGCGATTGAAGAATTAAAATCTTTCGGTGTAACCGTAGAGGAGAAGCCATTGGTAATCCACGGTAATATAGCTACCGCTGCAGGTTGCCTGGCGGCTATCGACCTTGTGGGATGGGCCATCGAACGCACGTTAAATACGCTTGCCAAAGACGAAGTACTTGCCTCCGTTCAACCCGTAGGCAAAGGCCTGGAGTGTATATATTAATTTAATTATACATATATCTTATCGATAGCATATATCGGCGAATAAATTTCACGACATATATTCTTACATAAACGGATAATTTTACAGAAACTATGCTCACACAAGTTCTCAAAACAATATTCAACAGAGATCTTTTAAAATTGAAACAGGAGATCGCGTCTTATAAACATGAGTCTAACCTTTGGAAAATAGAGAAAGATATAGCGAACCCTGCCGGAAATCTTTGCCTCCATTTAGTTGGTAACCTCAATACATATATAGGAGCAACCCTGGGTAACACAGGCTATATCCGCCATCGTGATTTAGAGTTTTCATTGCGAGATGTTCCCCAAGAGGAATTGATTCGGAAGGTTGAGGAAACTATACAAGTGGTTGATCGTGTACTCTCTACATTAACTGAAGCACAACTCAATGAAGAGTATCCATTACTGGTATTGGCTGAAAAAACTTCAACCGTTTTTTTTCTGGTGCATTTAGCAACGCACCTTACATATCACCTTGGACAGGTAAACTACCATCGCAGGTTGCTTGACAGCAATTGAAATTCAGTTCAATCTTAATACAAAAGAGATGTATACCCCGAAGCAATTCAAAAACGATAATGATGCAGAGGTAAAGAAATTTGTCAGGCATAATGGTTTTGGAATTCTGGTTAGTCAGAAGGAAGGAGCCATGTTGGCAACGCATATACCTTTGGAATTGTCGGAAGATGGCACCAAGCTGTCCGGGCATATATCCCGTGGTAATCCACAATGGAAAAATTTTACAACGGATGATGTGCTGGTGATCTTCAACGGGCCGCACACCTATATATCATCTTCCTGGTATAATCACACGAATGTGCCCACCTGGAATTATATAGCAGTTCACGCCTATGGTAAGATCAACATCATAGAAGGTGAGGAACTGTTTAATTCATTGGCGAATCTGATGAACAAGTATGAAAAGAATTCACAGCATCCTGTTACAGTTGAAAAGCTGACACCTGAATATATAGAACGTGCCATGCAGGGAGTCGTTGGCTTTGAGATCACCATAACAAAGCTGGAAGCAACGTATAAACTATCACAAAATCGTGATCACGAAAGCTATAATTCAATTGTTCACGAATTAGAGAAACGTAACGATGAGAACTCAGAGCAGATCGCTCAGGCAATGGTAGGGAACCATGCTTCACTCTTCAACACTTAACAACCCAACAATGCACCCGCTTTTAAAAAACGATAAACAAGATCTGCGCGAAATACTGAGTAATACAGTTACACTGGCAGAAGAATATTTAGCGCAGCAGGAGTCACTGCCGCCAGGTCGCTTCATCAAAGATATACCGCTGGAAGATATACCCGAGCGAGGCGAAAATGCACTTCATGCACTGGAATACTTCAAGCAACACTACGCACCCTATATAACCAACAGTGCCGGTCCGCGGTATTTTGGTTTTGTTACGGGAGGGTCAACGCCTGCAGCGGTAGCGGGAGATTGGCTGGTAAGCGCTTACGATCAGAACGCTTGTGGCAGTAACGACTCCATAGCACCACAGGTAGAGCGCCAGACTATACATTTCTTTAAACAGCTTTTTGGATTAGATGATATATATTTCGGAAGCTTTGTAACCGGAGCAACGGTGTCCAACCAGGTAGGCCTCGCGTTGGGCCGTCAGTGGGTTGGTGAGCAATATGGCAAGGATTTTAGTGCTGACGGAAGCTATAACGTTTTACCAGTGAAGGTGGTGAGCGCTACACCACACTCAAGTATTCTGAAGTCCATGGCTATATTAGGCATGGGTAGAAATACACTTGTTAAAATTGACACCTTGCCTGATCGTGAAGCTATAGATATAGTGGCATTGGAAAAATATCTGCAGACCGTAAATGAGCCGGTAATTATTGTTGCAAATGCAGGTACCGTGAATACAGTAGACTTCGATGATCTGGAAGCTATTGGTAAACTGAAAGCGAAATATCCTTTCTGGTTACATATAGATGCTGCCTTTGGTGGATTCGCCGCATTGTCAAAAAAATATACTCATCTCGTCCAAGGTATAAATCATGGTGACAGTATCACTATTGATGCACATAAATGGCTGAATGTTCCGTACGATGCAGCGATGCAGTTTACGCGTCACAAGCGTATTCAATTGAAAGTATTCCAAAACAGTGCTGCGTACCTGGGTGATCCTGAACAAAGTCCCGATTATTTTCACTATACACCTGAGAACTCACGCAGGTGGCGAGCACTTCCTTCGTGGTTTACATTGAAGGCTTACGGAAGAGAAGGTCATCGCGAAATTGTAGAACGTAATTGTGACACAGCATATAGTCTTGGTGAGAAGATCAAGCAATCATCTGAGTTCAGACTGCTGGCTCCCGTTCGTATGAATGTAGTTTGCTTTACGTTGAATCAGGACGGAGTGACCTTTGATGGTATACGGGCATACCTGAGCGCAATCCGTGATGATGGTCGGGCATTCTTTACCCCAACGCTTTATAAAGGCGTGCCTGCCATCCGTGCTGCCATTTCAAACTGGCAAACAACGGAGGCCGATATTCAACTCGCATTTGATGTGCTTACAGAAGTGTATCAAACGCAAAAGCACACTTTGATACCTGCGTAAACATGTATCAGCAAAAACATAAATATGAAACTGCAATCTTTACAAAATTAAGTTTGCTCTTTTACAGGAATACAAAAGATTTAAGGCTTGTGATAGAAAATATACTCGCAGGCAGGGATATGTCAGCAATAATTAGGAAATTTCACCCTGTAACTCTTTAATATCATGACAACTTTAACGACTTCAATCCCAGTGCAGCGTATTGCGAAATCGAGAATCAAAGAAGTTGATTTCAATAACCTGGAATTCGGAAAATACATTGCTGACCACATGGTGGTCGCAGATTTTAAAGATGGTAAATGGCATGAGCCTGCAATTTTTCCATATGGTGATATGCTCATGAGTCCCGCGATGCTTTCACTTCATTATGGTCAGGCAGTATTCGAAGGGATGAAAGCCTTCTTCATGAATGATGGTAACATCAATATATTTCGTCCGCAGAAACACCATGCGCGTTTCAACAGATCACTCGATCGTATGTGCATGCCGCAGATCAGCGAAGAAGCTTTTATTCAGTCGCTGCGCGCGTTGATTGAACTCGATAAGGATTGGATCCCTACCAGCGAAGGATCTTCATTCTATATTCGTCCATTCATGTTTGCTTACGAAGCAAGACTCGGTGTTAAAGTTGCCGATCATTTCAAATTTATAATTATCAATAGCCCTGTAGCTGCATATCAGGCGAAACCATACCGTTTGAAAGTAGAAGATACATACGTACGTACTGCTGAAGGAGGTACTGGCTTTGCTAAATGTGCCGGTAATTATGGAGGAGCATTTTATCCTACACAGATTGCACGTGAAGAAGGCTTCGATCAAATTCTTTGGACGGATCACAAAGAACACAAGTATATAGATGAGGTTGGTATGATGAACGTGATGTTCGTGATCAACGGAAAACTCGTCACACCTATATTGACAACAGCCATTCTCGATGGTATTACACGTGACACAATTTTAACGCTTGCAAAGGATATGGGCGTTACTGTTGAAGAACGTAAAGTAAGCATCGATGAAATTGAAGCTGGCTTGAAAGATGGTTCAGTAACAGAAGCTTTCGGAACAGGTACCGCTGCCGTTGTAGCTCCGATTGCTGTGATCAAGATCAAAGGGAATGATTTAATTATACCAGAGGCCGGACCGGATAGCTTCCAGCTTCGTGTGAAGAAAAAATTAAATGATATCCGTATGGGTGTTGAACCCGACAAGCACGGATGGAATTATATCATTCACGTTTAATCTTGCCTTACCGGACAATGTATTAAACATTTCCGGAAGAGCTCGTGGTGAGGTTGAAATATATACTTGCTAAATATAGTTTAAAATAAATTTAAGAAATTGCCTAAGCCTCATCCAGATACTTTCCTTTCAGGGAAGTTGCACGGATGAGGTTTCTTTTTGAAACTGATTTTATGTTCGCATCCAAAAAAAGAGCTGTCCTTTTTAAAGGCAAAGATTATCCGGTAGAAGTTCTGGAATTTAAAAAGCCGCGATTGGTAAAAGATCAAGTGCTGATTCGCATGCATTATGCTGCGCTCAACCATCGCGATCTGTGGGTGATCAAAGAACAAGCACAGCATTTTCCGGATGGAATTGTATTGGGTTCGGATGGTTGTGGTGTTATTGAAGATGTAGGAGAAGATGCAGATCCAATGTTAGTGGGATTGGAAGTTGTGATCAATCCAAGTTTGGACTGGGGTGATAATCCGATCGTGCAAGGTGACAGGTTTAGAATTCTCGGCTTCCCGGATAACGGAACCTTCAGTGATTATCTGGCGATCTCGAAGAAATATATATTTGAAAAGCCCGAGCATCTCACCTTCGAAGAATCAGCAGCCGTACCGTTGTCTGGACTTACTGCTTATCGCGCATTGTTCTCCAAAGCAAGATTGCGCTCCAAAGAAAAAGTATTAATCACAGGGATAGGAGGTGGAGCAGCGTTGTGGGCATTGCAATTTGCTGCTGCCTATCAGGCGCGGGTATATGTAACCTCCGGCTCAGACGAAAAAATAGAAAAGGCAAAGAGGCTTGGAGCGCTTGGTGGTTTTAACTATAAGGATCCGGAGTGGGCAACCAAGGCGCAGAAAGAAACCGGAGGCTTCGATATTATTATTGACAGTGCTGGTGGCGAGCAATTCAATAAACTCATTGAGCTTGCCTTGCCCGGTGGAAGAATTGTAAACTTCGGACGCACGGCCGGTAACATCACCGAAGTAGCTACGCGATTGCTCTATTGGAAACAACTTTCTGTTCTCGGTACAACCATGGGAACACGAGATGAATTTTTATCGATGCTGGATTTTATTGAAGGCAGGAAAATTAAGCCTGTTATCGACCAGGTATATTCTATCGATCAGGTAAATGAAGCTTTCCAACGGATGGAAAACAGCGATCAGTTTGGCAAGATTGTATTAAAAATTGCCCGGTAATTTTATGGATATCGTGAAACAACAAACCATCGATGGGTTTACATTCAGCTCCGATCGTACACGTATAGATATACCGTATGTTCATAAGGTTGCTTCAACGCAACTATATTGGGCAAAAGGAATTCCGCTTGAGACAGTAGAACGATCTATCGAAAACTCGTTATGCTTTGGAGTATATACAGCGAATCAGCAAATAGGTTTTGCTCGATTGGTGACAGATTATGCAACGTTTGGTTATCTGGCGGATGTTTTCATTGATGAACAGTATCGTGGAAAAGGTCTTTCGAAACAACTGATGGAATTTATCTTTGACATAGAAGAGTTGAAAACCTTCAGACGTATGATATTGGTAACGCGCGATGCACACTCACTTTACCAACGCTATGGGTTTACTTTATTAAACACACCCGAAACCTATATGGAATTGCATCGCCCGAATGTATATAGTTAGTTTATTTCAAATCCCATTACCATGCCCTCCATTCAATACCACTACAACCGTACGATTTCTGATGATCAGTTTATAGATGTGCTAAAGCGATCTACGCTTGCCGAGCGAAGACCGGTGGACGATGCGGATCGTATCAACCTTATGTTGAAGCACGGTAATATACTCATTACAGCCTGGGATGGCGACAAGCTCGTTGGTATTTCGAGAGCACTCAGCGATTTCTCGTTTTGTTGTTACCTGTCCGATCTCGCAGTAGACGAAGCGTATCAGAAACAAGGTATAGGAAAAGAGTTGATAAAAAGAACGCATGATGTATCCGGTGCGAGTACAACGCTCATCCTGTTGGCTGCTCCTAAAGCCGTAAATTACTATCCCAGAATTGGTATGGAGCGAAATACAGAATGCTTTATCATTCCCAGAACACGCTGATCCTTATCTATACATTAAAATATATATTCCTATGGAAAAATTCTCCATTACCGATAAAACCGAAATTACGCGTTTACCAAAGCGTGGGGTATATGATAAGGAAACTGTATATAGCATCCTCGATGAGGCGATGTTCTGTACACTTGCGTATGTACGCGATGGACAGCCATTTCAAATTCCAACAGGCTTTTGCAGGATAGACAATAAACTATATATACACGGTTCGGTAGGAAGTTTCTACATGCGCGAACTTGCAGAAAAGAAATTACCGGTATGCATAAGTGTAACGTTTATGGATGGATTGGTGCTGGCGCGTTCGGCATTTCATCATTCGGTGAATTATCGTTCAGTGGTTGTTTTTAGTGAGGCTACCAAGGTGGAAGATCAGGGCGAACTATATACCGTGCTCGAAGTTTTTACCAACAAGCTGCAGCCTGGCCGTTGGGATGATGTACGTAAACCTGATGCAGGTGAGTGGAAGGCTACCATGGTGTTATCATTTGATATACTGGAGGCATCTGCCAAGGTTCGAACAGGTGGGCCGAAAGATGATGATGAAGATTATAATCTGGATATATGGGCTGGTGTAGTGCCGCTGAAAACAGAAAGAAAGGAACCTATACCGGATGACGTGTTGAAACCAGGAATAGCGTTGCCTGATTATCTAAAATGAACAACAAATATATTCGTAAGACTCTCTGGAGTTCCCTGCGATATATAATTTCATTCGTTAAAAAAGATCCGCGTTTATCTGTGATAGTCTGCGGGCGATAAAATACAATAACTGAAATATAGACTATGAGAATAGACCATCTCGCTATCTGGACGCACGACCTTGAAAAAATGAGAGTTTTTTACGAAAAGTATTTCAACGTTACTGCCGGTGAGAAATACATCAATCCAAAAAAGAACTTTGAATCTTATTTTTTAAATTTTGAAAACGGCTGCCGGTTAGAAATCATGAAGATGCCTAATATTCCGGCAAGTGAAAATGATGTCTACAAACAATTCACCGGGCTCATTCATTTTGCTATATCTACCGGAAGCAAAGAACAAGTAAATACACTCACCGAACAACTCCGCGCAGATGGTTATGAAATAGTGGGCGAACCTCGCACAACGGGAGATGGTTATTACGAAAGTGTAGTACTGGATCCCGAAGGAAATCGCATCGAAATAACTGAATAGAAAACCAATACGATGCTTCAAAGGCCCTGTGGTACACCACTGATCACAGATCATACATCGCATGGTTAATTTTTTGTATTTTCAACCCGTAAAATTGGATTTCAAATCTTACAGTATCAGCGTATGTCCCAAACCCGCAGAACATTCATCGCCAGCGCAGCTGTATTAACAGCCGGTGTGGCTTCAGGTATGTCATTAACATCTATGGAAACAAAAAGCAAAAAACAACTCGCACACCACGTATTCTTCTGGTTGAAGAACCGTGACTCCAAGGAAGATCTGAATAAGCTCCTGGAAGGTCTTAACACACTAAAGAAAATTGAAACCGTACGCAGTATATATATAGGCGTGCCGGCCAGTACAGAAAAGCGCGATGTAGTCGATAACAGCTATAGCGCTTCTGAATTAATTTTCTTTGACGATGTAGCCGGTCAGGATGTTTACCAGGTTCATCCTATTCACAAAAAGTTTGTAGAGAACTATTCGCATTTGTGGGAGAAGGTTATTGTATATGACTCTATAGATGTATAGTAGCCACTGGCTTCAGGTTTCAGGAAGCTGGTATAGATCAGCACTGAAATCTGAAGCCGGTATTTTATTACTTCTTTCTGATGGTACATCCCACAGGACGTACCTCCGTTGTTTGAATGCCTTGATTGGCCAGCATAATATCAATTGCATCTTTCAGGTGATGGTGACGAACGTCTGCTTCCACCTGGGCATTGTCGTCAATCGCACCTTTATAGACTACCGAAAATTTTCCGCCTTCATTCTTTAATAAATATACTGCAGGACTTTTCGTAGCACCCAGTGCAGTCATTAAGGTTTGATCTTTATCGGCCAGGTATGGCAACGTGATGCCTGCCTGCTGTGCTTTCCGGGTCATGGCATCCGCAGACTCATTAGCATCAACATGTGAATTCACCAACAGCACAGGAACCTTATCCGCATAGTCACGTGATAATTTATTGATACGCGCACGATAATATTCATCATACGGACAAGCATTGCTGGTAAAGATGATTACAATTCCAGAGCATGAAGGATATGTACCCAATGACACTGTATTTCCATTCAACACATTTACCAATTTGAAATCCTGTACAGGTTGTGCTTTTGCAACAAAACAAGCAACCAGTATGAACCATAGTCCGATGAGTTTTCTCATGACGCGTTACGTTTAGTATATACCACTACAAAGTTTGGATAAACCTTGTAGTATAAAGGTATTATCGTTTCTACATCTTTGACAATAATGCTGCCAAGAATGTTACCCTCAGATTCCCGTGAAAAAGGGCTTATAATCAGGTTTTCTGCCAAGGTAAGATCTTTTTTGCCGTATACTTTTATCAAGGCTTCCTTTGCACACCAATAGATACAGAGTTTTGTAATATCACTGCCGGCATCTTTCAACTCATCATGTCGGAATACCCGTGGGGCTATACGCAGAAGTTTTTCTTTAGGCTGCTCAAGATCTATACCGGTTGGAGGTTCGCGATCTACAAGCGCAGTTACATACGGATACGAATGACTTAGTGAGAGCTGGTAGTCGTAGGCCTTGGGAAAAGGTTTTCCAAATTCATCTTTCACAATACCTTTAAAGGTTAGCCCGAGTTGCTCAAGTATAGCCTTTACAACAACACGACCTGCAAGCCACTCCATTCGTTTTTTAGGATTATGCACAGAGGCCGGGATGGGATCAACGGCTCCGATCATCTTCCGCAGTTCATCTTCATCCTCTTCAATTTTCCATAACGCCCTGCCGCGGTCTTTGGTAATCTCTATTTCTTCTAATGCCATTCAGGTATACCTTCTTTACAGTTCGGTGTTTTCGGATTTAAGCATTTTATTTTAAAAACATCCCTGAAAGTTAGAACTTTGCCGTTTAATTCAAGGATGTCGAAGATAGAAGTAATAAAACGTCATACACTCCGGGGGCATAACGACTGTGTCTATACCCTGGCACGTTCGGGCAACGACAATCTTTTTTTCTCGGGAGCAGGCGATGGCATGGTGGTGGCATGGAATTTAAGCGATCCTGAAAACGGTGAGCTGATTGCTAAACTTCCCAATTCAGTATATGCTTTACATCATCATGCGCCAAGTAACTTCCTGGTAGCAGGTCATAACTATGAAGGCATTCATGTATTGGACTGGGAGAATAAAACAGAAGCAGCATCGTTACAATTAACCAAGGCATCGATCTTTGATATACAGTCAAGCCATGATGACGTGTTTGTGGCAACGGGTGACGGCACTGTAATAAAAATAGCGCTGTCCTCTATGAGTATATTGACAAAAGATCAGTCCTCTGAAAAAAGTGCGCGCACCATCGCGATCCATCCCATCAATGGAGACATCGTAGTGGGCTATAGCGATCACTATATCCGGGTGTTTGATACTAACCTGCAATTGAAACACGCCTGGCAGGCGCACGCTAACTCTATATTTACCATTCGCTATACTCCGGATGGACATTTTTTGATGAGTGGCTCACGCGATGCAAGGTTAAAAGTTTGGGATGTTAACAACCAGTATATCCAGGCAGCCGAAGTGGTAGCGCACCTATATGCGATAAATCACATCGATTTTAGCCCGGATAACAAACATTTCGTAACTTGTAGCATGGATAAGTCCTTAAAAGTGTGGAAGTTGGATGAGCTCAGGCTGCTCAAGGTCATCGACCGGGCGCGGCATGCAGGGCATGGAACTTCCGTGAATAAAGTTTTATGGACCAACTATGAGAATCAACTGGTAAGTGCCAGTGATGATCGCACTATTTCCGTCTGGAATATCATTTTTTAAACTTTAGTAATTATGAGAGTAACACCACTAGACATTCGCCAGAAGACGTTCGAGAAGAACTTCCGCGGCTATCAGACAGATGAAGTTAATGCTTTTTTGCTCACGCTGTCGCAGGAATGGGAACGCACCATGGATGAGAACAAAGAGCTTCGTATAAAATTAGAAGCTACTGAACGTGAAGTGACCAAGCTTCGCGAAGTTGAAAGTTCTCTTTACAAAACTTTAAAGACAGCAGAAGATACCGGTGCTAATGTTATTGAGCAGGCACGTTACGCGGCAGACTTGCATTTGAAAGAATCGCAGATGAAAGCAGATGCTATACTGCATGAGGCTAAAACAAAAGCGAGAGATACTATAGAAGAATCTGATCAGCGCGCGAAAGAAATTGTAGAGCAAATGGAAGACCGCCTCAAAATGATGGTGGAGAACTACAAGAAGCTTGAGACAAACCGTGAAGATTTGTTAGCAGACCTGAAACGTCTTGCCAATGATACTATAGATCGCGTAGAGCGCGCCAGAGTATATACAAAAGATTTCAACCCTGATCAGCATCTTGCTATGGCAAAACGTGAAGCCAAGAAGATTGCTTTTCCAAATCAATACCGTGCGGAAGAAAGACCTGAACCCAAGCCAGCAGTAGCTGCTATTCAGGAAGAACCTGTTGCTCCAAAAGAGCCCGTTGCTTACAAAGAGCCGGTAGCATATAAAGAGCCCGTCATCCAAAAGGAAACTCCAAGAGAAGCAGCTAAAGAAACTCCTGTTGAACCTCCGCCTCCAGTATTTGAAGAGGTAATGATATCTGCACCTGCTCCAGTTCCGGCAAAAAAAGTAATGAAATCTTTCTTTGACGAAATTGCATGAGCGGACGTGTAGCGCTCGAAGGTCTTGAGTTTCATGCCTATCATGGTGTATATCCTCATGAACGTGAATCGGGCAATTGGTTTGAAGTAGATATAGCGGTAGATACAGATTTTGCAACGGCTGCCGAGCATGATGATCTGCTCGGCACCGTTAATTATGAAACGCTTTTCCGCATTGTGAAAGAAGAGATGGGTAAACCCTCGAAGCTCCTTGAAACAGTGGCCGGAAAAATTGCAGACGATGTTTTGAAAGCACTACCTGCAGCCAAAGCAGTAGAACTGAAAATCTCAAAACTCAATCCTCCTATCGGAGGCAAATGCAGACGCGCTTCGGTCAGTTTGACTTTGAGACGATAGTATATATCTGAGGTATATTTTACCTGCAGGTTACGTTTCTAAAAACGCATTTAAAATCTGCGTCAATCTGTGAAATCTGCGGGAGATATTTTTCCGCTGAACTCGCAGAGTTACGCAGATGATACCAAGTGCAGTCTACTATAAGAATCAACAAAAAATAAGTCTGCGTTAATCTGTGAAATCTGCAGCATAAATGTATTTGTTTCCACTCCCTAATCCGCAATCATATATAGGTATAGTAATTTTCCAAGTCTTTCCTTAGACCAGGATAAATCACTGACTTTAATCTCATACTCGCGGCCATCTTTTAAAGTCACAATTAAATAGGTGCCGTGCGCACGATCCTTGTGTACCGTTTTGAAATGCAGGTATAGAATACCTCGCCACGGTAAAGAAACGTGTCCTTCCAGTATAAGACTTTGCGTGCTGATTTCTGCGACTACCTTACGAGCAAAGAAATCACCAAAGAAAAAATAAGCAATGGGTGCAATCGCTATCATAAATAATATCATCCAAGGCCAATAACTTTCAGAGAGCTCAAAGTATGACAATGCAAGGTATAGTACGAACAATGATCCCAGTCCAATAATGAGGTGCTCACTTTTTTTTGTCCACGAATTTTTCAGAACAATAGTGCCCGAGGGAGTTGAGGGTATCTGTAATAATACTTTATTCTCCACGAGAAAGCCAAGTTCATCCTCTGTATTCCACGGATCGATTTCACGATTCTTTATATTCGAAGTGATCTTGTTTTTTATGGCCTCCTTGTCAGGGATTCTGATCGCGGTATTCATGATATATTAATAGAATCAACGAAAAATAAAGTCTGCGTTAATCTGCGAAATCTGCGGGAGATATTTTTCCCGCTGAACCCGCAGAGTTACGCAGATAATGCAAAATATAGTTTGAGAACTCTCATGTTTCGATCGTCTGTATCTTTTTAAAAGTATAGATTAACATCAAATCTTTTCCGGAGCATACGCTATATCTTTATTCAGTAACCGGTATGCTGCCTTAAGGCGTGCTTCACGATTGACAACGGTAGTAAATATATCTTGTTGCGGGAGTTTCTTTTCATACTTTTTTAAAAGATCTTCCTCAAGGGCTGCGTTGGTCTTTAGTGTCTTATCTTTCAGAATATGGTTGACATCAAATCCTTGTTCCGTTAAAGCGATAGATATCATGCCAAACCGGTGACAGTCGAGAGGATCGCTTTCCGCGCACATTAATGCTATAGTATATCCCTTTGCAGCACCTTGCTTCAGGCGGTCAACGCCATTTTTGAAATGTGTAGCGTTTCTTACTTTCTCAAAATCAAGTTGTCCGGTTTCATCCAGTAATTCGGGAGAGGTTTGCCGTGCACCGAACTCTTTATCGAAATGGAGATACTGAATGCTGTTTTCCTTCAGGAAGGAAGCGAGTGCTTTTTTGTTATACTGTGGATTATAGCGACTGGCCGCCATGCTCCTGACATCCACCAGGCAATCTATTGAGTATAATTGAAGAAGCTCCAGAAAGTAGGCGCTTGTATGCGTGGAATGTCCTATAGTGTAAAGTATACTTTGTGGATTGCTCATGAACGAATGCCGGTTATCAAATGAATGAAAGCATTACGATGAACAGTATACGTATGTGTTGATCAATTTAATTTTTCAACACTGTCGTATATTTCTGACTTCGGATCGAACCACACTCGGATCAATCTCTTTTTAGATTTCTTTCCTGGCGAAAGACTTCTTAACTGAACATTGAGCGGCAAGTAAAATAGATTTTTAGCAAATCGCTCCGGCACTTTTGTGTCGATCATGATTTCCACAGGAGTACTCTTGGTGGTGTCTGGAAGAAAAATAACATTGTAAAGTTGATGGTTGTCAAAACTCAACCTGTAGGCTATCCTGTTTTCCTGTCTCCGCTTTATTTTGGGTTTAACGATTTTGATAGTATCGATGCCGGAAGTAATCTTCAGTACGATGATTTTGAAATCCCCGGTATATTCTTTTTCAAGGACAACTTCCCCTGTTAATTTTAATTGCCCTTTCGTTTCCCGGATCTGTCCCTGGGAAATGTAGCATGCG
Organism: uncultured Bacteroides sp.; assembly: GCA_902168185.1. Lineage (GTDB taxonomy): Bacteria > Bacteroidota > Bacteroidia > Cytophagales > Cyclobacteriaceae > Ohtaekwangia. The sequence goes on from CABHOV010000089.1 coordinate 73,734, forward strand.
AAGAGAAGTAGCGTAGAGAGGAGGCATGTTGCTATAGGCAATCTATTGGCAGTATACGTATTGAATTTTTTCTCTCTGACCATATCCGAATATCATTTCAATAAGTCAAATTAGAAAAAAGAAGTTATTGAAGAAAAATAAACTTCACGAAGAATGTTATTTAGCGTTTCTTCGATGACCTGAAGCTTGAGTCAGAGAGTATAAATAGAAGGGCTGTTGAGATGGGAAGGAGTTAAATATTACGATTCACTGCTGGAAACAGATGCCTTTGGATCGACAAACATAAATCCGCGCGTATCCTCGCCTTCATAAAAATCAACCTCTTTACCAATGATATACATGGTATGCTTTTTATCCACGTACACAGGAATGTTTGCGATCGTATACGCGAGATCGGTTTCCTTTTGCTTGTCGAAGCCGATGATCAGGGAAACGCCCCCGCAGCCACCACCTTTTATGCCGATGCGTAGTCCATAGCCGGCAGGGATATTCTTGGTCTGCATAATCTTTACGATTTCTTCGGCCGCGCGCGTTGAAATAGTTACAGGTTGAATATTGTCAAACATGGAATAGCTGTTCTAAAGGAATCTAAACACCTCTTAACTTTTTAGGGTTCATAGAAGTATGAAACAATCGCGAAATAACGGACTTTTTCAGAATCAACTTTATAAATGATTTTATAACTCCAAACTACAAGGAATCTATATTCAGATTTTTAAAAAGTAGCACAGGTTCTCGCGGCCCCATCTGAGGCTGATGTTCCAAAAGATTTATTGATTCAAGAATTTTTTGATAGACAATTCGGCGTATACTAAACCTTGCTCTTCACGAATATATTGGATTGCCCTTTCAAATTGTTTGAATGCTCGTTTTGTCCAAATTATTTTAACCATTCTTTTGATTTCTGCACAACGTCCTCATGTGAAAGAACTTCTCCCTTCTTTTCCTCGGCCTCTGCCTGATCGATGTCATTCAGTAGTGCCAATTGTTGGTAAATGTCTTCCAGTTCAGTTTTTTCGTTAATTTGACCCGCAATCTGAAGCAGATATTCTTTTAACCTTTCACCCTGCATAGATTTGTTCTTTTGACTTTTAAAGTTAACATTTTTGTACAAGATTTAATTTATGAACGCCTTTATAGAATTCAGTAAAATTTTAATTCCTGCTTCCGTTGTTTTGTATGCCGCTTACCTGCTGGTGCGCACTTTTGTTCAAAAGGAAATAGAGATAAAAAAACTTGAGGTACGGGGCAGAAGCATTGAGACCGTTCTTCCAAGTCGCTTGCAGGCTTATGAGCGAATGACGCTTTTTCTGGAACGCATTTCTCCTCAAAATTTACTCGTGCGACTGAATGCATCGGGTATGGCTGCACGTGAATTCCATCAACTCTTGTTGAGCGAAATCAGGAATGAATATAATCACAACGCTTCGCAGCAAGTATATATGAGCGAAGAGGTATGGAGTCTTATTAAAAATGCAAAGGAAGACCTGATCGTAACCATCAACGATGCATCCAGTGAAATGCCGGTTGAAGCAACAAGTCTTGATTTGTCTAAGAAAATTTTTGAGAAATCAGTAACAAAAACAGTTGACCCTATAGCACACGCACTCACAGAGCTCAAAAAGGAAATTCAACGAACTTTCTAGGCATACTTTTTTGTTTGTCTGGGAATAAAAACTTTGCCCAATGGCTAAAAATGTATTCTTTGACATTGCGATAAAAAAAGCATCGGGAATCCTGGGTAAGAAAGGACGCCTCGTATTGCTCCTATCCAAACTTGCCATGAAACTCCGCACCGTAAACTGGAAGGATATAAAGACAGGCGAAGTAAAAGAGAATTTCTTTACACTGGGTCGTCTCCTGAAAGCTTATGCGCTAGGACACTATCGTGAAATTCCCTGGAAACCATTGTTGCTGTTAACAGCAGCTGTTATATACTTTGTAAATCCCATTGATTTTTTACCCGATTGGATTCCAGGTATAGGTCTAACCGATGATATAGGTATACTGATGTCCGTCTTCACATCTTTTAGCAGCGAGATCAATAAATTTTTAGCATGGGAGAAATCCCGGATCTTCACCTCATGAAGACAGCGCTTATCGCCGGGAGCACCGGTTTAATTGGTAGTCAGTTGCTCCAACGTTTATTGGAAAGCGATCGCTATACTCAGGTGATTGCCCTTACACGGCAAGATCTTCCCCACCAACATCCCAAACTCACACAACTAAAAATAGATTTTTCAAAACTTGGCGAAAGTCTTGATGACTTTAAAGCCGATGATGTGTTCTGTTGTTTAGGAACCACCATGGCGAAAGCCGGTACAAAGGAGAATTTTTACCAGGTGGATTTTTACTTCCCTTTTCTATTGGCGAAAGCAAGCAAGCAACGTGGTGCTAAACAATATATGCTTGTGTCAGCATTGGGTGCAGACAAGGAATCATCCATATACTATAACCAGGTGAAGGGTGAAATTGAAGAAGCAATCTCGCGTGAGAATTTTCAGGCTGTCCATATTTTTAGACCTTCTCTTTTGTTAGGATCAAGATCCGAGCAACGTTCCGGTGAAGATGCAGCAAAAATAATTTATAGGATCTTCGGATTTCTAATCCCTAAGAAATACAAAGCTATAGATTCAGCAAAAGTAGCGGCAGCCATGTTGCACTTTGCTTCGCAGGAACAACCCGGAATTCATATACATGAATCCAAACACCTTCAGCAATTCTGACGGCATAATTTTCCTATCTTAGGCAGTCAATGTTCAGTCTATATCTTTTGAGAGATATAGGTTCATGACTTTATTTTCATCAATTAAAAAATGTAAAGAATGCTGGCAGTCATTCAACGTGTTACTTCTTCTTCGGTTACGATCAACAACCAAGTGAAAGCTTCTATTGATAAGGGCCTATTGATACTCGTAGGCATTGAAGACGCCGATACACAAGAAGATATAGACTGGCTTTCTACCAAGGTCGTTAACCTGCGTATCTTTAATGATGCTGAAGGTGTAATGAATGTAAGTGTCAAAGAAGACGGGGGTGATATTATTATCGTGAGCCAGTTTACCTTGCACGCCAGTACAAAGAAGGGAAATCGTCCTTCGTATCTGAAAGCCTCCAAACCAGATATAGCTATACCACTTTATGAAAAATTTATAAAAGCAGTGGAACTTGCGTTGGGAAAGCAGGTACAGACCGGAACATTCGGAGCAGATATGAAAGTAAGTTTACTGAATGATGGACCGGTCACCATTGTTATCGATACAAAAAATAAAGCATGAACCGCATCGCTATACTTCAGGGAGATATAACAAAGCTGGATGTCGATGCCATTGTGAATGCTGCCAATAGTAGTTTGTTGGGAGGAGGCGGTGTCGATGGTGCTATTCATCGGGCTGGTGGTCCGCAGATACTTGAAGAGTGTAGGCAGATTCGAAATAAACAAGGCGGATGTAAAACAGGTGAAGCTGTTATCACGGGTGGTGGTCGGCTAAAGGCAAAGTATGTTATCCATACCGTTGGCCCGGTATGGAATGGTGGTACCAAAAATGAAGAGCAGTTGCTTGCCAATGCCTACTGGAATTCGCTACAGCTGGCAGTTGCCAACAATATTAATACCATTGCTTTCCCTAATATCAGCACAGGTATTTATGGTTTCCCGAAAGGTCGTGCCGCTGAAATTGCAATTGATACCGTTCATCGTTTTCTGCAACAGAATGAGTCAATTAAAGAAGTTATCTTTTGTTGCTTTGATGAAGAGAACACCACACTATATAAACAGCTTTTAAAATAATATGAAGAAGCGCTGGATCATAATCATGTTACTGATTGCATCAATAGCTACGAATGCTCAGTATAAATATGGATTGAAGGTGACCAATCTTCAGGAGTATAAAACGAGTATAAAACAGAATCCAAAGAAAGAGTTGATCGACCTGGAGAAATTTATTCCTGGTATAGTACTCGATATCCGCTATGCAACAACGAATAATTTCACTGGTGAAAAGATCTATAACATGTCGAAAGCTTATGCGCGTAAACCCGTTGCAGAGGCTGTAAAAAGAGCACAAGCTGAACTACAGAAGCAGGGGCTTGGTATAAAGATCTTCGATGCTTACAGGCCCTATAAAGCTACGGTAAGATTTTATGAAGTATATAAAGACACCACGTATGTTGCTTCACCCTATAAAGGTTCACGGCACAACCGCGGCTGTGCTATTGATATGACAATAATAAATCTGAAGACAGGTGAAGAACTAAAGATGCCTACCGGATATGACTCTTTCCAGAAAGAGGCGTGGCCTTCAACGCCTGTCAAAGATCCGGAGGCACGTAAGAACCGGGCGCTTATTATTAGCGTCATGGAGAAGCAAGGGTTTAAGGTAAACGGTTCCGAATGGTGGCACTTCGATTTTATTGGCTGGCGAAATTATGAAGTACTGGATATAGATTTTGAGGCGTTGGCAAAGTAGAACGTTGCGCAGTATAGCATGGTGTAGAGTGCGATAGAATTTGTTTTCTATCTTGTGTTAAATTATTCAGACTGCATTATGACTATCGAAGAAGCCCAGCAACAGGTTGACCAGTGGATCAAGACCACCGGAGTGCGTTACTTTAGTGAGCTTACTAACATGGCTATTCTTACAGAAGAAGTGGGCGAGGTGGCGCGCATTATGGCGAGGCGCTACGGTGAGCAATCCGAGAAGGAATCCGATAAGAATAAAGATCTTGGTGATGAACTGGCAGACGTACTCTGGGTTGTTATATGTTTAGCGAATCAGACAGGCGTCAACCTTACAGAAGCCTTTCATAAAAATCTTGAAAAGAAAACACTCCGCGATAAAGACCGTCATCAACAAAATGAAAAGCTGAAGTAAGGGTAAAGGGCTTGTTAATGGTATAGATGGACGGATCTCTCCCATACTATATCTCTTGGCGAGTATCTTTATAAAATGTGTTCGTGTGTACTTGCAGCTCTCGAAAAATAAATTGAGTTTAGCATAAGCCTAATCCTTACTTCGCTATGGCAGAAAATCAACGTTTCCTTGCACTCGATGTTTTCAGGGGCATGACAGTGTGCTTCATGATCATCGTAAATTCTCCAGGCGACTGGACTATTTCTTATGCTCCGCTATTGCATGCGCGATGGCACGGATTTACACCAACAGATTTAGTGTTCCCTTCATTTTTATTTGCCGTTGGCAATGCTATGGCATTTGTAATGTATAAATATGAATCCCTGGGCGACAATATCTTCTGGCGAAAGACGCTAAAGCGATTCCTGATTATTTTTCTCCTGGGATATTTACTTTACTGGTTCCCGTTTTATGATTTCGAAGCAGGCGCATTTAAACCTATAAGCGGTACACGAATTTTAGGAGTATTACAGCGAATTGCTTTGTGTTACCTCATCGCCTCCGTAGTACTTCATTACGGCTCAAAAAAGGTAGCTGCTATATTTAGCATCTTTATATTATTAGGATATTGGTTGTTGCTGTATATATATGGTGATCCGAATGATCCGTATAGTCTTGCCGGGTACGGTGGTAACTCGCTGGACTTTTTTGTACTCGGTGAAAAACATTTATACCATGGCGAGGGGATAGCCTTTGATCCCGAAGGTATATTAAGCACGCTGCCAGCGATCGTGAATGTAATCTTTGGTTATCTCGCAGGAGATTTCATTCGCAAGCGTGGCAACTCCTATGAGACCATCGCTAAATTACTCATGACTGGTGCTGTGCTCATTTTAATAGCACTTACGTGGAATATGGTGTTCCCGATCAACAAGAAAATCTGGACAAGCTCTTTTGTGTTGCTAACGGTAGGGCTCGACCTGCTGATATTACCAATACTGATGTTTGTTATCGAGATAGAAAAGAAGCAGAAGTGGACTTACTTCTTTGTGGTGTTTGGAAGAAACCCTTTGTTCATTTACCTGCTCTCTGAGTTGTTGTTGATCACCCTATATATGATTCCTGCCGGAAATGCCAGTTTGCAACGGTGGTTCTATAAAGATTTCTTTGGAAGCTTTGCTAATCCCATGAACGCTTCATTCCTGTTTGCATTCTTCTTTATGCTAACATGCTGGGCTGTTGGGTATATTCTGGACAAGAAGAAGATATATATCCGAGTTTGATAATGCCCCTATAACGCAGCGATCTCACAGATTTCGTTTGTGCATTTGCGTCAAAGAGTGGAAATATATATTGTTGATCAACGAACCTTCATGGATCGCGGATCAACAATATTCACAAAATGTTCCAGGAAATTTTAATCTGAGGGTATATTCGACATTCATTCACGAGCGCGTCTGCCGACTTCTTGGGAGATAAGCATTATACCACTAGCACGCCATCTTTCAATACTGGTACCACGGTGTATTGATCAGCCGTAAGGCAAAACTGAATGTCTTTGTATATATTTAGTTTGGCTAAGCGCCTCACGTGACTGGAGTCTTTGAGGAAATCCACCATGTCGTGTTTTGCTTGATTATATAAATGTTGCGCAGCAACAGGTGCATCACAATCCGGCTGGGTATGTTCTTTGAGCAGTTCAACGAGCGCTCCTGCAAACAAAGTGTCTTCAAGGTTTACACGGCCTTTCCATCCCGCACAAACCACCAATACATTGTTCGCGCCCTTTAAAAGATAATCTGCAACAGCAGAGAGATTCAGAAACGATCCTATAATTATTTCCTGCGCACCGATTGATTTAGCAATTGCCTGCGTGCCATTCGTAGTAGTAAAAGCGATCTTCTGTCCTTTTAGTTTTTCATCCATATATTCAAATGGAGAATTGCCAAGGTCGAAGCCTTCCACTTTTTTGCCATCACGTTCGCCTGCTGTAAAGTATCCTTTGTCTTTAAGCGCAAGGCAATCTTCCATTTTAGCGAAAGGTGTAATGCTTGCTATACCATGCGCAAAAGCGGTAGTCATGCAAGACGTTGCACGGAGTATATCTACAACAACAACGGTACGGTCGTGAACAGTATATAAATGCATCAATTCTGGACTGAGGCATACATCGATCGTCTTCATAAAACTTTGTATTGTAATAGAGGGAAAACCCGGTGAAAGAATACACAGTATACCTGCAATGTGCGTGAATGCGATGCAGATATACTGTGCTCTAATGAAACTATATCAAAGGCATTTTGCTTACTTCTGCTTTTAAAGCGCGGCCGCGGATATCAATAAATATTTCGGAGCCAGGGGTTGCAAGCGAAGGAGTTACGTATCCTAAACCAATACCAATGCCCAATACAGGTGACATCGTTCCTGATGTTACTTTCCCGATAACATTTCCGGCAGCATCTTTAATACTATAGTCATGGCGCGGTATACCTTTATCGATCATCTTGAAGCCTACTAATTTTTTGCTAACGCCTTCTTCCTTTTGCTTCTTAAGGGCAGCGGAATTTGTAAATTCTTTTGTGAATTTTGTGATCCAGCCAAGGCCACCTTCGAGGGGAGACGTTGTGTCATCAATATCATTGCCATACAGGCAGAATCCCATTTCAAGGCGAAGTGTATCACGTGCACCTAAACCAATCGGTTTGATGCCTTCTTCTTTGCCAGCTTCAAAAATATCGTTCCATATTTTTTCAGCGTACTGCTTATTTACATATATCTCAAAGCCACCTGCACCGGTATATCCCGTGTTGGAGATCACCACATCTTTTACTCCTGCAAATTCACCAATTGCAAAATGATAATATTTTATAGTGCTAAGATCAATTGCCGTTAACTTCTGAAGTATACCGGCAGCTTTAGGACCTTGCACAGCAAACAAACAGATGTCATCGGAAATGTTTTTCATCTCAGCACCTTTCGTATTGAATTTGCTGATCCAGTTCCAATCCTTTTCAATGTTGCTGGCGTTTACAACAATCAGGTAATCGTTGTCCTTTATTTTATATACAATAAGGTCATCAACGATACCACCGGTTTCATTTGGCAAGCAGGAATATTGCGCCTGGCCATCTGTTAATTTTGATGCATCGTTGGTGGTGACGCGTTGAATAAGATCAAGTGCTTGCGGACCCTTCACCGTAAATTCACCCATGTGCGATACATCGAACACACCTACGCCCTTGCGTACCGTCATGTGCTCTTCTATATCGGATGAATAACGAACCGGCATATTATATCCGGCAAAGGGAACCATCTTGCCTCCCAGTTTTGCATGAAGGTCGTTAAGGGGAATGTATTTTAAATCCATAATGCTCGTTTAGGTGCGCGAATGTAGCGCTATCTATAATTCGTTACAAACCGTTATTTGTTAATCGTTATCAGTTTATCCAATAACAAATTAACAGCAACAGCTAAAGTGATTTTGCCTGCTCGATTGCGGAGAGCATATCTTCCTTTACCTTTTTTATTCTCTCCATTTCATTCTTTAGATACTCCTGCGTTTTCTCTTCACCTTCAAGTTTCACACTATCAAGTTTAGTGTTGAACTCACGCATCCACACACGCATCGCTTCATCAGCAGCATCAAGTTTTACAATAGCACCTTCAATATCTTTCTTCTTGCTTGCCTCTGTTCCAGGTGTATCAAGTTTCTTTTGCAGACTTTCTTTCAGAGTATAGATGTCGCCCATCTTAGGCATCACTTCATCATGCACCTTCATCACTTCAGTATATAAAGAATCGTCAGGAGAAGCATTCGCTGAATCATGAGCATGGTGATCGTGTCCTTCATGATCATGAGACTTCTGTCCACAGGCGCCAAGCAACAACACCAATGATATTGCCGACAATTTTAATATAGCTTTCATAATTTGTATTTGATATAGTAGTCTTTCAAAAGTAGTGGTAATCATTCTATAATAATCGTGATCACCTTCACGATTTATCTTTTTAATAGCCTCGCCACTATTATCAAGGCGCTATAATTTATGATGAACTAGCAACGCCTTCAACGCTAACTTGCTGACTAACAATCATTAGTTCTATTAAATTTTCAAAAAAGATTCAACTGATGTTTGGAACTCCCCATAAAATGATTTTATCTTTGGATCACAACGCGAGAGCAATGAAAGCTAATAATTCCTTCTTTTACTTTTACTACTACTTTTTTGGACCCCAGACGGGACTCTAAGAGCGGTATGTTGTTAAGAAAGGAATAACAGATAAACTCAGAAAAGTCCCGGCAAACCCGGGACTTTTTGCTTATAGGGACTTTTAGAAAATGGCGAAGAAGAAAAAATTAAAGATTGCAATTCAGGGTATCGCTACCAGCTTTCACGAAGTGGCGGCTCTTACATATTTCAATGACCCCATTGAAACTGTTGAGTGCCTTTCATTTCATCAACTATGTGAAAGCCTTAAGAATGGAACCAGCGACTACGCTGTAATGGCGATCGAGAATTCTATAGCAGGAAGCATATTGCCTAACTACTTTCTGTTACAGGATTATCACTTCAATATCATCGGTGAGCTATACCTTCCGATTCATATGAATCTGCTGGTGTTACCAGGGACTAAACTATCGGATATAAAAACGATTGAGTCGCACCCGATGGCTATACGTCAGTGCACAGAATTTTTACATGCTTTAAATGGTGTTGAAATCCGCGAAAGCGATGACACTGCACTTTCTGCCAAGCGTGTAAAGGAACTGAAGTTGAAAAACACAGCGGCTATAGCAAATGAGTTTGCAGCCAAGAAGTACGGACTGCAGATCCTGGAGAAACGTATCGAGACGCATAAGAAAAACTTTACGCGTTTCCTGGTGCTGGCAAAACGCAGTAACGGAAAAATAGAAAGCAACAAAGCATCGTTGTGTTTTGAGGTAGCAAATGAAGTGGGGAGCCTTGCAGATGCATTGACAACCTTTAAGAATAACAGCATCAACTTAACCAAGATCCAATCTATACCGATCATCGGACGGCCAAGCGAATATTCTATTCACATAGATGTTGAATGGAAAAGACGCAAGAGCTACGATACCGCCATGCATGAGATTATGAGACAGGTAAAGAATCTGAATGTGCTGGGAGAGTATAAGAAAGCCAAGGTAGAGTATAAATAAGTGGGGAAAGTCGGGAAGACGGAAAAGTCCGGAAGATGGAAAATCTGAATGATTTGTTAAGGGAACAGCGCTAAGTATAGGTATATAGATAGTTGAATATGGGGCAGAAAAGGATAGGAAACACGAACAAAACTTTCCGACTTCCGGACTTTCCGACTTAGATTATTAAATGTAGAAGAGAAATGATAAAGACAGCGAATAGAATTGCCAACGTAGAAGAATATTACTTCAGTAGAAAACTTGCTGAGGTGAGAGGGTTGGATACACCGGAACTACGTGTGATCAATCTTGGAATTGGTAGCCCGGATCAGGCGCCATCTTCCAATGCTATAGATGCATTGATCGCTTCCGCGAAAAATCCTGCGAACCATGGCTACCAGAATTATAAAGGTATACCGGCTTTCAGAAAGGCGATTGCTGATTTTTACCAGACTACATATCAAACTACTATAGATCCCGAAACAATGATCCTCCCGCTGATGGGATCGAAGGAAGGGATCATGCATATAGCCATGGCGTTTGTGAATGAAGGGGAAGAAGTGTTGATACCCAACCCGGGTTATCCAACATACTCATCCGTTGCAAACCTGGTTGGTGCAAAACTGAGACCGTACGAATTGAAAGAAGATCTTAACTGGGGCATCGATATAGCAGCTCTAAAGAAAAGCGATTTATCGAAAGTAAAGATCATGTGGGTAAATTTCCCGCACATGCCTACAGGTCGTGTTGCTTCAAGAGCCGAGTTGAAAGAACTGGTTGATCTTGCACGCGAACATCAGTTCCTTATTGTGAATGATAATCCCTATAGTCTGGTGTTGAATGATAACCCGATGAGCATTCTCTCCATAGAAGGCGCAGAAGATGTAGCGCTGGAGTTGAACTCATTGAGTAAATCGCATAACATGGCGGGCTGGCGATTGGGTTGGGTAGCCGGTAAGAAAGAACTTATCGAAGCAGTGTTGAAAGTAAAAAGTAATATGGACTCCGGAATGTTTTTAGGCCTGCAACACGCGGCTACCGAAGCATTGAAGAACGGAAAAGAATGGTTCACTTCTCTTAATAAAGTATATGCCGAGCGCAAAGCAGTAGCACAGCAGTTGTTGGATATACTGGGATGTTCATATTCAAATGATCAATCCGGATTATTTGTATGGGCGAAAGCACCGGCACACATTGCCGATGTCGAAAAGTGGATCGATGAAATACTATATGGAACAAAAGTATTTATAACACCAGGTTTCATTTTCGGTGAAGCAGGAAGAAGATATATACGTATTTCACTCTGCTGTACAGTAGAATCTCTGAACCAGGCATTGACCAGAGTTGATGCTTTTTTGAAGAAATCGGCCGTGAGTGATCTGTCTACAGCAAAAGCATAGTATACATGAAAGTTACAGTAATAGGTCTCGGATTAATAGGCGGCTCTATCGCCATCGACTTGCGCAAAGCAGGTCTTGCAACAGAGCTTGTGGGGGTTGATTTAAACTCTGAGCACGCGCGCAAAGCTGTAGAACTTGGATTGATAGATAAGATTCAGACAGAAGACAAAGCTTTACATCAGGCAGATATAGTGATACTGGCTATACCGGTTAACGCGATGTGTCAGTTGTTACCTGCCGTGTTGGATGCTGTGAAGTCCACGGCAGTGGTGATTGATGCTGGTTCTACGAAGAGTTTAATTTGCCGCGCGGTGGCGAACCATCCGAAACGCGAACAGCTGGTTGCAGCACACCCTATCGCGGGAACGGAAAACTCCGGACCGGAAGCTGCCTTCAGCGGACTGTTTAAAAACAAGACGAACATCATTTGCGAGAAGGAGAAATCATCCGATCATTCGCTGGAAGTAAGCATGCGTGTATTCAATGCGTTGGGACTGCATACTATTTTCATGGAGGCAGAAGAACATGATAAGCATGTAGCGTATGTATCACATCTTTCCCACGTGAGCTCTTTCTTATTAGGACAAACCGTATTAGATATAGAGAAGGATGAAAAAAATATATTCGCGTTAGCAGGCAGCGGTTTTGCTTCTACAGTTCGTCTTGCCAAAAGCTCTCCTGAAATGTGGGCTCCTATATTTGAGCAAAACCTCGAGTATCTGAGCCAGGCGTTGCTGGAGTATATCATGCACTTGCAACGCTTCCATTACCACCTGATGAAGCGCGATACAAAGGAACTGAACCGCATCATGTCAAGCGCCAACGAAATACGAAGAGTACTCGATGGTATCGAACTGAAAACAAAAAGTCAGAGCGAGGAACAATCTGTCGAAAAACAAAAATAAGTATATATATAGTCAATTTATAAAAGTCTAACACTGCTCCAAATATTATGAAACACGCTTTAAAACTCGAATCAATCTCTTCCTGGCTGCCAACTGCCAGCAAGCCCGTTATCATCAGCGGTCCTTGTAGTGCCGAAACAGAAGAGCAAACAGTAGCTACTGCAAAACAATTGGCAGCTACCGGTAAAGTACACGCATTGCGCGCGGGTATATGGAAACCGCGTACACGTCCCGGACAATACGAAGGTTCTGGTGAAGAAGGATTGAAATGGCTTGCATTGGCCAAGAAAGAGACAGGCTTACCGATTACAACGGAGGTGGCCAACGCAGCACACGTAGAAGCTGCATTGAAAGCAGGTGTAGATATACTTTGGATTGGTGCCCGCACAACGGTGAACCCGTTTTCTGTTCAGGAAGTTGCTGATTCATTGAAGGGTGTAGATATACCGGTAATGGTGAAGAACCCGATCAACCCTGATCTTGAACTTTGGATCGGAGCACTCGAGCGTTTGAACAAAGCCGGCATCACGAAGATGGCCGCTATACATCGCGGATTCTCTTCATTTGAAAAAGGTCCGTTCCGTAATGCTCCGATGTGGGATATGGGAATTGAGCTAAAGACCCGCATTCCTGAATTGGACATCATCTGCGACCCAAGCCACATTGCTGGTAACCGCGAACTTATTGCATTAATCTCTCAAAAAGCACTTGACCTTGATATGGCTGGTTTGATGATTGAAAGTCATATCAACCCGGATGCAGCGTGGAGTGACGCCAAGCAACAGGTAACACCTGCTGTATTGGGTAAAATTGTAGAAGGACTTGTTGTTCGTACATCTTCTTCAGACAATAAAACCTTTAAAGATACACTTAGCATTTTGCGTGAACAGATCGACCAGTTGGATGACGAGATCATGTCCAAACTTGCTTCACGTATGAAAATCTCTGAAAAGATAGGTCAGTATAAAAGAGATAATAACGTAACGATCCTGCAGGTAAACCGTTGGGAAGAGATCATGCAGACCCGCATTACTCTTGGCAAAGCCATGGGCCTGACAGAAGAATTTACGAACGAATTGTTGAAACTTATTCACAATGAATCTATCCAGATTCAAACCAAAGTGATGAATAAAGTAGAGGAACGCGTTTAAGGTAAACACGGATATACATGTATAGGAAGCGGACAACGAATAGTTGCCCGCTTTTTTTATGATAATTTTTTTCTTTTCAATAAAATATTACACCCGGCCCTGTCTTAGCATCTCTTTTTATTATTTTGAACATTAAATCTACCGCTAGAATTTACCTCTATGATCCGCTACCTGTCGCTGGCAATGAGCATAGTGCTCACGACTGCCGCTGCTGCTCAAAAAATTCCGTTGATACATTCTGGAGAAGTAATCACGCAAGCCACAACGCTATATGATTCCGGAAAATACGAAGACGCTATAGCGAAATTTCTGACTGTCCCAAAGCGTGATACAAACTATGTATACATGCTTTCGGAACTTGCCATGGCGTACAATGCGAACAAGCAATTTGATAAAGCTATAGCAACGTGCGAAGAAGCGCTTGCTGTCCCATCTATATATAAGGCACATTTGCTGCGCTCACAAGCCGTGGCGCTTGATAAAAAAGGCGATTTCGAGAAATCCGTAGCCTTGTTCAAAAAAGCTATAGCGCTATATCCGTTTGATCATTCGCTGCAGTATAACCTGGGGATAACCTACTATAACCATAAAGATTATGAGAAGGCGATTGATTGCTTTTTTAATGTATTAGCGATTAATCCATTCCACCCCGGTAGTCATTTGAATTTAGGGAAGATTGCTGTGGGCCAGGGAAGAAAGACGCATGCTATACTCTCGTTCGGCATGTACCTCGGTATAAATAATGACGACAACTCAGTGTTGGTATACGCCGACAAAGTATTGTCGAATCAGGTGGAAGATGAAGGGACGTTGCCAGCTATAGGTTCAAATGGATGTGAAAAACTCGATCAGATTCTTCGTGCAAAGCTTGCACTCGATAAAAACTTCAAATCGAAAATAGAGGTTGATGCCGCGGTTGTAAAACAGTACGAAATGTTCTTTGAACAACTCAGCATCATTAATACTTCCGTTGACGATCGCTGGGTAAATTACTATTTGCCAATCTATAAAACGATCAAGGAGAAGAGTATCGTTGAGCCCTATATGTTTCATATACTCGCTTCTGCTGATAATGATGTAGTACGGAAGTGGCGCAAGAAAAATGAGAAGTCGCTAAGCACATTCTATGCAGCCGTAAATGAGCAGCTGCGTAACAAGCGCGCTATAGCGGATGCATCACAAGTAGGTTTTGATAAACCTATACCGGCTTGGTTTGATGATAACCATAGGCTTGATGCACTGGGAGTAGAGCAAGGTGAAAAACGAATTGGACGATGGATATATTTTCACAACAACATGGAGCGGTCCGCAGAAGGGGCCTATGACGATAAAGGTGAAAAGATAGGGGTGTGGAAATACTATCTGAGCACAGGCGAGTTAAAAACCATCGAGAATTATGCTACCGGTGAAGTCACAGCATTCTATCCGGACGGTTCCAAGCGACAGCATTTCTTTTTAAAGAATGATGTTATTGAGGGTGAAGTAGAGTTATACCACCCTTGTGGAGGCTTGCGTGAAAAACTGATCTATAAAGCCGGTAAGCGAAACGGTAAAGGTGAATCGTTCTATCCGAACGGGAAAACCGATATGGTATATGAATATACAGACGACAAAGCTACTGGTGTATTTACAGGGTATTATTCAAACGGACAGATCTATAATAAGAGTCCTTATAAAAATGATTTATTGGATGGCACATACGAAGAGTACTATGCCAACGGAAAGCTGAAAACAAAAGGCACCTATATAAATAATAAATCAGATGGCGTCTGGAATTATTACTATATCAGCGGACGCCTTGAAAAATCAGGATCATTTAAGGCTGGCAATGCGGTTGGTGAGTGGACGTTTTACGATACTCGCGGAAATATATCTGAGAAGCGAAACCTGAATGCGGAAGGAGTATACCACGGGGACAATACGTTTTATAGCGATGGTAAAATATCTTCCATTCAAACCTATAAAAATGATCAGCTTGTGAAATTGATATACCTCAATAAGGATGGAAAAGAGCTTACTAAAGCAGAGAATTCGAACGGTACATTCGCGGCAAAAACGTTTTACCCTACAGGGCATTTAAATGGCGAAGGCAGTTATAAAAAAGGTAAGGCCGAAGGTGTCTGGAAATATTATCAGCCTGAGGGAAGAAAACTAAGCGAGTATACCTATGTGAATGGACTTATTCAGGGCGAAGGAAGTGAGTACCATAGAAACGGCCAAAAGAAATTTAGCTTCCAGTATAAAGACAATAACTACCACGGATACTTTCAGGAATTTTATCCAAACGGGAAAGTAAAAGAAGAGGGCTGGATGCAAGATGGCCAGCGCCAGCAGCAGTGGCTTAGCTATTATGCTGATGGTGTGTTGGAGTCTGACGCATACTATTTGAATGACGAGTTGACGGGAGAATATTATGAGTATAATAATGATGGAAAGCTTGGAGCGGTAACTGTATTTGAGGGTGGTCGTGTGGAGGATATGAAAGTCTATGACCTGAAAGGCAACCTGAAAACAAAGCAGCGTACTGACGGAAACAAAAAAATCGTTGAGACATTTCATGCTACGAAAAAATTACAGTCACAGTTCGTTTTACAATGTGGTAATTATATAGACAATCAGACGAAGTGGTTCCCGGATGGAAATATTCTTCTTACCTATAGCATGATGGGCAGTAAACGTCATGGTACATATCAATATAAGTACATGAATGACCAGCTGGAAATTGATGGACAGTATGTCAACGGTTCGCCTGAAGGTCAGTGGAAAGGATATTATAGTAACGGACAGCTAGACTATATTGGAAAATATGTACAGGGTAACCACGATAGCACCTGGACCTTCTATTACATGCATGGGAAAATTTCATCTACCATTTCTTTCCTGAAAGATGAACGTCATGGCGTAGCACGCTTTAATTCTCCGGAAGGAATCCCGGTTCTGGAGAAATTATACCACGAAGGTGATCTGATTGCGTACCGCGGAGCAAATGCTAAAAGTGAATTTGGTGAGTGGGTGTCCTTCACTGGAAACGAAGTGATCAAAGCTATACATCCGAACGGAACAACGGCTATTGAAGAACCATATAAGAATGGTACGATGAATGGTGCAAAACGAATCTATTTCAGTAATGGTAAACTCTATAGCGAGTATAATTACAAGGATGGTGACTACGAAGGTGCTTTCAAGGTATTTTACCCCAGTGGACAGTTACGCGAGAAAGGTGAATATAAAGATGACGGGCTGGACGGTATCAATGAAGAATACTACGAAGACGGTAAACTGCTGAAGCAGGAAACGTACACAAGGGGCACTCGCAATGGGAAGGCTGTAGTAAATAAAAAAGACGGTAAATCTAAAGTGATGAATTTCTGGTGGGGCATTCCTGAGTAAATAAAGCACTTGAACGTCCAGCTATAAATGTACTCGGCCTATGACCTTGATACGAATAGCTTACCGTTGATGCATGCGACTTATAAGATATATATGAAAAAAATCCTCTTTTGTTTGATTCTGTTGCCCGGAAGTTTTTTGGTCAGCAAAGCACAGTCAAGTGATGTGTGGCAGCAGTTCAAGGATAAATTTCCGGACGAACCTGCTGTTTTTGTGGAGCGTTCGGAAGTGCTGAATATTATACCGACCGGTGATTCTCTGCGCGCCTATCTTGATGTTACTGAAGATGTACTTCATCTGAAGGAACAAACCGATATGTTTTCGGGGAAGCGGGTATACGGTTCACACTTTAATCAGGTGGCAAACATTAAAGCCAAAACACTGGTATGGGACAAGAATCGGTATAAAGAAATGAACGTATCCAATTTTAAAAAGAATAGCGATCGGAGTGCTGGTATATTTTATGATGATTCCTATTACTATTCATTCGACTTTCCTTCGGTAGCATCACGGAACAGAACGCAACTGGAGTATCGTGAGAATTTAAAAGATGTACGCTTTATTCCGGGGTATGTATTTACAAGCTATCTGCCGCATGGCAAATCCAGCTATACGATTAAGACAACAAAAGATGTGGAGCTGATGTACCAGGTTTTGCACGATGATAAAAAGCAAATTGAATTCAAGAAAACCGAGAAAGGAAATATAGTAACATACGAATGGACCGGACAGTTTCTGCCCGCATTAAAAACAGAAGAGAGCAGTCCTTCCATCCGGTACTTTGTTCCGCATGTAGTGTGTTATGTTAAATCCTATAAAACGAAAAAAGGACAGGTCAATGTACTGTCCAATCTCAACGACCTATATCATTGGTACTATACTTTCGTGGAGAAACTGAATACGGAAAATTCCCCAGAACTTGTAGCGGCCGTTGAGAAGATTAAAGCAGAAAGTAAATCTGAGTTGGAGACCGTGAAGAAAGTTTATTATTGGGTGCAGGATAATATTCAATATATAGCTTTTGAACAAGGTATGCGTGGGCTTATTCCGCACAACGGCTCGTATGTATGTGAGAAGCGTTATGGTGATTGCAAGGACATGGCAAACCTGATTGTAAACATGTTGCAGATCGCAGGTATAAAGGCATATCATACGTGGATTGGAACGCGCGATCTCCCGTATCGTTATTCGGAAGTACCCACTCCGTTGGTCGATAATCACATGATTGCAACCTATATTTCTAAGGACGGCCAATATTATTTTCTGGACGGTACCAGCGATCATACTGCTTTCGGATATCCTTCTTCCATGATACAAGGTAAAGAAGCGTTGATTGGTTTAGATGCTAACCGGTATGAAGTAAAAAAAGTGCCTGTAATTACAAAAGAAAAGAATGTAATGACCGACTCCATGCTGGTGAAGCTGGATGGAAACCAATTGATCGGTACAGGCAGCAGCACATTGAGCGGGTATCCAAAAGTGTTTGGTGGCTATGAGCTTGATCGTTCCGAACAAGACGATGTAAAGCGGTATGTTACCAAGTTAGTAGGGAAAGGCAGTAACAAGTTCTTTCTGGACAAATATACCCTCGCCTCTCTCGAAGATCGTGACCGGGCTACGCGCATTGATTACAGCTTCCGCCTTGCAGATTATTTCCAGAAGCTGGGCGATGAACTCTATATAAACCTCAATCTTAACAAAGATTACTATAACGACTTCATCAATATAGCTTCACGCAAGTCTCCCCGGGAATCCGAGTATAAATATGTAAAGTACGAAGTAATCGAGATGACTATCCCCGAAGGATATATAGTAGAGTATTTGCCTCCTAGTGTAAAAAACGATGGGACCGCTCTCGGATGTGATATTACCTATGAGCAAGTTCGTGGTAAGATCATTGTCTCGAAGAAGTTTTATCTGGACTATATCCTGTTGGCGCCAGATCAGTTTTCCCTTTGGAATGAATCCATCAAACAGATCAGCGAAAGCTATAAAGAATCTATTATACTTAAGAAGAAATAAAAATATGAATAAGAAGTTTTGGGCTATCGCCGGGTTTGTACTCTTAGCAGCCACAACCTTGGCCGCTGAAATAAAACCGTATGAGTGGGAGAAGAACCGCAGCCGGTATACGCTTTCGGCAAGTGAAAAAGATTTAACCGAAATTATACTCAAGCAGCATTCGCAGTACGAGTATGTATTGGAAGACAACCAGTTCCTGATGTATGCCACTACGCATCGCATCATCTTTGTCAATAATACGGAAGCTATTCAAAAGCACAATCGAATTGTTATTTCGATGAACAGCACGATAGACCTGATTGATCTGAAAGCACGCGCTATCAATAAAGACGGGAAAGCAAGCTACTTCGACAAGAGCAACCTGAAAGAATTAAAGGAAGAAGAGAGCGGCAATGCATACCGGATCTTTGCTATTGAAGGTATAGAGCTTGGTAGTGAAATCGAATATTATTTTACGCGAAAGATGCGCGCTAATCTTTTTGATCGGGTATATATGCAGTTCGATGCTCCGGTGAAAGCGAGTTCTTTTCTGCTCACATGTCCGAGCCACCTTAAGTTTGACTTCAAGGCATACCAGGGATTCCCGGAAGTAAAACAGGAACAGAATGACAACAAAGAGTTGAATCAATATATAGCAGCGATGAAAGATGTGCCTGCTATGAAGAAGGAAGCCTTTTCGTACTTTGATGCTAACCGTAAACGGATCGAATTCAAACTCGCGTATAATACTGCGCGTTCACAATCACGTTTATATACCTGGGATGAGGCCGCCAAAACGTTTTATTCTCTTTTATTCACAACCTCCAAAGATGACGATAAGGCATTGGAGAAGTTTTTTAAAACACTGGGTGACGATGCGTCAAAGGCAACGGAGTTGCGCATCAAAAATATAGAGCAGAAAGTGAAGACAACGGTAAATGTAAACCGCGAACGGAGTGAAGAGTCGTTGTCGCAGGTGTCGTCTGTTGTAAAAAATAAAGTTGCATCGCGTGATGGCATGACGAAGTTGTTCATTAAAACTTTTGAAAAGGCAGGCATTAAATGTTATCCGGTAATTACCTGTAGTCGCGAGCAACTTAAGTTTGATGGAAGTTTTGATTCATGGTCATACCTGGATGATTATATACTATATTTTCCTGACACCAAGGGGTTTCTGGCGCCGTATGTTTTTGAGACGCGTTATCCGTTGATCCCTGCAGAATTTACAGCGACTCGTGGATTATTTATAGAGCCCTTTGCAGTAGGGGAAATGAAATCCGCGCTCGCATCTGTGGAAGATATACCGGCTGCAGATTATCAGTTAAGCAGCGACAATCTGGATATGGACGTTTCCTTTGCCAATGATCTTTCCTCTACTACTATCAAACAGAAGAGAGAATTCGGAGGCTATAACGCGATGTTCTTTGCACCGTATTACGACATCATGACGGAAGAGCAACGGACACGCATGATCGAAGAACTAACCAAGCAGACTGCTCCCGATGCATCCATTGTAAAATGGAGTGGTAAATCTTTCCCTGAAAAACAAGCTGGTAATTTTCTGATTGATGTTGATTTCAACTCCTCGCACTTTTTGGAAAAGGCGGGACCACGAATTTTATTCAAGGCTGGTGAGCTCATCGGACCACAGGTGGAAATGTACCGCGATGATCAACGTGTAACAGAAGTGGAGAACGAGTTCAACAGAGGCTATGACCGTAAGATAAAAATACACATCCCATCAGGGTATACTGTAAAAAATCCACAGGATTTAAAGATGGATATAACATACAAGGATAAAGATAAGACTCCTTTCCTCTTTCAGTCAGACTATACTTTGAATGATAATGTACTTGAGATCACCATCAAAGAATACTATAAGCAAATTTTTGCACCTCTGGCGCGTTACGAGGATTTTAGAAAAGTGATTAATGCTTCTGCTGACTTTAACAAAGTGACGTTGGTATTGGAGAAAAATAAATAGTAACCTACAATACAATATACCATGGTCATGCTATAGATATAGCATGACTTTTTTTTATGGTGATATTCTAAAGATAATATTCGCCGCGTGCATTGACATGCACGGTATTAATCTTCCTGGCATTCTCGAAATCAAGATAAACCTTTTGCAGGTTGCTCCAGAAAGTTAGCAATGCAGGAGCACTGCTAAACTCATGCGTTAACTGAGTATATCCTGCGGCATCGAGTCTGGCCGGAAAAATGTGAACTGGTATAGCAATCTGCCCGTTGTTTTTGGCTTCCACAGCAAGTATATAAAGTTCTTTGATCTTGTCATCGGTAATCGGAATACATCCGACTGTGACACAATTGCCATGAATATAGATAGATCCCCCAGGGCGTTTTGAGTCACTTAATATTTTATCAGAGGCATTCGGATAATTTATACCAAGCGATAAATGAAAATTGCTAAGGGGATTAAAATGATTGATTTGGTATACGCCTTCCGGAATCTGCAAGTCACCTTCTTTCCGTTTCGGTCCTAAAATACCCGATGAAGCACAAAAATCATACGTGTTGAGAAGTGTATATTCTGATTTTGTTTTCTCCCGGATCCATACTTCCAGTTTTCTTTCTTTTTTAAAAGCGCGTATAAAAATATGAGCTCCGGTAATATTCAGATGCTGTCGGTTGAAGTACTGTTTAACGGTTTCTTCCTTTTCGTCATAAGCATTTTTTACCCGTTCAAATTTTTGTTGTTGTTGCTTAAATGAGCCAGTTTGAACTAAAATTGTGGCCATAATGAAAAGCAGGTTCATCCTTCTGAATGTTTGAATAATCATTTAAATTACAAATGTTTTAGAAAGATAAAAGCAGGCATTTTGGGCGAGATAGGATAATGCCTCGAAAGTTAAGGTTGAATGTTCTATACAGATATATCTGAAATCAACGACTAATAAGGTTAGCAATATGATTGCGATTTACATTTTAGTGGCGTTAGCCAGTTCAATTGTAACGGCTTTGGTTTTTTATTGGCTTGACAAAAGAAAGGAAACAAGACGTGCCGCTCAAGTTAATGACCCTACCGTTGAACATATACCATGGTCGCGTGTGAATGAATTTATTGAGCACGACCGACAAAGAATTTCCAGCGACTTGCATGATGACCTTGGAACAGTATTGAGTCTTATACACCTCGACCTTGATCTGGTGATGCGTGAAGCAGACTCACTTCCCCCGCACATTGAAGCGAAGCTTATTGTGGTAAAGCGCAATCTCAATCGCACGATCGAAAGCATTCGCAATATCATCTGGAATCTTTCGCCCGATTTTATAGAGGGTATGAGTTTGAATTTTGCTATCCGCGAGTTGTGTCATAAACTCGATGCGCTCAAAGGGACACACATGCATTTTGTGCAGAGCGGTAACCCGGTGCCCATCAATCAGCGACAGAAGTTAAATTTATTCAGAATGGTGCAGGAATTGTTTTCCAATGCGATCAAACATTCTAACGCCTGGAATATATCTGTACACTTGCATTGGGATGAAGAGCTGCTTACGATTACCGTTGAAGACGATGGCTCTGACTACAGACGGAAAGAGAATGAAGAGAAAACTTCGGGCATGGGAACGATCAACCTCGCGAAACGTGCCAAGAGTATAGGAGCAACTTTCCGCAGAGAGCCTATAGCACCGAGAGGTCTTCGCGTAATTATTGAATTCAATCCGCGGCAAAAAGATAATGCAGATAAATTTCCAGTGATGCCTTTGAGTGCGTCAGCCTAGCACTCCGTTTTTATAGGCGTACGATATCAACTCCGCCACATTGCTGGTCTGCGTTTTACGAAGCATGTCTTCACGATAGCTGTTAATTGTATTTTCTTTCAACGATAAACGCTCTGCAATTTCCTTACTTGATTTTCCCAACTTCAGGTACATCAGGATATCTGCTTCACGCTTACTGAAGCGAACCGAGGGCGCATTGGAAACCTTCTCTTCTTTAAGTATAGAAGGGTGTATCATAGTCGTGATATACTGTTGGCCTGCGAGTACAGTCTCTACTGCTTTTTTTATTTCCTGCGATTCACTGTTCTTCAAAAGAAAACCATGCACACCGGCCTGCACCAGGTGTGTGATCATAGCCTCTCCGTTGTATTGTGTAAGAATAATAATGCGTGTATCAGGATGATCGAGCATAACCTGCTTTGCCACCTCCATGCCATTCATACCCGGCATACCAATATCTAATAAAAGCAGATCGAATCGATGATGACGCATCTGATCGAATGCTTCAACACCACTACTCGCCTGGCGCACTTTAGCATTTGGATATAGTTTATTTAATACGAGAGTTAGTCCTTCGCGAAAAAGCGCTTGATCGTCAACGGTAAGGATGGATAACGGCTTCATGAATAGATTTATTTTGAAAAGCTTTCCTCCAATATTCCTCAAAAATATGATAAAATTGACACCGGATTTTTAAGGTTTGCTGTAAAATATTTTTTACAGTACAAAGGTAAATAAATTCTAACACAAGGAATTATATAATTTATAGCTGCGGGAACGGTATCATTTTTTCAAAGCGAATGAGCGATGCTGTAATATATAGTTACTGTGTCGGTAATTATTCTGCCTTCTTCTCCGAATCTGTTATCTGCTTCTCTGTATCCGTTTTGTCTTGTATATCTTCTTTCTTCGGATTCTCTGCCGGAGGTGGAGGCGGTGCAAGTGAAACGTGAAATCCGGTTACAAAGTAAATTTCATTTTTCAGCAGCTCTTCATAGATTTTCAAATTTATATTCTGTTGAATATCCATGAACTTATTAAAATCCGGATTCAACACAAAATATACTACTTCAAAACGCAAACTCCAGTCGCCATAGGTTGCAAAATGCGCACGATCAAATCGCGTAAGCTCTTGCTGCTCCACCACTGTTTTTATAATACCCGCAACCGTCTTTATCTTTTCAAGTGGCGTGCGGTAATCTATATTTAGCGTAAACACAATTCTTCGATCGGACAGCCGCTTATAGTTGTGGATGCGCGCGCCTGTAAGATTCGCATTACCGATCACCACTTGTTCACCGGAAAGACTTCGGAGGCGCGTTGTTTTCAAACCGATGTATTCGATCGTGCCCATCTTATCATCCACAACAATGAAATCTCCAACCTCGAACGGCCGGTCAAAAAATATTACAAAGTAGTTGAATAAATCACCGAGTATATTTTGTGCAGCCAACGCAACAGCAACACCTCCTATACCAAGTCCCGTAATGATAGTCGTTACATTATACCCCAGGTTGTCAATCAGAAATACAATCCCCAAAATCCAGATCACCAAATTGACAAGCAGCATAACACCTGCCAGTTGCTTTATCTTCTCTTCACCATTCTCCTGCCTCCGGATATAGTTTTGAAGCAGCATTAATATAGTGGAAGAGAGGAGTCTCAACACAAAGAATGTAATAACAACCGCTGTAGCAATGCGAAGTACTTGTTGTGTTTTGACGGAAAGCTCCAGGTAATTTAGTCCGGCATAAATAATAAAGTAATACATGGCCGGAATCCCAAAGCGTTCAATGCTTTCCACAATGAAATTGTCGCCTGTGTTCGAAGTTTTCTCCGATAGTTTCTTTAGCTGCTTTAGGATGGATCTTTTAAATAAGCGCAGTAATGCAAGACCGAAAACGATAATTGAAGCGGCAATGATGTACTCCAGAACGGTGTTGTTAAAATATTCCTTCTCAAGAATTTCATTCATAATCCACGTGTAAACCCTTACGTTGTAAAAACAGATGCCAACCCCGTTACACGGAAAAATTTAAAAGGATATTTTCATAAAGTAAATGCAGTTTTTTGCTTACCGTTCTCCAAAAAATCTCAATCTTTAGGGCTCTAACCTGACTCTCAACATGAACAGTTTGCCCTGGAAAAAAATTGCCATCGGAGCGGTGGCCGTTACCATCGTTATTGCCGGAATATTCTATTACACAACCAGTAAAGGAACCAAGCCAGCACCCAGTTACATCAACCCTGCCTTCGGAGAATATATAACATCCTATAGTGCAGGCGTGCTGCCGTCCGGCACAACCGTGCGCATCATCATGGCAAAAGATGCCGTGGACTCTGCTATGATCGGACAGGAAAGTTCAGTGAAACTATTTTCGCTGAGTCCATCCGTAAGTGGTAAAACTGTTTGGTTAGATAGACGTACCGTTGAATTCAAACCGGAAGCCCGTCTTGTTTCCGGTCAGATATATGAGGTGAAGTTCGATCTCTCAAAATTGCTTGAGGTTCCCGATGAACTGCGCACCTTCGAATATACCTTCCAGGTAATTCCGCAAAACTTTGAAGTATCAGTTGATAACATCAAGCCCTATATAAAGACGGAATTGAAACGTCAGAAAATTGAGGGGACACTTTCTACAGCCGATTTTGCTGAGAGCACTTCCGTGGAACAAATGCTGCTGCCGGAACAAGAGGGAAAAAGCCTGAAGGTTTCCTGGACGCATAACCCCGATGGTAAACAACATGCGTTTATAGTAGAAGATGTAACACGGAAAGAACAAGCCAGTAAAGTAAAGCTTGCCGTAACTGGTAATCCTTTAGGTGTCAACCGGAATGAAGATGAGGAAGTAGAGATTCCTTCGCTGAGCGATTTTAAATTGATGAATGCAAAAGTCGTTCAGAACCCAAATCAATATGTAGTGCTTCAGTTTTCAGATCCTCTGAAAGAAAAGCAAACACTGGAAGGTCTCATTACCATAGCGGAGTTAAACGATCTTGATTTTGATATACATGATAACGAGATCTGGGTATATCCTCCGGTAAGGCAAACTGGATCTAAGACGGTACGCATTGATGCTGGTATACGAAATATACTCGACTATAAAATGAAAGCTGCCACTACTGCCGAAATTGTTTTTGAGCAGCTGGCGCCTTCTGTACGCTTTACTGGTAAAGGTTCTATACTTCCTAGCACCGATGGACTTGTGCTTCCATTCGAAGCCGTTAACCTCAATGCTGTAGACGTTACGATTGTAAAGATTTTTGAAAATAACATTCTTCAATTCTTCCAGGTGAACAACCTTGAAGGAAACCAGGAGTTACGAAGAGTTGGAAAAAAAGTGCTGACCAAAACAATTCAGCTTGATAATGCTGGTGTTACCGATCTTGGTAAATGGAATCGCTTTACACTTGACCTTACTAAATTGATCAATACCGAACCTGGTGCTATATACCAGGTGAAGATGAGTTTTAAGAAAGCGTACTCAACCTATAACTGTGATGGCGAAGAAGATTCCGGTGAAGAAAGTGAAGGACAATTCGATGAGTATGAAAGTGATTACGGCTATGATTATGATGGCGGGTATTACGAATCGTACGATGAGTATTATTATGAAGAAGATTATGATTGGGAGGAACGTGAAAATCCGTGTCATTCATCTTACTATACTTCGAGTCGCGCGATCAAGCGTAATGTTCTCGCCTCCGATTTAGGACTTACTGCGAAAAGTGGTGATGATGGTAACACGTTGATATTTATTAACGACCTGAAAACAACGCAACCTATATCCGGTG
Organism: uncultured Bacteroides sp.; assembly: GCA_902168185.1. Taxonomy (GTDB): domain Bacteria; phylum Bacteroidota; class Bacteroidia; order Cytophagales; family Cyclobacteriaceae; genus Ohtaekwangia. Next base: position 100,137 of record CABHOV010000089.1, read on the forward strand.
TGCAAGTGGAGTTGTATGACTTTCAGCAACAGCTTATCGGTACAGCCACAACGGATTCAGAAGGTAAAGCAGGTATCAGTTCTAAAGAACAACCCTTTGCAATTATAGCCAAGAATGGTTTGCAACGTGGCTATCTTAAAGTAACAAATGGAGATGCACTTTCGGTGAGCAACTTCGATGTATCCGGAGAAGTAGTGCAACGTGGTATAAAGGGATTCCTGTATGGCGACCGTGGCGTGTGGCGCCCAGGGGACTCGTTGTATCTTACATTTATACTCGAAGACAAGAATAAATTATTGCCGCCATCGCACCCCGTAGTATTTGAGATGTCTAATCCTCAAGGACAAATGGTAAACCGATTGGTGCGATCATCTTCTGAAAATGGGTTCTATAAATTTGCTACCGCGACCAGTGCCGACGCTCCTACCGGAAATTGGACAGGCCGCATAAAAGTCGGTGGCACAGAATTCACGCAGACCTTGAAGATTGAAACTGTAAAACCAAATCGCTTAAAGATAAACCTAGACTTCGGCACTGATAAATTCACATCATCGAACGTAACAGGTAAGCTGGATGTAAAGTGGCTCCACGGAGCTCCCGGCAGAAACCTGAAAGCGGAATTCGAAATGCTATTGGTAAAGGTACCGACAGAGTTCCCTAAATATCCGGAGTATATATTTGAAGATCCGGCTCGCGAGTTCTATAGTGAAGCAACACCTGTATTTGAGGGGCTCACGGATGATGAAGGAAAGGCTACCGTGAATGTAAGTCTTGAATCCAGCTATGCAGCTCCCGGATTTTTGAATGCCATCTTCCGCGGAAAAGTATTTGAAGAGAGTGGTAACTTCAGCATCGACCGGTTTAATGTACCATATTCACCGTATGACAGCTATGTAGGAATGAAAGTTCCGGAAGGCGAACAATATAGCGGTATACTATATTTTGACAAGCCACATCAAATAGATTTTGTAACACTCGATCCTGCCGGTAACCCTATATCACGCAACGACATCGAGATCAGCATGTATAAACTTGGCTGGCGCTGGTGGTGGGATAACTCCGAGGAGAATCTCGCGAACTACGTGGAAGATTCATATTCGAAACTCATCAAGAGCGGTAAAACAAAAACGGTAAATGGGAAAGGCAACTGGACCTTTGAAATGAAAACCGGTGAGCACGAATACGGAAGATATTTTGTAAGAGCCTGCGACCCTGTTTCCGGTCACTGCACGGGGCAAATTATATATATAGATGAGCCCGGCTGGTATAGCCGTAACCGTGGTGACGATTCCAAAGGTGGAGCAACCATGCTTTCGTTCACAACGGATAAAACGTCTTATAATATAGGCGAGAAGGTAAGCGTTACGATTCCGAGCGGAGCGCAAGGTGGTCGTGCCCTGGTGAGTATCGAGAATGGAAGTAAAGTATTGAAAACGTATTGGGTGGAGACACAACAAGGTGAAACGAAATTCAACTTCGATGTATCCAGCGAAATGGCGCCCAATGTATATATACATGTAGCGTTGCTGCAGCCACACGCACAAACGATCAACGATTTACCGATTCGCCTGTATGGTGTCTCGTCAATCGGGGTAGAAGATCCGAATACACATCTTGAACCGATCATCTCCATGCCCGATGTATTGGAGCCAGGTCAGGAAGTCACAATTAAAATCTCTGAGAAGTCCAAACGAAAAATGACGTATACCATTGCCGTTGTGGACGAAGGCTTGCTGGACATTACCCGGTTTAAAACGCCCGATGCATGGAATCGTTTTTATGCACGCGAAGCGCTGGGTGTTCATACCTGGGATATGTATGATGATGTGATGGGAGCGTTTGGTGCTCGCATTGAACGATTGCTTGCAGTAGGTGGTGATGCAGAAGGCGCTGCAAAAGAAGATGATGTGCGCGCGAATCGTTTTAAACCTGTAGTAAAATTCTTCGGTCCATTTACACTGGATGGAAGTTCGGATTCACATACATTCATCATGCCTCAATATATAGGCTCCGTTAAAACGATGGTCGTTGCCGGATATGAAGGTGCATATGGAAAAGCTGAAAAGGCAGTACCGGTACGTAAGCCGTTAATGGTACTCGCTACTTTACCACGTGTTCTCGGACCGGAAGAAACATTGAAACTTCCGATCACATTATTTACACAGGAGAAAAGTATCAAGAACGTAAAGATAGATGTAAAGGTATCAGGCCCGGTTACAATTACAGGTGGAGCAAGTAAATCTATAGCAATGCCGGCAAGCGGTGATATCACTGTTGATTTTGATGTTGCTGTAAAATCGGAAGCTGGTATAGCAAAGTTTGAAGTAACAGCGAGCTCTGGTAAATTCACTTCGACTGATGTTATAGAGATCGAAGTACGGAATCCAAATCTTCCGGTAACGAAAGTGACGGAGTCGCTACTGGACGCGGGTAAGGCATGGGCAGCAGAGGCTATACCGTTTGGTATTGCCGGAACGAACACCGCTATACTCGAGGTGTCCAATATGCCTCCGATAAACCTCGGCTCGCGGTTACGTTATCTCATTCAGTATCCACACGGTTGTATCGAACAAACTACATCATCGGTATTGCCACAGCTATACCTTGACCAGGTAAAAGTCCTCACGGAGATCGAACAGAAAAATGTACAGCGAAATATTACTGCAGGCATTGAACGTCTCAAGTCATTCATACAACGCGATGGAGGATTTGGTTATTGGCCGGGTGCCGAAAGTTCGGATCCCTGGGGAACAACCTATGCCGGACATTTCCTCATCGAAGCTGAGGCAAAAGGTTACTACGTTCCTGTGGACATGCTGAAACGCTGGAAGAAGTATCAGAAAAATAAAGCATTGGAATGGAGACGTAACGATGTATACTATAACAGTGATCTGATCCAGGCATATCGCTTATATACCCTTGCACTTGCAGGCACACCTGAAATAGGAGCGATGAACCGTCTGCGTGAACAGGGCAACTTGACACCGACAGCCGCCTGGATGCTGGCCGCCTCCTATGCGAAAGCCGGACAACCGGAAGCTGCTAAAAAACTGGTGGCAAGTCTCTCTACGAAGGTTAAACCATACCGTGAGTTGAGCTATAGCTATGGATCGGATGTACGCGATAAAGCATTGATCCTTGAAACGCTTGTATTGCTGAATGATAAAACGAAAGCTTTCGAGTTGTTGAAAGAGATTTCCAAATACCTCAGCGATTATGGTTATTGGATGAGCACACAAGAGACTGCATTCTGCCTGAAAGCTATAGGTTCATTTGCCGGTCTTGAAAAACGTGGCGACCTTAAATTCTCCTATACATTAAATGGTAAAACGATTAATGCAAGCACAGAGCTTCCGATCGCTCAGGTACAAATTCCTATTACGGGATTGAAGAAGTCGGGTATAAAAATCGTGAATGAAAGCACGGGTATGTTATTCACACGATTAATACAAGAAGGCACACCGGCTCGTGGACAAGAGGAAGATGCGCAAAGTAATTTAAACTTGAGTGTTCGTTATACCGATTCTGACGGAAAAGAAATTGATCCTGCTAAACTTGAGCAAGGAACCGAGTTTCTCGCAGAGGTAACTGTAGTACATGCAGGCACACGTTCGTCTTATGAAAACCTTGCTTTAGGACAAGTCTTTCCTTCGGGATGGGAGATCAACAACCTGCGTTTACAAGGCGATGAAGAGTTTATTAAATCATCTGCATTTGACTACCAGGATATTCGTGATGACCGGGTATATACATACTTTACATTATATACCAACGAACGCAGGACCTTCCGCGTAATGTTGACGGCAAGTTATGCCGGTACATATTATCTTCCAGCCGTAAGCTGCGAAGCCATGTATGATAAAAGTATATATGCCCGTAAAAAAGGACAGACTGTAGAGGTTGGGAAAGCTTCATCAGTGCAGTAGTTTCCATTTGTCTGCGTCAATCTGTGAGCTCAGCGGGAAAATATCTCCCGCAGATATCGCAGATTAACGCAGACTTTATTTTTCGTTTGATCTATAGTTTAGATGTATTTTTGCATTGTCTGCGTCCATCTGTGAGCTCAGCGGGAAAATATCTCCCGCAGATATCGCAGATTAACGCAGACTTTATTATTCGTTTAATCTATAGTCTAGATGTATTTTGCATTATCTGCGTCCATCTGCGAATTCTGCAGGAGATACCACCGAGTATCAGGAGAAAATCGCGGTATAGTTTAATTGCAATTTTTAGCATTGCTTTGCTACTATACTTAATACCCGTTGTATGACAGAAAATGATATATCTTTTAAGATAAGAGGTGCCATCTTTAAAGTGTATAGAAATCTTGGACCCGGCTTACTCGAATCTGTTTACGAAGCAGTTCTTGCATACGAGTTAAAGCAGCTCGGTTTACAGGTGAAGACCCAGGTGCCGCTCCCCGTGCTAGATGAAAATATTCACCTCGACATAGGCTTCCGTGTAGACATTCTCGTGAACGATAGCGTAATTATAGAAATAAAATCGATTGAAGCACTCCACGAAGTACATCATAAACAAGTCTTGACCTATCTCAGGCTATCAGACAGAAAATTAGGCTTGCTGGTAAACTTTAACACCGATAACATTAGCAGGTGCATTATTAGAAAGGTAAATGGCCTTTTATGATCTGATTATACCATTCGCGAAATTATATATTGTCCCTATCTATTGGTTTTGTAGTTTAACCAGTAAACCTAAATCGCATGCGGAAAATATTTATACTTCTACTGCTCGCTTTACCTATAATTGTTATAGGGCAAAGAAAAAAAGATAAAGACCAACCTGTTCCTCCTTCAGCCAGTTCTTCGATTGAATTGAAAGTAAACGGCTTGAAAAAATATCCCGGCTATATTGAATTCTACTATGATGAAGGTGAGGACAAGATATGGCTGTTGATTGACAAGCTTAATACTGAATTTCTATATATAGAATCACTGACAGCAGGTGTAGGCTCCAATGATATAGGGTTGGATCGAAATCAACTGGGACGTGAGCGGGTTGTGCGTTTCGAGCGAAGAGGGTCAAAAGTGTTGATGATCGAACCGAACACTTTCTACAGAGCAATCAGCAATAATGCGTTGGAACGGAAAGCTGTGAGAGAATCTTTTGCTGAATCTGTTCTATGGGGATTTACAATAGCAGCCGAAGACAACGGAAAAATATTGGTAGACGCTACTGATTTCTTTTTACAAGATGTTCATGATGTAATTGGAACACTGCGCTCGACACAACAAGGCAATTATGGTCTTGATAAATCGCGAAGCGCTTTCTATCCGGAACGCATTCGTAACTTTCCTCTTAATGCTGAGTTTGAAGTAACGCTTACCTTCACAGGACAGCCTTCCGGAAGCTATATCCGCAGTGTGGCGCCAACACCGGGCAGTGTTACTATACGCGAACATTTTTCTTTCGTTCAGTTACCGGATAACAACTACAAGCCCCGGAAGTTTGATCCGCGTGCTGGCTACTTTACCACATCTTATTATGACTACGCTACACCGATCAGTGAGCCAATCGAAAAAAGATTTATAAACCGTCATCGTCTCGAAAAGAAGGATCCTTCAGCAACTCTGAGTGAAGCGGTGGAACCAATTATATACTATATGGATCCCGGTGCGCCAGAACCTATACGTTCAGCATTGATAGACGGAGCAAAATGGTGGAACCAGGCATTTGAAGCAGCAGGGTATAAAGATGCATTTCGTGTAGAACTGCTGCCCGAAGATGCTGATCCGATGGACGTTCGGTATAATGTTATCAACTGGGTTCATCGTTCGACGCGTGGCTGGTCATATGGTGCTTCCGTTACAGATCCGCGTACTGGTGAGATTATTAAAGGACACGTTACACTTGGATCATTGCGTGTGCGTCAGGATTTTCTGATCGCAGAAGGACTGCTTGCACCGTATGAAGAAGGGAAGCCGGTAAATAAAGCTATGGAAGAAATGGCACTGGCGCGTTTACGACAGTTAGCGGCACATGAGATCGGGCATACACTCGGACTTGCACATGCCTATACTTCCAGTACAGAGAATCTGGCTTCGGTAATGGACTATCCTCATCCGGTTACGAGTATAGTAAATGGAAAGATAGATTTGTCGAATGCGTATGATGCAAAAATCGGTGCGTTCGATAAAGTGTCCATCACCTATGGCTACCAGGATTTTGCTGAGGGTATAGATGAAGACAAAGCACTCGATGCTATCATTCAGAATTCTCTTAAAGCAGGCCTTACGTTTTTATCAGATCAGGATGCACGTCCTTTGGGAGGTGCTCATCCCTATGCACACTTGTGGGACAACGGTGCCGATGCTACTGATGAATTGAACCACGTATTACAAGTGCGATCTATAGCCTTGAAGAATTTTGGAGAACGAAATATTAAGCCACATTCACCTATGGCTACGCTGGAGGAAGTATTGGTTCCTATATATTTATTTCATCGCTACCAGGTTGAATCTGCAGTAAAAGTAGTAGGCGGTCTAAATTATCGTTATGCGCTTAGAGGTGATGGCCAACCGGTAGCAAATTTACTTCCGCCACTGCAACAGACAAAGGCTTTGGATGCATTATTAAAAACTGTTGAACCTATATCGCTGATGCTTCCTGAAAATTTACTCAAGAGTATACCTCCGCGCCCCATCGGTTATCAGCGCCATCGTGAGTTGACCAATGGAAAGACCGGGTTGACGTTCGATCCGTTAGCATTGGCAGAGACCGCTGCTGATATGACCTATAGCTTAATGTTACACCCCGCACGCGCCAACAGGTTGGTGGAGCATCATGCACGCGATATAAATCAACCCAGTCTGGAAAGCGTTCTCGATAAAATGATAGCACGTTCATTTAAACTTATACCGCAACCAGGCTATGAAGGCGCTGTGCTGATGAGTATAGATGGAGCGCTGTTCTCGAATTTGGCAAAGCTTGCATCTTCAAAAGATGCATCGTTGCCGGCACGTGCTATAACTTCGTTGAAGCTTGATCAATTGAAAGCGTGGCTTAAACAAAAAGGTCCACTAACGGCAAATGAAGAGTGGAAAGCATTCTATAGCTATACCGCTTCGCTCATTGAAAAATTGCAAAGTAATCCCGAAGAGTTTAAAGCTGATTATCCTTTGGATGCGCCTCCAGGCATGCCCATCGGAGCCCTTGATATGGATTTCTGCGGAAATTAGCAGTCCAATATATTATTTACGAAAATCTGCATGCATTGAAAAGTATTTCCGGGCATGCAGATTTTAATAAATAAATCCCCTCAAAAAATCCTCGGTATAGAGACGCTACCACCTGCTTTTTTAATTTTGTACCTGCATGTCGAGGAAGATAAAGATCAGGATAGGGTTGGCTTTGCTCGTTATCGGGTTGACAGTATATTATTTTTCATTACCGTCTCGTCTCTTTACCGATCCATATTCTACTGTACTCGAAGCGTCCAATGGTGAATTGCTCAGCGCGGCCATTGCTCGCGATGGACAATGGCGATTCCCGATTGTTGATTCTGTGCCTGATAAATTTGCAGAGGCAATCATCACGTATGAAGACAAGCGTTTTCGAAGTCATCCAGGGGTAGATATACTTTCATTAGGCCGCGCATTCAGACAAAATATAGCAGCCAGAAGTATAGTGAGTGGAGGCAGTACACTCAGCATGCAGGTCATCCGTCTTTCCCGCAAGGGCGAATCAAGAACTGTTCTTGAGAAAATCATTGAAATTATACTCGCCACACGATTAGAACTTCGCTATAGCAAAGATGAAATTCTGGCCCTATATGCTTCGCATGCTCCGTTCGGAGGCAATGTAGTGGGCATTGAAGCTGCATGCTGGCGATACTTTGGCAGAGATGCGAGAGAGCTGTCTTGGGGAGAAGCAAGTTTGCTGGCTGTGTTACCCAACGCTCCATCCTTAATTCACCCTGGAAAAAACAGAAACCTGTTGAAGACAAAGCGTGATAAGCTGTTGGATAAATTACTAGCTATAGGGAAGATCGATACGTTTACCTGTGCGCTCTCGAAAGAAGAACCGATACCAGATGAACCTCAAACTTTGCCACGTGCAGCAAAGCATTTGTTGGTTCGTATGCAAGCGGAAGGTCATGCTGAAAAGAAAATACAATCAACGCTTAATTATAGTCTGCAGCTACGCATTGAGCAAATTCTGAATGATCATCATCAACGTTTGACGGGAAATAAAATACATCATGCCGCTGCGATTGTGGCGGATGTTAAAACTGGAAACGTAGTCGCCTATATCGGTAATGTATCCAATGGTATAAATTATAGGGGTGATGATGTTGACGTAATCACGGCACCCAGAAGTACGGGCAGTATTCTAAAACCATTTCTATATGCAGCGATGCTGGAAGAAGGCAAGATGCTACCCAAAACATTGCTACCCGATGTCCCGATTTTTATCAACGGTTTTGCGCCAAAGAATTTCTCGAAAGATTATGATGGTGCCGTGCCTGCTGATAAAGCTTTGATTCGTTCGCTAAATATCCCTGCGGTATATATGTTGCGGGAATACCGATATGAAAAATTTCATTCACTGCTAAAATCAGTGGGAATGACGACACTTCGTTATCCTCCGGATCATTATGGATTGTCGTTGATTCTGGGAGGAGGTGAAGGCACACTGTGGGATATAGCCGGTATGTATGCTTCCATGGCGCGCACGTTGAATAATTACTCTGAACATCCCGGGAAGAATAGGTATGACCGAAATGATTTTCATCCACTACAGTATGCAAGGGCTACAGCCGACTCTGCCCAAACTATAGCAAAAGGTATAGATCTCGAAACGTCATCCTATATGAGTGCCGCTTCAATCTATCAGACGTTTGATGCTTTGAAAGAATTATACCGACCAGGCGAAGAATCGGGCTGGCGTTATTTCAACAGTGCAAAGAAAATCGCCTGGAAGACCGGGACAAGTTTTGGCTTTCGCGATGGATGGGCTGTAGGTGTGACTCCGGATTATGTAGTAGGTATATGGGTTGGCAATGCGGATGGCGAAGGTCGCCCGGGACTTACCGGCACAGATGCTGCTGCTCCTATACTGTTTGATATATTCTCGCAGCTACCCGGACAAAAGTGGTTTCAGTTGCCGAAAATGGAAATGGAGAAAATTACAGTGTGTGCTCGAAGCGGTTATCGCAATAGTGCGCTATGTGATGAAATCGATACGGTACTCGTTACAAAAAACGGACTGCAAAGCATAGCCTGCCCGTTGCACCGCAAAATCCATCTCTCTCCCGATAGGAGATATAGGGTGCACAGTGCCTGTAGTCCTATTGATCAAATGGCATCGGTGAACTGGTTCGTACTTCCACCGGTACAAGAGTACTACTATAAACCAAAGAATATATCCTATCGCACATTACCTCCGTTTCGAAAAGATTGTCAGTCGTCTTTTAATTTGGTTGCAATGGATTTAATATACCCTAAACCCAATGCGCGCATTTTTATACCACGCGATCTGGATGGTAAAATGGGGGATGCTGTTTTCGAACTTGCGCATCGCAATAGCAGCATAACGGTATATTGGCACCTTGACGGTATATATATAGGGAGCACCAAAAAGAACCACCACCTCATTGTAAACCCTGAGCAAGGCAAGCATACGCTTACCGTCATGGACGAAAACGGAGAAGTTCTGGAGCAGAATTTTGAGGTTTTATCAAAAATGTAAGCTCTTGATAAGTAGGGCCTTAATTGCTTTTTGTTAAATCTTTGCTAAATTCGTATCAAGAACCTAAAAAAAACCAGTGTGTCATGAAGACCCTTAGATTTTTTGCACTGGTAGGCATTTTTTCTGTGTTATACACAATGCAGCCTACCGCAGCCTCGCGTCCGGATCAAGCCGAACTGGACGAGTTTCAAAACTATGTCGTTATAGGAGCTTTCAAGTACTATAGAAATGCAGTACGCTTCAGCGATCATGCACATGCCTTGAGTCTCAACGCGAAGTATGAGAAGAACTCTGTTCGCAATCTATACTATGTATATGTTCTAGGAACGAATGATCGAAACGTAGCCATAGAGGAGGCGAAGAGACTTCGGGCTGAATCCGAGTTTACCGATACCTGGGTATATAGTGGTTCTTTCAATAAAGAGACTGTATCGGGTACAACAGCAGTAGCATCTGCAGACATTAATCCGGTAACAGATCAAAAGATTGAAACGGTCTCAACAAAAGATCAACCTTCGGAAACAGCTCCAAGCGTAGCAACCACAACGCCACCCGCACAAGAAACTCCCGTTGAAACATCAACTGCTAAGTCGGCCGAACTCGATAATGGCGTTGCAGGAAAAAACTTCCTTTTCAAACTATATCGTGCTGTTGACAATAATGCCGTAGAGGGCGATGTTGATGCGATTGATGTTGACCGTACTCGGAAAATGGGAAGCTATAAAGGTAATGCACCGGTAAAGGTTGCCGATCCGCTGAGTAAGACCGATAGCGTTTTACTGGTATGCGAAGTTTTTGGGTATAGGAAAGTCCAGCGGCAAATTAATTACAACACACCACAGGGTGAAGGTATAGAAGTAAATGGTGAAGGAGAAGTAGTCGTGCCTTTTGAATTAATGCGACTCAAGAAAGGCGATATAGCGGTTATGTACAATGTATACTTCTATAAAGATGCCGCCATCATGCGCCCGGAGTCCCGGTATGAAGTAACCAGTTTACTGAACATGTTAAATGAAAACACCAAGTATAAAATTCGGATTCACGGCCATACCAACGGTGGGGCTAGTGGTAAGATTATTTCCAGACCGAAAGAGAGCGAAGACTTCTTCTCATTGACCGGTGCTCAGGAGGGAATTGGAACTGCTAAAAAATTATCTGAAGAACGTGGACAAATTATCTTCGATTACCTGGTGAAGAATGGTATTGATCCTTCACGGATGCAAATAAAAGCATGGGGCGGTAAACGTCCGATTCACGATAAGAACAGCACTCGCGCACAGGAAAACGTGCGGGTCGAAATTGAGATACTCGAAGAGTAGAGTAATGATTATAGGTTATCCATCAATCGTCATTGGAGAAACCACCGTATAACGATTAACGGATAACCTATAATTTATAGCAACTAACCATTTGTTATAGCTTGCAATACATCATGTTGTGTAATGATGTGTACTTTTTCATGATCATCTCTTACAAGAACAGCTTTGTTATCTTTATTCAATAGCGATGATAGAACATCTAATGTACTATCAGGAGCAACGAAGAGCATTGGCTTGTCCATCACTTCACTCACTTGCTTGGACTGCAGTTGTGGATCCTGAATGATTTTCTCCAACAAGCTGGCTGCACTGACACTTCCTACAAACTGGTTATTTTCAGTTACCGGTATTTGATCTATACCTTGCTTATTCATAACCGTAATGGCTTCGCTTACGCGGGATGATTTACCAACGGTAATTAAATTCTCTTTCCCATTGCGTGCAACAATGATATCGCGCGCAGAGCCAAAGGAACGTGCTTCGGTGAAACCATGATCTTTCATCCACTGGTCGTTATATACTTTGGCCAGGTAACGCGTGCCATGATCGGGTAGAAGAATTACCATGATGTCATCTTTTTTAAGATGCTCACGCGCATATTCCAAGGCGCCATGTAATGCAGAGCCGCTGGACCATCCTACAAATAAACCTTCCTCGCGGGAAAGTCTGCGGGCAGCAACAGCACCATCTTTATCCGTTACCTTAATGAAAGTATCAATCACATCGAAGTTAACATTCTTCGGAAGTATATCTTCACCGAAACCTTCGGTGAGGTAAGGGTATATTTCGTTCTCATCAAATATACCGGTCTCTTTATACTTCTTGAAAACAGATCCGTATGTATCTATACCTACCGTAACTAGCGCAGGATTTTGTTCTTTCAAATACTTGGCCGTACCACACATCGAACCGCCTGTACCTACCGTTGCAACATAGTGCGTGATTTTGCCTTCTGTCTGTTTCCAGATTTCAGGGCCGGTCGTTTCATAATGTGCAGCCGCGTTGGAAGGGTTGTCGTATTGATTCGGATATATTGAATTCGGAATTTCTTTATTCAGCTTGCGCGCTATAGAATAGTACGAACGTGGATCATCGGGTTCAACATTGGTAGGACATACAATAACTTCTGCACCCACCGCCCTGAGAATATTTATTTTTTCCTGCGACTGTTTATCCGCCATGGTAAAAATGCAACGATAGCCTTTCGCAATAGCGGCCAAAGCAAGTCCCATCCCGGTGTTACCGGAAGTTCCTTCAATGATAGTTCCCCCTGGTTTCAGAAGGCCAGCCTTCTCGGCATCCTCTACCATTTTAATGGCCATGCGGTCTTTGGTAGAGTTACCCGGATTGAAGTATTCAACCTTTGCCAGGATGGTTCCCTGTATACCTTTGTTAACTTTATTAAGTCTTACCAGTGGTGTGTTACCAATGGTTTCTATAATTGAATTGTAGATCATTCGAGCGTATTTTAAAGTGATCAAAATTACAAAAAAAAGACTTGGGATCAGGCCTTAGACATGTAGATACTTGACACGGAACACGAGCCTGTGGATTGATTTGCGCTATGCAGCTATAGCTGCATCAGAGTGTTGCTCATCCAAGATTTCCGCCAATCCTGCTATAGATTTTAGCAGGTTGCCACGTTAAAGGTTTGCCCAAATACATTCTGCTGCTTTTCATGTATTCTTTGAACCCGAGGTCTGTGAGCAATTGCGTTGCATGGATATTGATTTCAGGGAAAGCAGCTTTTGTTATTCCGGAAGCGTGCTTGAATTGTATCAGGCTAGCGGCAGCTGGTTCATCCCGTGCGATGATGGGGCCTTCCTGTAAAGTAGGTATATAGTATCCTTGAATTGTATTTTGATCAACAACGATTCTGGTCTCATTCAGATGCGGAATAATAAGCTTCGAACGATCTTCCCCGGAAATTTCGTAATCAAATTTTAGTAACTCATTTTTAAAGTTTGCCTGATAGAGAAGTACAGAAGGAATGTCTTCAAGTATAATTTCTTCATCACGCTTGACGAATATATAATTCCCTTCTTTTTTAAAGCCATGCTTTTGATAAACCGGTTCGCCTAAAGCGGTTGCCAGTAATAAGATGGTTTGTACTCCAGGTTTGCCGGCAGCATGAATGAGTGCCTGCGTGATGATTGATCCTATACCTTTGTTCCTATACTCTTTGTGTACAATGATGTGTGCTAACCAGGCCGTATGCTGATGTATAATCGTTACGCCAACACCTGCTATAACACCACGTTCACTATATTTTACAGGAAAGCAAAAATCCGAATGAAGATAAAATTCAAAGACAGGTGTTAGTGGGTTCCATTCTTCCGGTTGGAGATCACGAAGCTGAGGAAGATCCTGTTCGGTGAATGCTTCAATCGGCATGGAGTATATATTTATGGTCTGGCGGCCAGTAAATATAGTACAGCCATACGCACCGCTACACCATTCTCAACCTGGTCGAGAATAATGGAATGCTGTGAGTCAGCGGCATCACTGCTTAATTCTACACCGCGGTTGATAGGGCCCGGGTGCATGATCACGATTTGCTTCTTTAAACTATCCAGTAATTTTTTAGTGATGCCATAGTATAAAGAATACTCGCGTAGCGAAGGGAAGTATTTTATCTGCTGGCGTTCAAGCTGAATGCGAAGTACGTTGGCGACATCGCACCATTGGAGTGCTTTGCGTACATCAAACTCCACCTCAACACCAAGTTGTCCTATAAATTTTGGAAGTAGTGTTGGCGGTCCGCATACCATCACTTTCGCACCTAACTTTTGCAGGGCGAAAATATTGGAGAGCGCAACGCGTGAATGAAGTATATCTCCAATGATGGCTATCTTTTTTCCGGCAACGGATCCTAGTTTTTCACGAATGGAGAATGCGTCCAGTAGGGCTTGCGTTGGATGCTCATGTGTACCGTCACCTGCATTTACAATGTTGGCTTTGATATGCTTGGCAAGGTAGTGAGGAGCGCCCGGGCTTGCATGACGCATTACGATCATATCGACCTTCATCGCCAATATGTTGTTCACAGTATCGAGGAGCGTTTCGCCTTTCTTTACCGAACTATTAGATGCAGAAAAATTAATCGTATCGGCAGAAAGTCTTTTCTGCGCGAGCTCAAAGGATAGTCTGGTACGGGTCGAGTTCTCAAAGAATACATTCGCGATGGTGACATCCCGTAAGGAGGGTACCTTTTTTACCGGCCGGTTGATAACTTCTTTAAAATTATCAGCGGTTTCAAAAATAAGTTCTATGTCTTCTGAAGTGAGGTCCTTAATACCGAGCAGGTGTTTTTGACTGAGTTTCGACATAGTCCTTAATCCTTATTGATCAACCAGATTTTATTTTGTTTATGACCTTGTGCTTCGAGCTCTACCAGTACGCGCTGGGAGGTTAATGTATTCACCGACTTGCCAACGTAATCTGCAGCAATGGGAAGTTCTCGGGTATATTTCCGATCGATAAGAACAAGTAATTCTACTTTTTTAGGACGGCCGAAAGTGATCATCGTATCCATCGCGGCACGAATGGTGCGTCCGGTGAAAAGAACATCGTCAACCAGTACAACACTTTTTCCTTCAATAGCGAATTCAATTTTTGTCTCGCTGGCCTTTGCAGGAATTTCCCGTCTGCGAAAATCATCGCGGTGAAAAGTAGCATCGAGGTATCCGAAGGGGATATCTTTTTTGGTAAGCTTCTCAAGTTTTTTGTGGATGATCTCGGCAACGAAAATGCCGCGAGACTGCATGCCGATGATTACGGTTTCTGAAAAATCTCCGTGATTCTCAATTAATTCCTGGCAAAGACGACTAATCGTTATATCGAGGAGGTCCGTGTCAAGTATTAACTTCTTCTGCATAATGCTGGGCAAATATACGGGTTTAGCGTTTACGTGTTTATGAAGCCTCGTTGAAAAAATGTGAAGAATGAAAGTTTTTAAAAATGCGAATGCAAAACAGCAGGAGAGCTATTTATTCGTAACTCAATTTGTTGATAAAAAATACCCTGCGTTTACCCGCCACAGGATTCGTGACCTCCTGTACACCAAAAGCATAGAAATAATCTTTATACCAGTAATCGAGTTTACTCACATCGGTATTTTCTTTTTTAATCACTTCATTTTCAAGGGTTGTCTTAATCGGCTCCGATGATTTGCCTTCCAGCACCTGGTCGTTTTTAATAATTTTGGTGCGCAGTTCATTATCAAAAAGATAGAGCAATGCAATCTTATCTTCCTGTACTTCCAGTTTTACAAACTGCTCGAGCGTAAAAGTTTTTACATCGTTTATTTCAAAGCTGTTGTCCCACCGGATGTTGCCATCATTATCAAAGCCGATCACTACGGCATGGGTATAATAATAGCCATCGAAAATGCGCCCGTTACGGATATAGGCCCCCTGTGAAAATCCCGGACTAAAAAAGCCGTTGTAGCTGCGACTATCCACAGATGTATACTTCGGATAAAACGCTTCCCCCAGCAACACATATTGATTGTTATACGGTACCAACTCATGTACCATGAAGCGGTAATTAAAGCGTGCTCTTTTACCTTTAATCCGCTTTCGTTCTATTCGTGCTTTGATCCGCTGCTCACGTTTGGCTTTCATATACTTGAAAAAATTCTGCAAGTCAGCAAAGTAGTAGTAGCGCATCCTTTGCAAGCCTGCAGGGTCGACAGTCGCGATAAAGAGGCCACGTGCATATTCTGAATTTCGCGTTCCGAAAACACCGGCAACCACCTGCATGTTCTCATGTGTTTTTAATGATCGCGCAAAGATCAGATGCTTGTTATCTTCAGACTCTAATGCATAGTTGGTGATGAGGTCAGCATTCGCATCATAGTTTTTTATCCAGATAGTTTTTTGTCCTTTATACCCGCGGCCGCTGATGAGTACATCGAAGCTTCCATCGGGATATGTTTTTATTTGTGTGAGCTCTCCGGATTCATTTAGCAACCCGGGCAGTATGCGTGATTTTTGCGTGCCGAATGAAAAGAATATAACAACCGGTACGCGATTATAATATCCACCGATCAATGCGCCATTTTGTGTGATCTGAAATTCAGAAGGAGAAAATGGAATAAAGTTTTTAACCATGTGACGCACAAAGTTTCCGGACTCCTGGTCGATCGAAATCAGCTCCAGATCATTTTTGGAGAAATCCATATAGCGGAGCAACAAGTATAACTTTTGTTTTTCCGTCCGCTTGCCAACAAGTAGAAATTTTTTGTTGATGGCCAGATAGCCATGCCATGATTCATGAAAGGAAGTATCGAGTTTTGCGATCTCGAGTTGGTCATCCGGAAAACCACCCAGACGTCTTAATAAGAAAAGACCATATTGATCGGCAGGAATGATTTCAAACTTGGTATCGTTCCTTGAGAATGGAATTTCAAACCGGGCTGATTGTACAACCTGGCCGCTACTGGCCAGACTCGTAAGAAGAAGGAGATGACTAATGAACCACCACTTTGTTAATATAGAAGACATCGCGCACGCGATCTTCTTTGGTAACATTGCGAATGGTTTGATAGCCCCACACATAGAACGTGTTATTATACCATTGTTTTACACCACCTTCATAATCCTTCTCTGATCGGATATCATCAACAGGATCATTCGTTTTTATTTTCTCTGTTGCTTCGGCAACGGAATCTTCTGGCAAAACAACAGACTTGATTTTTAGTTCGGATTCTTTTTTATACAACATCGTAAGTTTCGATCCGGTGATACTGAAGTCCGAGGCTTGCTCAACCGATGCCATTTTCACTTCATCTAATTTAATACTTTGATCCCAGATTACTTTGCCTTTCGCATCAAAGGCTACAATAACAGTTTCATTGGTTTTTATTTCATCTGCGCTTTTTGAGTTGTTGCCATACGGCTGATAAGGCCGGTACATTCTGCTCATGCCCGGATAATAATAGCCAGGGTAGTATGGATTGAATCCATAGCCTCCATAGGAGTATGGATTGTAATAATATGGACTGCTATAGTATGGATTGAGATTACTTGATGGTGAGTAAACTTCTGCCAGCAGCAAGTATCCTTCTTTATACTCTGTTACTTTAAATGGCATAACATAGTTTATGAAGTTTGGGATCTCTCCTCTCTCGGAAGCAAGTCGCGATTGCTCTTTAATTTTTTCTGCGCGTTTCGGATTCAGGTAATCAACATAGTGCTGGAGTTTACCGAAATCAACACGAAGTATTTTCTGGTCACCAAACGGATCAACAGGCAGAGCAAAAAAACCAGTGGACTGCTTGGAATTCTTTTCTCCCCACGTGCCGAGTACCATAAGTTCTTCACGTTCCAGCGTGCTGGTAATACCGGCTTGCAGTGTAATGTTTTCTTCGATCGGAACTTTGTCTTCCAGCAGAAGCTCACCACCCGTTGTATAGGTTCGGAAGATCACATCGCGTTCGCCTTTCGAACCACGATCCACCAACACTATATTAAACGTTTGGTTTTGATTAGTACGCAAGTCTACCAACTCAGTGTCTTTTTGAAACAAGCCCGATACAACTTTGATCAGCCCGCTGGAAAGTTCATACAGAAACACAGCAGGTTCATTGTTTACATATCCACCAAATACAAAACTATCACCGGCTTTGCTGAAATGTGTAAGCTTGAAATCAAGATCAGGTTTTATCGAATAGCGATTCGTTTCTTCACCCGGAAGTTTTATCTGTATAAGTTCGAAATCATTTTTATTTGTTTCACCCGTGCGGTATAAAAGGAAAAGCGCTCCGGGTGCCACTTCGTAGCCAATCATTTTATAGCGCTCTTTAATTTCAAGCTCAACTACTTTTTTTTCCTGGAGTGTAGTGTCCAGTAAAAGTAATTCCCATATCCGGTTGTTGCCTTTATACTTGTCGCGTTCGCGGAACAATGCCAGCCCTTCTTCCTTGAGAGAGATGACATGATAGTAATCGTCAGAATTTTTTTGCTCTCGCTCGAACCGATGTGGCTGAAGGGTTTGGCCACACAGATCATTCACAACAAGTAGCATTATACTTATCACGAAACATACCGGAATGATGCCGGTGCTGCTATATTTTGAATCCGAAACCTTGCCCTTTGTCATCATCATTTTCCCTCGCTTAAGGCTATCACCATATCAAACTCTTCTTTCTTTACAGGCTGCACGGAAAGTCTTGATACTCTCACCAGCGCCATATCGGTTAAACGCTTATCGGACTTTATTTGTGCGAGGGTAACAGGAGTTTTTAATTTTTTGTCAGGTGAAATATCCACCACAGACCATTCGTTGTCGGTAGGATCTGGGTAATGTTCTTTTACAATTTTCGCTATACCAACGATCGCCTTGCCTTCATTACTATGATAAAAAAAAGCAAGGTCGCCTTTCTTCATCGCCTTCAGATTGTTGCGTGCCTGGTAATTTCGTACACCTTCCCAAACCGTTTTTTTGTCATGTACCAGATCATCCCATGAGTAGACATCCGGTTCAGATTTCATAAGCCAATAATTCATATCAGTCGTCAAGTTGATTTCTAAATTTACAAGAAACACGTTAACATCGATTCATAAGCGTTTAATTTTTCTTTCCCCTCCAACCTTTGCCCTATACAACGGTGTCAATGATGATGTAAAAGATTAAGATCATTCAATGGCGTTGACTGATCTTATACACTATAACCCTCTCTGCTATGAAAAGATTTTTTCTGTTGTGGTATGGTATTGCCTTGTTTTGTCCGGTATATGCACAATGGCAGGCAGTACATCCTAAAACACCTTTCCATCAGCTTTTTACAAAAGCGTTCGTATCAGCCGATCATTCGGAATTTTATGCAGTAGGCAACAGTATCGGTATTTCAAAAGATCAGGGTGCTACATGGCAACGCGAAGTGCAGAATAGCTTGCCGGTACATATCACTACCGACATGCGTTTCCTCGATATTTTTTTCTCAAGCGATAATGTTGGTTACTTCCTATACCAGAGTCGTGTGTATAAAACGGTTGACCGCGGCAAAAGCTGGACGAAGGTGCTGGAGGTAGAACAGTCTCACCCACACTATATGGCAAGTGCTTTTTTCGATGCACTATATTTCACCGATGATGATCACGGATATGTTGTAGGCGAATTCGAGAAAATATTCAAAACTAATGATGGCGGTGCCACCTGGCAGACTATACGCAGAACAAACACAACAGCTCCCTATACCAGTTATACAGATGTACAGTTCCTGGATGAGAATATAGGTTTCATTTCAGGATATACTGTGGATAATATCAGCATGAACTTTGGGTTTACGGAGTTTGTGATGAAGACTACAGATGGAGGTGCACATTGGCAAGAGGCCGAGGTTCCTACGGACCTTGAAAATCGTGAGGTAAAAATCCAGTTCATCAACAGCGATATCGGTTTTGCGCATGTTACACGATCTCAATATGGCGATGATCTTTTTATGACAACCAATGGGGGAAAGTCATGGAATAAAAATTCGTTGGACAGTTTACGCGACATCCGTGCAGTATATTTTGTGGATGAGCGAACAGGTTTTATGTATGGCAAAGATTTCAACTATACCATGAAATTATTCCGTACAGAAGATGGGGGAGAGCATTGGCAACGCGTTGCTTTACCAGTGTTTAGCAGACAGGATGAAAATGTAATTATGGATATCAAGTTTTCAGACGCTAATCACGGTATAGCAGTAGGCTCAGGTGGAAATATAGTGAAGACACACGATGGGGGAAGAACATGGCAGGTGAGTAATCAAGGATATCCTTTCTTCTATGCTGTTGATTTTGTTGATGATAAAAAAGGATATGCTACATCCGGTAGAGGATTTTTCAAAACGAATGATGGTGGTAATACCTGGGTATATGCAGATCGTTCCGATTCACTGGTGATTCTGGATATGGATTTTAAAAATGAGAATGATGGCATTTTTTATGGATTCAAGAATAACTACTTCCACGTAAGTGACGGTGGACAAAAAATTGATTCGATAAAATTGCCAGTATTCTTTATGTCATTGTCTGAAGCGATTGTTGAAGGCGACTCATTGTTTGTCAGTGGAGCAACGATCGTTCCGGGAGGAAATATACTCTTGAAGTCAGGAGATCGTGGAAAGCACTGGCAGGAACTGCCGTTGCAGGAGAGCGTTGAATTTATAGTAGACATGAGCCGCGTGAATAATACTTTTTATGTAGGCACAACGCAATCGATCCTTCAGTCTGCGAATGGTAAAGCATGGGAGCATGTAAATACTTTTTCATTTGGATACCTGGAATGCATGACGTATGTAAATGCACAGGTTGGTTTTGCCAGCGTAAGTTCAAAGGTGATGCGTACGCATGATGGAGGGAAGACGTGGTACGAGGTTGGTATATTTCCAGCGAATGCAACAATTCAAAAGTTTCTGGTAGCGAATACTAAAGTTGTATTTGCGTATGGTGCAAAACTGATACAAGGCGCGTACTATGGTGCTATCTGGAAGTCGGTAGACTTCGGGCTGAATTGGACGGAAGAAATATTGCCTATGGTAGTGGATGAAGCTATAAGTGATATGAGTATAGTGGATAACATAGTGTTTGCTATAGGTGGATATGGGCAAGTATTGCGAACGGAACTTACAGAAGTGATCACAGGTCTTGAGGAGACAGATAAAGCAGTATTGAAAGTTTTCCCCGTGCCTTCATCGGGTCAGGTAAGTTTTGAACTTCAGCAGGATGAAGTAATGGAGCACGTACAGGTATTCGATCTGCAGGGTAATGAATTGCCAACATTCATACAACGTGATGAGTCGCTATATCACATTGATCTGGCAACCTATATACCAGGACTCTATATTCTTCGCGTAACAACAAACAAAGAATGCTACCGGCAAAAGATCATGAAAGTGAAATGAGGAGGTGCGCTATGGCAGCAAACCCGACCATGAAGTATATTCTGAAGGTATATTCAGCGTTACCTCTTTCTCGAAGATACCAAATACAGAAGCTCCGGAGCCACTCATGCTGGCATATATAGCCCCGTGGTTGTAGAGGTTTCCTTTTATGGAAGCTATAACCGGGTATTTATGAAATACGGATTCTTCAAAATCATTCTTTAAAGAAGTCTTCCACTCGGGAAGCACTTGTCTTTCCAATATGTGTTGTAGATTTGTTTCTGGTTGATGCGGTGATATACCAGCATACGCTTCCGCAGTAGATACGTGCACGTTCGGTTTTATCAGTACCATAAACTTCCCTCTGAGGGATAGCGGGAACTCCTTCAAAATCTCTCCGCGCCCGGTTCCCATCATAGGTTTATCCTGAATAAAAAAAGCGCAGTCGCTTCCCAGCTTCGCGGCATAGTTCATCATCGTATCAACCGTAAGGTTTAGCTTGAAGACTATATTTAGTAATCGAATGGTATGTGCTGCATCGGAAGAGCCCCCACCTAAACCTGCACCGGTCGGTATAATTTTATGCAGGTGTATATTTACCGGAGCGAGATCAAAATCGTTCTTTAGAAGTTTATAGGCTTTAAGGCAAAGATTATCGTCTGCATTGCCTGGGATAGCGATGCCGCTGCTGGTAAATGAAAGTGAATCGGAAGGTATAACTTCAAGTATATCGGTCCAGGGAACAGGGTAGAAGCACGTTTCAAGGTCGTGAAAACCATCGGCTCGTTTTCGGATGATATGAAGGCCGAGGTTTATTTTACAAGGAGGGAAAGATACCATGAAGCTGCGTGTTACGGGTTATACGCTGCAGACTATATATAGCCTGCAGCACAAACCCGGAGCTTATTATTTTGTAAGACGTTGAATCAGATCTTCAGTGATACCCGTAGAGGAGAATCCACCATCGTGCATCAGGTTTTGCATGGTAACCATGCGTGTGAAATCAGAGAACATAGATACAATATAGCTTGCACAATCTTCAGAAGAAGCATTGCCAAGAGGCGACATCATCTGTGCATAGTCAAAGAATACATCGAAGCCAGATATACCAGCGCCAGCCGTAGTTTTGGTAGGCGATTGTGAAATCGTGTTGACACGAACCTTCTTCAGTTTACCAAAGCGGTAGCCATAGCTGCGAGCGATTGATTCGAGAACCGCTTTAGCCTGCGCCATATCAGAGTAATCCGGATACGTGCGTTGTGCCGCGATATAGGTAAGTGCAAGGATAGATCCCCACTCATTCATGGAGTCAAGTTTCTCTGCAGTCTGTAATACTTTGTGAAAAGAAACACCGGAGATATCCAAAGTCTTCAGGAACCATTCATAGTTCATGTCACCATAAGGTCTGCCTTTCCGCACGTTGGGGCTCATACCAATGGAGTGCAAAACGAAGTCAAGCTTTCCTCCCAAAATTTCTACAGACTTGCTGAAAAGGTTTGTTAAATCTTGTTCGGAAGTGGCATCAGCAGGGATTACTTCAGCGTTGCAAGCTGCTGCCAGCTCGTTAATTTTACCCATTCGCATAGCAATAGGTGCATTGGTCAAGGTAAATGATCCTCCCTCTTCCTTTACTTTTAACGCTGTTTTCCAGGCGATGGAGTTCTCGTCTAATGCTCCAAAGATGATACCGCGTTTTCCTTTCAATAAGTTGTTAGCCATAGCAGTTTTATAGTTCTAAAATGGTTTGTTAAAACACAATATTACAAAATTCTGGTTGTTGCCCGGAAGATCCTTTTTAACCTGTACGTTGTAACGATTATTTTATCTCGTAAACTCCTCGTGATGAAGGCAAAAGGCCTGCATTATTACTGGACAATTGGCTTAAAAAAACATAACTTTAGTTACACCAAAATATATAAGTCTATGGAAACTAGATCTACTTTTTTCAGTACATGGGATCAGTATATGTATGCGGGCGCTGGGGTTTGTGTGACCCTGGCAGTATTGATTCTGCTCTATCATGAGCTACGGGTTTTTATAGTGAAAGATTATAAAGACAGATACGACTATGTGAATCTGAATGAGATCAGGTACTTCTGGTATTCTGTTATGGCCTTTATTCTTGCCGGAACATTTTTCGCCAACACCATTGCCAGCAGAGCTATAGAAGCGAATAGCATGCGTTGGTTTTATGTTAGAACATTTATAGTGCTGGGCTTAACAGTCATTGCCTATTTTGTATTCTTCAGCCTTGTAAAAATTTATTATCCGAGGTATGTGGAGCGGAGACTTACCAAGCTTCGTGATACACCCCGAATATCACCCTCCGGTAATGTTATGCGGAAGCTTACCCAATCGGAGGTACAGGAACATCATCTTGAGGTTACCACGAAAATCAATGATGTGCACTCAATTGATTATGATGTTTGGATCGATGATAAAACAGGGTTTAAGAAAATCGAAAAATACAACGCGTATCAACATGCAGAAGAGTGCTCGGAATGTGGATACTATACTATGAAGATTGATCAGGAGGAAGTAGAGCAACAGCCCACATTGTCAAACAATGGATTGTTGCTTAAACACTATAAATGTTCGTATTGCGGCCATCGCGAGCAACATGAAGTAGTGATCGCAAGACTTTCAGAAAATGTAGCGTGATCGTATATAGTGAAGAGGTGAGCGTTGTCTTTATTGAACGATGCGGAGCTTTATGGTGATTGTTGTGCCGATGCCATAATCACTGATCAGTTCAATCTCCCCCTTCAATTTTGTTACTGCCTTTTTCACAAGGTATAGGCCGAGCCCATTACCTTTTGATGCCTGTGATGCACGGAAGTATAGATCAAAAAGCTGCGACTGGTACTTTTCTTCCACCCCTATACCATTATCAGCGATGGTGATCTGGACAGAGTCGTTGGTTTTTGCAACGTTCACATCTACAAAAGGTGTGGCTCCGGCTTGCGTCTTGCGAAAGAGGACGGAATTTTCAATCAGGTTACGGAATATAATCTGAAGGAGGGCCGCATTTGAAAGTATAACTATATCCTGCGAAGGACTGAAGTGACATACAATATTATACTTGGTGAAATCCCCTTTAAAGTACTTCAGGCTTTCGTCAATCACACGATTAAGATTCACCGGACTGATCGGTAAATTAGCTTTGTTCAATTCGTACATCATCTGCATCTTGAACAACATACTGTCCATGCTACGCGCTGTTTCCACCACCTTGTCAAACAATACTATAGATTGCGGATCATTGATTGCATAGCGCGCTACTTGGTCAAGCCCAAGTAATGTGGTGATAGGCCTGCGCATATCGTGCGATGAACGATATAGAAATGTATCGAGTTCGTTATTGGCTACTTCGAGTTCATGCGTGCGCTCTGCTACCTTTTGTTCGAGTTGAGCATTGAGCAGCTGGATGTACTGATTGTTCTCCTGCAATTGCGTACTCTGCGTTTCGAGTTCTACATTTTTTGCTTCAATTTCATTGTGTTGAAGTTGTACGAGTTGAGCAATATTTTTTTGTCGCCTGTAATTATAGATCAGGTTTATCACCAGAATCACCAGTAAGATCAATCCTATAAGCGTAGCTATAAATATAGTGCGCTGGCTGCGGATGCGCTCCTGCTGTATCTCGTTGTTCTTGGTTAGCAGTTCGATTTCGGTTTGTTTCTGATCAAGATCATAACTCGCTTTTACCTTCGCAAGATTTAATGACTCCTGCTCCTGGTATAGCGAATCGCGAAGTTGAACATGATACGCCAGCGCTTTATAGGCAGCAGGAAAATAGCCCGTAGCAGATTTTAGTTTCGAGAATGTATAGTAGTAATTTGCCATCGCCTTGCGCCTGTTTACTTTATCGGGTTCCTGGGCAAATAAGGCTTTTGCAGAATCAAGATATCGTCCAGCCATTTCGATGTCATTTACAGAGAGATAAATCTCACACAACTCAGTAGCAGCCATACCAGCACTACTCCATACTTTAAATTTTTTACTCGTTCTGTAATCGGCTACTATACTCTTAATGGCCTCTTGTGTTTGTCCAAGATCTTTTAATACAATCGCTTTGTTTCCATTGATTAACCCAATCCAGAATTCATTGTTGATTTCTTTCGCCAGCGCTTCCGCTTTTTCATAATTGATAATGGCGATATCGTATTGTTTCATTTCATAATTCGCCAGCGCGATAGTGTTGTATACACTCATCTTTTGAAACTTGTTGTCATAGGTTGCTTCACCCAGCGAGAGTTTCTCGTGATAGTTCAATACATTATATCCTTCTTCAATACACTGCCGATAATTGCGCGCACTAAAATTTATCATACAACCTTCATAATGACAGAGCACTACGAAAGTATAGATCTTCAGATCTTCGAAAATTTTTGCAGCATCGAGAATGTGCTGAAGGCCTTCTGAGAGAAGCCCCTGCTGACTGAGAAACTTTCCCATATATAGGTGGGCGAGTGCCAGCGGAAATTTTTCATTCGGCTTACCGTTAGCAGTAAGCAACGCTTCATCAAAATAACGAAGTGCCTCTTCTTTGTTATTAATCTGATCGTAGATGTGGGCAATATTTCGGTATGCCAATACTTCGGCTAAGGTTTTTCTGCTATTACGCGCAGCAGACAGTGCCTGGAATGCTACACCCAATGCCTGACCGGTAGGAGCTTTGGCCAGTTTTTTTTCCATTCCATCAAATACAGAAACAAGTTTGTCTTGGGGTGTAGATGAAATAATGTCAACCATACTATCTACCCGGAGCGTATCCTGCGCGGAGATTGTATTCATTATCAGGCCCAAAGAAAGGAACATGACGAAGAGGCCCAGATTTTTATGCATGGCTCGGATACAGGTGACGTTAAATTTAATAAAATTCGCATCGATTTACAGATAATGAAACTAGACAAACAGCAACCTATCGGAGTATTTGACAGCGGAATCGGTGGACTTACCGTGGCGCATGCCATAAAGAAACTATTGCCGCAGGAAAGTATGATTTATTTTGGCGATACGGTGCACCTGCCGTATGGCGATAAATCGGAGGCCGCTATACAGGCTTACTCGGTAAAAATTGCAGATATACTTGTGAAAAAAGGATGCAAGGTGATCGTGATCGCCTGTAACTCAGCATCATCCGCTGCTTACGAGTTGCTGAAGGAATATGTACGTAAAGACATCCGGATTATAAATGTTATCGATCCGATGGTTGATCTGGTGCAGAAACAATTTCCTGCGCAACAAGTCGGTCTCATCGGAACAAAGCGAACAGTGCAGTCAGGTGTTTATACCCGTAAGCTTGCAGAAGGGAAAACCGATATTACTGTACATTCCTTAGCGACACCCTTGCTTGCTCCCATGATTGAAGAAGGATTTTTTAATAACCAGATCAGTCATGAAATAATTAATACGTATTTATCAGACCCTGTTCTTCAGAACATTGAAGCGTTGATCCTGGCGTGTACCCACTATCCATTAATCAAAAAAGAGATCAGTAGTTTTTTTGAGGATAAGCTCGCTATACTTGATTCTTCAGAAGTGGTAGCCCTCGCGTTGAAAGATCATCTTGAAAAAGAAAATCTTCTCAACGACCAGTCTACTCCTTATTATCATTTCCTCGTGTCAGACTATACCGAGTCGTTTGAAGCATCCGCCAGTTTGTTCTTTCATGAAACGGTGCAGTTAGATAAACATCCGATGTTGTGACTTGTCCATTCGTTTTTCACCTTGAAATAGATGAACCGTAATAATTTCGCATCTTAGCGGCTTGTTCATGCTATGGCTCTGACAACGTTGATTTTTATGCTTCCCTTTCTGCTGGTGTATACCATTTTCGCCATCTATGCAGAGCGTAAAATTTCGGCATTCATTCAAGACCGACTCGGTCCGATGGAGACCGGGCCATACGGTATTATTCAAAGTGTAGCTGATCTGCTCAAGCTTATTCAAAAAGAAGACATCGTTCCCGCGGAAGCCGATCGCTGGCTTTTCAAAGCGGCACCCGTTATAATTTTTGTATCGGTATTCACCGGATTTTGTGTTATACCGCTGGCCCCGTCATGGACAGGCGCTGGAATTTCTTCCTCTGTATTCTTTCTACTAGCCATCGTATCGCTTGATGTTGTCGGTATTATTATAGCCGGATGGAGTTCGAATAATAAATATAGTGTGTTGGGCACCATGCGCTCAGCAGCACAGATCATCTCTTATGAAGTGCCCTTGGGATTATCCATTCTCTGTGTTTGTATGATTTGTCAAACCCTTGATCTCCAGGAGATGTCCTATCAGCAGGGGATTTATAGTGAGCAGCCACAGTATTTGTTCGGTATCAAATCGTGGGGTATAGAGACAACTTCTATAGGAGGTTTTCTGGCCTGGAATATTTTCAGGATGCCTTTACTTTTTATTGTATGGATAATCTTTTTTATTGCATCATTGGCTGAAAGCAACCGTGCTCCTTTTGATTTACCTGAAGCAGAATCAGAGCTTGTAGCAGGTTTTCAAACCGAATACTCCGGTTTTCGGTGGGCGGTTATCATGCTGGCGGAATATGGAATGATGCTTTTAGTCAGTATATTAGGGGCGGTGTTATTTTTTGGAAGCTGGAACACGCCACTGCCAAACATCGCTGCCCTTCGGTTAGCAGAATGGACAAGCGGAACACCGAATACGCTAACGTCAACTCTCTGGGGTATTTTTTGGCTTATAAGCAAAGCATTGCTTTTTGTCGCAATACAAATATGGGTGCGATGGACGTATCCTCGCCTCAGGGTTGATCAACTAATGAATTTGTCGTGGAAATATTTAACACCTATAGCATTAGTCCTGGTAATACTATGTGGACTTTGGAAAGTAATTTTTATCTGAAAAGCGTGAAAATAGTTTTTTCAACCCTTCTGTTTTTGTTTGTTTTTGGTCATTCAACTTTATATGCACAAAGTGAAGTAGACAGTCTTGAGGCTTCTTTAAAAGAAGACCTCCCTGATACAACACGTATCCGTGTGCTGACGCGCCTGGTAGAAGAATACCAATTTTTGGATTTTGTTAAAAGCCAGAAATATAGCGTTGAGGCATTGGAGCTTGCCGAAAAGACGGATGTACCCGAGTATAAAGCCAAGGCCTATCTGGCGGCTTCCATTTTATATACCAGCACAGGTGATTTCAGTTCAGCACTGCAGTATGATAATCGTGCGCTCGAGCTGGATATAGCTACAAAGGACAGCACGGGCATTTCGCGTGATTACAATAATATAGGGCACGACTACTTTGACCTGGGCGAATATGACGATGCGTATTTTTATTTCACACAATCGTATCGCGTTGCCAGCATAATAAAAAATAAATTACGAATGCTCATCTCGCTGCACAACGTAGGCCGCGTGTTTAAGGAGCTTGGACAATACGATCAGGCGCTCGATCATTTATACCTATCGAAGAAAATGAGCGAAGAGACCCAGGATGTGGAAGGCATTGCTTATGCCCTTCATGAGATTGGTGATGTAATGCTTCGTAAAAATCAATACGATTCTGCTCTTACTTTTTTAATGGACGCTCTGTCTCGGGTGCGTACAATGGATATAGATGAGATTCATCCACAGGTATTGTCAAATATAGCATCGGTATATCTGAGCAAAGGCGATTACGCTAAAACACTCACGTATTATGATTCGGCCTATACACTCCATGTAAAAAATAATAATCGCTATGGAATGGCAGAAGTGGAGTTAGGACGTGGTATCGTTTTTACAAAGCAAAGAAAATATGACGAAGCGCTTGATAAAATAGAACAGTCGTTGTCTATAGCTCGGGAGCTGAATGCACGTGTACTGGAGATTAGAAGTTTTTATCAACTCTCTGCACTGTGGGAAACCAAAGGAGACTTTAAGAAATCACTGGAGTACTTCAAAAAATACAAACTACTTGAAGACACACTGTTCAGTCAGGAAGTACAAGGGAAATTACTTCGCGATCAGATTCGCTTTGAGACAGAATCACGCGATACACAAATCGCTGCCCTTAGCAAGCTGCAGACTTCTCAACGAAGTGAATTAAGAAAACAGGAGTTTGTTCGAAATATACTTGTAGTGGTGATGGCATTGAGTGCTATCCTTTTGGTTACAGTATATCGCAGTGGTCAGCGCAGACGCAAGATTAACACCTTGCTGTTGCAACACCAGGATGATATGGAGAAGCGGAGTGAAGAACTTGAGCGCCTCAACCAGGTAAAAGATAAATTCTTCTCTATAATTTCTCACGACTTACGCTCACCAATCAATGCGTTGGCAGGATTGCTTGACATCATTGATAAAGGTGCTCTTAAGCCCGAGGAGATGCACAAGCATACCAAGGAACTGAAAGTAAGATTTAACCATACGCGCACGCTGCTCAACAACCTTCTTGATTGGACACTGCTTCAAATGGATAAATTAAATCTGCAGGCTGCGAAGATCAACCTCTTCAGGCTTGTAGAAGAAAATATACAGTTGCTCGGCTCTGTGCAGGAAAAGAAAATAGAGATGATCAATGAGGTTCCTTCCAACGCCATTGGTTTTGCTGACTCAAACACGATCAACCTGGTGATCCGTAACCTGATGACCAACGCTATAAAATTCACGAATGATGGCGGACGTGTATTGATCGCTGCAAAAGAACAAGGTCGCGAGTGGGTTGTATCCGTAAGCGACAACGGAGTAGGTATCAAGCCCGAAGTACTCAATATACTCTTTGACAAAACAGCGCCCTATACTACACGCGGTACCGCCAACGAGAAGGGTACTGGCCTGGGACTTATTCTTTGTAAAGAATTCGTTGAGAAAAATGGTGGCCGTATCTGGGTTGAAAGCGAGGAAGACAAAGGAAGTACCTTCTACTTCACACTGCCTAAGGCATAGTGGTTATTATAGGTTATCTGTTAATTGTTATCCGTACAGGCTAACGAATAACGGTTAACCGAAAACACGCATCGAACTTTAATCACATTATTACTTTTTAACATCTTTTTCCCTTCTATTTTTGTTACCTGAATAATGGAAGGAATCAGTACTACATATTTGGGTAAAATTGGAAATGCAATCCAATCGCTGGCAGCAGGGCTGAAGATTACGTTCAGGCACATGCTCAAAGCACGTAAAACCCGCAAGCCATTAATCGTTACTGACGCACAGTATTTTCAGTCGACAGAAGGAATCAACACCATTCAATATCCATACGAGATGCAGCCCGTGCCAGATACAGGCCGCTATCGTCTTCACAATGAAATTGATGATTGCATTGTATGTGATAAGTGCGCGAAGATCTGTCCTGTGAATTGTATTACCATTGAGCCGATCAAAGCGGTGGAGGAGATTGGCAAAACATCCGATGGTACTTCGAAGCGTATCTATGCCGCGAAGTTTGACATCGACATGGGGAAGTGCTGCTTCTGCGGTTTGTGCACAACGGTATGCCCAACAGAATGTTTGACGATGACCAAAGTATATGACTTCAGTGTGTTCGACATGCGTGAACATAACTATATATTCGCGGAAATGACCGAAGCTGAGATCGCTGAAAAGAAAAAAATATACGAGGAGAATCAAAAGAATAAAGCAGCAGCGAAGTCAGTAACAGAACCTGTGGCTGCGGCAGAAGAGAAAAAGGATATAGGCGAAGTGCCAAAAGCAGCGAAGCCAGTATTCAAACCGAAAATTAAACCTGCGGTGCCTCCGCCCTCCAGCGAATGAGCTTTGTAACCGTCATGTTTTATTTCTTCGAAGCGGTTGCTGCGCTGGCAGGCTTGAGTCTTGTTTTTGTACGCAATGTTTTTTACGGAGCATTGTTGTTAATCGTTTGCCTGTTATCAATTGCAGCTATATATATACTTGCCTTTGCTGAGTTTGTAGCCGTTACCCAAATACTGATTTATGCTGGCGGTGTGCTCGTAGTAATAATCTTCGGAGTTATGTTAACGGCAAAAATTTCGGGTAGACCACTCGTTGTAAAGCATTCAAACCTGTTTGGCGGTATACTCGCCTCAGGATCGTTACTGCTTCTGCTAAGTTATTTTATACTCGAACAGAATTTCCAGGCGCAGCAAAATGATATTGTTCCCAACAACCCAGCTATAAATTCCATTGGCTTCGGGTTGATGACAGACTTTGTTTTACCTTTTGAAGTAGCCGGTATTTTGTTACTCATAGCATTGATAGGCGCAGCAGTTATAGCCTCCACCATTAAATCCAAAAAGATATAATGTTTCCCATTCACCACTTTTTGTTGCTGGCAGCGTTCCTGTTTTGTGCCGGATTGTTGGTTATAATCGTGAAACGCAATGCTATTATGGTGTTGTTGGGTATAGAATTGATGTTGAATGCTTCCAATCTAAATCTGGTAGCATTTAATCAACTTCACCCAGCTCAACTCGGTGGACAAATGTTTGCACTCTTTGTCATCATTGTGGCTGTATGTGAAGCGGCCGTGGGATTAGCCATCGTACTTCGTATATACCAATACTATCAAACTTCGGTTCCGGACGAAATATCAGAATTGAGAGATTCGTAAATGCCAGATCTACCACCATACCATTCTTCTTTTTTTGAAACATGTCTGTTATTAACAGTACTGTTGCCTTTGGTATCGTTCATTGTATCTGGTCGTATTTCAGAAAAATATTCGTGGGCAGTAACGTTTGTCGCGCCACTATTTCTGCTAGTAAGTGCATTGAGTGCCGGATATGTCTTTTATACTATATGGGGCGATCAACCCTATGTCGTTCAATGGAGCTGGTTTACAATTGGGGATACAAACCTTTCGGCAGGTATATATCTGAATAATATTTCTGCGTTAATGGTGCTGATCGTAACGCTCATCTCTTTCCTGGTACATGTTTACTCCACCGGCTATATGGCAGGTGATGAAGGTATAACACGTTACTTCAGCATGCTGGGCTTTTTTACTTTCGCGATGCTGGGTATAGTTTTAGCGGATAGCCTGTTGCTGGTATTTGTATTCTGGGAGATGGTGGGTTTTGCATCCTATATGCTTATCGGTCATTGGAAAGATAAACCCGAAGCAGCGGCAGCAGCCAGCAAAGCATTTCTCTTTAATAGAATTGGTGATGCGGGCTTTTTGATTGGCCTTATGTTGATCTGGACGAACACCGGTACATTTGACCTTGCAGAGCTCGCCAAAGTACAAGATATATATTCATGGCAGACAACGGCATCCCTATGCTTATTTTGTGGCGTGATGGGTAAGTCGGCACAGTTCCCTTTGCTTACATGGTTACCCGATGCTATGGAAGGACCAACTCCTGTGTCAGCATTGATCCATGCAGCAACCATGGTAGCAGCAGGTGTATTCTTATTGGCTCGTGTTGATTTTCTTTTTACACCCACAGCGTTGGATGTTATAGCGATCGTAGGGATTATCACGGCATGCATGGCCGCACTATCAGCGTTGGTTCAATCTGATATTAAAAAAATACTTGCATACTCAACTATATCTCAACTGGGACTGATGATAACCGCCATTGGAGCAGGTTCATCAGCAGCAGCGATGCTACATTTATTCACACATGCATTCTTCAAAGCAGGTTTATTCCTGTGTGCAGGTATTGTTATACATGTACTTCATCAGGCACAACAACAGGCGCATACACATTTCAACGTTCAGGACATTCGTAATCTTGGCGGCCTGCGAAAAAAACTTCCGTTTACATTTGTTGCATTTATACTGAGTGGCAGTGCCTTGGCAGGATTACCATTTTTTTCGGGCTTCCTCTCGAAGGATGCTATACTTACTGCAATCGCAGGCTGGAAAGGAAGTGATTTTTCATGGCGGTGGATTGTATTTATAGCTGCATTTATAGTTTCCTTCATTACTGTGATCTATACCTTTAGAATGATCTGGACCGTTTTTATGGGCGAAGAGAAATCAACGGCATCATTACCGGTAGTGGAACCTCCGCTTGTTATGCGCGGGCCGGTAGCGCTGCTCGCTATAGCTTCCGTCTGGCTGATCGTTTCCGTAAATCCTTTTCATTATCACGGGTGGATTTTCAATGTCTTGCATTCGGGTAAGCATTTCGATCTCGGAATAATTTCATTTATATCTGTTCTATGGATTACGCTTGCAGTAGCGACATCGTATTTCATCTTTAGAAAGAAAACAATCTCCTCAGAATTGCTGCTCAATAATTTTTACCTGGATAAGTTGTATACCTCTGCCATTGGTAAACCGTCCCTTAGACTTGCGTCGATGGTCTCCTTTGTAGATAGAAAATGTATCGATGGATTTATACACGTATCCGCCTATGCGCAGGTAACAACGGCACATTTTATTGGATGGTTCGATCGTGCCATTGTGGATGGCACTGTAAATGGAATCGCCAGTTTATCGAGAGTGGCAGGCAATATGACGCGCTCCTTCCAGGGAGGGAAAATCCAGCTTTATATATTGTGGGCAATTCTGGCAATTATAATTTTTCTAATTTGGACACTATTTTAGGAAGCTGAAAAGCCCGAACCGAAAAGCAGAAAGAGAAAATAATGCATCACTACCTGATATCACTTTTAATTTTTACACCTCTTCTTGTAGCCGTTGTCGGGTTGTTCATTCCTGCCAAAGCAGAAAAGTATTTTCGATATAGTACACTCGGTGTGAATTTGTTTCAGCTTGCTGTATTGGTCATGATGTTGATGCGCTACGTAACGGAAGCGGGCGTTCAATTCGTAGAGAAGAAAAGCTGGATCACGTTAAGTCTGGGTTCATGGGGGATGCTGAAAGCCGAATACTTTGTCGGTGTTGATGGGCTGGGCATGCCTATGGTAGCGCTCTCTGTTTTTGTGTTGTTGATAGCGACTATATCATCCTGGACGATCGATAAAAACGTAAAGGGTTATTTTCTATTATTACTGATCCTGAATGCTGCGATCATTGGAAGTTTTACCGCCCTTGATTTTTTGTTGTTCTACCTCTTCTTCGAATTTATGTTGTTGCCAATGTTCTTCCTCATCGCTATATGGGGTGGTGCACGAAGAGAGTATGCCTCAATCAAATTCTTTCTATATACATTACTCGGTTCAATTTTTATTTTGATCGCCATGATTGCGCTATATATCAGCGTCCATGATCCTTCATCCTCGGGTCAACTGGTGCATAGTTTCAATCTGTTGAACATGACCGATCCCACAAACTTTATTTCAAATTCGGTTCTGGATCCTAACAATCCCTGGAAGATTGGTCCACTAGATGCGCGCTTATGGGCATTCCTGCTTTTATTTTTTGGCTTTGCGATCAAGCTGCCAATGGTACCTGTACACACCTGGCTGCCAGATGCTCACGTGGAGGCGCCTACACCTGTGTCTGTAATACTCGCAGCATTGTTATTGAAGATTGGTGGATATGGTCTTGTGCGTATAGCCTTTCCGATATTTCCGGAAGCGGCCATGCACTTTAGTATGTTCATCGGAGTAATGGGCGTGATCTCCATTATATATGGAGGATTGAATGCCATGGCCAGCAAGGATCTGAAGCGTCTCATTGCGTATTCATCTGTTTCGCATATGGG
Organism: uncultured Bacteroides sp.; assembly: GCA_902168185.1. Lineage (GTDB taxonomy): Bacteria > Bacteroidota > Bacteroidia > Cytophagales > Cyclobacteriaceae > Ohtaekwangia. The sequence continues at coordinate 134,596 of CABHOV010000089.1, forward strand.
TTTTGTTTTATTAGGACTCGCATCAATCACTCCTGAAGGAGTAGCAGGTTCTATATATCAGATGTTCAGTCATGGGTTAGTTTCCGCTTTACTTTTCCTGATAGCAGGAGTGTTATATGACCGTACGCACGATCGCACAATCGGAAATTACTCGGGTCTATCCATCAAAATGAAATCGTATACAGCCATTGTGTTGGTTGGCTTTTTTGCCTCGATGGGTTTACCCGGATTTTCAGGATTCATTGCCGAGATCATGATTTTTCTGGGGGCTTTCAAATCCAATAGTGTAAATGGTTTGTTGCATGAAAGCCTCGCCATCATTGCCACTCTTGGGTTGATATTGGGGGCGGCATATTATCTGTGGACTTTGCAGCGAATGTTCTTTGGGCCATACGATCTGAAAGGAAACATCGCTCATAGTTCGATTTACGATTTGAATAATCGTGAATACCTCATGTTGATACCACTGGCTATAGCAGCATTATTCTTCGGTATATTTCCCCAGCCACTGATTAACTTCATCGATCCGTTCGCGCGGAATTTTTCAGAGTTTGTATTGAGCACAGGAAAGAGTTTAACATTAAATCCATAGTCGCGTGGAGAACGATTTACGATCGACACTGGATCACATTTTCGAAAGCCTTTTGGTGCTGGGGCCTGAAGTAATTCTTTCTATAGGTATATTACTGGTTATTATTGTTGGTCTTGTAAAGAAGGAGCATGCTATACCCACATTGCTCTCGCTTCTTATTTTCTCCTTCTCTTTTCTTTTTATTATAGCCGATTGGAAGGCGCTCGCAGAACCTATATCTCTTTTTCAGGGAATGCTTCGTCAGGATACTTTCTCTCTGTATCTGAGAGGTCTCGCAGATATAGCGGGTATACTTACTGTATTGATGAGCTGGCGCAATCAGGAGTCACAGCGAAATTTATCAGAATACTATGCGCTAATTATTGCGGCCGTACTCGGCACACATTTACTGGTGATGAGTACAAATCTTCTAATGGTATTTTTATCACTTGAGCTGATCTCCATAAGTTCATACGTGCTCACGGGTTTTGTGTTTGATAAAAAAGGCGCTGAAGGAAGTTTAAAATATTTTTTATTCGGTTCTGTTGCTTCCGCGGTGATGCTCTATGGTTTATCTATGTTCTATGGCTTTACCGGAACACTTGATTTTACATCGGAAGTTTTTTTTACAAAGCTATATCCTAGTCAAACGCCATTGTTTTTCATTGCCGGTCTGATGACAGTCAGTGGATTTTTATACAAGATTGCTGCAGCACCGCTTCATCCCTGGGCACCCGATGTATATGAGGCCGCTCCCATGCCAATCGTTGCTTTTTTTTCAGTCGTACCCAAACTGGCAGGCATTGGCGTGCTCACCAGATTTATTATGGCGATAAATTTGAGAGGTGCCGCTTCTTATGATTGGCAATTTGTTTTAGGCATCGTTGCTATTCTTTCGCTTACCGTTGGAAATTTTTCCGCCTTGATGCAAAAAAATCCAAAGCGGCTGATGGCGTATTCGTCTATCGCACAGGCGGGATTTCTATTAATAGGAGTCATTGCATTTTTACCGCAGGGTATACAATTCATGCTTTTTTATGCAACGATTTATGTAGTGATGAATTTTCTTGTTTTCATTTATCTGCAATACTTCGAAAAAAATGGATTTGTATCGATTGCAGAATATAGTGGTATAGGAAAAACATTTTTATGGCCTTCAATTTTTTTATTGATAGCGCTCATTTCTCTTACGGGTCTTCCTCCTACAGCAGGATTTACAGCTAAATTATTTATATTCTCTTCGTTATGGGAAGCCTATCAGCTAACCGGGAAAAATATTTTAGTGTGGTTATTAATATTTGGATTGCTGAATACAGTGGTTTCGTTGTTTTATTATTTGCGCATTCCTTACTATGCATTTATAAAGAATCGCGAATCGGAATTAAAAACAAATATTCTTGCATTCGAAAATCTTTTTGGTTTCGTATTGGTTTTACTCATACTTCTGTTCTTCTTCAGCCCCGGGCTGTTGATGGGATGGATTAATAAAATTACCTTTGTATTTGTTATCCGTTATCCGTTATCCGTTATCGGTTAAACGTAATCCACTGAAGCCTTTTCTGCGGATAACGATTAACGATTTCAGGTAATGATTTTGGCGGGTAGCTCCTAACGACTAACGGTACACCATGAGCGACCAAATCCTTCACGAGTGCGGAATTGCAATGATCCGCTTGCGTAAGCCTCTTTCGTACTACCTTGAAAAGTACGGACCGACCTACGCGATGAACAAGATGTATATCCTGATGGAGAAGCAGCACAATCGCGGTCAGGATGGCGCAGGGATTGCAAACATCAAACTAGACGTAGAATCAGGACACCGTTACATTAGCCGTTATCGTTCCATCAAGCAACAACCTGTTGCAGACCTCTTCCGGAAAATCAGCAAAAAATTTAAGAAGGCGCAGAAGCAAGGCAAAGACAGATTCCGCGATGAGCAATGGCTCAAGGAAAATGTAGCTTTCAGTGGTGAGATATGGTTAGGACACTTGCGCTATGGAACACATGGTGTTAATAACATTGAAAACGTTCACCCTTTTCTTCGTCAAAATAACTGGAGAAGTCGTAACCTCGTAATGGCTGGTAACTTCAACATGACGAACGTTGAAGAACTATTTGATATACTTGTCAACCTCGGACAGCACCCGAAAGAAAAAGTAGATACCGTTACGGTAATGGAAAAGATTGGTCACTTCCTCGATGAGGAGGTACAAGGCATCTTCGAAAAGTATAAAGATAAATTTTCAAATCGCGAAGTATCAGAGATCATCGAAAATGAAATCGATCTGCAACGTGTATTGAAAAGAGCTTGCAAAGATTTTGATGGCGGATATACCATGGCGGGCATGACAGGCTCTGGTTCTGCTTTCGTAACGCGCGATCCGAATGGTATTCGTCCTGCATATTTTTATGCCGATGATGAAGTTGTAGTTGTAGCGTCAGAAAAGCCTGCTATCAAAGCGGCCTTCAATGTAGAGTATAATCAGATTGAAGAAGTAAAGCCGGGCCACGCACTTATTATAAGCAAGAGCGGAGATTTCTCACAATACCAGATTATAAAAGCAGGAGAGAAAAAGTCCTGCAGCTTTGAGCGTATATACTTCTCCAGAGGTAACGATCCCGATATATATAAAGAACGTAAACAACTGGGACGTCTCCTGGTGCCTCAGGTACTTCGGTCTATCAACTTCGATATCAGGAACACTGTATTCTCCTATATACCCAACACTGCTGAAACTGCATTCTACGGTTTGATGGCGGGTATAGAAGATTACCTGATCAACAAACAAAAAGATATAATCATAGATGGTAAGCCATCTGTCGATTCTTTGGAAGATATACTTTCATTCCGGCCCCGTATCGAAAAGCTGGTATTGAAAGATGTGAAACTTCGTACGTTCATTACCGATGATGAACATCGTGATGAAATGGTATCGCATGTATATGATACTACCTACGAAGTAATCCGTAAAGGTATAGATACACTCGTTGTTATAGATGACTCTATTGTAAGGGGAACAACACTCGAGAAAAGTATATTGAAAATGCTGGACCGCATTGGTCCAAAGAAGATAGTAGTGGTTTCATCCGCACCACAAATCCGTTACCCAGATTGCTATGGTATAGATATGAGCAAGATGGGTGAGTTCGTTGCCTTCCGCGCGATGATCGCTTTGCTAAAAGATCAGGGCAAGGATTATCTATTGGGAGAGGTATATGAAAAAGCAACCCGTGCACGTGGCCATCAGAGTCAGATAAATTATGTGCAACAACTATACGAACAGTTTACAGACGATCAGATCTCGAACAAGATCTCTGAAATCTGCCGCCCTGCTGATATGAAAGCAGATCTGGAGGTTGTTTTCCAAACTGTAGAGAATTTGCATAAAGCTATTCCGTATCATTCCGGTGACTGGTACTTTACCGGTAACTATCCAACACCAGGCGGGATGAAAGTCGTGAATCGTTCGTATGTAAATTATATGGATGGAAAATTGGTGAGAGCTTATTAGCCTCTTAAACCTTTCGTAAACGTTTTAAAATATTTTCTTCATCACCTCTTTTTCGGTATTTTATTCGGTTAAATATCCTCATAACAAGTTTTTAGTAACTTAGTGCAGGAATTAATTAATAACCTAAACCAAGTCTATGAAGAGAGGTCTACTATTATTAGTAGCAGGGATGCTGTTTCTTACATCCTATGCTCAGGAAAGAGTCATCTCTGGTAAAATCACATCATCCGAAGATGGTAGTGCTTTGCCAGGAGTAAACATCTTAGTTAAAGGTACCACTACAGGTACAGTCACCGATGTAAATGGTAATTACACCATCAATGCCGGTCCCAATGCAACACTCGTATTTACATTTATTGGATTTACATCTATCGAGGTAGAAACCGGTTCGAGATCTACTGTAGATGTGCAATTGGAATCTGATGTCAAGCAACTATCAGAAGTTGTAGTGGTTGGTTATGGTACACAGGTTAAACAAGATCTTACAGGTAACATCGCTTCTGTATCCGGCAAGGAAATTCAAAATCAGCCGGTGCCCAGTTTTGATCAAGCTATGCAAGGAAGAGCAGCCGGTGTATTTGTAGAATCTGGCAATGGTAAATTAGGACAAGGGATTAAAGTTCGTGTAAGAGGGGCTGCTTCAGTATCAGCTTCAAACGAACCTCTCTATGTTGTGGACGGAATTATCGTAACAACGGATAACCTTTCCTCTACAGATGCGCCAACAAATCCACTCGCGAACATCAACTCTAACGATATAGAGTCTATTCAGATTCTGAAGGATGCATCTGCAGCCGCTATATATGGATCGCGTGCAGCTAATGGTGTTGTGATCATTACAACGAAGCGAGGTAAGGCTGGTAAAACTGCCTTCAATCTTAACTATATGAAAGGCTTTAGCAGCCCGACACGAAAAGCTAAATGGTTGGATGGACCTCAGTACTACGACGCATTCAAAGAAGCTTTCGATAATACAGATGCTATTTTACTACGGGATGAAGGAGAAGATTTTGGATCCTATATGTATGGTGAACCAGGATTTACTTTCGATCAGGTTTTAAGCTCTGAATTGGGAGAGTGGAACAGAAACGCTAATGAAAACTGGGCCGATAATGCTTACCAGGATGATGCCGGTATAGACCAGATGGATCTTTCTGCAAGTGGTGGAAATGATAAAACCCAATTTTATACCAGCCTTCAGTTCTCCGATCAAAAAGGCATTTTAATAAACGACCGCTTTAAAAAATTAAGCGCTCGTGCTAACATTGATCATAAAGCTTCCGATAAAATCAGCTTCGGATTGAACTTCAGTTTGTCAAGATCTGTCAATAATCGTTTGAGTGACGATAACGAATTTACAACACCTATGCAGTTGCTGGCGTTGCCTCCTGTACAACCGGCTCGTTTGGAAGATGGAACACTCAATCAGAACACAGTATATTTTAACGGATTGTTGAAAGCAGAGAATTCAACTTTTGAAACGACTGTACTTCGTAACGTTTCAAATATATATGCAGCATGGCAGATCACACCCGACCTTTCCTTCAGAAGTGAAGCAGGTGTTGACCTTCTCACACAAAATGAAGATATGTGGAATGGCAGTGAAGTAGATTCACAAACCGGTAATGTTAAGGGTGGGGGATTTTCAGCGTATACCAACATTATTAACTACTCTACGAATAATTATTTATCCTATAACAAAGTATTTGGTCAGCACAACCTGGATTTAACCGCCGGTATGAGCTTCCAGAAATATGAATTTGATGCAACGGATATAACAGCCCAGACTCTTCCAAGCAGTGCGTTCAGAACGCTTACGAGTGCCTCTGTGATTACAGACGGGAAGAGTAGTGCTACCGACTATGCATTCTTATCATACTTCGGACGTGCCAATTATAAGTTCAATGACAAATACCTGGTATCCGTAAGTGGTAGACTTGACGGATCATCGAAGTTTGGAAAGAATGAACGTTATGGATTTTTTCCTGCAGCTTCCGCTGGTTGGATAATTTCTCAAGAGTCGTTCATGGAGAACATAAAGAGTACATTGAGCTTCCTGAAATTAAGAGGAAGCATAGGGGTGACAGGTAATGCTCCAACTCAAAACTTCGCAGCGTTAGGTTTATATGCAGCGAACACATATGATATAGATCCAGGAATTTCACCATCACAATTATCAAACAGCAATTTGAAATGGGAAACAACCGTACAAACTGATTTTGGAATTGATTTCGGGTTGTTCAACGATCGCATTACCGGTGAGATAGATTATTATGTTAAAAACACAACGGATGTGTTGCTCAACTCTAATGTTTCAGGTATATCAGGATTTTTAACTCGGTTTATCAACATCGGAGAGATTGAAAATAAAGGGTTCGAATTTGTATTGAACAGTCAGAATATAGTAGGTGAATTCTCCTGGAGCTCATCTTTCAATTTTGCTCGTAACCGAAATAAGATCCTTGATCTGAACGGGAATGTTATTGAAGGCGGTTATTTGAACAGAGCTGTGGAAGGACAACCGATTGGTGTTTTTTATGGTATTGAATATGCTGGTGTTGATCCACAGAATGGTGATGCATTATACTATATAAATGATCCGGAGAACCCTAGCAGAGAAACCACGAATGATTATAATGCGGCATCCCGTACTATTATCGGAAATCCCAATCCTGATTTTATAGGAGGTTTAAACAATACACTTTCCTACAAAGGATTCGAGCTTAGTTTTCTGTTTCAGTTTGTATATGGTAATGATGTATTTAATGGTGCAGGAAGATTCCAGCGTGCGAATTTTACATACTTCGATAACCAGCTTGTAGAAGACTGGGAAAATTCATGGAGAGAACCTGGTGACCAGACTGATGTACCAGAAGCCAGATTGTTTTTATCGAATGGAGATAAAGAGTCATCTCGTTTTCTGCAGGATGCATCCTATATCCGTTTGAAGACTCTTAGTTTCGGATATAACTTCCCTTCAACAATCACGAATCGTTTATCAATGCAAAGTTTGCGTTTGTATGTGGCGGCTCAAAATCTGTTGACCATAACAGGTTATGATCTGAATGATCCAGAAGTTAATACCGATTACCTCGCAGGTAACATCGGTCAGGGTAATGATTTTTACGCTGCACCTCAAATCAAGACAATCTCTTTCGGTGTTAACATTGGCTTTTAAACTTTGAAACTAAGTATGAAAAAATATAATTATTTAATAGTTGTAGCCTACCTGGTATTTTTCCTTGTAGGATGCTCCAGTGAGCTGGATATTGATCCGCAAGATTCTGTTACGGAAGAAGTAGCGCTTGACTCAGAAGAATCAATTCAATCACTATTGGTCGGTGCTTACGATCGAATGGCAGATGGTGATGTATACGGAGGATGGTTTCAGATGACAAGTGATCTTCTTGGTACTAACGGTGACGTAACGTGGAGTGGTACATTTTCAGATCCTCGTGATATCTGGAATAAAACGATTACCGTTAACAATGCGCAGACAGAGAGCACATGGACGGAAGCATATGAAGCGATTAATATTACCAATATTATTCTCGCTAACCTTGATGTTGTGACCGATGAGGATTCAAGAGCAAGGATAGAAGGCGAAGCTAAATTTATTCGTGGTACTATATATTTCAACCTGGTTCGCCTATACGCAAAAGATTGGGCTGATGGTGATCCGACCGCAAATCTAGGCGTGCCGTTAAAGCTTCAACCTACAGCACTGGAGTATAACCCTGCTGAAAATGCTATATCAAGAAGTACTGTAGCGGACGTATATACTCAGGTGATATCCGATCTTACTTCTGCTGAAACATTGCTAGGTGAAGAGAATGGTTTTTATGCAACCACGTGGTCGGCTAAAGCTATGTTAGCAAGAGTATATCAGCAACAGCGTAACTATGCAGAAGCAGTGGTGAAAGCAAATGATATTATTGAAAGTGGACAATTTGCATTGGTAGATCGCGTTAGTCAGGCTTTTAACCAGGCGAACAATACTTCAGAAGATATATTCGCTATACAAGTCACAAATCAGGATGGAGAAAATGCATTGCAGACTTTCTATGCAGCAACGAGTTTCAACGGAAGAAGAGATATTCGTATCCGCGCAGAATATAACGCCTTGTTTGACGAAACAGATGAACGCAAGAGCGCATTGATTTACTACGACGCTTCTGACAGACGCCTGAGTGGAAAGTATAAAGATCAATTTGCAAACATTAGCATCGTTCGCTTGGCTGAACTTTACCTTATTCGTGCGGAAGCTAACTTAATAACTAATGAGCAGGTGGGGCCTAATACCCCTGGTGAAGACTTGCAGGTACTCCGCACGCGTGCAAGGGCAAGTGATGCTCCGACAGAACCTACCATTGATGATATACTCCTGGAGAGAAAGCTTGAACTTGGTTTTGAAGGCCATTTTATCCATGACATCAGAAGGCATGAAATCAGCATCAGCCAGCAAGGTGACTATGAATGGAATGACAATTTGTTGGTGCTTCCGATTCCTCAGCGTGAAATGGATGCCAATCCGGCACTTCAGGGACAACAAAATCCTGGCTACGTTAATTAATATAGTATAATACTATATATAGCTTAAAAGCGCCTTCTTGAGGGAGGCGCTTTTATACAGAGATTCAACAAAAAAGCTCCGGGAACCACCCCGGAGCTTAAAACCAAACCCCTCATACCAACTTCGTCCCGACTGAGAAATCGGGTACCAATCCTTAAACCTGATTGTATAACAGTAGACGTATACGCTTGGTTCATATTGTATAGTATACTATTTATAAAAAAGAAAGCCGCTTGTGGCGGCTTTCTTTGTATTACTTAGTTTACCAATTCGGCACTTTCTATATTCTCGAATGTAAATTCTGTGTCATTTCGCAAGTCGACCAGAATCACAGAGTCTTTGTGCACTTTGCCGGAGAGGATCTGCTTTGATAATTCATTTAGAATTTCACGTTGCATCACGCGCTTCAGCGGACGTGCTCCATATTGAGGATCGAATCCAAGTTTAGCAATCCGTTCGCGAGCCGCATCGGTTATTTCCAGTTTGATACCAGATTCATCCAGACGTTTACATACCAGGTCTACCTGAATATCAACAATCTTGCGGATGTCTTTTCTGCTCAACGGACGGAACATAATAATCTCATCAATCCTGTTTACAAATTCAGGACGAACCGATTTCTTCAACAGAGTGAAAACTTCTTCTTTGGTGTCATCCAAAACATCAAAGTAATTTTCGTCTGTAATCTTTTCAAAGTTCTCTTGAATAATGTGAGAACCAATGTTGGTCGTCATGATAATAATCGTGTTCTTAAAATTTGCAACACGTCCTTTATTATCCGTTAACCTTCCATCGTCCAGCACTTGTAACAAGATGTTGAATACATCCGGGTGAGCTTTTTCAATTTCATCCAGAAGTATAACTGAATATGGTTTTCTTCTTACTGCTTCTGTTAATTGTCCACCTTCATCGTATCCTACATATCCTGGAGGCGCACCGATTAAACGGCTTACGCTATGTCGTTCCTGGTACTCACTCATGTCAATGCGTACCATGGCATTATCATCATTGAAGAGATAGTCTGCAAGCGCTTTGGACAGTTCTGTTTTTCCGACTCCCGTAGTACCCATAAAGATGAACGAACCGATCGGGCGCTTTGGATCTTGCAACCCGGCACGACTTCTTCTTACAGCATCACTCAACGCTTGTATAGCTTCTTCCTGTCCTGCTACCCGTTTGCTTAATTCTTCTTCAAGGTGCAGCAGTTTCTCACGTTCACTCTGAAGCATTTTAGAAACCGGTATACCAGTCCATTTGGCTACAACCTCCGCTATATCTTCACTATCAACTTCTTCTTTCAGCAAAGTTTTTTCGCCTTGCATTTCCTTCATCTTCTGCTGAACTTTATTGAGACGTTTTTCAGCTTCGGTAATTTTACCGTAACGGATTTCAGCAACCTTGCCATAGTCGCCAGCCTTCTCTGCTTGTTCAGCTTCGAATTTCAGTTTATCTATATTCTCTTTTTCTTTCTGAATGCCGTGAACAACTTCTTTTTCACTTTCCCATTTAGCTTTCAGTGAATTGCGTTGTTCAGAAAGCTCAGCGATTTCTTTACTCAATATAGCTTCCTTCTCTCTGTCTTTTTCTCTGCGTATAGCTTCACGTTCAATCTCGAGTTGCATGATCTTACGATTCAGCTCATCAAGTTCTTCCGGAAGCGAATCCATTTCAAGACGAAGTTTTGAAGCAGCTTCATCCATTAAGTCAATCGCCTTATCAGGAAGAAAACGATCTGAAATATACCGGCTTGATAATTCAACCGATGCTATTACAGCGTCATCTTTAATTCTCACACCGTGGTGAAGCTCATATTTATCTTTTATACCTCGAAGTATAGATATAGAATCCTCAACGGATGGTTCGCCTACAAGCACAGACTGAAATCTGCGTTCAAGCGCTTTATCTTTTTCTATATACTTCTGGTATTCTTTTAATGTCGTGGCACCTATAGCATGGAGTTCTCCACGAGCGAGTGCTGGCTTTAATAAGTTGGCCGCATCCATCGCACCTTCGCCACCACCCCCGGCACCGATCAGCGTATGAATCTCATCAATGAAGAGTATAATTTGTCCGTTAGAATCTGTTACTTCTTTGATAACCGCTTTCAAACGTTCTTCAAACTCTCCTTTATATTTGGCACCCGCTACAAGCAAGCCCATGTCCAATGAAACGAGAATTTTTTCTTTTAGATTTTCAGGTACATCGCCATTGACAATGCGTTGAGCCATCCCCTCAACAATCGCAGTTTTACCAACGCCGGGTTCACCCAGAAGTATAGGATTGTTTTTAGTTCTGCGTGAAAGAATCTGAAGCACACGTCTGATCTCTTCATCGCGTCCGATTACCGGATCAATCTTTCCATCTTTCGCAAGATCATTCAGGTTCTTTGAATAACGCTCCAGTGATTTATACTTTGCTTCAGCATTCGGGTCGGTAACTTTAGAACCACCGCGAAGCTCTTTTATAGCTTTGATCAACGCTGCTTTTTCAAAGCCAGCATCTTTCATAATAGAAGATACCTTGTCTTTGGAAGCGAGCAATGCCAGCAACAAATGTTCTATCGCTACATATTCGTCCTTTAATTCGCGCAGCTCTTTATCCGCATTTTGTAATACGGTATTCGTAGCGGAAGATAAATATGGCTGTTGACCGGAAACACGTGGATAGCCCGCTAGGATTTCCTCGAGTTTCGTATGAAGTATAGTCTCATTTATATTTAGCTTCTTGAATAAATAACTTGATACATTCTCGTCTGTTTCGAGAATCGCTTTGAGCACATGCCCAGGCTCAATGGCTTGCTGCTGATTGCCCATGACAATCTCTGCAGACTTCTGTAAAGCCTCTTGAGATTTTATAGTAAATTTTTCGAAGTTCATAATTGTAATCCCTCGTGGTCGGAGTTATCAAATAACAATCCATCAAGCTCTTTACTGAAAAATTGGCAAGAAAAGAGAACGCATGCAAGCGTAATACAGTCGTTTTGACTTGAAAGCCGACAATATGAGAGAGAAAAATGACGCAGGCACTATTTACAAACGGAGAGTGTAGCGCTGTCTTCGACTTCTCCAAACCAAACCAATCCATATTCTTTATACAGTGCAACACCTATAGCGTTCCATTTTACTTTACTCCATATACCACTGTTAACAATTAATGGGTTGTGTCCGGGGCTAACCTTCCAGCCATCAAGTCCTTCTTTTGCAGTAGCACCATTGGAGCTATAGTATGCTATTTCATATCCAAAGCCCGTATAGCCTGCAATTTCTTTTGGCTTGTCCCACATGCATTGAGCTTTCTTGTGGTCGCTGGTGTAGCAGCAAGCAGTCCAGGTACCTTTCTTTGACCAGCTATGCGGATTACACTTATTATCCGGATCAAAGTCATAGTTGTCGGCAAGGTCATGCGCATGCACCATCGCTACCTGCGAGAGTTTTGCCGAGAGCGGAATGGAGGGCAGCCCTTTGCTTTTTCTATACTCCATAATCAGTTCATACAGTTTCATCTCTTCGGGAGACAGGCATGCATCTTTTACAATATGCGAGCGAGTATCGAAAGCCGACATCGAAACGAGGAAGAACGCAGCTAAAACAAACGATTTCATAAGTTATTTTCCAGATTAAACGATTGAAACACAAAATATCTTCATTTATGACCTTTATTTTTTAATTTTCCGCGCCCAAATCAGGGCGGTGTTCTACAAAACACCTAAAACGCAAAAACATTTAAAACATTTTAGTAAAATGAGCGATCAGAAAATCAGCATCAGCAACGGTAAACTCACTGTACCTGATAGTCCTACCATCCCGTTTATCGAGGGTGACGGAACGGGTGTAGACATTTGGCCTGCATCTAAACTTGTATTCGATAAAGCGGTTGAGAAAGCATACGGTGGAAAAAAGAAAATCATCTGGAAAGAAGTTTTAGCGGGGGAGAAAGCTTTCAACAAAACCGGTAACTGGTTGCCCGAAGAAACGCTCACCGTTTTTAAAGAATACCTGGTGGGTATTAAAGGACCTTTAACAACTCCGGTAGGAGGTGGTATCCGTTCATTGAACGTAGCCCTTCGCCAGGAGCTTGATCTGTATGCTTGCGTACGGCCAGTACGTTGGTTCAAAGGAGTTCCTTCTCCGGTGAAAGAACCACACAAAACGGATACCATTATCTTCCGTGAGAACACAGAAGATATATATGCTGGTATCGAGTTCCAGGAAGGTTCTGAGGACAATAAAAAATTCTTGAAATTGTTTGAGGAGAACTTCGCGAAATTATTCAAGAAGATCCGTTTCCCACAGACAACTGCAATTGGTATCAAGCCAGTATCAAAAGAAGGTTCTGAGCGTTTGATCCGTGCTGCATTCGAATATGCTATTCAACATAAGAAACCTAGTGTTACGCTTGTACACAAAGGTAACATCATGAAATTTACCGAAGGTGGTTTCCGTGATTGGGGATATGCTTTGGCGAAAAGCGAATTCGGTGCTAAAGATCTGGATGGCGGACCTTGGCAGATCATCGAAAAAGATGGTCATAAGATCATCGTGAAAGATGCTATCGCAGATGCATTTCTGCAACAAATTCTGTTGAGACCAGATGAATATTCAGTTGCTGCTACATTGAACCTGAATGGTGACTATATATCTGATGCACTTGCTGCTATAGTAGGTGGTATAGGTATCGCGCCGGGTGGTAACGTAAACTATAAAACAGGCCACGCTATATTTGAAGCTACGCATGGTACAGCACCGAAGTATGCAGGACAGGATAAAGTAAATCCAGGTTCTGTAATTCTTTCAGGTGTTATGATGCTTGAGTATATGGGCTGGCAGGAAGCTGCTGACCTGATCGTAAAAGGTCTGGAAGGCGCTATAGCTTCTAAGAAAGTAACATACGATTTCCATCGCCAGATGGAAGGCGCTACACTTTTGAAATGCTCAGAGTTTGCACAAGAGATAGTGAAGAATTTCTAAACATACGTTTAGTCAGTATATATTGAAAGCCGCCTCACATGAGGCGGCTTTTTTTATAGCTGCTGATCAAATCTGGTACAACCGATGAACTATAAAGTTGAAATGATTTTTAGGGTTAGCAAAGCTGAGTTCAAAAGATAAGGCAGGTGCCTGTAAGGACTTTGAATTAGCAACTCAACTTGGCGACAAGCAAGTTGATCAATTAATCAACCAGCATTGTAAGTAGTAATATACCTGAAGCAGACAGAACTTCTGGCTTCAGGTATATTTAATTAGAAACTCAACATCGATATAGCTGTCAAAGCAGCCTCTTCACCTTTATTGCCATATTTACCACCCGCGCGATCTATAGCTTGTTGCTTGTTTAGCGTTGTGAGTACACCGAAGATCACAGGCTTCTTTGTTTTAATATTGACCTCTGTTATACCATAGGCAACGGCCTGACATATATAGTCGAAATGAGGGGTATCTCCTTGAATGACGCAGCCTAAGCTAATTACTGCGCTGATCGATTTATCTTCGGCAGCCCAGAGCGAACCAAGCGTAAGCTCGAAAGTACCCGGAACAGTTTTGCGAATGATGTTTTGCTTCTTAACCCCGTTTTTAATAAGTGACTCAACGGCCCCGGAGTATAGTGCTTCCGTTATTTCAGCATTCCATTCAGCAACAACTATTGCAAATTTCTTTCTGGAAAGATTAATGTTGGTTTTTACTTTTCCTGATTTAAGTGGTCCGGCCATGCATTTAAAAATTAAATGATATTAACTATATAGATGACGTTGAATACTCCCTATAGGTTGAAAAATTTTCTCTTTTATTTGCTTACATAGAGATATATCGCTCAAAATAGAAAATAAAAAAGGGATAGATTTTTGTCTATCCCTGTAAAGTTAAAATAAAATCTTCTATGAATTAGTTTCCAGCTTCGCCTTGAACTTGCGTGCGTTCTGGTATTCGGCTGACTCCCAGAAGTCAGTAATGATCTTGTCGTATACTTCTTTAGCCTTATCATTTTGATTCAGCTTTTCGTATGCCAATGCTTCTTTCATCAGGTAAGCAGGCGAGAAGTACTTATTAGGTTTATAGTTAGCAGCCTTGTTGTAATACTTGGCAGCCTCTTCAAAATTATTCTCTTCCATATACGTATCACCGATAAGGCTATACGCACGAGCTTGAACCAGCAAATCGCTAGAGCTAAAATCTTCCAGGTATAAGCGGGCAACATTAAACTTACCTTGCTTCAAATAAGCAACACCAGCATAATAGTTGGCGAGGTTTGCAGCATCTGATACACCGTAGTCTTCAATGATAGCCAGGAAGCCGAGGTTATTACCATCACCATTCAATGCGAGGTTAAGACTATCCTGCTCGAAGTAATAAACAGCCTGGAACATTTCCTTTTGTGCGGCCTCATCTTGAGTTCCTTTATAATACTGGAAGCCAAAATATCCTCCAACAATCAGGAGAATCACTACTGCAATTCCGATAATGGTCTTGGGGTTACTCTCTACCCAATTCTCGGCATCTTCGAGTTTGTGTTTTATAGCTTCTGGATTCTCCAGTAATTCGTGCTTGTGTTCTTCTTTTTTAGCCATTGTATTTAAAATAAAAGCCCTCCCGATTTCTGTCGGGAGGGCGCAAAACTACAAATTAGATCATACTAAACAAACAGCTCAGGCTGAGGTGAATTAGTCCATGATAAATGGGTAATCCGTCTGCACGTAAACCTCGGTAAACGCTTCAGAAGGATCAGGGAAATTTGATTCCTCTGCAAACTTCACACTCTCTTCAACTTGTTGAACTATTTTATTGTCGATTGCTTCGAGATCTGCCTCTGTAGCAAATTTCTTATCAAGAATTGTCTGACGTGTTACTTCGATCGGATCGCGTTGTTTGTATTGCTCCACCTCATCTTTGGATCTGTATTTCTGAGGATCAGACATTGAGTGACCTTTGTAACGATAGGTTCTGAACTCTAACAACGTAGGTCCTTCACCAGCACGAGCCCGCTCAGCAGCACGTGCCACAGCACGGTGTACATCTTCACACTTCATAGCATCCACCGGCTCAGAAGGCATATCGTATGCCTCACCTAAAGTATAAAGCTCATGAACGTTAGAAGTACGCTGAACAGAAGTTCCCATGGCGTATCCGTTATTTTCAATCACAAAAATTACAGGAAGTTTCCAAAGCATCGCCAGGTTCAGCGCTTCATGAAAAGCACCTTGACGAACGGCCCCGTCTCCCATATAGCAGATACAAAGATTGCCAGTCTTATTATATTTTTCAGCAAAGGCTATACCCGCACCCAGTGGAACTTGCGCTCCTACAATGCCGTGGCCGCCAATGAAACCATGCTCTTTATCAAAAATGTGCATGGACCCACCTTTACCTTTTGTGGTTCCTGTTTCTTTGCCATACAACTCGGCCATGATAGCTTTCGGATCAGTTCCAAGTGCAAGCGGGTGTCCGTGGTCACGGTAAGCCGTTATATACTTGTCACCTTTTTTAAGAGCGCTAACAGATCCTGAAGCGCAGGCTTCCTGCCCTATATATAAGTGACAGAATCCTTTGATTTTTTGCATACCATAAAGCTGACCGGCTTTCTCTTCGAATTTCCGCATCAGTTGCATGCTCTCATACCAATACAGGTAAGTGTCTTTTGAGAATTCAGTTGAATCGCTCTTCTTCGCCACCGCGGGCTCATTCTTAGCTTTTGTTGTAGCAGCCATATCCCTATTTTTGATCCGAGTTGCGAAAATAACCCCCCAACGAACATTCGCCAAACTTTCAACGCAATTCCTCATGTACCTGCACGACTTACATTTGCTGAATTTTAAGAACTACCCGGAAGCAAACCTTCGATTTTCGCCTGCAGTTAACGTTTTGGTAGGTAAAAATGGTAGCGGGAAGACCAATCTGCTTGATGCAATTTATTCTTTGTCTTTTACAAAAAGTGCCTTCGCTTCTTCCGACACGCAATGTATTTTATCGGGTCAGAGTTTTTTTATGGTGAAAGGAAAGTTCTATAAAGAGAATAAGCCTTATGAACTGGTAAGCTCCGTGCAGACAGGGTCAAAAAAAGTTTTTAGGGAAGAAGGTTCCGATTATCAGAAACTCAGTGATCACATCGGGAAATATCCGGTCATACTGATTGCTCCGGATGATGTCGACCTAGTTCGTGAAAGCAGTGAGTCAAGAAGAAAATTCTTTGATAGTATAATTTCTCAGCTGGATAAAAAATATTTAGAGGCACTGATGCAGTACAATCAGGCTTTGAAACAAAGGAACAGCCTGCTCAGAATGTTCCAGGAACGGGGAACTCCAGATTGGCTTGCATTGGAATCATACGATCAGGTGCTTGTCAGGTTAGGGGAGGAGATTTTTAAGAAACGTATCGCTTTCGCGGATGATTTTTTACCGGTGTTCCGTAAGTATTATCAATATATAGTAGACGAGGTTGAGGTAACAAACCTCGACTATTCTTCGGAGGTGAAAGAAAAAAGTTTTGCCGAAGGATTATTAAAGACAAGACAAAAAGATCTGGCATTACAACGGACTTCGTTCGGAATCCATCGCGATGATTATGTTTTTACGTTGGGTAACGGAGACTTAAAAAGACTGGGCTCTCAAGGGCAACAGAAATCTTTTGTGATAGCCTTGAAACTTGCTCAGTTTGAAATCATCGAAAGAATAAAAGGGTTTAAACCCATTCTTCTACTGGATGATATTTTTGACAAACTGGATGACTTTAGAATTTCCAAGCTCTTAAAATTAATGAAAGCTGATCTGGGGCAACTTTTTATTACCGATGCCCGCCCCGATCGCACGGGCGAACTGCTTAAGTCCATCGAAGTCTCAGCAACTTTATTTTTTGTTGAGTCCGGAAATATTATTCAGAAGTAGTGATAATATCCTAACGTTCTCTTAACCAAATACACAAAAACGCGCGCGTCATTTATCTATATTTGCACCATGTCAAAGAAATATAGAGGAGGCGATGTACAATCTGTTGGGGAGGCTATTCGAAGTCTGCTCAACTCGTATCAGCTTACCTCCAGGTTTGACGAAGCTAATCTCATCGATTCATGGGAGAGAATTGTAGGCAAGCCCATTTCGAAGCGAACAAAGAAGCTCTTTATAAAAAATAAAGTCTTGTTTGTTGAATTTGACTCGCCAACCATGCGCAAAGATTTTTCTTTATACAAAGCTCAAGTCCTCGAAATGTTCAAAAAAGAATTCGGAGCAGGCGTAATAACAGAGATTGTTCCCATGTAAAGAGAATAATTGAATCTTTTCTGAGAAGAATTTTCGAAATTCTCGACATAAGTTTTGAAAAAGTGGAAAAGCGTATAATTTTGCACTCCTGTTTTTTGAAGGGCTGATCAAACGGCACAGAAAACAGGTTTTGTTCTAAGAA
This sequence comes from uncultured Bacteroides sp., assembly GCA_902168185.1. Classification (GTDB taxonomy): domain Bacteria; phylum Bacteroidota; class Bacteroidia; order Cytophagales; family Cyclobacteriaceae; genus Ohtaekwangia. The sequence goes on from CABHOV010000089.1 coordinate 152,639, forward strand.
ATATTGATTGACCATTTTCAAATCACATCTCTCAAGAGATTTGATCTAAAGAATGGAAAATAATTTAAGGGGGAATACCAAAGCGGCCAACTGGGACAGACTGTAAATCTGTTGTCTTATGACTTCATAGGTTCGAATCCTATTTCCCCCACACAATTGCCAATAGGTGTTACCATTCAGGTAACGTCAATACAATTGAATTAAATGCGGGAGTAGCTCAGTTGGTAGAGCGATAGCCTTCCAAGCTATAGGTCGCGGGTTCGAGCCTCGTCTCCCGCTCTTGTTGAGCCGTTATCCGTTAACCGTTGGTCGTAAAAAGGAAATACGGTTGACAGATAACGTATAACGGCTACTAAGCTGTTGTAGCTCAGTGGTAGAGCACTTCCTTGGTAAGGAAGAGGTCGTGAGTTCAATCCTCATCAACAGCTCTCCTTTGGTTTTAGGATTCTCAATAACAAGAAACATAAGAAGTAGCGACTCTTATTTGTTCCGGGATCCATGAAAAGTATAAGCAGACCCTTTTCAAAGGCTTAAAATGTTCAGGGTGTTAGTTCAATAGGAGATTGGACTTAAGAAATAATTTAAAAACAATTTCAAAACACTTAATAATTTAAACTTTAACTGGGATTTTCAAATATGGCTAAAGAAACATTCGACCGTTCGAAACCACACGTAAACATAGGTACTATCGGTCACGTCGATCACGGTAAGACTACGCTTACTGCAGCGATTACTAAAGTTCTCGCATCTAAAGGACTCGCTTCTATGCGTGACTTCTCTTCAATTGATAACGCTCCTGAAGAAAAAGAAAGAGGTATTACTATCAATACTTCTCACGTAGAATATGCAACTGAAAAAAGACATTACGCTCACGTAGACTGTCCAGGTCACGCTGACTATGTGAAGAACATGGTTACTGGTGCTGCCCAAATGGACGGAGCTATCCTTGTGGTGGCTGCTACTGACGGACCTATGCCTCAAACTCGCGAGCACATCCTTCTTGCTCGTCAGGTAGGTGTACCTGCTCTTGTTGTATTCATGAACAAAGTTGACTTGGTTGATGACGCTGAATTGTTAGATCTCGTTGAGATGGAAGTTCGCGAACTTATGTCAGCATATAGCTTCCCTGGCGATACAATGCCAGTAATCAGAGGATCTGCTCTTGGTGCACTGAACGGTGAGCCGAAGTGGGTTGAGAAAGTTGAAGAACTGATGAAGGCTGTAGATGAGTACATTCCGATTCCAGTTCGTTTGATCGACAAAGATTTCTTGATGCCTGTTGAAGACGTATTCTCGATCACTGGTCGTGGTACTGTTGCTACAGGTCGTATAGAAAGAGGTGTTGTAAACACAGGTGATGCAGTTGAAATCCTTGGTATGGGTGCTGAAAACCTGAAGTCTACAATCACTGGTGTGGAAATGTTCCGTAAAATTCTTGACAGAGGTGAAGCTGGTGATAACGTTGGTCTTCTGCTCCGTGGTATTGAAAAAGAACAAATCCGCAGAGGTATGGTTATCTGCAAGCCCGGTTCAGTAAAACCACATGCTAAATTCAAAGCTGAAGTTTACGTATTGTCTAAAGAAGAAGGTGGTCGTCACACTCCTTTCTTTAACAAATACCGCCCTCAGTTCTACTTCCGTACAACGGATGTAACTGGAGAAGTAAAACTTCCTGCAGGTGTTGAAATGATTATGCCTGGTGATAACATCTCTATCGAAGTTGAGTTAATCAACAAAATCGCTATGGAGAAAGGTCTTCGTTTCGCTATTCGTGAAGGTGGCCGTACCGTAGGATCTGGTCAGGTAACTGAAATTTTAGATTAATCATCTGATTTACAAATAAAAAGCGTTCTTGGATTATTTTTCAAGAACGCTTTTATTTTCTATACTAATCTTCTATTTTTGCAGTCCCTTTTTGGGCTGAGTGTATTTAAATGCATCTCAGGGGATTGGACGGTTCCCGCTAAAGCAGAAAAGGAAAGAGGGAACAGTTCATTTTGGAAAGAATTTCCAGTCAGGGCTGATTAATAGTAAACGGGTGTAGCTCAATTGGTAGAGTAGCGGTCTCCAAAACCGTTGGCTGGGAGTTCGAGTCTCTCCACCCGTGCTTAATAATAGAAGCGTAAGCTTCGACAAAAAACTGAATCAATGGAGAAGGTAAAAACCTATTTGGCAGAATCCTGGGATGAGATCAAGAACAAGGTGACTTGGTCTAAATACAGTGAATTGCAGGGTAGTGCAATCTTGGTGTTGGTGGCTTCAACCATCTTCGCTTTAGTGATTGGCGCAATCGACTGGGTTTTCAAAACCGGTCTTCAATGGTTTTATAGAGAATTTTAATTTAGAAGGTGATGCCCGAGCTGAAATGGTATGTACTCAGGGTCGTCAGTGGCCAGGAAAAGAAAGTAAAGTCTTACTTGGAAACTGAGATCGAGCGCTCTAAACTGGCGGATTTCATCCCTCAGGTGTTAATTCCTTCAGAAAAAGTATACGAAATGAGAGGCGGTAAGAAGCGTGTTCGTGAGCGCAACTTCTTCCCGGGTTACATTCTCCTTTCTGCAGATCTCTCGAACGGAGAAGCTTATCATGCTGTGAATAGTATTCCAGGTGTGATCGGTTTTCTCGGAAACAACGGAACCGGGGCTTCCAAGGATCCAGTACCTCTTCGTCAATCAGAGGTTAACAGGATTCTCGGTAAAGTTGATGAGATTGACGAACTAGAAGAAAAACTAGAAACACCATTCATTAAAGGTGAATCTGTGAAAGTAATGGATGGTCCATTCAGCGGATTTACCGGAAGTGTTGAGGAGATTTTTGAAGACAAAAAGAAACTCAATGTAATGGTGAAAATTTTCGGCCGGAACACTCCGGTTGAGTTAAGTTATATGCAGGTAGAAAAGCTAGAATAAAGATAACATGGCAAAAGAAATAATTGGTTATCTGAAATTACAGGTAAAAGGTGGGGCAGCAAACCCAGCACCTCCGATCGGTCCTGCATTGGGTTCAAAAGGTCTAAACATCATGGACTTTTGTAAGCAATTCAATGCACGTACGCAAGACAAGCCCGGTCAGGTGTTGCCCGTTTTGATCAGCATTTACAACGACAAGTCGTTTGATTTTGTAATCAAAACTCCTCCCGCTGCAATCCTGATTTTGGATGCCGCTAAGAAACAGAAAGGCTCAGCAGAACCGAATCGTACAAAGGTAGGTTCTATCACTTGGGATCAAGTGAAAACTATCGCAGAAACCAAAATGCCAGACCTCAATGCATTCAAAGTTGAATCAGCAATGAAAATGGTAGCAGGTACTGCAAGAAGCTTAGGTATTACTATATCAGGAACCCCTCCTTGGGATAAATAATTAAAGCGATGGCGAAAATTTCTAAAAACAGAAAAGCAGTCCTTGCGAAATACAACCCTGAGAAGGAGTATTCACTGGAAGATGCTGCAAAAGTTTTAAAGGATATCTCCTTTACAAAATTTGATTCATCTGTTGATCTTGATATCCGCTTAGGAGTTGATCCTAAGAAATCAGATCAAATGGTGCGTGGTGTAGTAGCACTCCCACACGGTATTGGTAAAATGGTTCGTGTGCTTGTTCTTTGTACACCTGATAAAGTTCAGGATGCAAAAGACTCAGGTGCTGACCACGTAGGTCTGGATGATTATATTCAGAAAATTGAAGGTGGATGGACAGACATCGATGTTATCATCTGTACACCTACTGTAATGGCAAAGGTTGGTAAACTTGGTAAAGTACTTGGTCCAAGAGGCCTTATGCCGAATCCTAAATCAGGAACTGTTACGCTTGAAGTTGGTAAAGCCGTGAAAGAAGTAAAAGCCGGTAAAATCGACTTCAAAATTGATAAACAAGGTATCATTCACGTTGGCATTGGAAGAGCTTCCTTCTCGGCTGAAAAGATCCGGGACAATGCTATCGAAATGATAAATGTTGTTGCTAAGCTGAAACCGGCATCTGCGAAAGGTGATTATTTCAAAAGCATCACTATTTCAACAACCATGAGTCCGGGGATAGCAGTTGACAAAAACTCGATTGCTGGCATTTAAGAATTAAAGACATGACCAGAGAAGAAAAAGCACAAATTATTGAAGAGCTTTCAGAGAAGTTTGCCAACAACGCCCACTTCTATATTACTGATGCCGGTGGTTTTACCGTAGCTCAGATTAATAGTTTCAGAAGAATGTGTTTCAAAAGCGGTATCGAATATAAAGTATATAAAAATACATTGATTCGTAAGGCACTTGAAAGACAAGAGGGTAATGACTACTCTCCTTTGTTTACAGCATTAGAAGGTTTCTCGGGAGTTTTATTCTCCAAAGAAGCTGGTAATCTTCCCGCAAAGGTGATTAGAGAGTTTCGTACGAAACTGGATGGCAAACCTGTATTGAAAGCAGCTTCCATCAACTCAGATCTGTTTATCGGAGATGAGAATCTTATTATGCTGAGCGAGCTTAAATCTAAGAACGAGCTCATCGGCGATGTTATTGCAATGCTTCAGGCTCCTGCCCAGAATCTTATCTCAGCTCTTCAGAGCGGAAAGAATACAGTGGCTGGCTTGGTAAAAGCACTGGAAGAACGTGGATCAAAATAAATTACTAACAAGACTTAATTAAATTTTACGAAAATGGCTGATATTAAAGCACTCGGAGATCAACTTGTTGAACTCACTGTTAAAGAAGTTACTGAATTGGCTTCTTACTTGAAAGAAACTTATGGCATTGAGCCTGCTGCTGCAGCTGTAGTAGCTGGTCCTGCTGCTGGTGCTGGCGCTGCTGCTGCCGCTGAAAAAACTAACTTCGATGTAGTGTTGAAAGCTCCTGGAGCAAACAAGCTTCAGATCGTGAAACTGGTGAAAGATCTTACTGGCCTTGGCTTGAAAGAAGCTAAAGACGTAGTAGACGGTGCACCTAAAACTATCAAAGAAGGTTTACCTAAAGACGAAGCAGAAAGCCTGAAGAAGCAACTTGTTGAGGCTGGTGCCGAAGTTGAATTGAAGTAATCTTCATCCAGACGAAGAGTACCGTCTGAAAGCTTCGGTTAGACCCTGTGTCTATTCTGTTCTGAAAGGAACGGGAGAGACAGGGTCTATTCCCATTTGTACTCAAACTTGTATTTCCTATTGTTCTCCCGTCCAGGACAAAGAACTTAAACGTTAAACACCTTGGCAAAGAAGACTATTAACGGTAGAATCGACTTCTCAGGAATTGAGAAGATCCTCGAATACCCTGATTTTCTGGACCTTCAACTCCAGTCTTTCAAAGATTTCTTACAGATTGAAACTCCGGCCGAAAAAAGACAAAATGAAGGCTTGTATAAGGTTTTTGCAGAGAACTTCCCGATTAGTGATTCCCGCGAAAACTTTGTTTTAGAGTTTGTAGATTATACAATCGATCCTCCGAAGTACTCAGTGGATGAGTGCATCGACCGTGGATTGACTTTCTCCGTGCCATTGAAGGCGAAGCTTCGCCTTACTTGCAACGATGAGGATAACGAAGATTTTGAAACTATTGAACAAGAAGTATTCCTCGGTAATATTCCTTATATGACCGAAAAGGGATCTTTCGTGATCAATGGTGCCGAGCGTGTTATCGTATCTCAGTTACACCGCTCTCCTGGTGTATTCTTTGCGATGAGCAAACACACGAACGGTACAAAACTTTATTCAGCGCGGATCATTCCTTTCAAAGGATCCTGGATTGAATTCGCGACCGATGTAAACGCTGTAATGTATGCGTACATCGACCGTAAAAAGAAATTCCCTGTAACCACTTTGTTGCGTGCAATAGGGTATGGTTCAGATAAAGATATACTTGACCTGTTCGGCTTATCAGAAGAGGTTGAAGCAAACAAAAATACGCTTAAGAAAACAGTAGGTCGCAAACTCGCAGCACGGGTGCTGAAGACATGGACTGAAGACTTCGTGGACGAAGATACCGGTGAAGTGGTGTCGATCGATCGTAACGAAGTGTTATTGGAGCGTGATCACACGATCGCTGCAGAAGATGTCGATATTATCGTAGAATCTGGTGTGAAGTCAATTATACTTCACAGAGATGACATTAACATCGCTGACTATAATATTATATTCAATACACTGGCGAAAGATACTTCCAACTCTGAAAAAGAGGCGGTTGAGTATATATATCGTCAGTTGAGAAACACTGAAGCTCCGGATGAACAAACTGCTCGCGATATAATCAACAGCTTGTTCTTCTCTGAGAAGCGCTATGATCTTGGTGAAGTAGGCCGCTACAGAATCAATAAAAAATTAGGTCTTGATATCAGTTCAGATCAACGTGTATTGACGAAAGAAGATATTATTCTGATCGTGAAATACCTTATCGGTCTGATCAACTCGAAAGCAGTTGTCGATGATATAGATCACTTGAGTAACAGACGTGTAAGAACAGTAGGCGAGCAGTTGTATTCTCAATTTGGTGTAGGTCTTGCCCGTATGGCGAGAACCATCAAAGAAAGAATGAACGTTCGCGATAATGAAGATTTCAAACCGGTTGATCTGATCAACGCGCGTACATTGTCTTCTGTTATCAATTCGTTCTTTGGTACGAACCAGCTGTCTCAATTCATGGATCAAACCAATCCGCTTGCAGAGATTACGCACAAACGCAGAATGTCGGCACTCGGTCCTGGTGGTCTTTCTCGTGAACGTGCAGGTTTCGAGGTTCGTGACGTACACTATACGCACTACGGACGTCTCTGTACAATTGAAACTCCGGAAGGTCCAAACATTGGTTTGATTTCGTCTCTCTGTGTTCACGCAAAAGTGAACAAGATGGGCTTCATCGAAACACCATATCGTAAAGTTGAAAACGGTAAGGTAAAAGTAAAAGAGCCTGTAATCTTCCTGACCGCTGAAGAAGAAGATACAAATTACATTGCACAAGCTAAGGTCCCGATCAAACCGACCGGAGAGTTTGTGGATGAAAAAATAAAGGCGCGTTTTGAAGGTGACTTCCCAGTGATCGAGCCGAAGGATCTTAAGTATATGGATATTGCTCCGAATCAAATTGTTTCGGTAGCAGCTTCTATGATTCCTTTCCTTGAGCATGATGATGCGAACCGTGCATTGATGGGATCAAACATGCAACGTCAGGCTGTGCCTCTTTTAAGACCAGAAGCTCCGATTGTTGGAACCGGTCTTGAAGGTCGTGTAGCATTAGACTCACGTGCACTTATCCTTGCAGAAGGAACTGGTGTTGTGGATTTTGTTGACGCAAAGAAAATTATCATCAAGTACGAAGTTTCTGAAGAACAGCAGTTGGTAAGTTTTGATGATGAATTCAGAACTTATAACCTGATCAAGTTCAGAAGAACTAACCAGGATACTTGTATCAACCTGACACCTCTTGTTCGCAAAGGTGAAAAGGTAGTGAAGGGACAACCACTTTGTCAGGGATATGCTACTCAAAATGGAGAGCTCGCTCTGGGACGTAACTTACTCGTGGCTTACATGCCATGGCAAGGTTATAACTTCGAGGATGCGATTGTAATCTCGGAGAGAGTTGTTCAGAACGATGTATATACATCGATTCACATTGAAGAATTTGAGCTTGAAGTTCGTGATACTAAACGTGGTGAAGAAGAACTTACTTCTGAAATCCCGAACGTTAGCGAAGAAGCGGTAAAACATCTAGATGAGAATGGTATCATCCGTGTTGGTGCTGAGGTTCGTGAAGGTGATATTCTGATTGGTAAGATCACTCCGAAAGGAGAAACAGATCCTACTCCTGAAGAAAAACTTCTCCGCGCGATCTTCGGTGATAAGGCTGGTGATGTGAAGGATGCTTCTATGAAGGCACCTCCATCATTGAAAGGTGTTGTGATTGACACGAAGCTTTTCTCAAGACCAAAACGCGACAAAGATGTTCGTTCAAAATCTAAGAAGGAGCTAGATGCACTGAAGAGCAAGTATAGCAAGCAACTAAGTGATCTTCGTGAAGAGATGATCAAGAAGTTGACACAGTTACTGAATGGGAAAACCAGCAATGGTGTGAAGCATAAATTCGGTGATGAGTTGGTGAGCAAAGGTGTTAAGTTCTCAGCAAAAGTGATCGAGAACAATTTGTTCCCTGATAAAAACATTTACCGCGATGAAAGCAATTACAACGTTCCTGAAGAAGTTAACCTGATTTCTGATATAAGTCTTGAAAACTGGACGCCTGAAGAGCATACGAATGAGCTCATTGGTCAGATGGTGAAGAATTACATTGTGAAACGTAACACTTACGCAGGTGAATTTAAGCGTGAACGGTTTACATTGGAAGTTGGAGATGAATTGCCAACCGGTATTGTACAGCTTGCTAAAGTTTACATTGCGAAAAAACGTAAATTGAAAGTAGGAGATAAAATGGCAGGTCGTCACGGAAATAAGGGTGTTGTAGCTCGTATCGTTCGTGAAGAGGATATGCCATTCCTGGAAGATGGAACACCAGTAGATATTTGTTTGAATCCGCTTGGCGTACCGTCACGTATGAACCTTGGACAGATCTATGAAACAGTGTTGGCTTGGGCTGGATTGAAACTCGGCCGTAAGTACGCTACTCCAATTTTCGATGGAGCATCATTAGATGAGGTACAAGCAGAACTGGACGAAGCAGGCCTTCCTCTTTTCGGAAGAACGTACCTGTACGATGGTTTGACCGGAGACAAATTCGATCAGCCAGTAACGGTAGGTGTAGCGTATATGCTGAAACTTGGTCACTTGGTTGATGATAAGATGCACGCACGTTCTATCGGGCCATACTCTCTTATCACACAACAACCGCTGGGTGGTAAAGCACAGTTCGGTGGTCAGCGTTTTGGAGAGATGGAGGTATGGGCGATCGAGGCATTCGGTGCTTCGAACATCCTGCAAGAAATTCTTACCATCAAGTCTGACGATGTGATCGGTCGTGCGAAAGCTTACGAAGCGATTGTTAAGGGTGAAAACATGCGCAAGCCAAATATTCCTGAATCATTCAATGTACTTGTACATGAACTCAGAGGCTTGGCTCTTGAAATCACCATGGATTAATAAAGTCGGATCCTGAAGTCTTAAGCAAAATGCTTCAAGACTTCAGGATACCGGACTTGTACACTTTATAAGTACTTAACTGAAAACTTACACTATGTCTTTCAGAAAAAATAAAAAGATCAACAACGACTTCTCCAAGATCACCATTAGCTTGGCTTCTCCTGAATCTATTCTGGAAAGCTCACATGGTGAAGTAACGCAACCAGAAACCATTAACTACAGAACTTACAAACCAGAAATGGGAGGATTGTTCTGCGAGAGGATTTTTGGTCCCGTGAAGGATTGGGAATGTCATTGTGGAAAATATAAGCGTATCCGTTATAAAGGCATCATTTGCGATCGCTGCGGTGTAGAAGTTACCGAGAAGAAAGTAAGACGCGAGCGCATGGGGCATATCGAGTTGGTTGTACCGGTAGCACATATCTGGTATTTCCGTTCGCTCCCTAACAAGATCGGTTACTTGCTTGGCCTTGCTACCAAGAAACTCGATCAGATTATATATTACGAACGCTATGTAGTGATTCAACCTGGTGTTAAAGAAGAAGATGGTGTAAATCGTCTTGATTTCTTAACCGAAGAAGAATACCTCGATATCATTGATAAACTTCCTCGTGAGAATCAATTGTTGGATGACAATGATCCTAAGAAGTTCATCGCGAAAATGGGTGCTGATGCACTTGAAATGCTGTTATCAAGAACTCAACTTGATACACTTTCATACGAATTAAGACACCAGGCAGCGACTGATACATCTCAACAACGTAAGGCTGAAGCATTGAAGCGTTTGAAAGTGGTTGAAGCTTTCCGTGATGCAAAAACTCGTATTGAGAATAAGCCTGAATGGATGGTGATTAAAATGGTTCCGGTAATTCCTCCGGAATTACGTCCACTCGTGCCATTGGATGGTGGTCGTTTTGCAACATCAGATTTGAATGATCTTTACAGACGTGTTATTATTCGTAACAATCGTCTTAAGAGATTGATCGATATTAAAGCTCCGGAAGTTATCCTTCGTAATGAGAAGCGTATGCTTCAGGAAGCTGTTGACTCTTTGTTCGATAACTCAAGAAAAGTGAACGCTGTGCGTTCCGATGGAAACCGTGCGCTGAAATCTTTGAGTGATATGCTGAAAGGTAAGCAAGGACGTTTCCGTCAGAATTTGTTGGGTAAACGTGTTGACTACTCAGGTCGTTCAGTAATCGTGGTTGGCCCCGAGTTGAAATTACACGAGTGCGGTCTTCCAAAAGATATGGCGGCTGAATTATTCAAGCCATTCATTATCCGTAAGCTGATTGAAAGAGGAATTGTAAAAACTGTGAAGTCAGCAAAGAAAATTGTTGACAGAAAAGATCCAGTGATCTGGGATATTTTGGAAAACGTATTGAAAGGACATCCTGTGCTTTTAAACCGTGCTCCAACACTTCACAGACTAGGTATACAGGCATTCCAACCGAAATTGATTGAAGGAAAAGCGATCCAGCTTCACCCGCTCGTATGTACTGCGTTTAACGCTGACTTTGACGGTGACCAGATGGCGGTTCACGTTCCCCTTGGACAAGAAGCGATTTTGGAAGCTTCGTTATTGATGCTGTCATCCCATAACATCCTTAACCCTGCTAACGGTGCTCCTATCACGGTACCTTCTCAGGACATGGTGTTGGGATTATACTATCTCACAAAAGGAAGAAAAGGAACTCCTGAACATCCAATTAAAGGTGAGAACAAACGCTATTATTCTTCTGAAGAAGTTATAGTGGCGTTCAATGAAGGTAAACTTTCAAAGCACGCTAACATAAAAGTGCGCGCGGTTGTAAAAGATAAGAAAACCGGTGAGTTAGAATTCAAGATGATTGACACTGTCGCAGGACGGGTTATCTTCAACAAATTCGTACCGGAAGAAGTAGGCTTTGTAGATGAACTTCTTACAAAGAAAAAACTTCAGACGATTATCTCTGACATCTACAAAATTGCGGGTCAATCTAAGACTGCTAAGTTCCTTGATGATATTAAAGAACTTGGATTCCAGATGGCTTACAAAGGTGGATTGTCAATGGGCTTGAATGACGTGAAGGTTCCTGCCGAAAAAGAACAATTGGTAGCAAATGCCCAGGAAGAAGTTGATGCCGTTTGGAACAACTATATGATGGGTCTTATTACCGACAACGAGCGTTACAACCAGGTGATTGATATCTGGACGCGTACGAATACGTTGCTCACCAATACACTGATGAAACAGCTGGAAGAAGACCAGCAAGGTTTTAACTCGATCTACATGATGATGCACTCCGGTGCTCGTGGTTCGAGAGAACAGATTCGTCAGTTAGGTGGTATGCGGGGTCTGATGGCGAAACCTCAAAAGAACCTTGCAGGTTCGGTAGGCTCCATCATTGAAAACCCGATCCTTTCTAACTTTAAAGAAGGATTGGACGTATTGGAATACTTTATCTCTACGCACGGCGCTCGTAAAGGTCTCGCTGATACTGCGTTGAAAACAGCTGATGCTGGTTACTTAACGCGTAGGCTTGTGGACGTTGCGCAGGATCTTGTAGTAAGTGAAGATGATTGCGGAACTTTACGTGGCTTGAAAGTAACGGCTCTGAAAGACAACGAAGACATCGTTGAACCTTTGTCAGAACGTATCCTCGGTCGTGTTACAGTTCATGATATATATGATCCGATCAATGATACATTGATCTGCCCTGCGAATTCTGAAATTACGGACGAGCTTGCTAAGTTGATCGAAGATACAGCGATTGAAGAAGTTGAAATTCGCTCACTGCTTACTTGCGAATCGAAAGTAGGAGGTTGTGCTAAATGCTACGGTCGTAACCTGGCTACCGGTAAAATGGTACAAGCAGGTGAAGCGGTAGGTGTAATTGCAGCACAATCTATTGGTGAACCAGGAACGCAGCTTACACTTCGTACATTCCACGTTGGGGGTACTGCATCTAACATCGCTGTAGAAGCAAACATCAAAGCGAAGTTTAGCGGTATTCTTGAATTCGAAGGTATTCGTACTATCGATACAACGAACAATGATAACAACCCGATCCAGGTAGTAATGGGTCGTACAGGTGAGATTAGAATTGTAGACAGTGAAAAGACCAGAGTATTGATCACTAACCACGTTCCTTACGGTGCTTTCTTGAAAGTGAAAGACGGTCAGAAAGTGGAAAAAGGTGAGGAACTTTGTTTCTGGGATCCTTACAACGCTGTGATCTTGTCTGAGTTCGATGGAACAATTGAATATGAAGCGATAATTGAAGGTGTTACTTACAAGGAAGAATCAGATGAACAAACTGGTCACCGTGAGAAAGTAATCACCGAAACACGTGATAAGACTAAGAACCCTGCTATTGTTGTAAAAGGGAAAACTGATACAAAAGGTTATAACATTCCTGTGGGAGCTCACTTAGCAGTAGATGCAGGTGAGAAAATCAAAGCAGGACAAGTGTTGGCGAAGATTCCTCGTACCATGGGTAAATCTCGTGATATTACAGGGGGTCTGCCTCGTGTAACTGAATTGTTCGAAGCACGTAACCCTTCAAATCCAGCAGTGGTAAGTGAGATTGATGGAGTTGTTACTTATGGAGGTATTAAACGTGGTAATCGCGAAATCTTTATTGAATCTCGGGATGGTGTGCAGAAGCGTTATTTAGTGCCGCTTTCGAAACACATTCTTGTTCAGGATAACGACTTCGTGAAAGCGGGTCAGCCATTATCTGATGGTTCGATCACTCCTTCCGATATCTTATCGATCAAAGGCCCGACTGCTGTTCAGGAATATCTTGTGAATGAAATCCAGGAAGTATACCGTCTGCAAGGTGTGAAAATCAACGATAAGCACATTGAGGCTATCGTAAGCCAGATGATGCAGAAAGTTGAAATCATCGATCCAGGAGATACAAGCTTCCTGCCAGGTGAATACGTTGATAAACTTCAGTTTAGAGAAGATAACGACTTGATTCTTGATAAGAAGGTTGTTATCGAAGCTGGCGACTCTCAAGTATTGAAGCCGGGTCAGATCATTACCGCGCGTGAATTAAGAGACGAAAATTCAGTTCTTCGTAGAAAAGACCATAAATTGGTTGAAGTACGCGATGCACTGGCGGCAGTTTCGAGACCAACGCTTCAAGGTATTACTCAGGCATCTTTGAAAACTGAGAGCTGGCTATCTGCTGCATCCTTCCAGGAAACCACGAAGGTACTTAGCGAAGCAGCTATCCGTGGAAAAACTGACTGGTTGAATGGTTTGAAAGAGAACGTAATTGTAGGTCACTTGATCCCTGCGGGAACGGGTCAGCGTAGATTTGCTGATTTGATTGTAACGCATAAGGATGAATACAATGCATTGGTTAATGCTCCTGAAAGAACTCGTGATCGCGAGAAAGAACTCCAGGATTAATTAACAAATTGAAATAGAACAATCTGCGGATGCGCCCTAAATGGCCATCCGCATTTTGCTTATAGGGATATTGAATATCACACTTAAACTTGTGACCTCGGTGCAAGAACTATTTAGAATATGACAGACGAAAAAAACAAACAAGCTCAAAACCAGAATCAGAACCAGATTAATATAGAGCTTTCGGAAGAAATTGCTGAGGGGATCTATTCAAACCTGGCCATGATCGCGCATTCTAACAGCGAGTTCGTCATTGACTTTATTCGCTTAATGCCGGGGGTACCGAAAGCTAAAGTGAAGTCCCGGATAGTGATTACACCGGAGCACGCCAAGCGTTTTCTATTAGCATTAAAAGACAATATAGATAAGTATGAAAGTAGCTTCGGCCCGATAAAAAGAACAGAGGATATGCCAAAGTTTCCAATGAATTTTGGTGGAACTGTTGGCGAAGCGTAAAAAATGATTAGTAAGAATATGAATGAAAAAGTGCTACTCAGCCTTTACTTGCACTAAAAGTCATATTTAACTACTCAATAATGCTTTAATCCTTTAAAAATAATCTAACATGGCTTTGCAAGCTGTCATACTTTAAATACCTTTGCAGTCCTAATTTTTGAGAGGTTTATAAAAGAAATATAAATGCCGACCATTCAACAACTTGTAAGAAAAGGGCGTAAGAAACTGGAATTCAAATCGAAATCTCCGGCCCTTGATTCTTGCCCACAGAAGAGAGGAGTATGTACACGTGTGTACACAACAACTCCTAAAAAGCCTAACTCTGCGATGCGTAAAGTAGCTCGTGTTCGCTTAGTAAGCGGCAAAGAAGTGAACGCATACATCATGGGTGAAGGTCACAACCTACAGGAGCACTCTATTGTGCTTATTCGTGGAGGTCGTGTTAAAGATTTGCCAGGTGTTCGTTACCACATCATCCGTGGTGCATTGGATACTGCAGGTGTAAATGGTCGTAAACAAAGCCGTTCTAAATATGGTGCAAAACGTCCTAAGCCAGGTGCAGCAGCTCCTGCAGCTAAAGGTGCGCCAGCAAAAGGTAAAAAATAATAGGATAGAGCCATGAGAAAGACAAAACCTAAGAAAAGATATCTTCTTCCTGACCCTAAGTTCAACGACACGTTGGTAACGAAGTTCGTGAACTACCTAATGGAACAAGGCAAGAAAAGTACAGCATATGGCATTTTCTATGATGCTGTTGCTTTAGTAGAAAAGAAAACCAACGAGAGCGGTCTCGAAGTATGGAAGCGCGCCATGAGTAATCTGACGCCTTCTGTTGAAGTAAAAAGTAGACGTGTTGGTGGTGCTACGTTCCAGGTTCCGGTTGAAATTCGTCCGGAGCGTAAAGTGAACTTGAGCATCAAATGGTTGATTGATTATTCAAGACTTCGTGGTGAGAAGACAATGATGGATAAGCTTGCTGCTGAAATCATCGCTGCTTCAAAAGGCGAAGGTGCTGCTATAAAGAAGAAAGATGACACACATCGTATGGCAGAAGCGAATAAGGCATTTTCACATTTCAGATTCTAATTAGAGGACCAGGTAATGTCTAGAGATTTAAAATACACCAGAAACATAGGTATTGCTGCTCACATCGATGCAGGTAAAACAACAACTACCGAGCGTATTCTGTACTATGCCGGTGTTAATCATAAGATCGGTGAAGTGCACGAAGGTGCTGCGACTATGGACTGGATGGCACAGGAGCAGGAGAGAGGTATAACAATTACTTCTGCTGCAACTACCGTTTTCTGGAACTATAGAGAGAATAAATATAACGTTAACATCATTGATACTCCTGGTCACGTAGACTTTACTGTTGAAGTAAACCGTTCTTTGCGTGTATTGGATGGTTTGGTGTTTTTGTTTAGCGCGGTTGATGGTGTTGAACCTCAATCCGAAACGAACTGGCGCTTGGCTGATAATTATAAAGTAGCCCGTATCGGTTTCGTAAATAAAATGGACCGTGCAGGTTCAGACTTCCTTGGAGTTTGCAAGCAAGTAAAAGAAAAATTAGGAAGCCACGCTGTTGCACTTCAGTTGCCGATAGGTTCTGAAGAAAACTTCAAAGGTGTGGTTGACTTGGTAAATAACCGTGGTATCGTATGGAATGAGAACGACAAAGGAATGACCTTTGAAGTTGTGCCTATTCCTGACGATATGAAAGATGAAGTACTCGAATACAGAGAGAAGCTTCTTGAAGCTGTCGCTGATTTCGACGAATCATTAATGGAAAAATTCTTCGAAGATCCTAACTCAATCTCTGAAACTGAGATCTTGACGGCTCTTCGTAAGGCTACCATCGCCATGAAAATCGTTCCTATGGTTTGTGGATCATCTTTTAAAAACAAAGGTGTTCAAACCATGTTGGACTATGTAATGGAGCTTCTTCCATCTCCTCTTGATAAGGACGATATTATTGGTATCAATCCTGACACTGATGCTGAAGTCACAATCAGACCAGATGAGAAAGAACCATTTGCTGCCCTCGCATTCAAAATAGCGACTGACCCATTCGTAGGACGTCTTTGTTTCGTACGTGCATATTCAGGTATTCTTGAATCAGGTTCGTATGTATACAATACACGTTCCGAAGCGAAGGAACGTATCTCACGTGTATTCCAAATGCACGCTAACAAGCAGAACCAAATTGAAAGATTGGTTGCTGGAGATATCGGAGCTGTTGTAGGTTTCAAGGATATCAAAACAGGTGATACACTTTGTGATGAAAAACGTAAAGTCGTTTTAGAATCAATGGTATTCCCTGAGCCAGTAATTGGTTATGCTATCGAGCCTAAGAAACAAGCTGATGTTGATAAGCTTGGTATGGCGATCGCTAAATTGGTAGAAGAAGATCCAACACTTCGTGTAAATACAGATCAGGAAACTGGTCAGACCATCCTTCGTGGTATGGGAGAACTTCACTTGGAGATCATCATCGATCGTCTGAAGCGCGAGTTCAAAGTAGAGATCAATCAGGGGGCTCCTCAGGTTGCTTACAAAGAAGCTCTTACTAAATCTGTCGAACATAAAGAAGTTTATAAGAAGCAGACTGGTGGTCGTGGTAAATTTGCTGATATCGTATTCGAGATCGGGCCACGCGAACTGAAAGAAGGTGATAAGGACGGACTTGAGTTTGTTAACGATATCGTAGGTGGTGTGATTCCTCGTGAATTCATTCAACCTGTTCAAAAAGGTTTCGAAAGTGCCATGGTGAATGGTCCTTTGGCCGGATATCCAATTGACAACATGCGTGTTCGTTTATTCCACGGTTCTTACCATGATGTCGATTCAGATTCATTGTCATTCGAATTGGCAGCTCGTATCGGTTTCAAAGAAGCAGCATCTAAATGCGCTCCTCAGTTACTCGAGCCGATCATGTCCGTTGAAGTAATGAGCCCGGATGAATATACTGGTTCTGTAACGGGAGACTTGAACAGAAGACGTGGTGTTATGAAAGGTATGGACACCCGTGCAGGTGCTCAGTTAATCAGAGCTGATGTTCCGTTGAAGGAACTCTTCGGTTACATTACAGATTTGAGAACACTTACATCAGGTCGTGCATCAGCGTCCCTGACGTTCTCTCACTATGCTCCGGTTCCTAAGAACCTTGCCGATAAAGTAATTGAAGAAGTAAAAGGCGCAGTTGCCTCTAAATAATAAACATCTAAAAGGCGTTTAGATCATGAATCAGAAAATCAGAATTAAACTTAAGTCTTACGACCATAACTTAGTTGATAAATCATCTGAGAAAATTGTAAGAGCTGTAAAGGCAACAGGTGCAGTAGTTAGCGGTCCTATTCCGTTACCAACCGAAAAAGAAAAGTTCACTGTACTTCGTTCTCCACACGTTAACAAGAAGTCACGTGAACAATTTCAACTTTGCACCTACAAGCGCTTGGTTGACATTTATTCAAACAGTGCAAAAACTGTAGACGCCTTGATGAAACTTGAACTTCCTAGCGGAGTTGATGTAGAGATCAAAGTGTAGTTATCTACGAAACAATATTAAAAAAGCCATCTTCTCAAGAGATGGCTTTTTTAGTATATATACTTTTGTTTATTGGGTTGCTGTTTGACTTTCCTGATTATTATAGGAATTAAGAATTTCTTGAGTAACGTCTTTGCCGCCATTCAGATTATTGACTAAACTGCCAACACTATATATAGGCCCCCAGGGAATTCCCCACCAACCGAGTAAGAATGTCATAAGCGTGAAAGGTAGTCCCTTAATCAAACGGCTTTCACCGGAGCGAATAAAATAAATATCAGACGATCGTCTGAAGGTCATTACAAGAACAGAAATTGTGAATTGAAACACAACGAACTTAGCACCATGCGCGAGTTCTCGGTTTATTTGGTCTGTTGTGAGACCCTCAAGGTTTTTAATACCGGCCATAGATAGATGTAATTTAGATGTGAAATCAAATCTACCTTTCAATGACTATATATCCGTGTGAAGAGCGCAAGGCCTATCACTGATGTAGGAAAAGGTTCCTCTTTAAGAGTTTTTATCCAGAAAGGATTTATAGCTGTCCGGTGTATCTAAATCAATTTCACCGCCAGGAAAATCAATAAGCTCTGTATCATCCGGGTGAAGTGTAATTACTTTTTTTGCACCTTGGTCATCAGGCATGTTTAATAATACGGGGAATATGCTTTTGTCGAAAAGCGCTGGCACTCCAGGTGACTCTGAGTAGTAAGATGCTATAGTTTTTTTTCGCGTTAATAGATAACGATCAATCAGAGCATTCAGATGATCTTCGGATATATAGGGCTGGTCGCAGACTGTAATGATAGCCGCATCAACGGCTGCGTCAATTGTTAATAAGTGCTTGAGCCCTGCCTTTAAAGAACTTCCCATACCGTTTTGCCACAATGGGTTTTGAATTATAGCTACCTGTTGATTTTTTAATATACTTTCATGAAGGTTGTTGTTCGCTCCAAGCACCACCACGGTATATGTTGCTTTTGATTTTATCGCGATGCTACACGTTCTGGTGAGCATTGGTTCTCCGAAGACCGGCAACATCTGTTTTGATTGGCCCATTCGTGTTGAGGAACCCGCAGCAAGTATAATTATACCTATACTTATCCCACTCACGGCTCCAACGGCTTTCCGTTATTGAAATCTTTTTCACCAATGGTTCCGCCTTCTGACGAATCAGAATCAACGAGTATTTTCCAGGTTCCATTTTCTTTACGGAGCACCACGTGAAATTTACCATAGAAACTTCTACTCTCGCCCTGAGCGTTTATGACAGTTGTCTTGTATATACCTACTTCATAAGCCTGATTCTCATTTGCTATTCGCTCCAGAAAATGGAGCTCTATTGACCGTTTCATTTTTTGCTGAAGCGCTTTATTATCTCCTTCAGTATTTTGTTTTTTATATTGATCAAAGGATAGAAGTGTTTTCGAGTCGCGTGGAGTGCGAATTAAATCCTGAGAATGAACAGACATAAATCCCTGCGTATCATGATTGCTGAATGACGCTATAAAAGGTTTCCAGACTTGTTCATTGATTTGTTTTTGGATTTCCTGCGAATGACCGGCGAACGATATTACTATAAATAGAAAAACAATCCATCTTTTCATCGTGTTGGTATTAGGAGTTTTGTGCAGCCTTGCCTTCGTGATGATGCAAATATACTTGCTTGAATACTTGGTCGCTTGCCGAATCGCGTTGATGTATAGGGCCCGTTCTGTATTTTAGAAATCCACCCGAGCGATTGGAAAACTTACTTTGTATTTCCGCAATAATGGAAACGGCAATCTCATCAGGAGCTTCCGCGCCAATATCGAGACCTATTGGAGAATGAATGCGGTGAACATCATTTGAAGAAAGCTGAATATTTTCTTTTGCAAATTCGTTAAGCATTTTATCAAAACGCTTTCTGGGTCCAAGTATACCTATATATGGCGTTTCTGTCTTTAGTAATTTTCGCAAAACGTCTCTATCATACTCATAATTATGAGACATTAATACACAGGCTGTGTATGGAGTGATGTTGAAATCACGGTCTATAAAGTCACGTTGACAAAGAGATAGATTATCAGCTGAGGGGAAAAAGAGCGGTGCTATATGTGCAACACATTCATCGGTAACGGTTACTTCCCAACCAAGTGATTTAGCCAGGTAACTCACAGGCCGTGCGTCAAATCCACCTCCGAAAATAATAAGTGAAACAGAAGGCTGAATCAACTCAATGAAGACTTCTATTTCTTTACCCTTTACTGTATATACTTTTGCTTCTGATTTTTTTGATTCAAACAAGGCTTCGAGGTCAGCTGAAATAATTCGTTCGAGTTCCGGATCCTGCAAATTGTGAAGCTTCGTTAACCCAGGAGTAACTAATAGTTTTTTTCCAATCTCGTGAGCATCGTTGTGCACAAATATAGTGGCCAGTGCAACCGGGGCATTCATCTTGATGATGCTATCAAAAAGCAACGTTGGATTATTCTGATCTTCCGGAATGATAGGTTCAATCAGTACATCGATCACACCATTGCATCCTAAACTAATACCAAGGTTTTGATTACTTTCTTCTCGTGTGTCGTACGTAACCGTAACAGGTTTTCCATCGGTCATTACCTGGCGCGCTTTGCGCAAGGCATCGCCCTCCAGACAACCTCCGCTGATAGACCCTACCCACTTGCCGTCATCAGTAATCAACATGCGTGCGCCAGGACTTCTATACGATGAACCTCTCACTTTAACAACTGTAGCCAGTGCTGCCTTGTGTTGATTAAAATCTATCTTCGTACATTCCTGGAGTATCGTTTTAAATTCCTTCATCGCTATATCTATATATGTATACGATCGTATTGAAAGATTATTACTCGGACTAGGTTAACGTGCTGCCTTTGCTTCTTCAGGTTTTACAGCGTCTCCTTTATTTCCCCACGAATTACGCACATAGTTTAATACGTCACTGACTTCCTCATCAGTCAAATCTATAGCCGCCATTTCTCCATTATAAGTAACGCCATTTACTTTTATTTCACCACTAACACCATGGAGTACTTGTTGGATTGAGCGTTTTTTGTCAGCCATCAAATAATCTGATTTAGCGAGTGGTGGGAATACACCTTCCATACCTTCTCCTTGCTCCATGTGGCAAGACATGCACTGTACAGTATATATTTCCTTTCCTCTGGCGATACTAGTCTTCAGGTCGAATTTTGGTTTTTGCTGGAATGCCACAAGTGAAAAACCAGTGGCAGCGATTGTGACAATAGTGATATAGTGATTTAATCTCATCGTGATGATATATGTGTACAATTAATCAGTGCATACTTACGCTGGGTAAATATGCACTATATTTTTGTTGATATTTAAGTTATACTCTGCTTACGCTCTACTTGTATTTTTTTATACTTCCTCAAGGTTAAACGGCAGTTTGCGAATTCTCTTCGATGTCAGATCGAAAATTGCATTCGTTAATGCCGGTGCGAACGGAGGTAAACTTGGTTCACCAACACCGCCTGCTTTTTCCTCGTTGTCCATAATATGAACTTCAATTTCCGGAGTATCCGTAATGCGCGGCATCTTGTATGTATTAAAATTCTGTTCCACAGCTTTGCCATCTTTGAAATGTGTAGCATGTGTAACAGCAGCACCCAGTGCCATAATTATACTACCTTCTATCTGCGCTTTGATGATGTCAGGGTTTACATACCAACCACAATCCATCACTGCCCATACCTTGTCAACTTTTACTTTGCCATCAGCTTTCTTGGAGACCTTCACTATTTCGCCGACTATACTTGAGAAGCTTTCAGCTATAGCGACTCCATACCCCTCATTTTTCTTCCTTGATTTCCAACCTGAAACTTCCTCAAGCTTATTGATCAAATCGTGATATCGGCTTTCTTGTAAATGTTGTCTGCGGAACTCCAACGGATCTTTACCGGCTTTGAAGGCGAGTTCATCCATAAAGCTTTCAAATGCAAATGCATTTGTAGAAGCATATACTGATCTCCACCACATCACAGGTATAGGTGCATCCAGTGGAGCATCAGAGAAGCTATAGTGTGGAAGCGAATTGAAGTATGTCTCCAGGAATCCTTCAGTAGCCGAACCGTTGTATGACTTCTTATCCGCATTAGGCCACTGGTGATCCATGTTCTGACCTGCAGAACGATGAAGGAAAGATTCTATATTTCCATTCGCATTTATCGAACCTTTGCATTGATACATCATACCCGGACGGAATGGCCCTTGTGTTGTATCATCTTCGCGCGACCATACTACTTGCACCGGTGCCTTTATTTCCTTGGAAATTATAGCCGCTTCATGCGGATAATCCATAAACGCTTTACGACCAAATCCTCCTCCGAGGAAAGTCATATTCACGATAATTTTTTCTTTTGGCAATCCCAGAAGCGGACTTAAAAAATCCTGCACCCAATCAGGTCCCTGGATCGGTCCCCAGATCTCAAGTTTATCATCCTGATAATGCGCTACACAGTTAAGCGGTTCCATACAACTATGCGATTCATATGGAGTTTCATATACCGCCTCTACCTTTTTATCTGATTTTTGAAATATACCTTCTGCGTTTCCTTTTGTTCGTACTGAAAGACTGTCACTGCTTTTCAGAGATTCGCTCATACGGGTATATAACTGCTCAGTACTCAAGTGTTCAAAGCCAGAATCATCCCATTCAACTTTTAAAACTTTTCTCCCTTGCATAGCAGCCCACAACGTATCGGCTACAACAGCAACACCTTCGCGGAAAGTAGAGAATACACTCATCTTTACTGCGAGCACATGTTTTATACCCGGTATCTTTTTAGTCTCCGTATCATCAAAACTTTTTACTTTACCCTGAAAGCGCGGATTACGTTCCACAACTGCATATAGCATTCCCGGTAATTTTTTATCGAGGCCGAAGATTGCTGTTCCATTTGTTTTTAAAGGAGTGTCCTGACGAGGAAGAGGCTTTCTGATAATTTTATACTCTTCCGGTAATTTTAACTTTACATTTTTTGGTGGTTCAAGTTTAGATGCCTCCTGCACGAGTTCACCATAATGAAATTTCTTTCCGGAGGGTTTATGTATAACGTGGCCATTCTCGGCATAGCACTCTGTCTTCGATGTATTCCATTTCTTGGCAGCCGCTTCCATTAACATTTCACGTGCAGATGCACTGAGCTTCAGTAATTTTTTATAGGAGCCGCGAATAGTAGAACTTCCACCGGTAATCTGACTTCCATATTTTGCGTTGTTACCCTGTGCAAAAATAATATTGATATCGTTCAGGTTTACTTCCAGCTCTTCAGCAATGATCTGCGGTATAGATTGAAAAGAACCTTGTCCCATCTCCGAACGGTGATTGGTAATGGTAACTTTACCGTTGGTATCTATGGTGATCCAGGCGTTCAGTTCGATGCCCAGGTTTTCTGCTGTTTCAAGATTTATAACTTCTGCCTCCTTGCCACTCGCAGGAAAATAAAATCCAATGCTAAGGGCAGCGCCTGTAAGACTTGAAAGCTTAATGAAGTTTCTTCTGGATATACTTTTGGTAATTTCTTTCATGATATAGGTATAAAGAACATGGAGTATAGCGATGCAGTATATATAGTATGAGGCTTACCTGCACACCGGTTGCCGGCATCTATTTAATACTTGCTTTTTGATTCATCAGCTGTGATGCAGCTTTGATAGCTTTGCGTATACGAGGATATGTACCACAACGGCATATATGTCCTTGCATAGCCATGTCGATATCTTTATCGGTAGGGTTAGGCGTTTTCTTGAGCAGCGCAGTGGCAGCCATGATTTGTCCGGATTGACAATAACCACATTGCGGCACTTGCTCAGCGATCCATGCTTGTTGTACCGGATGAGAGTTGTCAGATGAAAGTCCTTCGATGGTGACAATATCTTTGTTAGCTGCCGCTGAAACAGGAATGGAGCACGACCGAACCGGAGTGCCTCCCAAGTGTACTGTACATGCTCCGCATTGAGCAATACCACAACCATACTTTGTACCGGTCAATCCTACTACATCACGAATAGCCCAGAGTAGCGGCATTTTAGGATCGACATCTACCGTATGATTTTTGTTGTTGATCTTTAAGGTGAGAGATGCCATGATTATTATTTTGGGTTGGAACTAAGGTAAGTTACGAAATAACAATGAACGTGTTACTGCTGTTAAAGGAAGAATAGAGTGTAGCGTTCCAAAAAATGATTATTACGTATAAACGGTAACTTGTGGAAGACGAAAGGCATTCGTATTTCTGGCATAATTTTTTGATTACAGAAATAAACAGGGAAACTGAAAGTGTTATATATTGAAAACTTAATCGGAGAGATATGAAAAAGCTTATAATGTTGTGTTTGATAGCAGGGTTAGCAGTAAATGTTATGGCACAAACAAAGTTGCAGGTAACGGTAAAGAATATAAAAGGACATAAAGGTGATATTCTCGTAGGTCTGTTTGATAACGATAAGGATTTTCCAAGAAATGCTATGGATGGAAAAGTTACGAAGGCATCGGGCAACGAGGTAACGGTTGTGTTTGAAAATGTAAAGCCCGGAAAATATGCTGTAAGTGTTTTACATGATGCTAACCGAAATAAAGATCTGGATAAAAATAAACTCGGAATTCCGAAAGAAGGTTTTGGCTTTTCCAACAATGCGATGGGAGCTATAGGACCACCATCTTTCGAAAAAGCACAGATCGATCTGCAGCCAGATCAAAAAGATTTGGATATCAGCATCGATATGAAGTATATGTGAGATATCATGTATACTTCATAAATTTCTTAATGAAGTATAGATCGCAAGATCAGGATCCTTTAATTTCCTTTAGCAACGCGGTGCACCGCTCTTTACGCGGAATATCATCCGGTTCTTTTAGCGGTAAAGCCAGTGCTTGCTGAAGAAGCTTAACAGCTTCGTCATCCTCGTCCTGGTAATGATAGGCGGAGGCTTCACCAAACAGAAAAAGTATAGTATTAGGTTGAAGCGCGCTTGCTTTCTTTAGATTTTTAATAGCCGCATCCATCGATATATTTTCAGGAAGCCCTCCGAAAAAGAACTTGCATGCCATCTGTTCAATCCAGCTTAATCGCGCAAGCTCAAAATGCCATTTGCCTAAAATGAAATACGCAGGAGCAAAGGTTGAATCCATTTTAATCATGGCATCTGCCTCTTGCCGGATGAGCTTGGCATCCTGAATTTTTTCGCGCGGTGAGCCTGCAACTTCAGTCATCAATCCCATCGAAATTATATAGGCAAGTCTGGATTCAATATCCTGATTGTTGATAGCTACAGAACGGATTGCATATGCTTTGGCCTTGCCATAGTATTTTTTCTTTTCCTCTTTTTTATCGGCTGGTAAACGTCCTCCTATATTAGAGAGCATCCGGCTTGCATGTGTTAACGCTTGCGCGTGATGTGGATTTGATTTTATGCACAACTCATATTTCTCAAGGGCCGCCTCGACTTTAAATTCTTTTTCGAGATGCATACCCTCCGAGAATCGATCGGGTGTTTGTGCCCAGACAAAGGAGACGATGAAGCAAAAACTTAGAACAACGGAGCCTGATAATATTTTCATTTTGCAGTGGAACTACGATTAGGATTTGATTCATCGACACACCGGTTCAGTATATTCGTAATTTCCTGCAGTTCTATACTATCGCGTTTATGATCCCAGGTATTATATAGATAGGTTGTTATCTCTGCAATTTCAAGGTCTGTAAGTGAAGGTATACCCGGCATACTTTTATTAAAGCTTTTTCCATTTACGATCAGTTCACCATCTATACCATGCCGCATCAGGCAAACAACGGCTTCAAAATTCTGATCTACAAAATCAGATTTCGCAAGTGGTGGATATAGCAGACCCAGGCCTGTACCATTTTTCTGGTGGCAATTACTGCAATGCTTTATATAGAGCTGCTCCCCCTGAACGTAATATTGTTGCTGCTTAATAGACGATGATGAAGATATGTTGGAGTCCGTTTTCTTTTCACGACAACCCTGCAAACTCAAAGCGAAAAGCAGAAGGCCTAAAGCGAAGAGCTTTACGGCTGAAGTCACACGATATATAGCTTTTGGCTTATGGTTCTTCATTTAGTTCTCCTTCACATATTCTTTCTTCAGGCGCTGTATATCTGCAAGCAAGCGATTTACATCTTCCTCTTTTGTGCCATCGTACTTACCACGGATTCTACGGTCTTTATCAATTAGCAAGAAAGCTCCGCTGTGTATAAAACCATCCGGCTCTGATTTATCTTCCATGGCGGTGGCGAAGTAACTGGTTTGTGCAATCTTATAAATGTCTTCTTTCGACCCGGTAACAAAATGCCACTTGTCACTTTTAACTCCCAGACGTTCTGCATAGTCATGGAGCAACCCTACGGTATCATATTCCGGATCTATACTATGCGATAGTAACAATACATCCGGTTCATTTTGAATCGAATCATATACCCGGAGCATTTGTGTTTTCATGATTGGACAAATCGTGCGGCATGATGTGAAGAAAAAATCAGCCACATAAATTTTGTCCTTGAAAGTATCATTTGTTACAGCGGCACTATCCTGGTCTACAAATTTGAATTCACCGATGGTGTGATATACTGTATCTGTTCCTTCTACCTCACGCTCGCCAAAAATAGGTAGCGGATTTTCCTTCTTTGTACATGCGGAAGTTAAAATGCTAAATACGATAAGTAAAGAAGCCGCTCCTCTCACTATTGACTGCTGACCATTGACCAATGACTTATTCATCTTTCCTTGTTTTTTTATAGACTTTGATTCCTACCATAATCAGGATTGTTACTACCAGTAATCCTGCAATGCCCCATAGCATACTGAGCGCGTCCTTGAGTACAATTAAAAATACAATACTGATCAGAAACAGAGTAGATACTTCATTCCATACCCGCATTTGCTGAGAAGTGTACTTTACAATTCCTTTAGACAACTGGTTTAATAATACCTGCAATGAAACGTGGTATATATATAGAAAAAAAACCAGCGTAAGCTTGATGTGCATGAATCCCATCGTTAGCCACTGCGGCTGATCGATAAGAAGAGAAGTGCCCATGCCTGCAGTAATAATTGCCGATGGCCAGGTAATGCCATACCAGAGGCGACCCGCCATCATGTTTAATTGGCGTACGAGAATGGATTTCTCCGGTTCATCTTTACCATGTGCTTCAATGAGATAAACAAAAAGCCTCGGCATATAAAATAGTCCGGCAAACCAGGTAACAATAAATATAATGTGGACTGCTTTTAGATATAGGGAAGTCATGCGTGATAGATCATTCGTGATACATGTCAGTTATAGAACGGATATTTTATCACCAACTTGTATTTGCAGATGATGGGTTGCAACCAGGTTTTGTCCGAAGTATACTTTGTTATTCTTGGTACGATACGATGCCAACGTCTTGAGAGGCTCTGCACCTCTTACGGCAGTATCCTGGTTCACGGTAGTAAGTATACATCTGGCGCAGGGCTTCACGGCTGTAAAACCATTTGAGCCTATTATAAAGTTTCTCCAATCATCTTCTTCAAATGGATCTCCACCAGTAAATACAAAATTAGGACGGAACCGATTCATGGGTACAGGTTCTTGTAGCCTTGTGTTAAGATCGTCCAATGATGCCTGCCCGATAATCAGGAAGGGGTATGCATCCGCAAGACTAACATGTTCATCGTTTACTTTATAAGTAGCGTCAACAGGTCGTTCGTTTTCTTCCGGAAAAAATACAAGCCTGCATTTCATCCCGAGCAGGTCAGAAAACCATTGACTATAGATGGGACTTACTTCATTTGCGTGCACACGGTCATCCCAGATTTGAACCAATTGTGCCGGTTCGCTTATAGGGGGCACTATCGGGAGAGCGATACTTTCTTGCTGATGGCGGATGGTTAATTGCGTATCCTCAATTGATAATTTGAACAACGCCATCTTTGGGTATACCCGTTGCGTCATGAATTTACCTTCTTCATCGATCAGCATAAACCGCCTGTCATATAGAAGACCTTTTTCCATAACTTTACAGGATGATAACCGTATTCCTCCCAATGACTTCACAGGGTAAATCCAGATTTCACTGAGTCGTAGATCCTTCATGCAGGTACAATCAATTTTAGAAACTTAATGTAAATGGCAACTTCAGCAGCAGCCCTCTGGTACTTCGAAAGCGTTAATCTCTACCACATCCTTTGCCCGCACAAAGTAAAGAAGATGGGCGATAAGCACGAGTTTATCCGCTATAAAAAAGATCAGTTTATTTATGTTCCCGAGGATGCCGCGTCTACTATTTATCTGATCGTTGACGGAAGAATTAAGATCGGGCATTACCTGGAGGATGGAAAGGAAGTTGTTTCGTCTATTCTTACCACCGGTGAAATTTTTGGAGAGCTCGCGTTGGCAGGGGAGGACACGCGAAAAGATTACGCGCAGGCAATGTGTGAGGCCGTGATCTGCCCGCTGACTATTGAAGAACTACGGGAGCTCATGTTTGAAAATAAAGAACTCAGTTTTAAGATCTTGAAACTGATAGGCCTGAGGTTGATGAAACTTGAGCGAAAGCTTGAACTCCTTGTATTTAAAGATGCGCGCACGCGTATTATAGAATTCCTGAAAGATACTGCAGCCTGGAAAGGAAAGAAGGTTGGCTTTGAAACGATGATCCCTACAAAACTTACACACAAGGATATAGCTTCGCTTACGGGTACATCGCGCCAGACGGTAACAACTATCTTAAATGAATTAAAGGAACAGAACCTGATCAATTTTGACCGGAAGAAAATCCTGATCCGCGATATTGATAAGTTGCAATAGTTATAGGTGTATTTCGATTCTTTTGCCTATTTCTAAAATATTTTATTTTTCTTCTGTAACAACCACTACACCTCAGCGTCTTGTATTTGAATTTCAACGGATGAACCTCGAATCTTTTCAAACCCAGGTATTGCCAGTCAAAAACAAGCTTTTTCGCTTTGCCCTGAAATTTGTAGGCAGCGAAGAAGAAGCGAAAGACGTTGTGCAGGAAGTATTTATCAGGGTATGGAATGGACGTGAGCAAATGAATGAGGTACAAAACTGGGAGGCCTGGTGTATGCGCATCACCAGAAATCTTTCACTCGACCGCATTCGCTCGATGAACCGGAAACAGACTCATCCGATTGAAGAAAGTTTTAATGTTCAACACGAAGCGTTAACGCCGCATGAATCAACCGAAATACATGAGAGTATGCAGCGAATCAATCAATTGATAGCAGCGTTGCCCGAGAAGCAGCGTCAGGTAATACACCTTCGGGATGTGGAAGGGTATAGTTACAACGAGATTTGTGATATTCTCGAACTGGATATGAACCAGGTAAAAGTGAACCTGTTCAGAGCCAGAAATGCAGTGCGCGAAAAACTGACGAAGATTAATGCTTATGGACTCTAACCGGATTGAAGAATTACTAAACAAGTACTGGAACTGCGAGACTTCTCTCGAAGAAGAGCAGCAGCTGCGCGAGTACTTTAAAGGTGGAGGTATACCCGAGCAATGGAAAGAGACCGCTGCTTTGTTCCGCTACTTTGAAGAGAATAAAAAAAAGGCGTTAAGCGATCTTGCTTTTGATGCTGAGGTTTTAAAAAACGTGAATCCTCCCAAGCAAGGTAAACTTGTAAAACTCTTTTATAACTCGATGCGCATTGCTGCTGGAGTAGCCGTGGTAATGATGGCTGTATGGTTTGTACGCAAAGAGGTTCGGCAAACAACGCCACAACAGGTTGTTGATACATATGATGATCCGCAGCTGGCCTTTGAAGAAACTAAAAAAGCATTGCTGATGATCTCAAAGAGTTTCGGTAAAGCAGAAAACCAGGCAAAAAAAATAAACATGTTTAACGAGGCGCAGGAAGAAATTCAAAAGAAAGAAAAGGAGAAGAATAAAAACCTTTAAAGGTATATGTACATACACACACCGCCACACCGTAAAAATCAAACATGAAAAACATATAATTATGAAAAAGATATTTGTGATCGCATTGATGATGGTAATCGTGAACGGAGTATTTGCGCAGGATGCTATCTCTAAATTTTTTACAAAGTACCAGACGGACGAATCTTTCTCTCAGGTAACAGTGAGCAGCAAAATGTTCAACCTGTTTACAAACATGGAGGTGGAAAGTAAGGAAGACCAGGAAGTATTGAACGCCATCAGCAAATTGAAAGGCTTACGTATACTGGCCAAAGAAAATACATCGGATGCCCGCGCACTTTATAAAGAAGCCTTTTCGCTCATCCCTACAAAAGAGTTTGAAGAATTAATGTCTGTTCGTGACAAAGACAAAGACATGAAGTTCTATATCAAAGAAAGCGGTGGCAAAATCTCAGAACTGGTAATGATCATGGGAGGCACAGACGACTTCATGGTGATGAGCCTGTTCGGTGAAATCGACTTGAAGCAGGTGTCCAAAATAGGTAAGAAGATGAATGTTGAAGGCTTGCAAAAGCTTGAGAAAATGGATGACGGCAAAAAACATTAATATTTAGTAATAGAATCAGGTGGTATAGCTATAAATATCACCTGATTTTTTTTCCGATGCAACCTCTGGTATAGACGCTGCATCTTCTGAGCAAAGTCAAACCCCCACGATTATGAAAAATATCCTTGCTCTCGTACTCATCACAGCTTCCCTTTCTACATTCGCGCAAAGCGAAAGCTTCCTTACCCTTAAAGAAAAATTTAGTGATTCCAGAAATGTAACGTCTATCAGCGTAGGTGGATTTATACTCCGTACCGCGTTGCTGATTTCAGGTGAGGACGATTACAGAGACGAATTTGGTGATGTTTCCAATGTACGCTTGATCAATATACCTATAGAGGAACTTGATAAGCGTAACCTGAAGATCAGTGGCTTCAAAAAAGTACTTCGGAATGACAACTTTGAAGAAGTGGTTTCTGCTTCGGAAGATGGTGAGCACGTTACCATATACATGCAGGAGCGCAAAAGAAATAAAAATCTATACTTTCTTTTGATTGAAGGTGAAGACCAGATTCTGGCTATCGAAATAAAGGGCTATCTTGACCCTAAGAAATTACTGGAAACAAATTCCAAAGAGCGACTAACAAGTTTATAAACCCTACTCTATGCGATATATACTTATACTCCTAATGGCAGCAACCCTGCAATCGGCATGTGCACAAAGCGCCACAACAGAAGCCTTGCAGAAGAAATATAGCGACTCGCGTGCTTTTTACTTTTACAACAATACACTTCGCATGCTCAACCAGACGGAGGATAAAGATTTTGATGCGCTGATCAAGGACATCGAAAAGATGAAATTCCTGATGATCGATAAACGCAAGGACTTTGGTGCTGCGGATTATAAAAAAATCATTACAAACTATAAATCGGAATCATTCGAAGAGATGATGAGCAGCCGTCACCAGGGAAAAAACTTCGATATTTTTGTAAAGGAAAAGGATGGA
Source organism: uncultured Bacteroides sp. (assembly GCA_902168185.1). Taxonomy (GTDB): domain Bacteria; phylum Bacteroidota; class Bacteroidia; order Cytophagales; family Cyclobacteriaceae; genus Ohtaekwangia. The sequence goes on from CABHOV010000089.1 coordinate 183,584, forward strand.
GATACAAAAGGCATGTTGGTTCTTATAAATGATTCCACAAGTCTTTTTGTACTGGATATAGTAGGCAAGATTGCAATGGATAAAGTGACAAAGCTTTACTCTACAATCGGCGAAAGCTCAGAGTTTGGAAAAAGAATACAGGATTTCACAAGGAAGTCTGAAAAATAGTGTAATTCTTTTCTGATCTCAACTACTTATTCATAAACTATATATTCCCTTGGAAGCAGTCCTCTCAATAAAAAATCTCACAAAGAATTTCGGCAGAATAAAAGCTGTGAACAACCTGTCATTGGAAGTAAAACCCGGACAGGTTTTTGGCATGCTCGGCCCGAACGGAAGTGGTAAGACTACAACACTCGGAATGCTGATGGGCGTTGTAAATCCAACAGGAGGAGAATTCACCTGGTTTGGTGAAGAGCCCACGCACCATGTCAGAAAAAAAATAGGAGCCGTGCTTGAGCATCCTATATTCTATCCATACCTCAGCGGACAGAAAAACCTGGAGCTAAATGCAATGATCAAGCAATGTCCTGAAGCAAACATTCCAAAAGTGTTGGAACTCGTGGAGTTGCTCGATCGTAAAGACGATAAGTATAAAACATATTCCCTGGGTATGAAGCAGCGCCTGGCAATAGCCTCTGCGTTGTTAAACGACCCGACTGTACTCATTCTGGATGAACCAACCAACGGTCTCGATCCAATGGGAATCGCAGAGATCCGTGAGCTCATTAAGAAAATTGCCGCTAACGGCAAGACTATAATTTTAGCAAGTCACTTGCTCGATGAAGTTCAGAAAGTGTGTACACACTTTGCTGTCTTGAAAAAAGGCAATCTGGTACACTATGGCCCGGTAGATGAAGTTGGTAAAGGTGAAGAGACTGTGGAGGTATTGGCAGAAGTTGAAAACTTCAACGAATTGTTGCTGTCCTTTGCCGGTACATCTTCTATCAATCGTGAAAACGGCAGCTACCAGGTAGCGATGCGCGATGGCTTTCATAGCAAAGACTTGAATAAGTTCTTGTTCGAGAAAGGTGTTGTGGCGTCACACCTGATCACCCGGAAGAAAACACTCGAGAAACAATTTATCGAGATCCTGGCTAGTTCCTGATAACCTCCGGTCGCGCGTTACTCATTCTTAATTCCTATATATACTCCTGGTAACTATAAATATGTTGCACCTTCTCAAAATCGATCTAAAGAAAATGACGAGCTACCGTACCTTCTGGGTAATTGGTGGTTTATACTTTTTAACGCTTGGGCTAGGGGCCGCTAGCGGAATGGAGTTTTTGAAATGGCTCGCAAGGACGTTCGAGGATTTTGGACAGAAACTTAACATCAACAGAATTCCGTTATATCATTTCCCGGATGTATGGCTTAACCTCATCTGGAGTGCTGGACTTTTAAAAATAGTGCTTGGCGTTTTGATTGTTATCTCGGTAACGAATGAATATACCTATCGTACGCTACGGCAAAATGTTATCGATGGACTAAGCCGCGCTGAATTCCTGACCTCGAAAATTCTAACGAATCTGTTGCTGAGTCTGATCAGTGTTGCTATGATTTTTGTGATCGGTCTTATCACCGGTATGATCTATAGCCCTTCGCTTGAGATTGGCCAAATGATTACCGACCTGGAATTTTTTCCCGCCTACTTCCTTGAGTTATTCTTCTTCCTGTCGTTTGCACTGATGTTGGGTATATTGATCCAACGTGCCGGTCTTACCATCATTGTTCTTTTACTTTTCCCTGCTATCGAAGGAATCATCGCAGCGAAAGTAGATAACTATGCTCCATGGTTAATACCATATTTTCCAATGCGTTCGATCTGGTATTTGATTGAGTGGCCGTTTCCCCGCTATGCATTTCAGGAGATTCAGGATTACGTAAAGCTGAGTTCTGCTATTATCGTAATTGTGTGGACAGCATTATTTAATTACTTCAGCTACCTCAAATTGAAGCGCGCAGACATCTGATTGGAAGTTCACGGGCTGGCCTATATATTCTTGCAGGCATTCAGAAAATCAATGCAATCGCTTTTGAAAGCAAATTTTCTGCAATCGTTTTAAATAGAAAGTAGAGTAATAAAATTACATGGATGGTCAACCACCGCAACGTTTGATTAATTTTGCCGTGTATTAGATTGAATAAGACCTCTACGACAATTATGAATATGATTCAGCTTTTAGGATTACTGGCCGGTGGTTGTACTACCATCGCTTTTTTGCCACAGGTTATTAAGACCTGGAAATCCCGCTCTGCAAAAGATCTTTCACTCAGCATGTTTTCTATCTTTTGTATAGGCGTTATGTTATGGCTCATCTACGGCATTATGGTGCAGGATATACCGGTTATTGCTGCGAATATGCTTACGCTGATGCTTGCTTCTACATTGCTATACTTTAAGCTCCGCTTTAAAGAGTAAGCTGCTCCCAGCGCGTGCGTTTATACGAACGCAGTAAAAGGAATATCAAACCTATCTGTACAGGCATTACTGCCCATTGGATCATCGGCTGTTTGGATAACAGATAATGTGCGAAGCCGAGTAAACCAATAAGGAAGAACGTAATGAAGGCGCGCGCTATATTACCCGACTGGCTGCGTACGTTTGGTGCCATTGAAAATGGCAGATGACGTTTGTTGATCAGGGATAGCGTGAGCAGCATCAGGAAGTTGTTAAAAATTCCGAAGACTATATCTTCTGCTGCGCGGATTCCCCAGATAGCAAGTATAATGATACTGATGCCCAGGTAAGCCGGTATAAATAATCTCACAAAGATAGCCTTCAAAGTTCCGGAAAGAATCTCTCCCGGTTTGTCAAGAGGCGTTGAGAAGTATACCCAGCTGGCTTTAAAGTCATCGGAATATGGAATTTCATGCAAAGCCACTTGCAATACCATAAACGTCAGATAAATCAACACGATATGATATTCAGTATTTGGAAGATTATGCCAGGTGTCAGCAAAATCTTTTTTGCCCTGCATCATAAAGATTAATCCGAAAACTAATATATACCCGAAGGCAGGGTAAATTTTCAGCTTGAGTTTCCGGTCGCGTCCCAGTATTTTATAGATCACATCAAAAGCGCCTTGCTCGAATGGATTGCTTGTAATCCAGGTTGAGATCTTATCAACGAAACTTTCCTTTTCTGTTTTTACTTTTTGCACCTGCTCACTGCTCGCGCCCATCGATCCGAGTTTTTTACTGAATACAGGGGAGAGATATTTATTTACCAGGTATGCGCCTGTTACCGGCAGAACAAGTGCGCAGAAGGTAAGCCCTATATGTGCGCCATCCAACAAATGAAAATGAATGGATTCCATTGCTCCGGCCATCCACACCGGTGGAAGTAAGAAATGCCACCAATGGACTTCGAATATATACTGTTCTATATCCATACGTTCCATAACACGGGGTAAGATCTGATAGCCACCCATAATAGATATAGCCATGATGATCTGGAAGTAATTGATGATGTTTTTAAGCTTCTCTTCACTGGCAAATTGCATCACCAGCAAATAGAAAGTATTGGTAAGAAATACAGCGGTTAAAACAGACAACACTATGGCCAGTAAAAAGAAAACAAAGAGCACTATACCGTATTTTATAATCACGACAAGGGCTGGCAAAAGCGAGAGGCCTATAGCAAGCTGGCCGAGATATAGCAGAATGTGAGTGAGGCGAGCAGCGAACAATGTCTGTCCATTGACAGGACGTGGCAGAATTATGGTGTTATCGCTTGTATCCAGAAGTATAGATGAGAAATCAGTGATCAAAGTCATGGAGATCATAACAATGATGTAGCTGAAAAATACAATCATGGAAAGTATAAAGGAGGGAATCATGTATAGCGCCAGCGCTACAAATATTCCAAATATACTATAGACCACCAGCGTCATAATGAAGGCATTGCCGGGTTCCTTATCGGTTTTGCGCCTGTAAGAAACGCCCTGCCTTCGATTGTCCATCATCAGTTTTATATCGACTATCGCACGGAGTTGTTCATAGTCGGCACCAAGCCGCGTGTAAAGCCCGCGAAACAAATCCAGAAATTTTAAAAGAGTGGTATTCATGCTGCTGCTATTGGTAAGTTGAAACGTACGCTCATTAATTTTCAAGTATATTAATGAACTGCCCCGCAGCCGTACTATGCTCTTTGTTTCCGGTTAGTTCGGTGAAAATATTTTCGAGTGATCCTCTGGCCTGTGTATTCAACTCTTCAAAAGTACCGTTAGCAATCATCTCTCCTTTATTGATGATCATAATGCGATCTGATATTTTTTCAACCACGTCCATTAAATGCGAGCTGTAAAATATAGTTTTGCCCCCGCGCTTTAGTTGTGTTAATATTTCTTTCACCAGGATCACAGCATTCGCATCCAATCCCGAAAGCGGTTCATCTAAGAATAAAATCGATGGATTATGGATCATGCCTGCGATGAGCAATACTTTTTGTCGCATACCTTTTGAAAAGGTAGTCATGCGCGCGTCCGTATAGTTACCCAGCTCAAATACATTTAGAAGTTCCTTGGCTTTTTTATCAACAGCCGTCCGTTCCATTTTATATAGTTGTCCAATGAAGTGAAGATACTCAACCGGTGTCAGCGTATCATATAGTGCAGCATTCTCAGGAATATAGCCGATCTTCCGTTTTACTTCCAGCGCGTTTTTACGGATATCAAGTCCCAATACCGAAGCCTCTCCATCATAGTCTGGAATAATACCCGTCAGTATTTTGATCGTAGTACTTTTACCTGCTCCGTTTGGTCCGATATAGCCGATGATTTCACCAGCGTTCACCGTCAGGTTAATATTTTTGAGAACGGGGACTTCATATGTTTTAGAAAGATTTGATGTCGTTATTACAGGCGATAAGCTTTCCATAAATTTTGCAGAGATGATCTGTGTCAGGTTGATTACAAGATAGAAAATAATTTAAAAATTAACCTATATATGTGTGGAGTGGTGAAGCATCTCCTATATACGTCTTTAGTCTGGTGCGATTAGCTTCTCAAATTCAAGTAAGGCTTCATATGGATCTCCTGCCAGTTGTAATGCTACTGCAAATGCAGGCTCTGTTTTTAATCCTGATTGTTTGAAGTGAAAAACCCGCTCTTTCAATTCAGTTCCATAGCGCTGAAGTAAATAATATTCTACGCGTAAATGTCTATAGGCATATTGATTTTCTACTGGAGTTTGCTGCGCGAAGATTTCAAATAAAAAATGTCTCCATTGGAACCTTACAATAACAGATTGTGTTTGCCGAATGCTTTTCCTCTCCATTGTGAAATCATCATAAGCAGAGAATTCCTCAATAATGACATTTTGGAATTGTGTCAAATCTGCAGCATTGCAAATTATGTCTAAATCACTTTTCCCATCTATATAAAGATCGAGCGGTAACGTACCTGCCAACACGGCATTAAAATCTTTTAATTTCGATAGTATACCAATGTCTTTTAAAATTCTCCATCCCTGTTGCTGGATGTTTGAACCTTTCGATAAGTACTCTATGTTTTTAAAATCGGGTAGCATATATCTTTTTCAAGATAGCCAAATTGTCTAAATCAAATGTCGTTTTGGCTGAGATGTTAAGTTGGTATAGGTATTGAGTTACAAGAAAATCAAGAAGGAGAAAATAACAATGGACAATAAAAAATTTCAGGATTTATTAACCTCCGTGGATGTGTTGAATACGTTGCATGGAGGAATCAGCGAACCGGTCTTATCACTGCGTCAGCAGTCAGGCGGCCGTGAAGTACGCGTTCGGGTTCCCGGTATAGATAAAGAAACTTTGCAAGTTGAAGTTCATAACAACATGCTTTCGGTTTTTTATCTTATTCCTATCGATACTGCAGGGAAGGTTATAAACATGCCATTGGTAGTATATAACAAAGCTATACCTTATTTTATCGATATAAGTGCTATTAAAGCTGTATTCGAAGAAGACGAGCTGGTGGTCCAATTACCATACAATAAGCTGTCGAGCGGATACAACAAAAAGATACAGATAGGTGAAGAGTAAATAGTTAACAGGTGAGTTAGTTTTTTGAGGTCAGTCGTCTGCAGAAATGCAGGCGACTGTTTTTTTTGTGATGTATAGCTTAAGATTTAGGAACACGCAATTGTAAGTATATCTGCCTCTTTACATTTTTCAGGGCTTGTTTTGTACAGAATGCCTGATATGGTAATGTAAAAACTACGCCCGCTAATTTTGTTAACCAGCTTCCCGGTTCTGAAAATGTGTGAATGGCAAAGAACAATCCATCTTTGCGTTGCTCTAGTGTAAATGTAGATATACCCTTCTCTGCATGTCCTTCTATAGTTTCATAGCTAAAACCTTGGCGTGTCGGCTCCTTAATAATTGAATTGATCCTGACACCAAAGACAACTTTTAGGGAAGAAAATTTTAACGGTGGCAAAAACACTTGCTGCAGAATAGTATCGCCAACCGCTATAGTTCTGCGCTCCATGTCCCATTGTGTTTTACTCGTGAGAATATTTTCGGGGAAGATTTTATACCCGAATAGAAAATCAAGGTTCACTTCATCCAGACTCCGTGCATCAGTAATGTGGATTTGTGTAATTTTTTCAATAAGCTTTTCGCGATTATAAGCTATAACCGGTTTTGTCATCAATACTTTTAAATAACGATCAAAATTATTTTTTTGATCCGCTATATAGATCTGCATTCTATTTTTTTAATAATTGTAAAGTGAAGGTAATCACCTTCGTGTATAAACCCTTGAGAACTGCAGCAATAGTATATATCCTAACAGAAGAAAGGTAGAAAACAGAATGGTTACACCGTATGTCTGCGGATGTTTGAACGGATTTAAAAGATGCGTTGCTATATCATGTAACAAATGTGTAGGCGATGAAATAACATCCCAGCTATTCCAGCGGAGGTAACGGCCCAGATAAATTCCAAATCCCGCCAGAAGCAAACTGCCGATCGATATCAGCCAGCCTACAGAAGCATGAAAGCGCGTAGTAAATACAGCTTGTATATCCATCATCGATGCAAAGCCAAGCATCAGTCCATTCCATGCGAAGAACAAAATAAGCGCGAGATCATACCAATACGGCACTCCGGCCCGAGGTCTCAGGTGAAAAAGATCGGTAAGAATATAGGGAGCGTTCGGGAAGAAGCACAACCATGCCATGAATGGAATCCACAGCCATATACTTTGTTTGATTTTGTGATGATATAATACGAGAAGCGTGCTGATCATATAGGGCACAAGCGCCAGAAATATATTCCAAACCAGGAAAACGAATGTGACTTTATCGGTGTACTGGACTCGGAAGGCAACCAGTGTTACGCACAGTATAGTAGTAAGTGAAAAAACAAGCAGGATATAAAGTCTGTTCGTTTCTTTCAGACGATGGAAGATGGTGATCATAAGGGCGTGGGATTATACCACCTGTTCACGCAGAACTATGGCAGCGGGTTTTGCCGTTGGACGGTTAATTTATGCTGACTGGCTTTTTTCACCTTGTCGAAGTCATGCAAAACCCCTGCATTATATAGTAGGAAAGTATAGCGCGCCTTATAGGGCTGGCATTTTTTCTTTTATTCCTTCCAGCATTGTAACCAGACTTACGATTTGAGTGTTGGATGATTTCTTCAATTCGTCCAGCACGAGCGCAGAAATTAACTTGGGCCAGAATAACGAAGAGTTTACATCACCGCCTTTTTCTTCGATCGCAGTTATGCGTTCAGCCAAAACTGTACGAAGTGATTCCGGAACAGCAGGGTCTTGTGAAAGCACTTTAAATTTTTGTAACCCCTGCTGCATCCGCTTCGCCTGGATGTCGGCTATAGCATCTGTTAATTGATAAGGCCAATGTATACCGGTCTCATTGGCAAAACCTGCCCAATAGAATTTCGATTGATTAAAGTCCTTTTCATAGACTTTAGCGAGTCCTAGCATCATGTAAAATACCGTTGCTTCATACTGAATACCAGAGTGAGGTTTCCGAAGCTGGCGTTTCGCGAGCAGCGATTCTTCATGCGCCAATGTATCCCATCCTTGTTCATACATCGCGATGGAGCGAAGCGACTGTGCCAGATAGCGTACATCTTCATCTTTACTCTCTTGCGCCAGGTCAGCTTCAGCAAAAGCCATCGCAGGCTTTTTAGAGATAGTCCAAAGATACCCGAGGAGCAAATGCGCATACTCAGTTTTTATTGGGGCTACCGAGTCTGGTAACTCATGATTATATAGCGTTACCGCGGGAGCCACCGTTGCGGAAGAAGTTGCTTTATACGTTTTATAGGTAAAGCTTGAGGTGGTTTCTTCGTAAAGCTCGCGCTCAGTTTTATCGGCTGAACAGGAAAATAAGAATAACAATACAATTAACAGGAGCGCTTTGTTTTTCACAAGGTATAGATTTAGTATAAATGATGTGTAGTGATGTAATCGATCTATATATAGATGTAGTGGGGATGGCTATATTACTGGATTCTTTTATAGACGATCTGCGATTTTAGAGGGTCAGCGCTTTCGGTAGACAACCCGATGGTATTATCATCGATGAATTGAACTTTAAATTCCTGTGAGGTAGAAAGACCATAGAGCGAAAATAAATCGCGCGCTATCTTCTTTTCGACAAGCCTGAACTGATAATTGGAGGAACGCCTGATCTCTGAAACCCACACATCGTTCGTGTCAGCAAACATTTTTATAAACTTGTTATCGTTCAACTTAAAAATTCTGCCGCTTATTTTTTCGCCCTGTTTATCAATTCTTACTTGTATTCCTTCAAACATACTCCGTCCTTTCAATTCCCAAAGGCCTACGAATTTATCTTCAGATACCGTTGCTGTATCTGAACAGCTAAAGCAAATTAGTGTAAGCGCAAGGAGCAAATACTTCACGTTCATAGTTTCAAATGTGAATAATAAGATAAGCGTATAAAAGTAAATATATATAGCATACTACTACACTTTTTAAATAATTTCTTTATGAAATAAGTTTCCCGACCTTTATACGTTACGTATGCTATAACCTCCATGTCTATGAAACCCTTTATCTGCCGTCTGGTTATACCAGCGATCCTGTTCATTCCTGTTAGCGTCCTGGCGCAATCACTAAATCAACAAGTTATTCCTGCTAAGATTCAGGAAGTAACTGTTTTTATAAACGGTGCTGAAATTACCGATAGCGAACGCGTACCTGTAAAAAAGGGAAGAAGCACGTTAATCTTCGATGGTGTTTCACCATTCATAAATACAAAGAGTGTTCAGGTGTCTGCAGAAAATGTAGAGTTGTTATCCGTATCAACCGAAGATGCTATAGCGGCCACGGATGCAAAAATAAAAGTAATACAAGACTCTATTGATATTCTGACGGATAAAATCGAATTGATTCATAACGAAGTTGATGCTTTGCAATTTGAAAAAAAGATGCTGGCAGAGAATCAGCGGCTGGGTGGAAATCAGAATGGCGTAACGCTTGTTGAACTTAGCAAGGCTGCCGATTTTTTCCGGGAGCGGACGTTGAAGATAAATAATGCATTGACAACGTTTAATAACAAGATTAAGACATTCGATCAGTCTCTGAAAGCACTGCATGCAAGGTATAAAATTATAAACGACAAAGTGAATACTGCACGAAAGCAGATTATTGTCGTGGTGTCTTCCGATAAAGATTTACTTGTAAATTTCAAAATACGATACCTCGTAAACGAGGCTGGCTGGATCGCTTCGTATGACCTGGTCGCCCCGGATATAAATAAGCCTGTAACATTAAAGTATAAAGCGCAAGTATATAATAATACTGCTATCGACTGGACGGATGTGAAGCTGACGCTATCGACCAGCGATCCTTCATTGGCTGCTTCGCGTCCATATTTGACAACGTGGACGTTGAACTATACCTCTATGGCCAATGAAGGTCTGTTGGAGAATAAGGCTTTACAATACAACAACGACCTTTCGGATTCTGCTATAGAATATGATGATATAGCGGTAGCTGAACTAAGTACATCTTTCGATATAGCACAACGTCACTCTGTTTTGGCGAATGGTGAATTTCATCGGTTGGATTTAATCAACGAGTCTCTGAATGCCACCTTCGAATATGTAGCCGTTCCGAAGGTTGATCTGAGTGCTTTCCTCATTGCCAAAGTCACCGGTTGGGAAAAGCTGAATTTAATCAGTGGTACGGCCAATGTATATTTCGGAAATACATATATAGGGGAATCGCGAATTGATACACAGCTGATGAGCGATACCCTTGAACTTTCGCTCGGCAGGGATAACCAGATCCTGGTAGGACGAGCCAAGCTGGAAGATAAAGCTTCTGCCAATTTTATTGGGGCTAAGCGGGAAGAGTCTTTTATCTATGAAATCCAGATTAAAAACAATCGGAAGACCCCTATTACAATTAAGATTCAGGACCAGATTCCGATTTCACAGGAAAGTGATATTGTGGTTGAAACATCAAATCTTTCGGGTGCTAGTCTTGATAAATTATCCGGGAGATTACAGTGGTTCAAAACTATACCTGCTTCTGAGAATGTAAAGTATACTGTTGCATTTTCAGTGAGACATCCCAAAAGCAAATATGTAAATATCCGTAAGCAGCGCGTAGTGAGATCTCCTCGATACCAACATTAACAATTAGGATTGATCTGAAGAGTATATACCTGTTGCACCAGATGTAACAGGTAATAACTATTACTATAGCTATATTTAACAGGGAGAAACTTTCTTCCAACACTTTTTCATGTAAACATATCATGTTTGACAACTGCACAGTACCTCTAGACTGCTGTTGTAACATCGTAGACAATCTTGTAATCCGTTGTTTTTTCAAGGGATATAGTATAGCTGATGTAGAATTGATGTAGTCCCTTCTTCTCGTGTGAGACAGTTTTGATGTAGTCTTTTTGTTGACTTGCCAACTTCATTCATTCACTTTTGGTCAATTGCAAACGATTGTAATTGATGTTCAACCAGTAAACCCAAAAGCTTATGAAAAACTGTTACACACGAACGCTTCTGAAAAAGATGTGTTTGATCCTCATGCTCTGCTTCTCTGCAGCGCTGATAAATGCCCAGACTCTGGTATGGGAAGATAACTTTGACGGCCCTTCTATCGATGGAAATAAATGGACGTATGATTTTGGTGATGGCTGTGAGCGCGGACTCTGTGGCTGGGGCAATAGTGAGTTGCAATACTATACGAGTCGCACCGATAATGCACGCGTTGAAAATGGAAACCTCGTGATTGAAGCCAAACGCGAAACATTTCTTACCCGTGAGTTTACTTCCGCCCGCCTCAAGACTGAAGGACGTATGCATTTCAAGTATGGTACATTGGAGGCTCGTATAAAAGTGCCCAGTCTTGCAAACGGATTGTGGCCTGCCTACTGGATGCTTGGCACTACCGGCAACTGGCCCGCGAATGGTGAAATTGATATGATGGAAATGGGATCTGCCGCGGCTATAGCAGCGGGTGTCGCCAACCGCAGAGCAGGTGCTGCAGTACATTGGGACTACCAGGGATCGCAAGCAGATTTTGGTGAAGACTATACCAGTCCTACTGATCTTACCAGTGGATATCATATATATAAGTTAACCTGGGACACTCAATACATCCGGGTATATATCGACAATATCGAGTTCTTTGATTTTGCGATTTCAGATATAGCGGGTGGCTCACTGGATGAATTTCATATACCGCATTACCTTATCCTGAACCTTGCGGTAGGTGGTTCTTATACGGGAGTTATGTCGGCAGCGGGTATCACTGCACCATTGCCTGGTAAAATGGAGATCGACTATATAAAGCTATACCAGAACAGCGGCAGCTCGCTATACGTAGGAAGTGCCAATGCACAGGCCGGTACATTTGGTGTTTATACTGAAACGACTCCTGTAAACAATGCTTTGACGTATGGCGTGGATGCTAATTTATACTTGTGGAATAATCTCACACCAATAACAGCAACGCCCTATGAAGGCAGCCAGGTAATGGCATATCGCGCAAATGCAGGTGCTTGGTTCGGATTGGGTGTAGCCACTGACTATAAGAACATGAGCAGCTTCTCGGGTGGTAATTTGAAATTTCACATGAAGACATCTTCCACCGCTACATTTAAGGTAGGCATCAGCACGGCATTTGGTGACAGCTGGATTAACTTTGTAAATGGTGGTCAACAATACGGATTGGTGCGCGATGGTAATTGGCACGAAGTAACGATTCCGTTTAGTGCATTTTATAATCTGGATCTATACTCTGTCAAGCAGATGTTTATGGTAGTTGCTGATCCGCCCTCAGCAAATGTTGACATCTTTATAGACAATATATACTATAGCGGTGGAGCAGTGGTAAATCAACCACCCACTGTATCGATTACATCGCCTTCTGCAGGAGCAAGCTTTGCGCTGGGACAGGCCATCACCATCAACGCTGCTGCTGCAGATGCAAACGGCTCTGTAACGAAAGTAGAATTTTTGGCGGATGGTATAAAAATAGGAGAGGATACCTCTTCACCCTATACATTCAGTTGGTCGGGTGCAGCGGCTGGCAACAGAATTCTTACCGCGCGTGCTATTGATAACGGAAACGCTTCCACAACTTCATCATCTGTTTCGGTTACCGTGAATGTAGCAGCTACTAATCTGGCGTTGAATAAAGCAGTGACAGTTTCGTCATCCGAGAATACAACACTTTCAGGTGCGGCCGCAGTAGACGGCAATGCAAGTACACGTTGGTCGAGTGCCTTCAGTGATCCGCAGTGGCTATATGTTGATCTGGGTGCAAGCTATGCAGTCAATCGCGTTAAGATTACCTGGGAAGCTGCTTATGGAAAAGACTATCAGGTACAGGTGTCATCGAATGCTTCATCATGGACAACTATTAAAACGATAACGAACAATACCACCCTTGTTAATGATCACACTGGGTTGAGTGGAACAGGCCGGTATATTCGCATAAATGGCACCGCGCGTGGTACTGCATATGGCTATTCAATTTTTGAACTGGAAGTATATGGTACACCGGGAACAACAAGCACCGTATGTACTGGCACTGCTGCAAATGGTGACTATAGTTATGAGGTGTCCACAACGGGTGGTACAGTGAACTGGAAATTTATACCACTGGCACCAATACAGGGAAGTACACTTGCTATACTCTATGTGAAGGTTGGTAATGGCGGATATGCCGGGTATCCGATGACGGCATCAGGAAGCAACTTTACATATTCTCTGGTACAGAACAGTGGCAGCGCCCTCACATTTTACTACACATACCGCGTAGGCAATACAACGACAGAACGTAATTCGAGCGCAAATCCGCATACCTATACCGTTGGTACTACATGTTCTGCCGGTGCGAGAAATGCAGCGCAGGAAGAAACGCAGCCGCTGGCGTTGGAGTCGCCCGTTGAAATATACCCTAATCCTGTTGAACATGAGTTACGGGTAAAGGGTATACAGGAAGCGCCTGTGCGGATTACCGATATGACTGGAAAAGAAATTATCCAGGGAAAACTGCAAGGTGGCGCTATGGAAATTTCACCGCTGCATGCAGGAGTATATATAGCCATCATCCAAAGTAAAAAAGGAATGGTGGTGAAAAGATTTGTAAAACGCTGATGTGTTTATAGAGTAAGGAGAGATTCCCTTCCTTACTCTTTTTTATTTTTTATCTTTTCTTAGTCCGCTCTTTTTTGTTTTCTCTTTTTCACCTCTTCATTTTTGCAGCTTCCGATTTTTCACAGCCTTCATTCTATTTAGCGGCTGCATACAAACAACTTCTTCTACGAACCCTCGTAGAACTTTAACGAACATATATTTGTATTATTTACAATGCAGATGTTCCTTGCATCTGAAAAAATACCGGCAAAATGCATATTGTAAAAAGATTTTTTTTATTCATGGTGTTGCTTGCAACCTTGGTAGTTGAAGTACGAGGTCAACAGGCACCAGCGAAAGCGCAACTTTCAGTTGATGAATTCCAAACGAAGCTTCAGCAAAGTCCGGATGGACAACTCGTGGACGTACGCACTGCCGAAGAGTATAAGAAGAATCATTTGAAAGGCGCGCTGAATGTTAATGTTAACAGCAAAGAATTCCAGCGGCAGGTATCTTCACTCGATAAAACGAAACCTGTATTGGTATACTGCCTTTCGGGAGGAAGAAGTGCCAAGGCAGCCGCCTATATGCGCGAACAGGGATTTAAAGAAGTATATGAAATGAGTGGCGGCATGATGCAATGGACTGCTCAGAATAAACCGTTTGAAGAAGGTCAAAAACCACAGCCTGGTATATCTGTCGAAGACTTCAATAAAAAAGTCAACACCGATAAAATTGTGCTTGTAGATTTTTATGCGAAGTGGTGTGCTCCTTGTAAAAAGATGGGACCCTGGCTTGAAGAACTCTCAACACAGTATACGGATCAAGTAACGTTGTTAAAGATTAATGTGGACGAAAATTCAACGTTGGTTGGTAGTATGAAGGTAGATGTACTTCCTACCATTTTACTCTATAAAAATGGAAAGAAGGTGTGGTCAAAAACAGGCCTTGCTGAAAAGGAAGAATTAGAAAAGTATATAAAAGCTAATTTATAGTACAAAGTATATCTCCCGCAGGTTTGTTCCTTGCGGGAGATATATAGTTTAGTCAGCGAAACTCTGGTAGGTGAGTGTCTTGAATTTGTCACCGATGCTCCAATAGGGAGTCTGGTATAGATTGGTAAAGAGCAGGCCGATCAGTTTTTCTTTTGGATCAGCCCAGTAATGTGTATTAAAGGCTCCGCCCCACGAAAATGTTCCGAGTGATAAAACAGATTGGTAATCATTTTCGATGGTCTCCAGTCCAAAGCCCAAACCTACGTGTGTTCCAGGAACATGCTGATCCGTTAACATCAACTCAATTGTCTTACGACTTAAAAGCTTCACGCCGTTGTATTGTCCATTGTTTAAGAACAATTGCAGGAACTTCGCGTAATCCTCTACGGTAGAAGAGAGACCAGCTCCACCGGAGAAATATGTGCCCGCAGTTTTCGGATAATCCGGGTTAACATTGTCGTATGCCTTCGTTTCTGGTTTTACAATCTTGCCATCTTTTCCTCCGGCATATAGCGTTACCAGGCGACTATACTTCTCCTTTGGTAAGTAGAAGTAAGTGTCCTTCATGCCGAGTGGATCGAAAATACGTTTCCGTAAGAATTCATCGAAGGACATACCTGACCAGATTTCAACCAAGTAGCCCAGCACATCGTTATTCAATCCGTATGTCCATTGCTCACCGGGGTTGTGTTTCAACGGAAGTTTGCCCAGTATTTTTATTCGGTCACCCAACACCATATCGTTGTTGCCTATACCGCTAGGAACTCCGGCCTTTGCATATATAGCTTTAAACTCCGTGCTCCCTATGGCAGCGTAATCTATACCGGAAGAATGCGTAAAGAGGTGTCGGACAGTAACTTCACCTTTCGCAGGTTCGGAAGTATAGCTGCTGTCTTTTGGATTGAATGTTTTCAACACCGTAGCATTCTTGAATTCAGGTATATATTTCGAGATCGGGTCATCGAGCAGAAATTTACCTTCCTCCCAAAGCATCATCGCTGCCAGGCTGGTAATCGCTTTGGTCTGTGATGCTATCCTGAAAATGTCATCTTTCTTCAGAGCTGCTTTGGATTCAACATCGCTATATCCGTATGCTTTGTGATACGCAATTTTTCCATTGCGTACGATCAACACGACCGCACCGGGTATCCATTTGTTGGTGATATGTTCATTCACCATTTTATCAATTCTCAGAAGCCGGTCTGCGGAGAGACCGGCTTCTTCAGGCTTGGCAACGGGTGTAAGAAGTTTAGGTTGGGAAACGGCAATAACAGAAACAAAACAAAGAAGTGCTATTGCAAAAGAAACATTGCGCATGGCTGTAGTTATAATTTAAATTTGATCGTGGCTATACTTTGACGTGTGCCCAGTTCTCTCCGATTTTAATCCGGTGGATTTGCATGTCGGAAACTCGGAAACGCTTGGCCAACGCTTTTAATGTTGGTTGCTTCTTCGATTTGAAAAGAGCAACCTTTATTTGTTTTACTTTATCAACTGTTAGTTTAGGACCTTCATCGGGGTTTAAGCGTTGCAATACATTGGGATCTTTTTTCGCATGCTCGATCTGTGTATCATGCGTAACCCACTTCAGATTGGTTGCCTTGTTGTTTTCTTTTTTATGATCGACATGAATTACAAAGGCTGTTTTGGTACTGGTTGGTTTATTGAAGTATTCCGCAACAAGCCTGTGTATATAATAATTTTGACGCGTGTCCTCGCGACCAATTGTTATACTCGGATACCCTTGCGTCAATCGCGGTTTCAGAATATATCCATCTTCGAGGGCGGCTTTGAAGCTGACAATGCGACCCTTGTCTGATACAGCATAACGCTTGGTGGAAGTTCCCTTCTTCAGTTTTAGTTCCTTCCAGCCTTCGCCAGGAAGGACTTTCAATTTGGTTTTGTTTGTTGTAGCCATAAGTTAAGTGGTAAAGGTTCAGATTAGGTTTCAGGCTGCAGACCCTTGCGGGTACGCATGCCTGTAGGTAGTATGTATCGGATGCGTCTCCATACGGAAAGCATCCGCTGCGCGTGTAGGGTGCCTCTGATGACTGCCTGTGTCAGCCGCGTGAAGTATATACCAGCGGTATAACGTGATCGCAGTTGACTGCAGTCTCTTAAGGGAAAGAATTATATATAATATAGTATGTCTATGGGACCGGCTATCAGCATTACAAATGAGTTCTGCCAGTGCAGTATAATGGTCAACGATAGGTAAACTTCGTGCACCTCGCGATAAGATGTTACCTGCGCGGAGTTTACTACAAGAGTTTTCCGTGTTAAACTTTTGAAGCATTGTTAAAATACGTCTAGGTTTTCATGGTCTGGCACTAAGGGGTAACAGCGGGCATTAGTGGCTATACAGACAATGAATGTTATTAAAGTAAAGATTATTTTTTGTAAGGGTCAAGGCTTTCGCCAAAAAGGTAGCAGTTTTTTCTCTATACCGATGGGCTTTTGATGCTATAACATCTAAAGATAGACGTTGCGATTGTACCGCATCTCCGCTAAGGCCTGTAAACATTGCCACAACGGCCGGTATAGATAAAGACCGCGGTTCCTGTTATACCATAAGTATACCGGATCTACGTAACCTACACAGATGGGGGATGGTGCCAGGTCTTGACTCCCGCAAAAGTATACCCTATACTATACTTCTGTCTTCTGCGGCAGTGTCAAGCCTTAGTAATCCTTTTTTACCACCAGCAAAAAATAATCTTTCTCGATTGGCAGGTAGCCGTGTTCATAGCAATAGAAATATTGGGCACCATCCCGTGTCTTATAAATGCTGGTGAAAAGATTGAAATCAAAACCTTTGGCATTAAGCTTTTCGCGGCTAACCCTGCTTTTCCCGTCTGGGTTCAGGTCAATTAGTATCCTTCTATTCTTACGAAGTATATTATTGACATTGCGCATATAGTTGGTGTCATCACTATTGAGCTTGTTATTATAGGCACTGCGACATTGATCGGAGCAAAATTTTTTGTCGACCCTGCCTTTAATAGGTGTCCCACACTCGATGCAAACCTTTTTAATTATTTCTGACATATAACGTTCCGTTTACAAACGGCTACAAATGGAAGTAAGCGTTTTCTATACAACTATAACTTTTTTGTTCTTGCACCTTTGCATCGTCAATTACAACGGCAGGGGTAGACAAATAATTACGCTTAAAATGTAAACAATAAATAGATACATATATGTCAAACTTAAGAAACAGTGTACAACTTATAGGTCGTTTAGGTAAAGATCCTGAAATCAAAGTCTTCGATAGCGGCAAGAAGCTAGCAACGTTTTCAATTGCTACGAACAGCGTATACCGAAATAATAAAGGAGATAAGGTAGAGGAAGTGCAATGGCACAACCTCGTAATGTGGGATAAACTTGCAGATATAGCTGCCCAATATTTGAAGAAAGGAAGTGAAGTAGCGATCGAAGGTAAGCTGGTACATCGCTCGTATGAAACTTCCGATGGAGAGAAACGCTATACTACCGAGATAAATGTAAATGACATTGTGATGTTGGGAGGGAAGTTGAGACAGGTTGAAGTTTAACCACCACACCCGTTAGCCCGTAACCGTTAGCCATAACGTTGTTCATTGTTTAAGCTTGAGCCTGGCTCCATTGGAGCCAGGCTTTTTATTTTTTTTAGAATGCATAATTAAGTTTGAGACCAAACTGGAATTTTTTGAAATCATTGGTCAGGTAAAACTCCGGGACTATATTTAATCGGGTGCTCCCTAAATCTGACAGGATAAAAAGTTTTGCAGTTTTGCCCTGAAAGAAATTTTCAGTTTCGTGTACAAGTATAGCGGCTCCGATACCGCCCCACATTTCGCGATCGCCTTTTGTGCTAAAATTTTTCCGATACGATACACCCAAAAAAGAACTGATCGAATTGTTATAGCCGCCTTCAGGCTTTTTATCCAGGAGAAACATACTCGAATAGGTAAATTCTATTTTCCGGTTTCTCCGGTTGAACCGGTCACTAAAGCTCAGGCCAATGGCTCCTGTTAGGTCCGGATAAAGCTTATCTCTCAATACACCAACCCCTGCACTGCCGGTTGCATAAATTAAGTCATGCGGCTCCGTATGCAGAATGTTGCTATAGCTTATCGCGTTATTTTGAATGATAAGTCTGGCTTTGAAACTTTTTCTGCCGATATACCAATTTTTGGACGCATCGCGAATGTTGGAAACTATTTGAGTAAAATTCTTTGATGATAATTCCTGGAGCTTGCTGCGTTCTGGAACATAGATATATACTTTGGCTATATCCGTATTTAAATAGATCTCTATACCGGGCGGGAGAAGTTGCAAAATCTCTTTCTCCTTTATAAGAAGTTTGGTTTGCGATTTTTTTTCTTCAATGGTGACCTCCTTCTGATTGTCCTTCCGGTAGGTGGCGTTCACAACTATAGATGCGTTGGCACTTAAAGTTGTGGGTAAGCTTTTTTCGAGATAAGTGTTTAGTTCCAGAAGCGTTGCCGAGAAATTTTCTATGAATGAGTTGTTGGCCTGAAAGTTCTTCAGCTCAAAGACCACCAACGCCTCCTGCTCTGGAAATTCAACACGGATTGAATCCGGAAAGTAGTGTATACCGTTGCGCGTGTCACGGTATATATTCTGATGTCGATCCGTACCCTGGCTATAATTTAATGTTTGGCCTTGCAGGCCATAGAAAGAAACTATAAAGAAGATTGCAACGATGGAGTTTTTCATGAGTTTATAATAAGGTTAATGTCAGTAATAAATTGAAATGGCAAGCCCTGTCTCAATGCATTGAGAGCTTTTGCTTGTATAGGACTTATTGTTTACTTAATTGATTCGCGCAATGATGAGTTTACTTTCTCCGGTTGCGTTATCCGGAAACTTTTCTTTTTCTGAATTGAAAAATTTGAATTTGGATTTCTTCTCTTTGCGCGTTGCGACTGCCGGTTGCTCTTGCTGGGGAATTATACCGATAACTACTTTTACCCGCTGGCTTCCGTTTTCCTGAGCAACCTGAGTGTTCTCGTCATATACTATAGAATCCGCTGATGCGACTGCGGGCACTTCCGTAAAGTATATACCCACAGAGTCCTGATTTTTAACAGGTGAAGCATCTGGCAATTTCGATTCAACCGCTTTGTGATTTTTAGAAGTGTTGACCTTGGCAGGAGTAACCGGCTCCATTTTAAGATGCGCTACAACAGGTTTCTCATCTATACTCTGTACAGCAGGTTTACCGGTTTCTTTGGTTAATACTTTTTCCTGTGAAGCTGCAGTAATGGTATAGCCCAGATAAATATATTTCACTGCCAGCAACGCCACAACCAGTGATGCTGCGATAGAGAAGTATAGCGGTTTTCTGGAACGGGTTTTTGTTTTCATCCCCATCCGCTCCCATACTTTTTCTTTTTGCCAACGCGTTGGGCGCATCTCTGCTGCGTATACCTTGCGCTGGATAGTTTTTTGAATGTCAGGTTCCATAATGATAGCCCTCTTGTATAAGCATTTTCTTTAGCATGGTCTTCGCCTTGAACAACTGCGATCGTGATGTGTTCTCACTGATCTGCAGCATACCGGCAATCTCTGCGTGATTAAATCCCTCTATAACAGAGAGGTTAAAAACGGTTCGGTATCCAGTTGGTAGTTGTGTAATGAAATAGTATATATCCTCAGCTTCCTGCTCGCTGAAAGCGTTGAGGTCAGGTTCAGGCAACGATGCCTCCAGACTTTCTGTGAGGTTGAAGTTATGACTTCGCCGAAGCCACATCAACGATTCGTTCACCACGATCTTGCGCATCCAACCTTCCGTACAGCCTTCTCCCTGATAAATAAAATTTCCGATGCCGTTAAATATTTTTGTAAAGGCAGTCATCAGGACATCCTCAGCTTCTTCGTCACTTTTTATGTAGCGATATGCGAGCCGGTATAAACGATCTGCATACAACGCGTAGAGTTGTTCCTGCGCTCTGCGGTCGTTTTGCTTACATCGTTTTACCAGGTCTGCCTCTTTCAAGGGTTTAGGGTTTTATTGTTTTATAGATAGAAATGCCATCTTCGCAGCGTTCGTTGCCTGGCCTTGATTTTTTTTAAGATGTCGATCGAGCAGGTAAAAGTTTTATCAGTCGGAAGGAAGCGGCCGTTGGTCAAATTATAGGCACTTCCATGAATGGATAACCGTTTAACTATTAACTTTATCGCCGATGAATTTTTTATATCCTTCTTTTTTGTGGGCGCTGGGAGTGCTGGCGATTCCGGTTATCATCCACCTTTTTAATTTTCGCAGAACTGTAAAGGTTTACTTTTCCAATAACCGTTTTCTCAAACAGGTAAAGGAAGCAACAACCGCGAAACGCAGGTTGAAACATTATCTCATCCTGGCATCTCGACTATTGTTCCTGTTCTTCCTGGTGATTACATTTTGCCAGCCCATTATTCCGGCCAAGAACCAACTCACCAATAATCATACGATCGTTCTTTATCTCGACAACTCTCAAAGTATGTCGGCACAAATGGAGGATAAAGTTCGTGGTCTCGATGCGGGTGTTACGTTCGTCCGAAATATCGTTTCTCTGTTTCCTCCCGACACACGGTATAAACTCATTACCAATGATTTTGCTCCCTTCTCAAATTCTTTCAAGACAAAATCAGAAGTGCTTGACCTTCTTACGCAAGTCCGGTTGTCGCCAGTAAGTCGCACCATGCAGGAAGTACTCGATCGCGTTCGTCAGCAAGGGCAGGCACAACAGCAGCAAGAAGTTTTCTGGATCTCGGATCTTCAAAAGTCTACGCTGGGTATAATTCCTAAAACGCTTGACTCTTCTGCTCAATGGCGATTGGTTCCCATACGCTTTGCATCGCTCGCGAATATATTTGTTGATACAGCATATCTGGAAAATCCATTTGCTGCTTCGGGAGAAAAAAATGTACTGCGTGTTAAAGTACGCAACGATGGCAAACGCGATGTCGATCAGTTAAATCTCAAGCTCACCATTAACAATATACAGTCTGGTGCCGGTACGATAGATGTACCACAAGGTGGCGTTGCAGAGACTACATTTGATTTAGCCACAGGTCTTTCAGGGTTGAATGAAGCACGCATCAGCTTCAATGATTTTCCCGTGAGCTTCGATAATGAATTTTTCTTCGCGCTAAATTTTACCGACAAGATAAAAGTCGTTGAGATCAAAAAAGATAATTTAACAACACCGGTTGAAAAAGTATATGGCAACAAGCAGGTGTTCACATACCAGGGATTTGCCGTCAGCAACTTTAACTATAATGAACTGGCACAGGCAGATCTCGTAGTCGTCAACGGACTGAATACTGTCGATCCTTCTTTAACAAATGCATTGCTCGACTATATTAACAAAGGCGGCACGTTGCTTCTTGCTCCGGGCACACAGCCCGATGTAAATAATCTGAAAAATCTTGCACAGGTCCCCGGTTTAAATTCACTACCAAAAGCTGAACCTCTTGAACTTGATCGTCCTGATTTTTCAAATCCATTTTTTGAAAATGTATTCGAAGAAAAATCCACTTCACTGGCCATGCCCAAGGCAGCACGATTGCTTGACTTAGGGGGCGATCGTTCTGCTATTCTTAAATTTAAAAACGACCAGGCATTCTTGTCCTTGTTTAATCGCGGTGGCAAACTGTATATACTTGCCACGGCATTGGAGAGCGACTTTACCGATTTTCACCAGCATGCGTTATTCGTGCCCGTGATGTATCGCATCGCTGCCAGCGCCCGCAGAAGTGAAACCAAACCTTATTATACTCTTCGTGAGAATTTAATAACGCTTCGCCTCGATAGTGTAAACGATGATGTACCCTTGAAGCTTGTAGGCAAAGAAGAAGTGATTCCCGGCCAGCGTAAAGTTGCTGATCATGTATTTATAGATGTACCCAAATTTTCGGTTGAGCAGGGATTTTATGACGTAGTATCACAAAGTGATACCGTTGATCTGATCGCCTTCAACCTGAACAAAGAGGAATCATTGATGGAACAATATACCGGAGAAGAAGTAAAGGCAATGGCTGGCGGAGGAGAGAATATCAGCATTTTTACGGCAACATCTTCCGGAGCGTTTAGCAACGAAATCAAGGAACGATACCTGGGCACGCCCCTGTGGAAATACGCATTGCTGCTGGCGTTGCTCTTTATACTGGCGGAAATTCTGCTGATCCGGTTTATGAAGTAAGTATATTTGTTGAGCAAAAAGACTGCGATTAATACTTTCGTTCGGCCAATACTTACTAAACTTGCAGCATAGATTTTTGGGCTCTCCGGAAAAGCTTTTTGAAAGGGAATCCTGGGTCTGACGGGTGAAAAATAACACGCATGAAAATTCTTATACAAAACGCTGAAATACACGATCCGAATTCTCCCTTCCATCAAAAAGAAAAAAATGTATTAGTCAACAACGGGCGCATTGCAGAAATAGGCGATAAGAATTATTCAGCAGATAAAATTATTAAAGCGGATGGCATGAAGCTGTCTATCGGCTGGTTCGATCTCGGTACGTATGTTGGCGACCCGGGCCTTGAGCATAAAGAAGACATCGATTCAGTTTCAAGAGCTGCCGCAGCGGGCGGGTTTACAGAGATCGCTGTGCTTCCCAATACATCTCCATCGGTACAAACAAAAAATGAAGTAAGCTATATCACACGTAATAACGATACGCGCCTGGTTGAAATACATGCTATGGCATCTGTAACCAGGAACAACAAAGGTGAAGAGCTTACCGAAATGATAGACCTGCACGAAGCCGGAGCGATTGCGTTTACCGATGGCCTCAAGCCTATATGGCATACGGATATTTTACTGAAGGCTCTTCAATATCTTCAGAAGTTTAATGGTCTGCTGATTGATCACCCCGAAGATATATGGCTTAACATGTTTGGCCAGATGCACGAAGGCGTTAACAGCACCATGCTCGGGTTGAAAGGTATGCCGCGTATAGCGGAAGATATCATGGTTGGTAAAAACCTCGAGTTGCTCGGATATGCAGGAGGTCGCTTGCACATGGCGCGCTTGTCGTCCGGCAAAGCTGTTGATCTGATTCGCACAGCAAAAAAGAAATTGAATGTAACTTGTGATATAGCAGCCTATCAGCCTCTGCTCGATGACAGCTACCTCTCAGACTTCGATACAAACTATAAAGTAAACCCTCCGCTACGTGAGAAGGTTGATAACGATGCGCTCATCAAGGCATTGAAAGACGGCACTATAGATGTGATCTGCTCTGGTCACTTGCCACATGAAGATGAAAGCAAAGAACTTGAATTTGACCTCGCTGATTTTGGTATCATTAATCTTCAGACCTTCGGAGCAAACCTGGTTTCGCTCTCGCGATCAGTAGAGTGGAGCACGTTGGTGGAGAAAGTTACTATAAATCCGCGCAAGCTTTTAAACCTCGAGGTTCCAAAGATCGAAGTAGAAGCGAAGGCATCGCTTACACTCTTTGATCCAGCGCGTACATGGACGTTGGATGAGAAATCGAATCTTTCCAAATCGAAGAACTCGCCCTGGTACGGTAAAGAAGTAACCGGAAAAGTGGTTGCCGTATTCAACAACAACAAACATCGGATAGAAGATTGATCCGGCTAACCCGGAAAGTATATACATGAATCGTTCACCTTTATTAAAAATATCCGTACGGTACGGACTTGTTGCCGGAGTACTCACCTTTATATTGCTGGTGGCGCTATACTATATCGGCCGCCACCCGCTGATGATTGCTCCGTATCTTGACTTCAGAATCCTGCTATACGGGATTTTTATCTTCTTCAGTTTGAAAGAAATCCGCGATTACTATCAGAATGGTGAACTATATTTCTGGCAAGGCATGATAGGCGGAGGCATTGTGGTGTTGTTAGCCGACAGTATATCTTCTGTTGGTCTAACGGCTTTCGGAAGTTTCGAAAAGGATTTTATAACTTCTTATGTGAAGTTGATGTCGCAGTACCTCAATACATTTTCGAAGGAAGATATTGAGCGGATCGGAAAAGAAGTTTTTGAGCGTAATTTGAATCAGTTACCTACGACTAACATCTCGGTTTTGGCAATGACCTACTTTGTGCAGGGCCTTGCCATCGGCTTTTTTGTTAGTATAATCCTTTCGGTAATTGTAAGAAGACAACCTAAAAACTAAAAAAAACTATGGAAGAAAACGTTACACCCGTATCAACACGCTCAGCAGGTATGAAATTCGGTATGATCTCCGGCCTTATCGGGATCGCTTTATTTCTCGTGTCTGCTATCACCGGTATGAATCCTTTTCAGGGAGTATTAAGCTGGATTGGAATCGCCATATCCATTGCTCTCCTGTTTCTGGCTCAAAAGAGTTTTAAAGACAATGGCGATGGTTTTATGTCGTATGGCCAGGGCGTTGGAATTGGCTTTTGGTTTACATTGATCTCAACTCTTCTGAGTGTTGCTGTTATGTATGTATATGTAACCTTTATCGATGGTGCTCCGATGGAGCTCTTTTATGAAGAGCAAGCTTCCAAAATGGAAGGTCAGGGGCAATCAGAAGAAGCTATAGAAATGGCGTTGGAATGGACGCGTAAGCTATTCTGGATCTTCGCTATAATTGGAACAATTTTCTGGGGAATGATAATCGCATTAATTTTGACCATCTTTACACAGAAAAAACATCCAGAACCGACATTTTAAGCCATGATACATCCGGAGATTTCCGTAATCATTCCGGCAAAAGACGAAGAGGAGTCAATCCCCGAACTATGCCAGTGGATAAGCCGTGTGATGCAAGCACACGGCTTATCATATGAAGTAATTTTTATTGATGATGGAAGCTCCGACACCACGTGGGAACAGATTCTGAAAGTAAATGAAGCAGACGAGCGCTTCAAAGGCATCCGCTTTAACCGTAATTTCGGAAAGTCGGCTGCCCTCCAAACAGGTTTTCGCGCAGCCAAAGGCAAGGTAATTATTACCATGGATGCCGACATGCAGGATAGTCCGGATGAGATACCGGAACTTTACCGCATGGTGACGCAAGATCGTTATCACCTGGTATCTGGCTGGAAGAAAAAACGCCACGATCCGCTCTCGAAAACTATTCCTTCTAAATTTTTTAATTACGTTACTCGTAAGCTCTCCGGCATTCCGCTACACGATTTTAATTGTGGACTGAAAGCATACCAGGCGAATGTTGTAAAAAATATTACCGTTTACGGAGAGATGCACCGCTATATACCGGTGATCGCGAAGTGGGCGGGCTTTACCAGGATCAGTGAGAAAGTAGTAGAACACCGTGAGCGTAAATTCGGAACCACCAAGTTTGGTCTTGAGCGCTTCATTAATGGTTTTCTCGATTTACTCTCCATTACATTTGTCAGTCGCTTCCGGCAGAAGCCTATGCACTTCTTCGGAACACTGGGAACAATTTCATTTTTGATAGGTTTCGTTTTCACGATCAAAGTGATCTGGGATAAAATGGATGCGCTATATTTCTCGAAGATTCCGATCAAACGTGATATAACAGCACAGCCATTATTCTTTTTGGCGCTGGTCGCTATCATTATAGGTGTACAACTTTTTGTTACCGGCTTTCTCGCGGAAATGATTTCAATGCAGTCATTCTCCAAACGCGATTACCTTGTAATTGAAAAAGTAGGACTGGAAACACCGGAGAAGGTATAGATGCATCCTCCGAAGTATTCCATTGTTATACCGGTATATAACCGGCCGCAGGAAGTAGACGAACTACTGGAAAGTTTAACACACCAAACGGTGAAGAACTTCGAAGTACTCATCATCGAAGATGGTTCATCCACACGGTGTGAAGAAATAGTAGACCGCTATCGCGATACATTAACGATTCAATATCATTTCAAGTCCAACACCGGGCCGGGCCCAACACGTAACTTCGGTTATGCGCATGCGCGCGGAAGTTACCTGGTGGTGTTTGATTCTGATTGCATTATACCTCCAACATATTTCGAAGCGGTAGATAAATCGCTTGATGAAAATCAGTGGGATGCCTGGGGAGGACCGGATCGCGCCCATCAAAATTTTACGCTCGTACAACGCGCGATGGGATATACCATGGCTTCTGTTTTAACAACAGGAGGTATACGCGGAGGTAAAAAACATGTAGGTTGGTTTCAGCCGCGTAGCTTTAACATGGGTATATCGCGCAAGGTATATGAAGCCACACAAGGATTTAAATTCGATCGCTTCGCAGAAGATATAGAGTTCAGCATTCGCATGAAGAAGGGCGGGTTTAAAGTCGGATTGATCCAGGAAGCATTCGTCTATCATAAGCGCAGAACAAATTTTTCGCAGTTTTATAACCAGGTGTTTAATTTTGGAAGAGGCAGAGCACTGGTAGGAAAAGTACATCCTGAAGAAATCAAAATCACGCATTGGTTCCCTTCGTTTTTTGTTATTGGTACGTGTCTCTTGTTACTGCTACCCTTTATCGACATCACATTGTTTGCTATAGGTTTCGGAGGATGGCTGTTTTATCTGGCTGCTATTTTTCTTCACTCGCTGGCAGAAAATAAAAATCTGGTAGTGGCTCTGTTGTCGGTTCCTTCCGCGCTACTTCAGCTAAGCGGTTATGGAATGGGTTTTCTGAAAGAACGTTTTACAAGCAAATAATTAAAAATCTCGGCGAATAAATACCGGTGATCATTCGACAGGAAGGAAAATTGCGTTTTTTTAAATAATATTGTTTAAATTCCTATTCCTACCCTTACATGAAGAAAATTGCCGGATACTTCCTTTTATTAATCGCGCTCACGTCTTTAAGCTTCAACTCATTTTCTCAATCCAAAGAGTTAGTGCCTGGCTATTATGTAGTAGTTAGCGCGTACGCATCATCGCGCGAAAATTTAGCGAAGCAGTATGTAGAAGACCTTAAGCAGAGTGGCATCGCGGCAGAGTATGGATTTGATTCCGGAAGAAAACTTTACTTCGTATACCTGAAATATTTTACATCACTGAAAGAATCTTTAAAGCACATGTCGGCTACCCGTAAACGCGGTAAGTTTACAGATGCATGGGTGCGTGTTATACCGGGATATATAGCAGCATTGCAAACCACACCACCACCTCCTGAGGTAAAGACAAGCACAACACCGGAAGGAAAAAATGAAGAGAAAAACCAAACGGCCACGCCTGCAAAAACAGAAGATATAGCAGCGAAGGAAGCACCGGTAGATAGCGTGGCAAATGAAGTCACAGAAAATCCTCCGATCGTGCAGCATGAGGTAATGACTCTTGGAAATACGGAAGTCTTTTTGAGTTTATACAATGCCAGAAACAATCGTATTGTAGAAGGCGATGTTCAGGTAATTGATACCGAGCGCTCACGTGCCATAACACGCGTGAAGGGAAATGAATACCTGGTGCTTCCCGATCCTAAAAGTAAATCAGGCCAGCTTACGCTGATCTGCGAAGCCTTTGGATATAGAAAAGTACAGCAGGAAATAAACTACCCGTTGCCATTGGCAGATACGGTAAAGCCGCACATTGATCTGATGGGAACTACCATCGTGATAAACTTCGACCTGGTACGTTACCACAAAGGAGATATAGCAACACTATATAATGTTTACTTTTACAACGATGCGGCGATCATGCGCCCCGAGTCATCGTTTGAGTTGAACAGCTTGTTGCAACTGATGCTTGAAAATCCGAATTATAGAATTCGCCTGCACGGCCACACAAATGGAAGCTATCATGGTAAAGTAATTACCATGGGACCTGATAAGAATTTCTTCTCGCTGGATGGCTCGAAACAAGGAAGTGGTTCTGCTAAAGATCTTTCCTATAATCGCGCTTCCGTCATTAAAGACTATTTGATCTCGAAAGGTATTGCTGCCGACAGAATGGAATTAAAAGCATGGGGAGGTAAACGTCCTCTATATGATAAACGGAGTCCGAATGCACAGAAAAATGTTCGTGTAGAAGTGGAGATCCTGGAAGAGTAAAATGTTGGATTCGTGGAGCCCAGATAAAAAGCCCTGTAAAGGGCTTTTGTTTTTTAAACAATTTGTTAATTGACGATCTGTATTAATTTTATACTATAATCTCGTACTGTTTTGTTTCAGACCCTGCCCATGAAGAAAGTGTTACGGAGTTTCTTTCTCATTATCAATTACAAAACGCTTATCATAACAGCGCTGTCGGTTATCTCAACCTATATATGTTATCGCGCGGGACTAACGGCGAAATTTCCGGATATGCTGGTGGGCGTTGCTATCGTTTTCCCCGTAGTGTTTTCTATCGGCTCGGCCTATAACCGGAGAGAGACTGCATTGCAACGTTTCTCTGATTTTAAAGGGCATGCCCTCGCTATATATTATGCTACCCGTGATTGGACAACTGATAAACAAAACGATCTTCCTGCACGCACGCGGGTTTTGATTGAATCCATGATGGGATTAATGCGGATGATGTTCATCGCCAAGAACCAACATGACATCATTGCCAACGAACGAAAAGTATTCCAGTATTTTTCACAGCTCTCCGCAATGACGATGGAGTTACGTGCCTACGGTGTTCAAAGCGGAGAGATCTCAAGGATAAATCAGTATATCAGTAAAATGATTATAGCATTTGATAATCTGAAGATTATTCACACGTATCGTACACCCATCACGTTGCGCGCCTATAGCAAAGTGTTCATCTATATCTTCCCGATTATATACGGACCGTACTTTGCCAGTACCTTTCACGATTTTTCAGCGCATCTGGAATATGTAATGCCAGTGCTCTATAGTTTTATACTGGTAAGTCTTGATAACATCCAGGATCATCTGGAACATCCGTTCGATGAAATCGGCGAAGATGATATTCGCATTGATGAGAAGGAACTCATTGTACACATGGACTAAGCCTTGTTACACGGTAAAGATTTTTGGGAGTATACATGTATACTCTCAAAAATATATGTTTTGTAGCTTAATATATACTAAGTGGATTGTATAGACAGCTTAACTAAGAACGTCCTGAAATTCTTTCACTTTTTCAAATACACTTTTTGCAAACGGACATAACGGAAGGATCTTGATGTTGTTCTTCCGCGCATAGTCTACGGCTGCACTGACTAATTGTTTACCGGCACCCTTTCCGCGAAGCGCATCCGATACATCGGTGTGATCGATGATGATCATTGAGTCTCCTGCTTTGCTGAATGTCATCTCGGCCAGACGTGATCCATTCTCGGCGATATAAAACGCTCCTTTACTGGCCGACTCTTCAAATTGTATCTGCATGATTTATGAATTTTGTTTATAACGAAATGCCAGGATGGTCATGATGGCAAACAGAACAGCAACGCCTGTCAAAGCAATGCGAAGCGTCTGCCAGTCGGCAATAAAGCCAATCACCGGAGGGCCAATCAGAAAACCGCTGTACCCTACCGTTGTAACCATCGCTAATCCAACACCCGGCGGAAGATCTTTGGTGTGTCCTGAAATACTATAGGCAATGGGCACAATGGTAGAAAGGCCCAGGCCTACGAGAAAGAACCCCGCTATACCTGCGAAGGGAGTAGCAATGATTAATGAGGCCAGTAACCCTACCGTTGCAATAGCACCACCGCCCATGATCATCTTCTGATCACCGGCACTGGCGCGTAGTTTGTCTCCGAGAAGCCGGCCGATGGTCATAGCTGTAGCAAATGCCGACAGCGCTATAGGAGCGAGAGATTTACCTGACAGCGCTACATTCTCCATGAAGTTTACACTCCATTCAGACATAGCACCTTCACCCAGCATACAACAAAAAGTAATGATACCAATGCTGATCAGTGTACGATTCGGCAACCGGAACAGAGGTCCTTCATGTTTCAGAGAAGGATCAGGCTTATCATAAATAAGATTTCGGCTTGCCCAGATTACTCCTATGAGTGAAATGAATACGATTATACCAAAGTGCTGAATCAACTCGACACTAAGTTTTGCAAAGAGTGCACCGCACCATGCACCGATCGCCATGCCAATGCTAAAGAAAGCGTGGAAGGAAGTCATGATCGGTTTGCCATACTCCTTCTCAATCATTACCGCTTGCGCATTCATGGCTACATCGAGCATGCCCGTGAAAACTCCCATTGCTATATATAACACAATCAACAAGGGTATATATGACATATAGGGGATGAGCGGAACAAGAATGCAATACATCAGTAGCGAGACAAGCGTAATTCTCCTGCTTCCGTTTTTAATGATGGCCCATCCTGTAAAGGGCATTGCACAAACTGCACCTAGTGACAGGCCAAGCAGCACAAGTCCAATCGTGCCGTTATCGGCTCCATATAGTTCCTGAATGCGGGGAAGTCGCGATACCCAGTTGGCCAGGATAAAGCCATTGATAAAGAAAGAGATCTTTACCGCGACACGGTTGCGGAACAAAGTTGGTGAAACAAGTGCTTTCAAATTGCTGAACGAATCGTACGAAGATCATTCGTAGGAACGATTAAACAAAAATATAGCACCAAAAATTATTCGCAGAACAAATATGTCTTAGTTGTTATGTGTATTTACCGTAAAGCTATGACTGCCACTTCCTACTGCACCATCTTGCGTCATACCTTCCACAACAATTTGAAAATTACCAGCCTGATCGGATGTATAGAATTCAAGCTGTTGCTTGCCATCAGCTGCTGTTGTTACCGAAGGATTCCAGTATAACAACGTACGCTGATCCGGCATCCGGCTCTGGCGTTGTGGCTGTGTTTCATAGCGTGGTGAATAAAATTCCCGTTGCAACTGCAGGCCTTCATAATTTAGTTTTACACTTTTTGGATTGAGTTGGAATCCGCCAAGATCGCCAGTGTATGTAGTATAGCTCACAATGCCGGGGAAGCTGAGCGGCCCGAGATAATACCGTCTTCTTACCACTTCCAGCTTTTTAACTTTCAGTGGATCGAATGTCATGATCTCATCTTCATCAAATATAGGTACACCATCCAGCATCATCAGTGGAGTATCATCAAATATAGCGCGATGCACATCATCCAATACTAAGAAGTGAAATCCATCTTTTCGTTTGCGTACCATCACCCCTGGTACATATTCACGCATTACCTCTTCCATTACCTGGAAGCGAGTAAAGGCATCCAGCATATACTTTTCATCCGGAGGACCGTAAAAAGCTGTACTATCGGTTTCGCGGTTGCTGAATTTTTCAAGCTGATCGCGATAATATACATCCTGTACCTGAAGCGCCACACTACGTTCGAGTAATTCTTTACCACGTTCGGGGGCCAGTTGAAATGGAGATATAGTGCGTGAAGAAAATGTGTCGGAAAAAGGAGAGAAGATCTCAATGCGTTGTGTACTGTCGCGCTTTACATTTGTTTGCAGGATGACGTTTGTAGAGCCGGCAAATTTTTGCATCTCGTAAAATACTTCGCCCTTATCATTACTTCGTGATCCGTATAGTCTTGTGATTTTACCAGGGGCAGCGAGGTATGTAAGAATCCGGGTTGCCGGTGATCCGTCAACATTTCGCACTATACCTTTTACAATGTGCCCGCGATATTCCGGGAGGAAATTAACAGCGGTATATTTGCTGGCAATAACATCGTTCCATTGGAATCTTCGCCAGCCATGCGTTAACATCAGGTTATCTATAGCTTCTTTTACGGAGACGTCATTGCTTAAATAATATTCCGGTGACTCAATGGTGCCTTTCAGATCGGAAGTGATCCAGAAATAATCTTGTATACTTTCCGTGGCGGTATTAAAAAGAGAATCGATTTTATATACCGATACCGACAGATCCGCGACTTTCGCTTCGGTATTCAGTAATGTTTGCAGGTCAACGCGTACACGCCTGCGGGTACTGTATTGTGATTGATCAGCTTTAACCGCGATCGACAATGTAGTGGCTGGTTTTTTGAAATATAGCCTTTCACCTACCGGCTTCAGATTGCCATCGAAGATTGTAATGTGATTAATTCCTTCCGGCAGATCGTTTTTGTTGATCGTGAAAATTGTTGTGCCTTGTTTTGAATTTTTAGCTTCGGCATAGCCGATGATCTGGCGCGCGTGAACAAAGGTATAGATCAGCGATGATGCTTCATCCGTTATAGCATTTACCTCTACGCGAAGTATTTGGTCGGTAGAATCAGTGACGTGAAGTGCATAGCCCTTCGGTGATACCGGTGCTATTTTGAAGATTGATTGTTTGCCGGACGCCTCACGAATCACAGCACGGTATATTTGATCTGCCTGTGGTATAAATGTAAAATTACCGATACCAAACGCAAGCGGCTTAAACGAGACAAGGGTATCATTTTGTTGGTTGATGATCGAGCCTTTGAAATCAATCCCTTTTCCCGAGGAGTTGATTACCCGGAAGCCTACTTTATTTTTTAAACCACTTAGTAATGTTCCGCCTTCCGGGAAGAACTGTGCATCGAGGGACGATGCTACTGCTTTTGTTTCGGGCTCTGTTTTTTTAAAGGCGTTGATGATACCGACTGGTTTATGAAAGTAGTAATCTGCGCTGAAGTTTTTCATCCAGCTGGTATAGGCACGTATAGTATAGTTTCCCGAATTCAATGTAGCCGGTAGAAAAAGTGATCCGTTCCCTTTGCCATCTACCAGCCCGACTTTGGTTTGCAATACCGCTTGTGTTGTACGATCGAGTATTTCAATATAGGCTACATCGCTCATGGCCGAGGGCCTGTGAAAACTTCCATCCGCAAGATATACTTTGAACCACATCGTTTCTCCGGTAAGATATCCGGAGCGATCGGTGTGGAGGTATATCTTTTCCTGAAGACCATTTTTGCGAAAGCGATCGAATCGCTGCCGGAGACTGTCCAGCGGAAGCTGCTGTGCAGAAATAAATTCAGCGGATAAACACAGGAGTAGTCCTGTCAATGTCAACCTATATATAGTATTTCGAAGCATAGGATTATTTGTTATTGCCAGAAATCAGGTTTCATAAGCGAGCCACCTTGTGTCCGGCAATCGGCACAGGATTTAGAAGTATAGATGAATCCGATGGTAACAGGACCCTCCGTTGCCGTTCCCAGCAGTTCGTTGAAGTTGCTCTCGTACTGGGGAAGGTCCGCCATCAGCACGGTATCTTGTGTACAGTTTCCTACAGTGAGATAAGCTTTCAGATCATCAGGAAGGTCCATGAACTTGATGAACAGTCTTTTCTCCACCACAGTACCGCCACTGAAATAGCCGAGCACAGGCTCTTCAGAGTTTGCCGTGCTGTGAACGTTACCGGCCACTTTACCCGGTTGAGGATCAAAAAGTCCGCCCAGGCTCT
Source organism: uncultured Bacteroides sp. (assembly GCA_902168185.1). Taxonomy (GTDB): domain Bacteria; phylum Bacteroidota; class Bacteroidia; order Cytophagales; family Cyclobacteriaceae; genus Ohtaekwangia. The sequence goes on from CABHOV010000089.1 coordinate 217,431, forward strand.
CCGTTGTTTTTTGCAGCTGCTCCCAGTAGTCATACGCTTCACGCGTAAGCGCACGTTGTTTCAGTAGCATGCTATATTTAATGAAAAGCTTTTGAGAACCTTTGGCAATAGTGATGAGCGGAAATTTGCTGATCAGGTCTTCCGCCAATCGATCGGATGAACCGATGATAATTTTCTGCGATGATGTGGTTCGCCAGCACCGGTATATATATTCATCATACGGACGTATAGCCACGGTGTCATCCACAAAGATTAATCCCGATTGATATACGGCAGTATATTCCCACGTTTCATCATAGCTCCACTGGTAGTAACGCGAATTTCCGGTGTCGTCATGTGTGGTTACAGTAATCTGGGTGCCTGCATCTGTAGGGATCCAAGCTAATTCATCTATGGCAGGTGTTTGCTTTAACTCTATATAGTCAGAGATATATTCCTTGCCATCGATCGTGCGGATTCTCAATCTATACTTCCCCGTTATATCGATAGGGATACCAGCACCTGTATAATTTCCCGTATTGTCTCCGGAAAGTGAAGTACTGTTACCACGGTCATCTTCTACGCTCACGGCAGCGCCTGTTTCTGGCGGAGGCGTTGTTGTGGCCGACAACGCTATAGCGCGTGAGAGTTTTACGGTGGCCGTTCCATTGCTGCTGTTTACAAAACCATCAACCACCAGGTAATTTACATCCGATTCAATAACCGGTGGCGCATAAGGCTCAACACATCCGGTTACGAGTATGATATATACCGGGATCAGAAATATATATGGATACAGTGCTTTCATGATCCTTAGAATTTGAAATTATAGGTAATGGTAGGAATAGGACGGGCGAAGATTGACATTTTGTAGCCATTGATCCTGCCCTTCTCGGAAACGAAATATACCGAGTATGCATTTTCTCTTCCGAGGAGATTATAGACTGCGAAGGTCCATGAGCTGTGCGCCAGCTTCCTGACCTTATGGTTACCCTCTACGTTGATCGATATATCCGTTCGGAAGTAGTCAGGAATCCGGAATGCATTTCGATCAGAATAATATACCCGTAATGTTCCGCCTAAATCATACTTGGCTATGGGCAATGTAATAGGGCGGCCGGTGCTGTAAACCATATTCAACGAAAAATTAAACCTGCGGCTGAATTTATAGTTACCGATAAAGTTTACAGCGTGAGGTTTGTCGTAACTGCTGGGATAGTATGTGCCGTTATTAATAGTTTCGGTGGATGTTGCTCCTGCTGTTTTAAGCATTGTGCGTGAATACGTATAGCTAATCCAACCGTTTAGTTTGCCCGTTGATTTCTTTACCATGAATTCCACTCCGTAAGCTTTTCCTTGTGCATTCAGTATATCGGTTTCGATGTGATGATTCAGTAAGAGCGAAGCGCCATCTTTAAAATCAGTGGCGTCCTGTATTTTTTTATAGTAGCCTTCTACCGAAGTCTCGATCATATTACCGCGCATGTTTTTATAGAAGCCCAGTGAAATCTGGTCACCGATCTGCGGACGTGTATAGGAGTCGCTTAACTTCCAGATATCCGTTGGTGCAATCACCGTGGTGTTGGATAACATCTGTATATATTGACGCATCCGGTTATAGCTGAACTTCAGCGATGCATTGTCCGATAACAAGTAGCGAACAGAAAAACGCGGTTCAGCACCATGATACGTTGCAATGGGGCCGGATCCATATTGTACTGTATCTTGTATAGTAGACTCTTGTCGCGGCACACCAGGCGCATAGCGGTATACTTCTCGTGGCCCATAGCTTTGGTAGTAAGAATAACGCAGTCCTGCGTAAATTGACAGGGACGGTGTTATTTCAAAATTCTCCCCTATATATACTGCGCTCTCCAGTGCTTGTTCATCCTGCAAAACATCCGGGGTTACTATCGATTCACTTCCATGGGGTTGATAATTGCCAGGAGATAAGCCGTAGCGCGTTACACCGGCACCGGCTGTTATAGTATGCTTGGCATTGGGGAAATAATTCAAGTCTGCTTTCGCGTTCCATTGCTTGATGGCGAAATCCATTTTAAAGGCATTCACCGGGTTCGAGTTACTGGTTACGGAATATTCATACTGGCTATACGTTCCGGTTAATACTCCATATAGCTTGGGATTGAAAATATGTTTCCATTTCAAGGATGCATTACGGTCACTATAGGTATAGGCTGTATCGGTGTTCAGCTTGAAACGGTCTCTGCTCATATAGCCTGAGATATATAGGTTGTTATCATCATTTATTTTATGACTGATGCTGGCGTTGAGATCGTAGAAGGATGCATCACTGTTTTTAAGCTCCTTTGTTTTTACTCGATCGAGAATCCAATCCGAGTATGTAGAGCGAACTCCTAATAGGAAGGAAGTTTTATCTTTTATGATCGGACCTTCCAGACTAAATCTTCCGGTTATAGGGCTGATCCCACCGGAGCCTGAAATCTTTTTAAGATTTCCTTCGCGCGTGTGTACATCGAGTACGGAAGAAAGCCTTCCTCCATATTCAGCATTGATGCCGCTTTTATAGAGCTCCACATTTTTAAGAACATCGGGGTTAAAGGTTGAGAAGAAACCGAATAAATGCGAAGGATTATATACTGTTGCGTCATTATAGAGTATCAGGTTTTGATTGGTGGCGCCCCCGCGAACATTCAACCCCACTGTACCTTCACCTACGGTTTGCACTCCGGGGAGTGTAAGTACTACTTTCATGATATCCGTTTCACCTAACGCGAGCGGCATTTGCTTCATGGTTTTGATATCAAGTTTTTCCATGCCCATCTGCATGCCGGTTACCCGTGCATCTCGATCAGATTCTACCACCACTTCTTTCAACGGAGTAATGTCTTCATCAATTTCAATGTCCAATCTTCCGTTGTTATAGAGCATGATTTGCCGATGTGTATTTTTCATGCCTATACTTTTTATCTTGAGAATGTGCTGTCCCTTCGGGAGCGTAAGCGAGTAGTGTCCAAACTGGTCAGTTGATGCACCAATCATCGGGTTCTCCACATATACAGAAGCTCCGATTACAGGCTCTCCTGATTTTGTATCACGCACGGTACCTGCCAGCGTTGCTTTGCCTTGCAGGTTATCGCTCTTCGGCCCGATGTTATATAGTTTTTCTTCTGCCAGCTTTTTCTTTTTTTCCCGTTGCTCGAAGTCCGTATAGTCAAATGTAGCAGCGGGTTTTGCAGTAATGTTTCCCTGTCCAAAGAAATCGAGCGGAAGCTCCGTGAGTATCTGCCGCTCGCGTGTAATGTAAATGTTGTCCTGGTATATATTATAGTGGAATTCTGTATCAGCAAAGATCTTGCTTAATACACTGGCCACTTCTTCATTGGACACCGAGAGATTAATAACAAGACTATCGGTCCACGAAGGATTGAACGAGAGACGATAATTAGTCTGCTCTTCAATTGAGGTAACAACTTGTTGAAATGTAGCGGACGTAAATTCTGCGGTAATGCGCGTACTTCGCTGGCTGAATGCAGTGGCCGTCAGCAGGAATATAAAAACGAAAAGGAGAGGAGGTAATTTTCTAGTCATGGGTTTGTCTGGCTACGGTCATAGAATTCAGCTAACCTGGTAATGTATTGCTCACGATTCTTACGAAATCGTATTTTACTTTTATTCATATACTGACTGACTTCCCGCTTTCGATCACCAAACACATCCAATACAGACCCTTTGCTCTTTACATGAATATATATATTGTTCTTGTAGATATAGTATCGCGTTTTCTCATCGAACGAGTGAATGATTTCCTGCGATGAGAGCGTTTCCTGCAGCAGCTTGCTATGTCGGGCGTATACTTTTGTTTTTCCATCGTATAGTAATTCATAGAAGCCGGGAGAAATAGTGGTGTCGGGTTGATTGACGAATTTCTTGCCGGGCAATGTGAAGTATGTGATCTTGTCTTTGATCAGCTTCATAATACTGCTGCTATAGTATGTTTCCGTGAGCAGTTGGTCGGTGCTGATATCGTATAACAACGGTACGTTTTCGTACAAGTATCCATCATAGAATACGGTGCCGTACACCCAATCGTCAGTTCCAAAATAGGGGTGTTCATCTTGCAGTGAGCGATATTCAGCATAGTCGCTCCCGTTGTAAAGCTGTGCTTGTCCCTGAATAGCGTTGGTGTAGAACTTAACGGCATGGCTAGTGGCCGCAGCCACAAAGGAAGTATCGCTTTTAAAGGGTTGGGACCATGCTGCCGTGGCTGCCAGCAGTAGCACAATGGACAAACAGAGCGGGCGGTTTTTCATCAATGGGGGTTTGATATTTACTAAAATATATTTTTAATAAATAAGTATCTACACCGTTTGAATAAAAAGTATTATGGTGTTTTTTTAGGACAGTAAAACGCCTCGTATTTAGAGGCAAATATTTCAAGAGATGTCGATGATTTTAAGGATTATGTCTGGTGTATATAGGGTAACGTCCGATTATTCAGCAAACCGTACGCAACGCTGAGCCCCGGAAGATACTATAGCGCCCTTGGACGGGTTAGAGATCATCAATCTGTTTTTTAATCGTCAGCTTGTCGGTTTGGGTTTTCGCCAACGTATAGGCGGTCTCAAAATTGACCCTGGCTTTTTTTGTATCGACATCCTTATAGAGTTCGCCAAGCAGCATGAAATAAAAATGGTTGTCTGTTAATTTTAACTTTTCAGCTTCAATGATCGCCTCTGCTTTGCCATTCGCTTTCGATAATGCAAATGTCCTGTTGAGGGCAGCGATAGGTGAGTATTCCAACTGCAGCAATTGATTATATAGTTGCAGTATACTTTCCCATTTTTCTTTTGTGTCGGCTTTGATCGTATGCCAATACGCTATGCTCGCTTCTATGTGATACTTGGACAGCGTATTGCCGTGAGACGCTTGCTTGAGATAATATACACCCTTCGCTATAAGCTCATAATTCCATAAGCTTTCATCCTGGTCCTGATATAACACAATTTCTCCTTGGGTATTTTTCCGGGCAGCAAATCGTGAAGAATGAAAGCACATTAAAGCAAGCAAAGCATTTACTGCCGGAAGGTTGGTTTGCTCGTTGCCAAGAAGTATATAGGTTAATCGCATCGCCTCCAGGCAAAGATCTTCTCGTAAAACGCTATCCTGGCTTTCGGAATAATAGCCTTCGTTGAAAAGTAAATATAGTGCTGTGAGCACGCTGTCTAACCGCTTTGGGATTTCATCTTTGGAAGGAAATTCGAATTGAATTTTTTCAGTGCGTAATTTTTCTTTCGCTCGAAAGAGTCTTTTGTTTATAACCTCTTTGTTGGTTAAAAAAGCATTGGCAATTTCATCTATACCAAAGCCACACAGAATACGAAGTGATAAACCTATTTGTGATTCAATGGGAATAGACGGATGGCAGATGGCAAACAACATTTGCAATTGACTATCCGTAATGTTCTTTTCTGATAAGTCAATTTCTGACTCTATACTTTCGGATAAAGTATCGTTTAACTGGCTGGCAATTTTCTCCGCGAAGATGTGATTACGCGTGATGTGATTTTTAGCTTTATTTTTAGCAACAATGTATAGCCATGCCGTTGGATTTTCCGGAATGCCTTTATAGGTCCACGTTTCCAATGCCAACACAAATGTATCGCTGGCGATATCTTCTGCCACTTCGAGGTGCTCGATACCAAAACGTTTACAGATCACCGCGGTAATCTTGCTGAACTCTGTTCTGAATAAGTGTGGTATTAATTCTGGCTGCTCCATAGAGAAAAGCGTCTCTGTATTTTACAGAGACGCTTTATAGTTCTTAGTGGACACCATCACCTTTTGCAATTCTCCTTACCTCAACGCTATTACCTTCGCCTTGTAAAACAGGACAACCCTTTGCAAATTCAACGGCTTCGTCAACGGAGTTAGCTTTCACAATTATATATCCACCAATGGTTTCTTTGATCTCACCAAAGGGACCGTTGGTAACAACATTGTTCGGTCTTACAACCCGGGCATCATCAAATGGTAAACCATTGCCTCCGCTAAATTTGTTTTGGGCTGCAATGCCACCGATCCAGTCCATGGTTTGTTTCATCCAGGCCTGAATCTGTTCCGGTGAAGCAACTTTTTTACCATCCTCGTGTCTGAAAATTAAAATGAACTCTTCCATCTTTTTGATATTTAGTTATTGAATGTTTTTGAATACACCCTATAACAAATGAGATTTCGGGAATTGGACATCGTGAACCGAAAAATGTTTTTTATTACTTTATCAATTCCTCAATGACAGACCATTCTTGATAATTCATTCCACATTCCTTGATGGCTTCCTTTGCCAGGTCAAGTCCGGTTTGATCGATAGTAAAACTAATTTCGTACATGTTCTCTAACAGATTTTCAAGGCCAACTCCATGCTCGTTATACTCCACGAGCTCGCGCGTACTTGAAATAAATTCTCTCAAAAGTTCTTTCTCTGTCTTTTGATATCCTTCAATATCTCTGTCAGAGCGGCGTTGTGCCAGGAGTTCAATATGATTTACAAATTTCTTTGTAGCTATTTTTTCCTTGTATCCAAACATATAAATACACTTTTCAACTTACATTGAATCGCTTAAACGTTTGCCAGTATTTATCCTTATAGATTTCGAAGCTGATATTTTGATTGGTTTCGTTGCGTATTTGGTCCATTACCTTCGAGGGTTTTCGAAAGTCCTTGCAAGCAAAATATATTTCACGAACACCATCGGCAGTCTGCCTGGCTATATTCAGATAGCCCTCAAAATCTTTAAGTTCACTTGTAATCCGGTTTTCGATGTCTTCCAGGGATTGATAAGTTTCCGGATCTGGCATCCCGTGATTGTTTTCTCCGTCATACTTTATCTCGATATTTAAAATCCAAGGATGTGATGCCTTGGAATCCCACTGAAGTATATCTGTATTGACTACTGCTATCAGAGGCATGCCGTTTTTTAGTTCTGCTTTAAGTCCTGAGTAGTTATCATTTTCGGTATCATACCGAAGGCCATCATATTTTTCAATAAATTCTTTTTCGCGCCAGATTAAAAAATCGTTTAGTTTCTCAACGGGCACAAGTTCCTTTTCAGCCTCTGCTTTGCCTATAATTTTTAAATTATCGATCGTGGTAGCAAAATTCAATTCACCTAAATAATTATCCAGGAAGATATAGGTTCCCTTGACGATCGTGTCTTTGTTTTCTTTCGTCAGGTCGTGATGTACTATGGTGATATCAATTTCATCCGGGTACTCCGGGTATTCGGTGGAGTAGAAGCTTATATTCTTATCATTAAAATCGCATTCACCCATTGTGAGGATCAAGTCGTTCATGTTGAGTTCAGGTTTCAGTGCTGTAAATCTCCAGCCTTCTATAGCGGGTGCAGCAGCGACAAGTTCTTCTACAAAAACGATATGCTTTATAACGCCCTCTACCGTAAATTTTAATTCTGCGGTATTTTTGTCAACCATACCTGCGGTAAAGAAGTATCCGTCTCTAAGTTCTTGGAGCCTCGGTCTAAGCTCGTCAAAAAAGTCTCCTTCAACATCCCCTCGCTCTTTGAGAACTTTAAAGAAGGTCTTTTCATTTTTCTGAAACCACTTCCAGAAATCGGCATACGAATTTATGGGTTCGTCTTTTTTGCTGAATAGGTTTTTAAGGAAACTCATTACAGTATTTGTATTCGTTTATGGATTGAGAATGAAAGTTTTAAACTTGGTGAATTTTTTAAGATAAGGATTATGTTTTGGTTGACTTATTGCTCACGATCAACGGAACGGCTCGTGCTATTACCAATAAATACAATCTAAAATCTAACGGAGCATTTTGCCAAGAATTAAAATACGCAATACAAGTTGTACAAACTTATTTTGTAATCCAATATATAGCTATATGATTTTTTTTGGAGATTTTTTATATCCGGGGCCATTTCCAGGCATACCAGACGATCAGGGAAGTAATTAAGATTTCAACAATACCCAGATAGGTATAAAAAATCATCCAGTCGCTAATTGATGTTGCCACTACCAGGATCATAATCGCGGTGAAAAATATTCCCATCACTATATTTAGCCAACGATTTAGCGTTGCTTTCAACGCGACCGATAAGAATACCATGATAGAAGGGAGCGTCATGAGTATTGCAAACATGAGTAATTTCTGCGGTGTAGTGGTGCCTACGCCTGACTTTCCATCCATCAAACTCTGTATTTTGCCCGGCACAAATAGAGCGAAGAAATCTCCATAGATATAGCAGAACATTACGGCAGTCCATAATGCAGCGAGCTTGATCTTCACATTTATCTTGACGTCTTCGAGGGGATATTTTTTTACCATGATCAGGTTAGTTTATTCCACTGGTTTAGGTGTTCGGATGCCAACGATCAGCAGCCATAAGCAAATGCCAATTTCTCCTATAGCGGAAGGTAATGATATATAGGATGAAATACCAAGTGCGCTATAACCCGGGAAAAGAAAGCTGCCGGTAAATTTTATAAGATAACCGAAGCACCCTGCCATTAGAAATATACCCAAAATTTTAGGAAGGAAGCCCGACTTGAATACCAAATAACCGAAGGGGAAAAGCCAAAGTCCCCAAAATATAGAGGCAAGATCAATTCCGTTGTTATAGTGTTCGAGATTTAATAGCACCTGCGATTGGAGTTCGCCTGTGTTAAGGTGTTTGAGATAATCGGCTTTGCTGATCAGCGTAAGCACGGCAAACTTGTTGAGTAAATTAACCAGTGATATAGGAACGCTGATCACCGCCAATATTACCATCGCTACCGCATGGGTTTTATTCACAGCATTGAGTAACGTATATAAAACGAATGGCAGAAGCAAAAAAGCAGTATAACAAATTATACCTGCGAAAATGCCAAGTCTGAAAAGCGTTTCAGATGCTACTATATTATTGAAGGTCTCGGCGGCATTGCTCCAGACTATCAGCTTGGAAGGGACGTACAAGAGGCTAAACATGCCCGTTAGTACAACAATCAGGTATAGAAAACCTGCTACTCTGGCGGTCCGCTTTTGAGGGGTCATTTTTATTAGGGTTATCTATAGTGACGACCAATCGTTAAAAATGTTACAAAGCGAACTGTGGATTTTCTGATTTTTTTTAATTTCATGTCATTTTAATGGTATTCAAAGCTCTTTTGGAGGTACGTTAACTATAATAATCGTCAAAGCCCTGAAGACACCTGGCCGGATGAAGATTGTGTCCGGTACTCAAAAATCATTTCACACTTCTTGTCTTCATACGTGTGTGTAATGCTTAACAATAATCCTTCATCGCTATACATATATACATCGGTGTACGTGCCATTGTCGGGACATTCACTGGATATATCAAACGCTTTCGTTTCATAGCGAGTCATTTTACCCTGCAAATTGTATTCATATAAAGTTTGGAAAGATACTTTGTCACCCTTGCCGTTGTAGCCTGTCTCGCGTAAAGGCTTCCACTGTTTGGTATATTGTGTCTTTGTTGTAAGCGATACTTTGTTATCGGCTATAGTCTGCGATTCACCTGAAAGCTTTTTGTCTTTATAAGTATAGGTAGTAACACTTGAGGACGATTCGGGGACATGGTTGTCATAGTAATATTGTATGGTCCTCTTTGTTATCCGGCTGGTCTTGTCGTATGTATATTTTGTGTAATCGCTCATGATGTCGGGCATGACAATTCCTTTTGTGTTACGCTCTTTCATTTTTATCAGCCTGTTTTTTAAATCATAGTAATAGTCAGTGATTTCAGGAGAAGAGAAATTATTTGTGACCTGCTCTGTGCTGTCCAGATAGTTAAACGTTTCTCTGAATATTTTGCCGGTACCATTCCGCTCGAACTCGTGAATGGAATGTGGCTTGCCATTTCTGTTATAGTGTGTTCTTGCTATGATTTGCCCGCGCTGATTGAATTTGAATGTTATCTCTTTATACCGATTGAGTGACGAGTTTTCAGTGATACTTGCCTGCGTGTAAACAACAACTTCGGTGATATTCTTTTTCTTAATCAAAGCAGGGAAGAAGATTGTTTCATACTCCTCTCTGAACTGTAAAGACGAGTGTGCGCAGCATTCGCAGATATTCTCTTGCGCCAGGGTTGATTCTACTATAAATGAAAAGATTACAAAAAGGATCAGGAGGCAGGGTTTCATGATTGGTTAAAGGTATATCCGGATTTGTTCTATGTACAAAGAAATACTTTTTCTTTTGATTGTTGAAGGACTGTCTTCGTTTTAGGTAATAAGTTTCAAAGCATGGTCTGTCTTTTAAAACAACCTTGCTTGAAATCTTAGGAGCGTACAGGTCAATGGCTCGAGTGAAAGCTAAAGTCTGTGCACCGGTAGAATATCAAGATCACTAGCGTTAATGGGGTATTGAATATATGTACTTTGAAAAACCATTTTTTAAGGTGCTTTAATTGTTGAGTATTCCATTTACCGAGTGATCGATCCGTAAATCCACCGAGGTGTTTGTTTGCGATAACACATACAGCTCTATACTTTTTTATCAATACACAGATAAATCTTACAATGATGTTGCTGATGGTATTTGCATGCATACAGCTCATCTTGATTTCTGATTTTTGCAACTTGTTGAATATATATATCATGGATAATGTATATAGTACCAGCATGTAATCAGCTAAACAACAGTCAGTCAAAAACATAACAACATGCAACCATACATTGATACAGAATGCGCCTCTATACACTACGATGCAGACAACCATGCATTAGTTACTCTATGGAAAATGCCGCCTCTCCCAAGTGAATTCAGAGAGCATATGCTTGACTTGCTATCGGCGATGGAGCATTTTAAGACAGGTAAAGTTGTGGCAGACACTGCAAAGATGGGAACGCTTCATCCGGTAGACCAGGAGTGGGCATCTACTGAGTGGGCCAGTATGGCGGTGCAGTCAGGGTATTCGCACGCTGCTATATTATTGTCAAAAGATATTTTTTCTCAAATGGCAATAGAGGATACCATGAACTCTGCTGCAGATAATGTCACCTTCTCGTATTTTGAGAACATAGAAACGGCTTTGGCTTGGATAAAATCAGTTTAATGTATCAGCAATACATCGTATAAATACACTATGAATAACAAAAATATGCAAGTATATTTTGAAGCCGATTTTTTTATTATAAAATATAGCGAAGCTAATCATGTTGTTGTGAATAAATGGACAGCAACTCCTACCTCGGATGAATTCAGGGAAGCCATGGAAGTTTTGCTGCAGGCTATGATACATTTTAAAACCAGCAAGGTGATTTCAGATACTACCTCTATGGGAGCTCTTTTACAGGAAGACCAGGAGTGGGCTGCATCAGATTGGTATAGGCGTGCAAAAGAAGTTGGCTTTTCTTACAACGCTATAATAATATCCTCCGATTTATTTTCTGAAATGTCTGTGCAGGGTACATTAGATTCTGTAGTAGACATTGTAACCGTTAACCGCTATTTCAGCAACATGGAAGATGCCATGCTATGGATAAGTAAATTTTAGTAATTGGGTGCAAGCCTCAGGGGCTTGCACCATAACACTGCAAACCCGGCTATACTCTTCTCTATATCCTCTTTTTCTGTGACAGAGAAAATTACTCTGATAGTTTTAAAAGCGTTTCCATAGCTTTTGTAACATCGGGCTTTGCCACAAAGATGTGATCGTGATAATATCCGGCAACAACATTACAGCTTATTCCTCCTGCTGAAAGTGCTTTCGAAAATGCTTCCGTCAAGCCTACTGCGCTGAGTGATGAATGAACGGTTAACGTAATCCACCCTGCTATATAGGAATATGTAAGGTTGAGGCTGTCTGCTAGTTCTTTTTTAAGAATGATAGTATAACCTTCACTTTCGCGAAACATCATTACGGCATCACTGATATTTATTTTAGTGAGGTCTTGAATAACACAAAAAACATAATCGCCAGGAGTATGCACTGGTTTTAATGTCTTTAGCATTTTTACTAAATCTGTTTCGCCTGTCATTGGTTTTTGTTTTTTAAGGAACTTTGTAAAGCCATTATAAGCAAAATGAAACCCAATGAGATAGGCATCAATATTTTAATTGATTTTTTTGTTTCAAACACGTCTTCATGAAATGAGGCAATGAACCACCCGGTAGATATGCAATATACTATAAGTCCGATAATCATTGATATCAATGGCTTATAACAGGCAAGTATAGTAAGTCCTAAGGAAATCACTGCGCAAATAATAAGTATAACTCCGAGTGTAGGATCTTTATCGTCCAGTTTAATAACACCTGCTGTGATGATAAAAAAGAACAGTATAAGAAACGCTGTTATAGTAAGTTCCAGGGCTTCATTTCCAGACTTTGAATTTTTTCTTTCGCTGTCCATGTTTTTTTTCTCCTCTTCGGTCCATAATTTATCTTTAATGATATTCTTCATTACAATGTATAAGTACAGTTAGAGGAGTGGCACGCTATCATTGATTAATTAAACTTCGCCCAAAGTTTGGGAAGTAAGGAGGGTAATTGATCTTCAGTCCAATCGTTGCCTTTTGTTGGTGGTGCACCAAAATCATAATCTAAGCCCATGGCTATTGCTGTATCTCTCGGGAAAGTTTCATCTTCTTTTTTGCCAGTCTTTAAGGAGTATGCTTTTGTGGCAACATACATTATCTCTTCAAAATTACACGTGTCGCCTTTATTCACAACAGTAGACAGGTAGTCTGCGTTTTTTAACGATTCAGTATATATTGTTTTCCCTTGTCCAATTAGCCAGCAGCGGAAATATAGGTATGTATCATCCGATACATAGCCGTCAATTATTTTTTGCGCAGCCATCACTTTAAAGTCATCAGCATCAATTACACATTTGCGGAATGAAATCTCAAAATCCCGGATATCATCCAGTGAAAGTTTGGTGAGTTCAGTGGTTAAATGTGTTTCCTTTATCGAGTCATTGCCATTCGATGCTTTAACAGCATTGTCAATAAATATCCAGAATTTGTCGGTGTTGATCGTTTGCATAGAGTAGGTTATTGTCGGGCTAAGAGATCGATGTTTTGGGTATATGAAATTTATAAAGAAATATTTTTCAATTCCCAACATGTATACGCTATATTAGTTGAATAGCTTATTCCTTTTAAACGCGATTCCTTTTCTTATAAGGTAAGCATGATATGCACTTGGAATATCATGCGTCCATGTCGGAAGAATCAAGGTGATCAAAATCCTATCAAGGTGCGCGATAAGTCCAACAGCTATAGCCATGGCAAACGGAAGTCCGGCATAGCCAAAGCCAATCAATGATGTAAAAGCAATCAGCAATGTTATTCCCCAGAGCTTCGAAAGAAATGCATGTGTACAAGTTTCTTTTTTGAATTTCAGCAGGCTCACTACGTAACACATCACCTCCATAAACAAAATTGTTATAACGGCTATTTTATTGTTGGCAATCAAGTCCGGATGTAGAAGCCATGAACTCACTCCAATTGAAAGCCAGAATAGCATATCCGTTTGGCTGTCGAAGCGCCTTAAGGCTGGCGAAGATACATTTAAATGTCTCGCTATAATTCCATCAAAAATATCAGATACTAATCCCAGGTACATCAAGATAAGTACTGCTGTTCTTGCCTCGTCCCTTAAAAAATAAGTTAGTCCTAAGATTGTAGGGGCAAGAATCAATCGGAATATGATTAATACTATAGGAGCTTTTTTGTACATGTAAAATTTACGTGGTTGATTTACAGCTGCGTTTATGAGAACGCTCCATTGGCAAACTTATTCTCTACTCATAATTGTAATTTTTTGTTCGTCTTTGTCAGTTACAATCATGAAGGCGATGTCGCTGATTTTAACATCGTATAGTGGTTCTTGCATCCAATACATTATTGTATAGGTGTCGTTATCTACAAACATTTTGAAATTGTCATTTGGCAAATCCAGACTTGTTGAACAACGAATGACCCTCAGATCACTCATTAAGGCACAAACCCATTCAATAGATTTTGAGTCAATTTCGATTTCTTTGTTATATAGTTTAAAGCCGCTAATTCTGGTATGAGTCCGAATTTTTTTTATTTGAATGATCAATTTATCTCCCTCCAGGATTGCCTCCCCACGATATTTTATTTTGTTTAATTGCACTTCAAACGACCCGTACTCTTTTTTAAATGTTTTCTTTTCATCTGCGGAGTTGAAATAAAAATATACACCTATTCCAATAATCAAGAGCAGAGTAATCAACGCTGCGGTGCGTTGGTTCTTTCTTTGTTCTTCTTTGTTATTGTATTGATATAGCAGGCGAGCCAATCCAAAAACAATTAATCCAATACCTCCCCATAATTTTATTTGTCCGGGTATTATTAAATCATTTGTTATAGGCATTGCGCTAATTATAGCTAGCGCACCTCCAATAATAATTCCAATTGATCCTTCTTTTCTTAATTTCATATTATTACTCTTGCAAAACGCACAAGTTTTATGCCTTGATCTTCTGATTGATTTATACTAGATATAAATTAAGAATGCAGGTTCATTTGTCGTTTATTTATTTTTGTTGTTAAGTGCCGTCTTCATCGGCCGTAGATTTAGGTAGATCAATCACTTCAATTCCGATGTCAAATGGATTTTTGTCTGTATAGCCGCAATCATTAAAATCAAAGGGACTGTCCTCATACTTATGAGCAACTTCATTAAATTTACTCCCCATAATTGTCCATGCGTGACAGGGAAGTTCTATCCAATTTTCTTTGTATCTGTCTTCGGTTATATAGTCAGAAACCTTTAGTGTATACTTATTCAGCTTGCAAAGTTGACCATTAGTGAGTTCTTTGAGTCTATAAAATTCTTTAGCAAATTTTGAGATGTCTTCTTTAGTGCCGCGGAATCTCACGTTATTGTTCATATGAACAATTTCGATACCCGTTGGTATTTTTATTTCAAGGTGAAACTTTTGTTTGCCGAATATTTTACGAAATAGATTCATTTTAACTTTCCTTATGTCTCAACAACACTATAAATTTTCAACTATATACTTTATAGTATTAATCACTGCTTTTGGATCGTCTCGTTGTATGTAATGCCCGCTTTTAGGTAGATAGATAAGTGCGCCTCCTCTACTGGAAGAGTCTATTACCTTTCGCCACCGTTCCATATTTTGGTTTGACTTTACTTTGAAAAAATATTCCTGATCAAAGTCTTTGCTTCTTCTTTCGGGGGGAACGTCAAATCTCCCGCCAACCAGAAAGTAGATAGGGACGTTTGGCAATGGTAAATTATTAATCTCAGCAAAATCAGTTCGCCTTAATTCAGCAAGAACCTGGCCTTCGCTCCAAGGTCCATAGTTTAGTGAATCAACTTCAGACTTTGTATAGAGACGGTTGTATAACATCTCGTCAATTTTCTTTTCAGGAACTCCTATAGCTCTGAATATAGAATTCCATTGTTGTTTTGTTTCTGTGAAATCGGCAGGGTCTACAAATGCAAGAGCAGCGATGTCGTTCGGATAAAAGCCTGCAAAGCCTCTTATATATACTCCACCCATTGAATGCCCTACCAGAATATAGGGAGGGGCAATGTTCAACGTAGTAAGTAATGACTTCAGGTTGTCAGCCACCACCTTAACCGTTGGCATTTGATATACTTTATCAGACTTCTCTACACCAGCCCTATCGTAAGCGAACACAGGGGCGAACTTTGCTATTTGATCAATTACAGTATCCCAACTACCCAGACCAACGCCCATGCCATTTTCAAAAATAATTACCGGAGCGTTCTTCTGCCGTTTTTCAAATCCCTTTTGGTATATATTGAAGTTACGACCATTTACTTTTACCAATTTCTCCTGAGCATGTGAAAGGAATGCCGTTAAGATCATGATCAGCGTTAAATATACTTTCATGTTCATATACTTATTATTGCTTACCTCTCCTTATAAATTTCAATTTGAAAGATTTTACTGCTCTACAAAGAATAAATCTTTCCTCAAAGACAAATTATTTTTTTATAGACTCATAGTAAAGTATTATTTGGCCACCGTTAAAGGTTTTTGTTTTTAGCAGCTTAAGAGTAACTCTGTCTTTTATGGTTTTAAATAATGATAAACCGGTCCCTGCTATAACTGGGTGAACGCAAAGTTGGTATTCATCAATTAAATTGAGATTCGTTAACGCCACAATTAACCCCGGACTGCCAACGAGTATATCTTTACCCGATTGTTGTTTTAGTTCTGAAACTTCTTCTTTAACACCCCTCTCTGCCAGCTTTACATTTTTCCACCCTGTGATTGTCGGGTCAGTATTATTCAGCGTATGGGAAAAAACAATTTTTGGAATATTCTCTATTACTACTGCAAAATCGTCCGTTGGTTTATTGCCTGTAGGATTCTTCACTATCGCTGGCCAGTAACTTTCCATAAGTTGGTATGTTATTCTTCCATATATAAGGGCGCCTGCGTCACGTAATAGTTCATAGTAATGTTGATGTAGTTCATCATCTGCGTCCATTGCTGTATGGTCGCAAAACCCATCGAGTGTCATATTGATTGCTGCAACTATTTTTTTCATGGTTTTTATTTTAATCAATTGTTAATCTTCATGTGGGGGCTAAAGGTTGTACGCTAAATTTTCAACAAGAAGCTTCTTGCGATCAATATTCTAATATAACACATCATTATTTATTTGGAAACAGATGTATAAGGGCGAAGCATTAACCACCGGTTTTAGGCTACGTTTGTGATTAATATCTGTCGTTGATGCGTACTTATAGCTAGTGTGCGCTATGTGTTCCGTACTTGGCCTTGAATGCTTCAGCGCACTTGTTCTCCATGTCTTTGGAAACGGTATCTATAGGCTTGAAATGTTCGATCTCGTCAACTGTCCATCCGTATAAACCGACATCATGACTGTCCATAATTATTGTCTTATCGTTATACCACGTCACAGCCCATTTCATATGATTACCAGCTAGCGTTCTCATATAGTCTACCTCGTCACCATTTTTATCTAAGAGTCTAAATCCAAGATGTTCATCATTTGGTTCACTATTATCGAGTACGACTTGAAGAGTATAATCACCGTTAGGTGAACTATGTTTTTCCAGCCTTTTCCCGTCACAACTTAAGAGCCCAAAGACAAGTAAGATAAAGATTATCCGCATGTGTTAAATTATATTAATTCAAAGTATAGTTAACCGTTAAGGATCTGGAGTCACGGTCACGTCTCGAGAATTCTGACTTGAGTTACCTCTTAAAAATTCAAAATAGCCTTGAGGTCGGAATTGATAGGAGCGGAAGTGTGTTGATGAACTACTTTCCATTCATCTTTCTGTTTGATAAACCCAAGGGTAATTCTATTTTTCATACTTCTTACAGTAGTATTGCTGGTCGAAATTGCTTGATAACTAATCAAAGCACTCCCAAATCCAACATCGGTACTTTCGTGGATCTCTGTCATTTCAAATATCACATTTACCTTTTCGTCTCCTAGGGAACCTAACCAATCTTTTATAACAACAGACCATTCTTTCAGGCCTGTTTGATAGCCTTGATTCCACATGTCAAAAATCACAACATTGTCATCATATAATCCAACCATACTTTCGGTGTCCTTATCCCATGCCGATTGCTTGTAAATCGTAAAGAAGTCTTGAAGGTTTTTCATTTGTTAATTGTATTTGATGTCTATTGCTAAGTGTGTGTTTGTCAGTTCTCTGAGGCGGGAGACTCTGCGGAGACATAAGTATAGTATATATATCGATTCTGTGCTTAGGCCGATGACTTACGGTATTGGCTTAATGTAGCATATCTTGTTTGTATGGCCTTTCAATTCACATTCGATGTAACTATATCTTTTAATAATTCCTTAATTTTCTCAATCTCCGTTTTCTTTGTCAATTCAGTTGTTCATAGACCAGTGAAATTTTACTCGATGTCTCCTCATTCGAATCGTATCGAATATTCAAATTCATCTCTTGGTGTCATGTCAACTTTAAATTGTCCCTATTAGATCCTGTTTTTTGCGATTAAAGTATATTTGAACAAGTCAAAAGCATAATCTCCGCTTCGGGACTATGCGTTTTTGAAATGCTGCCTGATGCTAGGTGTGGGCTTCCGTCAGAGTCCTCGAGGCGAGAGACTCTGCGGAGACTTAGACTGTTGATGAATTATGCACCTGTACTCCAGCTAAAGAATCCCCACTTGTCGTGGCACTCAAGAAAATATTGTCTATTATTCCACTCATCGCAAAAACAAACTACATGGAGTATATCATCTATTTTTAAAATATCGTCCTGAAACTTGTGTCCATTCTTAGTGATTTCAAAATTGGGGACGTTATAAATGCCGTTTTGTATTTCCTCATAATTATTCCAAAATTCTTGAACAGAAACATCTCTACCCTGATAGCTGGATATATAGCCACCTGCTACGATAAATGTTATAAAGCTTTTTGGATCAATGTCCGATTGGATTGCCTCGTCCCAGCTTTCATGTTCTATTATGAGTCGCTCCAGCATATATAGTATTGCTTCGTTGGCCGTTGCTGTAACCTGTTTGTTAATGACTACAAGAAAGGCACAACCCCACAACTCACTTTTGCAACAGAGTTCGTAATAATCCGTCTCTTTCCATCTCTTATTTAAAAGCAAATTTTGAGGAGTCGGGTACTCATCTATCTTAAGTAGATCCATTATTTTTTAATAGGGTTATTGCTGTATGAAACCATAACTACTTGAACGATTCTGCTACTAGGCATCAGAGTCACCGGAGGCCGGTGACTCTGTGTTTTTCTATTTCACTAACATATTTTATGCTTGTCCGTTTGCCATTCAGACGATAAAAGTCTAGCAGAACATTTGTGTCTATGAATACAAGTGTATCAAGCGTATCGGATTCCTTACTCATAGACAAGTTTTATTGTCAGGATTAAATAAAATTTGTTGTATCAATGTTTGTTAGGTCTATGCCTGCTTCTTTGAATTTTTCTGTGACATAAGCAAGTGTTTCTTTTGTAAGGAGTTTCTTAGCTGCTAAATCGAATAATTTAGATCTTACTAGTTGTACCCATGACTTTTTTTTCAATGTTGGTAATAGTGTCTTGAGATCGTCAAACTCATTGAAGATAACTTCTTGTCCATCTTGTAACTCGTATAGAATAGCGGTTTGTCGATCGTTGTTTTTATTAAAACCTTCTAGGACTATATCTTTTAACTCATCCAATTTCTTTTCAATCTCAGAGATTTTTTCCGAAGAGAATTTTTGGTCTTGAAGAAGCTCATTTTTGGGAGAATGCATCCCTTCTAAATATTTTCGGAAATGCGTAAAGGCAACGGCTTCCACCATAGACATAAATTGAGCTCGTTGTGAAGGCATACCAATCTTTTGTTTTTCATTTGGAACTATACCATAATTCAGCAGCCCGGAAAGCGATAGTGTATAGTAATGTTGTAGCTGTTGGAGTAGTTGATAACTTCTAAATTGATATATACCTATACTTATGGGTTCATTAGCTATCGGCTTATGATCAAACTTGTATCGATCTTTTATCAGTATATCGTTAAGGTGGTTAATTTGCTGAGCCAACATGTACTTAGGATCTGAACTTTCCTTTTTTCTGTGGTTAAAATTCTTCTTCAGGTATTCAACCTTTTCTGATACTTTTTTCGAGAAAATCGTACGCTGCTCTGTCTGAATTTTTGTTAGCTCTTCTTCCGATACTTTCCAGTTATTAACATCACCCGTGACGTCACCGTTAAACCAACTGGTATAGGTTATTGTGAATTGTTTAGAATAACCTAAGAAATAATTAATTATATCAGTATCAATTTTGAAGACTCTATCTGTCGCAGCTACAACCTCATTCCGCAACAGGACCCGAGCTTCAGGGTTTTCGTTGAATCGATCAAGAAGCTTTAACAAAAAAACTTGGTTTGTTATACTAATATTTACCATTGGGTTACAAAAACGACAGATGTAGTCAAACGTTAATTCTTGGCCGTCAATGCTTGCTGGCAACATCCTTTTCCGATTGCACAGTATACAGATACCATTAATTAATGAGGTGTTGTTGGTCTGTCTGCCGTTTTCTGTATTCAGCAATCCCATATGGTTATTTAGTTATATATATTAATGTAGATTTAGACTCGTTCGGTTGGAATAACTTCAAACGGCCATGTTGGGTTGCTATAGATATAGGGTGTTCCATTTTTCCTGTCAGTGATCTTGGCAAGAATTTTAAATCTTGTGCCAAAAGGGTATTTAGAAATGTCTTCTAATTTTGTAGAGCAACTGACATAAAGATTTGGGGCATACGGATCTTGACCGGGGATTGGTCTGATGTGAACCTCTCCATGCCTGCCGGCATTGGAACTAGACCGGAAACTCTCGACTATAATGTAAACATATCTTTCTTTTTTTCTGGCCATAAAGTTTGGTCGGTAGAGATAAAAAAGAATTTTTTGCAATGCCAAGGAGGGACTCGAACCCTCATGCTTTGAGATACTATTTAATTTATTTTATTTTATTTTCCAGCCTCCAACATCTTCTTCAACAACGCAATCTTTTCATCCTTCTCTTTCAAAAGAGATTCATATAGTTTTTTATTCTCTTCACTCAAGCGTTTATTTTCTTTTACTTCATTCCTATACTCATCGAGAGGATTAAAAGTACATTGATATTGTTGAACTGTATTATTA
>CABHOV010000090.1 GCA_902168185.1 uncultured Bacteroides sp.
CATTATTCGATGGATTCATCAGTTGCTGGGATGAAAAATTCAGAAGTAACTTAATCCGTCCCGAGTCCTATATTAACGCCTATATAGATGAAAGCTGGAAGCCCTTACTACAAACGCCACCCTTCCCGGAATATACCAGCGGGCACAGCGTAATCTCTACAGCCTCCGCTACGGTGCTAAGCAATTTCTTCGGTAATGATTTTTCTTTTTCAGATACTTCTGAAATGGAGTATGGCTATAAGGCACGCACTTTCTCTTCATTCCAGCAGGCATGCAACGAAGCAGCCATCAGTCGACTATATGGAGGTATCCACTATATGCCTGCAATAGAACAAGGACAGATACAAGGAAAAAAAATCGGTGAACTGGTTTTACGCAAAATCAACTTGATCAAAAATTAATCAAGGATCATACGTTATCGTTTCGTCACCGGGTTGATACGTAACATATACCATTAACAACGTAAGCATCTCCTGGTCGCTCCGCATATCTCCGGATGATTCAACAAACTTCGGAGGGTTATTCGGATTTAGCGGATTGTTAGCCGTATTATCGTAGGTACCGTATACATTTACGATATCACCTTTTTTTAATATAACGGGTTTCTTATACCGATATATTTCCTGCCAGCGAAAATCCCACGAAGGTATATGTACCAGCGGAATCGTATCATTCTCACGCGTGGCGAAAGCCTTAAAATCTTTTCCCAAATAATGCATATGCGGCCATATATACAGCAGTGATATATCTTCACGCGAATTAGCAATACGCAGTCTGTGCGTTTGCACTTCACCGGCAAATAGTACGAGGGGTGGGTATATATCATCTTCACCTATGCCGCCCGAGCCCAAGCTTATTACTTTAACATGTCTATTGATAGGCGTTTTCTTAAAAAAGAAATTTACACCACTAATGCTTTCCGCTGTCTTACCCGATGGAGCGAAATGAACTGTTAGCAGAAGAACTCCACGCTTGGGCATTACCCAGCCCATTCCTTCCGGGTAAGATTCAAATGACGTTCCTGGAATCCAGCCACCGTAATAAATCATTTTCTTCTTATACGGTAGCCATTGATCATATAGGTGTAAAGATGTATTCAGATCAACTGAATCAATCGTCTTATGAATATCTATAGCAGGATCTTCTACTGGATGTATAGCAAAGTTGGCATGGTGAATAATTCTCTTATCGTTCGTTGTAAATTCAACAGCCTCTACATTCGCTTCGGATGCCGATTCAAATGGTATTTTAAATACTACAAATCTCTCTCCACGGTTTGTCTTTACTGTATACGAGTATTTCATTTTCAAAGTCAGATCAGGTGTTCTCCCATAGGTAGTGCCTGCTTTAACTTTTGTTAACAAATCCTTTTCTGACCTGAGATCTGTCTTTCCTTTTGGAGTATCAGAGTCAATCCAAGCTGTTATCTTTTTGATCTCCTCATCGGTAAGAGATCTGTTATTTGAGAAAGAAGTATAATGATCCTCCGCACGCCAAGGTGGCATATAACGACTTGAAATTACTTTCTTTATAAAGGAAGCACGCTTGCTTACATCCTCATATGTTATCAGGCTGAAAGGGGCTCCTCCTCCTGGTCGGTGGCAGCTAGCACATTTTGTATGAATGAGAGGTTGAATATTATTATAGAAAACAAGCTTTTGCCCTACTGTACTAAAGGCAACAAGCGAAAATGCTAAGACTAAAGTATATTTATTCATTAGCTAAAAATAAAAAAAGATTGCTTACAAAAAGTAAAGGGTGACTTTTTACAGTCACCCTTATAACCAAACCAAATAAAAATCTTTATTCTACATCCCACCAAACGCGTCCGAAAGCATCAGTCGGTCCTTGTCCGAACCCTGAATCTGTTGCCATGGCATCATATGCGTCTTTGATGTTCTGATAGTTAGGTATACCCTCTGACGGAATATCTAGCGGTGCTCTTCTTGGTATAGGAAGTGACACTCCACTTGTTTTCATATCCGTCAAAGCCAGAACACTGGTAGTATTAGGATAACCTGTGCGTTTCCATGTAGCCCATCCTTCTGAAGGCTGTTTGAAATAATGTATGAACGCCTGGCTAGCAATCTGTTCAAGAGCTATATCAGAATCAAATGCTATTCCAGGCTCTGCCAAATAATTCGTTATCTGTGATCCTGTCAAAGGAGTATAGTTTGTAAGTGCTGCTCCTATTGCAACTTCATTATACCATTCAATGGAAGCTGTAACACCTTTGTTATAAAACTCCTCTGCGTCTTCCGTTGTAATGTTGCGCGCTGCTAATTCAGCTCTCATAAAACAGAATTCTGCATATGAAATCACGGGTAAGTAATTCAATCCTGTTCCAACGTTGAAAGCAGGTTGAAATAATCGTCTCTGAATTAAAGAAAGCGTGTCATAGATTTGATTATTTTCTGAACGAGTCCTGTAGTACTGTTTTTGAATGGCTTCATTAGCAGCATCGTCCGGGCTTGTAAAACTTCCAACATAGCGATTTGTTTCTGTTGTTCCGGCATCAAGCTTCCCTGCAGCGATCAGAATGTTAATATTAGCTTGGGAGTAACTGTTGGGAGCAAAGAATGCATCGATACGAGGATCATTATAATCCAACATAAAATCAACCAAAGGCTTTGAGGCTCTTAGTCCATCAGGATTAAAGTTACCACCACTTGTTATACCGCTTGCTGCAACAAGAACCCAACCATCATCATTACTCTCCATCAAGTTTCCTGCGTCATTCAGTACTTCCTGAATTATAGTCTTCGCCTTTGTCTCTTCTCTTTTAAGTATTCTCATTGCTAATTTTAGACGCAGTGCATTTGCAGCTTTTATCCAGGCAGCAGGATCACCACCATAATACTGATCAAAACTTCCAAGTGAAATTTGTTGAATTGGTTGTGTTTCTTTTAAACCGCTTACCGAAGCTTTTAAGTCTGCGTCAAGTATAGCAAATAGCTCCTGCTGACTTTCATACTTCGGAAACATAGTACCACCATAACGCGCTTGAAACGCTTCGGTATATGCCAGGCTCCCATATATATCACTTACGTAAAATGCATAGTAAGACTTTAGTATATGTGAAATCTGAATCATCTGCACATACTTCGACTGATCTTCTTCAGGAAGTTTTTTTACTAACATTTCCAGATCAGTCAATACATTTCCTATTCCATTATATAGCCTATCGTAACGATAGGAGAAATTTCCAAATCCAAGTGTAAACGACTCTGGATTACCAGTTAATGGAGTTACGTATTGCATCCAAGGCATAATGCGCCTGTAGAAATCATAATATGCTTCAAAATCCTGACTATGAATACCAATCGTAGCATTCAAAAACTGATTCTCTGGTGGAATTTCAGTTAGAATATCCGGATTCGTGTTAGCATCAACATAGTCCTGATCGTCACAGGATACTACCATGGCACATGACACCGCCAGGCACAATAACATCTTTTTATAATATATTTTCATAATGTTTCTCTTTTAAGTTTTTCAAATTTTTAGAATCCTGCTGTCACTGAAAAACCCATTTGTCTAATCATTGGTAGACCTCCGTACTCGGAAAATTCACC
Source organism: uncultured Bacteroides sp. (assembly GCA_902168185.1). Classification (GTDB taxonomy): domain Bacteria; phylum Bacteroidota; class Bacteroidia; order Cytophagales; family Cyclobacteriaceae; genus Ohtaekwangia. The sequence goes on from CABHOV010000090.1 coordinate 3,576, forward strand.
AGATGCATTACTCTTTAAACCTTCTGGGTTTAAATTAATTGGCAAAGAACGGTATAGATATGCCAGGTTACGACCGGTCACACTAAGCCTTAAGCTTTGCAGTTTTACTTTGCTAATGAAGCTCGCTGGTACATTGTATGCTAATGAGACTTCACGAAGAGATACCCAAGAGTTCTCAAAAGCTGAGTATTCACGTATACCAGCTCCCCAATTTGAAATGTTTCTATAGTAACGTCTTGCTTCTATAGGAAGTAAGTGTCCGCCATCAACAGCTTCCTGATAAGAGATACCACCTAAATCACTTCCGTCCTTTATAGACTTTATTCCATTAGCCAATACCCCATCGGGTATAATTCCATCGGTTCTAACTTCACCATTTGCCGTAGTATACTGAACACCGCCATGCTCTAAATCACGTCCAAACAATGTATTGCTCAAACTACCATTTGTAGTACCGTACTGGTGCGTAGCCGATACCATCATCCCGCCTACTTTTGCGTCAACTTGTAGGTTTAGTGAGAAATTTTTATAGGTCACAGTGTTAATGTTGCTCAATAAGAAGCGTTCCATTGCTGTGCCGATCTCCTTCTGTCCTTGCCCATAGTCTGCGCTACGCAAATAAGTTAGTGCGTTAGCATTAGGATTCGAGCCAATAACACGTTTACCGTTGTTGGGATGATCTATCAAATTACCTTCAGAGTCTTTTGCCTCATACGTAGCATATGCATAATTAGTAACAATGGTAGCATAGTCAAGACCTGGTTTTGCGAGTGATTTAACATCTGCTCCAAATGCTAGACCTAATTCAAATTGCTCTACACCTGATGCAAGCTCTAATACTTTATTTTTGTTACGTGTAAAGTTGAACACTGTATTCCATTGCAGACCAGCCGATTTGATAGGGGTTGCACGCAAAACAATTTCAATACCTTTATTCTGAATCTTTCCTCCGTTGATAATCATATCGTTTACACCTGACTCTGGTGCGGCAGCAAGCTTGAAGATTTCGTTACGAGAAATCTTGTTATAATAAGCAACGTCAAGCCCGATACGGTTCTCAAAAAATTGAAGATCTGTACCAATTTCCCATTCGCGAGCCTCTTTGTTTTTCAGTTTTCTGTTGAAAAGAGTATTATCAACAAAGCTGTAGTAATTTACCAATCCATTTGGTGACAGATATTCGCTGTCAGCTTTTTTGTAGGCACCTGTTGTGTTAATTGTCCATGGATCCGTGTCACCTCCAGTTACTCCAAAATTTGCACGGAGTTTACCAAATGATATCCAGTTTGGTACAGATGAGAAAGATTCAGTGAATGTCCATGCTAAACCAGCCGACGGATAACTATAGCTCCAGTCACCACTCCCATCAGCGTATGCTAGTGTAGATGAAAAGTCAGTGCGATGACTTAGTGTCAGCGTCAACATTTCCTTATAAGTCAAGTCACCATATATATAGAAGGCGTTTTTAAGTCTGGAAGGATTCAGGCTTGTGGTCGTGTTGATACCATTTACTCCGTTTGTAATTGAGTATACGGCTGGCAGTCGCAAGCCACCTCTGGTTTCCAATGAATAACTTCTGCCACCATTTACTTTATTCGTTTCCCCTCCTATAGTCGCACTCAGGAATAAATCCTGATTAAGTTGCTTGTTAGCAGTTAAGAGCGACTGTATTCTGTACTGTGAATTAAAGGATTCCCCTTGGCTATAAGTACCGCCTGAAAAACGTGGATCCTCACCCAATCTCTTTCTCTCGCTTTTGTACAATTCATTTTGAAGGTTAGCACGAACGATTAAATTTAACCATGGTCTAACATGCGTTGTAATATCAATGTTTCCTCTGAATATATTCTCCGTACGCTCTGACCTGTCCTCAAAAGTGTCCCACAAAAATCCAGTAATTGCATAGGGATCACTTGCATCGGGTAACCTTCCTCCATTAACCGGATCTTTGTAATTATTCTTCCAGTAGTTAATATCAAAATGTCTTGGCTGGAAATATACCAAAGCAAACACTGGATTGAAGTTTCCCCCCTGACGAATGGGATTCACCATAGCATTATTGGTATAGTCTACATTTACACCAATATCGAACATCTTTCCGATTTTTTGTGAAGCGTTTACATTAAAGTTATTACGAACCATTTCTGTACCACCTGGCATAACCGAGGAGTTGTCAAGGTGCGAGTAAGAAGCTCTGAATGTTGTATTCTCTGAACCTCCTTCGATTACAATGTTATTATTAATGAATTTACCTGTTTGAAAAAGACTCAATGGATCATTTGCCTCCCACTTGATCATGCGTTGATCAACATCTCTTACCATGCGTCCATCGAGTTTTGGACCATAGCTATAATAGTATAATGAAGGATCAACCTCCTCTACACCATCTGCACCGGTCGCAAACGTTGCAGCGTTACCACCACCAAACTCATTTTGCACATCAATAAACTTGTAAGCTTTATCAAAAGATGAAGTATGGCTGTATGTTACACCTAAACCTGGACGCGCATATCCTTTCTTCGTAGTAATAATTATAACACCATTCAAAGCATCTGATCCATAAAGAGAACTGGCAGCAGATCCTTTCAATACTGTCATTGACTCGATGTTATCAGGATTTATATTCTTCATGATATTACCAAAATCTTGAGCAGCTCCCCAAGAGTCGGCACCTGTAACAGTTGGTCTAATCAAAACTCCGTCAACAACAAACAATGGCTGTGTGTTATTACTAAGAGAAGAGTTACCACGAATACGAATACGAGAGGAAGACATCGGACCTCCAGTACCTTGATCAATATGAACACCAGCAACTTTACCTTGAAGAGAATTAATAACATTGGCATTGTTGGCGCGAGTTAAGTCTCCGCCTTTAACTTCCTGCACGGCGTAGGCTATCTTTCCAACTTCCTTCTTTTCACCAAATGCTGTAACGATAACTTCACTTAATTGCATGGCATCCTCCTGTAACACAACATCAATTGTTGTGCGTCCGCCAATAGAAACTTCTTGAGTAGTGAATCCAATAAATGAAAAAGATAAAACGGCATTTTCATTTGCCCCAACAGCAATGGAATAGTTACCATCCGAATCTGTTGTAGTACCCACAGAGGTACCTTTGAGAACCACCGACACTCCTGGAAGAGAGGAGTTGTCTTGCGAAGCCGTGACTCGACCCTTCACTGTTTGCCCATAGGCAGACAAGGTCGCCAGTGCTAGCACGACTGACAGAAATTGTAAACGTTTCTTCATGAAAATTTGGGTTAGAGATTAAAATTTTAGAATACATCAATTCAACAAAATTTTCTACCGAAAAAATGAATTCCGGACAAAAGGTAGAAAGGTATTTGATAAACTGCAAGGAAAAATTAACTTCGTTTCCGCGCACGGTAAAAACGTGCACGCAAACGAATAACAATCCTCTAACGCAAGGTGGGTTAATTCATTTATATAGAAAATTCATTTTTATCACTAAAATCACGTTTGTTAGTAAAATATATGATCCCTTAAATCGGCACACATGGATAAGAAAATTAGAATCAAGGACATTGCTCAGATGGCACAAGTATCGGTCGGAACGGTTGACCGTGTAATTCACAACCGCGGGGAAGTGGCGCAAGAATCGTATAAAAAAGTAATGGGAATTCTTGAAAAAACCGGATATAAACCCAACCTGATCGCGAAAACATTGGGCTCAAATAAAACCTATCGTATCGCTGCATTGATGCCTAATCCGGAGCAGGATGAATATTGGAATCAGTCGATTGAAGGAATCAAACAAGCCAAAGAAGAATGGACTCAATATGGAGTCCAGCTCCAGACTTTTTATTTTGATCTGTATGATAAAAAATCATACATCTCATTAGCTGAAACTGTATACGAGTCCAATCCGGACGGTGTGCTCACCGCTCCTATCTTTTACCAGGAGGCAGTACGTTTTTTTAATTTGTGCAAAACACAAAATATACCGTTCGTATTAGTTAATAATAATATAGAGCAAGCCGGGTCGCTCAGCTTTGTAGGACAAGATCTTTACCAAAGCGGACGTGTAGGTGCTGAACTGCTGCACCTCAATGAAAAAGAGAACGGCACATATGCCATTTGCCACATTTACGATGACATCCACAACTCCACTCACTTAAATGAAAAAGAGAAAGGATTCAAAGATTATTTCGCGGAACAGAACAACGGAAATGCTTACAATGTCATCAGTGTTGATTTGAATTATACGCACGAACCAACTTTAGAGAAGGAGCTCAGTGAACTCTTTAATGAACCTACACTAAAAGGAATTCTGGTAACAACATCGAAAGGTGCCTATACCGTTTCAAAGTTACTAGAGAAAAACGGCAAGAACGGAATCCGCCTGGTGGCGTATGACTTGCTGGAGGAAAATCTATATTATCTAAAAAATGGCATCATCGATTTTCTGATCAACCAGAATTCAAAGCGGCAAGCTTTTATTGCCGTTAGCCAATTATCGAATCATCTCTTGTTTAAAAAAGAAGCGTCAGCATCATACCTTTTTCCATTGGAGATCATAAGTAGACAGAACTTGAATTCTTATTTAAATTCAAAGCAACATTGATACCTATTACATAATGCTATAGTTCTATCTATAGCATTATACTTTCTATATGAATTACGGATCAGAAAGTAAAGTCATCACTCACTGCGATTTTGTTATCAGGTAGTTTTCAGACATAAATTTTAGCACATAAGACATTACTGAATAGCCTATGGGACAACTCCTGATTAACCAATTAATAACCTTGATCTGCAAAGCGGGCGGCCGCTCACTTATTCAGGATTTGATCTATAACACCGATCAGGATGGGAACGAAAAAAATTGGACCGAGGATGAATTGAAAATGCCATTACCTATCTACAAAACATTAACCGGTATTTCGGAGAAGGTGACGCTACTTCTATAGTTGAAAATTTATCGAAAGAATATAATTTAAACAAAACAATAGGTAAAAGATATACCTAAAAAAAATTATACTGATTTAACCCTCGGCACCGTAAAACAAAACACGGAGCCCTTCCCCTCTTCACTTTCAACCCAGATTCTTCCTCCGTTCTTTTCTACAAATTCTTTGCAGAGTATTAATCCAAGGCCTGTGCCTTTTTCTTCGGCTGTGC
>CABHOV010000091.1 GCA_902168185.1 uncultured Bacteroides sp.
TCCCGAAAGGTGTTTCATGAAATCCGTATTCAATGCGAATGCCAGAGCCGCGTTGTTTATACTCTTGTGGTGTTACCGCCTCAAGCGTTGTAAAAAGATCATATACTCTTGATTGACTTGAAAGCCCGGCAGCCTCTGCGGCCTCAACAAGATTTTTTGATTCCTGTAATTTTTCTTTTAGAAAATCTATCGTAAGAAATTGGAGAAAACGTTTCGGGCTAATGCCGGCCCATTCCGTAAACATGCGTTGAAAATGAAATGGGCTTACATGAATTTTTTCGGCTACTTCTTCCAAAGCAGGTTGACGCTGAAAATTTTCTTCCAGGTAGCGAATAGCTTGCTCGATGCGCTGATAATTAATCTGATTTTCCTCCGTCACAGAAGTAAAGGTAGTCACTGCTTGCCGGATACTATATATCGTGTTCATGATAGTTGTTGTTTATTGTTGAACAAAGGTCATGCGGCAACTCCCCGTATTCAACCTGCTTCTTGCTCAGATTTCCATTGGCGATATGCGGTTCGCATACAATGTCCGCAGGGACGAAAGCCGTAAAGAATTGCTTCTGCTTCATTTTGAAAGAAAACGCGATTTTCTTTTTTCATCCGTTTGCCGGAATTGCAATGCAGCGCTCCATATATTCTAAGGGATGCATTACCGCCCAGTGTAATTTGTGCATGCCTGATTTTTATAAAGAGGTCGTAGTCAGATATACCGGTATGCAATATCATTTCGCATCATGAAAAATGATTCCTAATGCATACCGGATTCCAGACTTAACTTCGCTTACACCATGCCGCATAGCAGCGCGATAATAGCCGCGTGTTCCTTTTACAGGTCTGAAGTTCGTTGTGAAGATCAGCGCATCGCCTTGGTTGGGCCGCACTACTTCCGCTTTTGACTGAGCACGAGGTATCTGTTCTGTTAGTACAAGTTCGCCTCCCTCGTATTCTTTCCCATGTTGACTTAGTACAAACACCACCTGGAAAGGAAAGTAGACATCTCCATATAGATCCTGGTGTAGTGTATTAAATCCTCCCGATTCATAACGCAATATCAAAGGTGTAGGTCTCAATTGTGCGACAGCGTGACAGCGCTCAATGAGTTCGTGATGTGATGATGGGAATTGTATGTCGATCGATAGTTTTTGCATCCATTCATTTGCAAGGGTTGCTAATGGACTATATATAGTTTCACGAAGTTTTTGAATTGCCGGGGGAAGCGGATAGCTGAAGTATTTATACTCGCCTTTTCCAAAACGATAGCGCTGCATGTTGATAACGCTTCTATACAGATTTTCTTCATCGTATAATTTTCTCAGTTTCTCGCATTCTTCCTGTGATAGTACAGCGGGTATATGGGCATAGCCTTTATCACTCAACGACTGATAAAGGTTGGCCCAGTGAAGATTGTGGATTGCCAGCATATTTTTTATCACAAATTTCCATGTTAGGTGAAAATAGTTCAACCTGATTCTTGCGATCTGTTTTATTTATCAGATTAAGTTTGGGAACCTTCTTTCGCTACAATTCATTTACTACTATTGTGGGCATCACACCCTTATTGCACATCCAAAGATATAGGCATGAAGACCTTTACAATTCCGACTCCATCAGAGTTCGACTTCAAGTTATCATTAGAGTTTCTGAAGCGTTCACCGCGGGAAGTACTACACCGTTGTGAAGAGGACAGTGTAACTAAACTATGGAAGGTAGGGGCAGAGCCAGTTCTGTTTAAAGTGAAAACGATCAATGAAGAAAATCTTCAGGTGCAGTTGCTGAATACAAAACTTACAAAGACGATTAAGACTTCATTGGAAAGCTATATCCGCGACTGGTTTGACTTGGACACGGATATAAAACCATTCTATACTTTGTCTGCCAAAGACAAATACATGAGCGACCTGGTCAACCGATTTCATGGATATAGGGTAGTAGGGCAACCGGATTTATTTGAATCCATTGTATGGGCTGTACTCGGCCAGCAGATCAATCTTCAATTTGCCTATACATTGAAGCAACGCTTTGTGGAACAGTTTGGTGAGAAGATGATCTTTGAAGGTAATGATTACTACCTATTCCCAAGGCCGGAAGTTGTATCCCTTTTATCAGATGATGTATTATTGCCGTTACAATTCTCGCGACAGAAAAGTAAATATGTAGTTAACATTGCAGAAGCTTTTGCGAGTAACGACATCTCGAAAGAAAAATTGACAGGGCTGTCCTTGCAGGATGCAAAAGAAAGGCTGATGAAGATAAAGGGTATCGGCAATTGGACTGCCAACTATGCATTGATGAAAACGTTTCATTATCCCGATGCATTTCCGTTGGAAGATGCGGGTGTTCACAATGCAATAAAAAATTTGAAACGCATGAAAGTAAAACCTACACTTGATCAGGTGAGAACATTCTATAAAAAATATAAAGGATGGGAGGCGTATGCTACACTATATTTATGGAAGAGTTTATAGGTGTAACGTTATAGCTTGATTTGTAAATTGTATTAGATTTTTACCAAAATAATTTCACTATATATATGAATTGGATCATATTGATTATTGCAGGATTATTTGAAGTAGGATTTACAACATGTTTGGAGAAGGCAAAAGAGACATCAGGTATGACGGCTCTGTTTTGGCTCATTGGTTTTTTTATAACCATGTCAACAAGTTTATATCTGTTATATCGCGCTACGTTAACATTGCCTATGGGTACAGCATATGCTGTTTGGACTGGCATTGGTGCAGTGGGAACTGTGATTGTTGGAATAGTCTTCTTTAAGGAGCCTGCAGACTTCTGGCGCCTGTTTTTTATTGTAACACTGATCAGTTCCATTGTAGGACTGAAGTTCGTTTCACATTAATGTTACTTCATTTAATCTTACAGTCAACTATACCATAGTTAAAGTATCCGATAGATAGATGTACGGATGCTTATATATGTTTCAGTAGGAAGAAGGAAAAGTTTTTATTCATGTATTGATTGACGATCAACACAGACTTCAATCCTGAAAGATCACGCTCCTTATCGACTTTTAAGATCTCTGGCACCTGCTGATGTTTGAGTATAGATGCTCCCAGCCAAAGTGCGAAGGACGAAGCAGTACAAGACTCACCACATAAATGTTTGAATCGAACATGATATACTTCTTTGAAAAGGGTTTCTGAAAGAGTATTCATAATACGATCATATTCTACATCGCCGCTGGCGCCATCGATCCAAAGATCTATATCTTGTAGTGTAGTATTATTTGCAGCAAGAAATGAAGTGATACTTTCTGTTACAACTTCCGCGTTCGATGGATTATATACAAACTGCATGTCGCGAAGTATACACCATGTAGTATCGGAAGCTTTACCAGACAACATAAAGAATGCAGCACCTTCTCCCTGAATGGAGCCTTTAGTTGTTGTTTTAAAAAGATCGAGATTTTGGATGTGCTCAGTCTTGAAATGGCTGGCACGTATACTCGCGAGGTATTGAACCTCAGCAGCTTCGTCAAAAGCACCGATCAAAAAGTTGTGATCTTTATTTTCACGAAGGCGAAGTATAGCATCGTCCAATACATTTTCAAAGGCCAGGCCTTTGCTGACGTAGGTATTGTTATAGCCCATACATTTCACAGACAACGCAATTAGTCCAGCCAGTGCGTTATAAGTACTCTGCATGAAATACGTGGGCGTGAGTTGCTTCTCCTGTTGCTCTAATAACTCACGAAGGAATTTTGCAGTCTCATCCAGAAATCCGTAGCCGGTTCCGGTAATTATACCGTCCGGGCTCTGGACCTTTGCATCGCGCATGCATATCGTTGCTGCTGTGAGGCCAATGCGTAACATCCGGTTCAACCTGCGTAACTGGATCGGGTTAATATAGTCTTTGAACTCTGGTGTGATACACCGCAGTACATTCTGATCATAGGAGGTAATCTCAGTCAAAAAAGAATTGTTGTCGAAAGTCTTCTGTGGAGAAAGTATACCTATGCCGTTGATATAATAATGTACTGGTTGCTCGCTCATATTAAACCGATACTAATAATAAAGAAGATGTATTACCACCAAAACCGAATGAATTGGATAACACATTTCTGAGCACTTTGTTTTCTTTTAATTGCTGAACCGGTGTTATTGACAGTTCAGGCATTTGATTTTTGAAATTCAGATTAGGCCAAACCTTTTGTTGTTGCAGGGCCATCAGGCAATATATAGCCTCTACACTTCCGGCAGCTGCCAGTGTATGGCCGGTATAGGGTTTGGTGGAACTGAAGTCTGGGACTTGTTCTCCAAATAGCCGTTGTATTCCTAATCCTTCAGAAAGATCATTGTTTTCTGTAGCTGTACCATGGGCATTGATATAGTCTACTTCTTCCGGAGATATACCAGCCATGGACAATGCTTGCTCCATCGCAAGGAAGGCACCTTTACCATCCGGCGATGATGCCGTCTGATGGAATGCATCGTTCGCATTACCGTATCCTTTTAATTCTGCTATCGGTGTTTTGCCGGATCGTGCTATAGCCTCTTCTGATTCGAGTACAATATAGGCTGCGCCTTCTCCGAGGTTAAGTCCTTTTCGTGTACTATCAAACGGCCTGCAATGTTCCGGATCCAGAATCATCAGGGAATTAAAACCGTTGATGGTAAATTTTGACAATGCTTCTGCGCCTCCGCAGATCACGCGATCAAGTTTTTTATATTTAATCAGCTGAGCACCCTGCATTAATGTATTGGCAGAAGAAGAACATGCTGTACTGATCGTACCTATATATTTTTTTATACCGATGAAGTCTGCCATCCGTTCGCAGTGTTCACCAGGATTGGCAGTATCCGTAAAGCGCACAAAGTCACCGCGCTGTTCCGGGTCCATCAACTCATAATAATATTTTTCGAATTCGCGGATGCCTCCATTGGTAGTGGCCGATAATAGCCCCGAAGACTTTACTTCTTCTTCTGAAAGTCCGGCCATTTTTATGGCCTCTTGCAAAGCCATTAAGCCTAACAATGTAGTGCGGGTAAATCCGATGTCGGCGGTTACGCCAACAGAAGTATATAATTGCTGATCGTGAATCTTTACTTCACATGCCGGTAGTGTTGTGCGATGAATCGTGTCCAACACACTCAACTCACCATACCCGGCTTTGCGATGAACTAGCGCATGAAGATTTTCTGTCGCGTTTTTACCAAGTGATGTTATAATGCCATAGCCTGTGA
>CABHOV010000092.1 GCA_902168185.1 uncultured Bacteroides sp.
GCAACCCTCAGCCTATTGGAAGTATCAATAGCCTTACCAACGATGAGAAATTTGAGCATCTCTATTTCCTTATCCAGTTGATGAAAATGGATGGACAGGTTTTCAGAAGCGAGATTGTTTTCTGTGAGCATATCGCTGAAAAACTTGGATTCAAGAAAGGCGTTGTTGCTGAAGTTTCACAACACGTTTACAGTGATCCTTCAATCACCGCTGACCGTGACATGGTTAAACAAAAAGCGATCAAATATTTGAAAGCATAATACTGACTTCAGTCGAACCTCTACAAACAAAGCCCCTGGTATTTAAACCTGGGGCTTTATTTATTATATATATACCCTTCAACAAATAATCAACTCTCTTTTCTCAGGATCTGCAACGGTGGTGTATTGATCACTTCACGTGAATTGAACCAACCGATGGTTACCGTTAACAGGATAACACCAGATGCTATAACAAGCAACTCCAGCCAATCGAAACCAAACGTGATCTCGAAGAAAAACTTCGTCAGCAACCACCCTCCTCCCATCGACAGGATCATCCCCGTAAGAGCAGCGAATAAACCAAGCCACGCGTACTCGATCAGCGTGATGAGCATGATCTGACGGGTACGTGCACCAACTGTGCGGAGTAAAACATTCTCTTTGATGCGAACGAATTTACTGTTGATCACAGCGCCAGCCAACACAACCAGCCCGGTGATGATGCTGAACAACGCGAGCACACGAATCACTAATCCAAGCTTATCGAACAATTGATTGACGGTGCTTAGTATTAGCCGCAAGTCAATTAGTGAAACATTGGGATATTGCATCACCAGTTGTTGCTGAAAGCGATTCGCTTGTTGTTGATCATCAATGCGTGTAGCCGTCACGTAGATCTGCGGAGCATTCTCCAATACACCGGTTGGGAAAACAAAAATGAAATTCGGTGGATCTTTCGGCCAGTCAACTTTACGAATACCCGCGATGCGAGCCTTCACCGGTATACCTTGCACATCAAAGACCAACGAGTCGCCAACCGTCACTTTCAAATTCTCCTCCATCCCTTCGGAGATCGTTACCCAAACAGAATCTTTACCTTCCTTCTTTTTTTGTAACTCCCCTTTTATCAATTCCTCCGACTTGTTCAACGTATCCCGATAGGTTACACGGTACTCTCTGGACAACGACCAATTGGGAATATCATCTGTTGTGTCATTCAGCATTGTACCAACAGCTTTACCTTTCACCTCGCTTAACCTGCACGTTATAATCGGCACAACTTGATTTACTTTTAGCTTGTTGTCTTCCATCAGTTTCACAACGCCTTCCCGCTGGCCGGGTTGTATATCGAAGAGAATCGTATTGGATTGATTTTCCTGACCTGTAAACTCTACCTGGCTCAGCATACTTTGCTCCACGATATTTAATGTCGAGATAATGAAGGCGCCTAGCCCGATCGTTACCAACAACACCCGCGTCTGATTATTCGGACGGAACAGACTGGACAACGAGTGCCGTAGCACGAAGCCTGCCTGACTCGGGAAAAATTTCCGTACAAGGTATAGCAGGAACGAAGCCACCAGCGTGAGACAACCTAACGCAGCAATGAGACCCAGGAAAAAGAAAAGCCCCGTCATGATACTTTTTGTTTGTATAGCGGCAAATGCTATAGGAAACAGTGCGATCAATACAACAACAGTAAATTGCGTCTTTGAAAACCTGGTTTTATTACTTGCTTCCGATGAAGCACGCAGTACAGTGAGTGGTGGCACAAACCTCACCGACACCAATGGAAGTATAGAGAACAAAACAGACACTACCGTACCGAGCAGCAACCCAACAAAAAGTGATCGTAACGAAAGTGAGAAGCCTACATCAAACGGTATAACGCCTTTCAGAAAAACCGGAATGAGTTGTTGTATACCGATGCCTATCAAAGAGCCGATGATGCTTCCGGCAATTCCAAGCACAAAGATTTGTATGAAGTATATATTGAATGCTTGCCATCCTGAAGAACCGACACACCGCAGCATCGCTACTTCTTCGCGTTTTTCGCGGGCATATATATGTACTGAGCTTGCTATACCTATACATCCCAGAATGAGGGCAACGAAACCCAGCAATGAAAAGAACCTGTATATAGACATGAAGCCTTCTCCCAGACCTTGCTTTCTTCCCTCTACCGTTTCGTAAGAATGACCATATTTTTTTACGATCGGACCAAGCGTTTTCTCCGTCTCGCTTACTTGCGCTTCGCTGGTAGCTTTGAAGTATTGCTTATAGTTCACGCGACTTCCATACTGCACCAGGCCCGTTGAATCCAGGTCGCTCAATGCTATATATACCGAAGGCGTAAAGGTTGTCATGATACCACCACCACCCGGAATCTTTTTAACAATACCCGCTACCTTAAATACACGATTGCCTAATCGCAGGGAATCATCTGAGCTTACTTCGAACTGACTCGCCAGTGTTTCATCCAGCATGGCATAGCCTCCCGTCTGCATGCGCTTGTAAGCATCGGCAGGTTGTGTTTCAATCTGTCCGTAGAAAGGAAAAGGCCCCGAGAGTGCCACAAGTCGGATCAGTCGCGATTGATTATTATTCAGGAAAAGAACCATAGAAGCCATGTCTGCTTCCGATGCTTGTTGCATCCCTACGGTATCAAATGCTTTTATTAATTCCGGACTGAATTTCTTATCACCGTTCACTACAAAGTCGGCACCGATTAACTCTTTGGCGTTGCGATCTATATCACTCTGCAAAGTATAGTTTAGCGAATCGAGCGCTACAACCGCTGCTATACCGGTAACCAACGATGCTGTAAACAAAAGTAGTCGCGAGAAATTATGCCGTGCATCACGCCAGGCCATAGACCATACCCACCGATCGGTAAATATATTCCTGGTCTTACGCTTCAGTTTAATTATGTATTCGATCATGAACTTGAATCCTGAAAATTATACTATATCTACTGCCCTATGCTTCTTTTATAGCGAGCGAATTATGAATTTCTTCTACCAGCTTTCCGCCTTTCATACGGATAATGCGTTGTGTACGCTGGGCAAGATCAAGGTTGTGCGTAACGAGTATTAGTGTAGTGCCGTTCTCCTTGTTCATACCGAACAGAAGCTCAGTAATATGCTGTGCATTTTCTTCATCGAGATTCCCGGTAGGTTCATCTGCGAAGAGAATTTTAGGATCGGTAATAAAGGCACGCGCCATGGCTACACGTTGCTGCTCACCACCCGAGAGCTGTGATGGGTAATGATGCAATCTGCTTCCGAGTCCTACCCGTTCGAGTAAAGTTTTTGCTTTCGGCTGTACATTTTTTTCACCGCGGAGTTCGAGCGGTACCATAACGTTTTCAAGTGCTGTTAACGTTGACAGCAACTGAAAATTCTGAAAGACAAACCCCACATATTGATTCCGGATATAGGCACGATCGTCTTCACTCATGGCATTGAGTTTAAACCCCATAAGCGAAACGGTTCCGGAAGAGGGAGTATCCAACCCGGCACAAAGTCCGAGAAGTGTAGTCTTACCGCTTCCCGAAGGCCCGATGATGGCGAGTGAATTTCCCTGGCTCACAGAGAACGATACATGATCGAGCACCGTTAGTTCATTGCCTGCAGAACGGTATATTTTGGTGAGGTTATCTGTTTGAAGTACCGTGTTTGACATGGTTTTTGTTATCTGAATATGTATGAGTAATCGTTAAAAGAACTAAAATTGTTCTGGTTTAATTTAAGCACTAACAGGTTTTTTATACTATGGTCGGGAAATTAGGGTTGATTATTTCATTTCTGCTTCTGTTTCAGGCAGGAAATTCTACGAAAACGATATTGTTTTATGGCGATAGCCTTACGGCAGGATATGGCCTTTCTTCTACAGATGAAGCCTTTCCCGCGTTGATTGAAAAGAAATTGAAGCAGCAGGGGAAGCCTTCTAAAGTCATTAACGCGGGATTAAGCGGAGAAACATCTGCCGGTGGTTTATCACGATTAGAATGGGTTCTTCGCCAGCCAATCGATGTATTTGTGCTTGAACTCGGGGCGAATGATGGTCTTCGTGGCTTACCGCTTGAGCAGACACAAAAAAATCTGCAGTCTATTATAGACAAGGTAAAAGCCAAGTATCCGAAAGCAAAAATTGTTATCGCGGGCATGATGGTGCCTCCTAACTTAGGACCAGACTATACATCTAAATTCAAAAAGATATTTCCTGAACTAGCCAAAAAGAATAACGCTACGCTGATACCTTTCCTGCTGCAAGATGTTGGCGGCAATGACAAGCTTAATCAAACCGATGGTATACATCCGAACGCTGAAGGACATAAGGTTGTAGCAAATAATGTATATAAGATTCTTCTGCCGTTGTTGTGAAAAATAGCCGCGAACTTGAGTTGTTGGCTGTGCGGATGGAGCCAAAATTGCTCAGGGATTAAAAAGTAATGGAGCAAATTTTGTTTTAGAGCCGCTCTCTGTAGCTATATACACAACGATATTGCAGTGCAGGGATCGGCACTTTCTCAATCGTACCTCCTTCGAAAGGAAGGTGAGGACGATCCGATTTTTATCGCCTTGTTGGTCTTTCTTCACCAATTAATTCTGATAGGGTAAAGATAATATACTTGGCGCAATCTTTAAATTACGAAGTGGTATCAGTATAGACCCCTGGACAATATAGTATCAGAGGCTCGTGGGAGAAAACATCCCCTATATAATGTAGTATACGTATTAATACACGTGCAGCTATTTCTAACAAATATACTATTCACTATTTGCGGTTTTTACATTCGAAGGCAGGTACAATTGTAAATATTACGCTTTTGTTGCTAATGATAAAGCTTTTAGCTAGGTTAGATATGCTTTAAAAAAATCCCCTCAAAAATGAAAAACAAACAATTAACGTTAGCAGCCATCAGGCATGCCTTTTGGTTCACTGCTTCACTACAGCATTTGCCGACTCATTTCACAACTCCGCACTTCCGACCGTGTTGAACTATAGCCTTCCCAACATTAAATATACGGTCTAAATCTATAGATGCTCCTTGCTTTAATCATCATCCTGTTGTTCAGCGTTGGTTAAATGTCCTTTTGTATTCTGTTAAGGGTCTCCTCTCGTGTTGTCTAACTTTCTTCGATGCCACTTTCTCTATGAGAAGAATTCTATTCAATTCATTCATAGCCTTCTCGCTATGTTGTTTGCTCCCGTTTACCTTGGCTGCGCAACCGTGTAAACCGGTTAACAAGATCTCATCCTCTCTTTATAACGGCTTTAGCACTGCCGGGCAAAGCACCACCATGGAACTCCGAGCTGAGCGTGACGGTACATCTCTCACCAATACCATCTATGGTTACGGGTGTGTATATACTGCGCATACGAACATCAACCTGAACGTCCGGATTTTATAAATTCTTAAAGATAGCTCCACAAAGGCAACTATATCTTTAATCTATAGTCGCCTCCCTCTTCTACTCACTACTTTTCACTCCGCGTTTTCGGGCTTCTTACTACTTAAAAATGAAAAGCCAGAAACCAGTTGTTACGCATAACTACAGCAAAAACCCCTCATTATGAAAAGAAAACTATTCAGTTCATTCATGGCCTTCGGGCTGTGTTGTTTGCTTGCGCTTACCTTGTCTGCACAACCGTGTAAAACGGTTAACAAGATCTCATCCTTCCTGTATACCGGTTTTATTATTGGCGAACAAAACTCGATGGAGCTCCGGGCAGAAAACGGAAGTTTATACCTCAATGGCCTATTCTCGGTAACGAGTGGTGCACTTCCTCCGGGACTATCGCTTAGCGGAAATAAGATTGAAGGTATACCTACGACTGCAGGCATCTATACCTTTACCGTCGGTGCATCGTCAGCTCCGGGATGCCCTGTATTTCAAAGAACGTTTACATTGAAAGTTTCGTGGAATTTACCCTGTAGCGAGTTTGCAATAACATCCACAATAAGTTATCCGCCAGCCTGGATCGGGTATAGTGGCTCCGTTACTTTCAATACCGAGCATTTTGATTCCGTTCAATATACTGCTGTTAGTTTACCTCCCGGATTCTCATTGAGTCACACGACAGGTTCATACCAGGCCACAGTCAGTGGCTCACCGCAATATGCTGGCCCACATGAAATTATACTTGCCGCACAAACCAACAAAGGCTGTCGTGATACAATCCACTATAACTGGCAAAGCTATTGTCCAACAGGTCTCCTCGACTCCATAACACCGAGAGGCCCCAAGCTACCATATGGCGTTATTGGTATACCGTACAACCAACCCTTCAGCAATGGCTATCATCAGTATAACTACGACATTGTTCTATCAGAAGGCTCATTACCACCAGGGCTTAGTTACGAGAATGAGCGCATCATTGGTACACCCACAACGGCTGGTATATATCACTTCAAAGTCAGTGTTATACATCCTACCATACCATGCGCCTATATTGAGCAATCGTACTATATTGAAGTGTCTCCGCCTAATACCATATGTAAAATTTATGATGCCATTGCGCCAACAGCAGAAGAAGTTGCATCTACTACGTATTATTCAAATAAGAATTTTACTATTACATTCTCGGCCAGTATAGCAGGGGTTGTAGATGACAGCGCGAAGTTTATACTGACACAAGGCTCTATAGGGAATCAAGTTACCCTAAACGGGAATACATTAAGTGGAAAGGTGAGTATTGGCACAACATGGGATTTTACAATTGGTGCATTTTCAAAAGACGGTTGTCCCTATTATGAGCAGCAATACATTATGCAATTCATCCAGAAAGATCCTTGTGATTCTTTTATGCTAACTACACTTATGGGTGAGCCGGGGTTTACTATGGTAGGAGTAAATATGTTTGTGCTGATCGGTACCTATAGCGGTTCTGATTCTGTAACATTTGAAGCTGTACATTTACCGGTTGGATTTGAAGCGAAAGATTATGGGGGAAGTATAGAGGTATCCGGACGCGCACTTCATGTAGGCTATGAAGAATTTATCATTGCAGGAACTACAACTGAGGGCTGCCAGGACACGTTGACAATTGGTCAAAATTTCACTTGTCTTTTTCCACAGCCGTTTATTCCGGAGGCCGATAGACTTCCTTACATACCCATCCATGAAGCATATTCTCAATATGTGGGCTTCGAAGATGCATATATGATTGTTAACGTTGATTACACTTTGTTTCGCGTAGAGGTAACACAGGGTTCGTTACCACCCGGCCTTACACTAAGGGATACTGATTATGTAGGCGGTTTCATTGAAGGCACACCAACCACGGCAGGAACCTACACATTCACAGTAAGTGCGATTATTTCTGAGTGTACTATTAGCGAGCAAATATATACCCTCGTGGTACGCGGAGCTACACCTTTCCTGCCATTCACATTACATCCGGTTTGCTCCGAAGACCTGATGTCTAAGACGTGGAGAGTCCATAATCCCAATGGCTTCAGTTTTCCTATTACTTACGGAGCGTTATACTACAATGGTTATACTTCTTCTATCCTGCCTTTTGGTATGGCACCTGCGGGCGACTTCTATATCACAATCTATACCGATAAAACTTTGTCCCCTACGCTCCCCAATACACTAAAATTAAATTGGATCGATGGCGATGGAACGCCACGAAGTATTTTTAAGTCCGCTAGCACAGAGCTATGCAATCCACCTGCCTGCCCCTATGCTTCCGATGTAGTTTCTCTGCACCAGGGTTTAACAAAAAATGGTTATACGGTGGACATCGATGCAAGCCGAACTGTATGGCCGCTCGGTACCCCTGACACCGGTGATGAATCCTGGAACCCTGTTCGTTACTACTCGCTAGGCTACAACGGATTTATAGTACTACGCATGAGCAGTAATATATATAATGAACCCGGTGATGACTTCATCGTACATGAATATTCTTATGGTGAACCTACATTTGCTAAAAACCCGGAACGCGCTGAAGTACAGATTTCACAGAATGGCACCACCTGGGTATCGTTAGGATTAACAACACCCGCTTCATGCCAGGGCACACTCGATCATGCATTTGATATAGCTGGTAAATTACCGTGGTTCCGCTATGTAAAAGTGATTGATAAAACTGATCGAAATGCCCGTATACTAAATGGTGCGTGTAGCCCTACCGCAATATTTGCTTTTGATGGTCTCTCCGATGGTTTTGATCTCGATGCTATAACCTGTGCGAATGGAAGTGCCATAGCCCGTAAGGAAGTACAGGAAGAAGAATCATCCGGCACCAGCGCATCCGTTCTATACCCGAACCCGGTAAAAGACTGGCTCACCATTGACCTATCCCAAGAAAAAGTAGCTGACGACAAACAGGTTGAGTTGCTTGTAAATGATCTAAGTGGCAATTCACTTTATCGAAATATACATTCCATCGAACCGAACGGTACTACACAATTAAAAGTATCAGACCTTCGATCTGGTATGTATATACTGCATGTACGAACTTCAGCTGGTGCTTCCGGATTCTATAAATTTATAAAAGACTAGTTCTACAAAGGCGACTATATTTCAATAGTCGCCTTTGCTTTACTTCTGGATTTCTTCGCCCATGCTTTTGTTGGTGAATGGCAAAAGTATATCTTCCATTCGGTTATCCGACATAAGTAAAGATATCCCGTTGTTACTACGACAGCTCATCGCCTCCAAGAACTTCTCATAACATTTAATCGCTTCTTCAAATTGCTCCTTCTTTTGTTTTGCGCCTCCTAACGCAAAATAAAAATCATAATTACCCCAATTCGCATATGTTTCAAGTATTCTTTCCAATTGATCCATTTGATCCATATACTCGTCACCCAGACTGATTAAATATATCTTGTAATAATGCATCCGGCTATATCATACATCAGGTAAAAATATTCCGTTGTTTACTACGACAGTTCACGACAGTCAAAGATTCCAGCTATTTTTATACACTATGAAGCAGGAAATCACCAATTACAAATTCAAACCCGGACTGAGACTGGAATTTGAGATTCTCTCTGTTCAATCTTTATATAAGAAGCATAAGAATATCTTGACAGTACCTCACCGTGCCGACTTTTATCACATTCTTATTATACCTCGGAACTCATCTCATAGACTTCCAACCTGTTAAGCTTGTTCCTAATTCTTTGCTATTCATCAAAAAAGGAAAAGTTCATTTCTTTGACGCATCAGGAGATATTGAAGGTGATTTGATTCTTTTCACGGATAATTTCTTTTGCCGGAATAATGATGATTTAAAATTCCTTCATAGTACAATTCTGTTTAATAATTTACTGGACAACGCTCCTCTGAAATTTAGAGCAACAAAAAAGATGGCCTCGCAGGATTTGGTGCCGTGTTACAAGCATTGCCCAAAGGCTCAGCAAAAGTAAATACCGTTCGTGCATTTGAGGATGGCGACTTCGTCTTCACGCATACGGATTACAATTTCTTCGGACCAAAAATCGGGTTTGATATTTTAGATTTGAGAATGGTTTAATCGTCGAGCATTGGGACAATTTACAAGAAACACCTGCAAAGGCAAACCCCAGCGGACACACAATGACTGACGGAGTAACGGAAATAAAAGACCTTGACAAAACAGAGGCGAACAAATCATTAGTAAAAAACTTTGTTGATGATATATTGGTGATTGGAAAAACTAGCGGGCTACTTTGATGGAGACAGGACGACTTCATAATTTTTCAACACCTAAGCGCACGTTGGTATAGTATGGTATCTCCCACTACGGTGGCTCCGTGACTACTGCAACGCTCACCACACACCCATATATATTCTACTTCCCCCGCCCTTTAGCTGCAATGCTTTTGCAGCACGCGCTATAGTATAAAGCTCGTGTATCTCGTGGCGGATGTTGATGTAGAGTTTAAACGACCTTCGGATGGCGGTGTGGTGCTGGATACTCCTGAAAGACATGTAATCGACTTTATGTATCAAAAAAATAAAACAATTTTTTCTCTCAGTAGCCCTCGATCATATACCTATATATAATCATAAAAAACAAAAAAAACTCCTGTCACACGACAAGAGTTTTTTACATACTCTATTATATATTTCTTCTTACTATTACTACTCAAACCTCAGCGACTCAATCGGATCAAGCTTCGATGCTTTGTGTGCAGGGTAATATCCGGAGATCAACCCTACAATTATACATACGATCATACCGATCATCATCCACATCCAGGGCACTACAAAGGTTTCTATACCCATAGCCCGCGACATCAGGTTCCCTATAATTATACCGAGTATAACACCTGCTATACCTCCCAGTAAACATACTACGATAGCTTCAATTACAAACTGCTGACGAATACGAAGAGGTGTAGCGCCAAGAGCTTTACGAACGCCTACTTCCCGTGTTCTTTCTGTTACGGATACGAGCATGATGTTCATCAACGCTATAGATGCGCCCAGCAGTGTTATAAACCCTACACTAAAACCTCCTATACGCAATGCGTTGGTGATTGTCGCCATGTTTTCAGCAAGTGTCTCGCTCTTCTCAAGCTCAAATGAATTCTGCTCCCCTATTCTATCATGGCGAATGCTACGCATTAAGCCGGTTGCTTCTCCCATAGCATATTCCAATTGTGTAGGATCAACTATACCTACTGTAAGTTCGTACCACAAGCCACGACCCTTTGCCATTTGATTTGCTTTGATGATAGGGATCAACACCATGTTATCGAAGTTGTCTTCCGCGAGCTGTCCTTTTTCTTCTAATATACCGATAACACGAAACTGTGCCCCTAAAAATGTTACCTCCGTACCAACGGCCTTTTCATTTTCTTCGTATAGCGCCTTATATATCTTGTATCCTAGTACCGCTACTTGTGTACCCCGCTCATTTTCAAATTGTGAAAAGTTTCTTCCCTCCTGCAATTCAAGTGCCTTGATCGCAGCATACTCTTCATTGCATCCTTTTACCTGAACATTGGGGTTTGTCTTTTTGGATTTCCGTTTTACTTCTGCAATGTCGGTAAGGCCGGCCGATAAACTTTTAGTAGCGGGCACATCATACTTTTCAATAAACTGTTTCGCTTCCGTAAGTGTAATTTGGGGATATAATTTTTCGGTCTTGCCCCGGTTATTGGCACCGCGGTTAGACCGCGATTTCACATCGAACGTGTTAACGCCTAAAGACGCGAGGCTTTCGTTCACCGATTGTTCGATACCGTCAATAGCAGTAAGTATTCCCACCAGCGAAGTGATACCGATGGCCACGATCAGTGCTGTAAGAACAGAGCGCAACATGTTGGCTCTTACTGACCGAAGACCTTCTTTTAAATTTTCAATAATGTCCATGCCTGCTTCAAACGTTTATAGCGTATACATAGGTTGATAAACGGGCCTAAATGTTACAAGCTGTAGCAACTAAATTTATAGAGACCCGGTTAAACTATCAATTTACAGTCTTGTCTATCGCGAATGTTGTATGAGAATTGTAAATTTAAACTGATTAATGGGACGTGTATGAAGAAATGTGTGATTTTATTAGCCATCCTGCTGATCGGTAAGCTTGGTGTGGCCAACTCGATTTTTATTCCAATGGATGGAAAGCAAGCCAACCATTTGAAGGCGTATGGCATTGCCTACTGGATTTTGAAAAGCGAAATGGAAGTTGACTGGCTGCTGAATTATCGTGGCGGAAGTTTTATGTGTCAGTACCATCCGGCTATTCAAAATGAACTGGTGGTGCGCGGTGTGAGCTTCGAAATTATTTCGGATGCACAAGCCAACCAAATCATCAGTGAGATCGCGAGTCCTGCGGTTAACTACGACATTATGAAACTTGAGAAATATCCGCGTATAGCGGTATATTCTCCTAAAAGTAAGCAGCCTTGGGACGATGCAGTAACACTGGTATTAACGTATGCTGAAATTCCATACGATGTGATCTTTGATGATGAGGTAATGAGTGGCGTACTTCCGAAGTATGACTGGATCCATTTGCATCATGAAGACTTTACCGGCCAGTATGGAAAGTTCTATAGTCAGTTCAGTAATTATCCCTGGTATATTGAACAGCAGAAAGAAGCTGAAGACCTTGCCCGCAAACATGGATTCCACAAGGTATCACAGCTGAAGCTGGCGGTGTCCAAGAAGATAAAGGAGTTCGTAAGTGGCGGAGGATTTTTGTTTGCGATGTGTTCTGCCACCGACAGTTATGATATAGCATTGGCGGCTGATGGCGTTGATATCTGTGACCACATGTACGATGGTGATCCGGCCGACCCACAGGCTCAGCAAAAGTTAAACTACGATAACACGCTCGCCTTTACGAATTTCAGATTGGAACGAAATCCATTACAATATGAATTCTCGGATATAGATAATCAACCGAACGAACGCGGGCTGCGTCAGGACAATGATTACTTCTCTGTCTTCGAATTCTCTGCTAAATGGGATCCAATTCCTACCATGTTGACCCAAAACCATACACAGGTCATCAAAGGTTTTTTTGGACAGACCACCGGGTTCAAGACGAATCTGATCAAGCCTGATGTGCTGGTCATGGGCGAGAACAAGGAGATAAAAGAAGCTAAATATATACATGGTATTCTGGGCAAAGGCTTCTGGACATTTTATGGAGGACATGATCCCGAAGATTACCAACACCAGGTTGGCGAAGAAGCCACTGACCTTAATCAGCATCCCAACTCACCAGGGTATAGACTGATCTTAAATAATATACTCTTCCCGGCCGCTAAAAAGAAAAAGCAAAAGACCTAGCCAGTATAGCTGACTACTATAGAACTATAGCTTGATATTGAAAAAAAAGAAGGCACGGAATACATCCGTGCCTTTGCTTTCAGGTAGATTAGAGCCGGTTAGTCTAATTGCAGATTGTAACGGTAAAGTTTCCGTTTACAAATGTATCGTCTTCAGAGCGGGCGTCTATACGTCCTGAGATCTGTGTAGAAGTTATCTCAGTGATTTCGACAGCGCCTTCTGTTGCAAAATTATTAGTAGTAGATTCCTGATCGAATAATGTCACGATCTGATTGTCCTCAGCATCCCAGTTGTTGAAATCGAATTTCAATTTATAGAGTCCGGTTGCGTTGGGCAGCGTAAAGAAAACATGATCGCCTTCCGGCCATGTAGAACAGCCTTCACCGGTATGTCCCTGAACGAGGGTAACATAAATAGTCCCTTCAGAATTGGAGCCGTCTTGTGAAGCATACCCGGTTTGATACGCCCAATCGGTATTGTCGATTTTGCCAGTCAGGTTCTGTTCTTTGAAATTGTAAGCGGGATCTTCAACATCTTCCTTACAGGAAAAAGCAGCTATTGAAAGCATGCTTAAGAAGAGAAAGTTCTTTTTCATCAATGGGGTCTTTATGCACACAAAGTACCCTATATATACTGTCTTAACTTGCGTTAACTTCACTGATATCTTACATGTATAGTATAATAGTTTAAGTAACAGCTTTCGGGTTTTCGAACTAATGTCTCAACACCAAAACACTGCTACTTTATACCATCATTGTGAAATATGTTTTACAAACAGTCGCTTCGCCACGGGCATAAGGGTTTCGGAAAACGGAAATTTCATCTTCGATAAAATGAGATAGGTGGCCGGGTTCGGCAGATCCGAAAACTTTTTAATCAGGTCAAGCTTGAGCCGCTCATAGGTATAGAGTGGCCGTTTCTCCACGGATTCTATAAATTCGGTGTTCAAGCTGCGCAGTTGCTCCTGGCTCCCTTCAAAGATACTTACCTGGTAACGGTAAATGCTGGTTTCCTTTTCCGGCGGCAGCGTTACAAACAAGTACCCTTCATTCGCATATAGCGGTGTTACCCCGATGGGTGAAATTTCACATTGTGACTCTACATACTCATATATGACGGAGCCTTCCTGAAGCGAGTCTTTGATTTTCGGCAATGAAAAGTCGATGATGTTTTCAAGCTCGCTCATCACAGCATCGTCATCTACCAACTGTCGATAGGTTAATTCGAGTTTCTTAAACTCCTCCACAGAGATCTCTTTAGGGAATGACTCGCGGATGAGGGTTTTGTTTTCCTTTACTGCCAGCAGGTTCCGGTAATGAAATACCAGGTCGGCAAGGAACGGATATAGCTCAACCTTGTCGAACGAATTACGAACCGTTTGTAGATACGCCAGCAACACGTATTTCTTATACTCAAAATCAATCAAGCCTTGTGTAAGCCAATCCTTTGACAATTTTTCCATAACTATACGTTTTGACATTAAAATTTACTCAATCCTTTTGAAGGAATAAAGAGCAGTGACTATAAATCATCAGGAGGCTAGGTAAGTTTTATGACAAAAGTGGTGGAAAGATGAGAAGTTGAATGACCGGAAAGCCAGGTTGTTAACATCCTTGAATTCAATTTTCGCGACTTCTCGCCTCATCAACATTCCAATCTTTGAAGGATCGAAACCGATTCCACACTGACATCTTGCCACTTCGTCAATTCTATTTTCATGCCATCCGGGGGGTGATTGACTCCTAAAAGCTGACATGAATTGGAAAATTTGTCCGTTATTCGCGTTTCTTTCCGCTATGGCATAAAAGCTGTAAGCCGATGACTGTCAAAATTTGTTAACCTTTTAAATCCATTACATATATGGCAAAAATCAACTTTAAACCAAACGAGGACAGGGTACTAGTTGAACCCGCTGAAGCTGAAACTAAAACAGCGTCTGGAATTATCATTCCTGACACGGCAAAAGAAAAGCCTCAGAAAGGCGTAATTGTAGCCGTAGGAGAAGGCCTGAAGGACAAACCTGTAACTGTAAAAGTAGGTGACAATGTTCTCTATGGAAAGTATGCCGGTACGGAAATCAATATCGATGGAAAAGAGTACCTGATCATGCGTAACTCTGATATCTTCGGAATCATTTAATCAATCACTCAAACAATCTAAATTATGGCTAAAGAAATAACCTTTGATACGTCCGCCCGCGATAGAATTAAGAAGGGTGTTGACAAATTAGCGGATGCCGTTAAAGTTACCCTTGGTCCTAAAGGCCGTAACGTTATCCTGGATAAAAAATTCGGTGCTCCTACAGTAACAAAAGATGGTGTATCTGTAGCAAAAGAAATTGAACTGAAAGACCCTATCGAAAATATGGGTGCACAGTTAGTGAAAGAAGTTGCTTCTAAAACTGCTGATGCTGCCGGTGATGGTACTACTACTGCTACTGTATTGGCGCAAGCTATATATGCACACGGTATTAAGAACGTAGCCGCTGGTGCAAACCCAATGGATTTGAAACGCGGTATCGACAAAGCTGTTGATGCTGTGGTTGAGAACCTGAAGAAACAATCTAAAAAAATCAAAGATTCTAACGAGATCGCACAAGTTGCTACAATCTCTTCTAACAGCGACACTACCATTGGTAAAATGATTGCCGATGCTATGGACAAAGTTGGTAAAGATGGTGTGATCACTGTAGAAGAAGCTAAAGGAACTGAAACTGAAGTGAAGACTGTAGAAGGTATGCAGTTCGATCGCGGTTACTTGTCTCCTTACTTCGTTACAAACACAGAGAAGATGGAAGCGGACTTAGATAGTCCTTATGTTTTGATCTACGATAAGAAGATCAGCAGCATGAAAGAATTACTTCCTATCCTGGAGCAATCTGCACAAACAGGCAAGCCACTTGTAATCATCTCTGAAGAAGTAGAAGGTGAAGCTTTGGCTACGCTGGTAGTAAATAAAATCCGTGGCGCATTACGCGTTGCAGCGGTTAAAGCTCCTGGCTTTGGCGACAGAAGAAAAGCTATGCTGGAAGATATCGCGATCCTCACAGGAGGTAAAGTGATCTCTGAAGAGCAAGGTTTCAAACTGGAGAACGCTACATTGGATATGCTTGGTCGTGCTGAGAAAATCAACATCGATAAAGACAACACTACAATCGTAAATGGCGCTGGTAAAAAAGCGGATATCGATGGTCGTGTAGCACAAATCAAAGCTCAGATCGAATCTACTACATCTGATTACGATAAAGAAAAACTGCAAGAGCGTTTGGCTAAACTTTCTGGTGGCGTTGCTATACTATATATCGGTGCTGCTACTGAAGTTGAAATGAAAGAGAAGAAAGACCGTGTTGACGATGCATTGCATGCAACGCGCGCTGCTGTTCAGGAAGGTATCGTTCCTGGTGGTGGTGTTGCTTACATCCGTGCTATCGATGCATTGAAAGATATCGCTACACTTGGTTTGGACAACGATGATCAGGCAACCGGTGTTAACATCGTTCGCCTTGCATTGGAAGCTCCCTTGAGAACAATCGCTGAAAACGCTGGTCAGGAAGGTTCTGTTATTGTAAATAAAGTTCGCGATGGCAAGAAAGACTTCGGTTTCAATGCTCGTGAAAACAAATACGAAAACTTCTTCGATGCAGGTATCATCGATCCTACGAAAGTATCACGTCTTGCATTGGAAAATGCAGCTTCTATCGCAGGTCTTCTGTTAACTACTGAAGCAGTAGTATCAGAAATCCCTGAAGAAAAAGAAGCACCTGCTATGCCACACGGTGGCGGCATGGGCGGCATGATGTAATCAATCATACTATATATAAAAAGGCTTCATCGAAAGGTGAAGCCTTTTTTATTTAACACATATATAGCTGTAAATATAGGTTGACGCAATATAGACCTTCCGGATGCCGACTCTCCTACCCGATCTTCTTTTTATCAAGGGAGATGGAATCCGATACCTGATACTTACTTCTGTCTATACCTTTCGCAGATGATATTTCACCAGTAGGAAGAAAACGAAGTTCGATGCGTTCACCTTTGCCGCGCTTATTATAGCTATACCACAAAGGCTTTGTAGCGGTACGCTTTCCTTCCGGTGTCGTTTCAGCGTATACCATCCAGTAGCCATCTTCGGGCAATGTCCCAAAATCTTTCTCATACGACTGTCTAACCGCCATTGGCACCTGCTCTGGGGTTATGCGTATCGACTGTTTCGCAGGTGCTTGTGCAAACAGTGCTCCGCCTGTAAGCATGCAAACCATCATGGTGATTACTATTTTTTTCATAGGGTTGATTGTATTTTATTATAGCTATGATAACGAGATGATAACTTTTGAAGTTATAGCGAATACATACCGTAAAGCTCTGTATTTTTCAGTCCCCTTATTACCATTTACGTTACGGATATAGTCCCAACCTTAAGTCACTCCTTAGTAAAGACGACTATATAAATTCCATATAATTGTTTCACCGTACATCTTTAACAGTCTCACAGCTGCAATTCTTATCAGTAAAGTATGACTGTCTTACCTGCGAGACATTGATAATATTACTTCGCCGAAACAGCAAAAATGAGTGAAGTTTAGTGTGATGTATTCACTATGACCAATTGTATGGTTGATTACATAGGAGAAAATTGGCTATATCCCGTTTTATCTTACACCTAAACGGGACAAGTCACCCATGCGGTTCCAAGCCGGACACACTGAATTGTGTGGAATTCATATAAATTTGGACTCACAACTAATCTGACTCTTCTGTCTATGGGCCAACGAATTCCTAACATCTGGATAATCGATGATGATCCTATGTCATCTTTTATGCTTAAACGGCTTGCGGAACTCGGAGAACTCGCAGACATCATTACGATCTATAACAGCGCGCGCGCTGCCCTGGATTACCTGCAGGCAAACCCCAAGGCTACGAATCAACTACCTGATGTAATTCTACTGGATATTTATATGCCCGTTGTAAACGGCTGGGATTTCCTTTCCAGGTTCAAAGAACTCAAGAGCGAACTTAGCAAACCGATCGACATCATGCTCGTAAGTTCTTCAGATCATCCACGCGATATCAGCCAGGCGCAAACCTTCGAAGAAGTTATGGCCTATGTTACAAAGCCTGTTTCACTTGAGCGCTTAAAGGAGCTCCTGGTAAGACCTTAATTCGTACTGGTCTTTATTATTTTCTGACTGCCATCTGCGTGGCCATTGCCATCTTTATATCGGTTCGCTTCCAGCAGCCCCAGCGTATCGTTATTGCCTATATATATATTTGTGGCCGTAACACCATTTACGGGTAAGAAGATCGAAAATGTAGCGCCTTTGCTCAGCTCACCTTTACCATCGATGATACCACCATGCATCTCTACTATCTTTTTGGCGATTGATAATCCAATGCCTGTACCGTCATAGTTACGTCCGTGAAGGCGTTGGAAAATACCGAATATTTTATCTTTATACTCGTTTTCAAAACCAATACCGTTGTCCTCCACTTTTATACAAACAAAATCCTTTTGTCTGATATTATACTCACGTGAGATCTCCTGGGTGATTGGCTGTTCCTCGATCTTAATATGAGGTATCTCTTTATCGGAGAATTTCAACGCATTCGTCAAAAGGTTTTGAAAAAGTTGCCGCATTTGCCCCGGCACTGCATTCACCATAGGGAGATTGCCGACCGTAATGACAGCATTTTTTTCAGTGATCGCTATATCGAGGTCGTCACAGATGCGCCTGATAATTCTATTCAGGTCGGTCTTTTCTTTATTCAACTCACTGTTTGAAAGCTTTGATAGTGTGAGTACATCTTCAATAAGAGTTTGCATGCGGCTTGAAGCCGATACAATCTTGTTGAGATAACTCAATTCACTTTCCGATATTTTATCTTTAACTTTTGATTGAAGTATATTTCCAAAAGCCTGAATCTTGCGCAGCGGTTCTTTCAAATCATGCGAAGCCACAGAGGCAAACTGAAGCAGATCAAAATTAGAACGCTCCAACTGCGTATTCGACTCTATCAATTGTTGTGATGTCACTTGCAGATCCTGATAACTGCGCGCGATCATATCGGCAGCTTTTTTCTTGTCGGATATATCTGTAAAGGTCGTTACTAATCCATCCAGCATCTTTACTGCAATGACATCAAACCATCGGTCATTGCTCTGCTGGTGAAACTCAAACTGAGCGACCTTATTATGAGTGATCACATCTTCAAACATGGAGATATATTCCCTCTTCTTATCCCCAAAATTTATAGGCAGACTTTTACCGACAGCAGACCCGCTTGGCATGTCCAACATTTTTTCAGCTGCATCATTTATCGCCAACACTTCAAAGTCTACAATTTTCTCTTCTTTGCGAATTGCCTGATGCGCGATGATACCGCTGGTTGAACTATGAAATATACTTTCAATTATACTCGAAAGTTTTTTCGATTCCGTTACATCTATAAAATTGATAACAACACCATCAGTCTCCTTGGTATGTTTTAAATACGGAGCAATCCGCATGGAGTAAAACGTATTATTGGTAAGCACAACTTCCTTCTGAACGGCACGACCTTCCGCAGCTACCTGCTTCACATATTTTACCAGGTCTACATCTTTCAGATTGGTTGTGATGTCCAAAATAGATCTGCCTATATCTGACTCGATCAGGTTTATCACACGCTTTACGGCCGGCGTAAATCTCCGGATGACCATCTTTTTATCAATGAGAATTTGGCCGATGCCTGAATTTGTAAAATAGTTATTGAGGTCATCGTTAAGTTCGAGGAGCTCTTTTATTCTCAACTGGTGCTCGCCGCTTACTGTATGAAGCTCTTCGTTCAAAGATTGCAATTCCTCATTGGTACTTTGCAATTCTTCATTCATCGAAATCAACTCTTCGTTGCTCGATTGCAATTCTTCATTTGTCGTTTCGGTTTCTTCAACAATCGCCTGCAGGCTTTCGCGCGTCTCTCTCAGTTCCCGCTCCAATTCATTCAGCCGCTCGAAGTCAACCGACAAATCCGTGTGGGTTGTAGCAGGTTTACCTATAATTAATTCTTCTTCCAGCACGATGCATAAAAATGCAAGCTCCGGCTGGCGGAAGAAAGGCTTCACAATGATGTTCACAAAATGATCTGTGTTATCGTCTGGTATCCACGCGTGATTCATTATT
The DNA here is from genome assembly GCA_902168185.1 of uncultured Bacteroides sp. Lineage (GTDB taxonomy): Bacteria > Bacteroidota > Bacteroidia > Cytophagales > Cyclobacteriaceae > Ohtaekwangia. The sequence goes on from CABHOV010000092.1 coordinate 19,896, forward strand.
ACACGTTCGTTCTTGGCAATAGCTTTTCGAACACAGATTCCCAACGTAACGGCCAGGCTCGGACGGACCAGCTTTAACAAGTTAAAATTGAAATTATCATCAGGCAATCTCAAGAAGTGTTTGAAGTTTCCAGTTGCCTGCTTGATGTTAAATTCCTTATCTATAAATATACCGGCAATTCTTCGCCCTTCAATCAATGTTTCTTTAAACGCTTCCGTCATGCTGCTGGTAGCCTGCTTTGCATACGGATGGTGAGGGGTAACATATAGCCTGTTTTCCAGCGGAGTGATGATCGCGTCCGGATCGGATGAACGTGACTTGGTAAGACATCGGTATATCTTCCATTTCCGGTTTACCTCCTGCATGGATTCCTTCAGAACACCTATATTTTCGCTCGGCCCCAACATGAGGTACGAATTCGTATTCAATGCAAAGTGGAATCGCCTTAGAGCCTTTACCTGAAGATCGGTCGTCAGGTAAATAAACATATTACGACACGTAATCAGGTCGAGTTTACTAAACGGAGGATCACGCAGTATATCATGATTGGCAAAAACTACGAGCTTCCTTAACTCCTGTGAAACCCGATAAGTATTGCCTTCAACCAAAAAATACTTTTCAAGATATTGTACCGGAACATCGCTGGCAATGGACTCACTATATATACCCCGGGAGGCTATTTCCAACGCTTCTTCATCTATGTCGGTCGCAAATACCTTTACACCAAAATTTACTTTCAATGCTTCCATCTGCTCCATGAGCAAGATCGCTACCGTATAAGCTTCTTCGCCACTACTACAGGCAGCTACCCAAATTTTAATAGCTTCTCCAGGTTTCTTATCAGCAAATATAGCGGGTATAACTTCGGTCCGCAGGGTTTCAAAGGCCTCCTCATCGCGGAAGAAGCGTGTTACGTTGATCAGAAATTCCCGGCATAGTATTTCCAACTCTTCCGGATTCTCCTGTAAGAAGTCGCGGTAGTCTTTCAGCGTCTTGACATCAAGTTCCGCCATGCGCTTTGCCAAACGTCTGAATAACGTTGGCCGTTTATAGTGCATAAAATCATGTTGCGTCTTCTGATGCAACATTTCAAGTATATCTTTCAGTAACAATTCTTCTGTTTGTGTAAGTGTTGTAAGAGAACGAACGAGTGGAACCTCTTTTAAGAATTCGAGCAATTCAGTTCCAATCATTTCCGGAGGTAATACAAGATCAGCCAGTCCCGTTGCTATAGCGCTGTTTGGCATCCCGTCAAACGCTGCACTCTGCGGGTCCTGGACAATTACGATACCGCCCTTCTCTTTAATAGATTCTATACCACGGGAACCATCGGTACCCGTGCCTGACAAAATAACTCCTATGGCATCTTTTGTTTTTTCTTTTGCGAGTGATTCAAAGAATATATCTATAGCATGATTTGGCAATGTGGATTGTTCCTTCTCTACCAGGTACAGCTTTCCCTTTCGAACGGTCATTAACTTTTTACGCGGAAGGATATATACACTGCCTGGACGGATCGGCATGGCATCTTCTGCCTCCAAAACTTGCATGGTAGTATGTTTGGAAAGCAACTCTACCATGAGACTTTTATAGTCTGGAGAGAGATGTTGAATGATTACGAATGAAAGATTATTATGTTGGGGAATGTTGTCAAACAAATCGTGAATAGCTTCGATTCCTCCGGCAGAGGCGCCAATTCCAACTATATAATGTTTATTGTATTTTATTAATGAATGAGCCATCGGAATACGAAGACAATTATTTTTAATTTGCTGAATAAATTAATGTGCCTATATTTAAATAATGAATATGATGAACATTCTTCTGGTGGAAGATGATCCTGATGACGTTGAACTTCTATTAGAAGCGTTGCATGACAACGATGTGAAGTTCAGGATAGAATCGATTAAAGAAGGCGATAAGGTTCTTCCTTACCTTCAAATGTGTAAAATTTTCCCCGATATTATCATTCTCGATTTGAATCTTCCAAAAATGCATGGACGTGAGGTATTAATTTCCCTAAAATCTTCAACGTTCAGTCATATACCTATTGTTATACTTACCACTTCTTCCTCTAAAGAGGACAAGGAGTTTTGCCTGAAGTCAGGAGCCGATAAGTTTTTAAGTAAACCGTCTACCGTTGAAGGATTCAACCAAACGGTGCTGGCTATCACGCAGATTGCCCATCAACACGTGGAGAAGAATCTGTCCCGCTAAATTAAAAATTTGTTAATTTTTGGCAACTGTGATTCTCACATCACGGAAAATTCCTTTTTCAATGGCTGTCTCATTATGTGAACAGAGGAACAAGCCTATATATACTTCATCGCTTAATACAAGCTCACTATATTCCGCCGTTACGAAGGGCTCTCCCATCCGGGCGGCAGACATCTTATAGATGTTTCCTTTACGCTCCAGTTTCAATTGGGTGGGTGCCACAATTTCTGTTGTTACTTCTTCGGTCATTCCGCCCGTAACTTTTCTATATTGAAGCGAAGTCAATCCATCACCATGCACCACGGCATTAATGTGCGGTGAGTTTGCGTCGAGGTTCTGACGAACCATCCAGCCTACCTTCCGGTGTGGCTCAACACCTTTGCCGACAAACTCTACGGTAGCTTCCAATATAAAATCGCCTTTCACTTTTTTCCAGACAAAATGAAAATCATCGTGATCGAACCACATATTACCGCTTGCACCTTCCAGGGTATACACTTGCTCTGATATACTATAATTGAAAGTGCCGGGCTTTTCCGGATTGCCGATGTGCGTATAATCCGTGAATACACCTGTACTTTGTAACAAGGTATATCCGCTGCCAATGACTCCTAAAAGAATGAAGCTAAAAAGTAGAAGGAAGAGTCTTTTCATTTCTTGCCGGCTTAGAGCAAGAAAAGGTAAGTGGATTTAATTGAATAAGTGAGTTAGTGCGGTAATTTTTTCTGAAGAAGGCCATATACCCAGGTACCTGCTATAGCACTGAGTAAGGTAAAGATCACCACTACTGCGCCTGTACCAATCTGTGCATACAACGGGCCGGGACATGCACCCGTCATGGCCCAACCAAAACCAAACAGCAATCCACCGTATATATTTCCCTTGCTAAACTTCTTTACAGGGAACACCATGGATTCTCCGTTCAATGCTTTTACATGAAACTTCTTTAAGAGCAGAATGGAAATCATCCCTGTCAACACAGCTGACCCGATTACGCCATACATGTGGAAAGACTGGAAGCGAAACATCTCTTGTATGCGAAACCATGAGATCACCTCGCCCTTCACCAACAATATTCCAAAAAAGATTCCGACCAGTATATATTGGATATAGTGCAGTGGCGAATGCGCCTTCAGTATTGGTTGAGATTCTCTGTCCAGTGACTGAACGTCACCGTTATCACCCTGCGAAAGTTTCGTGGTTTCACTTCCGGTTGTCTTCATAGACGCAGGATATAGGGTAAAACAAAATTTGCAACCACGATCCCTCCGATCATAAAACAAATAGTCGCGATCAACGATGGCCATTGCAAATTGGACAACCCGGTGATAGCATGGCCGGAAGTACAGCCCCCGGCATAGCGAGTACCAAATCCCACCAGGAAACCTCCCACGATCATGAGTATAAATCCCTTCAGAGTAAAAAGATTATGAAGATTAAAAAGATCGGTCGGCACCAGCCCGTTCATATTCGTTATACCGTAGGTTGCAAGTTCGGCTCTTAGTTCATCTGTGACCTGGATCGGCTCCTGCGAACGTAAAGTGGTAGTGGCTATAATAGCCCCTATAAAAATACCAGCAACGAAAATTAAATTCCAGATTTCCTTTCTCCACGGATATTGAAAGAACGGAATGTCCATCGGAACACAGGCAGCACAGATGTGGCGCAACGTTGAAGATATACCAAAGGACTTATTCCCCAACACCAGCAACAGCGGCACCGTCAACCCAATGAGAGGCCCTACAATATACCAGGGCCATGGATTTGACAGAGCATCGAGCAGTTCCTTCACTATATATTAGGATTTGGAAGCACAGACAAAATCCGACTTCGGTATATCTGTAGCCGCAATTGCTTTGAAACCTCCCGACACTTCAATAAGGTTGTTCCAGCCTCTTGCTTTCAGAATAGAAGCAGCGATCATGGATCGGTAACCACTCGCGCAATGTATATATACCTCTCCTTCTTTTGGAAGTTCGGAAAGATGTTCGTTCAGAAAATCCAGTGGTGTATTCACCGCGCCATCTACATGTTCTGCCTGAAACTCCCCAGGCTTACGAACATCAAACACGGATAATTTACTGTTGTGAAAACGTTTTGCAAACTCATCGGCAGATATAGTATCAATGGTGTCTACATCTTTACCAGCTTGCAGCCATCCCTTGAAGCCGCCCTTCAGATATCCCAATGTATTATCATACCCGACACGCGCCAGTCGCGTTACAATTTCTTCTTCGCGACCTTCTTCAGCAATCAACAGGATTGGATGTGTAACACCCGGAACCAACGCACCTACCCAAGGCGCAAAACTTCCATCGATCCCTATATTTATAGCATTGGGTATAAAGCCTTTCGCAAAAATCTGTGAAGCACGCGTATCCAGAACCAAAGCACCCGTCTCATTGGCCGCTGTTTCAAATTCATCGGGCGTGAGTGCATGTGTACCTTTGCTCAATACGCTATCTATACTCTCATATCCTTCCTTGTTCATTTTCACGTTCTCCGGGAAATACGCAGGAGGCGGAAGCAAGCCTTCATTCACTTCTTTAATAAATTCTTCGCGGGTCATGTTGCTGCGCAAAGCATAGTTACGGATGCGTTGATTACCAAGGGTATCAACGGTTTCTTTCATCATGCTTTTACCACATGCCGAACCTGCGCCATGCGCGGGATATACTATAACATCATCGGCTAACGGCATGATCTTGCTTCGTAATGAATCAAAGAGCAATCCCGCAAGATCGTCTTGTGTCATGTGTGCAGCTTTCTGCGCAAGATCCGGGCGACCGACATCTCCCAGAAATAAAGTATCGCCACTAAAGATTGCGTAGTCTTTACCGTTTTCATCACGCAATAAATAGGTAGTCGACTCCATGGTGTGCCCGGGTGTATGCAACACTTTAATGGTCACCTTACCAACCTTCAGCTCTTCGCTGTCTTTGGCTATATATGCATCAAACTTTGGATTAGCATTTGGACCGTAAACAATCGTTGCTCCGGTTTTTGCAGCGAGATCAAGATGTCCGGATACGAAATCTGCATGAAAGTGTGTTTCGAGCACATACTTGATTACAGCATTTCCTTTCTTCGCTTTTTCAAGATACGGTGTAACTTCCCGTAACGGATCAATAATCACGGCTTCCCCTTCTGACTCTATGTAATACGCGCCCTGTGCGAGGCAACCGGTATAAATCTGTTCAACCTTCATGATTTTTGTCTGTTACTGAATGCAAAGATAGACATAAGTTAACTTTATCGGGTATAGGTTATCGGCGAATCAGAGGCAGTCGTCTAACAAAAAGCCATGATGCGCTACCCGGTAACTGAATCAATCGGGTTTCTGACATCCTGCGGCTTTCTCGACTTTTTTAATTCCGAAGGAGTGAGCCCTGTTATTTTTTTGAATTGTGACGAGAGGTGTGCCACACTGCTATAGCCAAGCTTCTGAGCAATTTCACTCAGATTCAGTTCATCATAAAAAAGAAGTTCTTTGGCGCGCTCGATTTTCTGACGAATGATATACTGCTCAATGGTAATTCCCTCTACTGAGGAAAAAAGGTTACTGAGAAAATTATAGTCGTGGTGCAATTCATCTGCGAGTATATCTGACCAATTAAATTTCCGGTCGATGCTTTCGACATGATGTACTCGTTCGATGATCTTGTTCTTAATGCTTTCAATGAGCCTGGCTTTGCGGTCATCGATTCGCTCGAATCCAACGGCTTCTAAAGCACGATCAATTTTTTCCTGCTGGTCTTTGGTCAAGTCCGTTTCCTTCAACGTAACCTCCCCCAACGTTACCTGCTCCGGATAAAACCCAAGTTTCTTCAACTCCTGCTCTACCACCATAATGCAGCGGTTACAAACCATGTTTTTTATGTGCAGTATCATCCGATCGGTCGTGATTTTAATGTGAACTTGACGAAGTGATAAAAAGTTCGGAGTTAATCAACTATTGCAATCCTCCTTTGCCTCTGTATAACGACACCTTTCCATCCAACTCCAATGCCAATACAGTAAGGTGTCGATCTTTTGACACCGAGGGAATATCGACATAAACCAGTCCGGGTACAGGGCTCCATGAAATTTTCCCTACAACTTTAAACGAAGCATCATACGATGTTCCGAGTACACGAATCCGCTGAATCTTATTTTTAAGCCCTTTGATTAGAATAGGTTTTTCCGGATTACCGAGCATGAACAGATATAGCGTTGAAGAATCCTTGGACAACGTAGTGGGCCCATAGTAGTGCCCGGCAGGTAAACCCGCGCGGGTACCAAAGACTGCCTCCTGATGTTTTGCATTCCACTCACCAAGTTCTTTCAATATCTGAATTTGTTCAGCAGGTATAGTACCATCTTCTTTCGGTGCTATATCTAACAGTAGATTTCCACCATGCCCAATAACATCTGCAAATATACTAATGACCTCATAAGGCGTTTTCCATAGCGTATCGGTTGCCTGATAACCCCAGCTTGAATTCGTTGTCATACAAAGTTCCCACCATGGAAAAGCGGGCTTTTCTACAGGGAAATTCTGCTCCGGAGTTTCATAGTCACCATACCCTTGCAAACGTCCATTGATAATCGCATTTGGATTTCCTGAAAGTATAATGTTGCGTATAGCCGGTGACTGCCATTCTGCAGCGCTATGTTCCCAGTCTCCATCAAACCACCAGAGATCAGGTCTATATTTCGTGCTGATCTCCTGAATCTGACCTTTGTTATACTCTTGAAATTTCTTCCAACGCAGTGGCTGGGCGCTAACGCTATAGCGTGTACTATCTTTCAGAAAACCCGGATAATCTTTATAGGACCAGTCAATCAGTGAAAAGTAAGCACCACACTTTATATCACGCTTTCGTAAGGCAGTATAAAAAGGTGTGAGCAGATCGCGCTTGGCCGGTGTATTGCTTACAACGTTTAACGGACCTGATTTCCAAAGAGCAACACCGTCATGATGCTTGGTTGTAATCACAGCGTATTTCGCTCCGGACGCTTTTATCAGATCAGCCCATTGCTCAGGATCATAATGTTTCGCAGTGAAGCCTTTCAACTGCTTCATATAGTCTGCATAACTTATTTTTTTATTGTGAAACGACCATGACTCATCCACACCATTTACGGCATAAATCCCCCAGTGAATAAAAATGCCAAGCTTCGCATCTGCGAACCACTGCATCTTATGGCGTATTGAATCTTCAGAAATATGTTGTGCACGACTATCAAGCGATGCAAACAACATCATGCAATTTAAAAGTATGATAAAGGAGATGCCGAGTCTGTTTTTACTAGTCATGAAAAAGAAATATTAAACGTCAGAATTATTAGCGCTAAACTGCTTGCTAAAATAAGGGGTTCTTTATATTTTGTTAAGGTATTCTACAAGAAATAAAGAACCCTTTTTTATAAACCTAACCGTGTGTATTTCGTGCCCTACATGACATCATTTGTACAAAGTACACTTTCCATACAATCCGTTTTCCCGCAACGGCTCACACTTGAAATTTATCCTCTGCTATAAAAACTGACAATGACCAACAAGTCCTTTGTTTACGCGTGTCTGTTAACGCTGCTGACGGTTTCCACTGCTACCGCACAGAAAAATTCGCCACTGTTCTCATTGATGAAACCAGAAGCAACGGGTTTGAAATTTATCAACAAAGTAAGAGAAGATGATTCGCTACATGTTTTGGTATATGAATACCTATACAACGGACACGGTATTGGCGTTGGCGATTTTAATAACGATGGATGGCAGGATGTCTTCATCTCTGGCAACACTACTCCTAACAAACTCTTTCTCAACAAGGGATCGTTCAAATTTATAGATATAACAAAAGATGCTGCTGTAGCCGGCAATGGAACGTGGAGTACAGGTGTAAGTATAGCAGACGTTAACGGAGATGGCCTGGCAGATATATATGTGTGCCACTCCGGAAAATATAAGGATGCAAAATTATCGAACGAGCTCTTTATTAACACCGGAGTAGTTGATGGTAAACTACGTTTTCAGGAGCAGGCAAAATTATATGGTCTGGATGCGCCCGGCACACAATCAACGCAGGCTGCATTCTTTGATTACGATCGGGATGGTGATCTGGATATGTTTCTGCTAAACCATTCTATCAACACATACTATGCTTTTCTCAATACGAGGAAGCAGCGGGCTACACCCGACTTCCGATACGGCAATCGTTTATTCAGGCACGACAAAAAAGCCGATGGCTCAAGTATATTCACAGATGTAACGCTGACTGCCGGCATCATTAACAACCCGCTTAATTACGGATTAAGTGTAAACATCAGCGACCTCAATGAAGACGGATGGCCGGATATATACACTACCAGTGATTACTCGGAACATGATTGTTACTACGTCAATAATCAGAATGGAAAGTTTACACAGTCGCTTCAAAAATCGTTCGCGCACATTTCAAAGTTCTCCATGGGCGCTGACATCGCAGATTTTAATAATGATGGATTGCCTGATGTATTGACACTTGATATGTTACCAGCCGACAACCACCGGCAGAAATTATTAAAAGGTCCGGATGAGTATGATGCCTATCATTTGCTATTGGACAGCGGCTACTATAAACAGCATATGCGCAACATGCTTCAGTTAAACCGCGGGAAAGATATAGCAGGCAATGTTCGCTTCAGTGAGATAGGACAACTGGCAAATGTATCCAACACAGATTGGAGCTGGTCGGGACTATTCGCTGATCTCGATGGTGATGGATGGAAAGACTTGCTAATAACCAATGGCTACTTACGTGATTTCACTGATCTGGACTTTTTGAAATATACCATGGCCGATGCGCAGCTTGCTGCGGCTGCCAAAGGTAATCTGAACTTTAAATCGTATAGCCTGGTACAGAAGATGCCATCAAACAAACTCAGCAACTATCTGTTTCAAAACAAAGGTGATCTTACTTTTCAGGATGTTACCAAGGACTGGGGATTTTCTGTTCCCGCAATTTCCAATGCCGCTATATATGCTGATCTCGACAATGATGGCGACCTGGATGTGATCATCGGTAATAACAATGAGCCGGTTATGGTCTGGAAAAACAATGGCCCTGAAACGGCACACCACTGGCTTCAAGTGAAGTTAAAAACCAATAGAGGCAATACCGCTGCATTTGGTGCAAAACTAACTCTCTACGCAGGCGGAACAATGCAGTGTCAGGAACTATATCCGGTTCGGGGCTTTCAGTCATGCGTAACGCCTGTTATATACTTTGGAATAAAATCAGCTATAACGGATTCGCTTATTGTAGAATGGCCTTCCGGGAAAAAATCTACACTTCGCAACGTTGAAGTTGATAAACTTCTGAGTCTTACCGAGGAGACAGCAGAACCCGCCTCCCCTAAATCTAAAAATCTCACACAAAAAACTCTCTTCGCGGTCGCTCCTAAAAAAGAGCAAATCGATTTTCATCATCACGAAAACGATTTTATAGATTTTAAAGTAGAGGTGTTGATTCCATACCAGCTTAGTAAAATGGGACCTGCCCTGGCCACAGGTGATGTTAACGGTGACCGCAATGATGACGTTTTTATAGGAGGTGCCATTGGCCAGTCCGGACAGCTATATTTCCAGCGTGGCGATGGCACGTTTAGTCCGTCCCCTAATCAGCCATGGAGTAAGTATATAGATAATGAAAACGTCAATGCCTTATTCTTTGATGCTGACCTTGACCGGGACCTGGATTTATACATTGTCAGCGGTGGTAATGAGTATTTGGATGATTCCCCGGAGCTTCAGGATATACTATATTTAAATGATGGCCAGGGGAATTTTACACCATCATTACAGTCTCTCCCCACAATGCGCGGGAATAAACAAGCCATTGCTACCAGTGATTTCGATCACGATGGCGACTGGGATTTATTCGTTGGAGGACGCGGAAAATCAGGATACTTCCCTGAGTCTTCGCGAAGCTATATTTTAAGAAATGATACACGGGGTAACAAAGTTACTTTTACGGATGTTACAAAGACTATATGTCCAGAGCTTCACTCTCCGGGAATGGTAACCGTTGCTACCTGGAGTGATTTCGACAATGATGCTTTTCCTGAATTAATAATTGCAGGTGAATGGATGCCTGTCATGATATTTAAGAATGATCAAGGAAAACTCAGGAACATTCCTCAGACATTAGAGCCTGCACTATATGGCCTATGGAGTGCCATTGATCTGGCAGATATAGATGGCGATGGAGACAAAGATATCATAGCCGGAAATTGTGGATTGAACAATCAATTCAAACCATCTGTGAAAGAGCCCATGACAGTACACGTCAGTGACTTTGACGGAAACGGAAACATTGATCCTATACTTTGCTATTATACACAAGGGAAAAGTTACCCCGTTGCAAGCCGGGATGAGCTGTTGGATCAGATTCCATCGCTCAAGAAGAAATTTATTAAATATACAGACTACGCAGATGCATCCCTTGAGGCTATTTTTAGCAAAGAACAGCTGGCAAAGGCACAAGTATATAAATGTACCGAAGCAAAAAGCCTGATATTACTCAATGATGGCCAGATGAAATTCACAAGCCGCGCTTTACCGATGGAAGCACAATTTTCAAAAGTGCAAAGTATAGTAACCGATGACTTTGATCAGGACGGGAAGCTGGATATAGTACTTACCGGAAACTTCTTCGGATACCGGACACAGCTTGGTGATAGTGATGCAAGTCTTGGTTTATACTTAAAGGGAATCGGCGATGGCAGTTTCAAAGTTATCAATCCCTCTAACTCAGGACTGTTTGTAGATGGTGACGTGCGCGCCACAGAAATAATAAA
>CABHOV010000093.1 GCA_902168185.1 uncultured Bacteroides sp.
GTACGATTGTATGGGAGAAACAAAAGGGTGGTGGTGACTGGGAAAGTATCAATGCACAGAATGAAAACAGCACTCTACAGAATTATACCCGCAATGCATTCGCTGCCAGTGATGAAGGTATATATCGGATCAGAATGACGAATACTTCATTCGCTGGTGTTACGATTGTGAGTGAACCGATCAAAGTAAAGACAGCTATAAATCTGGCTATTGATAATTGGGGCTTCCAGTATAAGTATGACGGACGCAGGCGCATGACGCAGAAGAAAGTACCTGGCGCTGATTGGGTATATATGGTATACGATGAGCGCGATCGATTGGTGATGACTCAGGATGGTGAACAACGCAAGAGTAATAAATGGATGGTAACCAAGTATGATGCCTTGAATCGCCCGATCATAACCGGTATATATACACATGCAACAGCTGTTGATCAGGCAGGGATGGCTTCCCAGATCAGTACAACAGCCTTCTATGAAACTTTTAATGGAACAACAGCTTTCCATGGCTATACGAATACTGTTTTCCCTTTTGACCTGACAAAGTTTGATGCGTTGACAGTAACGTATTACGACTCGTATGATTTTAAAGGTTTACTCAACGATGATCGCTATAACTATAAATCAGATGAATTAGACGGTCAGTATAAATCAGATGCAGTGGGTAATAGTTTCTCCGGGGTAATAGGGCAGGTCACAGGTACTAAAATTAGAACGCTTGACAACTATGTTACAGGAGGAGTTACCACTTGGCTTTCCAGCGTAACCTACTATGATGATAAATATAGAGTCGTTCAAACTGTAACCGATAATTTTAAGGGTGGTAAAGATCGAATGACTAATGTTTATGATTTTACCGGAAAGGTTCTGAAGAGTAAAACCAGTCATTACTCGCTTAACTGGAAAAATCTTGTAGCAGCGCAGCATTCCGCTAATCGCATTGAAAAAACCGGTGCAACCAATGCTTGGGGAACTTCAGGCGGAGCATCCGTTGAAGTACTGCCTGCCGGCCAGGATGGATGGCTAGAGTTTACAGTTACAGATAAGTATAAAGGATTTGTAGTGAGCTTGATTAATCAAAACAATACTACGAGCTACCAATTGTTTGTGACCAGTGGAGCTCAATTTCAAATTAATGAAACTGGTTCACCAAATTTATTAGTTCCATCACCTCCGTACGCTGCTGGTGATATATTCAGAATTGAGAGGAAGCAGGGAAAGATAAAGTTTTACAAAAACAAAGGGTTTTTATTGGAACGTAATGCTATATCTGATGCGTTGTCGATATCTTTTTCAATTTATAGTTCCGGAACAGTTTTATATAATATACGGTCATCCTTTGGCTCCTATAATCCACAAAGTGTTACGCGTACTTTCGATTACGACCATGCAGGTAGGTTGAAAAAGGTATGGCACCAGGTAAATGATGGAGATAGAATTTTACTTGCTCAAAATGAATACAACGAGCTTGGTCAGATCATTACAAAGAAGCTTCACTCGGAAGATCAGGGCGGTACATTTAAGCAGCACGTAGATATGCGCTATAATATACGTGGCTGGCTGACGCGTATCAACAATACAGATTTAGCAGCAGATGCGAGTGGTGATCCGCGTGATCATTTCGGGATGAACCTTGCCTATAATGAACCTGTATCGACACTGAACAATACTCCTCAGTATAACGGAAATATATCGGCTATGACCTGGAGCAACAGCCAGGGCTATGATGATGTGAAGGCGAATGCCTATAGATATAGCTATGATGTGATGAATCGTATCAGTGGAGCAGACTTCCGTCAGAAGCAATCCTCTGCATGGGATCTGCCACAACATAAGGATGCAAACGACAACACGCTTACCAGCGATGCTTTTAGTGAAACCGGTTATGACTATGATCTGAACGGCAACCTGCAACACCTTACCCGCAAGAGTACGAAGGGCATCAGCATGGATGTATTAACCTATGACTACGGCACAGGAGCAGCCAGGAGTAACAAGCTATTAAGTGTAAGCGATGGGGGAGATATACGACAAGGCTTTACAGACGGTAATATAGGCAGTGAAGACTATACCTACGATGCTAACGGCAGTATGAATGCAGACAAGAATAAGGACATTACGGCCATCACCTATAACCACCTGAATTTACCTGTGCAAGTAACCAAAGTAAGTGGAGAGTATGTTAAATATTTCTATGATGCTACCGGCAGAAAGCTATGCCAGCAAGTGTTTAACAGCAGCAGTGCACTAACCAAGCAGACAGACTATGCGGGTGAATACTTCTATGAGAATGATACTTTGAAGTTCATCAACCATGATGAGGGACGCATTGTAATGACTGGCACGTCACCGGAGTATCAGTATCATTTGAAAGATCATTTAGGTAACGTACGCGTAACGTTTACTACTAAGGTAGAAACGGAGCGTCCTGTAGCTACGATGGAGACAGTGAATGAAGAGGCAGAGGGTAAAGAATTTCTATACTATGATGAAGCAGTAAAAGTTGACTTCGAATTATTTGACCACACTAACCAGGGCACTACATATTATTCTACACGCCTCAACGGTACGGCTAATGAACGGACGGGATTAGCCAAGTCGTTGAGTGTTATGCCGGGAGATGTGATCAAGGCAGAAGTATATGCGAAGTATCTCGATACCAATGGCAGCAACTGGTCAGCAGCTGTAAGCAACCTGATCACTTCGATTGCCAACGGAACGGCAGCAGCGACGACCTATGTAGACGGAGGCGCCATTGGAAGCACAGGTGGTACAGTTAACCCATTTGCAAGCATTCTGAACAAAGGAAATGAAACCGGCACTGCACCGAAAGCTTATCTGAACTACCTTGTCTTTGATAGAGATTACAACGTACTGGATGCTGGTTTCGTACGCGTAAGTGAAGCTGCTAAAGAGAGTGGTATAGATGTACCGCATGAGTTGTTATCGAAAGAACTTGTTATAAAGAAACCCGGATATGTTTATCTTTACCTGAGCAATGACAACGTGGCTTTAGGCGGAAGCCCGGTTGAAGTATATTTTGATGATTTTAAGGTGGAGCATACGAAATCACCTGTAATACAGGTTGAGGATTATTATCCGTTTGGATTAACCTTCAATAGTTACAGAAGAGAAAATGCGATAAGCAATAAATTCCTTTATAATGGTGGCGCGGAAAGAAATGATGATCTTGATCTAAATGTAGATGTAACTAAGTATAGAATTTATGATCCATCAAATACACGTTGGTGGCAAATGGATCCTTTAACAACGCAAGAGTCACTAGTTAGTTGGACCGCATACAACTATAGCTTTGAAAATCCAGTTAGATACAATGATCCAAACGGTGATTGTCCGCCTGATACTGATTGTGGTGGAGAATCAGAAGAACAAATGCCTACGAATGCAGGAACTAGAATTGTTAATGGTCTTGTTGCTGCATGGGACTACTTTACCGGTGATGCTCCTGTTGAGCAGAAAACTGTTGAAGCGGTTAAGATGGCTGTGCCGACTGACGCCTTCAATTTGCTAGGAAAAGCCGTTTTCGGTAAGAGCAATGAAATAACACCAGAACTCGCTGCTGGTGCAGCGAAAGACGTTGCATTATTGCCTTTAATGTCGATTAGATCCGAAATGAAAGTTGCTCTTGATGTTCCGGCTCCTAATTATGTTTATAGAGGGCTAGCAAAAGGCGAAGATATTTCGAAGGGGCTATTTGCAAGAAATCCCGCGGCGGGAAATACTGCTTCTAGTCACATTGCAGGTAAGATTGACTCGCAATGGATTTCTTTTTCAAAAGACCTTAAAACTGCAATAACCAAGTATAACTCAGGTAATGGTGTTGTAAAGGTCGACCTAAATAAGGTACAAGGAACGAAACTGGACTTTTCGAATGGCACAGGAAAAAAGGGGATGATCAATAATTGGGCGAAAAAAGATAAAGAAGTCGTTATTAGAAGGTTTGTTCCCCCATCTGCAATCACTCCTGTAGTAAAAAAATAGACATATGCTTGAATTGAAGAAAGTGCTTGAAGAGGCCTGGGAACATGGTTTCTTTTATAATCTTAGGTCAGGAAACCTTAATGAAGATCAGTATCAGAAATTAAAGGAAGTGTTCGAAGCCTTGCCATCCGATGTTGATTGTGATAAGCGAATGGTAACTTTGCTTTGGTTTATCCCAACATTTATTCAATGGCAAGAGGAACGATTGTTACGTGCTGGGGTAAAAAAAGATAAAATAGCTGAGGTATATAATTTTTTTTATAACACATGCGAGCGGATTTTAGGCTTGCCTTGATGCTGCACACAAGATATTAAAAGTTTATCCAGTTAATACTATAGTAGCCGCATAGAGCAAAGCTCCATTTACCGTTGAGCTAACACGAAAAGTAAATGACCAGTTTTTCTTTGGACGATCTAATAAAGCTATAGAGTGGAGCGATTAGAAATAGGCGATCTATTCTATATTTTTTTTTATAAGTCCAGCATGCGAAAGAGGAGTTTTTAAATTAAAGATGTCATCATTTGTAGTGTAGTCTAAAAGAACAATATTATTATTTTTTGATAGGTCGGTTAGTTCCTTGATTAAGGAAGCAACTTTATTTTTTAATACCCATTCATAAGATGGTATATAAATTAGTTTCCGGGCATCCAAATATGTTAACAACAGATCGCCAGTTACACCTTTTCGATGGCCAAGGGGAGTTCCATATCTTCTAACGGTTCGCTTTATTCCTTTCATAGATTCAATTTCAAATTTTGATATATCCACATCTTGATCGTTAAATACTTTTAACCCTTGCCATATACCCTCAACAGATTTAGAAGTATATCCTTCGGAGAAGGGTACCGGAATTTTACCATGTGGATAGAAAGGACTTAGCTGTACAAATTTATCCTTCGACTTAGAGGTTACGTCTAAGATAATAGGGGAATCCAACCTTTCTTCTATTGTTTTAATAGAAGTCTTTTTGTTTACAATAATAATAGGCATGGATATCAGAGCGTAATTTAATGGTTAAGTCTATACTTCTTGGTTCACAAAATAATTTTAGTCAACCCGAAAAAGCAAATTTGGATTTAACAGAATCTGAGTTGTTCAGAAATTTACTAGAGACAAAGATGAGCTGTTTCATATTGACTTACACAATTACACATGTGTAAATGCTACCCTTTTTGCGGATATTTTGGAGTTAAAATTTCAAAACGACAAAGGTCAGGGTTATATTACTTTACAGTTTAGGAGTGTTGTGATTTTGAAAATGCAAATTCCATTACGCACCCTCATTATTGATAATTTTCATCGCGGGAGGTATGAATTGAATGGAGAATTGCACGATGAATACGAGGCGAAGAAGTGTTTTTATATTGAGTTTAATGAAGGAGGAGCGATTGAATTGTTATGTCGTCAGGTGTTGCTTCAAATGCCTAGTCCAGAATTAAATTGATTTAATAGCAGTCTGTTGCTCACAAGGATATATACTATAGAATGAAGAACCAGCCTCATGGCCGGTTTTTTATGAGTAAGCTTTCCAAATTTAAGCTGGGACTCGTTCAAGTGGAGAAAATTATCAATCAGATATTGAAAGGTTTTTCAATGTTGATCCGCTTGTTGAGAGTTTAGCAATACCATACTGATCATATGCAGCAGCTGTGATTACATAGAGCTTTCTTTTATGCTCAATCAACATACCTATATCTGCCAGTCGTTCTGATGTAAACGAAGCTCTTTGTTTTTGGCAATTTGCCTGATCATAGGTTTAGTCTCGATACAAATGTGCTCAATACAGAATGATCAGTGATTTGCATACAAGGTTCATCGCTTTGCATACAAAGGCCATCGGCCTGCTACTGACCTTTGATGCATTAACGCAAATGAAAATGAAGACAATGGAATTAGGAACTCAAGGACTAACAGTGCCAGTGATTGGTCTTGGATGCATGGGTATGACAGGGTTTGAAGAAGCAAACATGTATGGACCCGCAGATGAAAAGGAAGCAATTGCCACTATTCATCGCTCATTAGAGCTAGGCGGTAATTTTCTCGACACAGCTGATTTGTATGGACCCTTTAAAAACGAGCAACTTATTTCTAAAGCGATTGCAGGCAACCGGGACAAATATATTATCGCTACCAAGTTCGGCTGGGAAATCAATGATGATGAAAAAGTAACATGGGCAATCAATGGTAAAAAAGCGTATGTAAAGAGAGCAGTAGAGCGTTCCCTTAAAAATCTGAAAACTGATTTTATTGATCTTTACTATATGCATCGCCTTGATAAGAACACACCAATCGAAGAAACAGTGGGCGCGATGAGCGATTTGGTCAAAGAGGGAAAGGTGGGATATCTCGGTTTATCGGAAGTGTCCTCGGAAACAGTTATCCGCGCACACGCAGTTCATCCCATCACTGCCGTACAGAGCGAATACTCGTTATTCGAACGCAAGGTTGAAGAGCGTGGTATTCTCAAAACATTGAAGGACCTTGGTGTTGGGTTTGTGCCTTACTCGCCACTGGGTCGCGGCTTTTTGACTGGTCAAATCAAAAGTATTGATGATTTACCAAAAGATGACTTTCGCAGAGCAATTCCACGTTTTCAGGAAGCCCATTTCCAAAAGAATATGGAATTGGTGGAAGCCATAGAAGCCATGGCGCTCGAGAAGGAAGTCACCTCATCACAGCTGGCGCTGGCCTGGATTATCAGCAAAGGTTTCCTTCCAATTCCGGGTACCAAGCGCAGGAAATATCTTGAGCAAAATATAGCAGCCTCGGAAATCAGTTTGAGTGAAGCAGATCGTTTAAAGCTCGAGAGCATTGTTCCGCTGGGAACCGATACGGGCAAGCCTTATGATGAGTTTAGTATGAACCTGATTGACTAAAAAAATGTAAGGGTAAAGTTTGGGATGAACAGGATATATCTTTGGTTATGAATACAATTCGATCGGTTTCAGAATTTCATCGTTTGCTCAGTTTGGCAGCGCCCCGGCACCCACTGGTGAGTGTTATTAATCTGACCGAAACTATCTTCCTGGAAGATGATGTATGGAAAGGTTTTGTCAACCGGTTTTATTGCGTAGCACTGAAGCGTGATGCAAAAGGAAAAATCAAGTATGGCCATCAGCATTACGATTATGACAAAGGTGTTCTGAGTTTCACGGCACCGAATCAGGTACAGTATCTCGATCTTCAGACGGTAGAATGTGGATCGGGGTATCTGCTGATCTTTCATCCTGATTTTCTGCTTACGCATCCCCTGGCAAGTACAATCAACAAGTATGGATTCTTTTCATACTCGGTAAATGAGGCGCTCCATTTGTCCGCCGAAGAAGAGGATGATCTGATAACAATCCTGAACAAGATTGATAAGGAATGCCAACATATCGACAAGCATACGCAGGAAATCATCCTTTCTCAAATTGAATTATTGCTTAGCTATTCTAATCGATTTTATGAGCGCCAGTTTATAACACGAAAGAACCATAACCATCAACTGCTGGCCAGGTTCGATCAGATTATCAGCGAGTATTTCGATACCGATAGTCCTTCGCAAAAAGGGTTGTTGACTGTCCAGTATATAGCATCGCAGATGAACATATCCGCCAATTATTTAAGCGACTTGTTGAGAATACATACCGGACAGAATACGCAGCAGCATATTCATGAAAAGCTCATTGAGAAGGCGAAAGAAAAATTAGCGACGACCTCCCTGTCGGTGAGCGAAATTGCGTTTGCTCTTGGGTTTGAACACTCTCAGTCTTTCAGTACGTTGTTCAAAAAGAAAACCAACGTATCACCTTTGCAGTTTCGCCAATCCTTCAATTAACGGATTTGCAGTGGAACAGTATTCGCAAAACGTTGCAGCCGGTATGATACTAGGTTGATGCAATCGGGCATGAGTTTTACCTATTTGGTTTAACCAGATCAAAGCGAATGAACACAGCCAGCATTAAAGCATCACCGTCAACATGGAAAGAAAAATTAAGGTGGTTGGGACCTGGGATCACTTGGATGGCTGCCGGTGCAGGAGGAGCAGGGGAGTTGCTTTTCCCTCCAAGGGTAGGGTCACTTTATGGTTATGCATTCTTGTGGGCACTGCTGCTGGCAATTTTACTAAAGTGGTTTGTTAATCGGGAGATCGGGAGATATTCTGTAAGTACGGGTCGCTCGTTGCTGGATGGATACAAGAAACTGCCCGGGCCAAGGAACTGGGCCGTCTGGTTGATCATCGTTCCCCAAGTGTTTGTTGCCATTGGATCGATTGCCGGTATTGCAGGAGCAGCAGCCACAGCGTTCATACTGATGCTTCCTGGTTCAGTGAAAATCTGGACAGGAGTCACTTTATTCTCCGCAGTAATTCTTTTGACTACCGGCGGCTATAAGATGATTGAGAAGGTTGCCATGGCCTTGGCTATTCTACTCGGCCTTGTTGGTGTTGCAACCGCGGTCTCTGTCTTTCCTGAACCCGCCAAGCTCGCAGCGGGACTGCGTCCACAAATTCCTGCCGATGTAAACTATATTGAAATTATTCCCTGGCTAAGCTTCCTTCTCGCAGGAGCCGCTGGAATGACATGGTATTCTTACTGGATACCAGCAAAAGGATATGGCGCAGCAGGCGTAGAGAATGTGGACCAGGCGTGGAAAGACGAGAGTAATATCAAAAAACTCAAAGGCTGGATAGGAGAGATGACCTTGGACAATACGCTGGGCGTTATGGGCGGCTTACTCATTGTCGTGGCCTTTCTGATTTTAGGTGCAGAGCTACTGGGTCCACAACAACTGGTACCAGAGGAAAACGAAGTCGCTTCTGTACTGGGAAAATTATTGGAAAGCTCCTGGGGAAAAGCGGGATTTTGGGCGATGATCATTGGCGTTCTTATCGGCTTCTGGAATACAGCCATGACCAATCAGGATGGATGGGCCAGGTTGTTTGCGAATGGAGCGAACATACTCCTGGGTAGAAGACAAGTGAATGACAAATGGAAGGATGAAGGGTACTTACGCAAATGGATTCTATGGACTCTGCTCGCAGCGGCTCCGCTGATCGTTTATCTTTTCGCCGGAGAGCCGATCGGATTACTTCAGGCTGCAGGGATTATTGAGGCATTTCACATTCCCATTATCGCCGGACTGACACTATACATGAATGTTAAAACACTGCCGAACGGTCTAAAGCCTTCGAAGCCAACCATAGTGGTCAACGTTATTGCCTGCCTTTTCTTTCTTGGTTTTGCAGGCTTGTACATCGTACAGCTTATGGGTAAGGATTAGTTACTAATACAATCACGTGATGAGCTGTCTTCAAAAAGAGTTTTTCTAAGCAAAACCTCATTACTTTTTGATTTCGCCCGGATACTGGATGTCCCAGGTCACTACTTCACTTTCAAATGTGGTAAATGATTTCAGAAATGTAGTATCAATACCTTTACCAGCCAGATAAAAATCAAAAGATCCCTTGCCAGAAAGATTTGCCAGGAAGTCTACGTGGTAATGCCGGGCTTTGTCAACATAATCTCCAGCGATTATTTTATTGTCCGATTTTACAAATATATATGACCCAACCAGGTGACCATTGATCGTTGGGTTGTTCGAGTATATCTTTCCTGATATATATTGTCGGATGGTAAGAAAAGAAGTAAGTATGAATGTTGCTGCAATGACGAGTAGGATAACATGTTGTTTCATATCATATATACAGTAAGAGCAATTCAATATAGTAATTTCTTCCCTGTTGCCAGCGTATAGAATTTCACGTAAAACCAGACAAGCCTCCGGTATTGAGATTTACAAAACGGCCTTTGTCCGATCCTTGCTCAAAAGCGATGATGACAACGATCATCCGTTTATTTTTACTTTGATTTTAGGGCATCGTAAACCAGTTTATAGAGCTATATCTAGAATACTTGATTCACGGAAACATGGTATTTTACTCAAGAGCGTCCTACCTGTATTGACTTTAGATCAAGGAAGCTAACCCAAATGAAATTTACTTCCGTGAGAGGGTAACGGTATCTATTTCCCATTGTCCAGACATCGTTATTAATAGCCTCCGTAATTCGATCTGCACAAATCGTCTCAACAAGCTGGATCAATCGTACCAGCGACTCTACGCATGGATACTATCCTAGTCGACCTACATCGTTTGAAACCCAAAGAAAAACCCCTTCTCATAGAAGTATACCATTTTGTCAAGGCAGGATAAAATCATTATCAAACTATTAAAAAGACATTTGTAGAACGTTTGCGTGAGAATTTAGAATACACATAAAATAGTTAAGACCCATGATAGTAGTAACGGAGAAATCGGTTTTGAAAAACTCTTTATGAGATACATTTCACTACTTCTAATTTTTTCCACGATGAGTCTGTTCTGCCAGGCTCAGCAGGAACAAATCCACTTTAAACGCATTTCACTCAAGGAAGGCCTTTCTCAAAGCACCGTTAGGTGTAGCTTAAGGGACAAGGAAGGCTATATGTGGTTTAGCACTTTGGATGGCCTCAACCGCTATGATGGCTATCAGATGACCGTCTTCCGCAACGACCCTAAAAAGCCCGCCAGCGTCAGCAGTAACATGATCCACGATATCCTGGAGGATAAAGCGGGCAACCTGTGGGTGGCAACCGCCAAGGGCATCGACCGCTTTGACCGACAAAAGGAATCCTTTATCCACTATCCGCTGGGTGAAAATCCCGTCAATGTAGGGGATATCCTTCAGGATCACCAGGGCAACCTCTTGATTACCACCGGTAACCATCTCTTCCGCTGGGAGAAGGATCACTTCCAGCTCTTTCGGGAGGTATCCAATGTATTCAGAATGACCGAAGACGGTCAGGGAGACCTGTGGTTACTCTCTTGGGATAAAATCCAACGCCTCAACCTCCGCACCCAACAGGTTAGCAGTTACCCGGCCAACCCATCCATGGTTTATCACGACAGTCAGGGTCGCCTCTGGGTAGGCACGTACCGAGACGGGCTGTTGCTCTACAACCGCCAGACCGATTCCTTTATCCGCTTTGTCCACGATGAAAACAACCCAAATAGTTTGTGTCTGAACCGGGTTCTCTCCCTAGCCGAAGGCCCCGATGGCCGGCTCTGGATTGGTACCCAGAACGGGGGCATCAGCCTGTTTGACTACAAAAATAATCGCTTCAGCACCATCAGTCAGAACATTGATGACCCTACCAGTCTGAGCAATAATTCGGTTCACTCGCTGTATAAGGATGATCAAGGTAATATGTGGGCGGGTACCTGGGCCGGGGGCGTCAACATGTTTTCCCCTTACGCCGGCAAATTTGTCCACTACCAGAAAATCCTCCACTTCAACAACCCCAATATGTATGCCGTCACCGGCGACCAAAAGGGCCGGATCTGGATCAGCGTTGAAGATGGCGGGCTGGCGATGCTGGACCGCCGTACCGGAAAGTTTACCCACTATCCCAACCCGCATCAACGAGAGTTTACCACTACCGTCATCTTCTCCATTGCCGATTACGGCTCTGATTCCCTGGCCATTGGCTACAGCGACGCTAATTTTGCCTTCTTTAACAAACACACCGGTCGGTTTACTCACTTTTTCCCTGGTTCCGCTCATCCCGGGATATCGGGTATCACCAAGCCGATTATTCTCCACGACCACGAGCACAACGTCTGGATGGGCGATTGGGGAAATGGCTTGAACTTCTACGACCACCGCAAAAGACAATTCACCACCTACCAATCAGATCCTAACAATCAGGATAGTAGTCTGAGTAATAATGTCGTGTTTGGCCTCTGTGAAGACCAGCAGGGCAACGTCTGGGTGGGTACCGAAGGAGGCCTCAACCGCTTCGACCGTCGCAGCGGGAAGTTTGTCCAATACCAGCACGAGGAAAAGAACCCCCGCAGCCTGAGCCACAATGCCGTCTATTCCCTACTGGTAGACCACCAGGGCACCCTTTGGGTGGGCACCGAACAGGGGCTCAATCGCCTGGATCCCACCACCAACCATTTTACCCGGTATACCCTTAAAGACGGCTTGCCCAGCGACGTAATCAAGGGGATGTTGGAAGATGGGAAAGGCAACCTGTGGCTTAGTACCAACAAAGGAATCAGCCGCTTTAACCCTCAGCAGAAAAACTTTCGCAACTACGATGTTAATGATGGCCTGCAGGTAGAGGAGTTTAACCGTAATGCCTGCTACAAAGCCCCGGATGGTACTTTGTTTTTCGCTGGCACCAATGGCATCAGTATGTTTCATCCCGACAGCCTGCGGGAAAATCCATTTGTTCCTCCTGTAATAATTACTGATTTTCAAATCTTTAATAAGTCGGTCGGCTTGGCTGATAAAGATTCTCCTCTCACACAAAGCATTAGTCAAACCAAAGAATTGACACTCTCCTATACACAATCGGTGTTTACTTTTGAGTTTGCGGCCCTCAACTTTACCCTTCCTGGCAAGAACCAGTATGCCTATAAATTGGAAGGCTTTGACCAGGATTGGAACCAGGTAGGCACGCAACGAAAGGCAACCTATACCAACCTGAATCCCGGAGAATATACATTCCGGGTGAAGGCCTCCAACAACGATGGCCTGTGGAATGAGAAAGGGACCTCTATCAAAGTCATCATTACGCCACCCTTCTGGCAAACCTGGTGGTTTCGACTCGGGGTAGCCATCGCTATCCTAGGCAGTGCTTTTACCTTCTATCGGATACGAATCAACGCCGTCCAGGCCCAGAAGGCGAAGCTGGAAGAACAAGTGCTGGAACGAACCGCTGAAGTCATGCAGCAAAAAGAAGAGCTGCAACTCGTGAATGCCGACATGCGCGAAAAGCAGGAAGAGATCCTGCAGCAACAGGAAGAGTTACAGGCTACGGCCGAACAACTGCAAACCATTAACAACGAGCTCAAGGGAAGCCAGATAGAAATTGAAATCCAGCACAGTAGTCTGCGCAAAGCCAATGAGCAGGTGATGAGCAGTATCCTGTATGCCAACACCATTCAGCAAGCCCTGCTACCCTCCGAGAAAAAGATAAGTCAGACTTTGCCGGAACATTTTGTGCTTTACCGCCCCAAGGACATCGTATCAGGCGACTTCTATTGGTTCTCTCATTTGTCCAAAGAAGACCTGGAGGGAGCGGAAAGTGATCTTGTTTTTATAGCCGTTGTCGACTGTACCGGCCACGGCGTACCGGGTGCTTTTATGTCCATCATCGGCAATACCCTGCTCAACGAAATTATCAATTTCAAACACATCCTTGATCCGGCCGAGATACTCGAACAATTGGACAGGGGCGTAAGAAGTGCCGTCGATAAAGCTGAAGGTGTAAACACCGCCGGCATGGATGTTTGTCTCCTGCGCATGCAAAAAGGAGAAGGCGGCCAGACGTGTGTATTATATGCCGGAGCGAAACGCCCCTTATTCTATGTGCCGAACCGGCAGCAGGGAGTGAATATCCTGCATGCAGACCGGCGCTCCATCGGAGGTCAGTACACTACCATACGTCCCTTTACCACCCAGGAACTGATCGTGGAAAACGGGACGACGTTTTATCTGACCACCGATGGATATACAGATCAGAATAACGCAGACCGGATTAAACTCGGGACATCCCGATTGAAAGAGGTTATCAGCCAGGTTGTATTCCTTCCTTTACCAGAGCAAAAGGTAGCCTTCGACAAGGTTCTTGATGAGCACCAGCAAGCCGCTGAACAAAGAGATGACATTACCCTGATAGGCGTGAAAGTGTAGGCTCTCCTCATGGAGTTCAAGATGGATTTTTCAATTAATCATCATAATAAAAACTGTGGATAAAAAACTAAACATTCTGGCCTTTGATGAAAACCTGGAAAAGGACCACATCCTTGTTTATTATAAAGGTCCTTTTATCGACACGGTGCTGGCCTCTATTGGTAATCGCATCAATGAGATAGAGATGAACCCTCTTTTGAACAAGAAAGTATTTTCCATCTTTCTGGAACTGGCACAAAATGTCTCTTACTATTCGGAAGAAAGAGAGCACCATGATCAAAAATCAAAAAGCTATGGACGGGGCTCGTTTCTTATATACGATTGGGCCAGCCATTACTCCCTTACGTCAGCAAACCTGATAAAAAAAAGCTGGGCGACAATCATTACAGAGAAGTGTAAGAAGATCAATAGCCTGGATGTTGATGCCTTGCGTCAATGGAAAAGAGAACTCCGTAACCAGCCAATGCACGAAGGCCAGCTCGGTGCAAATATAGGTCTGATCGACATGGCATTAAAAGCGGGCTCACCACTGGAAGTAGACATTACTCCCTTTGATGAGGATTACGATTTTTTTGCCCTGTCCATTAATGTTTCAAAAACGATAAACAACAATAATATATAGCTATGGAAGACCTGAAAATTATAGGGGAGAAGAATATCTTTTTTATTCCTAACGTAAACTTTTCTGTCGAAACCGGTATCTGTGAGTTAGAAGGGGAGTCCTATCTGGAAAACACCTTCCAATTTTATGCGCCTTTGTTGAAATGGCTGGAAGACTATATGGTTCATGTCAATAAACCGATAACATTTCATTTTGGTCTTAGTTACTTCAATACCTCCTCCTCCCGTAGCATCCTGGACATCTTGAATACTTTAAAGCAATATGAGCAACAAGGAGGAAGTGTGACCGTAAATTGGAGGATTCGTGATTGGGATCAAGATATGAAACAGGACGTCGAAGATTTCTCTATTGATGCCAATTTGCCGATTCATACACAAAATTATTGATATGCCCTTTCTTGTTACAGCATGCCAGTAAAACTGCTGTTAGTAATATAGCCTGCTGGGGGATTGATATTAAAGAGGTTTAAAAATTCAGAGTGAATGATATACATATGTATATCATTCCAGCTATATCGTATATATGGATGTAAAAACCTTGTAGTAACTAGGATCTATACTTGATGCTATAATTTCAGTATCTCACTATATATGCTAGAGTATACTGCAAGTTGATTTATCGTCGATGTTAGAAATTTAGAAGTATAGATATAATTAAAGCCCCATGAGAGTAGGTGCGAAAAAATCGATTCTGGAAAACTCTATATGAGAAACATTTTACTACTTCTGATTCTTTTTACTACAAGTGTGCCCTGTCAGGCCCAGCAGGAACAAGTCCACTTCAAGCGCATTTCACTCAAGGAAGGACTTTCCCAAAGCACGGTAAAGTGTAGCCTCAAGGACCGGGAAGGGTATATGTGGTTTGGTACCCGCGATGGACTCAATCGCTATGACGGCTACCAGATGACGGTCTACCGCAATGACCCGAAAGATCCCGCCAGCCTCAACAGTAGTTCAATTAACGATATACTGGAAGATAAAGCAGGCGACCTCTGGGTGGCGACCTCTAAGGGCATCGATCGCTTTGACAGGCAACAGGAAACCTTTATCCACTATTCGCTGGGCGATCATCCCGTCTATGTAAGTAATATCCTCCAGGATCACCGGCGCACCCTCTGGCTAGGTACCGACAACGGTCTCTTCCGTTGGGAAAAGGGCCACTTCCGTCCCTATAAAACGCCTTTTGAAATAGCCAGTTTGCAGCACATAACCGAAGACGATCGAGGGGAACTGTGGATCATCACCTGGTACGGCATTCACCGGTTCAATCCTGGTAACCAGAGCTTTCGTACGTATTCCACCACCGAGCTTCAAGCGGTCGGGTCACCGGTTTTTCAAGACAGCCAGGGCCGCCTCTGGATAGGCACAACCGGAGGTCTGCTGCTCTACAACCGCCAGACCGATTCCTTTACGCGCTTTGTCCACGATGAAAACAACCCCAACAGCCTCTGCTATAACGAAGTCATCTCCCTGGCGGAAGGCCCCGATGGCCGGCTCTGGATTGGTACCGAGGATGGAGGCATCAGCCTGTTTGACTACCGCCAAAACCGGTTCAGTACCTTACGCCAGAACATTGATGACCCCACCAGTCTAAGCAATAATTCAGTACGCTCCCTGTATCGGGATCACCAAGGCAATATGTGGGCAGGCACCTGGGCAGGGGGCGTCAACCTCTATTCGCCTTATGCCGGCAGGTTTGCGCACTACCGGAAGATCCTCGACTTCAACACCCCCAATATGTATGCGGTCACCGGCGACCCACAAGGCCGTATCTGGATCAGTGTCGAAGAGGGCGGACTGGTGATGCTCGACCGCCGCACAGGACAGTTTACGCACTATCCAACCCCTCCTCAACAAGGGCCTGCCGTCGGCATCATTTTATCAATGGCCGACTACGGCCACGACTCTCTGGCGCTTACCTACCACTTGGCAAGCTTTGCCTTTTTTAACAAACGTAACGGACGGTTTAGTTACCTTTCCCCTCATCCCAATCCTGCCAACAACCCGACGGGCAATTCCAAACCGATCGTCTTCCAAGACCACGACCATAACCTCTGGATAGGCGATTGGGGGGATGGGTTGATCCGATACGACCACCGCAGCCGACAATTCACCTACCACCGGTTTGATGCTAACGATGCGGGTAGCCTCAGCAATAATTCCGTCTTCGCTATTTGTGAAGATCACCAGGGCAACGTCTGGG
>CABHOV010000094.1 GCA_902168185.1 uncultured Bacteroides sp.
TCTGTTTATGAGTGGTTGCCCCCATGCTAAGGTGCTTTCACCATCATGGATAATGACAGCGCGTTCCACAACATTCTCCAGTTCGCGGATATTACCTGGCCAGTCATAGCGCAACAGTTCGTCCATTGCGAGTGGGTCGATGTTTGTAAATCGCTTTCCGACTTTCGTACAGAATTTTTTCGCAAAGAAATTTGCCAGAAGTGGAATGTCTTCAATGCGTTCACGCAAGGCTGGCAATTTTATCGGGAATACGTTTAACCGGTAATAAAGGTCAAGACGGAATCTTCCTTCCGAAACTTCCTTCTCTAAATCACGATTGGTTGCCGTAATTATTCTCACGTCAGCCTTCAGTGTGTTCTTCCCGCCAAGACGCTCAAATTCTTTTTCCTGGAGAACCCGCAAAAGCTTTGCTTGTAAATCTGTGGGAAGCTCGCCGATCTCATCAAGAAAAATACTTCCGCCATGAGCGAGTTCGAATTTTCCGATACGTTTGTCTATGGCCCCTGTAAATGCGCCCTTCTCATGACCAAATAATTCCGACTCGATAAGGTTAGCGGGTAACGTGGCACAGTTCACCTTCACCAGGATCTTTCCTTTGCGCGCGGATGAGTTGTGTATTGATCGTGCGATAAGTTCTTTCCCGGTGCCACTTTCACCCAGTATAATCACCGAAGTGTCGGTGTTCGATACTTGTCTTACCAGGTCAAAGACTTTTTGCAAGGGCATGCTTTTCCCTATGATTTCATCAAAATTTGCAGTAGTCTTTACCTCTTCCTGCAAGTACCGATTCTCTTGCTTGAGCTGTTCACTAAGTTTTTCGATCTCACCAAACGCTAAAAGTCTATCAAGGGCAAGTGCCAAGGGTTGTTCAAGGCGCTTCATCTGCAGCAGCGAAGAATCTGCATAGCCAGTAGGCCTCCTGCTGAAGAATGTCATCACAAATTGACCGCCTTGCGTCAAAGACACAGGATATACCAGCGCAGATTCGAGCTTGAATATTTTCGCCAGCATGGAAGTGAATTGCTGGCCTCTGCACAATGTTTGGAAGTCGCTGGAAATAAAAACGCCTGCTTTAAAGGACTCGTTATCGAGCGCAGATTGTACGTCTTCGGCGGGCAACGAAGTCATCACTGGAAGATCGGATATTTTAACCTTCTGATACTCGTCAGCTCCTATACGGTTGAAGCCGCATAGACTATCATAGTCAAACCCTTTTCGTATACCGATTAAAACAAAGTCAAATGAAATATGCGACTGAAATGTTTTTGCCGCCGATAATAATTGCTCTTCCCATGTATTAGACGATGTGAAAATTTCCAGAAGTTCTATTTGTAAATCCTGTTGCCGTCTTAATGCAGACTCAACACCATGGGCATGTTTGTACAACGCCATTTCAAAAGTCACCAACACATCCTTCTCGCGAAAAGGCTTCAAGATAATTGCCTGCGGATTGCTTTCCTTTACGGCTGTTAAGACGGTATCATTTGAGTTGGCGGTAAGATATACATACGGAATATTTTTTGTTTTCAGGATCGCTGCAACATCGATACCGGTTTTATTCCCTTGAAGCATAATGTCCAACAGCACTATATCAGGGGCGTATTGTTCGATAGAAATATGCGCCTCTTCAAAGGATGAAGCGATGCCTACCACGACATATCCCGCCCGCTCAAGAATAATCCGCAGGTCGTTGGCAACGACGAATTCATCTTCAACAATTAATATCCGAAACGCCGATTTTCGATCGCGTTGCTTTTCATTGAGCTCCATGTTAGATGCTATTTACTTTGAAGTAGTTTGAAAAGGCTAAGTACATTTTTAACATTCTGTTTCGAGCATGATTGGCAATCCAAGCTTAACCGTTCATTGATCCGCCTGGGCGCCACGCTTACAATTTTCCAACCAAAACTCTTGCGCCATGAGAGACTATAAATGGTTGGCAAAAACGAACAAATGCAAACAGATTTTTTTATCTCCCGAGTTGCCGCTACGCGAGAGGAACTACTATTTCTTCAGATAAATACCCGAAAAAATCGGACGTTTATACTATTACATCAAATGCGTTCGATCATGCAAGAACCATTCGGAAAGGCCAACCTATACTGAAGCTATATCTATGCTCCGATTACATTTATTGTATTGACGTTTTACCAGCGAACGTAACATTCACCGAAAGCCCGGATTCATTTTCTATTTGCAGCTCTCCACCTAGCTGTTTAGCCAGGCCCTTCATCAGGCTCATGCCCAGTGAATGCTTGCCTACGTTATCAACTCCTTGACTGATGCCAATACCGTTATCGGCGATGGTCAATTTATATTTCCCTCCATCAACCTGGAAAAGGTGGATAGAGACAATGCCGGTTCGTCCTTTCGGGAAAGCATATTTCAGGCAGTTCGTAATGGCTTCATTAATGATCAACCCCAGGGGAACAGCGAGGCTGACATCGAGTTCAATGGGTGTTATCTTTAAATCAAATCGCACTTGTTCCGGCTCTTGAAAACATTCCGTTAAGTAGTCTACGATTTCCCTCAAATACGTTGACATTTCAATGGTCGCTACCTGATCTGATTGATAGAGCTTTTGATGGATTAGCGAAATAGCATACACCCGGTGTTGACTGTTTTGTATTGCCGATAGCGCTTGATCATCCTTTAAGTATGCTGCCTGCGAATTCAGTAAGCTCATTACAATCTGAAG
The DNA here is from genome assembly GCA_902168185.1 of uncultured Bacteroides sp. Lineage (GTDB taxonomy): Bacteria > Bacteroidota > Bacteroidia > Cytophagales > Cyclobacteriaceae > Ohtaekwangia. The sequence goes on from CABHOV010000094.1 coordinate 2,699, forward strand.
ATTGTTTTTAACACGATGGTGAATTTCTTTGAGGAGCCACTCTTTCTCTTCCAGTAACACACGCTGTTGGGTGAGTAAATTTTCCTTTTCAAGCACGACACTCTGCAGCGATTCATTCTTCTGATTGATCTCGTTTTGTTTTACTTGCAAAAGGTTATTACTCCGTTTCTTGAGTTGAAAACGATTAAACGTTATCGCCAGAAGGCACAGCAAAAGTACCAACCCAATAATACCAACGCGTTGACGGAAACTCTGCTCGCTTAAAGTACTTTGCTGGATAAGATTTTCTTTGGTCAATAAATCTATGTGCTGTTCCTTTTCCGCTGTTTCGTGTTTGATTTGCAAATCGGCAATCTGATTGCTTAGCCTGTCGTTGTAGAGAGAGTCTGTTAAGTTTTTGTAGTTCTGAAAGTGTGCTATAGCGCTGAGATAATGTCCTTGTGCGGAGTCAAGCTTAAATAGTGATAGCTGTTGATGTTGCGCAGCATACGACGATTTTATTTCCTCATTTAAGGCAATTGCTTTTTTCAGATGGAGGCGCGACTTATCATACATTTTCATATTTGCATATAGTCTTCCTACGGTTTGGTGACCAAACATTCTAACGCTGTTATCCGCGTCAGAATCCCAAAAGTCCACCATCTGATTAATATATTTTTCGGCACGTTCAAACTGCTTCAATGCCGTATAGCATTCGGCATACGCCTCGATAAACAGCCTTTTGGATCCCTCATCATTATAGGACAATTCCTTCTCCATCTTTTGAAGGTATGCAAGCGCCTGGCGAGGCTTATGATTTCGAATGAGCGATTGGGAGATGAGTCCAACAGCGTTTGCAGCGAGATAGTTAATCTTTCGCTTACGTGAATGCCAAAGTCCCGCCTCCAAATGTTTTAAGGCTTCAGTTTCCAGTCGCAGGTCAGCGTAAATTACCCCGAGTCCAATATGAATCATTGGTAAGTTTGTGCTGTCCTTGTTTTTGGAAGCAATCTTTAAGCTGGACAAGCCGTAGTTCAACGCTTCAGTATAGTTTTCCAATAATCTTTCTATTCGTGAAAGGGACTCATTTATATACTGAGACTCCTTTCCAAGCGAACGGTATATCCCTAACGCACGCAATAGATTGTCTCTTGCTGCTGTATTAAGACCCTTCAGACTTTCCATTTCAGCGATCTGTGCGATCATGTCTGCAGCGTTTGTCATATCGCCAGATTTTTCAAAGAGTTGCACCGACTGATAAAAACACCGGATTTTTTCGAAGAAATTCTTGTCATCTACTCCGTTATAAGAGTCCCCCAGGAAGTGCCAGCCGTGAGCTTCTAAATGCACATAGCCGTTTTTCCTTGACAAGTCAATTGCACTTTGAACGACTGCTCGTGACGCCTCATCTTCTCCTCGCTGAAGAAAAATATAAGCTAATCTAAAGTCAGCCAAAATCTCACCCTTGGGAAAAGGTATTGATTTACTAAGCGCCTCAGCCTGCTTAATGTATTTGTAAGCGGTATCAAGATCTGTAACGGCTTGTCCTGCGATGTTCATCGTTGGATTACCTAATTGAAGCAATGTATTTACCTTGTTTGTATCGGGCCGGCTATAGCCAAGCACTGCGCGCAAACTGTCTTCTTCGAACGGCGTGCGAATTTCAAAAGTCTGCGCCTGGATTGTTAAGGCATTTGTAAAGATTGAAAGAGCTAGGAGACAATAACCAAGTTTCCAGAAACTGAACATGATTTGCGGGCGTGAATAAGAATTCGGCGCAAGTTACTACAAAGGCAGCAAGCACAGGTCAACAAGAACGTTTATCCCTTTGGCGTTTTATCTTGTCACCTCCGAAAAATTCGGACATTACTACGAGTATCTCCGGCCTACTTGGAGAAATATAGCCTATAAAATTATTCTTCTTTTTATCCGCTAAGGCTGCAACCGATTGAACGCACTTGTCGAGCATGCCTATTTTATAATTTACTTTTTTGCACGGTTGGCAAAGTATTGGGAAAGGCAGCCAGGTATTCGAATACACTTTACCTAACAAAATTTATTTACATGAAAACAAAATTGATTCTTATGTCACTGACAGGAATATTAGTCAGCCAATTCTTAATGACTATAGACGGTCTTAGTCAAACCAAACGCACGCCTGGAAGCTACGGGCGTCAAGAGTATATAGAAGTTGAACCCAATGTAAAACTTCATGTAACGGACCTTGGTCAAGGCCCTCCCGTTGTGCTCATCCACGGCTGGCCCCTAAGCGATGCCATGTATGAATATCAATATGCTGCACTTGTTGAAAATGGTTTCCGTGTTATCGGAATCACCTTGCGCGGATTTGGTTTGTCGGATAAGCCAGCAGGTAAATACAATTACGATGTATTCGCTGACGACATCAAAGTCATTCTCGAAAAATTGAAAATTCAAGATGCAACGATCGGTGGTTTCTCTATGGGCGGAGCAACGGTAATTCATTATGTCGCAAAATACAATGCGGCTCATGTGTCAAAGCTTGCACTGTTTGGCGCGGCTGCTCCTCTCTGGACTAAGCGCGATGATTTTAATTTTGGTGCATGGACCAAAGCAGATGTGGATGGATTGATAAAACTCAATAACACCAATCGTCCTGCGCTTTTTGAAAACTTCGGGAAGATATTTCCTGCAAGCGAAACCAGTGTCTCACCAGGACATGGCGCGTGGCTCGGAACCATCCAGGCGCAGGCGTCACCTTATGCTATGGCCGAGGCGATGAAGACGTTGCGAGATAGTGATCTCCGAGCAGATATGAAGAGCATCAAGATTCCTACACTCATTCTCCATGGTAAGCTGGATAAAATTTGTACCTATGATCTGGCAGAGCAAATGCATGCATTGGTAAAAGGTTCTCTTCTTGTGCCAATGGAAAAAAGTGGACATGCATTATTTATCGAAGAATTAGACAAATTCAATTCTGAGTTACTAAGCTTCATTAAAAAGAAGTAATGGAATTTACCAAGGGACTGTCGCAGTGGTGACAGTCCCCTTTTTTAAATTCTAATAAAGTTAGCCTCACTTGCGGATAAAAAAGCCCGACTTAAATAACAAGTGAGTGTGATGACTATAAACAGGTATATAATTAAAAAAAACAATCATGAAATTACTGGTTAGTGTAATTACCGTAAGCGTTCTATCAGCATTGCTCTGCGGAAATATTGTCAATGCACAAGTACCTCAGTTCGGCCGTACTGAACTTCAACGTCAGGATCTTAATACTCCCGGACGCGAAGTGGTCCAGGTTCTTGTAGACATTGCTCCTGGTGCGCAGTATCCACGCCATTCTCACCCCGGCGAAGAGATCATATATGTAATCCAAGGTTCACTGGAATATACTATTGATGGAAGACCACCTGTAACGCTTACCGCGGGCGATGTATACTTCATCCCGGCAGGTGTCAATCACACCGTGAGAAACGTTGGAGCTGACAAAGGCACCGAGCTTGCAACCTATATTGTTGATAAAAGTAAACCACTCGTGTCGATTGCTAAATGACTTTTTATTTTGAGACAACGGCCTACTGCTTTTTGAAATTTGGGAAGGTATTCATGCTAAACGAAAAACCTGTTCCGCATAACTCAGGTTATGACTATATATAGACTCAGACACCACATCCTTTTAAATTCCAACCCTATGAGGATCTTAATTTACTTCATCATCGTGCTTGTCATCACACAAGCAACCTATGCGCAGTCGCCTGAACAAAAACTGAAGGACCGTAATATCGTGCTTCCATCAGTTTCCACCAGTCTTGGAAACTATGTTGATCTGGTGCAGGTGGGCAATTTATTATTTCTATCTGGCAAAGGTCCACTTACCTCCGGAGGAAATTATATAGAAGG
>CABHOV010000095.1 GCA_902168185.1 uncultured Bacteroides sp.
ACCGTAATATCGTGCTTCCATCAGTTTCCACCAGTCTTGGAAACTATGTTGATCTGGTGCAGGTGGGCAATTTATTATTTCTATCTGGCAAAGGTCCACTTACCTCCGGAGGAAATTATATAGAAGGAAAACTCGGTGATGACCTTACCATCGAAGACGGCTATACCGCGGCGAGAGTTGCCGCTGTCAATCAGCTTGCTGTTTTAAAATCTTACCTTGGAGATCTTCGAAGGATTAAAAAGATTGTCAAGGTAAACGGCTTTGTTAACTGCGTCAATTCTTTTGTTGATCAACCCAAGGTAATAAATGGATTTTCAGATCTGATGATAGAGATCTTTGGTGAAGCCGGCAAACACGCAAGAACCGCAGTGGGCACCAACTCACTTCCACGCAATATGGCTGTAGAAGTTGAAATGATTGTAGAGATTAGAGAGTAGCGTTGCTGATCAAGTGAACAGAACATTAAGATATATACATATATATACCATCGTGTCCTTCAGCCAGGCGATGTGCAGCTTTGTCATATCGAACTTGCAATGAAATGAAATCGTCATCAGGAAATTGAAACCTCCGCCTGAATGATTGGCTCCTTAAGCCGGTGCATTACCATCCGGTGAAGCAACTCTACTTAAATTTTAATTGAACGACTGTCGGAATTGCAAGGGAGAAAGATTGGTCTTGGCTTTAAATAATCTGTTAAAAGACTGCGGATGCTCAAAGCCAAGCTCGTAAGCAATTTCACTCACGGACAACGATGTGGTTGACAGTTGCTCCTTTGCTTTTTCTACCAGCTTTTCGTGAATGTGTTGCTGTGTACTTTGACCAGTCAATGACTTCAGCAAGCCACTCAGGTAGTTTTGCGAAACGTTCAAAGCACCGGCAACGAGTTCAACAGATGGTAGTCCTTTTGTTACCAGGTCTCCGCTGTTGAAGTATTCTGTCAGGAAGTCTTCTAAACGGTTGAGGGTTTGATGACTTGCTTTCTTTCGCGTGATGAACTGCCGATTGTAAAATCTTTCAGCATAACTCAATAAGGTTTCAAGGTGGGCGATAATGATGTTTTGACTGAAACCGTCAATGTTCGCGTTGTATTCATGTTTGATATTCCCGACGATTTCATTGATGGTGACTTCTTCCTTGTCGGAGAGAAACAACGCCTCGTTTGACGAGTAATGAAAGTATTCGTAATGCTTGATCTTCTTTGCCAGCGGCGTATTCCATAAGAAGTCAGGATGAATGAACAACATCCAGCCTTCAAGACTCGCAGGTACACCGCTTTCCTCTCCGCGCAAGATTTGTCCTGGCGATATGAAAGCCATCAATCCTCCGTCAAAGTCATATTTCTGTTGCCCATAATACAGGTTATCACAGCCTCTCTTTAATGAAACAACATAGAGATCCAGAATTACTGATTTTATATCTGTATCATTTCTTAAACCTTTAAGATCAATTATACCGATCAGCGGGTGATGCGGTTTTGGCAGGCCCATCAACTGATGTATCGCTGAAATGGATTTTATCCTATAGGGCTGCGTATTCGACATTTTGCTTTGCTAGAATTTAAAGTGAATGATCATGACTTCATGCCCTCGCCAGAAAGCCGGTGGTCTGAAATGCATACATTATGTCTGTGGCCTAAAGAGATTTCGGAACGGATGGCCCAGCCAAATCAACACCAATGGCATAGCCAGGAAAGGAACTTCGATCAGCGCCATCCTTACATTTCCCGCCCTTAAAGATAGGGCCATAATCAACACAATGATGACTGCATGCAGCACGTTGCTGATGAAGAACGTTTGAGGAGTGATTACCATCAACCCGATAGCAATGGAAAGCACGCCGAAGTAAGGCATCATCGTTTTTGTCACACCCAGTTCTGCCATCAATTTTGCTTGCCCCGGATCAGCAGGTTGAAACGCGTCCCAACCATGCTTGAAACTCAAGAAGGCAGAAAGCAGCAGTAATAGAATACTTATGATTTTCATCTTAAAAGGATTTTGCTGGTTATATATATAGCAAGGAAGAAGAAGCCCTGAATCTTTAGCAACGTGACTGGTGCAATACGCTCGGACTTACTTCGTATGCGCAACATTCAACTTCTTAAATTTTTCAAACTCGCGGTGGCCGAAGCGGATGATAAGGCCCGGAACCAGTCGGCTAAATAATTTCACAACACCACTCAGACCTGGCTTGATTTCAAGGTTGTCTTTTAACATTCCCTTTATGGCGGCAGATACCATCTTGGTCACATCCATCATCATACCCTGGTCGGGTTGCAATACCCAGTCATTTTGGAGATTTGTTTTTACCCCAGGCGGTATAACCTCAAAGACTTTCACAGTTGTCTTCTCAAGTTGCAAGCGCAACGCCTGTGTGTACGCATGGACTCCGGATTTTGAAGCACTGTAGATTGGTGCGGTCGAATACGGCAAAAAAGCAATAGCCGATGACACGTTAACGATGGCAGCTGCTTTCTTTTTAAGCAAATGCGGTAGAAACTGATGCACCATTTGAATGGTCCCCGACAAGTTGGCGTCAATCTCGCATGTTACATTTTCCAAATCTTTTGTAGTGTCCTGAACATCGATTAGCCTCATGATTCCTGCGTTGTTAATCACAATATTGAGGTCAGGAAATTGTTCGGTCACTTGCCTAAAAAGGGTTTCAATATCCTGGGAGCGGCTCACATCACTTTGAAATGTGTGAACGTCAGGAAACTGCTTCTTTGTTTCCTGCAATGCATTCACATTACGTCCTGTTACAATGATCTTTGAGCCACACTCGGCAAGTTGCTTTACAAACTCTAAACCAATGCCGCTCGTACCGCCTGTGATTAATATCGTGCTGTTCTTTAATTCCATTGTGTACTTTTTCAATAGTGGATACTGTTTGCTTTTTCTTATGCAAAGTTGCCATTGGCGAATGGGACTAACTTAGCCGAATCTATGATCGTAGTAGCCGATTTAATTTTCAAAGGCATGAGGATAGTGTTTTCTATTTCCTGGAATAACCTGCTGGCAAAAAAGCAATTTGCCACGCCGAAGTTTTCGTCAAGCGTTTTGATTTCCATCAGATCCCGCACTGGGCTCGCTGTGGATGTATCTCACCCGGGTTTTGGCGATTAACCCTCGACGGAAAGAAAATCCGCTTCAGGCGCTTCCTGATCTTACCAGCGTGAGACCTGCTCTTCTGTACCGCTTGAATCGTTTGGAGTGCATCGGAAAACGACTCGCCCCATAATTGTGTGTAGACCATCAAAATTTCTTCAAAATGATGTTGGGTGATTCCGAGCTTCGAGAGGGTTTTAAGACCGCTGCGATAATTTGCGCGTTGAAATCGTACGCGATTCAGATCAACAAGGGCAAAATAGATTCGGTCACCCTCCCGCATGCAAAGCACATTGCCTTTGGAAAAATCAGTATGGTACACTCCCGCTGCATGAAGTTGAAAAGCAAATCCTGCAAACAACTTTCCTATTTGATGAGACGATGTATATCTATACAGCGAACCTTGAAAATCTTCATGCTGAACATGCAATGAGATAAAGTAGCTCGACTGCAGAATTCCAAATTTATAGTAGTCAACGTAAGCCACGGGTATGGGCACGCGAAAGCCCATGGATTCAAGGCACATTGAAGTCTCGAAAGATCTTCGTGCCTTCGACTTACGTACGAATGAATAAGCAACCCTGTTGGGCCAGTACATGCCCTTAAAACTTTTGATGACGAGACGGAATTCTTTCACGTTATCAATCCGGATGTCATTCCTCCTGTTTTCAATAATCGACTTCACGGCTGAAAAGCCGCTGTCTATATTCAGTATATACTCAGCGATCTCTGCGAATGCCGGATTTATTTTAAACCTTATGTTGCGTGCATTTATCTCCATACGATGAAGCTTCATTCGTGGTTAATGACAGTCGGAGAAGAAGTGCCGGTCCCCTTGCAGGACCGGCATGGAACGCCCCCCTTTAAACGTTCCGTCTTCCCTCTCGCTATGACTTCCTGAATAGTTTTTACAACTCCAGTTTTACACCGAACGTTGGGAGCATCCCCAGTCCGGTACGTGTTACCTCTCCGGTCAGCGGAATAAATACTTCGCGACTGACATTGAATGTGTTTTGAATATTAGTCACATCAAGAAATAAGGTTAGATCACTTCTTCTCATTTGTACCTTATAGTCTGCGCGGATATCAAGACTTAAGAAATCTGGTACACGCTTTCCATTGACCTGCGTGATCTCTTGCCCATAACGCATTTGATCAGGATCATTCAGCACGTTATCATGCACAATAAAATCGTCAATAGGGCGACCTGTGCCGTATCTGAACCGCGTAGATAGAATCCATCTGTCATTTGGATTATAAGAGGCCATTAGGCTCACCACATGAGGAATATTGAAAGTATAGTCGTATTCACCGTAACCATTATTGTCGTCACGAACACTCTCCATATAGGAATAACTCAGTTGTCCATGATATTTGCGCGATAGCCTTTTGACCAAACTGAAATCCGCTCCATACGCATAGCCGGAGCCATCGTTGGTCACAAACCGCTGAACAGTGTTGCGCTGAACCACTAAGTCATCAAGCTGTTTATGCCAGGCTTCTGCGGTAAACTTCAGGTCGCTTGAGAATTGTATCTTGTAGCCGACGATACTCTGAATCGTTCGCTCATTCCTGACTTTGCTTTCAGACGATTGACCAGCCACAAAGGAATAGGCCGCGTCCTGGTAATAAATCCCATAGGCAAAATTGATGCTGTGCCTGTCGTTTAGCATGACACTTCCGCTAACTCTTGGTGAAAGGGTATGCTGGTCGGCAAAACCTGTATAGTCGTATCGAAGCCCTGGATTGAGTGTGAACCGACGGGATATATTCCAGGACAAACTGATGTATCCGGACCCATTGAAAGCTGAGCTGTTGTGTGTGGCATCGAACAAGGCAGGGTCCACCACCTGGTAGTATTGAAATGGATTCAGTCTCACATCACTCGTACGAAATGTATATACTGTATCCGTCCGCTTGAGGATCCTTTCATAGTCGAGATTTATTACTGTGGCATCAACTCCTGCGGTGATGATCAGCTTCTCGTAGTCCTTTGTGAAGATCGACCGATAGCCCGCTTCCCGCTGGTTATTTTTGATTGATCTCAGATCGTCTTCATGATTGCCATACTTGGGATCTATAACCGTGCCCTCTGCATCGATCGATGGCGTATATTGACCGAAATTATTGTCGACCCCTGAAGCACGGAAGTAGAGAACATTTTTCCAGTAACTCGTAGTGCTGGTCAACGTGCGCAGATTTAATCCTGCGAGGGCTCCACTCGAGCGGTGATTGAAGAGGATTGTTCCTCCACTGTTGTCTTCACCCAGATCAACATCAGAGTCGATATGATCGATTGAACGCAATGCCCGTTCCGGATTATACATGGCAATGAAGGAAAGCTTGTTCTTTGCATTGATCTCGGTTGTGGTTTTAATAAGATAGTCTCCAAGAGATAGATCGGGTTGACTCGGGATGCCAACCGTATTTGTCACGGCCGCAAAATTCAGATAGCGTGCCGAGGTAAAAAGACTTGTCTTTTTTGTTAGTGGTCCATCAAAGATCAGCGTAACTCCTAACAACTCAGCTTGTGCGCTGAATGATCTGGTTTCTTTGTTTCCCTCTTTGATTCCGAGCCCGAGGTAAGAAGAGGACTTTCTTCCGAACGTAGCATCAAACCCGCCATTCTGAAATTGAACGTTATCAATTACACGTGGTGCAAAGATACTATACCTTCCTCCGTTCGGATCATTGAATCCAGATACTACACCTTCAGCCTCTAAGTGCGATAGATTGAACATGGGCATGTCATCTACCATATATACATTGTCCTGCGTGCCTTGCCCCCGCGCTGCGATCGCTGAAAATTGAGAGCCTCCGCTTACCACACCCGGCAAAACCGAAAGTGCTCGCATGATGTCCCCCTGTGCACCGGGATTTCGAAATATCTCTTCTCTGGAATATGAGAAGGCCGATACAGGTGTTAACAAATTATCCTCGCCTTTAAAGGAGGTGATCGTAACCTCGTCCAGCTTACCTGCAATCTCCAGTAACTCAAATTCTGCGTAGTAGGTTTTGTTGACAGCAACAATCACACTGGTAACATTTTTCGTTTGATATCCGATCATGGAAATTGAAAGCGCATGCGAGCCGATGGGAACATGCTCGATTGAAAAAATGCCTTCCGCATCTGTTACTGCACCGAGCTCCGTGTTGTCAACGATTATAGTCGCACCGATGAGTGGTTGTTTGGTCACTTGCTCAATGACCTTGCCTTTAAGGTTTCCGGTCGACTGCGCAAGAGACAGCACACTACACGTGCAAAGAATGAGCATAAGCCATAGGCTATGCATGATTTTGTTCAACTTAGTTTGTTCGCTTTTCATTATAATTCTCGGGTGAGGTAAAATTGCTTTGATTCAAAAAGGCAGGCTTAGCGGAATCTACTTTTCTTGTAGCGAAATCGCTGTCGATCCATTCGCCATGACGTCATTTTTTCTTTTCGATGAGCGAAAGTATAGTCGATTGTCATTCGGTTTTTTGGATTTATACCAAATGCATCAGCTTTTATAGCAAATGAGAATCGTTGCCTTTGCGAGGCAGAATCTATCGGGAGAATTCATCGAGGAGCTTCAACTATAAACCTTGGATGCGATTTGATCTAATTGAAAACCGGTTTGGTATAAAATCGTGGCAACGCTGTAGTAACTGTTCTACTTTTGTATGATACTTTATGAATTCTTCAGCAACCACCTTACTGGTCGGCAACGACTCCCTGTTCCGATTTTTCATTTCGGATAAACAAAGGATTTACCGGCACCTTCTTTTCGTTGCTTTCCTTGCCTTGGTGATGTTCACCAGTAAGCCGCAGTTCGTAGAACCCGCCTTAACTGTTATCAGGATATCGCTGCTGGCGCTTTTTATTTTACTGTTCTATACCAACATGTATATATTGGTGCCGCGCTTTTTTTTCAAGAACAGGTTTGTTGCCTACGCACTAAGCGTTGTTGCAATGATTGCCATCATCACCTTGGTATACATGGTCGCATGGCAAATCCTGGGACCCTATAGAAGACCTGGTGTCATGAAGGGAGCTATTAATATACCGACGCTGTCCTTTGTTGTTGTAGTCTTCATTGCGGCCTCAACTGCGATTAAGCTATTCCAACGTGCTGTGCAGGACAGTATTCGAATCAATGAATTGGAGAAAACCACGATGCGTGCCGAAATGGAGCAACTGAAAAACCAGATCAATCCTCACTTCCTTTTCAATATGCTTAACAATGCAAATGTGCTTACGCAAAAAGATCCGGCAAAGGCTTCGCAGGTCCTCATGAAGCTAAGTGACTTGCTTCGATACCAGTTGTATGACAGCACAAGAGCCAGCGTATTACTGACGGCAGATATTCATTTTCTTGAAGATTTTCTGAACCTCGAAAAAATAAGACGTGATCAATTTGAATGTATTGTTTCCAAGCAGGGAGAGTTAACGGGTATTCAGGTAGCGCCCTTATTGTTTATCACCTTTGTGGAGAATGCAATCAAGCACAATATAGACTTGGAAAACAAATCCTATGTCCATTTGTATTTTAATGTATATAACAATGTATTACACTTCAAATGTGTTAATTCAAAACCACGCTTGATCACAACTCGAAAAGACGTGGGCGGACTTGGGCTTGCTAACGTAAAGCGTAGACTTGAACTGATTTACCCGGAACGACACATGCTTCAGATCGACGATAACATAGATATATATAGTGTATCGCTAACTATCCAACTACTATGACTTGTATTATTGTAGATGATGAACCGTTGGCCCGTGAAGCCATTCAATTGCTCGTAGCCAAAAGAAAAGATTTGCAGCTTGTGGAGAACTTCAGCAGTGCGAATGCCGCCTCCAGGTTCCTGGATGAACACACGATTGACCTCATCTTCCTCGATGTACAAATGCCTGGAACCAATGGCATGGACTTCGCCAAGACCATTTCAAAAAAAACGTTGGTAATCTTTACTACCGCCTTTAGCGAGTTTGCACTCAACAGCTATGAAGTTGACGCGATAGACTACCTGATAAAGCCTGTGCAGCTTGATCGTTTCGAAAAAGCGGTGGACAAGGCTCTGACTTATCATAAACTACTGACAGTCGATCACTCGGGCAGCAACATTGAAAGCATTGAAGACGACTACGTGTTTGTAAAGGCTGACCGGAAAACCTTTAAAATCTCCTTCAAGGAAATTCTGTTTGTCGAAGGATTAAAAGATTATGTGATACTTCACACTCCGGACAACAAGATAATAACCGCCATGAATATTAAGACCATTCATGAGCAATTGCCTCATAAGCTTTTTGTAAGGACAAGCAAATCCTATATTATCAACATCAAACACGTTTCTTCATTTGATAACAACACAGTCTATATCCAGAAGAATGAGATACCGATTGGAAATGTATACCGTAGCCATTTTTTTGATCAGTTTGTTTCCAAGAAAATCTTAGGAAGAGGTAATCAGTCCTGATACTTTCCGATTCGTACAATCGTGATTATCCAGTGATTGCCACATTGCTATATATAGCAACGCTGTTCCTATATATCGAATACTTTTTTATTTCGCTAAAGGCTCGGAGGCCAGCAACAGCGAATCAGTAACGTGCTTAGGTGTTTATCTCTTTGAAACAATGAAGCGTTCCTGCTGTATCTAAAACGTAGCAATGATCACGATAGACTTGTGGCCGCTGTCCTGCTGGTAAAAGAACGTCGTTGTCGATTACGATTTTTTGCCACCACAAAAGCTCCATCGTGCTATAGTCTAAAATTCCAATGTGAGTCGGGAACCGCTCGTTTTTTATAGCGGTGAAATATATTTTCCCATCGCTGAGCGTCCAGTCTTTAAGAACTAGCTCTTCCCGCAGCAGCGACTGGACAACCTCTGTACGTATTGGATTTCCAGTAGCCAGATCGATTTCGACACACTGCGTATCTTTTTCAAATTTGTTATAACCATGCAGATATAGGACACGACTTCCATCCAACACTTGTTGGGCATGTGTACTTGTCTTGAGTGCTATATCTGACCAATATTGATCGATCAACCCTGTGCTGCAGTCGATCGCTATAAAATGGTGAGCGGCCGGGTCCCATGTTACACTTACGATGAGCTTATTAGCATACATCCCTACAAATCCGGTGACACTAAACTTATATTCATCTTCACGCTCATATACCGACGCAGGCCTCGGTAGTTTGTCACGTAAATCTAATTGCCACAATACCTTCCCATCGCAGGCCGACAAACACGCTATAGTTGTAACAGCTTCTGGGGAATTTAGCAAGGCAAACACAAAATCAGTGGTGTGAAAAGAACGAACAACGTGCAAGTCTACAAGCCAACGGAACTGCTCGCTCTTGATCTCCTGAAGCCCGATCTGGCGTATACCGAGGTCCGATTCTCCATAGAAGATAACTTGCCCTTCTACCATGTTAGAAAACCGATCAATAGTATATCTCCCTACCGGAACGAATCGCTGATGTCGATCTCCGCTTTTTGTAAAAAAATGATTGGCGCCTGTTCCACGGGAATTCCTTACATATAAAACATCGCCATACCAGATAACATTGCAACCATTTTTAACATCGCTGCTCCAGGCCACCTTAAATGATAAGGAATTCGTAACGTATAATTTTCCTGCGGTAGTACAGTAGGCGATCAGGTCATCGTTTATCGAAAAACTAAAAACCTCCTTCACTTCATGAAATTTTGTATATACCATCGTGCTATTTACAGGGATATAAATTATTGTTAATGTATCAAATCACGACATAAAAACCGTTGTCTGCAGAAAAACAATATATGAAAATTAACAGACTAGGAGATTAAAAAAACTATACAATTTTGATTTCAGGAACAGTATCAGGAAAATGATGTATACATATACTGCATGTTATGATTTTATTTAATATATCTTCAAATTGTCATGGCTGCACTGCACTATATTCTATACTCTTTCAGTGGCATCATTGCAAACAACAAAAGTAAAAAGGCCTCCGATTTATAGGAGGCCTTTTATTTCACAATAGAGAAATGTAGCGATCTCGTGCAACTCCCTCCAAGCTATTTCTTCTTCTTTTTAGAGAGTACCAGGTAGCCATCCGATGTTGTGTCATCATTATCGCCTATTCTAAATTCACCCCTCAGTGAAAGTTTTTTATCGGTGAGTTGATCAATTATATACTGATTGGACTCATCGCTTGTAAGCGTTAGCATCATTGCTTGTCGTCCTTCGTGTACAACATGCTCTAACTTCCATTTGAAATTTTGTTCAGCCTTATTGGGACAAGTCTTTGCTGTATTACCATACCACCACGTGCCGGTGTTATCAGCACGAAGCTCTATTTGCACATCTTTCTTGCACTTGTCATCTGTCCATATCAGGAGATGGTATGAGTTAGCCCCAGCTCTTTCGTATGCTTCAGCGTCTACACGTCTCATCAATTCATAGTCATAGTAGCCAACAATTCTGGCGCGCTCTGCCTCGATATCAATCTTTGCATCACCGGGAAATAAATAACCTACCGGTGTTATAGATGTAAGGGGAACCATTACAATCCATCCATCAGTACCTCCGCTGATCCAGGCAATTTTGCGGTCTTTGCCAAAGTACGTTTCCTTCGTTCGGCTGATTGAAATGGTTAGTTCAGCGCCATTGTTTTCGACCTTATATTCTCTGCTGCTCTTGTTTTTCGTTGCTATATCTGTAACACCCTTTATCTTATAGCGAATGATTTTACTACCGAGGTGAGTGATTATACTATCTGCCGATACGATGACTTCGGCCTGTTCATGAACGGGTTTGGAATAAAAATTATTACTATACTTCTTGTAATCAAACCAGCGATTGTCTTTAAAGGAAGTAGTAGACTGAGCGTTAGCTTGATTCAATAAAAGAATGAAAAGAAGGAAGACGGAAATTGTATTGCGCATACTGTATAAGGTTGATTTTTTTTAGGAAGCTAACACTAAAATGATGAGTCGTACTGCTATAGGGGACGGAATGGATTATGCCACGGTATAATCATTTATTATAAGTCGAGAATACATCATCCGATGTATAGTTTAAACAATCCTTGACTCTGAATACAAATCATATGCAGCAACTAATGATTCGCGACCGGTTGATGTTTTATAAATTTCGTACTCGCTGATTTCAGCGCGCTGCTCGGCATAGACAGGACGATAATTTGATTCGTATTCATCCCAAATTATAAGCAAGTAACTATATCGTATTTTACTTGCCCTGCCATTTTCCATCCAAAGATTAAAAACCTCTTCATCAAGTGATTTCGGAAAGCCGGATCCATCAAACATATAGAAGCTTATTATATATAGTGGGAAATTTAGGCAATAGCATTCATTCGGCAATGGCTATTAAATACTTCTAAATAATTGATGGAGAATTTTAATCTTTAAATGAGCAAAGTACACGCACAAACATACTCATCCTTCAATGTCGTAACACAAACTATATCTCATAAAAAAAGAATCGAGCGAACGCATCCAATATTGGATACATAACGTACTTGATTGATAGTTCATTTACAGTATGCCGGATGGCTTGGGGTGTATTATTACGCGGACACTTTATTTTGTCGCAATTCGCCCGCTTGAAAGTCGTTTTTCACCAACCTCGAGGTTGTATTCTTATACTATGTTTGCATTACCAAAAACGAAACAAACTATCACCTTAAACATTAATATTTATGGAAACAACAACCAGAAACGCGATTACAGTAGCAGCAACCGTTAAAGCACCTGTAGAAAAAGTTTGGGAAATATGGTCTGAGCCGAAACACATCATGCAATGGTGTCAGGCATCTGAAGACTGGCATGCTCCACACGCAGAGAATGATTTACAAACAAACGGAAAGTTCAAGACTACCATGGCTGCTAAAGATGGCAGCATGAGCTTCGACTTTGGTGGAGTATATACCAACGTTGAACCCTATAAACTAATTGAATATGCCATGGAGGACGGTCGCAAAGTAAAGATCGCATTCGAGGCCAACGGTGCTGAAACAAAAGTGACAGAAACGTTCGATCCCGAAGACAGCAACCCGATCGAGATGCAACGGGGTGGCTGGCAGGCCATTCTTGATAACTTCAAGAAGTACGCAGAAGTAAATCTATAGTATACACCTCGGTGATTGCATTTACAAAGACACTTATGGCAACGCTAAAAAAGAATCTTAGAGTCTGTAAAGCAGGACACACATACTATAAAAGCAGCGATTGCCCAACCTGCCCGGTTTGCGAACAAGAACGCAAACCGGCAGCAGGTTTTCTCTCAACAATTAGTGCACCCGCAAGGCGAGCGTTAGAAGCTGCTGGAATTAAAACATTGCATCAACTTTCGCAATGGAGTGAGTCTAGTTTATTGAAGTTACACGGTATAGGACCAAGCAGTATACCTAAATTACGCAAAGCGCTGCACGCTGAAAAACTTACCTTTCCAAAAAATAAGTCCGACTGATTCAATAAAACCTTTGAACGCTATATACAGCATTGCTCTACACGTCTTTTTCGTACAGCTTTAATCCGTTTGCGAGCCTGTCAATACTTTTCGCGAGGCGATCAATTTTTGTTTCTTCCTTTTTGGCGGAATATATATACTCTACATAAAAATTACGCTCGCTTTCTGATAGTGTATTGAAGAACTTCCATGCAGCAGGTTCATCTTGCAGGCAGAGTATCATTTCTTCAGGCACCTCCAATGGTTCGTTGTCAGGGTATAGAATAACGTGGACATAGTCGCCTACATCTTTTTTTATTTTCTTACGGATCTCAGCTTTTACCGGCAAGAATAATTTGCCATTGCCCATAGGCATCAGGTGATACTTTCGGATTTCGTAACCATCAATGGTACCCCTTACTTTTACCCAACCGAAGTGAGCCTTTCTATCCTGCGGTATTTCAGGTATGCGTGCAAAGGTCCAGCCGCCCTTCCCTTGAAATTTCTCCAGGATATATTTCTTATTAACAATAGGTTTCATGTAGAAGCATCGGTAGGATGAACGTATCTGTACTTCGCGAAAATACTATTTTAGGAATAAACCGCCATTTTGCACTAACGTAAAAAACAACGTAGGAATATATATACACCAGCAGGTAGTGAGAAAGCCAAAGCCCTGCTGTGGAGTTCCGATAAATCAATAAGCGAAATAGCATACGTGCTTGGCTTCGATCCTCCCTCACACTTTGCAAAGGTTTTAAAACCAAGATGGGGCAAATCGCTCAAAGAATTCAGGCATCTCAATTAGAATAAGCAGATCATTCCTCAGAGATTTTCAGATATTTAAGTAGCCACTCAGGAACAGATTCTTCAATGTATACTGTTCCGTCTTTATCCTTTTCAGCAATTTTTACAGTTGTCTTTCCTGAATTGTCAAAAATATAGGCGCGGTAAGAAAGCCTCACGGCTTCGTACAGATTGTTCATTGTTCGCTCATATCGCTCCAGGATTTTATTATGAGGAACATCATGCCCTCCGGCAGCTACCCGCCCTTCAACTCGTTTCACGTTGATCAGTGGATCTTCTGTAGATACGAAGTATAGATATACCTTGTAGCCTTTGGCAATAGCTTTTCGAATAAATTCAAGCTTGTCCGGATGAGAGAAAACTGTCTCCATTGTAAATGAGATACCGTTTGATAAAAGATATTCTCTTATCAAATCCGATACAATCATTCCAATTAATGGTGAAGATTTTTCTGTTTTTAGTTTTAGATATCCATCTTCTAACACAACAATATCAACAATTACCCTGGCATCATACGGTTCTTTAAACGTTGAGATTTTCAGGTAATCGGAAATTAGTGAGGGTGGAGGAGATTCAATACCAAAAAGTCTAAGCTCAATATAGCCTTTGTCTTTAAATTCCTTTTCTATCAGGTCGGAGTTGATGAATGGACCTGTCTGGATGACCTTCTGCTTTTCTTTAAATTCCTTAATAAGCTGAAAGATGGAAGACTTACCTGAGCCGTTTGGGCCGGCAATAAGACGAAGCCTACTCATTTAAGTTTTAAAGATCTTTCTTCTTTCTTTAAAACAACCCACTTGGATTTTATTGTGTGTCGTACATGTTCAGAGTTGTTAGGGAATACCTCAACGATTTTCCCTTCTTTAGCATAAAATGACGACAACCCTGCCTTTCTGCGCTTTTTCAGTTGCTCTTTACCTGTCTCAGAAATTTTGGCAACGAGAGTACGCTCCATTTCCAACGGATTGTGAGAATGTTGATAGTTGCTTAATTTACTCTTAGCCATATTCAAAAATAACTATTTTAACGTAGTTTGAAAAATTCCATTCCGCATGGATCGCGCGGCATTATGTATAACATTTCGCTATAGTACGATTATCAGAAAATATATACATAAACACATAAGCTAATCTTTAATAAGTCGCACATACGTGCCGTGTGCTTTATATAGGCTGCATGAAAAAAACCGTATTAAAACCAACTATATGATTAACTGTCTATAAAAATATTGGTGATCTTTCACGCTATAGCAGGTAGGTATAGAGAGCTTTATGGGGGATGATCGTTTAATATTTAAATTATCTTCAACTGTATTTCTGTAACGTAACTCATAAATCAGAGGATGCAACCATGCTATATTCAGCCTGACAAAACTACGACTCACCAAAGAGGCTTATGATTTTCGTGCTTTTTTCGACAAGGCTAGGTATAGTGACCCTAACGACTCCCTTAACCTTCCTAATAATCATACTATTCTGGCACGAAATGGATGAAAGTTTGGAGGTAATAAGCCTTCGGAAGTAAAATTTACTTGTTCGGAAATTAATATCCGACATTCGGAAAATATAGACCTTGTAGAGTTTGATCAACATTTACAAAGAAATATATTAGCTAATGTTTCATTAATCAATCTGGTCTTTCAGGTGCAACTATTCCAAAGACAGATCTTTGTGACTTTCAGATCGAAAGATTTTTTATTGATATAGTCGAAGTACTTACTCGAAACACGGTGTTCATCGAAGTGTCTCAAGGTTTTAAAGACAAAGCCCATACTCGATTAATTGACAAGAAAGCTCCTGCCCACTCAAAAGGTGAATATAAAGACTGTATTATTTGGGAGACCTTCCTTTCTCTTAGGAGGAGTCAGACCGATAAATCAAAACCCGCATTCTTTTTATCATCTAACAAAAGTGATTATTGCGAACCGCCTTATACACGGGATTTTCACCCAAAATTGCTTTCTGAAGTGGACAAATTAAATGCTTTATATACCATGGACTACTCGGCTCTTGATGCCCGCTTGTGTGAACTAAAAATCTATGAGGTATTCTAATCTCCGCATATTTTAACTTATAAGTGCTTGACTTAGTTATCATATCCAATAAAAGGAAAATTGATTTTAGGAACCTACAAATACAGTTTAGTATCAGGGATGTATTAATTCCATGTCAAGCCTTGCGGCTTTTTAGTTCGGCTACGAGTTCTACATATATGCCACGAGCGAGCTTCATTACGGTTTCCTCGTTAGGTTGAAAAAGCGCGCTATACTTTTCAAGTAAAGCAAAGTAAAAATCGTAGGTGGCATTCTCTTCATCATCGAAACCTATATAGGTTAGCACCAGTGAACTGAAATCTGAATGATAGAAAGAGTCGTCAAGGCCAACCTCACGTAAGCCATTAAAAAATCTGTAGCTTTTAAGTTCTTGTTTGAGGAGTTGAAGAATGAGTTCTTCTTGAGTTGGATATTTCAACGATGGATAACACATATGTTTTATAAAAAAATTATTCTTTTAATCAATGATCCATAAAAACTAATTAATAATACAAATAAAATTGTATATAATACGTATTATGCATTATACAAAACATCAATGAATTGACAATCAATAGCTTGCATTGCAAAAAACATTGCATTAATCCTAATTTAGAATCTTACAATACATAAATAGGATTACTAGATGGCAGAAAAGTTAAAGATCAATAGATTGAAAGTCGTGTTAGCTGAGAAAGATATGAGCCATAAGGATTTCGCGAAAATGATGAAGAAGACTCCCAATACGATCACTCGTATCTGCAATAATGAACAACAACCCTCCCTTAAAATGTTACGTGCAATGGCTATTACACTTGATGTGGATATATCTGAATTGTTAGTGCCCACTAAGCCGAAGAGATAGCTTTCACATCCTTCAAATATATAGCTGTATAAATAAACATGCTGTCATTAAATACTGATGTAATTACTTACTATGCCTGAGTCTCTCGATAGTTATGAGCAACATCCACATCTCCCCAGCGGATACTGGACTGGCTTCTATGTTTATTACCATAGCCAAGAGCGACATGAAATGTTGTTGATGCTTGACTTTATAAACGGCAACATCTCAGGCAACGGACAAGATGACGTTGGTGCTTTCACGTTCGAAGGTCGTTATGATCTCACATCGATGACGTGTCGTTTTATGAACACTATAGCACACATCAAATCGATTATCATGGACAGATCGATGAAAATGGTATATGGGGCAAATGGTATTTTGTATACTATCCCGGCATGGGCATCGATGAAAATACCTTCAACAAGCTTATGTCTGAATTCAGACAGCAGTTCGCTGGTGGATTTCACATCTGGCCACGCAATAAAGAATTCTCTGCCCACGAAATGGCCATCAGAAAATTGAAGGAAGAAGAAGTTGTAAAACTGGTGGAGTGATTGATATTATGAGCAACGTAATAAGTCTTGAATATACTTAGCTCAAGGTCGTATTAATCAGGAAAGGCGATTTGAACAGTAAAGATTCTTTTCAAAGAACTTAAATTCGTTACGTAAATTATACAGTTCTATTAGCTCCATTTCCGCGCAAATAATTTCGATTTCGGACACAATATATATTTGCTCATTTAATTTCACGCGAAAAAAAGCGTTTCGCTTTGGATCACGCTTTGCAGGTATATGCGTGATCGTATTAACTCTTCACGTATGCTCAGAAATTATTTCAAGGTCGCATTTCGGAATCTTGTAAGAAGCAAAGGCTTTACATTTATCAACGTGTCAGGACTTGCTGTAGGAATGGCTACAGCGATTATAATTTTTGTATGGATACACCACGAAGTAAGCTTTGACACTTTTCATGTCAATCAACCGAATATATACCAGGCATGGAATAGAGGCCGGATAAACGACAAGATCGAATGCTGGCCCTATACGCCAAAAGTTCTTGGTCCGACACTCAAAGCAGAGTACGAAGAGGTGGCTGAGGTAGCGCGAACCTTTAACCGATGGTTTGTTACTATTGTAGACGATCGTAAAGTATCAACAAAGGCACTTATAGCAGATCCATCTTTCCTGAAGATATTTACCTTTCCCCTGCTGGAAGGTAATGCTGGCACAGCACTCAACGATGGCTATTCCATTGTAGTAACAGAGAAAATGGCGCTCAAAATGTTTGACGACATTCATGCGCTGGGTAAAGAGATCAAAATCGACAATGAGCTATACCGTGTAACCGGTGTTATGAAAGACTTACCGCCCAATACCGACTTTGATTTCGAGTATATATTATCCTCGGAGTACGTGAAGCGCACAAACGAGGATGACATGAACTGGGCAAACAACGGTATATTTACCTATGTCCAACTCAACGATGGCCATTCCTTCGCATCGGTAAGTGAAAAGATAAAAGACGTTATTATTCGTCACAGCGAAGGACTTGTTAAGGAGGAAATTATACTTCACCCGATCAGTCGCTGGCATTTATACTCACGATTCGAAAACGGAAAATCTGCCGGAGGACGAATAGAAACAGTACAGCTATTCGCCGTTATCGGAGGATTCGTTTTACTGGTAGCCTGCATCAACTTCATGAACTTAAGCACTGCGCGCAGTGAAAAACGTGCAAAAGAAGTTGGTGTACGCAAAGTTGCCGGTGCCGATAAAACATTACTGGTAGGGCAATTTCTAATCGAGTCAATTTTACTGACCGGTGTATCTGCAGGTATAGCCGTTGTGTTGGTGCAGCTCATGTTACCCTATTTCAGTACACTCGTTGGCCAAACCATTTCTGTACCCTTTACACAACTATATTTCTGGATAGCGCTGATTGCTTTCACGATTGCCACCGGTATCATTGCAGGCAGTTACCCGGCATTCTTCCTTTCATCATTCAAACCTGTGACAGTATTAAAGGGAACATTCAAGAAGAGTTCTTCGCGTATTAACCCGAGAAAGATACTGGTGGTTACGCAATTCACATTTGCTATCGTGCTTATAATCGCTACTATGGTAGTGGTACAACAGATACGCTATACGCAAACACGCGATCGTGGCTATAATGCAAAGCCGCTGGTATACCATTGGATGACGGGCGCTCTGTACGAAAATTATATACCTTTAAAAAATGAACTCATCAACTCGGGTATAGCTTCAGGTGTAACGAAAACGCTTTCACCCATGAGCATGATTATGAGTGACACCTGGGATCTGCAATGGCAAGGTAAAAATCCGGAAGACAAAACTGACTTTGGCCGAATGTCGGCTGATGAAGGATTAGTAGAAACGGCATCGCTCCAATTGATACAAGGTCGCGATATGGATCTTCAGAAATATCCTACTGATTCAACAGCGATGCTCATTAACGAAGCCGCAGCAAAAGCCTTTGGATTCAAAGACCCGATTGGTCAGACTGTAAAAGAAGCGGATGGCACCGAATATCACATCATAGGTGTAGTGAAAGATTTTATTACCGACTCTCCCTATCAAACTATAAAGCCCTTGGTTATTGAAGGTGTGAAAGGAAGCGGCTTCAACGTCATTCATATTAAACTGAAAGAAGGTATATATCCACAGAAAGCCATCGCGAATATACAAGCACTCTTTCAAAAGTATAATCCGGAATATCCATTCGAATTTCATTTTTCTGATGACGACTACGCACAAAAGTTTGAAGATACCGAACGCACAGCATCACTCACGTCTGTGTTTACCATCCTGACGATCTTTATATCCTGTCTCGGTTTATTCGGCCTTGCAAGCTATATGGCCGAAGTAAGAATCAAAGAGATCGGTATCCGAAAAGTTCTCGGGGCCTCTGTTGCTCGCATCACCATTCTGCTCTCCAAAGACTTTGCAACGCTCGTACTCATCGCTATACTTCTCGGCACACCACTCGCATGGTATGCTATGGATCAATGGCTGCAAAGCTTTACCTATCGCACTCCCATAAACGTCTGGACATTTGCTCTGGCCGGAGCGTTGTGCATTACGCTGGCATTGGTTACCGTGGGTTACCAATCCATTAAAGCAGCATTGGAGAACCCGGTGAAAAATTTACGGAATGAGTAGTTATTTGTCCGATGAATCCTCTGCATGTACTCTGTAAAGATCAATTGGATGCCAGAAGTAGTTTGCTGGGGATTATGGTAACACTGGAATTGAGCATATATTTTTCTTCGTACGCTGTGTATATTCTCCAAGGACAAAAAATGCATATTCTTACAATCACTGTTCCTCGCGAAAAGATTCACGCAACCCAAATGGTAATTGATCTATAGCCTCCAAGAAATCTCTTTTTGCCTGCGCTTTAACTTGTCCACTTTTCAAATGCTGCGTAAATCCGTAAAGAAGCCACGCCATTCCCACACGATTATTCAGATCAAGCGTAGTGTCACTTATTATCGTCTTGAGGAGTTTACCGATAGCAGCACGGTCTTTCGATTCGGCAAGCGCTCGGGCTATACGTGCAGGTGAACCATCATAATGATTTTCACTGGTATTACTCGCGCGGAGACAGGTACCCAGTAACAGATCGATCGTATTAATATTCAACGCTTCAAGCTCTTGCAGGTAAGTCTGTCGCCCACCCTGTGCGTATGATCCATCAGATGCACGGGAAAAATCATCGTTCATAATATCAAGGTGTGCACGAAGAAATATATCCCATTGATGTGCTTCTGCAGCAAGTATGCAAATTTCACGCGCATGATTTCGCGGACGCGAATCCATACTACAACTGCCTGCGACACGGTAGCTACGCTTCATCTGAAGGGCTTTTTGTGCAGATATATACCGCTCGGCATAAAATTCCAGATCGCGCGATTGATAACCAATCACAATGGCTTCCTCAACGGCAGCATGTAAAATCTTTTTATTGGCAGCATCACGGATATTTTTATCAAGTGCAGCAATTCGCACGTCTCGTGTTTCAGAATATAACTTTGCATATTCTTCATACTTCGCTATATACATAGAGTCATAAGGGCCAGTTTCGCTTGGTTCTTCAGGTGCTTGCGGGTAACTATTAACAAGCTCAAAAAAAACTTTTATACAGGAGTCTTTTGGTAGTTCTTCAACAGAGTCCAATTCCCACGCCGTATCTTCTTCTTTGTTGCCTGTAAAAATCTCTGTTGTTGTATCAACCATGCAATCCACATATTGCAATAATGCCCCATATCGCTCAGGTAACACAGGGTGCGTTAAGCCGTCCAAATATATAGCTGTAAACTCTCCGTCATACTCATCAAAAATTACCCAACCCTTCGTTTTATCCATGCTGGCAATAGCATCGCAGTGCCTTCTAAAACTTTCCTTAGGATGCAGTGAGTAATAGTATAGGTTCTCAATACCATTGTGGCCAGGGTATCGCACCTTCACCATCCAATGTCCGGACTGTATAGTAGTTAGCGGGAACCGCTTCTTAAACTCAGACAGACTTATATTGTTCTGCATGGCGGCCCTGGCTCCAGTAGTGTCACCAGAGACGACAACAACTGTAGCCATGCCCTGTGGAAGGGCAAGGTGCCTTTTTGCTTCACAGTTCTTGTACCGCACGTGCAACGAATCAATCAGGTTCCCTAACCTACCCATAGTATGCTGATCATATATAAATCCATTGCTATACGTCTGAAACTCGTTGCGTATTCTGATATCGTCATTTGATTCGCTCGCAAGTGAATCATTACGGAATCCTGCATTTTGCCCGCGACATGATATGAAAATTATCAGTACAGATAGCACGCGTAGGGAGTAGAAGGCTTTCATACCAATGAAACAATTAAAATTATTAAAAATTACAGTGGTATAATGCAGTTCCTATATAATAGACACAGTATTTGAAGAAAAAAACAAACATTATCCATGATGACACCCCGCAAAAAAAAACATAAACACTTCATCACAACATCAAAAACTCGTCCTATATTTGTGCTTCAATAAAATTAAAAACTAAAATGAAACCAGGAGTAAACATCGTAAATCAAAACACACTTCTTAAATACGCTTCGTATTTATCAGGAAGAGCCGTTGGGGTTTACCCTGGGTATATGTATAGATAACATCACACCGATGATACGTACTAGCCCCGGGTAAACCAACTCGGGGCTTTTTATTTCCTCTAATAGTCACAGTATATATCGTCTGATGAAAATACATCGGAGTGGCACTGCCATGTCTTTTCTGAACGCATATATATCGCGCTATAAATAATTATTAACATCCTTATTAAATAAACTAATGAAAGAATACCACAAGATTCAGACTGTGTTTCTACGCAGTCCTGAAACAAACTTTAAACAACTCATGGAAGGCCAATGGGCATTACCTGAATTTGAAACACTAAAAGACATTCCATGGACCTGGACCGAAAAGATTGACGGCACCAACATTCGCATTATATGGAACGGCAGTGAAGTGCGTTTTGGTGGCAAAACCGATGATGCACATATACCTTCCTTTCTGCTAAATGTATTGCAACGAAAATTTACTGCTGACGTGATGAAGCAAATTTTTACCGATGCTACGGAAGTATGTATATACGGTGAAGGTTACGGCAACAAAATCCAGAAGGACGGTAATCGTTACATCGCTCAGGGTTCCGATTTTATCTTGTTCGATGTAAAAGTTGGCAACTTTTGGCTGTCTCGCGAAAATGTAGAAGACATTGCTAACAAACTACAGATTGATATTGTACCAATCATCGGTACTGGTACATTGTTGGAAGCAGTCGAGTTTGTAACGAAAGGTTACACCTCTACCATAGCACACGATAAGAATCACATCGCAGAAGGTCTTATCATGAAACCGAAAGTCGATTTATTTAATCGTCATGGCCAGCGAATTATAGCTAAAATCAAATTCCGCGATTTTAAGCGGTAGATTGTTTTACATTTTTTATCATTAGCGGAGGACTAATTCCTCCGCTAAATATTATTAACAAAATCGTATAAGGGTTATACAAAAATCTAGATCTTTATCAACATCCTATATTGACGTTTCATTTTAGTAATTGAAATAATTAATTAATCATTGAAATCTATATTTGTTATAATTGCCTACAGCAACTCCATATGAACCCAGCCCAGCCTGATCCTCAACAATTCATTTCCGACAAACGAAGGAAGTATGAAATTACTGCTGTATTTCTGGTGGGCATCGGCAAAATCATCTTCATGGATTTACTCCAATGGCGACTTCCATTTATAGTTATTGTCATTATTGGATGGACTATATATGTAATCAGTCAAAGCAGAAGAGTAAAAGGAATACTTCACTATTGGGGTTTTCGCCTGGACAACTTCAAGGAAGTAGCTCTCAAAATTCTACCCTTTGGTACTATTTCTGTCATTACATTCTTTATTGTTGGCTACAAGCTTGGTACCATCAACCTGAACTGGCATATAATTCCAATCTTAATTCTATATCCTATTTGGGGCACCATCCAGCAATTTCTTGTTATAGGATTAGTAGCTGGGAATCTTCAGCACCTAAAAGCAAAGCGACCAAATACCTTTGTAACTATTACCGTAACGGCTATACTTTTCGGCTTGATGCACTATCCGGATTACTGGTTGATGGCCAGCACATTTATCCTCGCTTTATTATACGGCTATATATATCTACGTGCCCGAAATGTATATGTACTGGGATTGTTCCATGGATGGCTCGGTGCATTATTTTATTACACAGTGGTGGGTCGCGATCCATTTGCTGAGGTCTTTGGAAGATTATTCCCATGATCAAATTCAATTGCCCAAGGATTAATCACAAGGCAATTGAATAACTACTATATTTGAAAGATATACCGATTGTTGTCATGCTTTAAGCAATGATCGGAAGTTGTTTAGCTTAGAATGAAATCCGTTGTTACTGTTATGCGCTATATTAAAGTATGGATCCACCTGGTGTGGTCCACAAAAAACCGTGAGCCGTTGCTGACTTCTGAAATTCGATTTAAGGTTTTAGAGCATATCCTTCAAAATGGTCGGAGTAAAGGAATTTTTATAGATTTTGTAAACGGGTATACCGATCATGTTCATTGTTTGGTCTCTCTCGGCGCTGAGCAATCTCTATCAAAGATCATGCATCTGATAAAAGGTGAATCGTCATTCTGGATTAACAAAAATCATCTTAGTGTTTCTAAGTTTGAATGGCAAACAGAATATTTTGCTGCCTCCGTAAGCGAATCAAACATTGATCGCGTAAGACAGTATATTAAAAATCAAGAGAAACATCATACCAGAAAAACATTTCAGGATGAAATGATGAGATGATCCTCAAATGGGGATTTCAAAAATCCTCCTAAATAAATTGCCTCAGGATTAATCCTGAGGCAAGGGATATAAATGTTTGAATGAAGCTCATTGTGAAAATCTCCCATCAGCAAGCACAACAAATCAGGCTATAAAACACAAAAACATAAATTGCCTTGGGATTAATCCCAAGGCAATTAGATTAGCCTTTTGGCATTTTTGCCATGTCCATATATAGGACATTCCAGCGATGGCCATCGAGGTCGCTAAAGCCCATGCCATACATCCATCCCTGGTTGTCACCAGGACCATTATATACTATGCCTCCGGCATCTTTTACTTTCTTTGCAATTTCATCTACTTCTTCGCGACTCTCTGCATCGAACGAGATCAGTACTTCGCTTGATTGCTTTGTATTCGTGATTTCGTGATTTGTGAAACTTTTAAACACAGGTTCTTCAAAAAGCATCACCACTACATTCTTGGTTCCAATTAGCAGGCATGCCGATATATCGGGGTTGGGAGCATTGGGGTTGAGCTGAAATCCAAGCTTTGTAAAAAACTCTTTTGACTTCGCTACATTTTTTACCGGAAGATTGATCCACAATTCTTTAGTCATCTCGTTAAGATTTAAGGGGTTGAATAATATATACTATATTTTGCAAATCGTTGTTACTTTACCAGTAAGGCATCCAGTCTTTCGAAACCTTCCCTTACACCACGCTCCATACCAGACTGCACCATACCATCGCGTGCAGCCACCGTTCTGAACACAGATTGCATCGTGACACGTGTGCGATTACCAGGAAGCACTTCGAACAATGCTGTATCCAGACTTACATGCCCGCGCTCAGGCAATCCTTCAAATTCAAAAGTCTGTATAGCTCGCTCCGGTGCAGACACTTCATGTACTACACCATTAAACGCATACTCGTTGCCTTTCTCGTCAGCGTGTATATATCTATAGGAACCACCCGTTCGCATATCGTATTTTTCGATACGCATTTTCATATTCTTCGGACCTAGCCACTGTACCACCAGGTCGGGTTCTATAAATGCTTTGAACACCACTTCACGTGGCGCATCAAATTCGCGGTACATATAAATGTCTTGTTTGCCTGGTTCGGCAACAACCTTGAGTTGGTTTTTTGTTGTCATCGTTTTTTGTGTTTTTTAGTTGATTGCATTTTTACTAATAGTGTATCCAGCTTATCGAAGCGATGCTCCCATTGTTTACGAAAGGGCTCCAGCCAGTCGGCCACCTCTGCTAACTTCTGAACCTGTATTTCGCAGTACCTTTCTCTACCTTGATCTTTAATGATAATCAAACCGCACTCCGTAAGTATTTTAATGTGCTGCGAGATAGCCGGTCTGCTTACATCAAATTGCTCTGCTATTGTATTCAGGTTTAGCGACTTCTTTGCAATCAGATTCAAAATGTCTCTGCGCGTAGGATCTGCTATAGCCTGAAATACATCTCTTCTTGCCTGTAGTGCCATATCTGTAAGTATTTGCTTACTAATATATGCGTAAGCAAACGCTTACACAATAGTTACTACGTTTTTCTTAACATTCCGATGGCAGAATGTTCTTGTTTCGTGATCTACAATACAAACATACAGTAAGAAATTTACCTGAAGGTGGGTCTAAAACGACATTATAAAAGGCTGATTGCGACAAAAATGTTCACCGCTACATAATGCGTGCTTTTTCAATCTATATACCTGATTATATAGCTGACTTTAAAAATCATAAACCATAGCACCATTACTCTATAACAATTTTATACTTATCAAGTAAGCCCGCAACCCCTGCCAAAGAGAATTTTGCTTTCTTCATTTTGTTTAATTCAGGTTCGAGTGAATAGTTATAGGCACTCCTGAAATCAGCACCTTCCAATATCGTATTTTCAAATGCTGCACTTAGCAAATCGCAATTATGGAAGTTTACGTTTGTTAAATCTGCCTCTCTGAACTCCACTTCCTGAAGTTTACATTCCTTGAATGTAGTGCCTTTTATTTTTAGCTTGTAGAAAGAAGAAAAATTCAAAACGCATCCTTCAAATGAAAATGACAACAGCATTTTACTGCACTCATCAAAGCGTAATCCTAAATGTTTGCAGTTCTTAAATTTTGCATCTCTAAACGAAGTATTCCTCAGCTTAGCCATGCTGAAATCACAACTCTCAAACTTACATTGTGAGAAGATTATTTCAGCCAGTTCAGACCCTCCGAAATTACAGTTCCGAAACGTGCAATTCTCGTATTCTCCTTTAGCGAGTGGCGTCTCTGTATAATTTACACCTTCAAAATGTTCGTCTTCGGTATAGGGATTAATCATGGAATATATAGTTTATGCCTCGCCTTAAAATAAATAAAGCTCCAAATATAGATCAGTAACCGTTTGCAACGAACACCTTGAAACAAAGTATTCGCAAACGGATTTACCTTGAAATGACACCGCTACAGGAACCTATTATAGATCTGTTTCTGAGCACATTAAATTTTTTAGATTTTAAATAAAATGCGTTTATCTTCAAACCTTTAAAGATTTCTTAACCATTTACTAATACCCGAACCCAATAGTTTAATGAATATTAAGAGCCGTCTTATCGTAATGAACTTTCTACAGTTCTTTGTCTGGGGATCATGGCTGATCTCCATGGGTGGCTACATGATTGTTACTCTGAAATTTACAGGTGGTCAAGTCGGCAGCATTTACGCCACCATGGGGCTTGCATCTTTATTTATGCCATCCTTAATTGGTATTGTGGCCGACCGTTGGATAAACGCTGAGCGTCTCCTGGGTATTTGCCATCTTATTGGCGCGATGTCTTTGTTATATGCAGCACAGATCAGCGACTACAGCACAATGTACTTCACAATGCTGGTGAACTCCATGTTCTATATGCCTACCATAGCATTGAATAATTCTGTGTCGTATGCTGTCTTGCAGAAAGACGGAATTGATGTTGTCAAGTTTTTCCCACCCATTCGCGTGTGGGGTACGGTTGGATTTGTTTTCGCAATGTGGGTAATCGATCTCGGTCGTTGGTCGCTAAGTCCTATACAACTTTATGTAAGCGCTGCCTCGGGTATATTACTCGGATGCTATGCCTTTACACTACCGGCTTGTACACCGGCTAAAGTAAAAAGAGATGGATCGTTTCTGTCATACCTTGGGCTCGATGCCTTTGTGTTGTTCAAGAAACCACGCACAGCCGTGTTTTTTATTTTCGCTATGTTTCTGGGTGCCGCACTACAAATTACGAATACATTTGGTGAAGCTTTTATTCACGACTTCACGGCTCAATATCCAGACTCCTTTGCTGTAAAACATCCGAGTATATTAATGTCTATATCTCAGATCTCCGAGACGTTGTTCATCCTTACCATTCCTTTCTTCCTGCAACGATTCGGAATTAAGAAAGTAATGCTGATGAGTATTTTCGCGTGGGTGTTACGCTTTGGATTATTTGGATTCGGAAATCCTGGAGACGGATTTATTCTTTTAGTACTCTCGATGATCATCTATGGAATGGCGTTTGACTTCTTTAATATATCGGGCTCGTTGTTCGTAAAGAACGAAGCTGACAACTCAATTTTGTCCAGTGCCCAAGGATTGTTCATGCTCATGACGAATGGTGTTGGCGCATTTCTGGGAGGCGTGATCAGTGGTTGGGTTGTAGATTATTTCACTGTGGATGGTATACGCGACTGGCAAAGTATCTGGCTCACTTTCGCAGGATATACTTTGATCCTGGGAATTGTCTTTCCATTCGTTTTTAAATACAAGCACAATCCTTCATCAGAAATTACAGGCAGCCCAGGTGTTGCGTGAGATATTCTGATATAAGAGAGTGCTCCTATAGATATAAATGCAAACTCCCGCAGAAAGCGCAGATTGACGCAGATTTTTTTTAATACAATCAAGTATTTAGTCTGCGTTAACCTTTTGAGACCTGCGGGAGATATATTCCGGTATAAGAGCGTAACTCTCATAGATATAAATGCAACGCCCGCAGAACACGCAGATTGACGCAGACTTTTTTAAATACAATCAGGTATTTAGTCTGCGTTAATCTGCGTGTTCTGCGGAAGATTTATTTTCAAGCTTTCTGCGTAAAATATTATTTTAGCGCCTTCAAACCGACTTATACCTCGCATGTACGAAGCGCTACGAAAATATATCAACCATTATACTTCCTCTGAAATCCCGGATGCAGATTTTGATCTTGTATCAAAAGCATTTATACCAAAGCATTTTATTAAAAGGCAGTTCCTTTTACAAGAAGGCGATATCTGTAAGTATGGTGCTTTTATAGTGAAAGGTGCCATGCGTCAGTACTCGCTCGTTAACGGAGTTGAGAACATCGTATACTTTGGCATCGAGAATTGGTGGATGGTAGACCGCGAAAGCTATATCATGCTTACACCGTCACAGTATAACATTGATGCTGTCGAAGATTGTGATGTACTGCTGGTGACGTATGAGAAAATGCAACCCCTGATTGAGTCTGTGCCGTTGATTGCTAAAATGATAAACCAAATGGACCAGCGCCATTCTATCGCGATGCAAAAGCGTATTCACAATGCGATTAGCTTAACAGCAGAGGATCGGTTTTTAGATCTCATGAAAAGCAATCCTGCTTTCCTCCAGCGGTTTCCGCAAAATATGATCGCCTCTTATCTGGGCATCACGCCAGAGTCGCTGAGCCGGATCAGAAAGAAACTTGCCACGAAGTAAACAACTATAGTAAAATTTATACCTATCTCACACGGTATAGCAATATTATACTCGGGCGTTATCGTATATATACACCAGACTACTAAGCTTTCTAGCATGCCTATAGCGAGCATTTCCTACCAAATGTCAAGCGTCATTCTTATCATTTGATATTTAGCAGCCGCTTCTTTTCATAGATGTTTGCATCATGAAAACAGCACAACAACGATCCATAAAAGGAAGCTACAGTGGCATGAATTCAAAAGTTGGGGAACTTTTGGTGAACCGTTTACTTCCCGGTTTAAACGTCCATGCTATCGGTCCGTATGTATTTCTCGATCACCTTTATCCTACAGCACAAAAAGCTAAAAAACCAGAGAGTCCCTCAGGCAAGTTCGCACATCCGCATCGTGGCATCGCTACGTTTACCTATATATTCAGCGGCTCGCTAGAGCATTATGATAGTCATGGAGGGCATGGTATAGTAGAGGCTGGTGGAGCGCAGTGGATGAAAGCGGGAAACGGTGTTGTACATGATGAACACAATAGCCCGGAGTTCCAGCGCACAGGTGGAATTTTACATGCTTTGCAATTTTGGATCAACCTGCCTGCGATACATAAAGCTGAGGAACCAGATTACCTGGCTTTGCAAGCGAAAGATATTCCTGAAATAGAATTACCTGAGCATGCGGGTACCCTTCGCGTTGTAATCGGCAGCCTGGGCGATCGGCAGTCGCCTGTTAAGACCTATAGCAAACAGTATCTATACCATATCATTTTACAACCGAAGTCAAAGTTCACGCTGACGACCCCTTCAGAGCAGGAAACCGCAGCTTTTATACCAGTAGGCGAAGTAAATGTTAATGGACAAGATTTTGGAAAAAGTGAATTGGTAACATTTCACCTGGAAGATGGCGAGATAGAATTGGCCAACAAAGGTATATCTGCTGTAGATATCATTCTGTTTGGTGGTGAACGATATGCCGAGCCTATAGTAGCAGAAGGACCTTTCGTAATGAATTCACGAACTGAAATAGCTCAAGCGTATAACGACTTTTTCGCTGGCAAATATGGCACGATCACATATAAACCAATAGAATAACAGATCACTAAAGGGTAAGAGATCTATGGCTATAACACTTATCAAATGTCAATGGTCTTTCTTACCCTTTATCATTTAAAAGCAATTACACATCCTGCACCTTTGAATCATTAAACAAACACAAACTATATCTTTTATGAAAAATACAATTTGGAACATCGATCCAGCACATTCTGAAATTCAATTTAAAGTAAAGCATCTTGTTATCAGTACTGTTACCGGAAGCTTTACTCAATTTACAGGAGAAGCAGACGCTACAGAAGATTTTGATGATGCAAAGATCTCATTCGAAGCAGACATTAATTCCCTCTCCACAAACAATGAGCAACGTGATGGCCACCTGAAGGGCGCAGATTTTTTTGACGCAGAGAAATTCCCGAAAATCAAATTCTCTTCTGTGAACTTTAGCAAGAATGGAAGTGACGACTTTGAACTGGAAGGCGATCTCACTATAAAAGGCGCAACGCGCAGGCTAAAACTTTCGGTAACACATAACGGTATAGCAAAAGATCCATGGGGTAATGTGAAGGCAGGTTTTGAGTTGTCAGGGAAAATCAGTCGCAAAGATTTTGGTCTTACGTGGAATACTTTAACGGAAACCGGTGGTGCTGTAGTAGGTGATGAAGTAAAACTTATCGCCAGCGTTCAACTTGTGAAACAGTAATCTTCAAACTATAAATATACTTTTATGAAAATTGGAATTATAGGTGCTGGTAATATTGGCAAAGCCTTTGCCCGCCACGCTGCCCAAGCCGGATATACCGTTATGATCAGTAACAGTCGTGGTCCGGAAAGCCTTGCAGATATAGTACAGGAAATCGGTCATGGCATACGGGCCGTAACAACGGACGAAGCTATACAAGCCGATGTGATCTTCCTCGCGGTAAACTGGAAGCAGGTGCCCGAGGTGGTGAGCAATGTTAATCAATGGAATGGTAAGATTGTAATTGACCCTACCAATGCCATTGCTTTTCCACAATTCAAGCCGTTAGATTTAGGAAATAAAACATCCAGTGAAATTATAGCTGAACTTATTCCAGGTGCACGCGTCGTAAAAGCGTTCAACACCTTACCTGCCGCGTTACTGGCCGCAGACCCAAATGATAGCAACGGGAAACGTGTTGTATTTATATCCGGCAACGATGTTGAAACAAAAAATGTAGTAAAAGAAATTGCTAACCGTATAGGTTTCGCAGATATAGATCTTGGTGATCTCTCACAAGGAGGAAAACTCCAGCAGTTTGGTGGCCCGCTGCCTGCACTTAATCTTATTAAGCTGGATTTTAAATACTAAGAAATAAGCTATACACTAATCACCAGTGTAATCTGCGATGCGAATTCCACTGGTGATCACTAATGTAATAGTATATTATTTTTTCTTTTCACGTAGCAACACAAGTTGCCCAAGGTGATAACTCAGGTGAGTTGTTCTGCTGATCAGCACATTCAGTTTATTTCGGTGAGGCTCGTTTACAAA
Organism: uncultured Bacteroides sp.; assembly: GCA_902168185.1. Taxonomy (GTDB): domain Bacteria; phylum Bacteroidota; class Bacteroidia; order Cytophagales; family Cyclobacteriaceae; genus Ohtaekwangia. The sequence continues at coordinate 30,909 of CABHOV010000095.1, forward strand.
GGCCTCCGCAGATACTGCTTCATGACGGGTAAGCCACGCATCCAAATCCAGTTGATTGAAATTTTGCAGGAGCAATGCGTTTACATCGTTCCAATATTTTCTCAGTTCTGACACTGGTGGCATCTCAAATCCTGATTTATCAGGATTTGTAATAAAGACTTGCTCAAGTTGAGGATACAGTTTTTTACCAAATCCAAGTAACGGCAGTATAGCATCGTTAACTGCTGCCAAATGACCAAGTATATATATACCGGTATTCTTCCCGGGCGCTATCTCTTTTAAAAGCGTTTCCTCCGGAATAATTTCAAGAAGATCATTGATTCTGTTGACTTGTAATGTCCATGCTTTGATAAAAGTGGTCACCAGCAAGTCCTGACCTGATACGGTTTGATCGGTGGGTGTCATAATGTTTCGGTTTAAAAAGATGTGAGGTTCTTTACTCGTCCTTCTACAAAGAATCAGAGTGTATAGTTCCTTGCCAGCATATTATAATTTTCGGCTTGCACATCTGTTACAACCTCAAGTGCAGTAGCACACACAACTCTGGTCACAGCTATTGATTGGAAGGATCTAGTTTTAAACCCATTACGAGTATATCATCAGTCTGGTCGTGGGTTCCTTTCCACTCGTCCATTGTTCTTTGCAGAATATTCATCTGCTCCTTCATTGGTAAGTGATGGATCTCCAGCAAGAGTTTGTTCAATCGCTTCGATAAAAATTTCCCATTGTCTTTGCCCCCAAACTGATCTTTATAACCATCTGAAAACAAATATACCAAGGTAGGCTTGTCAATTGTGATAGCATGCTTTTTGAAAAGGAATTCATGCTTATTCTTCACACCACCGATAGAATGAACATCACCCTTTACCTGGAATAATTTGTTATCCTGAATATATACCAATGGATTTTTAGCTCCGGAAAATTCAAGAACTCTTTCGCGCTGCCTGTAGATGCACAACGCTACATCCATACCATCGTTGTTTCCGGATATATCCTGACGTAACGCTGCGCGGATCTCCTGATCGAGAGAATCCAATATCCGGTTTGTTTCTGTAATGCCACGGTTTACTAAACCATTCAACGCATTGATACCGATCATAGACATAAATGCACCAGGAACTCCATGACCTGTGCAGTCCACGGCAGCGAATGCTACATCAGCATGATGAGCTCCATTTTTTACATCAGATAACCAATAAAAATCTCCGCTTACAGTATCACGTGGCTGGAAAAGTATAAATGAATTATCAAATATACCGGGATGCTGATCGATCTTCGGAAGCATCGCCTCCTGGATTCGCTTGGCGTAATTTATACTGCTCTTGATATTTTTATTCTGCTGATCTATCTTTTCATTCGTCTTGATTTTTTTACGATAGTTAATGACCAATACCGTGATGAGTGCCAGCGACAACAAGCTCCCGCCAATGATAGAGTTACGTACAAGTGCTTCCTTCTCAATTCGAGTTTCTTGTTCTTTAATACGCACATCAGCCAACTCCTTATCTTTTTGCAACAGGTCAATGGCCATCTGACGATTCTTACTAATCGCTTCAACTTCTTTCAGTGAATCCTCTGTTACCCGAAGCGAATTTTCAATAAGGCGTAGCGAGTCATTCGTCTGCTGAAGTATTTTGGTTTGCTCGGTCAACTTTGATTGTGTTGCCCGTTTTTCAATTCCCGCTTTCGCGATGTGTTGCTGTAACTCTTTTACTTCACGCTTCTTTAACTCTTCGCTCTGTTGCGCCTTTATCAACAAACTATACTGTGCTTTGTACTCTGCAGATTTCCTTGCATTTCCATCTTTGCTATAATATTCTGCCAACAGTTGATAACACTTTTGTTGTAACTCCGTATCACCTTGCGATATCGCCAGTGACAATGCTTCGTCTGCAAACTCAATGGATTTTTTATACTTCCCGGCAAGGCTATAGCTCGATGCCAGGTTCATATACTCCTCTTTTATCAGGGTACCATCCTTCAGTTGTTGCGCTGTACTTAAAGCGTTCTGAAAGTTTTCCTGTGCTTTCGAGTATTTTTTTATTTCCACATTTAGCATCCCCAATTGATGGGAAGCTGTATATAGCAATGACAAGTCACCCGATTTTTTAATATATACCTGCGCTTGATTTAGCTGATCGATCGCTTTGTTGGTCTCTTTTGATTCATGATACGATTTCGCGATCGCGATAGCATATTGAGATGCTTTCTTATAGTCTTTGCTTTTTACTGCCTGACTATAAAGTTTAAGGTCATCAGACAAATGTGTTTGCGATTGACTGTTTGCCTGACCGAGAATGCCAAAAAAAAGAAGGATGCTAAGCGAAACACATTTAGCATTTACAAACAGGGAATTATTTCCCCGCCCGTTAAATAGATTATAGCCTGACATATAGACAAGCAATTTTGCGAACTTCCTTTGACTATATGCTGCGCAACGGCTTAAAAAACTTACATGGGCAAGATGGAAAGCAAGCATCAGACAATTAAAACTGACAAAGAGTGCTTTACAGTTCTTTTTAAGAAGAGGATCATTCGAAAAGCGAAGATCACGATGCATAGCGGTAGGCGTTGTTACTTTGTTCAGACGATTGGGCTGGCCATTTTTACTATCCGATTCGGATGAAAGTCCAAAGCGGAGCCAATGGTTACTATAAAAGTATATTACTTTTGTGCATCTGTAAAATTTTAAGGTGATATATAATTTACAAACCCTATGATTGCAACGCTTGTCCATGTCTATGTAAAACCAGAATTTGTAGAAGCTTTCATTGAGGCTACCCGTGTGAATCATGAAAACTCGATACAGGAGCCCGGTAACCTTCGTTTCGATATCCTCCAGGACGCACAAGACACGGGAAAATTTATACTATATGAAGCGTATGCATCCGAGCAAGATGCTATTGCACACAAAGAAACCTCTCATTATTTCACCTGGAGAGACACTGTAGGTCCATGGATGGCTCAGCCACGTGAAGGTATAAAACATGCATTACTGTTTCCAACAGCGAAAAAGTAACTCATGATCACTGCTTTTAACTTTGCGACAACACCTCAGCTACATTTCGGAGTTGGTAAAATTTCCGTGTTGCCTTCTTCTATCAAAGCGTTTGGTTCCAAAGTGCTCCTGATCACAGGTGCACATTCTTTCGCATCATCATCGTATAGCCGCAGTTTTTTAGATCAGCTACAATCTCTTGCCATTACCGTTGAACAATACGTGATTGAAAAAGAACCTACACCTGCGATGATCGACAGTGCTGTACAAAAATTTTCAATGTTCTCTCCGGATGTTGTTGTAGCGATTGGTGGCGGTAGTGTACTGGATGCTGGCAAAGCTATAGCAGCAATGCTTCCATTGAATGAATCGGTGAAAGATTACCTGGAAGGTGTGGGCACAAAGTCTGCGCACCCTGGTATAAAGATTCCGTTTATTGCTGTTCCTACCACCGCAGGAACAGGAAGTGAAGCGACTAAAAATGCCGTGCTATCGGAGACCGGTGAAAATGGTTATAAGAAATCGCTTCGGCATAACAACTTTGTCCCCAACGTTGCCATTGTTGACCCTTCCCTAACGCTGAGCTGTTCGCCCGCTATAACTGCTGCCAGTGGTATGGATGCCTTTACTCAGCTTCTCGAATCCTATCTTTCCACCACGGCAAATCCTCTAACGGATGCATTAGCACATAGAGGATTACAACACATTGCAAATTCTCTGCTTGTTGCCTACAACGAAGGCTCTGATATACTTGCGCGTGCAGACATGGCGTTGGCTTCCTATATCTCAGGTGTCACCTTAGCGAATGCCGGGCTCGGATTAGTACATGGCTTTGCTTCTTCCATTGGAGGATATTTTGAAATACCACATGGTACGATTTGTAGCTCATTGATGTTCGCAGCAAATAAAATAACGGTGCGTAAACTACGTGTAGGAAATAATGGAGATGAAGCGCTGTTGAAGTACGCCGCGATAGGGAAAGTCTTTTCGAAGGCTGAAGGAAAATCGGATGATTACTATACAGATGCACTTCTGGCGTTGATTGAAACGTGGGCACACGAGATGAGTATACCGAGTCTTTCTCAAAGTGGAGTTGATTCCTCTTATTTCGAAAAAATCGTAAAGGCTTCGGATAATAAAAATAACCCGATAGCGCTTGATCAAGACGAAATGTTTGAAGTGCTCGAAATGGCAAATTGAGTATATATAAAGAGCATTGCATTATATACCTTCCTGATACAAACGGCAGATTTCAGATTTTCTATTCTCTATTCCCCTGTAGCTGTAAACGAATCTATATACTTTCCTCTCGGCATTAAGAAGGCCGCTATCTGCGTGTTAAAACTTTTAATCGATGCTCTTGAAACTTAATTGCCGTTCGAATTGTAGTTTTTATAACTGTGAGTAATTGATTTGGAGCCCTTAATAACACAATGAATTCAAGGGTTTCCGCCTTTTTAAATACAGGAATGCAGCAATAAAAACTATGGAACAGATTTCGCAATCTTTTTGCAAATAATTCGGTATATTGCTAGTCATTTCTGTTTTGAGAAAAAGATAGCCCCCGCTACTCCATTCCCGACTCACAAAGATTTTTGTTACAATCATTTAAAATTGCCTATGGCCAGACCTCAAGAAACATTCAACAAGAAAGAACTAGAAAAAAAGAGACTTCAGAAAAGGAAGGAAAAAGAGCAACGCAAAGAAGATCGGAAGGCTAACGCCAAAGACGGGAGTAGCCTGGAAGACATGATGGCTTACGTAGATGAAAATGGTAACATCACTTCTACTCCACCGGATCCTACCAAAAAGAGAGCTACGATTAAAACAGAAGATGTTGTTATCGGCTCACGTAATAATGAAGGCGCTGCATCTGTAAGCACCCGAAAAGGGAAGGTTACATTTTTCAACAGTGCGAAAGGCTTCGGCTTTATCAGAGATTCAGAAACCAAAGAAAGTATATTCGTTCGTAGCAATGGTCTCGCCACGGCTATAAAGGAAAATGATACAGTGACATTTGAAACTGAGCGCGGACTTAAAGGTCTTAATGCTATAAAAGTAAAAGTGATCCGGTAACGAAGGATCGCTTTTCTCTTTCAGAATATGACACAAAAAAAACCACCTTCATCAGGTGGTTTTTTCTTAACGTTTTGAGCAACTATAATTAGTCGATAAGTCTTACGTTCACCGCATTCAGGCCTTTCTTGCCTCTCTCAACTTCATATTCAACTTGGTCTTTCTCGCGTATTTCATCGATAAGTCCAGAAGAATGTACGAAGATATCTTCGTTTGAGTCGGTTGGTTTAATGAATCCAAAACCTTTGGCTTCATTAAAGAATTTTACTGTTCCTTGCATTGTTAATTTTTTAAAAAAGATAAAATAATTGCAGTAAGCATTTAGCTCTAAATAATTACCAGTAACTATCCTATTAATTTTTGTCTCGTAGACGAGACGAAGAAATAATGAATTAATTATGAAATTAAAAGATGGGATTAATAAAAAGCTATTCGATAATTACTTGTTCCCCTAAAACTTAAATACTTGTCAAATGTAGCGCTTAATATATATATATCCTAGTGAAAGTGAAAAAGCTTTTGATTATATTAAAAACCATCAGCTTCTAACTCAAAGATTACAACTGAAGTTTTGCTTCCACCAAAAGCTGAAGTTTGAACTTGGGTAATCCGCTGCAATCTTATAGCCAAGATATGTAACAGCTTCTTCAAGGGTAGCGCCCTGCAAAGGGAAACGCTTCTCTTCCTTGTTTACTATATAGTAATAACCACCTTCTGAAAATAGAGTGACCTTAATATTAAGGTCACTACTATATATATGTTGAAGTACTTCACCAACATAGCTTCTATCAATAATGCGTTGTGTCATGTGTTGTTACCGTAAAGATTCGAAATTCGTATTCGTTTTAGCTGGTAACGAACTTTACCCTGACCACTAATGCAAATGACTACGCTGCTGCCAGTTTAGTAACGCAAAGCGTAAACTGCTTCGAAAGTGTAAATTCATATCTGCCTGCATCCATCAACTCATTAGCTTTTTTTGATAATGATAATACATACAACAGATCCTGAGCTGTTACCGAATCCTTAATATTATTTATTGCCCTTCCTTGATATGCCTGTAGTGTAAAGGTATAACCCTTTTTCTCCTTAGGATTCAAAGACTTGAACTCATGTCCATACAATTTATATTCCTGCGGGCCTTCTTCAGAGGCGATCATAAGCTGAAGTATAGCCGGACGGTATTTACTCCAAAGTGATACATATACCTGGCTTGAGATTGAACTGAAGAATTTAGGATCCATTTTTTATTATGTGTTAAAACTTATTGCGGTTTAAGGAGGTTTGCTGGTTAGCCGAGGTAAGACTTCAAAGACTTACTTCTGGAAGTGTGACGAAGTCTGCGTGTTGCTTTTTCTTTAATCTGGCGCACACGTTCACGTGTAAGGTTGAACTTATCACCGATCTCCTCCAAAGTCATTGGATGATTTCCATTTAATCCAAAGTAATCTGAAATCACTTCCGACTCTCTTTGAGTTAACGTTGCGAGTGCACGCGACACTTCACGCTTCAACGAGTCCATTATCAATGCGGAATCCGGAGTTTCTTCGCTGCTGCTTTCGAGCACATCGAGTAAACTGTTTTCTTCACCGTTCACAAAAGGAGCATCAACAGAAACATGCCTGCCTGATACACGCATTGTGTTCTCAACTTCTTCCACAGTTACCTGCATTACCTCCGCTAGTTCTTCGGCAGAAGGCTCACGTTGAAACTTCTGTTCCAACTCTGAAAATGTTCTTGATATTTTATTTAAAGAACCTACACGGTTCAAAGGCAAACGAACAACACGAGATTGTTCTGCCAAAGCCTGCAGTATAGATTGACGAATCCACCACACAGCGTATGAAATAAATTTAAATCCGCGGGTTTCATCAAAGCGCATTGCTGCTTTTATAAGACCTACGTTTCCTTCGTTGATCAGATCACCAAGTGTTAAACCATTATTCTGATACTGCTTCGCCACCGATACAACAAATCGAAGGTTGGCCTTCGTAAGCTTCTCCAATGCTATCTGGTCACCATTTCTGATCCTTTTAGCCAGTTCAACTTCCATCTCCGCAGTGATCAGATCTACTTTACCAATTTCTTGTAAGTATTTGTCCAGGGACTGACTCTCCCGGTTTGTAATCTGCTTAACGATCTTTAATTGCCTCATTGAAATGAATTTTGATTAAGTACTATAATACGTAAACTAGCTTACGAAGCATAAGGTTCAAACTGGCTTAACTCCTAACTGTTTCAATAGTTTGGCATGCCCGTATAAGGCGCCAACAAACGTACGCGCACTTTTATAAGGTAAGCCGAATTCGAGTGCAGTTTCTTTAACGATACCTGCTATTTTTCGATAGTGAACATGGCAGATGTTAGGAAATAAATGGTGTTCAATCTGATAATTCAGGCCTCCAACATACCAGGAGAACCAACGGCTTTTATTTCCGAAGTTGGTAGTGGTGAGTAGTTGGTGCACCGCCCAATTATTTTCAAGTGTATGTGTTTCATCCGGCAACGGAAATTCTGTTCCTTCAATTACATGGGCTGGTTGAAAAATAATTGCAAGGATGAACCCGGCAATGTAGTGCATTATCACAATGCCAAGTACAATCTGCCACCATACCAACGATGTAAATACAACTGGTATAACAAATATATAGCCTATATATAGAAGCTTTGAGCCGATCAGGATAACCCATTCGCGGCCTATATGCATGTTGTTCTTTTTAGCAAGGCCATTCCGGTCATACTTAACTATACGTGTGAAATCTTTAATTGATAACCACACGAGCGTCATAAGACCATATAAAAACCAGGCATATATAAACTGATATTGATGTATTTTTTTCCAGTTTGAGTGAGGTGTTAATCGCAATACACCTCTGGGGCTTACATCTTCATCTTCTTCGTGAACATTGGTATATGAATGATGAAGAACGTTATGCTGCATCTTCCAGTTAAAAGCATTTGCACCGATAAGGTTCATTGAATAACCGATAAGTGTATTCAACCATTTCTTTTTTGAATAAGCACCATGATTTGCATCGTGCATAACGGATAATCCTATTCCCGCGAGACCTAGGCTCATGATCACGACAAGCAATATCAGTGAGGTTGTGCCCGTTACTCCTCCACCTACAATGATACCGTAGGGTACAAAGTACAGCGCAAACATGAAAATTGTTTTTATAACCATTTCTGAGTTTGCATGCCGGGTTATTCCTTCTACTTTGAAATAGTCATTTACCCTTTTATTTAATGTGACAGAAAAATCGCGACTTGTGGATGCAAACTGTATGGTTTTCTGATTCGTCATTGACTATATGCTAGTGTTTAATAGCGGATTTCAGCGCCAGGTAGATTAAATAAATAATAGAACCGAGACTTGTGTCTCTTTTCAATTGATAAAATCGAGTAGGAGGGATATTCTTTCAGAGAAAATGGCCTTCAGCAGGATTCAAGGAATTGAAACGCAAAGATACAAATTTTTGCTGAATAACCGTTCGATGGCTGCTGGAAGTGGCAGGAAGATCTTTGCAAGGTTTAAGGGGGAAAAGTAACTTCTGTGAGCATTTTCACTTACAGCTCGCAAAAAATCGTCTTCATCGCAGAGTCTCCTTTTTTATAATTGGGACCGGGCTTGGTAAAAAATTCATTCAGCAACTTTAAATCTTCAATTTTAGCCACATCAAACAACGGCTCTGGCTGAGTGCCACCTGAAAGCTGATAGGCGCGCAGCAACTCGGTGTTTTTGGTACCAAGTCCATAACATTGTGGCTCTATATGACGCAACTTTCCATTATAAACAAATTGCATCCGTTGCTTATTCCTGATCGCGTGTATGATGTGTAAATTCATGAAATACCAAATATAGCCGATTCGGCCGCGATGTTCATTATTAAAATATAGCGGATTGAAAAGATTAGCGTTGGTGTAACGTATAACACATCAAAATGGAAAACCATTTTAAAACAAAACAGGAGCCTGCTTTAAAGCAAACTCCTGTGTATACATTGCCACATATATATTAGTTACGATCCCAGAACGCAGGTGGTTCAATTCCCAGGGAGCGCAAGTATACATATCCTTGGCCACGGTGGTGGATCTCATTGTCAATCCAATAAAATACAGTAAAGAATATAGTGCCTTCATACAGACCGAAAGCGCGGTCTACATCCTGAAAACGATGTGGTGGAATTTGAGGCCAGAGCTCGTTGATCTTTTCTGTGGTTTCATCCCAAAGCTTTAGCACTTCAGCTTTTGTACCAGGAGCGCGCCTTGAAAAGAGTTCATTTGTTTCTTCGCCACTTATCCATTTACCAGTGATCACGCCTTCCAAACCAGGTACAGCCATAACAATCATCTCCATTACCAGCTCTGAAAAAGGACGCATGCCGCCAATAGAATATGTAAATAATTTATCTTCAGGATACGCCTCAATTGCTCTGCGTGTAATCCGACGATGACCTTGCCAGTGTTCCAACAATTGTTCCGGAGTAATCACTAGTCCAACATTTTCCTTAGTTTCAATCAAATCGTTTTTCATATGCTTTGGGTTTAAATGTTTTTCATTAATGATGTAAAGAAACCCATGCGAAGTGACAGCCTTATGTCAGGAAGTATTTTTTGATTGCATTTTTTTTTGATTTGACTTAAAGATATTGGCCTTGATGAAAGCCTACTCTATATATAAATAATTTCGGGCTTCATTAACTATTCAAACAACGAGCGCCCTATTTTACTTCACAGCACTTTGAATTAACGAAAACAGGCGAGTTTGCTATCGCCATTACCGACATCACTCATTCAAAAAAGCGGACATCTCCCGAACGGCAAAATCAAGCTCCTTCGCACTGTCTGTCAACTTCTCTAAAAAACGATCACTATCATTGTCTGAATGTCCGGTCTCATCGACTTCCAACTTCATTAGATATACAAGCCCAAGAATGCGTGCCAACGGTCCTCTTACTTTATGGGAATTAAAGAATGCATACTCCAGGAGTTTTTTATTCTGAAGTTCAATCTCTTCCTTCTGCGCAAATAACTCTTCTGATTTTTTACGAATATCTGCTTCCTTTTCAGATAATTCCTGCAGCATTTTATACAACATTTGCCGCTGCGCAATCAACTGACCGTTTAATCGTTCAAGCTCGGTATTTCGATGTGATTCGGTCTCCAACTTTAACCGAAATTCATCTATATCGCCCCCATCCCTGTCCTTAAGTTCCCTTGTATTCACGCTCTTATACTTTACTCTAAACTCATCTATAAAAAAATTGCAAAGCTTATCTCAGACATGGCGCACTGAGGCAATCGAGCTTCATAAATATCACATAAAGCCGTCAGGTCTCTGTTCAGCAAACATGCCAGAGATAGGATAGAGTAGGAACAAATATAAATCTGTGAATAAAAAAATGTTGTCGGGTTTATTGCGTATCCGGTGTATCGATAATTCCCTACTGAGACCTACGTAATTATACCGAGATTTTTCTTTGCGTTAAGGAATGTAATTATCCAGTCTACCATTTCAGCTGATGCAGTTGTAGAGAGAACGGCTTGCTCTTCTTTTATTATATACTCTGAATAAAAGTCAGGATCAGCATTAGGAGCGTTGGGAGCATATACCGGTACACATTGGAGTAAATGATATTGATCGTCACGTACGTCAAAGACGATAACGTGATTCAAGTCATCATCCACATGATCAGAACAAAACAGCATGACAGGAAAATCAAAAAGCCGAGCGTTCATGAGTTCAGGGAATAAGTTCGCATCAAAAAATTCATACTTCAGAATTTTACTTTCGAATTTTGATTGCGCTAAAAGTTTTTGAACTTCCTTCAATCTCAGAAGCATTACTTCGTATGGAATATTATCAGGAGAGAATTTTTCGAGCGGCATCCACTGCTGTGACTTGAGCTGCAGAAATTCAATTGCTGATTTACCGATCGACAATTTATAGTCAAAGGCTGCATAACCGGGAACAAAATAGCCAGGGTAGAAGTATTGCATCGACAATCCTTTACAATACTCCATCTTTAAATAGATAAGAAATTTGCCCAGACTATATTTACCATAGCCATGATCGTATACTGCAGCTATACCCGCTGCGCTGTCTGCGCCCACATCAAAAAAACCAATGGCAATTAGTTTATTGCCATCATACACGGCAGCCTCATACGTGTTGTATATATTAACCGGTGAAAAATCCGCTAGCAATAATTGACCAAGAGTGCTCATTGGCTCAAATGGCAAATGCTTTTTATACTGGCTATAGAGCTCTTCTTTCTCCGGAGTAATTATCGCTGGTCTTATTTCAGTTTTAAAGCCTGCATTTCTTTTGAATATTTTTTCGCGGGTTTTGTCTTGAGAGAACTCGTGAAGCTTTACCCGAAGCCATATAGCGCTGTAATACTCATTTCTAAAATGAACAAAATTGGTAGTGAATATATTTTGCCTCATTCTGAACCAACCTCGTTCGAGGTAAGCATCCAACTCATGGGGCGCTAACTGCACAGGACAGCGGACCTGCGCCAACATACCTCTCTCCTTCAAATTCATAATTAACAACTATCGGATCGTGTCACCAGGGATTTCTTCTGCGAAAGAAAAGGAATTCCTTTAAATATAAAAGTATACGGCAACCAATATAGTATGGGAGCCGACTGGCAGGGATGGTGAACGCAAGTTTCTCATGGAATTCCCGTATTGTTTATTCCAAATAGTATGCTTAAAATCTCCAGCCTCATCGAATTAACAATATGCACCACTCCCTTCCCGGTGAACGAAAACAACTTTCATACATTTGGATATCATGGATATATATAGAGCGCGGCATAAGATCACCACTTTTCAATTTTTCAGTTACTTTGCCTGCAGCCTCCCTTTTTATCTATTGACTGGCTAAACAATATTTTGCCATCTTTACTTCATGCACGAATCTCTACTCGCACATTTCAGGAGGTATATCTCTATCAATGATCATGAGGAAAAAATCATCTGCAAGCATGTTACGTACCGTGTTGTAAACAACAAAGAATATATTTTGAAAGAAGGGCAGGTTTGCCATGCAAACTATTTCATTGTAAAAGGATGTTTCCGCATGTATTTATCTACGAATACGGGCACCGAACAAATCATCCAGTTTGGCATTGACAACTGGTGGATTACAGATTATACAAGCCTGGAGATGCAAAAGCCTTCCATCTATACTATACAGGCTGTGGAAAATTCAGAAATCCTTGTAATCGATAAACGAATTCAGGAGGAGCTGTTCTCAACCATTCCACAATTGGAACGATACTTCAGAATTATTTTGCAGCGCATTCACTCCGCTTACCTGATGCGAATTCATTATATATATAATATGTCAGGGGAAGAACGATACAATCACTTCAATGGTATGTTCCCTGAATTCGTGCAACGTGTGCCCCAGTATATGCTTGCCTCGTACCTTGGCTTTACGCCTGAATTCTTAAGCAAGATCCGAGCTCGAAAAAGCTAATCAGATTTTTCCGTTCTTGAACAAGATTAAGTTTTTTGTTCAGCTGGCATCCCTCCTTTGCATAAACAAAAAAATATCTGTTTATGGGAAAGAGAACAAAAATGAATGAGACTGTACCCGAAGGCTACGGAGTAATGATTGCCTTTGAAAAGTACCTGGCTTCCACAGAGCTTTCAACAACGCACAAGGACCTGATTAAAATCCGTGCTTCACAATTAAATGGTTGTTCATACTGTGTTGATTTGCACGCGAAGGATGCTCGCAAGGCGGGTGAACGCGAACAACGCATTTATGCATTGACTTGCTGGAGAGATACGCCGTTCTTCTCGGAAGAAGAGAAGGCAATTCTGGCGCTTACCGAAGAGGTTACTTTTATACATCAACGGGTGTCTGATGCTACCTATGACCATGCCGTTAAAACGCTCGGCGAGAAATATACAGCTCAGGTAATCATGGCCATAATTGCTATCAATGGATGGAACAGAATTGGCATTGCTACGAACATGGAACCATCACTAAGCTAATATACTATAGACAAAGTTCGTATGCCAAAGACCAGGCGAGGATATATACGATATTCCTCGCCTGGATATTTGTATTAATTGGACGCTGTCTTTTTATCCTTGGTCACGATGGAGGCCAGGATCATTCCATCCGGTATTTCCGTTGAAGAATAATACAAATTTACTTTAGCTTTTCCTTTGGCAAGCGTCAGTATATCTTTTACCCGACAATGCATGCCTGTGTCTGTACCACTCACATCGGTGTATTTCCATTCCTTCAATAGCTGTTCGTTACCATCCCTAATCGAAATGTTTCTTGCTGTTCCTATTTTTCCACAATGATTATAGTATATAGCTAATTCATCGTTGGCCACACTTTCATCAAGTGGTAAAGCAGGGACGCTTGCCTGCCGGGAAACATATTGCTGCAGTATCAGTTTATCATTCAAATAAACTTTGTAGCTATCAGCACCTATATCTCCGGAGAACGAAAACAGAATTGCACTGGCAGCAATCCACATGAGCAGTTTTACTGCACGAAGTTTACTGATTGTTGGTTTCATAAAATTAAATTTAGGTGTGTAAGAAATTTGTCTGTATGACTATTACACGGTAAAAGAAGGCAGCCGGATCAGCCCAAAATAATTTGCTTGATCATCGGAATGTTTTACTTGATGATGTGCCGATCGTATTGCCAACGTATGCAAAACATCCTTTGCTCAGAACATATTCTGATCGTTGCTTTTGAGAATTTAATTTTTCAATATTCGCGCATGCAACCGACATTATACGATCAAATCGGAGAAGAGAATTTACGCACGTTGGTCGATCGTTTTTATGATCTTGTTTTTGAAAATGAGCAGATCTCTCATTTGTTCAAAAATGACAAGAGTGAGATCAAGGAAAAGCAACGTTTATTCCTGACACAATTTCTTGGTGGCCCTGATTTATATTCCGAAAAGTATGGCCATCCCAGATTACGTGCGCGCCACATGCCTCATGTTATAACGCAGGACGATGCTGTAGCCTGGCTCTCGTGTATGTCTGCCGCTATAACGAGTCTCACAATCGAGGAATCCATTAAGGATGAAATATTTAAGCGACTTGTCCCTACCGCGATGTTTATGGTGAATCGCCAGGAATACTGAAACGCTCACCATTTTTCATGAAAAAATCACCATACTTTAGCTTTCGGAATTCAGGATTTTTGAGGCAATTACAGAATGATTGCAATGGAAGTCGAGATGATAGAAAACCCGATTGTAAGAGCCGCTATCGTAGCGATGAAAAATCGTAAGCGCGATGCTTGGATTGAACTATTTGCTGAGAACGTAACGTTTACCGATGACGGGCATGAGAGAAGTTTTAAAGAATGGTCGCACGGCGAGCTCTTCAATACTTCACTCCCCTATCTTTCATCTATTGACACAGTGGAAGACAATGGACTTACCATTTACGGTAAATTTCATTCATCACGGTGGGGCGACTTCAAAACGTTTTTGTCGTTTCAGATTGACAACCATAAAATTACCAGGCTCGAGGTTGGCCCGGTAAATTTCAAGCAGGTATATTTATAGTATAGATTAAATCTCGTCCACATAAAATTTAACATTATGTATCAAGGCAGAAGCGAAGAGATCTTTGAAAATTACCTCCGTATAATCAGTGAGCATTTACAGGACGTGATACAAGGGAAACTGGACACGATGTATGAACTTCAGGAAATAGCTGAAAGATTATTCATACACCCCACACACTTGAGTAACGTTATCAAAAAACTGACCGGAAAACATCCCTGCTATTTTTACGAACAAAAGATTCTGGATATAGCGAAAACTCTCCTCAATGACAGCAAGCATTCCATTGCTGATGTCGCGCACATCCTGACGTACGATCCTTCAAATTTCACAAAGTGGTTTAAATCTTACGCAGGAATAAGCCCGTCACAATACCGGAAGCAGTTGCAGCAAAAATTCACGGAAACTTCGAGCCTCGCAGCATAATCAAAGAATTGCATCTATAGGCAAGTGATCGCCTATATATCTTCCATAATGAATGGCGGCAAGTTTCCCATCTTCACCAATTACAAATTCACTGGGAATGGTTGATGCATGGCCGTCCTGTTTCATCGGCTTCTTAAACAGTCTTTTCCCTTGTGTCACCTTCGATACTATACCATTGAACAGACTTCGTAAGGCCTTTCCTAAAGATTGTTCTATATAATAAGCTTGATAGAGCGCGTTCTCCGGGTCTGCTATAAAATGAAAAGGATAATCATTCCTGCCCAGGTATTCCTTCATTTTCTCTGTTGATGATTCATATACCATCAATACTGTAATATTATTCTTTTTGAAATGTTCTGCTTGTTTCAATAATGTGTGCATGCGCAGATTACAAACCGGACATCCGGCATTTCTTTCGAAGGCAAGATATACCCTCTTCCCACGCAGGTTTTTCAGGTTGATACTTGCACCATACACATCGGTGGTAGAAAAATCAGGCGCTTGCTGATACAGAGATAGCTTCATGTGATTAGATGTTTTTGAATACTGGTTTATACCCGCACCGAAGTCAGCAACATCATTCTATATACTTGGAAGATGTCCCTATATCGCTGGAGTATACTTTAATACCAGAGATTCGTATTCAATCACCCATGATCAATGAATAGTTTTTCGTGCCTGTTCCAGGCATTTATACTTTTGGTTATCGAAGGTGTGCGTATTGCTATAGCCCATCTCTTCCATGAGCTTTTCGCGGGTGGCCCCGCGCAAGAATGTCTTCGTAAGAAAAATTACACAGTGCCGCGAAATCCTGCTGAACACGCGCTTAATAACATTATGCTTTACCCTGTTCTCTTCTTTTTGTTCCCACTCTGCAAGCGTCAAATCTTCCAGGTCATAATCGGGTTCAAGTGATGTTACACGTTTAGCGGCGCGTAGTCGCTTAAGCCAAAGGTTTGAAGCGACTGCTATAATATAGGTCTTGATGGAGGAGGTGAGCACAAAATCTTTTTTTGGCACTTTGTCAAGAAGCACAATAATGGTCTCCTGAAAGATATCTTCTGCATCCGCAGTTGTACCACTGTTTCGTTTTATGAAGCGTTCGATCGCAGGATAATAAAATGTATACAACAGATCGTACGCTGCATTATTACGTTGTTTAAGATTGGACAGTACTTTACTTTCGTCCATAGAACTCCTTATTTTAAGAGTAATACCTGTTTGTGACACTCAATCACCCGTCAAGGTAAAATTTATTTTCGACTCGCTTAAAATTAAAGTGGCCGTGTCCCTAGCCAATGGCTGCGTGGGATCGGACAGTCGTTTACGAAATTTTCAGTTGTCCTGCTCACAAAATTAAATCCGCTAAAGCCTAACGCAATGAAAATTAATGGGATAGAAAATTGATCAATAAACGCGCGCCTGGCAACGAAAAAATTTTCGAAAATGATAAACGATTTCAGGGTGTCAGGCGTTTTACCACCGATAGCGATCGTTATCGGCATCGGGCCAAGCTTCATAAGGTATTTGAACAGGCGCCCGCTGCTTATGTATAACTAAAAGAAAGGAGGTACCATGTCTAGTCCCAAGCACATTTTATCAATTAATCGTACACTAAAATTTTTCACAGGTGTGAAGAATTGAGGAGTTGGTAACCTCGTGAAATTTTAGTTACAGGTAAAATTTGAATGAGGATTCTATAATATCCGGCACGCTGTGCCGGATATTTTTTTATCTATATATGCCGCCACGCTGCGTGTTATAATTTTACTACAGCCGGCACGAAAGTATTTCTAACTTTGCAGCCTACCTCGTGTATTGAATGATTGAAACAATCATCACGGCTATCTTAGCATTCGCTTCCACCAATGTAGATGACTTGTTCATTTTAATGATCTTGTTTACGCTCACATCCGATACATTTCAAAATAAAAATATACTTACCGGTCAGTACCTGGGCATTATAACGCTTGTTGTCATCAGCCTGATTGGCTCACTCATCGGCATCATTATACCAACAGTATATATTGGGTTTTTAGGATTCTTCCCCATTTACCTGGGAATCATGAAGCTGATTACTTTTTTCAAAAGGAAAGATGAAAATGAGCAGGAAGAAGTACTGGAAATCCCGCAAAGAAATAAAAGCATTTTATCGTCAATAGTTGGCGCTTCAACCTTGAGTGTGGCTTCTATCACCATCGCGAATGGTGCCGATAACATTGGGATCTATATACCACTGTTCGTCAACCTATCGGTGATAGACCTGGTGATAACCATCGGAATTTTTATGCTGCTGGTTTTTATTTGGGTGAAGGCTGCCGAATACCTGGTGCGCCACCCTGCATTAAAAGAAACGCTGGCAAAATATAATCACATTCTCTTCCCAATTATACTTATTGGATTGGGAATCTATATACTCGTGGAAAGCAAATCCTACAGTCTTGTTTTATAAATACAACCACAAGGTAAACTGCCCTGTAGTTGTATTGTTCTGTATGAGTTGGTATATACCGAAAGTCAAATGATCAGTTTTGCAGTGCCACCATCTACGCGCAGTGCTGTTCCGTTGGTAGCAGACGAAACGGGACTCGCTACATATACCACCAGATTCGCCACTTCTTCTACCGAAGCGAAGCGTTGTAGTAATGATGTCGGACGTGCTGTCTTGAAAAAATTCTTCTCCGCTTCTTCTGCAGATATATTCTGAGACGCTGCAAGTTGTTTTACAAATTCCTCAACACCTTCTGATTTTGTTGGCCCAGGCAAAACAGAGTTCACGGTAACGCCAGTACCTTTTGTAAGTTCAGCTAAACCTCGGCTGATCGACAACTGTGCCGTTTTCGTCATACCGTAGTGAATCATTTCTTCCGGTATATTAATAGCAGACTCACTGGAAATAAAAATAATTCTGCCCCAGTTCTTTGCTTTCATCTTCGAAAAGAAGTGTCGCGACAAGCGAACACCACTTAGCACATTTATTTCATAAAAACGAAGCCAGTCTTCATCGGTGATTTCTTCGAATGGCTTTGGCTCGAATATTCCTGCATTGTTTACCAGTATATCTATATCCGGCAATTTACTCAGCAACGTCTTTACGTCTTCTGCTTTCGAAAAATCAGCAGCCACACCAGACACTTTTCCTGATGGGACAAGTTGCTTTAATTCTTTTACAGCTGCATCGATACGCTGCTGTGTACGGCCGTTAATGATGACGGTTGCACCTTCTGTCAGCAAGCGCTGCGCTATAGCAAACCCTATACCTTGTGTTGAGCCGCTTACGAAAGCAGTCTTGTTTGTTAATTGTAAATCCATAGTTTTTTATTTTTTTAAAATATTATCGACTGCCCATGTGTTATACTGAACGAACGAAAGCAGTACAGCAAAAAAAGCAGCGTGAACTAATTGAGATGTAAGTGCTTCCCAATTTTCGATCAAGGTAGTACCCAGAATAAGTGCGATCATTACTATACCACCCGCAATCAACGATACACGTGTGAATAAACCAATCAACAGCAGAAGCCCTATAGCAAACTCGGCTATAGGTAATGCATAGCTGAAAGGTATCACCAGTGCAGATGGTAGTATTGATTTCTCGAAACTGCTCACCATCCACTGGCTAAAGCCGTTTAGTTTAGGAAGACGTACAAGACCATGCCCGAACATACTCGCAGCAATGGCTAATCGTAACAAAAGAAAAGCGGTTGGATTCATATATAGTTCGTGTTGTTAGTATATAGTTGTCTTTTTTATAACTGTGAGACTGGGGGAATCAATTATTAAAGTGTAACTACAACTTTTCCTTTAGCTCTTCCGGTCTCCTGCAGTAAATGCGCTTTGCCCATATCGTGAAAGGGAAATATCTGATGTATATGTGAACGAATAATTTTTCGGTCCAGAAAATCGGCTATTCTTTTCATGTCCTCACCATTGGATTGTACTAAAAAGAAATAACCATTAATTCCGTTTTGCCTGGCTTTCTCTACAAGCGCTTCTGGTAAACCACTGGGTATACTTATAATTGTGCCACCGTGCTTTACAACGGAGATGCTACTGTCAAAAACATCCCCACCAATAGCATCGAGCACAAAATCCACATCTTGTACGGCATCCTGTAAACGCTGTGACTGATAATCAATATGCTGGTCTGCACCAAGCTTCAAAACGAGTTCTCTATTCGCTGCCGAAGATGTACCAATCACGTAAGCACCTAAATGTTTTGCAAGCTGCACCGCGTAATGACCCACACCACCAGACGCTGCATGGATCAATACTTTATTACCGGGCTGAATGTTTGCCTTCGTCACCAACGCCTGCCAAGCAGTAAGTGCCGCCAGCGTTGCTGCCGCAGCTTCTGCATGTGAAATACCTGAAGGCTTCAAAGCTATATGTGCTGCAGGCGCTGCTATATATTCAGCATATGCTTTACCGTGCCCGGGAAAATTCACCATTCCAAAAACTTCATCTCCCTTCTTAAATGATGAACCATTCTTACCAGTCTCGGTGATTACTCCGGAGATATCCCAACCTAAAATTAACGGATTGAGTTCCTTGAATCTTCCATACATGCCTTTACCGGCACGGGTTTTAACATCTACAGGATTTATACTGATAGCTTTCACTTGTATTAAAACTTCATCATCGCCTACAACGGGAATCGCCAAATCTGTTTCAATAAGGTTTTCGACTCCACCGGGTTCTTTTAAAATAATTGCTTTCATGCTTCATTGTTTTGCGATACAAAAATCGAACACCCTGATTCTTAAAACTTGTAAAATCATTGGAATGTCTTGTACATTTGCGGGATATGGAAATCAAGAACTTATTTGAGCCCTTCGAGATCGAGTATCTTGAAATGAAGGAATGTCCGGTAACACCGCACAAACATAATTTCTTTGAGTTGGTATATATACTGGAAGGAACCGGCATGCAGTGCATCAACAAAAACAAACTTCCATATGCAGCTGAAAAGCTATTTCTGCTCATGCCACAGGATTGTCATTCCTTTGAAGTGAAGACTGTTACCAAGTTCTTCTTCATTCGTTTCAACGATATATACCTAAAAACACAAGGCAAGGATTGGATTCAAAAACTGGAATTCATTTTCCAGAACAACACACATCTTCCAGGTTGTATTGTAAAGAACAAAACCGATAAGCCGCTTGTAAAAGCGATGGTCGAGGCGTTGATCCGTGAGCACATTAACAAACAACACTATCACCTGGAAGTAGTGAAACAGATTGTGAATACACTGATCACAATCGTTGCACGAAATATATCCATGAACATTCCGCTGAAGGAAAGTGTAAAGACCAACGCATCGCTGGAGATCATCAACTACATTCACCAGAATATATATTCCTCCGAACACCTGAAAGCCGAAAGCATTGCACAGCGATTTAACATTTCACCAACCTATATAAGCGAATACTTTAAAAAACTAACGGGTGAAAGTCTGCAGCAGTATATAATAGACTATAAGTTGAAACTGATTGAAACGCGCCTCCAATACAGCGATCTGCGCATGAACGAAATTGCTTACGAACTGGGCTTTACTGATGAAAGTCACCTAACGAAAACGTTCAAGAAATATAAAGGAGTAAGTCCTTCGGAGTTCCGGAAACATTTTAACAACAAGATGAAAGTAGCTGCAGCATGAGAACCGTTTCGAAGATATACCCGGCAGAATCAAGTCCTATAGGCAACCTGATAACGCACCGCGCGCTACCGACACGGTCGATTGATTATGTGGACCCATTTCTGTTTCTCAATCATCATGGGGCCCAGATATACCCAAAGAATAATACGGGCTTACCCTTCGGGCCCCATCCACACCGTGGCATGGAAACCGTTACATTCATTCTCGATGGCGACATCTCTCATAAAGACAGTGGCGGTCATGAAAGTATCATTCATGCGGGCGGTGTACAATGGATGACGGCCGGCAGTGGACTCATTCATGCAGAAGTATCTTCCGATGACTTCAAGAAGAACGGTGGTAAACTTGAGATCCTTCAACTCTGGATAAATTTACCAGCGCGTTCAAAAATGACAACGCCGTTTTATAAAGGCTTTGAGAAAAATTATATACCAAGTGTCACACTTGATGACGGCAAGGTAAACGTTAATCTTATAGCAGGGAGCTGGAACGATCAAAAAGCTGCTTTCGAATCTGGTATCGGAGTACATTTAAATACTATATATTTTCAACCAGGGGGCCAGATAACCATTCCGGTTGCCCAGACTCACAACATTTTCTTTTATGTTATTCGCGGTGTGTTACACATAGCCGATACAGATATACCTGCACTAAACCTGGCAACATTCAATCACGATGGCAACGAAATAATCATCATGGCAAAAGAGGAAAGTATCCTGCTCTTTGGCCACGCGCAACCGCTCCTGGAGCCGGTTGTTGCACAAGGTCCTTTTGTAATGAATACGGAACAGGAGATCAAAGAAGCCTACCGGGATTATCAACTTGGAAAATTTGGATCGTGGGATCATTAATGGTATACCGAATGATTCAATCCCTTTCTCTATAATATATACTATGCAGTGGATCACCCGCGAACGTCCGAAGATTGACCGTATAGCCTGTCCGTGGCTGATCAAAAGATTTATCGATCCGGAAGCAACGTTCATCTATGTTCCATTTAACCTGGTAAAAACAAAGGCCGCAGAACTCAATGCTATACCTTTTGATATACCGGATGTAGAGTTCACACATTATGGCGATGAATGTACATTTGATTATTTCATACGGAAGTATGAGTTGAAAGACGATGCTCTTAAAACGCTTGCCGTCATTGTACGCGGAGCGGATACAGATCGTCATGATCTTGCAAGCCAATCCTCGGGACTTTGGGCTATCGCTGCAGGGTTGTCCTATAACATCACAGACGACCAGGCATTGCTGCAACAAGGAATGATTATCTATGATGCGCTCTATGCCTGGGCGAAACATCTGCAACATGAAAAGCACACTCAAAATCCTATAGAGAATTTACTGCTGGATGTATACCAGCGGTTCATTAAACAAAAATCAGAATCAAAGAAGATTCCTTCGTGGGCGAAAGAATTAAAAGAAATTATACAAGACCAGATTGACACGAACCTGAGTTTAAGTCTTAAAGAGATTTCACAAAGTCTTAACGTACACCCGACATATCTTTCAAGAGAGTTTGCAAAATATTTTGACGACCTTTCATTTGGAGACTATATCCGGAAATTACGAATCGAAAAAGCTATTCAACTTCTCGAAGATCCCAAATATTCACTGGGAGAGATCGCATATCTGACGGGATTTTCCGACCAAAGTCACTTCAATCGGATTTTTAAAAAACACTTTGGGAAAAATCCATCTGATTACAGAAAAAGTCTATCAAAAAAGTAAAACGGATACAAATAGTAAATTTCGTTCTATTGGGCTTTATAAAAACTGTATAGCATTGCTATCCGATTTTTAAAGTATGCGCATTTACAACCGGTATATCTTTGCTGTCATCCTGTTCTTTCTGGTGACACTTTCATGTTTTTCGCAAACCGTAGAAAAACATGTCCATTCACGCGAACAGCTATGGTTCGGCTATTTCAATCAAACGCGGCTCAGTAATAAGTTTGGAGTTTGGCTGGACGTTCATTACAGGCAAACCGGCAATTTTGTTGAGCGCCCATTTCAATTTATTTTCCGGCCTGCCGTAACATATTTCATTAAAGACAATCTCCGGTTCAATGTCGGTTATGCACTTGTTGAACATTTCCCTGCCAAAGGATTGGAAACAACTCGTCCTGAACATCGCGCGTGGCAACAGATCTGGTGGAATCAAAAGTATAGCGGACTCACTACGTTGCAGTGGTTAAGACTCGAAGAGAGGTTCAACCGGAAAATTGCAAATGATGTTTTGTTGGATGACTATAATTTCAATTATAGGCTGCGCTATAATATGTCGTTCTTTATTCCACTCAAAGGGAAAGAGATTGTAGCCAACACACCGTTTGTTGCTGTTATGAACGAAGTGTTTCTTAACTTCGGAGGGAAGATCGTCTATAATACATTTGATCAGAATCGATTCTTTGCCGGATTTGGATATCAGTTTTCAAAACATCTGAACGGCCAGTTAGGATACATGAATATATACCAGCAGGAGGCTACCGGCAATAACTATATGGTGACGCATGCCATCCGGCTTTTCTTCTTTCACACACTTGATCTGCGAAAAGCAAAAGAATAATTACGACAGAATATAGCTACACTATGTCATCGGAAAAATATACTTTAAATAACCTTATACTTTACTTTTTAAAGCTAGGTACATGGGGCTTCGGTGGGCCGGTGGCGCTTGTAGGGTATATGCATCGCGACCTGGTTGAAAACAAAAAATGGATCACTGAAGAAGACTATAAAGAAGGACTTGCTCTTGCACAGCTTGCACCAGGTCCTCTCGCAGCACAACTTGCAATTTATATAGGGTACGTCCATTACCGCATCCTGGGTGCAACACTAGCGGGTATAGCCTTCGTTATTCCTTCATTTTTAATGGTACTCGGCATAGGCTATGCCTATACTTTGCTGGGCGGCCTTCCCTGGATGCAAGCTATATTTTACGGAGTAGGCGCATCGGTTATTGGCATCATTACTCTATCCAGTTACAAGCTTACACTGAAAAGCATTGGGAAAGACTATTTGTTATGGACCATATTTATAGTGCTTGCTGTCACAACCTTCGTTACTGAAGAGGAAAATATAGTCTTGATCCTGGCAGCTGGTGTATTGGTTTGGTTTGTGAAGGCGCCACCTAATTTTGCCAAGACACCCACATTGTTCACACTTCCGATATTATTGCAAGCAGCACCGGCTATATCGCAATCAACGAAATTATACCAGATCGCCTGGTTCTTTACCAAAGCCGGTGCGTTTGTATTTGGCAGCGGACTCGCCATTGTTCCATTCCTGTATGGTGGTGTGGTAAAAGAATATCAGTGGCTAAATGAACAACAATTTGTAGATGCCGTGGCAGTCGCAATGATTACACCGGGGCCTGTTGTAATCACCGTAGGTTTCATCGGATATTTAGTTGCAGGAGTTCCCGGTGCATGTGTAGCAGCGCTTGCTACATTTCTACCCTGTTACTTATTTACTATACTTCCTGCTCCCTATTTTAAAAAATATGGAAAGCATCCTGCTATAAAAGCCGCGGTTGATGGTGTTACCGCAGCTGCCATTGGAGCAATCGCTGGCGCTGTATTGGTATTGGGAAAAAGAACACTTACAGATATACCATCCGTTGTGATTATGCTATGCACCGTTGTTATTTTGTTTAAATTTAAAAAAATACAAGAGCCGCTTATCATTGCAGCGGCCGCCTGTATAGGTCTGATCTTAAAAACAATCTTGATATGAACCGAAAAGATTTTATAAAGAATTCTATGATCCTCAGTGGTGCTACGTTGCTGCCTCCGAACAACGCATTTACTGCTGGGCTGCAACAAAGTGGCATGGATAAACTTACCGATGAGAATGGAAACTTTGCCTTACAGCCATTGCCATATGCAGAAAATTTTCTGGAGCCAAACATGGATCAGGAAACGGTTCATCTGCATTACACTTTTCATCATGGCGATGCTGTGAAGGCTGCGAACAAAGATCTGCAGATGATTCAAAAAGCATTGGATGAAAATAGTATAGAGACTGTTGATTACTGGACAAAGAAATTATCCTATCATCTTTCATCGCATATACTTCACACTATTTTCTGGACGAACCTTTCAAACAAGAAAAGCGATCCGAAGGGGGCGTTACTCAAACAGATTGAAAAAGATTTCGGGAGCTACGACAAATTCAAAGTGTTGATTGCAAAAACATCCAAAGGTGTTGATGGAAACGGTTGGGGAATTCTTGGTTATCATCCAGCCACACGAAAGTTAACCGTAATGCAATGTGAGAATCATGAAAAGCTCACACAATGGGGAGTGATCCCAGTGCTGGTTATCGATGTTTGGGAGCACTCATATTATTTAAAGTATCGTAACAGACGCGCGGAGTTTGTCGATAACCTGTTCAGTGTTTTGAACTGGGACAATGTAGCCGCTCGTTTTGAACTGGCTCAAAAAATTGGTTAGTAGTATACCCAAACCGGGTATACTTATTGTAAATATATATGGACTAACATATATACCAATACCTTATAAATCCGGTATAAAAAATTCAAATTGATTACTCCCAAAATATTTTTATACCCCGTTTATGTGATTAAACTAAAGCTATAGCATCGGGTAATTATCATCGTTCAACTCATTTTTATGATGTAACAACAACTTTCATGTCGTTGGACGGAAATAAACGTAAGGTCATCTGAAACATGCTTTCAAGGTATATATACCTGTAAACTATTTGGTATATTGTTCTGTAACCAAAACCGTTTACGTTATGAAGAAAAATTTACTGCTCCTGGCAGTCATGATCATGACTGCTACACTGGGTTTTACCCAAAATCGTCCAGACTACTGGACTAGAAAATCTGTAGAACCTCCGATTGAAAATCAACTAGCACAAGGTCGTTCAAAGCCTTCTGCCTATCAGATATTCGATCTGGATCTTTCCGGATTGCAAAAAGAAATAAGTAAAGCGCCTGTGCGGGGATTACCCTCCACAAATGCCGAGCTTATCGTCAGCTTCCCAGACCCTGATGGAAACATAGGTCGCTTCCGTGTAACCGAAGCTTCGGTTCTGCATCCTGATCTGGCAGCAAAGTATCCGGGTATAAAATCATATGCTGGCCAAGGCATTGATGATCCTACGGCTACTATACGCTTCAGCGTTTCTAACCAGCAGGGGTTTCATGGTATGGTGTTCTCCAGTAAGAGTCACACATACTATATAGATCCGTTCTCAACCGATAAGAAAAGTTATTCAGTCTATAACCGTGAAAATTTATCAGCGCGTGACATGGATTTCGAATGTCTTACCGATGGAGCATCGCGGTCAGCGGAAGGAGCACGAAGTGCTGCGAATGCCCGCACCAATGACAAGAAGTTACGGAAATACAGGCTTGCTCTTTCATGTACAGCAGAGTATGGAAATCTCTTTGCAGGCTCATCCGGTACGGACGCACAGAAGAAAGCAAATATTCTTGCACAGATGAACGTAACCATGACGCGCGTGAATGGTGTATATGAACATGATCTCGCCGTTACCATGGAGATCGTTCCTAACAATGATCTTATTATATACTACGGAAGTGCATCTTCAGATCCTTGGGCAAGTGAGTGGAATACAAAAACACAACAGGTAATAGACGCTGCTATAGGAAATGCCAATTACGACATCGGGCATAATTTCAATACTACTGGCGGAGGAAATGCCGGATGTATAGGTTGCGTATGTACCACAGGCAGCAAAGGCAGTGGCTATACAGGCCGGTCTAATCCTACCGGAGATGCTTTTGATATAGATTATGTAGCGCATGAAATGGGACATCAGTTCGGAGGCTATCATACACAAAGTAATTCTTCCTGCAGAAGCGGAAGCGGAACTACTGAAGTAGAACCTGGCAGCGGAAGTACCATCATGGGATATGCAGGTATATGTGCTGCTAATGTTCAAAGCAACAGCGATGCTTATTTTCATTATGTAAACATTCGTGATATTTCTGCTAACGTTCAGAGTGGCGCAAGCTCCGGTTGTGCGCAGGTTGTTAACCTTGTCAACAATCCTCCGACTGCCAATGCTGGTGCAGACTATATTATACCAAAGTCGACAGCGTTTGTTTTAAAAGGGCAAGGCTCCGATCCGGATGGTGATGCACTGACCTATACATGGGAACAGAACGATGCAGGAAATCCAAATTCAAACTCGGCTCCTACCACTACACGAACCGTTGGCCCAATGTTTCGGTCTCGCGTAGGTACCTCTTCACCGAATCGTTACTTCCCACAAATCAGCGATGTAGTTGCGAACAATCTGGCACCTACCTGGGAAGTTATACCATCCGTAGCACGCACGTTGAATTTCGCATTGACCGTACGCGATAACAAAGCTGGTGGCGGACAAACGTCAGACGATTTGATGGTCGTGACTGTAAATGGCACTGCAGGTCCTTTTGTAGTTACGGCACCGAATACAGCCATTACATGGAGCGTTGGATCGAGCCAAACGGTAACGTGGAATGTAGCGAGTACAAGTGCATCGCCTATAAATTGTGCGAATGTAAATATACTCTTATCTACCGATGGCGGATTTACATACCCTATAACATTGTTGGCAAACACTCCGAATGACGGAACACAGGCCATCACTGTTCCAAATAACGCAAGCACTACGGCACGCGTTAAAGTGGAAGCTGTAGGAAATATATTTTATGATATATCGAATGTAAACTTTACTATATCTACCGGTACCGCTACGTGTACAGCAACAGTGCCTACGGGATTGGCAGCATCTGCGATCACAACCACCGGAGCAACACTTGCCTGGACTAGTGTAGCGAATGCTACATACGATGTTCAATACCGCGCTACCGGAACTACTACGTGGACAACGGTTGCTGTAAGCAGTGCATCGACTTCCTTAACCGGACTAACAGCCGGCACTCAATATGAAGCACAAGTAAGAAGTAAATGTACCAGTACTACCTCTGCATATAGTGCATCGGTAAACTTTACTACGTCTACTACATCGGTAACATATTGCGCTTCCAAAGGCAATAATATTACCGATGAATATATAGGCCGTGTACAACTGGGTACAATCAATAATAGTACAGGGGCAAATGCCGGATACGGAAACTTCACTGCGATCTCGACAAACCTTACGGTTGGTTCTTCCAATACAATTACGGTAACACCAACCTGGACCAGCACCATCTATAGTGAAGGATATGCAGCATGGATTGACTATAATAAAGATGGAGACTTTGCTGATACCGGTGAGCTTATCTGGTCACGTACAGCTACCACTACCACACCGGTGAGCGGTACATTTACAGTGCCCGCTGCTGCTTCCTTAGGATCTACACGCTTGCGTGTATCCATGAAGTATAACGGTGTGCCTACCTCTTGCGAAACGTTTACGTATGGTGAAGTGGAAGACTATAGTGTAAATATTACTACGGGAAGTACATCAAAAACTGAGCGTGGTGAAGTTACAACCTGGTCAAACACTGGAAGAGTAGTATATCCAAATCCTGTGAAAGATTACCTTGTACTAAAATTAGCGGAAGGCACTTCCATTCAATCGCTGAAAGTATCAACGTTAAATGGTGCTACGCTTCAGGCTACCGAGAAGTATGAAGATCAGCTTAATGTTTCCGGACTTCCATCCGGTATGTATATACTTTCTATTAAGACCGATAAAGGATTGATCCGTGAAAAATTCGTGAAAGAGTAACTCTACTTTTTAAGGTAGTTATACTTTATTTTAAATGCCTCCTGGTCTGCAGGCTGTTATAGTTTAGAAGCTATAACCGTTGAAAGGCCGGGAGGCTTTTTATTTCTGGTACTTTGTTTGATATATTGAACCCATGATACGCATGATCCATATTCTTATTCTCTGTAGTCTGATGCTGGGATGTCTGGGTGTACGCTCCCAGGTTCCTGATGCCATTCGCAAAATTGAGTATACCACACTTACACGTGGTTATCAGAAACATGTTGTTATATCACCGGATAGCATCACCACGAAAGTAGAGGGTCGGGGAGAAGATCAATCACAAAAGCGAGCGCTTACCAAAGGAGAATGGAGCATGCTGATCGATTGCCTAAAAAATGTAAAACTCGCAGAGGTACCCGATTTGAAATCGCCCTCTATGAAAAGAGCATACGATGGTGCACTTCACTCCACGTTAACACTTACTACTAAAGATGAAAAAGTACTGTCGCATTCTTTCGATAATGAAGATGCAAATGAAAAGTTACTGCCGTTGATGAAGGGCGTTAAGAAGCTCGAAGGGGAGGGTGATAAAGAGTAGTAATTTTTTTATTAGTAAATAATTCAAGTTGTGCTGTGCGCCAAAGCATGAGTATATCGATGAAGATTTCCTTTGGCGCATTAGATAAAACATAAAGGCTATCATTCGCTGGCGAGTGATAGCCTTTATGTTTTATAGAGATTCAAAAGTAAGTAAGATAAAGAGACCCACTATAACACATGCCTATTCAACATATATCTCCACTACCTTGTCTTTATACTTTTCATATATACCTTTTGCTGCATCTATAGAATTACCTACAGGCTCCGATTGATATTGGTTGTTTAATGTGTTCACCCATTTCCACTCCCATTCTTTTATTCTCTCTTCAAATGCGACAAGGTCTGCTTTCTTTCCTTGCTTCATGCTTTGAGATGTATATTCGAAGAATTGTTCCCAGCGGGGTCTATAAAATCCTTTTAGCAACCCTGACCACTGGCGATTTGAATACTCGTGCAGTTCGCTGTTCTTATCGCCCCATAGCGTTACTTGATCGCGCGCATTGAATTCATATATATTCTTTTCTTCCGGAGTGACGCCCCAACGCTGTGCATCGGTTACCCACTTACCAAAAAGAAATTCCTGGCGCGTGGCCAGCAAAGCATCCATATCATCAATAAGCTCCAGGAATTCTATACTATATTTCTCAAATGCGGCTTTATCTTTCTTCTGATACGCAAGCGCTATCTTCTGTTGTAAGGGTGAAGCATAGTTTGCCAACACTTGTCGCGTTACATCGATCAGGTCATATTGAAAGGCTCCACTATTACTAAACGAATCTGCAACATGGATAAATAACTCCCAACCCTTTACCAACTCGCGGGCATCGTAATCAAGTTTAGTCAACACCCGGTGACCTTTTACATCGAACGTTGGTCGCGCTACAATAATGGATTCAGGCCCGCCTTCACCAAGCCCTCCACTATATACTGTATTCTTCAGGTAGTCCCATGCTTTTACAACGGATGCGTTATCGGCTCCATAACGTCTGTGCGCATAATCCTTAAGCCAGACATCTACATTGATTGGTGTATCCTGCCATACATTTTCCAACATCAACTCAAACAGCGCAGGATTTTGTTCATTGCCTTCAGGGGTTAATCCTATACCTGTTAGTTTCCCTGCCTTCGGATCATGCAATGCAGCAGACGGATCTTCCGCTACATTTGACATCCTGCCAAACATACTTACGTTGCCTCCAAAATTCTGAAGCATATTCCAGATCCACGGTTTGCCATAGTATGCATCATTGGTTTTCCATACCGGGTGACTTTCACTATATAGATCAAGAACGATCATGTGATCATCGGGCACTGCAGCAAACAATGCCTGCATTTGCACAGGCTTCCAAAAATCTGAATTATAGTGGAACATCCATCCTTGCATTACCCAAACAGCTTTCGGATCGGTGTTCGCCATCGAGCGAAACACTTTACCACTGATCTTACTCAGAAACGTAGAGTCATTCGTTGGGGGGACATTTTCATTAAAGGTATCTGCAGAGTAGAAATGATCTGTACCGTATTCTTTTGTTTGTGTCTCCAGGAAGAGTGCTCCTATTTTTTCGAATAGCGAATCTTCAGCGTCCAGTATATATACATCGTTGAAGCCAGCGCCCCAGTTTGTCTTCTTTACTTTCGCATTGGGAAACTTCTCTATAAATGAAGGAGGCACGTGTCCTGTAAATGCAGGTAAAACAGTTGTCATGCCGAATGACCTTTCCTGCGCCAGTATTTTTTTCTGAAGGTCTTTATGTGTGTCCATCCAATGTTGTGGCAACGGCCCGCCCCAGCCATCTATATTTCCCATCCACAACCAGGAAAAATACGCAGGACCGCTGAAGAAAGCATCCAACGCTTTATCCGTAAAACCGAGTGTATGGTATACATCGCGCCAAATCGCTTCTTCCCCTGTAAGCGCAAGGGGCATATTTATACCATTCAGTGCCATCCAGTCAATCTCCTGCTGCCAGCGTTCCCAGTCCCACCATGCCATGGTATAGTTGAACGTACAGTAATTCAGATAATAGCGATATTTATAGGGAGACGTTTTACGAATCTTGCTCTCTACCACGGGTAGAGGTTCCGTGAGGTGAGCTTGCATGTTATTCCAGGATATATCCTGGTGACAATAATACTTGAGGTAATAATTAAGTGCGGAAGCAACGGATATACCATTGTTACCACGGAGGATGATCTTATCATCTTTACTTTCCAGCTCAAAGACATCCTTTCCATTGTCCTGTTGGATATACTCAATCGTGAAGGCATCCGCTTTGTCATTTACAATTCGTTTGACAAGCGCGGTCGCAGCGTCATCTTCTTTCTGTTCTTTTTTTTCAGGAGTACATCCGGCAAGCAAGGCAATGCAGATACCGGTATACAAAATCGATTTGAATGTATTCATAGAGCGAAAGCGGGTTAGTATTCTTCTTCGGGTGTTACTACAGGTAAGTGATGCTTTACCACTACAGGAAGCTATAAATTATGCCGTTATAATGATGGAGGTAAAAAAACAAAAGGCGAAGAGAATCTCCTCGCCTTTTTCGAAATATACTTGACTACTAAATCTTGTGTTTGATCTGGGATACCAGCGTCTGGAAGGCCTGATTCTCGCGAATGTTCGGATTCCAGGCGAGTCCTAATTCGATCAGGTCCAAGGTCTCGGTAATAGTTGCACCTTCCTTATCTTTTTCACGCGCCAGAATGAACGCGGTATCAGATATAGCCAATGAGTTTTCTACATCGTGACTAATGATCACCAAAGTATTCAATTCATGGAGAGTCGAAATGCCCAACAATAATTCCATTACGCGATCGATCATCAAGGCATCAAGTCCCGAGAAAGGTTCATCCAACAAAATAAAGCGGTTGCCCGTGAGCACTTGTTGTATGATACTGGCGCGTTGTCGTTGCCCTCCGGAAAGTTGCATCGGATACTTTTTAAGATGCTCCACAAGGTCGAATTTCTCAGCGTATTCATTTATCAATGCATCCTTCTCTTTGTCGTTTTGCGTGTTGCTCGCGTGCTTCATAGCCAGGCGCAAGTTGTCATGCACGGTACGGTGATTGAAGAGTATATAGTTTTGCGCTACGATACCGACTTCACCTGCTACCACGGGGTGTTGATCTAACCCTACCTTTACGGTGCCCGAACCAGGTTGTATAAGGCCCGCGAGGATCTTAAACAATTGTGTTTTACCTATACCGCTCCGGCCAATCAGTGATATAACTTGTCCTTGATTTACATCGGGCCGAACTATATTGTGGATACGAAAATTTATATCCCGCAAAATCTGTTTATCGTACGACAGATTTACGCCCTGCACTTCGATCAATAATTCATTCTTGGTATACTTCATTTTCGCACATGAATTTTAGTATAGGGGAAAAGCCAGAAGCGCATATTCTTCAATAAAAAGTCAAAGAATATACCAATAGCAAAAATGATTACCAGTATAGCGAACACCGTACTAAGATCTATATACTTGTTAGACTTGATCAGCATGGTACCCAAGCCTCCTTCAGACATACTGAGTCCCTCCACCATCGTAATCATCATCCAGGCGATGGCAAAATTTTGACGCATTACTTCAAATACCTGATCGAGTCGTCCGATGATAACAACTTCGAGCAAAGCCTGCCAGTTGTTCATGCGAAGTGTTTTAC
Organism: uncultured Bacteroides sp.; assembly: GCA_902168185.1. Lineage (GTDB taxonomy): Bacteria > Bacteroidota > Bacteroidia > Cytophagales > Cyclobacteriaceae > Ohtaekwangia. The sequence goes on from CABHOV010000095.1 coordinate 63,616, forward strand.
AAAGTTCATACTCCTGCACGTTGATCGATTCAATAATCGATAAGAGGGATGTGACAAAGAATGGAACTATACCGAAGATCAGCAAGCTGAGTTTCAGTTGGTGACCATCCTGAGTTATTAGTGTGAACAAAAAGATCAAGCCAGTCAAAGTAAGGTATCTGCATTTCACTATAAATCTTGCGAGTGGTGAAAATACCGGGATCAACGAAAGATAACTTACGACCAGTGCGATTACAATTGAAATGCCCATGCCTGTTAATGTAAGGCCAAGGCTGCTGAAAAAATTATCAATAAAATACTCTGTAGTAATTATTGATACCACTGATTTCATTATTCTTAGTGGCGTTGGTATTAATCCATTGCCACCAAAAATCTCCCAAAATAAAAGGGCGACAATCGCCTGAGTAACGATTAACATTACCAGCGTGCGCCCTTTTATATGGGTCAATGGATTAAAGATGTCTTTTATTTTCTCCATTGACTTTTTTGAATTACTCTCCTAATACAATTTGTACGCGTCTGTTCTGTGCGCGCCCCACAGCCGTAGCGTTGTTACCGATTGGTTCAGCCGGGCCAAATCCTTTTGATTCGATACGATCTATCACCAAACCTTTACTTACCAGGTAACTCTTTACAGAGTTCGCTCTGTCTTCAGAAAGCTTTTGGTTCGCAGCAGCGTTACCAGTATTGTCCGTGTGTCCATATACACCTACTTTCAAACCTTCGGCTACAACAGAGCTTTGCAGAATCTCATCCAGTAATTTATAGGACTCTGGCTTGATGATAGCGCTACCGGTTTCAAACTGAATCTGATATGATTTCGATGAAACCTTGCTGGTGATCTCATTTGAGTATGTAACCTGTAAAGCTTTACCTTCCATCAACTCACTGTGATTAACAATCACAGATTGCAAGAAAGATTTATCTACCACTTGTGCGTATGGAGGGTACGTTGCCATATACTCCGGATACATTTTAGACAAGATGTCGCCAAATGTATTGTATACGATCTTATAGCGGTCGATACCATCTTTACCCAAGCCGAATGTATTCGCTGCATCCTGCAGGTTAAAGGCCATTGATCCACCCAACGCCACATCAAGTCCTTGCATATCTTTCTCCGTTACACCGTTGTAGTACTTCAACCAGTACTCACCGCTCTGTTCATTATATACTTTCGCAGAGATCTTGGCAGCAAACGCTTTTGCTTCATTGAATGATCTTACCTGGTCACCCGCCTGGCTCAACGCCATGATCAGGTTTTCGATATCTGTTCTGTGATCGTATGCAAACTTTTTAATTGTGATCGTGATGTTCGGCATCTGCGAAGCATACTGCTTTGTGTTCGCAATGGTAATCAAACCACCTTTTTGTTTCGCGATGTTTACGTCACCAGGTGTCCATGTAGCAACACCGTCTACCCCTACCGTTGCTTCTTCACTTCCTTTCTTACCATCTTTCACAATCTTTCTGCTTTCCTTGTAACCAGTGATATACTTATTACCAGCATCCAGGAAGTCGTTCGCAGCAATGATGTTAATCGCATCTTTGTCATATGTAGTTTCATCCGGGTTCACGCGCAGGTTATTATCACCAGCCCACTTTAACAAGATGTTCATATCACCATCACGCAACACACAGGCTACTGTTTTTCCGATAGCTGACTTAGGATCTTTCTTCCAGTCTGGAGGTCCCATCAACTGATCTTCACCATACGATTTACCCATGGCATAGAAAGCAATTGGTTGATACTCCGGTCCAAGAGGCTCAAGTTCTTTACTTAAACCGGCGAAGAATGCTGGCATACCATCTCCCATGAAGGAAGCAAATACAGCAGGCGTCTCCGGATTGTTCTTATAGTCTTGTGCAAACTTTACAATGTCTGCTATAGATTTAAAGCAGTCGTCCTGACGTACTATATCTACCTGCAGCTTTGATTTATCAAACAGTGAACCCTTTGTAGTCAGTGCTCCACCGTTCGCATACATCAATGGGAATTGTGAATTCCACGCCATTACTTTCCAGATAATGTGTGTACCTCCGTTGACAGATTCCTGATCAGAAGGTAAAGGGAATACACTTGCATTACCCGCAAGCGAAGCTTCTGGTGCATCCGGTAATGCTACGCGCCCGATCTCTTGCGATACTTTTGCTTCTTGTGGTCTTTTATCCCACCACAATACTTTTCCGGCGAAGATTGCACCCAGTACGAGTATAATCATCAATACCTTTCCGGAGGTTTTTACTTTGATAGCCATATATATTTTACAGGTTTAATAGATTAGTTTCAAAAAACATTATTTCAAAAGGTCGCCAAAATCACCAGTCAAAGGTGTTGCCACCCGGGTGTTTGAGCCCGTAGTAAGCTTGAACTCATTCTCCGGATTAAAAGTCTCCAGCATGCGCAAGCCTTCTTTCTCATAGGTAGCGTTGTCAAGGTCTATAGAGCGCATAAAGTCTGACGAGTAACTGATCGCCTTTTTCATGTTGGCCAGTTTGCTCGCTATATCTTCCTTCAAATACTCCATAGATTGCTCTACCATTAATTTCTTCTCAGGATCACCCTTGAATATTTTAAGTGCAGATGTAAGCGCTCTGTTTCCTGAAGTAACAGATCTATATAGATCGCGCTTCAATTCCAGTTCATTCTTTGCATCTTCAATCAGGTATGCACTGTTTTTATGGATACGTGTCAGGTAGTCACCAATCCGGAATAAATTATCGCGTATCGGTGTAAGCTGTTTGATATACTCATTCAATCTTCCTATCTGACGTGTAGCGTTGCCTAACTCCGGCAGCATATTTTTTTCCTTAGCGGTTTGCGCCTTCGTCATCAACTTGGTGATCTCACTTTCTTTTTCTTTTATTTTCAGATCGATCTTTTCCTTCTGTCCATCAACTTCGACAGATTGTTTATATAGCTTCTCACGCTCTTCCTGCATGTCGTTGATATAGTCTTCGGCAATGATGAAAGGATCCAGCTCGATCACTATACCGACCAGTTTCTTCATGAGAATCTCATAAAAATAAAAGAGACTCAATCTGAATTTCCGGTGTGTAACAACGTATAGAAATATACCCAGGCAAGCCAGCGCTATACCGAAGTTGAATGTATTCCAGACAATCTTCGTAAGGATTGGAAATACATAGTATCCGATCAATCCCGCTATACCTAAAGCAGCCAATGTACCGAACTTTCCACCGGGTCTGTTCCAGTATGATTTCAATTGCTGAGCATCTGTAGGGAAAATCTGTGTTTCCATAGTTTGTTATAAGGTTGTCTGTATTTTAGATATATCGTCTGTTATCTTCTTCATCATGGCTTCGCAGGCCATGTTATAGCCTTGCTTGTTGCTGATAAGTTTACCTTCCTCTTCGGCAATGGTAGTCTTCAGTTTACCCATGGCAACTTGTGCATCGGTGATTTCTTTCGTCAGCTTTTGAATCATTTCAGAATGCTTTACAATGGAGTCTTCCAGTAATTGCAATTCCTTTTTCTTATGACCGATTTCTTTTTCACCTTTCTCACTTGCTACTTTCTCGAATTGTATTTTATCCTGATTGATAAGCTCTTTGTATTTGTTAGCAGAATCAATCAGTTTATCTTTTGTCAATCCTTGAATTGCCAGCGATGCATACGTTGCTGAAAGACGGGCTTTCTCATCCTTGATATGCGCCTCAAGTGTCTCCGCCATTTTCCAGAATTCATAGTAATCAGGACCTGGTAAATTAGCCTGGTCAAACATCTTCTCGAAGTGCTTTTCGAACTTGTCAAAATCTTCGGCATTCAATGTCGTCCTTGCAGGTGCTGAAACCCGAGTTGGTTCATGAGATGACGAAGGTGATTTTGCAGGGACAGACTTGTCCGGGTCCTCTTCAAATTCTACGAAGAGGCCCATAGCTTTTTTAAAAATACCAGCCATAGGTTATATGTGTTTTAGATTAGGTTTCGAAGGATAAAAATTTTCCACAATAGGGTCAGCTTTCAAAGATAAATAGAAAGCAACAAAGGCCGTACATCTTTAGGGTTAAGCCTACGATTAAATGTTAGTCCGAGAAGAATAAATCCAGCCTTTATGAATTAAAAATTGGCAGGGGGATCAGTGATCATGGTGCAGATATGCTTGAAATTGTGATGATAAACGAGAGAGTTTTAGAATGGATGCAGGGTTACATACAAATATTTATTTTTTCAAAATCTTGCAGATTGTTTAGAAAATAATATCAGAATCCTGTGGATTTAGTGCCTAATGCTTTTGCAGTCAACTCATTAAAATAATAAACAGGGATTGAAACGCGTGTGCGTCTCTCAACGATTATTTCTGCGAATATATAGTATCGCTAAAATAAAGGCCTATATCTGCCAACTTCAGGATTTACTTACACTGCGCGTTATCACTGCAAATGAGTCTTTCAACATGTGAAATACTTTTGAAAGCGATTCTGTCAGTGCTTCTATTGTGATAGGCTTTTCAATGAAATCGGTGGCACCATAATGAAGTGCATCTTTCAGATATTGAGGATGAACCGTGGTTGAATACATAACGATCGGCACCTGGCTGATCCTGTCTATTTTTCGCAATTCCTGTAAACATTGCTGTCCATTCATGCGCGGCATATTCAAATCAATGAAGATGCAATGCGGAAGAAACGATGTGTCGTTTTGAATTCGTGTAATGGCTTCAACTCCATCATTGGCAAACTCCAGCCGGGTGGATGCCTTCACGCCTTGTAATGCCAAACTAAAAATTTCCTGGTCATCTGCATCGTCATCCACCAGGAAGAAACAAATCGTATTGTCCATACTCCTTTTAATGTTTTCCGGAATCCATTTGTAAACACTACATACAAATTAAAATTCATGCATGTTTAAACAATCAAGAAAAACAGTTAACGTGTGAAAAGATAACAATTCTATATACATCCCTAATGGGTTACCGATTTATTATTCTATTATTTTTATTCATCCGGTATATTTACAACACAAATAGCAAAGTCCTATTTGCGGAATGATATAGTGCATATCGAATCACACATTATCTACGCGCACTTCATAAAAAGACTAACTATATTTAATGGCTCTGTAAAAAATGGCTTTTAGTCTTCTCATAATTTTTCTCGGCTTATGTCTGCTCACATTTATAGCCATTGGTTTAGTGTTTTACCTGGGTATGGTCGCAAACCGTAAAGATTCTATAACATCACCCCGCCAGTTAGCAACCTTCGAACGGCCGCAAGCTTCACGGCCCGCACCCCGGATCGAACAAAAAAGCGCGATCGCAGCAGGGCTATTTCATGTTTTACCTGTACAGGATGAAGGCACTACATATACTGTGATGTCAGAGAGAACTCGGAACCCGGAGAAAGAAATACAATTTGCCATCGCCCTGGATGCTTCCAATGTTGAGGTTTGGAGAACACCTTTTTACTCTCGAGAGTATGTGCCCCACCTTGAGACTGATGTGCAGTCGGTATATGTAGTCGATCTTTATATTAACAACGACCACCTCTGTATAAAACTTGAAAACGGAGCAATCAGTAAAATCAACAAAAGAAATGGCGAGCTGCTGACGCCCTTGTAATTTTCAAAAAAAAAGACGGGCCCATATGGAAAATGACCTGCCGTTGCATCATACGGTCATAAATCTATTCCATGAAGAAATCCATTACGCTCTCTGTCCCAAAGCCTTGCAATGAGCGGTGGGAAAACTTTACGCCTACAATCCGTGGCGGCTTTTGTAAAGGATGTCAAAAAGAAGTGATTGACTTTACTACCTGGAGTGATGACGCCCTTCAAAAGTATATATTCAAACAGGGCCGCATTCCGTGCGGACGTTTCAATCCATCGCAACTGAAAGTATATACTGCCGATGCACAGCGTTCTGCAGTTTACACCTGGCTCCCCGTTTCTATGCTCTCTGCGATGTTGTTAGTCTCACCAGCGGTTGCCGCACAAAGCCAGGAACCTTCCGTGCATGTCAACGATAGTGTTAGTAATAGTAATTCCAGGCATACCAGGTCATTGCGAAAGGATAACGCCGTCACGATAAAAGGAGTTGTGCGTGATCAGTACGCGAACGAACCACTGCCTGGGGTCTCGATATATATTAAGGGATCTACCACAGGAACAGTCACTAACCAGAATGGTGAATTTAGCCTCACATTTCCGCCCTTGGGGAATGACACCCTGATGGCATCATTCATTGGTTATACAACGCAGGAACTTCCTCTCAACAGTGAGACCATTCGCGATAGCATTACGTTCAATCTCCAAATGGATGTTACTGTACTCGGCGGACCTGAGTTATACTTCGCTAACCGATGGACACCCAGATCAATATGGTGGAAGATCAAAAATCTTTTCAGATAACGTGAATTATACAGACGAGCAATCTATACCTTGATTCACCAATGGGGATAGATTGTTGATTAGTTTTGAAGCATGCACGTTTACCAGTATCAGACATTTTGTATCTAGCAGCTTTAATACTAATCTAACCTTAATATACCTGTATGGTCAAGCACCTGTGTGTTGTTTTTTTATTTGTTATCCACGCGTTGGCGGTTCATGCGCAATCAAAAGTTACCGTTGGCAAGCCGTATGCAGTTATTGATGCCGAGAGTAAATATTACTTTACGAACAACGGTGAAATTCTTACTGTAAAAATTCATAAGCGAGCGATCACGCTTCAAAAGATGAATGCCGTTAATCTTTCATTTCAAAAGATAAAGCTGTATGACGATTTTCCGAAAGATTTTCAATTGGAAAAAATAACGGAGTTTAAAGACCGGTATTATTTCTTTTATTCCCTATGGGAAAACGAGGAAGAACAACTTTTCTGCAGAGAGATTGATTTTGCTTCGTGCTCTTTTAAAGGTCCTGGCAAAAAAGTAATCACTGTAAAAGAAGAAATCTCCGGCTCACTTGTAAGGACTGGTATGTGGCGGATGGCACTTTCTGATAAGTTTGATTTCTTCTTCTCATACGATTCTTCTTCGCTGGTAATCCAGTATCGTCTAAAACCTGAAAAGCGAAACGACAGCAAGAATTACGATGTAATCGGTATGCACGTTTTTGATAAAAACTTAAAAGAGAAGTGGAGTAATCGGGTAAAAATGCCATACACTGAAAAGAAAATGGACAATCTCGATTATTCAGTGGACTCCAAAGCGAATGTATATATCGTAACACGTGTGTTCAACGATGACACCACCAATGAGAAGAAACGCGGTGACGATGATGCCAACTATCATTTGGAAATTCTGAAAGTAGCTGCTTTAAGCGGAGCAGTCACCACTACCAAAGTAGATGTAGCCGACAAATTCGTGCAAACGATATGGCTATACGAAAGTGCTCAAGGGCACATGATCTGCGCAGGCTTTTACAATACAGGTAAGAACATGGACAATGTTGATGGTGTGATTCTTTTTAAGTTCGCCCCGGACGGGAAACTGTTTGATTTGAATTCATACGAAATCCCGGTGGAAGTATTAAACCAGTACGCCAGCGGAAAAACAAAACGTAAGAATGATCGCAAAGATGATGACGACAAGGCTGAATTCGAAAACCTTGATCTGCAACATGTGGAAGTTCAAAAAGATGGAAGTATAGTATTGGTGAGTGAGCAAAAGTATATTAGAACACACACAACCTATACCAACGGAAGAAGCAATACATACTATACCTATCATTGCAATGATATATTTATCACCAAGATTAACGCTTCCGGCAAGCTTGCGTGGATGAAGAAACTGCCGAAGCGACAGGAAGGTGGTGCCGGATTTGGAGGCATGTCATATTGCTATTTCATCAGCGATAAAAATCATTATATGATATTCCTCGACAATGAGAAGAATATGGATTTACCTCTTACAGAAGTGCCGGCTCGCCACGTAGATGGTGCGGGTGGATTTTTAACAGCCTATAAAATAAACGATGCCAGTGGAGCAGCAGAGAAAGTATCTTTACTAAATACGCGTGATGTTAATGGCATGGAGGTGTTTCAGTTTGCACCCCATCGTATCATGGCTACAGATGTAAACACACTTGTATTTGAAGCCTATAAGAAAAAGAAGGAAGATATATTGGTAAAAATCGTCCTGGAAGATTAGGAATTATTATAGTCCTCGGATTTTTTACCGAGGACTATATACTATATTCCAATAGCCAGCCTTCGCTATACGGCCTTGATCATCTTAAAAGGAAACAAAAGTATAGCGCCTATAAGCTTGAATATAATCTCCAGGCTAAAACCCAGTATTCTGAACGGAAGCAGGATGAGCCAGATGATTGGTAACACAAATATCATTACCAGTGCCAGGGGCCAGCACAATACAAACAAGATGCACCAGAGTAAGATCGCGAGTATTGTCTTCATACTTCATTTTGATTTGGAATTGCTTTATCAAATCACTCACCAATTTAATTATAGCTGATTTTCAAGGAGTTCGGACGCTATAGATCCGATCATTATTCGGTTTTGTACAGCCGAGTGAACGATCGCGTACAGATCAGTCCTAAATGCATTTCTTTTTTTGATTGCCGGTTAAACCTTTCATTGACTGTGATGTCAAAGGAGAAAATCGATGAGATCATGAAAAAAGCAACATTTCTTTCCTTCCTTATATTAACCCTTGGCCTATTGCTAGGTACTTCGGATACCGTGGAAGCACAGAGACGCGAACGCGTTCACAGAAGACATCACCGACATGCCGTGCGCGTTCATGTGCGTGTAACACGAAGAGCACATATTCGTTACGCGCATCATCCGCGTTGGGGAGCCGTTGTAGTTGCTGCACCTCGTAACGCTGTTGTTATCCGCCATGCGGCAACGCCTTATTATTTTAATGATGGTATATATTACGTACAACGCAACACAGGATTCGTAGTAGTGCGTCCTGCGCCTGGCATTCGCATCCGTGTTTTACCTGTTGGTTACAGAACGGTTGTTGTACGCAGTCATCGTCCATACTATTATTACTATGGAACCTTCTATACAAAAGTCAACAATAGCGATGAGTATGAAGTTACCGCTGCTCCAGAAGGCGCTATAGTAGATGCTCTACCAGATGGATACGAAGTAAAAACCATAAAGGATCAGGAGTACTATGTGCTGGACGATGTATACTATGCCGAAGTTGAAGCTGAAGATATGGAAGATGGCGTAGGATATCAAGTTGTACGTATATAGTATTGTTAAGCGCTATCGGTTTTCATGAATCGATAACGTTTTACCTTATGCTTATCCATTACATATATATAACGATCAAGCCCAGAATTTCCACCAGGGCTTTTTCTTTTGTGCTGCCTGCTCTTCTGTTTGAACGGCCGCTGCTGTCTGTGGTGGCTTTGGCTTGTGTTTTATGATATGCTTAAATCCGTGTGTCTCTAAAATTTTATTGGTTCGCTCTACAAATGGTTTTCCTTTTATAGGATCAACCATGGCTACAAAACTTGCATATCCTTTTATGGAGGCCAGCAGGTTTGGTGAGTTCTTCCAATGTTTACCTTCCAGTGTGCCGTCCTTTTCAATTTGATAAAGTAAAGCTCTGAAACGATCAAGCTCTTTGGCGTTCACAGCCGGCTTATCATTTACAATCACTCCGGTGACTTCTTTTCGCGCGCCTTTGCGCAGTACCCGAAATTTATCAGGATGAATGGTAAGGTTTTCTTCCTTGATAATTCTTTTGATGAAGCCTAGTAATGTTTTCGTGTTGTTCACGTTTTCACCCGAAGCAGAGAAGGTAAGGTCATCTGCATAGCGGGTATAGGCAAAGTTTAATTTCGAAGCTATACCTTTCAAGCGGGCATCAAGCTTACGACAAATTATATTGGTTATGGCCGGGCTGGTCGGAGCTCCTTGCGGAAGAAATCTGTCAACGCCTGCTGCATAGTATACTTCACCATCAAGCTCAATCTGGTCGCATTCCGATTCTGTAGAGATCAATCCGAATATAGTCGATAGTTGTTCGGAGTAACCAAGCGATCTATAGAGACCTTTTACGCGCTGATAGCTGATTGTAGGAAAAAAATCTTTCAGGTCTATATTGATAACAACTTCTGCTTTTACATGAGGCAATGCATTGGTAACGATAGACCGCTTCATCACAAAGCCGTGCGCATGGTCATCTATTGAAACTTTGTTGAGTATATTTTCGAGAATCCAGTGTTGCGCTTTTTTGAGGCGTGGCATCGGCGTTGAGATCAGTCTCTTTCCTCCGGTTTTTTTTGGTATAAAAAAGCGTTTATAATGATTGATCTTGCTAACGGTACGGTTATACGCCAGAAAGCGAAGCTCGCCAACGGTTATACCCATCGCGTTCGCAAGTTCATCCGCCATGTGCATCTCCGGCAATTGATACGTTGCCAGTTTAGCAAGGTCACTTGCTTTATTGTTTAATCCCTTCGATACATCTTCACCAAGGTATATAATATCTTTCTCCTTGCGCTCTTTCCACTGTGCAGCCTTTGCTTCACGTTTTTGCTTCCGAAGCTTTTTATTCTCTTCACGCTTCACGCGTGATTGCTCCAGGCGTGCCTTGCGAATTTCTTTCAGTGCCTCTTCCTTGTTTTTGTATTTGCGTTGCTGATCCAGCAGCACGTGAAGTTCCTGTGTAAGTATAGATTCTTTGGTGATGAGAATTTCAGGCAACGAAGGAATGCCATCATCCTTTTTCCAGAAGCCGAGGCGCTTCATTTCTTCCAGTATAACAGAATCACGTGTGGAAGCTTTAATCCTGTCGTAGAGTTGCTGACGGGTAACTTGCGAGTTGTCTGCCATAAGTTAGAAAAAATGGTAGCGGAGGATACCTTCGTCATGCTGAGGACTGGATCGGTCAACTCAAGCGAGACGCTACCAGTACGTTATTTCAATTCCCGGAATTCGCACCGGAAATGACGTACTGGTAGCAGGATCGCACAGTTAAGAACGGGCCAGTGGCGCGTTAGTAAGCTGTGTACAGGGACGGTGATACACCGCCCGGATTGCAAGGTTTTTATACCCTTCCGCTACCGTGTTAAAACTAATTTTATAATTATACTTTGCAAAATTTTATCACTCCTTTTCTCGTAATGCTATTCGTAAAGCAAGCATGTGCTCGCACGGACCTTGCATCAATTTATTCTGCTGGTAAAAATTACAGGTACATTTCCCACTTATCGCTCGCTCATCTGTATCAATCAACAACTCGGGTTGATACGTTTTGTCTTTATCTTTTACCGTTCCACTCAATGCCTTCTTTCCCTCCCGATTCATATATATACTTGCCGTCACATTCTTCGTCAGCACAAAACGAGTGGCAGCTTCTTCGCGCGGGTTGGCAAAACGCAGCTCTTCCATTGGAAGCGACTCGCGCGATAATTCACGAATCCGGTAAGAGTTATTATTAATATCATAGATCACTCTGCCAACTTGTGTAAAGGCTGAAAGAGCACCCAACACAATTTTCTTGTCAAGGTTCAGCCGGACTGCAAGACTCTCCGGTTTCTCAACCCAGTTTTCCCGAAGACCGGTATATACCTTTTGCATCGTCATACTGTCCACCTCGATGCGTGGTGCCAGGAGATCAAAATTACCAAGTCGCGACCAGTCATTTACAGTCCAGCCGGATAACCCCAATGTAAAGTTAAGATCACCCAGGTCCGCTATATAAAACGATGGAAGCCCTGAACCCAGTAGTACCACCTTAAAGTGATTCGCTACCGGAATAAGTCTTTCGAGTAAAAGTAATCTTCGCCTTCCCCACACACGAACCTCTCTGGCCTCGGTACCTTCATATATAGTGCGTCCGCATTTCACTTCGTAATTCCAAGGTTCAAAAATCAGTTTTACAGGTTCCCCTGGTTTCAAAACCCAACGCAAAGATCGCGGCCCTTCCTTCTCTTTATACCTTCGCAGCATAAAGCAAATATTATATACATCCATGGGATGTAAATTGAAAGACGTAGCAGGTATAGTCATCGCCGAGCTCACTTGCAGAAACCCTCGCACCCAACTTGCCGGCACATCAATCTTTACTTCTTTATAACTTTCTTCCCGAGTCGTTTGTACTTCGAAGCCGGAAGGATCGATAGCAAAGTGTGTCTCTTTGTATTCACGGATCTTCTGAAACTCGTTATATAGATCTGAAGAATAGTCAATATTGGTTGTACCACACTTGAACTCATTTACCTTATTAAATACATTATAGTTGCAGCCAACCTTCCCATACGAAGATTCATCCTGGCTAAAGCATTCAAAAAACAATTCATCCGGGTGCACGGTGATCACCGGATCCAACACGATCCACTGATCACGGTTGGCATGATATAGATAGTCGAAATATTTACGTTTCGCTTTATGAAACGGTCCGCTGATTTCTTCCTTCTGCCTGCGTATAGTTTCAAGTTCGGTGCGCACTGCTTTCAGCTTCTGTTCTACTTCAACGGAGCCGCGCATATATTCCGCCAGCCATATATCTTCTTGCTGCTTCGCCCACTCTTTATAATCTGATTTATCCTTTGGCTTAAATCTGAAATCCGACACAACAATATCATGCAATGCAGAAATGGCTTCGCGAAAAGGTATATGTTTGTTCAGGTATCCTGAAAAGTAAGTAGGATCACGGTATACATCTGGCGCAAAACTCATGTTGGTAGCATGTGCATTGCCTGTAACAGCTGTATCGCCTTTAAATTTATAGTTAAACTCCATACTACTTACTCTTTAATATAGTCTGAATACTGTTTCAAAACGAGTGGCGATTGAATGGCCGGATACCGGGTGCGAATGTCACGAAGTGCAGCTATACATTCTGCTCTTTCGGTAATGGCAACCGAGACTGATACTCTCGTAAAAATATCAGATGCTATTTTGGCTGTCTCTTCATTCTTAAGTGACTCCTTCCTGAGAAAATCCATTACTCTGATTTTCGCGACTCTGCCTTTGTTCACCTGCGAAAGAAGCGTAATGAAATATGATTTCAGTTCCTGTATGATCTCGTAATTATCCGCTGCGTATTTTTCAAGATAAGCCGTTGTAAACAACTGCACTTTTGTGTTGGGATGCTGACTTAATTTCAACAGATACTCCATTCCATTTTCTGCCTGAAAAAATTTTGTTATCATCTCGCGGCCGAAATCCTGAACATCTTCCCGTACGGTATCACACAGTGCTATCAGCAGGTCGGGTGTCCAATCGGAAGAAGAGAATGTATTGCGGAAGTAATCGAAAGCGAAAATGCGTGTGTCATCCCAATACGAATCCGTTATACGCAATGCTTCCTCTTTATCAGCCTTGACGCGCTCCGGATATTTCTTAAATACATTCCAGGTATATACGCGCACTTCCTGAAGAGGATTGCTTCCAAGCTTTACCAGCTCAGATATAGTCAACTCTTCTTCTTTGATATTTCCCCTCAATAATATCAATCCCATTTGCTGGGCAGCCTTGAACTTCGATTGAAGAAGAAGCAATGATCTTTCCTTTGGAATAATGGATAAACTTTCACTCAACTCATTGGCGAGTAAATGCAAAAGATCATCGTGCAGTCCTTCATAAGATTCCTTCATAAGAAAGGCCGGCACAAAAAGATCAACCAGCTCTGTACCAAAGGAAGGGTAGGCTTTTGTAAGCTTGAAGATCAAAGGCTTCACGGCATTTCTGACATCAGGCAATGGTGAGAGACAGAAGCTCACGAGTATCTCCTTCTTCGCGAGTAAAGCGTTTTCAGGAAATCGACCTAACAACGCAATGCCTATACCGCGTGAATGTATATTATTGGATTGCAGTAATATCTGCAGAAAATCTCCCGGCAGATTCTCCGCATTCACTTCATGCATCATCAGAATTTTTCCGGCCAGTGTATGAATTTCTTCCGCCTGATGACGGAACAGATCTTTGACTATATCCAGACTAATGTTTCGCAGGTTTCCTGAGAAGGAAATTACCAGTGTATCAGAGAGCTGTGATACGAGACTTTTGTCTTCGTCTGTCTCTATATCCATGGTAACGAGGTGAGAAATTGTTTTCGCTATAATAATTTCTGCCTGCTCTCTGGTGAAAGTAACCGTTGTTAAAAATCCGCGCAGCCATGCATGGGCATCGGATTTTTTCATTTTCAAAAGATCCGTAACAAATTCCGTGTCCGATAATAATGTAGCCTTCTGCTCTACGATCCACTGCTCTGCCTGCGCTCGTGCTTCAGCCAGGCTATTATCGAGCATTGCCTTCAATAACAACTTGTCTGGTATATTTCGATCATACTTCTTTCGCGCCAACGCCAGGCCTAGCTGTTGAGTCTGCACAAAAACAGACTGCAGAAAATTCAGGACATGCGACATGTCAACCTGGTTTTCAAAACCAGGATTCGCCTGAAATACCTTTATCGCAAATTCATGTACGCGAAGCGATTTACTAAACGACAACAATTGAATAATCTCGTCCGGTGCCTTGTCCCATAAATGAGGGAAAGCTTCTTCCCGTGTTGAGGGCGCAGCATCACCCGGGATATAGGGCGCTACGCATACCCACGCTGCTTCTTTCTGAATATACCTTGGACTATTCTTATACAGTATTGTATTAAACGACTGAAAGTTGCTATAGCTATCAAAATGAGTAACACGTTCCTGCCGGATGTTGCGTCTGGTTTCGGTGTTATACTGATACGAGATGTCCGATACGTGGTAGGGTGGTGTGAGGTCTTTCGTATCATCAAACGCCAGTAATATAGCAGAGGCCATCTCTGTATAGGACGGTTCATTTGCCTCCCCATAGTGACGAAGGAATCGAAGAACACGCTTTGTCAGGTAACCTTTCGTTTTGTTGGAGAAGGCCATGTTCTTCTTATGATCGCCCATCCACGGATTGGATCTATAGCCTGCCGGTTTCTTCTCAACGTTCTTAGCGATTACGCCATACGTTGAATAATCTTCCAGCATTTCTGCTGTCTTGAAAATATGGCGTATATACTTGAAGTAATTTATCGATAACGGTATATCTTCAAGCACCTTCATGAACACAGCATGTAGGGCAGGGTCTTGTCGCGAGAGCTGGTATATACCAATCAGATATTCATTAGAAGCCGTCTTTAATTCAAACAGGAATTCACGCAACTGCTTCTCGATGAGTTTATAATTCTTTTCACCTATACTTTTTTGAAAGGGAAGCGGCAACGTCTGAATAATGGATTGAATTAGTACTTCCTTGTCTTTGCCTTCTGAGAATTTAAGCAGTACTTCCTGCAGTAATTGCTTTGTATGAGATTGCAGCGGTTTTGACTGCAGGTCTTGTAAAAAAGGAAGTGCATTATCCGTTCCACATCTTCCTATAGACCAGATGACAGAGTATATATTGAAAGGATCTGAAGGATCAGCAAGTTTTATACTATAGGGAATCGTTTCTGTGATCTTTAAATCGCCCGCCCGCCAGATAACTCTCGACAACGGCCAGGCTTCCGGTTCTTCTCCGGCCACAGCCGTTTTCAGAATCTTAATAATTGCTTTTTTACGTTTATCGGTTCCGGGCTTTACCTTCGATTCTGTCGAGGTGATGACCTGCGCTTCTCCGGCAGCTACATATCCTTTTTTGCGCTTCTCTTGTTCAAGTGCATCAAACACCTTCTCAGCTTCCTGAAGCCCTACCGGGAAAATGGTTTTAGTACCATCCTTTAAAGCAGCGCCCCGTCTTCCATAACGAAAGTTTACTATATACCCTTCCCCTGCTTCACAAAGATCAATTTCATATACCTTATCAGAAGAACCTTCCTGAAAAAACAGCTTGACTTGCTTTACTAGTTTCAACGGATAAAGAGGTTTGGGTTGAACGCTTTATTTCAATTCTACTTACAAACTGAAATATATAGTAATCGATCAAATTTTTATAACCGCAGATCATTTTTTTATGAATTCGCAAGAATCAATAGCTTTTTGCCAACCCTGAGCTTATTACTCACCCCACAGGTGATAGACAGACATTTCTTTCCCATCAGCACCGATTACTATATAACCATTATTTTCCGTGTCACGTGCATTGCCGGGTTCAACAGCTATCCACCCGGTTTTAAATCTATAGAGGCGAACGTCTGAAGTTATCCAACGGGGAAATGTAGATGCCTGCATATCCTCTTCTGAAAAATCCGCGTATGTAAAAGGAAAAGTCGGCCCATTAAAATCCCATTTTATTAAGTCGTTCGCGGAGAAAAAAATACTGTCTGTAATCTGCCAACCATTTTCAGTTGCAAAATCGATTACTTCAGCAGGCCTGAAAGTATATTTAAAATCCGCTCGCCAATATAACGCTCGATGTCCGCCCCAAGGACCTTGATCATTCTCGCTTTCAATAAGATATTCTTCCCGATGGTTTACCCAAAAACCAGCGGGTGTAACTTTATGACAGGAAGAAAACAGCATTGCTGTTATCAATATATTCAAGATGCTATATCTTCCAAAAAAGAAACTCTTCACCTTCACAAGTATATTTTAATTAATGCTTTAGAGATGCCGCTCGCGAAGCACTATATAAATATTCTCAGTTACAAGTATATCCGAAGTAATAATACTACTGTTTCAAATACCCTAATGGCGGGCCAACTCTTTCGAAGCCGTGCTTCTTTCGGTACTCATTGCGTTCTGTCTCGGACATTTTTTCCAATACTCCAGCGCTTGTAGCCTTGAAGAATTCTTCCATTTTACCAGCAGGCTGAAAGATCATCAGGAGTCTTGCTTCACCTTCGCTTATTTTGGCAAATGTATGCGGCACCATGCGCGGACCGAAAACGCTATCTCCAGGTTTGGCATGGTATGTTTCTTCACCAATCTTGATGTGAAATTCTCCCTGCAGTACATACCACCACTCGTCTTGATCATAATGAAAATGAAAGGATGGTCCGCCTTTTTTCACGCGTGTTGACTCGAATACATATAGGTCACCGTTAGAATCGGAAGGAGAAATTTTGGTAAAAAAAGTATCGCCTTCAAATAAACTCGTGCTTTTGTCATTCCTATCTTTACCAGCATCAACTTTAAATCCTTTATCTACCCGGAAAGGATTCATACGTTTAGCTTGTGTAACGACAGGTGTAATCAGTACAGTAGCAAGTGCTGCCGCATGGCGCAGAAAGGAGGTTCTTTTCATGTCTATTAATTTATGTTTTGAGGATCAATATATATCGTATACCACCAAAGGAACATTACGAGACAGCACTTCATAAGAAATATATTCTGATCATCGTGAAATGATATCGATAATCAAAGTACTATGAAACGTGTCTTGCCTTTGTAATTTAGTAATACATGTGAATAAAAAACCGCTTACTACCCAAATGGGTAATGGGAATGCTTGCGCCATTGTGACGTCTGATGCAAAAACAGAACTATATCTAAGATAAAATGCTAAAATGAAACAGTACTTTTAACAGGTGAACGACAACGATGGTGTAGACTTAAATCACCTGGCAGAGTTTTATAGGCTCTACGCATTACCAACTTAAAAAAACAAAAATGGAAAACCTTGAGTATAACATTCAGATTACAGCCGACAAGAAAAAAGTATGGAGTATCATGTTGGAACCTGATACTTATAAGGAATGGGCTGGAGTAAGCTGGCCGGGATCGGACTACGAAGGCGCTTGGGGCAAAGGGGAAAGCATCAAGTTTATTTCTCCTGGTCAGGGAGGTACGCTAGCCAAGATAACAGAATATAGACCGCACGACTTTGTATTGGCAGAACACATTGGCATCGTCAATGCAGACGGCTCGGAGGATACAGACAGCGATGCAGCCAAAGGTTGGATAGGAACAACTGAAAGCTATACTTTCACCACGCAGAACGGGAAAACGGATTTGAAAGTAAACATCAAATGCCCACCGGAATGGGTAAGTATGTTTAACGATGGCTGGCCGAAAGCCCTTGACAAATTGAAGGAAATGTGTGAAGGATAAATTTTAGTTTGCACATCTGCACTTTATCAACTGCTTATCGCTATACTAACACCTTTACGCAGTGTATTATGAATCTCTGCAACGTGATCGGTATACGCGATCAATTCATCAATCACGGCAGTGGGAGCATCTGAAGTAACTTTGACTTTATACTGAAAGTTGAAACCGGGTTCTCCCTCTGCTCCAAACTCTGCGGTACATATAACTTCTACTCCTTCTATAGGTATATTTCTCTTGTTTGCCTCACGATACAGATCGTTACAAAAGCAAGTGGCTAATGCAAGCAACAGGAGTTCGCCTCCATTTACGGACGAACCATAACCTGTTGCCTTGGCGGGGATTTGAACCTGCTGAGAGATATCATTGGTTGCAACAACCGCTTCGTGTTTATTAAAATTATTCTTTACTGTAGCTGAAATTTTCATATGCGAAAGGCTTAAAAAAGGCAAGTCTACTATAATATATAGTTAGAACCGCCAGAAAATACCGAAAGCTTTTTGGACAATGAGATACCGATTGTCAGCACCGTGACTGAAAATCGAGTAGTGCTATATTTAACCGCTTTATGCAGCGCACCAGATATACCTAATCGTTACCTGATTTAGCACCGGGCAATCTTCCTTTAATCCACTTGATCTGTCCATTGTGATTAGACTCATGTTCACAGACGTGAAACCACTTGCAGTAATTATTCGTGGGTCCCCATGGCCAGGATTCATCAACACTGAAGAGCCACTTGTCGTCACGTTTTTTAAATTCTTTTATAGTGTTTTCCCGCACTTCTTTTAAAGTATTCAAATAGTAATCGAGGTTGTTGCCTTTTATTTTTTCTCTTGCTTCATCGCCAAGTCTCATAGCGACATCAAATCGTTTCTTGTCCGGCTCACTCCAATCGCCCCACTTTTTACCTTCGAAAGTATGGATCTGGTAAAAGCGTTCGGTAGCTGCAAGGTGAAGTAGCATCGACCCTATAGAATTCGATTTATCATCATGTATATAATCCAATTGCTCTGGAGTCATCTTATCGACCGGATATAGTATAGTACTTCTCATCCAGCTCATCATAGAAAGTAATGTCCCTATATGAGGTGAGAATCCCGGACGCGGGCCAATAACGTTTTCACGCTCATCAACCATGAGGGATGTATTGGTGTCTAACGCTGATACAGAGGTTAATCCAAGGGTACTTGACGTAAAAATCGCAGATGATTTAATGAAATCTCTGCGATCAAGTTGGTTTAAGTTTTTCATGGGATAGTCGTTTGGTGGGTTTTATTGTAAGTAAATATAGCAACCACGCATGATATAGTCGTCATGATTTATAGAAGTCTATCATGCTTCTACAGCGAAGACCTATAGCCATTAATTGTTATACCATCCTTCACTACGCTACTCATACAAAATACTTCCGGCACATTTAAATCGGTCAGTTCCTATACTATAAATCCCTGATTCTTAAAAGAATGCTTCATTAATACGCGTTGGCACAACTTTTTTAAGATGCTACGCTGGATTTATACTATTACCATCTTTATGAAAAAAACTTTTAAAACGATTCTTGTGGTGATCATCCTGATGATGACTCCGATGATCGGTTCATATACCAAAGAGGCCGGCATCAAACATACTATACGCATTACCAAGGAATATACCGCTATTCTTGAAACATTAACGATCTATAATCCCGTTAAACGGCAATGTGACAACACTCCACTGGTCACGGCAAGCAACGCAAAAATTGACGTTACGAAATTAAAAAAACAAGAGATCCGCTGGCTTGCGCTGTCGCGGAATTTACTGAAGCGTTGGAATGGCAATTTCCATTATGGCGATACAGTTAGGCTCTCCTCCGGTGATCCAAGTATCGATGGTGTGTGGATAATTCAGGACAATCTTAACAAACGCTACAAGAACTGTGGCGATCTTCTATTCGATAGCAATGTACGCAAGCTTGGCAAGTGGAAGAATGTGAAAATCTCGAAAGTGATATCAACTTCGGTGCTGCATCCTATAGGGCTACCCGTTGAATAAATTGAAAAGCTTTTTAAGTTCATTCTATATATCGAGCATCTATAGATGCATCTGAGTGATTTGCTACAGGTAGCATTAACACTTCGCGTTAGCAAATGTCGGTGTTAATGTAACAGCCTGCTACGCAAGCTGGGGAAGCGCTTCCGGTGCTGTGTAATACTTTCCTTCAATTCATGATGTTCTCTTTTCTGTAGCGACAGGTATAGAAATTTATCCGGGAGATGCATGATCCGCGCTGCGGAATTATACAAAACTTAAATATAAATCATCATGGAAACCACTGTTTTAAAAAGCACAGAACGCGCAGAACGTAAAGAAGGTAAAGTAGCGAAGGCTATCGAACAACAAACATCAAAGGTACCATCCGATACATTTCTTTGGGCTTCGCTTGGCGCAATGGCTGCGTCACTTACATTAAAGGCCTTCAAGAAAGATCACCTTGCTTTATTTGTAGGGCAATGGGCGGCTCCTTTTCTTCTCTTGGGAATCTATAATAAAATTGTAAAGGTAGAGGGGCATGACAAAGAATCCTAAGGGCAACTAAACTCCGGTATATCAGTATATCGGAGTTTTTTTATCTATACGTATAGCTTTCAATAGTTACAACTTTACAATCCTGTCCACCATGTCGAAGGCGGAGCGATAGCATCCAGCTTAACAGGTTCTCCTATTTTAGGCGTTGTCATTTTAACATGAAGTTTATCAGCATGCTTTAATGCACGCTCAATAGGTTCCCGCCAGGGATGAAGCGCTAATTTGAATTTGCTCCAATGTACGGGCATAAATACCGCAGCACGTAAATCTACACTTGCCTGCACAGATTCTTCTGGCATCATGTGAATATAGGGCCACTGTTCATCGTACTGTCCACATTCCAGCATAGCGACATCAAAAGGTCCATACATTTCGCCTATCTTTTTAAACGAATCATCGTAACCCGAATCGCCTCCTATAAATAAACTATAGTCGCCAGCCTTCAACACATAGGATGCCCATAGTGTTTTATTATTGACAAGACCTCTTCCTGAGAAATGACGCGCTGGCGTTGCAATCAACTCAATGCCGGGAATGGCTATAGCGGCACGATCCCACCAATCCAATTCTTGAATCCGCTCTTGTGAAATTCCCCAATGAATCAAGTGCGACCCTACGCCAAGCGGTGTACAGAACGCCTTCGCTTTGTCCTTCAACTTCACAATCGTACTATAGTCAAGATGATCGTAATGATCATGTGTAATAATAACCAGGTCTATTTCCGGAAAGTCATCCGGAGTATATAGCATAGTACCTATAAAACTTTTAGAGCCTACATATTGTACAGGTGAAGGCCGTTCACTGAAAACGGGATCGACCAGTATATTTTTACCGTGAATTGAAATAAAGTAAGAAGAGTGTCCGAACCATACAATTACCGGTTCGCTTGGAGATAATGTTTTTAAGTTTGTTTTAACGTGTGGCAAGGCAATAAGAGGCTCGCGATCTATACCTTTACTAAAGAAGAAATCCTTCATCACGGTGATGTATGACGCGTCTTCCGACAGCATAGGAGTTTCGCGCAGGTTTTGAAAACGCCCGTTCTTATAATGTGAGGATGCTTTTATTTTTTCGAGATGTTCTCCCGATGGGGCCTTACCAAAAGATCTTTGTTGCATAAATAAAAAAGTAATTGCGGCTAACAGCACTGCGACAATCGCCAATGTCTTTATAAGCCTCCAAATTGTTTTCATGTACACCTATAGTCGGTGACAATAAAAAATTATTGTAAGGCCTGTAATAAAAGAATATTAGCACAACCTGTCGCGATTAAATAAGCATCATATTCGCAATGCTTAACTCAGTGCTCCTTGTATCCTCTTTAAATTTTCGATGGTAGCTATAACACGTTGTTCTTCTTTTTTGGTAGTTCGCTTGCGCACCACGAACCAACCGAAAATTACCCATACGCCATAGCCAATAAATATACTTACCCTTTGAGCAAAGGTATAGGTTTGAAGTGCTTCTAAAAAGAATAATACCATGAATACGTTAAACAATACAAAATATACCGGACCGCTCACGGCAAGCATTCTTCTCCGTAACTCAAAATAATTTCCCCAGGCGTGGATGTGTGCGGTCGGCTCCTGCAAGGGCTCGATTTTTAAAAGCTTCCTGCCTGCATATAACTCTACGATTCCCTGCAACAAGCATAGCGCTCCCAATCCAACCACAGAAATAAAAGAGAGCGTTGAAGTAATACCAAATCCATTGCTAAAAAGAAAATAGAGAACCACTATACCTGCTATCGCTAACACAGTACCACGAAAAAACACAGACTGCATTAATTTATCCTTCGCTGTTTTATTTTCTTCCGCTAGTGATTCTATCGCTGGAATTACCACAGCAGGTTCTTGCTTATTCCAGAGTGATTGTAATTTTTCAAAGTCTGCCATAGTTATTTATTTTCGATTGCAGAATATATAGTTGCCAGCTGTTGCTTGATGCGGTGGATCTTTACCCGCAGTGTTCCTTCGCGAATTCCTATCGCTTGTGCGATTTGATCATAGGGAAGTTCCTGTAAAACCATACTGATAATAAGACGATCTGCTTCTTCCAGTTGTTGTATAGCTTCGTAGAGTAACTGTATAGCACGTTCTTCACCCGCGCTGTTCTCATCCATTTTCTCCTCTAAAGAATGATCTTCCAGTGATACCTTTTTATTTTTTTTATCGTGACGGATATACCCCAGGCATGTATTCACCGCGATGCGATAGATCCAGGTGCCGATCTGTGAGTCACCCCTAAACTTATCTTTGTTTTTCCATACGCTGACAAAAGTATCCTGAAGTAAGTCCTTGGCTATATCTGCATCGTTGCAATAGCTCATACACAGGTAGTATATATTTTTGGAATAGGTGCTGTACAAAGCCGCAAACTCTTTATCAGCGTTTAGCAATTCACTCACGGGAGACAGATCACTTTTGTAAAAACATAGTTACTTCTTTTATGAACCACTGCGATTCATCCCAGTGCATAAAGTCTTTGGCTGTTTCGGTTAACTTCACGGTGTGATCCGGTAATGTTGCGTAAAATTTTTCATGCATCTGGTAGCCCTCTTCAGTTGTCATTTTTTTCATGGTTTTGCCAAAATACCATGTTCCGAAGCATAAAACCGGAATTTTTATTTGTGGCAGTAAATTTCTCAAGTCGGTAGACATCTGATCTGCAAGCGCTGTTGCTATAGTCCTTCGATCGGATTGCGCGTTCCAGTCTGCATAGAGCTTTGCTCGCACTGTGTCGTGTGTAATCATATTCTTTCCCATCTGGTACATCATCCCCTGAAAGGCATTTTCGGGGGAGCTCATGTATGCATTCTTCATGTTGCCTGCAAATGTATTTGCCTGTTCTTGAGTAATGTTCGCGTTCAAGACCTGTGCAAGAAAGGGATATGTATCCATAACAATCAATCGCTTGATCAATGCTGGTTGTGCAGCAAGCTGGAGTCCTATAAATCCTCCATAGTTCATACCTACTACGGTAACATTCTTTAGTTTTTTAGTGACGATATAGTTGCGAATGGATTCTTTATACTGTTGGGTATAATTGCTATCCAGAGGATGAAGTCCTGCAAAACCTGCCAGATAAAATACATGGCATTCGTTGGTCTTGGACATTTCTTTAACGGCATCATTCCACATGTCGCCTGAGCAGCCGATGTGTGGTATAAACAGAACCGGATTTCCTTTACCGGTAACCTTCACCTGAAAAACGTTTGTCTCGGCGCATGCTACACCTACTGTAAAAAGGATACAGAGTAATAAAAAGCTTGTAAAATTCTTCATATTCTTAATTTTTGCCGTTAGATACCAGTGTCCTTGAATTGTTACAGAAACCAAAAAGTTTTTTTTATTGTGAACTCGCCCGTATGAAATTCGCCACAAAAACTATTATCAGTTGCCTGCTTGTTATGGTTGTGTGCGCCACTGCTTACCTGAACGCGGCTCTATATTTTAAGCCGGAGATCAAAACCGTGGAGCAGGACACGATCAACTATGATTTGCTTCTTCAACTGCGTTATCTAAAAGGAGCAATTGCCTCCGGTGAGGCGGAAGCGATGCAAAAGCTTTATCCGGAAGGATATATATTTATGCATGCCCTCACTGCATTAGCCTGGCATGACTTCTCACGGCAGTGCAGTCCTTCTTCAGCACTATATAAAGAAGCGCATACGGAGATTTCAAAATCCTGCAGCGCGATAACTTCTGATTTGGCAAAATCAACCTTCGATCCATACCTGCAACTTCCATACGGAGCGTTTTACACCGGCTGGAGTAATTTTCTACTGGGTAAGAAATTGGGGCTCGAATCCATGAACAAAAGAAATATAGCAGAAGTCAATTTATTTAAACAGCAATGCGAGTCCATTGCGCATGCTCTTGATTCAAGCGCGTCTCCTTACCTTGAATCGTATTACAAGGCAGCATGGCCAGCCGATATGCTGATGTGTATTGCCTCGCTCCGGCTTCACGATCAATTATATACTCCACGCTATACAGCTACCGTAGAAATGTGGCTTAAAAAAGTAAAGAAAAATCTGGATGTAAACGGATTAATACCACACGCGTCAGATGCTGTTACTGGAAAACCAAACGAAGATGCACGCGGATCATCACAAAGCCTTATGCTGATCTTTCTTTACGAAATCGATCCTGACTTTGCGCGCCAACAATTCGAACGATATAAGAAATATTTTTTGGAATCATGCCTTGGTTTGCCGGGTATACGCGAGTATTGCAACGGTACGGCTGGATCAGGAGATATTGATTCCGGTCCTGTAATCTTTGGTATGGGCGCTGCAGCCACTTTGGTGGGCATGCGCACAATGGCTACTTACAATGATCAATCCAATGCGAATGCATTACAGTGTGGCATTGAAGCGTTTGGTATCGCCACCAAAAATGATTACGAAAAGAAGTATATCTTCGGAACCTTACCCATAGCCGATGCATTCATTGCCTGGTCACATGCAGGCTTACCACGAAAGATGAATGCCGCGAACGATGTTTCCTGGAGAAATCGTTTCCACATGTATAGTGCACTATTCGCAACCATTACCATGCTTCTGGTAATTATAGTATGGAACTATAAAAAGTCATTCAAAAAATCAAACGAGCGATCGAACCTGTCATAAAAAAATGATTCTTCCTTAAATCAAACCTGCTAACTTGCAAGCGATGTAAACATTGCAGCGTAATGATTCTTACTAAACTTTTCAGCGACTTCTTTAACAGTGAACGTTCCTCCGGAATTATCCTGATCTGTTGTACAATATTCTCATTAGTAGTAACGAATATATTTCCTCCCTATCTGGAATTCTGGCACATAGAATTTGCAGGGCATCACATAACGCACTGGATCAATGATGGATTGATGACTATATTTTTTCTATTGATCGGACTGGAGCTTGAGCGTGAAGTATATATAGGCGAATTGTCGGACATCAAGAGCGCATTACTTCCAGCACTGGCTGCGCTGGGGGGAATGGTATTGCCTGCATCCATTTATTTTCTTGTAAACATGAATGGAGGCAATATGCGCGGTGTTGGAATTCCGATGGCAACAGATATCGCTTTTGCTTTGGGGGTGCTTTCACTGCTTGGGAAACGAGTACCAACTTCTCTGAAAATTTTTCTAACTGCACTTGCAGTAATCGATGATCTGGGTGCCATCCTTGTTATCGCTATATTTTATACCAGTACCCTCAGTTGGTTAAATCTTGGTATAGCGTTCGGAATTTTACTACTGTTGTTTGCCTTTAACCGATTGAAAATCCATTCACCATGGCCATACCTTATCGGTGGCGTTGTAATGTGGTACTTTATGTTACACTCTGGAGTGCACGCTACTATTACCGGAGTGCTGGTGGCTTTCGCTATACCTTTCGGAAAAGGAACAGAGCATACGCTCTCCTATAGGCTGCAACACTTCCTTCACAAGCCTGTAGCATTTTTTATACTTCCGCTCTTTGCCCTGGCGAATACCAGCATTCCTATTAGTAGTGACTTTTACTATGCGTTGGGAGGAGCCGTCAGTCTTGGTATTATAGGAGGATTGTTGATTGGAAAGCCTGTGGGGATTGTACTGTTCAGCTATGCAACCGTGAAGTTAAAATTGAGCAGCCTGTCTCCGGATATTTCCTGGAAACATATTATAGGTGCCGGAATTTTAGGAGGCATCGGTTTTACAATGTCGATTTTTATAAGCTTGCTTGCCTTTGATAGTGAAGTGTTCATCGATCAGGCGAAGATCGCAATCATGCTGGTGTCTACTGTTAGCGGTATTATTGGATTTCTGTATCTCAAATCTGTGCTAAAAAAAAGCGAATAGACTATATTTTCTGACAAGATATATAATTACGATCAGCGTTAGCAGAACAATGACAGATGTGTGTACACAGCCACGTGCCTTACACCACCACTTCCCATTTGCCTCGCTCGTCCTTTGAATAGGACAAGCCGTTACTCATAACGTGTACTTGTTTTCCCGCGTTATCCGTATAATTCTTCTGTTCATATACACGAATTCCCCCATTCTCGCTTGTCAAAAAAGCAATTAGTGCATTCATGGTTGGCGACACATCGTGCAGCCACAGATCATCATTTTCACGAACAAAAGCCTGACTCATTGTATTGAAAGTTAAAGTATAAATTGATAAAAAATGGTGCCTGCAAAGCTCTATTCGAGTTCTTTTAATAAGGCTTGTAAATCCAGTGGACGAGTATACATTTCGATTGTGCCATCCTGTTTCAAAGGCCACTCCTCCTTCGGCCGGTCCCAATATAATTCAATACCGTTGTTATCCGGATCGTTTAAATATAGCGCTTGTGAAACACCGTGATCAGAGGCTCCTGTAAAAGGATACGCGGCTTTGTGCAGCCTGTCAAAAATAATAGCAAGATCTTTCCGAGTTGGATAGAGTATAGCAACGTGAAACAATCCTACACCATGCTGTGGAGCCGGAGGAGCATCTTTACTATACCACGTGTTTAAACCTATATGGTGATGATAGCCACCTGCTGAAACAAAGGCAGCTTGCGTTCCGTACCGCGTGATGAGTTCAAACCCCAACAATCCGCAATAAAATTCTATAGCGCGATCAAGATCAGACACCTTCAAATGAACATGACCAATGCGTGTGTTCGATGGTACTGTATAAGGCTCCATGGTTTATTATATATAGTGTTAAGAAACTCTGCTTTGGCAATAGGTCAAGGTGAACAAATTAATTTATTATCAGTCATCCAGATCGAATAAACAATAACAGCAACGATTCCCTAAGTTATGGATTACCCGTACATTCGAACAAATCAAACTAAATCATGAAAGCCTATATTATTGTTGACGTAAACGTAACGGATCCGGTATTGTATGAAGACTATAAAAAGTTAACACCGGCATCACTCATACCGTTCGAAGGAAAATTTATTGTGCGTGGTGGTGTTACGGAAACACTGGAGGGAGATTGGAAGCCCGGACGCTTTGTGATACTTGAATTCCCATCCGTAGAAAAAGCAAAAGCGTGGTGGTCTTCTGACACCTACGCTCCTGCTAAAGCCTTGCGGCAATCGGCCTCCCATACCCAGATGATTCTGGCGGAAGGCTTTGAATGATATGGTTAGTTTACCTTGATCAGCTCTACTTCAAAAATCAATGCAGCGTATGGCGGAATTTGTCCACCGGCACCACGTTCGCCATAGCCGAGCTCTTGTGGTATAAATACTTGCCACTTGTCTCCTTCATGCATTAACTGAAGTGCTTCTGTCCAACCGGGTATAACTTCACTTACACCGAACGTTACAGGCTCGCCACGTTCTACCGAACTGTCGAATACAGTGCCGTCTACCAGTTTGCCAATGTAATGTACTGTAACATTGTCTGTAGCTTTCGGTGCTTTACCTTTTCCTGCTGTAATAACTTTATACTGCAAGCCGCTTGCTGTGCTGATCACACCTTCTTTTGTTTTATTTTCTTTCAGGAAGATCTGACTGCCTTCTCTCAGCTTGGCATTTTTCTTTGCGGCAGCCTGCTGCATATAATTTTGCACGATCGTCATTGCCTCTTGTTGTTCGATCTTTAATGTTTTATTCTGGTATACATCACGAATGGCGATTGTCAGTGCTTCAACATCGAGTGAATCGCCACCTTGTGTTTTCAAATTAGATGCTACGAGTACTCCCAAACCATAACTTGCCTTCTTTACGGTATCAGTTAATACTATATCCTTGGGTTTCTTCAGTTGTTCAATTTCAGCTTTCAACTTTGTTACTTCTGCCTGCAACTCTTTCTTCGATTGTGCAAAAAGTGGCAAGGCAATGATCATAGAAAAACAAAAAACAAATAATTTCATTATATATAGTTAAACGTTAAAAATTCAGAATCACAAAAATGATATATACCTATATCAGTTTACCGATAAGGTCATCGACACTAATGCCTTCGGCCTCTGCCTTGAAGTTGCGTACAATGCGATGACGCAATACAGGCTTTGCTATAGCTTGTACATCTTCAATATCAGGAGAGTACTTACCATTGAGCAATGCGTTGCATTTTGCGCCGAGCACCAGGTATTGTGACGCACGCGGGCCTGCACCCCACTCGAGGTAATCTTTCGATACGGAAGAACTTCCGGCAACTCCCGGACGGGTTTTATTAGCCAGGTTTACTGCGTATTCAATTACATTATCCGGCACCGGCACTCTGCGCACCAGATGCTGGAAGTATGTGATCTCCTCCGCATTCAATATTTTATTTACAGTCTTTACTTCGTCTGACGTTGTGTTCTTGACGACAGTCACTTCATCCTGTATAGATGGATATGTGAGAAGTATATTAAACATGAAACGATCAAGCTGAGCTTCCGGAAGCGGATATGTACCTTCTTGCTCTATCGGGTTTTGTGTTGCCAGTACGAAGAACGGTCTCGGAAGATCGTACCGTTGTCCTGCGATCGTCACAGAATATTCCTGCATAGACTCCAGCAGCGCTGCCTGTGTTTTCGGAGGCGTCCGGTTGATTTCATCTGCCAATACTATATTCGCGAATACAGGGCCTTTTACGAATTTGAAGTTACGTTCTTTATCCATCGTCTCAGCACCCACGATATCAGAAGGCATCAAGTCTGGCGTAAACTGAATACGCTTGAACTGAAGATCGAGGGAAGTAGCGATGGTTTGCACCAACAATGTTTTAGCCAACCCTGGAACGCCTACCAGCAAGGAGTGTCCTTGACAGAAAACTCCAGTGAGTACCTGGCGGACTACCTCTTCTTGTCCAATAACGATTTTAGAGATTTCGGTTCTCAGATTCCTGTAAGCAATAGCCATTGCGTTGGCTGCTTCAACATCGGATGCAAATTTTGTCATTGATTCTCGTCTAAAATTCCACAATTATCATAAGTCGGATCAATACTTATAAAAACATCTTTCCGGGCTTTATCGAACCACCTCTGAAGGATCTTATCTTTTTTCTCGTTTAAGGTAGCGGCTTGTATACGCGCCCAATCATTTTCCAAAGAAGCCTGGTGTGGTGCGAACCTTGATTTATAGTATAGAATACGCACGGCATTCTTTCCATCATCCGTACGATAGGTGATCGGTTTAGACACATCGCCAACCTGCATCGAATCCAGTTTAAAGAACACTACAGGATCCAGTTCATCAACCATTAATCTTGTGCCTCCATCGCCATCACTAAAAAATCCACCGTTACCTTTTGTCTCTACATCATCGGAGTATTCTTTCGCTGCATTTTGAAACCGTATACTATCCGATACAATTCTACTGCGAAGGCTATCGAGATAGCGTGTTGCTTTTTTAATATCGTTGGCTGACGGCTTGGGTGAAATAAGTATATGACGTGAGTGGTATTCATTTCCTCTTCGTTCAATCAACTGCATGATGTGAAAACCAAATTGTGATTTGAACGGCATTGATATTTCATTCGGCTTTAATTTGAATGCCATCGCTTCGTACTCAGGTACCATGCGTCCGCGACCTGACCAACCCATATCACCTGAATTAGACGTAACGCTGGGGTCATCCGAATGCTTCTTCGCGAGCGTTGCAAAATCTTCTCCCGATAAAATCCTGTTGCGTATACCTATTAACTCTGCACGTGTTAAATTCTCCTGCTCTTCACTTACAGTAGCAATCTTTACGATCTGCGCTACTTCTACCGATGCAGAAAAATACGGCAAACTATCTTTCGGAATTTTACTGTAAAAACGTTTTACCTCTGCCGGAGTAACACCTATACCTTTTGTTATTTCTTCCTGCATTTTACGCACCACAAGTTGTTCACGTTCCTGATCGCGAATCTCCAAACGGATCTGCTCCAATGTTTTCCCGTAGCGTTCTTCGAGTTCATCAGGTGATACGCCTGCTTGCGCGATGATCATATCCATCTTACGTTGTGTATACTGATCTACATCTGCATCTGCTACTACCACGGAATCTATTTCCGCTTTTGCCATCATCAGTTTATTACGGATGAGAAGCGCGAGATACTGACAGCGCACCTGTGGAGAAGCAGAGCCTCCGTTCGTCAGGTAATCCTGATAAGCACGCTCGAGATCAGATTTCAATACGATATAGTTATCAACTTTTGAGATGATCTTATCCACCACGAAGCCTTTGTTCTCCGATTCTTGTGTCTCTGGAGCTGTCTCTTGCGCCCATGCCGATGGAATAATTATTCCAAGCGCCAACACAAGCATTATATGTTTTACTATACTCTTCATATCATTTAAAAATCTCAAATTCTTTTTGGTCTACACCATTGTTATATACTTCGTCTTCCAGCTTGTCTGCAAGCTCCACTTTGCGTTTGTTGAGAATAATATTCCGGATGTCATCCTTTACAAACTCCAGGGGCGATACGTTGTCCGAAATGCGGTACTGATCTACCTTTAAAAAGTAAAGATAGCCATCATCGGAAGTTTCGTAATAGGGGTTTGATTTTAAAAACTGAATTTTATTCGGTATTTCCACCAAAGGCGAATTCCGTACAAGATCATCAAAAATCATCCAGCTTGAGTCGGAGATATGATATGCTGATGAAAAGCTCAGGCAATACGATTTCAGTTCCTTCTCATCTTTTTCACGCTTTGAGAAAATGAGCTCTTTGATCCTCGCGGTTCGCGGAGCATTCTTGGGAACCTTAATAAAAGTAGCCTGTACAATATTTTGCTTCAGCAGAAAATTATCGATGTTGCCTTTGTAATATTTTTCGACCTCCGCATTGGATATGATCGTGTCCAAATGCTGCTTAACGTAGTAGTTCTGATACTCGTACGCAATAATGCTATAGCGATAATCCAGGATCTTGCGTTCAACATCAGCTTCGTTGATATCAATTTTTCGGGTCGCTTCCTGAATGAGGAGCTGTTTACGAATCCAGCTATTTATATATGCCTCCACGCGTGTAGTGCTATCGCGTTTGGTTGTGCCCGGAGCAATGATGCCTTCGAGTTCATCTTTGTAAAGATACGTGTTGTCAACCCGGGCAATAGGCTGACGGTCTTCATCACTTCCGGATGAATCCTTCTTCATTTTTATGAAATCACATCCGGCAAGCGTTAGTCCTGTCAAGACAAACAAAACGAATAAATTCCTTTTAGTATATACATGAAAAGGGTTAAACGAATTTCGCTTACTCGATAGATTACTTTTGCTGAAGGTTTTGAAATACGTATTGCTTCCCTTTTTCATTCACTTTCACAGAATATTTCTTCTTTAATTGCTGAACCCAGTTCTTCTCCAGGTATGTTTGATAATCGGAGATAACCGCTGGTCTTGCTTCCTCAAACGACATCGGACCGGGAGGAAGTATATCCTTAAGCCACGCAAGGTAATACATTCCGTTATTTTCCGTTGAATGAACGCCTACTGTCCACGGAACCTTCTGCAGGATTGTTTTTTCTTCTTTTTTATAAAAGCCTGTCTCAGTCTTCAGCTTGTTTTGTGCTACAAATTCCTGAATTGCTTTTTCATCACCTGCTTCCAAAATTGGCTTAAGCTTCGCCACAAAATTATTAGAGGCTGTAAAATAGAAGGATGCCTTGGCACGCTCACCCGCCTGGTAGTCATTTACATGAGCATCATAATATTTGTGTTGTCCTACTGAATCATCCGATGCTTTATTCCAGACTTCTTTTTCCATGATCTCAAACAGCAGAATACCTTCGTAGTATTCCTGGAGGAGATATGTATAATCAGGGTTCTCACGCATAATTTTTTCTTCCTGCAGCGTTAGGATGCTCGCATCAACAAAATGGTTGTAGAGTTCTTCCAAATACTTTGCAGGAAGTTGAGATGTAGGCTTTTGATTTTTTTGCGCGTAGTCGAGGAAATCCTTTACTGAATAATTTTTCCCGGTGAGCGAGAACAGGATTTCCTTATTTGCTTTTGGATATGCGGGTGCCTTCCACTTCGCGGTTTGAATACTTGTGTCGGCTAAAGCCAGCACCTTCGTTTTAACAGCAGGTTGTTCTGTAAACTGAAAATCCTTTCGGAGTTTCAAGGTGAGTGCTTGCTTGGACACTTGTGTGCGTTCATCGCGGTTAACTCGGCTCTTCAGCGATGCATTTAATTCTTCAAATGGTGCGAGCGGAATTTTACGCTCAAGCTTCATGATGTGCCAGCCATACTGTGTTTGAAACGGATCGGATATTTCTCCCGGTTTATTCAATGAGAAAGCAATGCGCTCGAACTCTGGTATACTTGCCATGGCTCCTACTCCGAACTGCTTGAGTTTACCTCCGCTATCTTTTGATCCGGGATCTTCTGAGTACTGCCTGCAAAGCTCGTCCCATTTCACACCGGCTTGTAGTTCATCATATATATCAAAGATGGTATTCTTTACTTTTTCATTGTCTTTGCCATCCCCGGTGCGAAGCATGATGTGTGAAATTTCTACTTCACCTCGCGCAGGTCTTCGGTCTGTTACATATATAATGTGATAGCCAAATCGTGATCGTATAGGCATGGAGACCTCACCAACCTTTGTATTATATGCTGCCGACTCAAACGGATATACCATTTGCATCGCGGTGAAATAACCAAGGTTGCCCTGATTGGTTCTTGCCGATGGATCTTCTGAAAACTCTGATGCTGTCATTCCAAAGTCTTCACCTTTTTTAATTTTATTCCGAAGATCAATGATTTTATTGTAAGCCTTTAAAGTGTCTTCCGGTGAAGCATCGGGTTTAACATTGATCAAAATGTGTGAAGCTCTCACCTCTTCTTTCATGCGGTTATAGGTAAGTCGCACCAGGCTGTCGGTTAGTTTTGTATCCGGGAGATATGGCTTCCGAAGCTCATCTTTATACTGGCTATATTCTTTGATGAAGGCTTGTGTGGTATCAAGCCCTCTCGTTTTTGCTTCTTCAACTTTTAGTTTGAAGTTGATAAACAGATCCAGGTATTCCTGAATTTTTTCATTGGTAAAATCTTCTGATTTATTCTGGTGATTCTTTTTATACAGGTATATGAACTCGTTGGTGGTTACAGTTTTTTTATTCACTGTAAAAAGAGTCTGCGATTTGGGGGCTTTTTGTTTTTTGCCTTGCGCAAAACTGAATGTAATCATTGCGCTGCCGAGCAGCATCAGGATTGCAAATCGTCTCATAGGTTTAGGAAGAATTTATTGATAGTGAACGGATTTTATCAGGCGACAAACATTTCGCCCGCTTCGGTTTTGATATTCGATTTTGTCCATGATGGACTTCACTAACCGAATACCAAGGCCGCCTTTACGCTTTTGATGAACGATATTATCAATGGCCGGTTCGTGAAATTGATTGATGTCGAAGACTGTTCCATCATCCACAATTTCAAAAACAACGGGATTATTTTTATCTACCAGAATATGTAATTCAAACAAGTCATCCGGATTACAATGATGTGCATGGATCATGAGGTTTGAGCACATCTCATCGATGGCCAGCACGATCTCGCTGATCTGCAAGTCAGCCACACCATGATTCTTCAATGACGTACGGATAAAATCCCGCACACCTTTCAGATTCTCGATGCTACATCCAACTTTATACGTATAGTTCATGCGACCATTTGCTTAGCCTCTACCTTATCTTTTCCAATCTGGAGCAGCTCATTCAACCCGAGAATACTAAATGTATTCGCTACTCTTTCGCTCATGCCATAGAGTACCATTCGAATGTCCCGATCTTTAAACTCTTCGATATAGGACATAAATACTCCCAATCCGGCAGATGAAATATATTCGAGCGCTCCACAGTCCACAAGGATCTTTGTAAATCCTTCTCCCACACTTTTGGCGATTGCCAAATCAAGCTCTATGGAAGAGCTGGCGTCAATTTCACCAATGAGGGCAATGACGTCTGCACCATCTTCCTGCATTCTCTTGATGTGGATCATAGGGGTTTAACGTTTTTTAGTTTTTTATGTTCTCTTCGTTTTATCTCGGCTTCCCTCAGGCAGTCCGTTGTCAATTCTTATTCTTTAAAGTCTCACGTTCCTGATCACTTGAACTTGACGATCATAGTCGTATAGTCATCATTGATATTTTCAGTTCCCGTGAATTCGTACAGCTTTTTGATCAGGTGATCCTGGATTTCTTTCGGCCCAAGAGTCCTTACTTCGTTTACCACACTTTCCAGGCGTTCATACCCGAACTCGTCACCCTTTGGATCTTTCGCTTCGGTAATGCCATCGGTATATAACACCATAACATCGCCTGATTTATACTCAAATTCATTTGCCTGGATAAAGTTCTTATAGCTTTTATTTCGAACCATTCCCAGGGCTATACCTTTATCCTTAAAATATACCGCCTGTTCTTTTCCAGCACAGAAATATAGCACGGGACAATGTCCTGCGCGGGCATAGCGGATCTTCTTTGTCTGGGTATTGATAACAAAGTATATCGCTGAGATAAAGGAACCGCGTTCCAAACAATACACCAGCGCCTGGTTAGAGCGAACCATGAATGTATCGGGTTCTACATCTTCCTGCGCAAGGCTGTGAAAAATTCCTTTCATCTGCGACATGTGGAAAGCCGCAGTAGTTCCTTTTCCTGAAACGTCTGCAATGATGAGTGCTACGAGATGATCGTTGATGCGAATGGTGTCGTAATAATCGCCTCCTACTTCATCCGCAGATTCCGAGAAAGCTTCAATTTCGAAATCATCATCCTTTTCAAGAACATCGGGGAGCAAGCTTTTCTGCACCATCTTGGCGATCTTAAGCTCTTCCTTGTAACGTTCATTTTGCAGCGCCTCCTCCATTAACCGAAAATTCTCAATAGAAATTCCCGCCTGGTTGGCAAACGTTGAAACGATTTTGGTCATCTCTTTATTGAAGCCTTCGGGTAATTCTTTCAACAACGCGAGCGTCCCTATGTTTTCACCCTTCACAAAAATCGGGAATGCCAGGATGGACCTGAATCGTGAACCTTTCAGCGAAGCCAAATGCTTCGACATATTTTTGGTCTTGTCACTGCTTTGCTCCAGTATACCTTTTACGTTATGCGTTTTAAGATGCGCTATAATGTCATGCGCTTCTTTGTCGGTAATCTTATAGGTAAAAAGTTTATAGTTGAGTTGTTTGCTATTCACTTCAAGCCACGCAGCATCCGCGAATACTGTACTGACGGATGTCTCCAGTAAAATATTGTAAACGCTCTCTTCGTTCTGCTCTGTCTGTATAGATTGGCTGATCCGTTGGAAATTCACAACCTCTTCCAATTTTTGCTCAAACACGGATGTTGTCGGCAGGTTGAACAGAATAACAAGGAAGGAAAATGTACTATAGATGGTGACGAAAACAATCAGCGAAAGCACGAAAATGTGATGCCTGTAGTCGGTGAAGTGTGGTACTGTATTCGCGATACTTTCCGACAGTGAGCTGTTTGTGTAAAAGAGATACAGCAGATAAAAAATGGTAAGCAGCAATAACAACAAGCTCGTCCACTTCTGGCGAAAGTTCAGATACGCCACCCATTTCATATTTCCAGACAATACGAGTCCGGCCATAACGAATGCACTGAGAAGCGTAACGTATAGCCACTCCGTCATTGGAATATCAAACGTGTTGTATAGCAGGGAGAATAATAAGCCAACTTCAAAAAACGCCCACAGGCGTAAAAGCCATTTTGACTTTTGATATAGTATAAGTCGCTTCCAGGCAGTGAATGCCATCAGCAGGAAGCCGATCATCAACGCGAGGTTGATCAGGTATATCAGGTCTTTAAAAACAACATTGGTGGTGAGGCGGGTGCTACCCATTAAAAATTCAAGCAATCGCAACGACAGCGATATTACGGTGAACACCAGCCCCGTTGCAAACACGCGCCACAGAAGGTCCACAAAGTTTAATACTTCATCGCGCTCAATCTTGAGTTTGAAATAATAAAAAACGGAGAGGATATATAAGTTCAGAATAACGCCAGGAAGCCACGTGGGCAGCTCTTGTTTGATATTGGCGTTGGACGAGCTAAAAACAATGGAAATATCCGTAAACAGCAAGGCCAGCCAGGTGATAACACCTACCAGAAAGAGTAATCGGGTAATGGCCTTGGTACGCATTGAGGATAAAAAAAGCCAATCAAGCGATGATTGGCACCGCAATTATAGGAATAAATCGGTAAGATTTATTCAATTACAATCTTCTGAATAAGTCTTCCTTGAGGCTCCGGGCTTTATTTTTTTCCGACTCGGAAAAAAATCCGGCCATTTCCAGTAATGGAATTTAAAGAAGAGACAAGGTTCCCGTACACACTCCTAAAAGTGATTTAGGAACTACACTTCAGAAACCTTGTCTCTAAAAACGTTTATTTACGACTGTAGTTTGGAGCTTCCCGGGTGATGCTCACATCGTGCGGATGGCTTTCTGTAACTCCGGCAGATGTTATCTTAACAAACTTGGCCTGCTTGAGCTTTTCAATATTCTTTGCTCCACAATATCCCATCCCGGCTTTTAATCCTCCTACCAGTTGATATAGCACTTCTGATACCAATCCTTTGAATGGCACCCTTCCGGAAATTCCTTCCGGAACGAGTTTTTTAATATCATCTTCTACATCCTGGAAGTAACGGTCTTTCGAGCCATCTTCCATTGCTTCCAATGAACCCATGCCGCGATAGCTCTTGAATTTTCTTCCTTCATAAATGATTACTTCTCCAGGAGCTTCTTCGGTTCCTGCCAGGAGTGAACCAATCATGATACTATCCGCTCCGGCTGCTATAGCCTTCACCAGGTCACCTGAAAAACGTATACCACCATCAGCAATAATTTTCATTCCAGAACCCTTCGCTGCTTTCGCTGCTTCATATACTGCACTGAGTTGTGGCAAGCCTACACCGGCAACTACCCGTGTTGTACAAATACTGCCGGGGCCTACGCCAACTTTAACAGCACCGGCACCAATTTTAGCAAGTGCTTTTGCTGCCTCGCCTGTCGCTATATTTCCTACGATGAGATCGAGTTCAGGATATTTTTTCTTAACACGCTTCGCTGCATCCATCACGCCTTTCGAGTGTCCGTGTGCAGTATCAATGCTGATCACATCTACACCTGCAATTCGCAACGCCTCGATACGATCGAGTATATCTGGTGTCACGCCAACGGCTGCCCCTACACGCAATCTTCCGAACTGATCGTTACATGCATTCGGCTTATTCTTTTTCTTTTGGATGTCTTTGAAAGTGATAAGCCCGGTAAGCTTTCCTTTTTTATTGACGATCGGAAGTTTTTCGATTTTATACTTCTTCAGCGTGCCCTCTGCCTGATCGAGTGTTATACCTTCTGAAGCAGTGATCAGATTATCTTTTGTCATGATCTTTTCAACCGCTGCATCCATGTCTTTTTGAAAACGCAGATCACGATTTGTAATGATACCGACAAGTTTACCGCCTTGATCAACTACAGGAATACCACCAATGCGATACTCACGCATAATCTTTTCAGCTTCGCGTACAGTGGCATGAATTTCCAAGGTAATCGGATCAAGTATCAGTCCGCTTTGTGAGCGTTTTACTTTACGCACCTGTTCGGCCTGTTGTTCGATCTTCATGTTTTTATGAATGAATCCAAGGCCGCCCTCCAGTGCCATGCTAATGGCAAGTTCAGCTTCCGTTACCGTATCCATAGCAGCCGAAACAATTGGAATGTTAAGCTGGATGTTGCTGGTTAAGAAGCTTGTTGTAGATGTTTCGCGTGGAAGGACTTCGGAATACGCAGGAACAAGAAGCACATCATCGTATGTGAGCGCTTCAAAGAGAAATTTAGAATTATCGAGCGGCATAGCAAATAATATTACGATTCATTATTTGCCGGGCAAAGGTATACTTAAATTATATAAATCACTAATAAGATATTAAACTGGCTGATATTTATTCCCTTTATCCATTCTAAGCGACATTTATTCTTATTAATCCAGGTGCTGATTTATTTTTGAGTGGTAAACCAATTTTTTATGAGAAGAATATTCTTTACCCTTTTTTTTAACTTTTTAATCATCGTTGCTTTTGCTCAGGTACAAACAGGTAAGGCTTCGTTCTATGCTGATAAGTTTGATGGCGTTACTACTGCCAGCGGAGAAAAATACCGTCACAGCAAATTTACCGGAGCTCATAAATCTCTCCCCTTCGGAACGAAAGTCCGCGTTACAAACCTTGCCAATGATAAATCTGTAGAAGTAAGAATCAACGACAGGGGTCCTTGGGTAGAAGGCCGCATCATTGATTTATCAAAGGCTGCTGCAGAAGAACTTGGCTTCGTGAATAAAGGTGTTGCCGATGTAAAGATTGAAATTGTTGATGCTGGCGATGGTAAGACCAGCGATCCGGGCAGACCGATTGAACATGTAATGGTTGAAGAAAAAGAATTTTATGAATTCGAGATAACGCGTCTTAATCCAAAAGGATACGGTGTACAGATTGGCACATACCAGGAATTAGTAAACCTGATGCGCTTATCCGACAACCTGAAGAACTCCTATAAAAAGCAAGTTACCATTCAGGTAAAGGTTATTAACGGCATCAAGTATTACGGAATTATTTTAGGGAAATTCTCTTCACGTCCCAAGGCAGAAGAATTCCGTGAAGAGTTGAAGATGAAGTTTCCGGATGCGTTTATTGTAGAGTATAACAGACTTTGATTCCCCCTTTTATATTCCTGCCAATCTCTAGCGACTAACTCGACAAGTTCTTTTTGGCCAGAAATAAGTTTTCCTTTGCATACCCTATAGTTTGTAATTCCACCAACACAAACTATAGGGATGTTTCATGGAGATTATCGGATATATCGCATCGATTTGCATTGGGTTGATCTTGGGATTACTGGGGGGAGGAGGTTCCATTCTATCGATCCCGATCCTGGTATATATTTTTCAGATCGATGCCGTGACAGCCTCTGCCTATTCACTCTTCATTGTAGGAATGACCAGTTTTGTCGGTGCCGTTCCAAAGTATAAAGAACATTTAGTAAACATCCGCACGGGATTGCTATTCGGCATTCCTTCCATCATAAGTATATTTATTACCCGCAAGTGGATTGTTCCCGCTATACCGGATGTTATTTATCAATCATCTTCTATGATGATCAGCAAGCGGGTTTTGTTGCTAGGTATATTTGCGATCTTAATGATCCTGGCATCTGCTTCCATGATCCAGAATAAAAAAGAGATTACGCATGATGAAGACCGGTTCAGAACTTTTCTTGTTCTAATAGAAGGTATACTGATTGGCTTCCTTACGGGATTAGTTGGTGCCGGTGGAGGCTTCCTGATTATACCCGCATTGATACTGCTTACCGGCCTCCCGTTCAAAACCGCAGTAGGCACTTCGTTGTTTATTATCGCCATCAATTCCTTGATGGGTTTCCTCGGCGATGTTTTAAACTATACCATGGACTGGCTGTTTCTTTTATCGATCACCTCGTTAGCCATCATCGGTATACTTATAGGCAACAAACTTTCCGGAGCTATATCTTCTGTAAAATTGCGTAAAGCCTTCGGATGGTTCGTGCTGATGATGGGTTGTTGGATTTTAATACGCGAAGTGCTTCTTTAATCTCTATTCACACTTCAGCGTATCTACCGGGTTAGCTCTTGCCGCTCGTATAGTCTGTGAAAAAATTGTGGCAAGCCCAAGCAGGAACATTAGCGACAAGCTTATTACAATCTCAAGTATACCAACGGGAACATGATAGTATTGCATTCGTACAAATACCTGATCGAAGAACAGGTATGCCAGAGGTATAGCAATCAAGGCAGCAATGCTCATCAACTTCATAAAATCTTTTGACAGTATAACGATTATACTCGTTGTAGAAGCTCCCATTACCTTACGGACACCAACTTCCTTCACTCTGTTCTCCACGGTAAACACAACCATGCCCAATAATCCAAGGCAGGATATAGTAATTGCGAGCAAACCGAGGAAGCCGCACATCTTTACCATCACGAAATAAAAAGCGTAAGTCTCTTTAATCTCATCATCAAAAAATTGTGCAGTAAATTTCTCCTCACCAGCAATCATCTTCCAGGCCGATTCCATTTCCGTGATGGAAGTAAATACATCGGTGGTGATCATTTTAATATTGGCGTATTGAAAGCGACTTGAATCGTACCGAAAGAAAAAACTTTTTATGGGATACCGAAGTGGCATATAGTGAAAGTTCTTTACTACTCCGCTCACCGTTATTTCATCACCACCTGGTAAAACATACGACTGACCGATTGCATGTGCCGGATCCTTGATGCCAAATGTTTTCAGGAATTCTTCATTCACAATCGCATGCTTTTTATTCTGTGCTATATCTTCTGTAAAGTTGTTTCCGGCCAACAGTGATAGATTCAGATTGGAGATATATCTCTCATCAACAAACATCTGGTATACTTCCGTTGAATCCGTTACATGCAGATCTTTCAGCCATATACTTTCAGAAGCTCCGGTGCCTGCAATGTGCGAAGACATTGATATAGATTGTACCGACACAAGTTTTGCAAATTCATTCCTTAAAATTTGCGGATTGGCACTTTGCAATTCAACATCGAGAATGTTCTCTTGATCAAAACCAAAATCATGATTTAACGAATGTCGGTATTGATTTAGTACGACAACAACGCCCATGATGAATCCGAGTGACAATGCAAACTGTGACACAATTAAAAATTTCCGAAAGCTTATTCGCGAAAAGCCTTTACTAACAGGTTTTGTTTTCAACGCCTGTATAGGTGTAAGTCTTGCGAAATAAAGTGCAGGAATAATACCTGCAACCAGTCCCACGAAAAGAGCAAAGAGTATAAAATAAGCGATGGTATAAAAATCTGTGGAGAGATCCATACCAACACGATCCGCCAGCATTGATAAAAATTCTGATCGCACCAATGTAAATATATAGTATGCAAAGACCAGTGCAATCATCGTAATGATTACAGTCTCCATGATAAATTGTAAAAAGATCTGATCGCGTTGTCCGCCCATAACTTTACGCAGACCTATTTCCTTCATACGCTTCAGCGCACGCGATATTGAAATGTTAGCATAATTGAAACAAGCTGGTAACAATATCAGGATTGTAAGAAAAATAAAGATACTTAGCGAAGCATAGTCCCACGCAGGTCCGATGGAGTAACGGAGATCGCGTCCGGGCGCTATATCATTCAAGGCTTGCAGCTCAAATGTGGCGCTTAAATTTTTCTCTTTCGCGTATATCGGTGCAGAAACTTTGTTCAGATATGCCTCTATAGCATCTGTATTATGGTACGCAGGAAGAAGCAGGTATATATAGGACTTCCTGAAGTCCACCCAGGAATCAGTGCTTTGTGCAGAGTTGAATTTTGTAGATTGAAGCAAGGTCTGATATGAGGCGAGCACTTCAAACTGCATGTGAGAATTCTTCGGAATGTTCTTCAGAATGCCCGTGATTTCGAAATCCTGTTCGCCCATTGTAATTACTTTTCCGATAGGGTCTTCAGTATTAAACATTTTAGATGCTGCTGCTTCCGTTAATATTATGCTGTTCGGTTTGGAAAGTACCGTTGCTATATTTCCCTTCAGAAGCGGAAATGTAAATACCTGCAGAAAGTTACTATCTACATAGTATCCCTCCAGGGGTATTTCTTTATCCTTATAGGACGCCTCTGCTGTAAGGGTTGAATTTATCCGTATCACCTCCTCTATACCTGTATATTCTTCTCCTAATTTCTGAGCAACGGCAACAGGAGCAGTGGCAAGTGGATCGGTGCGCTGTTTATCCGTTACAACGGAAATGACGCGATACATCCTGTCTTTGTTAACGTGAAATGTATCGTATCGCCAGAGAAAGGACATGAACGCTATCAGCAACAGACTTATCGACATGCCTACGGCCAGGCCAAGTACATTTACAATGGTAAAGAACCGATGCTTCGACAGGCTTCGTATACCAATGAGAAAATAGTTTTTCAGCATAGCGGGATGGAAAGAAGTGAATGCGTAATGATGATGTGCAGCTTTTTGCTTTCGTTTTTTTACTGCATACGAAAACAACAGCGAGGCTACACGCTGCCAGTATTTTAGTTTCGCACGTCTTACAGACATATACTCTAAATCATGATAGAACAGTTCTTCAAGATCGCCATGAAGATCTTCCATTGTTGTGTCGCAGTACCAGGTAAAGATCCGATCTGCCAATCGCGGTGGTTTTATGGAGTGCTTCATTTTGCCAACGACAGTGTTGCCTTTGATAACTTCCACAGTTCATCACGTAATGCTTTCATATTATGAAGTTCAATCTTGCCCTGATGTGTTACTTCAAAATACCGCTTGCGTCTTCCACCCCGTTCTTGTGTAGGCTCTCCAAGCCAGGATTTTAGATATCCTTTTTCCTCCAGGCGTGTAATAGTAGAATGAAGTGCTCCTATACTAATGCTTCGATCCGCTCTTTTCTCAATGGATTCCTTAATGGCTACACCATAGGCATCTTCAGCAAGACTAGCTATCGTAAGCAGTACCAGTTCCTCAAATTCACCAATAAATCCTTTCATGAGAATATGTTCTACAGTACTTATACTGCAAACATGTCCAATATGTTTCTATTTTTAAGATTAAATAGAAAAATTTTTTCTCCGAGCTTGAGGGTAGCACCTCTGACTGTTATAAAGGCGATACGAAAGTTTTGATTTTCAACAGAAAAATATACTCTTCAAATGAGACTCCAGCGCAGGGTCGATAAATTTGAATCTGTTCAGTGTGTGTTCGTAAAACATATCAACACCGCTTCCGAAGTGCATAATTACTTCTACCGGAACCGAAGTATAGCCTAAGCGTTTGGCAGCAACAAGGCGATGATTGCCATCGGTGAGCAAGGCGGTATTTTTTATAACCGTTAACTCTAAAGGAGTAAGGCCATGCTTCTGCACATAGGCTGTTACTTCATCAACACCATGCCGTTGTATAAAAGGTACATGTGGTGCCGGGGTTTCATCACGTTTAAATTCGCGGTAGCCCCAAAGAACATCGATAGAAATTTCAGTTTCCCTTTTGTAGATCATATGGTTTGCCCTCCTGTCAACTTCTCCAGGAGTGATAAATCAAACCCTATACCTCTGCTCAAAAAATCGTTTTTAAAGACGATAGAGAGTATATATCAAAAAATATTATCTCAACTTAATCACATATATCTCATATTGGGAGATGAACCGGATCTTTTTACCCTATATCTGTAAGGGTATCTTCTTTAGCCGTGAATATAAATTACGAAGCAATCTAAGTTGGTCTCCAACGTGTTTGTGCCGGTTGTCTAAGTGCGTTACATGTACTATTAGAATTCAGAAACGAAAGAATGCTTTTAAACTTCGATGCTTACTCTGCATTAAGCTTGGAGGAAGGGAATCTTCACTGAAACAACAACGTAATATTTACGATCAATGTAAAACGTTCTTTATACACGAATCTGTGTTGCATGATATGGCAATCTTACCGACCAACACAAAGGCATGAGAATTATTAGTAACATAACGTACTATGGTTATATTTGCAACATCGTTGGATGCCACGGTTTAGTGTATTGACAATGAATAAATGAAATATTGATATTCCGTTGTTTTGATTCGCATTTCTTAGCCCAAGAAAAAGGGGAGGTTAAACAGCCTTCCCTTTTTACTTTTAAGAGCAGCGCTCAACAACTAAACCCTCTACGAATTGCCTCGTTAACTTCGGCAGCAGATCGTGATAACATAAACATCTTGACTTTACTGGTAGCTGTATTGAAAATAATTTTTCGTCCATAACTACCTCCTGTGTGTTGTGCGATTATCTGTATACCGTTTTGTTGAAGCAAGGTGTTGGCTACCTCTACATTCCGCTTG
Source organism: uncultured Bacteroides sp. (assembly GCA_902168185.1). GTDB lineage: Bacteria > Bacteroidota > Bacteroidia > Cytophagales > Cyclobacteriaceae > Ohtaekwangia. Next base: position 107,933 of record CABHOV010000095.1, read on the forward strand.
CCAACCGAAAACAACGGATGATCATTTGACCACGAGTTACATCCTCCAAATACTTTCGCTTCAATATCCTCAACATGTGCACCTCGATTGAGCATCGATCGGATTAACATTGCAATGGAAGAATAACCAAGATCAGCATCTCCTTTCGGACTGTCTTTTGAGCCTGGTAACAAGTAGTGATTCATTCCTGCCATTTGGCATTGTTTATCCCACAGGCAAACTGAAACACAAGAACCCAGCACAGTATATATTTCAGTTTGTGCCGTGGTAATCAGAAATTGCCCATTGGTTATAAAGTAACGCTTAAGCGATGCCATAAGGAACCTGATATACAGTTGGGTTGATTTGCTTTAGCGGAACATTCATATTCATGATCGATTCACTATGACCCAGAAACAAAATACCACCCGGTCTTAAGCTGGATGCGAGTTTCCGGATTACCTTCTCCTGCACCACTTTATCAAAATATATCAGAACGTTTCTGCAGAAAATTATATCTTGCTCTGCTGCGCTATAACTCTGATCCATAAGGTTAATGCGTTGATATGTAATTTTGTTTCTCAAAGCAGGTTTAATACGAACCAGATTACTTGAACGATCTTTACTTCTAAGAAAATAATCGCGTTTCCATTCCGGTGGAATCGAATTGATTTTATCGAGTGTATATATACCGTGATGTGCTGACTGAATTACTCGCAGTGATATATCACTGGCCATAACGGAATAGTTAAAAAACGGATTGGTCTTCTTGAACTCCTCCAAGACCATCATAATGGTATAAGGCTCTTCACCTGTGGAACAAGCTGCCGACCATACTTTAAGCGTTCGCGATCCGTATGTGCGAAAGTATTCCGGTAAAAATGAATCCGATAAAAACTTAAAGTGCAGGGGCTCGCGCAGAAAATCAGTTTTATTGGTTGTAATGAGATCAATTACATTCAATAGCTCACTATGTTTTCCTTCCTTACTAAAAACAAGATCCAGTAATTCCCTATATGTACTCAGGCCTAACGATTTAACTTTTTTATTCAGACGACTTTCCAACATGGACCGTTTCGCGGGAGGCAATTTGATACCGTAGACGGTTGTAACGTATTGACTAAGCCTTTCAAAGCTCTCATCGTCCATGCGAAGGATTGAAATAGGATCTGAAGTTTCCATCGGTCGCTTGATATATATTTAGTGCTTGTATTGACTTAGCGCGCCCGGGTATATTACTGCAAGCTAAGGGCTCTATAAAATTCAGATCCTGCATATACTATAACTGCAGGGTCTGAACTCTACATTTTAAAATTCTGTGAACTCACTATCTGATGGACCGTTATCCAGTTTAAGGTCGAATCCCTTATGATTACCAGAGAAGGCATGCTGAACATCTTTATCAGAGTATTTCTGTTTGTCTTTCGCAACCTTTCCGGTTGATCGTGTGCTGGTTCTGTTATCAATTTTAAAGTAGCTGATTGCTGCCTTTAATTCTTCTGCTTGTGTGTTGAGCTCTTCTGCATTTGAAGACATCTCCTCTGCCGCTGATGCATTTCCCTGTGTAACTTGTGACAACTGTTGAATAGCCTTATTTACCTGGCTGGCACCTTGATTTTGTTCAAGACTTGAAGCAGCAATTTCCTGAACAAGCTCAGCCGTTTTATTTATATCCGGCAAGGTATTGCTCAATAGTTCTTTCGATTCTTTTGCTTGTCTAACGGTTTGTGCTGAAATCTCATTGATCTCCGCAGCGGCACGCTGACTCCGCTCGGCGAGCTTACGCACTTCGGCTGCCACTACAGCAAAGCCCTTACCATGCTCTCCGGCACGTGCAGCTTCAACCGCTGCATTCAGTGCAAGCAGATCTGTTTTAGAAGCTATCTCTTCGATAATTATAATTTTATCTGCTATGGTTGTGATAGCCTCTACAGCATGTGATACAGATTGACTTCCTGCCTGAATATCTTTCAAAGCTTTGTTTGCAATCTTCTCTGTCTCGCGTGAGTTATCGGTATTTTGAAGGATGTTAGCAGCCATTTGCTCCATCGAAGAAGATACTTCTTCAGCGGCACTCGCCTGCTCTTGTGCCCCTTGTGACATCTGTTGAGATGCTGACGCTACTTGTTGACTGGCCGCAGTTACATTATCGGCCCCGTTATATATAGTGATCGCTATATCTCGCAGGTTGTTTACCATTTGTTCGAGTGCTTCGTCCAATTCACCACCATGACTTTTTTGAGCACTAAAATCAATCATCAGGTCACCTTTAGAAACTCGCTTTGCAACATCCACCGAGTTCCGAAGTTTCTCTATCATAAATTGTAGCTCTTTCAACATGAGCCCTATTTCATCCTGTACATTAATTTTAACATCAACGGAAAAATCACCCGCTGATAATTTTCGTACAGCTTCAGTTGCAATATTCAATGATCCGGTAATTCCTCTCAGCAACCACATTGCCATCAAAACACTCGAAATAAAAGATAGTATAACAATGAAAATCATCTGATTGGTTGCATTGTCATACATATCATCAGTCTCAAACCGATCTGCTTCTAATTGCTTGTTTACGATGTTAAAATAAACTTCGATTATAGCTGCTAAGTCTTTGCTAACTTTCTCTGCCTGGTTTTTAGAAAGATAGTTTGCTTTAGAGTTAGTCTTTTCCAAAGCAAGCTTCATAATCTCCTTATGATTTGTATAAAAAACTGCAAATTGATTGGAGTATTTATCAAGTAGTAATCTAGCTTCGCCTGTAGTCGAGCGGTTGAGCCTGGTAAGAATAAGATCTAGTTGATTTTCGAGTTCACTCGCTTCCATGAGTGCTTTTGCCTGTTGAGTATCATTAGAGAAAAGTAACAAGTTTTTTTCTTGAGCATAAAGCAGAACCAGCGTCTCCTTAATTTGAGAAGCTTCATTGATCTGATCTTTGGTACCGGACGCTACCAGGTAATTGATCAATTCTTCTAATGTAGTTTTTGCTTTTAGGAATTCTGAATATGCTTCATTGAAAGAACGATCTGAAGCTATTGATTCAGTATTTTGCATGGTCAATCTTACAATGTCACCATTCACCTTCTCTAAATCTTTCAGTTTTGACTCTATTTGTTGAGCCATAGACAACAACTCACCTGAACTTAGAGATTTAAGTTTTTCAAGTTCATTATGTGATGCTTCTAAAAGATTTTCAATCTCCCGTGACATCTCATTCATTTTTTGATCATCTACTTCATTAATGATATTTTTTTGACTCAAAACAACAGCTCCGGTAAGGTATCGAACTTGAGTAATAGTTTGTTGCTGAACTACTCTGCGGTCAACGATTTCATTTAACCTGTCATTTAAAGCGCCCAGATTAAAGTAAGATATAGCGAATATACCTCCCATCAGCATAATCAATATGGCAAATGCTATTATTAACTTATTACGAATTGTCATTTTGTTTAACATAATATATATTTTTTTTATCCTCTAATAATATCTGCCATTCCACTTATATCAGTTGATATAAACACCTTGTTTATATCAATGATCATGGTAATATCTCCTTGATTGTTAACTATGCCTGTAACCGGTGTTGAGTGTTTATAGTTATCCATGTCTGCTGTCTTTTGTATTTGCTGAACATTGATCTCAACAACCTCTCTGGCAACATCCACGATAGCACCGACCTGCATCATTTTCTCGTCACCATCTGTTATCTCCAGAATCAGTATTCTGTTCTTGCTTGTTCGTTGAGCAGCAGGCAATCCAAGTTTCAGGCGTGTATCCAGCAAAGGCAACACTCTGCCCCGCAAGTTTATAATACCGAGCATGTAATCCGGTGTGTTCGGAACTTTAGTAATTTCGTTTAGCTCCACTACTTCTTGTACATTATTCACATGTACAGCAAACTTTTCATTTCCTAAAAGAAATGTGAGGTAAGCGTCATTCACAAATGCATTCAACATATATACTTAAATTCAAAATTGATTACTTAAAAAGTCGTTGTGGGTCTAACACTAATGCCATGGTTCCATCACCAAGAATTGTACTGCCCGAAATAAAATCGATGTGCTGATAGTATTCGCCTAGCGGTTTTAACACGGCTTGTATTTTACCTTTGATAGCATCCACAGCTATACCTTTCCTTGTACCGTTAAATCCAACCGAGATAATGTCTGCTGTTTTAGGAGGAATAGCGGCACTATAAAATTTTTTGCGGAGAGAAAACACCGGCAGCAATTCTTCATTCACGAGTATATCTGTACATACATGATCTTCACGATGCAAAGAAGTATAGGGTATACGATCGATACGTTCTATAACATTGAGCGGTATTACATAATGAGTCGTATCTACTAAAACGAGTAGCCCATCAATAATAGAGCGTGACAGTGGAAGCTTAATATGGAAAGATGTGCCTTTGCCTTCAGTGCTTGATATTAAAATGCTTCCGCGAAGTTCGGTTATTCGCTGGTTCACTACGTCCATCCCTACACCCCGACCCGATACATCTGATATAACCTGAGCTGTCGATAAACTTGAGCAAAAAATCAGGTTGAAAATTTCCTGTTCTGTCGGTTCATCATCAGGCTTGATCACACCTTGCTCAATGGCTTTCTGTAATACCTTACGGGTATCTATACCTTTACCATCATCACTTACAACCAGATTGATAAAAGTGTTGGATCGATAAGCTTTTAATTTTATCGTTCCATATTCCGGTTTACCTGCAAGACTTCTTTCTTCCGGAGTTTCTACGCCATGATCTATAGCATTGCGAATAAGATGCATGATGGGGGCTGTCATCATTTCGATCACATCTTTATCCATTTCCGTTTCAGTTCCTTTGGATAAAAAATTGATTTTTTTTCCTTGCTGTTTTGAAAGGTCGCGAACGAGACGTTTGAATTTTGTTACGAGTGCTTCTATAGGTACAAGGCCTATTTCCAGAGATGTATCGCGCAGATGGTTGGTCACCGTTTCCATGCGCTCTGTAATTTCATCTAACGCAGCAATGCGATCACGCTGTGCTATATTTAGAAGCTGTGCCTGTAAAATGATCAGTTCACTTATCCAGTTAATAAGATCATCAATTTTATGTTTACTCACTTTAATAACGGCATCGCCCTGCACGTTACCTTTTTTTTGAATGTCGCCTTCCTCCGCGACTATATTTTGACTTCGTGCAGAAGGGTTTTTCTCCAAGAGTCGGGATGCAAGTTCTTTTAACTCTTGTGAACTTTGTGCATCACTACGATGATAATCATCCACTGCCCTTTTGAATTCAGCTTCCTGCAGTAGATTTCCTTCCGCCAGTTGCTCAAGCACGATTTCACATTCGTGCTCAACGAATATAAAGTAGCTTTCAATTTCATTTCGTGGAATCAGTGTTGCTATAACAACGCTCCAGTGGGTGATATACCCTGCGTCATTTTTATACTGACATGTTTTAATGGTGCCTAACGCTTCAAGATCTTTTACAATGAAAATAAGCGGATGATTCTCTTCTTCGGAAACCTCTATCGTAGGTTTTACCTGTAAAAGATAAGTGGCCTGCGCATTTTTATTATAGCTTGCGGGTAGACCTGTTATAGTAGCAGCTGCATCTTCAACCTCTTTCAAAAACTGAGAGGCCAGTGCAAGATGTATGTCAAGATTATCAGATTGCGTTGTGTCGCCTTTGTTCTTCTTTCCAAGCAAATCACGAACTCTATCAAAGGCCTGAAGCGTAAGGCTTATCAAATTATCGGATACCTGTAAATGGCCTTGTCTTACTTTATCGAATAACGTCTCCAACAAGTGAGCAAGCTGACTTATGTTTTCAAAACCAAACATACTGGCGGCGCCTTTGATAGTATGCATGGTTCTGAATACTTGTTCGAGAGGTGCAATGGCCAAAGGATTAGACTCAAGTTGCAAAAGTCCTTCGTCAAGCTCATTCAACAGATCAAGCGTATCTTCTATAAACCGCCTTTGATTATCGTCCATTTACAATGGCGTTTTCAATCAACGCAAAAAAAGTATCTGCTTTATAAGGTTTCTTTACCCAGGCTGCAAGACCGGCTTTTTGAGCTTCACGCATTTTCTCAGGATCACGCTCTGTTGTTAAAAAAATTACGGGAATTTTTGAGATTGGTGTATGCCCTTTTATTTTGTTCAAAAGTTCAAGACCAGTACATTCCGGCATATTATAATCAGAGAGAACCAAGTCAACTGAAATTGTCTCATTGCTGAGTACCCCGAATGCTTCATCGCCGTTCGATGCTGCAATCGTCGCATAGCCTGCTCGTTCCAGTGTATCGCATAAAAAATTTCTGATGCTCGTGAAGTCTTCAACAACAAGTATTGTTTTTTTCATTGTATATGAGGTTTCTGTGCCTCGATTTTATAAAGCAAGGTTACCAGGTATTCATAAATACCTTATTCAGGACTATTATAGAATAGTGGTTAGTTTAATTACTCAAAGTCATTTCCGTATTTTTACTTACACAACTTCAGATATACCGAAGTGAATTTTATAGAAAGGGAAGAAGGCATCGATCTTTAAGGCAATCTCTCCTGTTCTATAGATCAAATGCTATGCTTTTATATATTAAGTATACTATACCCTCAATCACCCAGGAGCACTTCGATAAAGGAAGTCAGTTTAATCGCTCTCCCATAAGGAACATGCAACCCACTTATTTCAGAATCCTTCTGTTGGCCTTATTTCAATATATAGTTCACATTTCCATATTGCAGTTACGAGACTTTGTCATTTGATTTTTCTATTAGGCAAGATGTTCATGCTAACAAAGATTTACTTCGTACACATATATAGTAAGGCTACAAAACAGACTTAATTGCTTCAGGTGGGCAATATCAAATAAATAGTGCGCATTTAACAACGACTATATTTGACTTCTGACATGGCGGCAGAAATATTACATGCATAGATTCGCATTCGATGAATAACAGCGCTAAATCCATTTAATGATATACCTGCATTACGCGTACCTGTTATAGGGTAAGAGATTTCAGTACTAGATCACGTCATATCTATCTAACGGCAAGTGTCATCACACTATACTGTACTTGTGAGGCCCATCAATTAAGGTATATTATACATTATGAAATCCGATATCATAATATACCATCTAAAAAATAACATTAAAGTTTTTTGAAATTATTTAAGACATCCAATGGTTACCTGTGATAGATCTACTTTAACCGCTAGACGTTTTATAAAAGAGTCCTTCATCAAAACAGAATATACTTCACGAGTCTTTCACAGCCGCTCTGCAATTTGTACAAGCTGTATTCTTAAGCGTCCTTTTTTTCATTGCATTTACTTCGCTCCATGAAAGCAACTTGATTATCTAAGTTTTTAATAAATTAGGTTGATAGAAGCTCTCTCTTAATAGATGACAAAGTAATGAGTGCTTTGAATGCTGTAGATTTTGATATCGCGATGTGAAGTGTAGAGAAAAAGAAATGATCGAATCGAATTATTTCAATCACCTTAAAAGAACAGCGCCCAGGTAATCTGTCTAGTATGTGAGTCAATTTAGAATGTTAGAACTCACGAAATTCAAAGAAGTAATCAACAGATAGATATAACTTCTAACGAAAAAAGCCTGAAATCTTTACGACTTCAGGCTTTTTAGTTTGTGTAGCGGGGACAAGACTCGAACTTGTGACCTTTGGGTTATGAGCCCAACGAGCTACCAACTGCTCCACCCCGCGATGTGGTGCGATTTGATTATTTGTTGTCTTTCCTCAAATCGTTTGCAAAAGTAGGCCGCTCACATTTAAAAAACAAGTTACCTTTGTAAAATCATTTATGGTATCATCATCTTTTAAAGCTGGTTTTGTAAGTATTGTTGGTAAACCCAATGTAGGCAAGTCATCTCTGATGAATAAGCTCATGGGAGAAAACCTCTCTATCATTTCCGCTAAAGCACAAACTACGCGCCATCGCATCATGGGAATTTTGAATGGCGAAGATTTTCAGATAGTTTATTCTGACACTCCCGGGATTCTCGAACCAAAGTATTCTTTGCATGACGCCATGATGAGTTATGTAAAAGTATCATTGGAAGATGCGGACGCAATTCTACTCGTTGTTTCATTGGAAGACACCTATGAAGAAGAACTGTTCGAACGCTTCAAAAAATTAGGAACACCTATTCTTTTAGTGATCAATAAAATTGATTTAGCGAAAGGAACGCAGGTAAATGACAAAATCGCTTACTGGAAAAACGCTATTTCCAATATTCGTGAAATTGTAACGGTGTCTGCAAAAACAGGGGAACAGGTGGATACACTTCTTCCTAAGCTCTTATCGCTCATGCCGCAGCATCCTCCTTTTTTCCCGCAGGATGAATACACGGACAGGACCGAGCGTTTTTTTGCATCTGAAATTATACGTGAAAAAATATTTCTGAATTACGAGCAGGAGATACCTTATAGTACAGAGGTTTCGATCAACTCATTTAAAGAAGAACCCGATATCATACGGATCAGTGCTGTGATCTATGTTGAGCGCAATTCACAAAAAGGAATTGTGATTGGTAAAGCAGGAAGCTCTTTAAAGAAAGTTGGGATGGAGGCACGAAAGGATATGGAATCCTTCTTTGCTAAAAAAGTATTTCTTGAAACGCACGTGAAAGTGGCTGATAACTGGAGAAAAGAAAAATTCAAACTCAGACAATTCGGATACCTCGAATAAGCGTACAGGTTTAAACTATACGTGAGGATAAATTGTAAATCTAAAAATCGACAATCGTAAATCGAAATGGCAAACATTGTAGCAATAGTAGGAAGACCTAATGTTGGGAAGTCAACTTTTTTTAATCGTCTGATAGAAAAACGTCAGGCTATTATGGATAATGAACCGGGCGTTACACGCGACCGTCACTATGGATATGCAGAGTGGTGCGGAAGTTATTTTACCGTAATTGATACCGGTGGTTATGCAACCGGCTCTGAAGATAAATTTGAATCGGAGATACGCAAACAAGTTAAGCTTGCTATCGATGAAGCATCTGCTGTAATTTTTATGGTGGATTGTCGCGATGGACTTACCGGCTTTGATAAAGACTTCGCAAATGTTTTAAGAACTTCGAAGAAGCCAATCTTTGTAGCCGCCAACAAGGCAGATACACCTGATAAGACAATGCTCGCGAATGAGTTTTATGAGCTCGGTCTTGAAGGCGAAATATACCCTATATCTGCCGAGAACGGCAGCGGCACAGGTGAGCTTCTCGATGATTTGATTAAGCTCTTTCCATCTGAAGGTGTTGAAGATCCGGATGCAGGCATTCCGCGTATAGCCATCGTTGGAAGACCCAATGTAGGGAAGTCATCTTTACTCAATGCATTACTTGGAACAGATCGCAGCATCGTAACGGATGAAGCTGGTACAACACGAGATGCTATACACTCATACTATAAAATGTATGGCAAGAACTTTATACTTATAGATACTGCCGGAGTTCGTAAGAAGGGCAAAGTAAAAGATGATATCGAATTCTATTCTGTACTACGTTCGTTACGCGCACTTGAAGAATGTGATGTATGTATAGTGGTGATTGATGCCGAGCGTGGAATGGAGTCACAGGATGTTAACCTGATCAGTCTCGCCCAACGTCAGGGCAAGGGTATGGTGATCATGGTGAACAAATGGGATCTGATTGAAAAGGACTCCAAAACCTCCGATAAGTTTAAGAAGGATATACAAGAGAAATTGGCTCCGATTGATTATATCCCCATTATGTTCGTATCAGTATTGAACAAGCAGCGTATTTTTCAGGTAATGGAAAAAGCTGTAGAAGTATTCGATAACAAGGATAAAAAGATACCGACATCGAAGCTTAACGATATACTTTTAAAGGAAATAGAGCACTATCCACCGCCATCTATAAAAGGAAAATTGATCAATATAAAGTATATAACACAGGTAAATGCGCGGTTTCCATCGTTTGCATTCTTTAGTAATCTGCCACAGTATATTTCAGAGTCCTATCAGCGCTTCCTGGAAAATAAAATTCGCGAACACTTTGACTTTGAAGGGGTGCCAGTACGGTTGATCTTCCGCAAAAAATAGATTTTAAAAAGAATTTTATTACCCGTTTGATTTCCTGTGATATAATCGTACTATATTTGCGGTAAATTTTTTAAAACCTGTAAACTATGAAAAAAACTATCGCATTGTTAGCTGTTTGTGGCTTCGCTTTGACTTTCGTTGCTTGTGGCAAGAAAGCAGAACCTGCTGCTGAAACTGTAGATACTACTACTGTTGAAACACCAGCTCCTGTAGAAGCTGACACAACTGCTGCAGATACTACTGCAACTGATACAACAGCTGCTCACTAGTCAATCTGAAAAGATTTGATTCTTAGGAAGGCTTTAGATATACTAAAGCCTTTTTTGTTTTTATATGAAGTCTGAAAAGGTTCTCGATATACTCCAGGCGCATATCCCTACCCCGGCCGTTGGCTATTGCTTCGACTTATGGAAGGCAAGTCCGTTTGACCTGAAACTTACCAAAAGCAGGCAGACGAAGGTTGGTGACTTCACCAGTAAAAGGACGAAGAGCCATCCGCGTATTACACTTAATCACGATCTCAATCCGTACTTGTTCCTCACAACCTATATCCATGAAGTTGCTCATCTTAAGGTATATCTCCAATATGGGGCTCGTGTAGACCCTCATGGCGAGCAATGGAAGACAACTTTCACAGATTTGATGCTTCCTTTACTCTGGGAAAGTGTTTTTCCTGAGGAAATATTACATGAGCTGCGCAGGCATATGGTAAATCCAAAGGCAAGTTCATTCGCGGATGCTACACTGACCCAGGCTTTCCGCAAATTTGATAAGAATGCGCATCAGTTCGCGGTGCTTTCGGAGATCCCCGAAGGGAGCATTTTTAAACTTCAGGGGCGATATTTTAGAAAAGGCAAGCTTAGAAGAACACGTGTATTATGCCGTGAACTCAATTCGAAGCGTGATTACCTCGTTCCTGCAGAGGCGCAGGTAAGCGATGTTCAGTTCAGTCTTCTTTGAACAAGCTGACTCACTAATTCATAAAATACAGAAGGCTTTAAAGTACGCCAGTTATCTACCTGCAGCGTTCCTCCCATATTTATATACTGATCAAGGTGATATTTTTGAAGCTCACGTTGCACAAATTCAGGAAAGTTAACAGCAGCAATCCATCCGTCTTCCACTTCTTCAAACCACTCTTCATAATAACTATCATCGGAGCCATGGAAGTTCATGATGTTTTCACCCATAAGAATGAATTTATTGATCCCTTCCGTTATCATAAGTTCCAACACATTTCTCTTCAACGTCATGATGTCATTGTTAAGGGTATCATTCCATTCACCAATGAGTTCAATTATAGTATATCCCATATCGTAATCGACATACAGGATTTTCAGATATAGAGTCTCCGATCCAAAATTGTCCCAGGCCGGATCTATATAGTATCCGTAGATCGTTTCAGAATAAACATCGTGATTATACTCTTTGCCGTAGAAAGGCGAGCGGTCGTCTGCGGCCGAATCATAATACTTTTGCCAGTTATAGTATGGTTCTATTTCGTGCACAGTTTAAAAATTTAGTTCAACTGCTATAGTATCAAACCAAGTTCATCAAGGTCTATATAAGTCAAGAGCAGCTTTTTCTTTTCTGAAAAAACTGTACCGTACCCAATAGAAAAATAAAGCAGATTATTATTTACGAAACGCTTCAACGGCTTTGCGAACGGAGCCATGTTGTTTCAATAATTGCGCAGCCTCGGCTTCAGCAATTTTAAGTTCATCCATGATCATACGGGTTCCACGGTCTACCAGCTTATTATTGGTAAGCTGCATGTCAACCATTTTATTTCCCTTTACATGCCCAAGCTTGATCATCACGGCAGTGGACACCATGTTCAACACAAGCTTTTGTGCAGTACCGGATTTCATGCGTGTACTCCCGGTAACAAATTCAGGTCCTACAACTACCTCTATAGGATAATCGGATTGCCTGGCAATTTCGGTATCCTTATTACATACTATACAAGCAGTAACCACACCGTTGGCACGTGCATCTTTCAAACCTCCTATAACATAAGGTGTTCTTCCTGATGCTGCTATACCTACCAATACATCTTGTTGGTTGATCAAGTGTTCTTCCAGATCTTTCCAGGCTTGCACTGCATCGTCTTCCGCATATTCTACAGCTTTCCGTATAGCTTTATCGCCACCGGCAATTAAACCAATTACCCTACCTTGTGGCAATCCATAGGTTGGCGGAATCTCAGAAGCATCTACAACACCAAGTCTTCCACTCGTACCGGCACCGATATAAAACAATCGGCCACCACCTTGCATCTTTTCAACAATGATATTTACCAGGGCTTCGATCTGCGGAATTACTTTTTCTACTGCGAGCGGAACACTCTTATCTTCTTTATTGATGCTGATCAACAGTTCCTGCACGCTCATCTTTTCGAGATGGTCGTAATATGAAGATGATTCCGTTGTAGCCACTTAGTTTGAATCTTTCTGATGATAGAGGGTAAGGCCAGCTATAGGACCTTCCAGAATATTTTTTACAGTGATGCCTTTATCATTGGCAACCTGACGCAAAACATCGCTAAAGTAAAATGCTATAGAACCTGTGAAATGTACTTTCAGGTTCTGATAGTTATCATACTTCATAACGTTATTCTCATAGAACTCTTCGAAGCTGCTATAGATCAGATTATAGCAATATGGATCTTTCAAATGTTGAAAGATAAAACGGGTAAAGCTTGCCAGGAAAGCACTCGGCCGTTCCTGCTGGTATATCTTTTCAAGAAACTCTTCACGTGAAAGTGGAAAGCGTTCTTTGAATTGCTTGGCAACAGACTCCGGCATTTTATCGCGGAGATAGTCTACTAAAAATTTCTTACCAATGTTAGCACCCGATCCTTCATCGGCAAGAATCCAACCGAGGTTCGCTACGTTGTCTGTAATTTTCTTTCCGTCATACAAACATGAATTAGAACCTGTACCCATGATACATGCTATACCTGGTTCATGACCGCACAACGCGCGGGCAGCTGCCAACAGATCCCACCCGATCTCTATTTGTGCCTCCGGGAAAAATTCAAGGAAAGCACTTTTTATAGTCAATTGATTTTTAACAGAAGATACACCGGCACCATAGAAGAATATCTTGTTTACCTGATCATGAATCTGCGGCAACAGAATTTCCTGAACGTTCTTTTTTAAATCTTCAATAGGCTGATAGTATGGATTAAATCCCGGAGCACTGGCTTGGCCAATTGTTCCATCTTTCTGAATGAGTCTCCAATCTGTTTTGGAACCTCCGCTGTCTGCAATAAGAATCATCTTGTGTGCCGCTTGTTATTCGCGAATTTAACTGTTTCTAAACGGTTATTACAATTTCAATGGCGGCAAAACTAAGATAGTAAACAACAACTTAAAACAACTTCGGAAAGTGTGTCCGTGTGTCGGAGTAATTTTTCAATTCTTTTAATTCACGAGCCTTCCGATTACCGTAAATTTATCGAAAACCTTCTCTGTGTGAGGTGCATCTTTCAATTCATCTGTAAGATCTTGTCCTGCCCAATGTTCATAATGTTTACCATCACGCCATAATCTTGACTTGGTAACATCATAGATACGCCCAAGGTATGCCACCCATATTTCAGGTTTATCCTGGCCATTGCGCAAAGCAAGCTGCGACCGGGTATAGCTGGTAAGTTGTTCTTCGCTCACTTTCCGGAAGTTAATTTACTATAGTCTTTCAACACAGTCGTGAGAAATTTTTCGAATGTCATATCCGTTTGTATCCCGAGTTTTGTTTTTACTTTCTCGGTTAGCAACATCACCGGTCGCAGGTTGTCATGCTTGCGATATACTTCCAGCGCTTGCTGTATCAATTCAACATCACGATCCGATAGCATTACTACCGAAGGGAATTGTGGTTCGTAATCATCGCCTGCCAACGTAAAAACTTCCTGGGCCGTTACTGCTTCCTGCGGAACAAGCTTTACCACCGTTGTACCTGCCGCTATATCTCCGAGGCGTTGCCCTTTACCGTTCATGGCGATGGTAATGATCGCGATCATGCCTTGCATAATTTGTACTTCGATGATACGAAGCAACCAGCGCATCAGAAAATTACCAACCGTAGCGGGTGTGCCATCAACCCGGACTACCTTGATTTTCATCTGACGCTTTCCCGGACTTTGACCGCTCATAAAAATTTCAAACAGAAGGTGATATAGTGTATACGGAATAGCCAACATCGAAATCACAACCGCAGGAGAATTCACATCCAGCTTATTCATGATATAGGACGCCAATATGATGTAGGCTATAACGATTACGGAATCAATTAACATTGCCAACATCCGATCGCCCAGACTAGCCACCGGGTATTGTATAAAAACATTTTGCGTGGTGCGTACACTTACTGTTTGCATCAGGATTAAAATTCAATAACTTTTCAGACCTAAAGATATACAAATCAATTCTTGCCTATGCGTTCATGTACTCTTACTGTATTAATTGTTTTAACTATTGCGGCCTGTAGTAAAAAAAGTGAATATAGCAGCCTGTCTGACGAGCAACTTCACAAGGTTGCTGACTCGCTTGCACAAGCTTTTATTATTACCGATGGTCACGTGGACTTACCATTCCGTCTCAAAGTAAAAAACTTCAGACTCGACCGTGAATACTTGGGTATACCTGTTGAAACAAAAGAAGGTGACTTCGACTATATACGTGCCCGGAAGGGCGGCCTCGATGCGCCATTCATGTCAATTTATATTCCATCCAAGTACCAGTTAAAAGAAGATAACGGGAAACAGTTAGCAGATTCATTAATCAACATGATTCGCTTTATCGCGGATTCTATCCCTGACAAGTTTGCGTTTGCCGGAACGCCTGATGAAATTATAGCGAACTCTAAAGCCGGCAAAATTTCTCTGCCGATGGGAATGGAGAACGGAGCTCCTGTAGGGAATGATCTCGCCAATGTTAAATATTTCTACGATCGTGGTATACGCTATATTACTCTGACGCATGGTAAGGATAACCAGATCTGTGATTCTTCTTACGACACTCTGAATACATGGAATGGCCTTAGCCCTTTCGGGGAAAAAGTTGTAGCCGAAATGAATCGTGTCGGCATCATGGTAGATATATCCCACGTATCGGACAGTACATTTTATGATGTGATGAAAATCACTAAGGCTCCTTGTATAGCTTCCCATTCTTCCTGCCGGTATTTCACACCAGGCTTCCAGCGAAACATGAGTGATGACATGATCAAGGCACTTGCAAAAAACGGTGGCGTAATTCAAATTAACTTTGGCGCATCTTTTCTGGACTCTGTAGCCCGACAAAATGATGCGCTTCGTGATTCACTTGAAAAAATTCTCCAGGAGAAAAAATTAACATCTGCAGATGAAGCTGCGCAGCCGATCATCGATCAGTTTGCCAAAGAACATAAATCATTGTTTTCGGATGTGGAACGGGTGGCCGATCATATTGACCATGTAGTAAAACTGGCAGGCGTTGATCACGTGGGCATTGGCTCGGATTACGATGGTGTTGGCGATAGCTTACCGGTGGGATTAAAAGATGTATCGCAATACCCGAACCTGATCTATGTACTTTTGAAACGCGGCTACTCACCTGCGGACATTGAAAAAATTTGCAGTGGAAATGTGTTTCGTGTATGGAATCAGGTGATTACCATAGCGGGGCAATAAAAAATATTGTGCATTTTTACAGCTCCTTGATCAGGTATATATCAAACTACAGATCGGGGAGCTGTTAACTTTAACCTTGTGAGAGAAGCTGCATTTGTAAAACGGAATCAGACGCGGTGGCAGGACTTTGAGCGAACGCTTACCACTTCTCAGAAAATCAATCCTGATACTCTGGCAGAAATTTTCATTCAGATCACCGATGATCTCTCCTTTGCACGCACACAATACCCGGATAGCAGAGTTACACAATACCTTAACAACCTCGCCTCCAAAATTCACCTGGAGATTTACAAGAACAAGCGAGAAGACAAAAACCGCTTCATTACGTTTTGGACAACTGAAATACCGTTTGTGATGTTCGAAGCACGCAAACAGCTTTTATATTCTTTCATCATCTTCATGATCGCAGGAGCGATGGGCATCGTATCAACCCTTTATGACGATACTTTTGTGCGCCTCATCCTTGGCGATGGCTATGTGAACATGACGCTGGAGAATATCCGCAAGGGAACTCCTACTGCTATATATGAAGGAGACAGTGAATCCAGCATGTTCTTCCGTATCACGTTCAACAACATCATGGTGTCTTTCAATACGTTTGTGTTAGGCGCTATATCTTCGTTGTTAACAGGCTTTTTTCTTTTTTACAATGGACTGATGGTTGGCACGTTCTTAACGTTCTTTTATACCGAAGGACAACTCGCACAAGGCGCTCCGGTGGTAATGCTTCATGGAACGATCGAACTTTCGTCCATCGTCATTGCAGGGGCAGCAGGTTTTCTAATGGGCAACGGCATTCTGTTTCCAGGAACGTATTCCCGACTGGAATCATTTAAACGTGGAGCTTTGAGAGGATTAAAGATCATCGTTGGATTGTTACCGTTCTTTATTCTTGCCGGATTTATAGAGTCGTATATTACACGATACGCTTTTATGCATTGGAGTATTAAAACGGCCATCATCGGTATATCCGCCATTCTTATGATTTATTATTTTGTTATATATCCGCATCGCGTAGCAAAGCATGGAAACCATCAACACAATTGAATTTCAAAAAGCGCGTGACTTCAGTCAGAAGATGAGCGCTACATTTGATTTTATCAGGCAGAACTTCAAACCTTTTGCCAAGAGCATGCTTTTCATTGCCGGTCCTCCGGTAATTCTCAGCAGTATATTTATAAGCGACATCTTCAATCGCTTTATGAGTATGAGTATGGCCACCACACAAGGCGGAATGGGTGGCAATGTAGAAGATATACAGAGCTACTTTACGTCCTCTACTTTCTGGCTGCAACTGGCCGGTATACTCATCTTTGCCTGGATCGGAGGCGTAATAACAATCGCTACAACCTATGGCTATATGCGGCTGTATAGCAACAAGCGAAGTACAAACATTGAGGTGAGTGAAGTGTGGGCACAGGTACGTGAAACTTTCTGGATGCACTTCAGCACACTGACACTATACTTTGTTGTGATGTTCGTTCTGTTTCTCATCATGTTTATACCCCTGGGGGTTATCATTGGTTTATCCAGTGCTGCGGGTCCTTTTGTTGCTATTTTCGGTATGCTGGCATTCTACGCAGTGGCCGGTTTGTTCAGCATAAACCTCTCGATGATCTTTATCATTCGTGAAAATGAAAAAATCGGTTTCTTCAATGGACTGGCCCGCCTTTCATTTCTTATCAAAAACAAAATGTGGAGTACATTTGGTATCGGGGTAATCACAATACTTATTCAGTCCACAGTTTCCTTCTTATTCTTCATACCGTGGTATATAAGCTTCATCCTTTCCATGCTACATTCTGTGGAAGGTGGCGCGTATGAAGAACCTACCGGTGTTATGGCAATTGTCAATTCCGTATTCCTCGTGCTATACTTTGTTAGTAATACATTGCTATATGCTTTGCCATTGATAGCACTGGCGTTTCAATACTATAACCTGGTGGAGTTGAAAGAATCAACGGGACTTCTCAACAACATTGAGTCTTTCGGACAAAGCACTACGCAACCGCAAAGTGATGAGCATTACTAGGCTGCTCTTCGTATTCGTTTTTCTTTCTATTACCACTGCCTCTTTCAGTCAGGAGCAGGAGCCTGTTACGCCTCCTCAGGAAATTGTCGATTCTTTATTTTCAGAAAATGAAACAAAGGATGCTCAAACCGAAATTACACCACAGCGGGATAGCTCGACTATAGAAGTACGTGCTATAGATCAGAGCAAGCTAAACGAAATGCGCGAAGATCCTGCGATGGACTACGGCCAGGACAGTCCCGCGATTATAAGTTTATGGGATCGCATCAAGATGTGGTTATTCAATGCCCTTCGTTGGTTATTCTCCATAGGCAGTTCAACCAACTGGGGAAATATAGTGGTAGGCGTTGTCATTATACTGATCCTCACTTATGTTATCATGCGGTTGTTAAAGATTGATGCACTAAAGATGTTTTACGGACGTGCCGATAAGGTTACCATCAATCACAGCATCATCGAAGAGAATATACATGAGATGGATTTTGAAAAACTGATCCAGGAAGCGCTTGCCCGCAAAGAATATCGTCTGGCCATCCGGTTGCTTTTTCTGCATGGGTTAAAATTACTCGCTGATAGACATCACATTACCTGGGAGCCTGGTAAAACGAATCACGACTACCTCAACGAACTAACTTCAAAAGAACTGAAGACAGGTTTCAACGAGCTCAACTTTTACTTTGAATACGCCTGGTATGGAAACTTCGTTATCACCGATGAGCTATACAATCGGGTAACGGATATTTTTAATAACTGGAAAATCAACATCCGTTGAAGAAGGACTGGAAATATATACTCTACATTGCCGCTGCGATCGTTATATACCTCGCGTTCTCCCTCATGGCACCCCGTCAGCTCGACTGGCGCATCACATTTCATCGTGATCATAAGATTCCTTTTGGTGGTTATGCTTTGAGCGAGTTGATCCACGATGTGTTTCCGGAAAAAAAGATCCATCAAAACAACTACACTATATATGAGTTATACGATACTATTCAGCGTCCTGTAAACTTCATCAGTATATCAACAGACTTTAGTCCTCCCGGTGATGACGCAAAAGCATTGCTAAAAAACGTGGCGGCTGGTGGTCATGCTTTTATCTCAGCACATAATTTTTATGGAACACTTTCCGATACACTAAACGTCGAAACCATTGATTATTACTTTGAGGATGAGCATCGTCATTTCCTGAATGAAAAGGACGACTCATCCAGACTTCAATTTACAAACGCGCTCCTTCCCGATAACGGTGTATACTTATATCCACGCAAAAACATTCATAGAAGCTTTACTATACATTCTGATTCGCTGAAAATAAAAACCGTAGCAGAGAATGATGTCTCATTACCCGTTACAATCATTGTTCCTTGGGGCAAAGGGAAATTCATTCTCAATTGTACACCCATGGCCTTTACAAATGCATACTTACTGCCAGGAGAAAATCATCGGTTTGCAGCAACCTCTCTTTCATATTTACCAGTGCAGGATGTAATCTGGACAGAGTACTACCAGCTTGGCCGAATGGAAGCAGCAACTCCACTGCGATTTATATTAACCAATGAACCTCTACGCTGGGCATACTTCATTACCATTATATCCCTGATCATCTTTATGATCTTTGAGGCCAAGCGCAAGCAACGCATTATACCCGTGATAAAACCCCTCGGCAACACTACACTGGAGTTTGTAAAAACCATCGGCAATTTATACTATCAGCAAGGCGAGCATAAAGCTATCGCTGAAAAGAAAATCAACTACCTGTTCGATCAGATCAGGACGCGTTACTGGATCAACACAAACAAGCTTGATGAAAACTTTATAGTATCCCTGGCAAAGAAATCAGGTAAGTCCGAAGAAGATGTGCGGGCGATGGTTATGGCTATAAAAAATATTCAATCACAGCCTTCAATTGCTATGGAGGCGCTTATCGATTTGAATGACAGAATAGAGAAGTTCAATAAAACGCATACCTAGTAAAAGATTGAAAGTATATGGAAGATAAAATTTTTGAAAACCGGGTAGATCTCAGCGCATTGAATGAGAGTATACTCAAGATCCGTACGGAGATTGCGAAAGTAGTGGTAGGTCAGGAGCACATGGTAGATCTTTTGATCACAGCTATACTTGCGGATGGACACGTCCTGATTGAAGGTGTGCCCGGTGTTGCTAAAACGCTTACGGCTAAATTACTTTCCAGAATCATATCGGTTCAATTCTCACGCATCCAGTTCACACCAGATTTGATGCCTTCCGATGTTCTGGGAACTTCTTCTTTCAACATGAAGAAATCGGAATTTGAATTCAAGCCGGGCCCTATATTTTCAAATATAGTATTGATCGATGAGATCAACCGTGCCCCGGCAAAAACACAGGCAGCGCTCTTTGAAGTAATGGAAGAACGGCAAGTAACGATCGATGGAACTACCTATCCGTTCGCGCCTCCCTATATGGTGGTTGCCACTCAGAATCCAATTGAGCATGAAGGAACATATCGTTTACCGGAAGCACAGCTCGATCGCTTTCTTTTCAAGATCAGTGTAACCTATCCTGCATTCGAACAAGAAATTGCCATCATTACAGGGCACCATGAGCGTAAAGGTGCACAAGCATTAAGTGAAGTAAACGCAGTGCTTACAGCTGAACAGATCAAAAATTTTCGTCACGCTGTTCAACAGGTATATCTGGAAGCGAAACTCATACACTATATAGCGCAGATCATCCATGAAACGCGCAACAACCCAGCTCTTTTCCTGGGCGCTTCACCTCGTGCTTCAGTAGCGATTCTCAATAGTGCAAAAGCTTACGCTGCCGTGAATGGTCGCGACTTTGTTACTCCGGAAGACATCAAGTTTGTAGCATTACCTGTATTGCGCCACCGGATCATTCTTTCTCCTGACAAGGAAATGGAAGGCGTTACTGCGGATGAAGTTGTAAAACAGATCATAGACAAAATTGAGGTTCCACGGTAGTGAAGATTATCCGGGCACTATATTTAAATAACAGGTTGTTCCTTGCGATAGGAGTAGTGGTAATTTCTTTTATCACCTGCTTCATTGTAGACGCACCTGTCCTGATTCCCAAAATACTTTTCCTGGTATTGCTGGCCATTGTATTCACAGATATAGTTTTACTCTTCCGGGTGAGGCGTGGCGTGCAAGGGTATAGATATACTCCTGAGAAACTCTCCAACGGTGATGAGAATGAAGTCAGGATACATATTGAAAATTTCTATCCATTTCACGCTTCTTTAAATATCATCGATGAAATTCCACATCAATTCCAAAGGCGTGATTTAAGCTTCAGGCTTAAGATTGCTTCCGGGGAAAAGAAAATAATACGCTATCATTTACGGCCCGTGAAACGTGGTGAGTATTCATTCGGCTCAGTTAATATTTTTGTAACAACACCTGTTGGTTTTCTTTCGCGCAGATTTAAATTCTCTGCCGATGCGCTCGTGCCTGTATATCCATCCTTTATACAAATGCGCAAGTATGAATTGATGGCCATCTCCAATAAGCTGATAGAAGCCGGTATAAAAAAGATCAGAAGAATTGGTCATAACCAGGAGTTTGAACTGATCAAAGAATATGTAAGCGGAGATGATATCCGCACCATCAACTGGAAGGCTACTGCGCGGAGATCACACCTGATGGTAAACCATTTTCAGGATGAGCGTTCGCAGCAGGTATATTGTCTCATTGATAAAGGCAGGGTGATGCAAATGCCATTCAATGGTATGAGCTTGCTTGACTATGCTATTAATGCAAGTCTTGTTATATCAAATATAGCCATCAAGAAATCCGATAAGGCTGGCTTGATTACGTTTCAGGACAAGATTGGTGTTATGTTGCAAGCGAGGAAACAAAACAACCAGGTAGCACAAATCCTGGAAGTCTTATATAATCAAAAGACGGCTTATCGGGAATCAGATTTTTCGGCGCTCCATCATCAGATCCGCAAAAAAATCAATCAACGAAGTTTACTGTTGTTGTTTACAAATTTTGAATCGATTTATGGGCTTCATCGCCAGTTGCCCTATCTTAAAAATTTAGCCACACAGCATTTACTGGTTGTAATCTTTTTTGAAAACACCGAGATGAAATCTATGTTAAATAATCCGACACATGATTTACATGGAATTTACAACAAGGCTGTAGCCGAAAAATTCAGCTACGACAAAAAGCTGATCGTAAAAGAACTCACACGACATGGAATACAGGCGATGCTCACTGCACCTGAGCACTTAACCGTAAATACAATCAATAAATACCTTGAGTTGAAAGCGCGGGGAATGATTTAGGACAACGCTAAAATTGCTTCAAAATTCAAACAGGACAATCACCATCCCGAAGACTGCTAAAATTCCCGGATTACATTGGTTACTTGACACCTCTTCGCAGACTTAATATTCATTACTTTTGATTTCTTAATTCCATTAAATATGCGAATCATCCTGGCGTGTCTTCTTGCAGTCATTGGTGTAACAAATATTGTTGAAGCACAGCAAAGCGCAGTCGCAAAGTTTACCCTTCCAAAGAACATTACTTCCCACGATTACCAGGCAGGCAAAGTAATGGTTAAGATCAAGAAGGAATATAAAGCACTCTTTCTGGAGGACAATAAAGCAACGGGGCGTTCTGCTTCTTTGCTTGGCGCCAAGCGCATACATTCATTAGCTCCCAGCGGTACCGTTAAAAATCCGAAAGCAAGAGCACAGGCGTTTAAACCTGTAATCGATATTGCGCAATACTTTGAAATATACTTCGACCCTTCACAACCTGTAGAAGACTATATTAATACGCTTTATGCCAGTGGATATATAGAGTTGGCGGAGCCTGTATATACCATGCGCATGCAATATACTCCCAACGACCCTGCGATCACATCACAATACTACCTCTCCAAGATCAAGGCTACGGAAGCCTGGGATATAACACAAGGTGATGAAAATATAGTCATTGGTATTATTGATTCCGGTGTTGACATTGATCATCCGGATATAGCCAGTCAACTTTACGTGAATCAGGCAGAAGCCAATGGCGCAGACGGAGTGGATGACGACAACAACGGCTTCATCGATGATATTAACGGTTGGGATTTTTCAGGTGCTGATACGTTGAATGCATTAAACCCAAATTACGGAGGGGATAACAACCCTGCTATATTTAAAAACGGTGGAGGCTTTACACATGGCACACAGGTTGGAGGTTGCGCTGGTGCTGCTGTGGATAACGGTATAGGAATGGCCGGTATAGGCTTCAAGACAAAATTACTTTTCACAAAGCACTATGCCGACAACCAGAGAACGAACGATCGAAATTATAGCTCTGATCTCTACCTGGGCGTAAAGTATGCGGCAGAAAATGGAGCCCGCATCATCAATTGCTCATGGGGAGGTGACGTACGAAGTCAGATTTCGCAAGACATCATTACCCACGTTACCTTAGACCTTGGCTGTCTTGTGATAGCAGCAGCAGGTAACAGCAATGTTATCACGCCGCTATATCCTGCCTCTTACGATTATGTATTATCGGTTGCTTCTTCCGATCAGAATGATAATCGTGCAAGCTTTACAAACTTTGGACCAACGGTAGACATCAGTGCCCCAGGCGTAAGTATATATACTACATCTTTTGATAACAACTATTCAGCACCTGGAGGAACGTCTTTATCATCTCCGATTGTAGCAGGAGCTGCGGCATTGGTTTGGGCCAATCACCCGGAATATACTTCGTTAGAACTTGCAGAGCAGTTGCGTGTATCGGCCGATGCAAGTCTGTACGATCAAAACCCAGGCTATATTAATCAATTAGGAAAAGGCAGACTAGATGTGTTGCAGGCGCTTACGCTGAAGTCGCCATCGATTCGTGCCTCGAATTACCGGCTGTTAAATAAAGATGGACTTGATGCAGCTCCGGGTGAGGATGCTTCTTTACTTTTCGATTTCAAGAATATCCTGGCTACATCTTCTTCCGGATTGGAGATCTCTATATCGAGTACATCTCCAAGCATTACTATTACCGAAAATAAAATCAACCCGGGCTCTATAGCTTCCGGGGCAACTATCAATAATATATCTACACCTTTTAAACTAACGCTTGCCTCAAGCATTGCACTAAACAGTAAAGTAGAATTACTAATTACATATTCTGATGGTGCTTATCGTGACTATCAGATTTTCACGTTCGTGCCAAACCCTTCCTATCGGGATATTGATGAAAACAGAATCACTACTACGATTTCATCTTCCGGAAGACTGGCGTATGAGGACACACAAAATTCTCAGATGGGCAGTGGCTTCTTCTTCAATGGTAAATCTTTAGTATATGAAATGGGAGTTATCATGGGAAATTCATCACCAACAATTCTCAATACGGTACGAAATGGCAGCGGAGGATTCGATCAGGATTTTGTAAGCGTGCAGCGAATGGAAGAAATTATACCGGGTGAGCGTTCACTCTCGGAAATATTCGGGGCATTTTCCAATTCAGCAACAGCGGAAGAACAGAAAGTAAAAGTATCATATCGCACACTTGTATGGCAAAATGAACCCTACGACAGATTCGTAATCGTTGAGTATAAAATTAAGAATACACAGGCTGCAGCGCTTACTGATTTTTACTTTGGACTATTCGCTGATTGGGACATCAGTCTGAATGGCACACAAGATGCTGCCTTGTGGGATGCACCAACAAAACTCGGATATGTATACCCGAAGGTATCAACCGAATTACCACAGGCCGGCATCCAACTCCTGACAACGAAAGCAAATTACTATGCCATCGACAATGATCCTTCGATAGCAGGGGGTTCATCTTTCGGTATCTATGATGGCTACACAGACGCTGAAAAGTTTAAGAGTATATCTGCTACGCGTAGTCAGGCAGGTGTTAAAATAGGAGGTAATGACGTTAGCCAGGTAGTTTCAGCAGGGCCTTTCAACATTAATGCTGGTGACGAAATAACTGTTGCCTTTGCACTGCACGCAGCAGAGAACTTCGATAATCTTCTTGCCTCCGCTAAATACGCTGACTCGGTTTACAATTATACATTAAAGGCTCCTCTGCCTTCCATCGATACGATCGAAGCCTGCTATAAAGCCAACACAACCTTAAAGGCGACTGGTGCGACAAAATATAAATGGTATAAAGATTTTACTGGCGGTGAACCTATAGCAACTGGTTCACAGCTTATTATACCCGCTGTTACCAGCGACACTACGCTCTATGTATCAAATGCAACCAACACATATGAAAGTCTCCGCGTACCCGCGCACATTGTAGTACAGGCGCAACCGGGTATACTCACTTCACGGTCGACTATATTGTGCGATGGTGACTCTGTTACACTTTCTGTAGAGGAAGCAAGCGAGTATGCATGGAACAACGGGGAGATTACACAATCAATAAAGGTGAAAGAGGCAGGTACCTATAGCGTGATGATTAAATATGAAGATGCCAACCTGAACTGTGTATCAACGTCAAGTGAAGTTGTAGTGAGCATTCTTCCCCGGCCAACGGCATTATTCACCATCACTATGGCTTCAGGTGATTTTGTTATAGGTGAGTCCATCCAATTTACAGATAAGAGCTCCGATGCCGATGCCTGGTTTTGGGACTTTGACGATGGATCAAGTAGTATAGAACAAAGCCCTGAATATGCTTATGCCGCGAGTGATACATACCATACATCGCTCACCGTAACCGGAGTTAACGGATGCCAGGACACCTATACTAAAGATATATCTGTTATCACTGGTGTAGAAGAGAATTTGAGCAGATTCGTTACGGTATACCCTATACCGACCATTCAAAATGAAGTAACAATATCCATTGAAGGCTTAAAAGCTAAAAATATCGGATTATCAATTCTTACAAGGGAAGGCACTCCGGTATACGATGCTTCCTTTGAAAACATAGACCAGGCTTTCTCACACACTATAAATACTTCGCGGTATTCTTCAGGCCTATATTTCCTTGCAACCCGAATTGATGGACGCTTGGTGGTGAAAAAATTCTCAATCATAAAATAACAGGCACAAAAAAATCCACACTTCAAAGTGTGGATTTTTAGTATGTATATATGCAGTGATTAGCTTTCGAGGAATCCTCCCAGCAACGAACCGGATTCTTTAGTATTATTTCTGCCATACGGAGCCAGAGCTTGTACAAGCTTACGGATCGGCATAGATTGAAGCCACACTTTACCAGTACCTTGCAAGGTTGCCAGAAATATACCTTCACCACCAAATACCATCGAACGCAAACCTCCTGAAGCCTGCACATCAAAATGTACTTGTGGCTCAAACGCAACCACACAACCTGTGTCCACGCGAAGTGTCTCATTGTTAAGCGTGCGCTCAATCACAGTTCCTCCAGCATGCACAAACGCTTTCCCGTTGCCATGCAGTTTCTGAAGAATAAATCCTTCACCACCCACAAGTCCCGAACCTAACTTACGGTTAAAGGTAATCGCTACTTTTGTTCCAAAGGCTGCACATAAAAATCCATCCTTCTGAACAATCAATTCATTCCCCGGACTTTGAGAGAGATCTACCGGAATTACAGTGCCTGGATAGGGAGCGGAAAATGCCACTTTCGCTTTTCTGCTTCCGCGATTTGTAAAGTGCGTCATGAAAAGAGACTCACCTGTAAGAATACGGGAGCCTGCAGACAAAAGCTTATCAAATAAACCTT
>CABHOV010000096.1 GCA_902168185.1 uncultured Bacteroides sp.
ATAGTTCGTCAGAATAAATATTCCATAAATCCAAAAGTTATAGAGAGCCGTGTAAGTGAACCCCCATTTCATACTCTCGAACAAGTCACCTTTACTCTTATTAGAATTTTTAAACACGAGCCTTAAGGCACGAAAGAAAACCTAGTACAACATTGCCACAAATGTCAGGATGGCAATCACCAGTACATTGCTAAAAATCCATAAAGCAATTGAAAGTAGAATTGCCATAATGATCCACAATGCAATGCTAAAAATGATTCCCGTAATTCCTTCCCCTATATCAATGGGACCTGACGAGGTTAAGTTGGAAGAAATGTCTGAAGGCCCCACAGGTTTAAATTTGTCAACTATTCGTCCCAGGTTGTCCTTGAGTTTGACTCCATTGAACAGTCCAATTGTTATAAAAGAGAAAAATGCAATCGACAAAAAAGTTGTTGAAATATAGGAACATTATTGCCTATATTAGAATAGCGCCTTGCTAATTTGGAGGTGACTAAACCATCCTAAAATTTTAATGTTAGAAGTACTCTTTGCCAAGAAGATGCAAGTGGTGCCAAACTTAATTACATATACATTCAGACATTATAGTATCGGCAACGTTTCTTTTACGTAACGATATTGTCAGTACATCTCAGATGTCCGGTTAGTATATAAAGTGTTAGTTCACAGTCTTGATCTTGAAAATACGTTCTGCATTTCCATGAGCAATTTTAGCGCGCTCCGTTTCGGAGAGTTGGGCTGATTCAATAAACGAGACAGCCGGTGCCGTAGGCTGAAAGGGATAATCAATGGCCCACATAATACGATCGATCCCTATCTTATCGATGCAGAAGCGAAGAGCAAGCGGGTCTTCAACACCACTTGTTGTAATGGTAATGTTGCGTTGAAAGTATTCGCTTGGCTTAAGGGCATTCTTACGGCCAGCACGTGCGCCTGGTGCGCCCATGAAGTCGAGCCGCCATAACCAGAAGGGCAATGCCTCACCCATGTGACCAATAATAATCTGAAGCTTTGGAAACTTATCTAAGACACCACTGAATATCAGACGAAGTATATGTGTACTTGTCTCAAGACCATAACCCCATACGGCTCCTTCTAAACGATAGTCACGAAAAGGAGCGGCCATGCCATCGGAGGGAGCACGCGGATGAATGTACAACGGTGCGCCTAGTGCTTCGGCGGCTTCGAGGATTGGCCAAAATTGCGGCTCATCGAGATAGGAGTTTTCAGTATGAGAGTTGACAATAAAACCGTTTAGCTTTAGTTCATTGATTGCCCGTTGCATTTCTTTTGCAGCGGCAACGGGATCCTGAGGCGCAAAACTAGCGAGGCCTGCGAATCGTTTGGGATTGCGGCGAATGGCTTCCGCTAAACGGTCATTTGAAAGACTGGCCAATTGTGCAGCTCTGCTACGTTCAAAAATTTGTATACCTGGCATCGCCAGTGAAAGAACGTGCATATCGACACTGTTTGTGTCCATGTCAGCTAACCGTATCTCATTCAAATCAAGAAGCTTTGGTAAGAGGCTTAGGGCAACACGGTCGCGGTCGGCAGTATTCACTTGCGATGAGGGAGGCGGTGTTGTAGTGCGGGGAGCATCATAAATTTGTTTCAAAAGAAGTAAATCAAGGTTTGTTCCGCCTTGCTTCACAACATCAGATATAGCCTCAGCTATTTCAGGAATATTGAACGCTTCTTCGGTGGCAATTTTACGCAAGTGTTGTTTAGGTAGTTTATCAGATGATGAAGCTTCATCTTTAGCTTCGACAGAAAGGGGCAGTGCCGTGGCCGCTACCAATGAAGAAATATTTTTTAAGGCAGTTCTTCGGTCCATGTTTGAGATAGTCTGACGCATAGCGATAGTACATTTTGTGGTGTAGTGATAACTTCATTATTACAGACAAATCAAATGCTTTATCTGTTGTAGTTCAATAACCCTTTTGTGTAATAAGGCGGGTAAGAAATTGATCAAACAGTCAAAGCATGAAAAAGTAATACAGATTGATAAGATACCGTCAATCTGCGCAAAAACAAAAGCCTGAAGCCACAAGACTTCAGGTTTTTGTTTCAGTTATAGTATACTCTTAAATTGGTTTTTTAACCCGAAGCAGACTGTGGTCCCTATATTTATTTAACTGCTAGTGATGCCGAATGGTGATTGGTTTATACCGAGTTTTTCAATCCAAAAGAAGCTAATTCATCAGCAATGGGCAGTGTCTTCAATCCCAATTTTGTTAAGCGGTATTCTACTCGTGGAGGAATTTCATGGTAGGATTTTTTGGAAACAAGTTTGTTTTCAACCAAAGCATTCAATTCCTGGATCAAAACTTTTTCGCTGATACCAGGGATGGCTCTTTTTAATTCACCATATCTCATCACGCGATCATTGATCTGGAACAAGATGAGCAAGGTCCATTTACCTCCCAATAATCCAAGCGTCCTTCTAACCGGACAATTCTCATCCGATGCCCTGATTTCTTTCTGATTCTTTTTCATTGATTAACAATAATTCTGACCATCCGGTAAGTACCCTACCAGCAGGTAGGTACTTGTACAAAGGTATGTACAAGAGTAATCTTGTGTAACGAAAATTATAAAGAATATGACAGCAAAAGAAGTAATCATAGCGTTTTCAGAGGCGCTTGGAAAAGGAGACATTCCGAAAGCCTTTTCTTTTTTTAGTTTGGAAGCGAAATGGCACCAACCCGGTAACAATAAGTTTTCCGGTACTAAAAACAAACCGGAACAAATTGGTGAAATGCTTTCAAAGATGATGGAGTATACCAAAGGCACTTTAGTTATTCAGCCCAATGGAGCAATGATGGTAAACTCCAGTCTGGTGGCTGCACCGGTTCGCTTCAGTGCAGTATGTGAAACCAAAAGTCTAGATATGACGGGTATAGATCTGTATGAAGTAAAGGATGGAAAGATTATCAACGTGTGGCTTTTTTCCGAAGACCAGAATCAAGAGGACGATTTTTGGGGAGCCTGATATAGGACAGTATCTGCACAGCAGCATAAAGGCTCAACTCACATTTAGTTGCAGGTTTTCTAAAGAAAATTAATTTTAATTATACAGCTATAGCAACTCCAGGTTCCTCTGGTTGCTATAGCTTTATATTCACAGGAAAGTAGTATACATTACTATGCCTTCTCCAGTTCCTTCGCAAATGCCTTTATAAATCCTGGTTTATTCTTTCAGCCTCTTTGAGCAGTTATGCAAGCAGTTCGAACCTCTTAAATAATGTATAGTGATACATTATTGTATGTGCTCCCACACCGTAGTTTTTCCGAATAGTGATATGCCGATATATCCTCGGATGTCTAGCTTACTGCCTTTCAGTTTTAATGTACAGCTATATGTACTCCCATTTCGCGGATCATAGATCTCTCCGCCATCCCAGACATCATCATGATAAGCAAAGCCGCTAAGCATAATTAAATCTTTAAGGTTACGCGACCTAAGCTTGGGATCTTTATTTTCAACATCCTTTCGTGAAGTTTTTCCATCCGCTTCATACATTTCTTTCCCCCAAATGAGCTTGCCAAAGTATTGATTTCCTGATTTATAGATTTCGACTTTTGCATCCTTATCTTCGTTTAACCAAATTCCGAGGATTCGATCTCCTGTCATGTTTTGACTAAATGTATTTACTACAGCCAGCAAGAGTATAGATATTATTATTATCGATTGTTTTTTCATAGCTAAACGCGTTAATAACGAATATGTTTTAGTTTCATAAATACAGTCCAAAATTCATAGATATATGGATTGTAATAAGCGGGTAAATTAAAATGATAGTATATAACTTACCAGAAACTGAGCTATACTTGGATTTATTTTGTAAAGATATGCTGCTGCAATGGTTTCGCATTCTTCATAGAATTAACCAGGCCGTAAGCCGCTTTAGGAAAAAACCGGTTAACAACATATAGCAATTTTGTATCACCGACACGAATGGTAAACCTATCCTTTTTAAGACCTGAGATAAGGGCTTTAACTAATTCTTCTGTCGTTATCTTTTTATCGTTTCTATCAGCGGTCATCTCAGTTGCAACAACCGGAGGTAAAAGTTCGAATACTTTTACACTGCTTTTCAATATTTGCAAATGGGTCCTTAATGATTCAGTATAAAAACGCAATGCAACTTTAGAAGCGGAATAGGTTGCTTCGAGCATTGAAGGAACATAGCTGAGTATAGATGTTGTATTGATAATGGCACTATCTTTTCTTGATTTTAGCATTTCCATAAAAAGATTATTCAGACGAACTACTCCGAGGTAATTGACATTGATTTCATAAGCTGCCTTCTCCACATGCTTGTCATTTGCCACTCCTAGATTGAGAGGGGTGCTTAATACACCTGCATTATTATATAAGATGTCGATGCCACCGAGCTGCTTAATTTGACTGAAGAGCAACTGTGCATCATTATCATTCGCTGCATCACTTTTAATGGCGATCAGAGCGGGATATGAATTTTTCACTGTATCCAGTTTTGATTGATCCCTACCTGTGACTATAACTTTAGCACCATTTGCCATAAACTGTTTTGCTGCTTCCAGTCCGATACCTGACGTACCCCCAGTGATCAATACCGTTTTTCCTCTTAATTCCATAACTCTATTTTTTAGTAATTATTTAGTCCTTTTATGTTATATACTTTCAATTTGTCAGAGCAAAGATAATATTTACTTGCATTTTGCAAGTAAATCATGTAATAATACTTTCTTTTTGCAAGTAATTTATTGCGGATTGTTGATTTGATGTGCTGATTAAAGAAAAATCATTGAATTAAATAGCTGAATACTACTTGTGTTTTACAAGTAATTAATGCCTTTGTACTTGCGGATAGCAAGGTAAATAAGAGATAACCGGTACGAAACGAACAATTTAGTGACGGAGCTTCGTCAGGTGTATCACCCTTCTGATTGCTAAAAGCTCTATGAGAACATTCACTATGCTACCGGCGTAAGGTCTGGGATAACGAGAAGATCTGCGAGCTACCGAATAGCGATACTTACTTGTACATTGAAACTGAAGAACGATAAACTGCAGGAGTATAGTGAGGCAGCAACTTCAACTCACCAAGTTCTTAGTGAATGCCTTAATAAAGCCTGCTTTATCCTTTTTCACTTCTTTCAACTGTTGCTTTCTGTCGTCTGGTATAGAGAAATATTTCTCAGCCCATAAATTTATTTCAACCATTATGGGGAGTAAGTCAATCCCTTTGCGGGTTAACTTATATAGCACCTTTGCTTTACTATCAGGATGGTCTAGTTTTTCAATGATCTTGTTTTCTTCCAACGTCTGCAACCTCGACGCCAGAATGTTGGTGGCTATTCCTTCCGGTGACTTTAAAAAATCGCCATATGTACACTGCTTTGCCGTCATCAGGTCTCTGATAATCAACAGAGACCACTTATCTCCCCATATATCAAGAGAACAGCTAACTGGACAATCGGATCTTTTTTTGGATTTTGCCATAGATGTTATTTTAAAATAACTTGCATTACGAAAGTGATTTTTGATATTAAACTTGCATAATGCAAGCAAAATTACAAAACGGATCGAAAAAGAACAAGCATATTTATGAAAGCGCACTTGAAATGCTTATAGGGATTAGCATGATACTTATGGGATTGCTGACTAAAAATAAAACATGGTATCATTCTTCTCAGTTGCTTATATTGGTAGTACTTTTTGGCAGAATATTCTAAACAACTAGAGACTTCAGAAAAACGAGTTTGACGAGTAGGGGAGAACGAATGGACTTTGAAGTGTATAAAGCCAACCTGCGCTAAGTTTTATATCATATGTAGCCTATGCACTTATTGAAATCTTTTTTTCTTCCGGATTTTCCTTCTGGTTCCTCCATCAATTTTTACGATGGTAAATTATTTCTTGTAGGCGATGACTCAAATATTATTTTGATACTTGATTCTTCCTATGAAAAGATTGGTTCGGTACAACTTTTCGAGCATCCGGAGAAAAGAGTTCCCAAGAAAGAAAAGACAGACTTCGAAGCGTCATTATTTCTGACTATTGATGGTGTGGAGCATTTACTCGTCATGGGCTCCGGATCAAAACGATTACGAAAAAAGATTTACCTCATTCCATTTCAGGAACGCAAACTTGATCTTAGTAGATCGAGTATAATAGATACGGATATTTTTGTTGATCGCGTACAGTCATCTGGCGTTGATGAGGTGAACTTTGAAGGTGTAACGTTCATGGGTACCAGTCTTATTATTAGTAACAGAGGTAACAGAAAAAATATAACTAATCATTTGATTATAACCGATGAACGTTTCTGGACTAATCAAAGTGAAGTAATGATGAGGGTAACTCCGCTCGAGGTTCCTTCCTTATCAAGCAATGTCCCTGGAGTGTCTGAACTATATTATGAAGAATCTCTGGATCTCCTTCTCATCGCGCTGTCAAGCGAAGACACAGACAATGCCTATAACGATGGGGCGATTGGTAATAGTTATATCGGCTGGATTCGGAATTTCAGAAGTAAAATTGTGAATAGTGTTTTTACGATTGAAGGAATAGTCTGCCTGCCTGATATACATCCGGATTTCGCACGAGAAAAGATTGAAGGTTTGTGTATCGAACAGATTGCGGATAACTCGCTGATCCTTCATCTCATTTCCGATAACGATCAGGGAGAAAGTAAACTATTCAAAGTAAAAATGCCAATCCCTTCTTAGCGTGTTTTCTGAGCGAATAAAGTATATGTATTTATAGGACTATTTGTATAGTGATAATCTTACACTATGTTTTTGATTTCATACAGATTGCAAATGATATCTTGAGAGTACTCGATAGAACCGTCTATAGATTAAGTTCATCGGGTATAGGGAAGTATTTTTCGGCCCATAAGTTTATTTCAATCACTACAGGTAGTAAATCATTCCCTTTACGAGTCAATCTATATAGCACTTTTGCTTTACTATCAGGGTGCTCCAGTTTCCTGATGATTTTGTTCTCCTCCAGCACATGTAATCTGGAAGCCAGGATATTGGTAGCTATTCGTTTGGGTGACTTTAGGAAGTCACTGTAAGTACACTGCTTTGCCGTCATCAGGTCTCTAATAATCAACAGAGACCACTTATCGCCCCATATATCAAGCGAGCGGCTAACATGCCAATCTGATCTTTTTTTTGCGCGAGTCATAAAATATAATTTAAAATCACTTGCATATTGCAAGTTGTTATTATCTTTGCACTTGCATATTGCAAGTAAATTTAATGAATCCATGAAATGAAACAAACAATTCTAGTTACCGGAGCTTCCTCAGGTTTTGGACTTCTGATCGCCCAAAAGCTTCACAACAGTGGCCATAATGTAATCGGCACAAGTCGTAATCCGGAGAAATATATAGGTAAACTGCCTTTTAAGTTATTGGCACTGGACATTGCTGATGATAATTCAATTGAGTCTTTTGGTAAGCGGCTGTTCTCTCAGATTGATCAGTTGGATGTGCTCATAAACAACGCAGGGTATTTAGTGACTGGACTTGCAGAAGAAACTTCTATAGAACTTGGAAGGCAACAATTGGAAACAAACTTTTGGGGAACTGTTAAACTCACAAACCAAATACTTCCATATTTGAGGAAACAGATGCATGGGAAAATAATTACTGTCGGCTCTATTCTAGGTTTAATCGGCCTGCCAAATGTCTCGTATTACTCGGCCTCAAAACATGCTCTGGAAGGATATTTCAAGTCACTGCGGTTTGAATTAAATCAATTCAATATCAAGGTAAGTGTAGTTGAGCCTATGGGTTTCAAAACCAGTATAGGTGAAAATGCAATGAAGTCCACCGGTATAATAAATGATTATCATACATTCCGACAACAAATTGCTGCGTTCACAAAGCGCGAATTTGACAATGCGGCTGGTCCGGAACCAGTAGTACATACGGTGTTGAAAGTTGTCAATGAAAGAACTCCCAAATTCAGCTATCCGGTAGGCAAAGGCGCATCGATTTTTCTCACGCTCCAACGTTTTGCTTATGGCACTTTTGAAAATGCTATTTTGAAAAGAGTGAATGCCACAAAATAAATTTACAAACCGGAAAATATATAGTCTATATATAGAACAGAGGCGCGATTAATATACGATGCCTATATCGTTGAATTTTATTGGCGTAAACAATAAAGCTACTGTTCTGAACACTTTTTGAATCATGAAAAAACAATATATCATATTTTACTTATGGCTGCTTATAGTAACACATGCATCTGCGCAAATAGCCAGCGTAAGTGATAACGCTAAATCTGTTATGCAAAACACCACCTATCAATATATACCAACGGAAACCATTGATGCACAGGGAACCAAGTTTGTGTATCGTAAACTCGGCAACAACACCGGTATACCCGTAATCTTTCTTAATCATTTAGCCGCTACAATGGATAACTGTGATCCACGCATTATGGATGGCATTGCTTCACAGCGCCTGGTAATTTGCTTTGATAATCGAGGTGTGGGCGGCACGGAGGGGAGAACTCCAAAAACAATTGCCGAAATGGCAAAAGATGCCAGAGCATTTATTCACGCACTAGGATATGAGAAAGTTGATTTGGTTGGCTTTTCATTAGGCGGTTTTATATCACAAGAAATATTACTTCAAGAGCCAGCGCTTGTTCGTAAAGCGATTATAGCAGGCACTGGTCCTGCAGGCGGTGAAGGAATTAAGAATGTTACAAAGATTACCTACCTGGACATTTTCAGAGGTTTGCTAACATTCAAAGATGCCAAGACATATCTTTTCTTCAACAGAAATGAAAACGGGAAAAAGTCTGCAAAAGAATTTTTAAGCCGGTTGGAAGAGCGGAAAGAAAACCGCGATAAAAAAATGAAAGTCAGTAATTTTCAAAGGCAGCTAAAAGCTATACATGCATGGGGACTGCAATCACCACAAGATTTATCAGTCATAAAGCAACCTGTGTTGGTAGTGAATGGTGACAATGACAGAATGGTGCCGAGCAGTAATACAGTTGATTTAAGTAAGCGTATCCATAATTCGGAGCTTATCATATATAATGATGCAGGACATGGTGGTATATTTCAGTATCACGAGGAGTTTGTTAAAAAGTCACTTGAATTTCTGGCGCAGTAATCTCGCACTCTGTTAAAACATAAAAAATAAAATCATGAAGGCATTTATCATCGATCATTATAAAAGTAAAAATGGCGGACGCATTGCAGAAACCGCAGAGCCTGAACTGCGAGAAAATGACGTCTTGGTCCAGGTCCATGCTGCCAGTATAAATCTACTCGATTCCAAAATCAGTGCTGGAGAATTTAAACTCCTATTGCCCTATACATTACCACTTATATTAGGCAATGACGTAGCAGGTGTCGTGACAAAGGTCGGCTCTCGTGTAAAGAAATTCAAACCTGGTGACGAAGTATATGCAAGGCCTGATAAGGACAGAATTGGTACGTTCGCAGAATTCATTTCAATGGATGAAACAGATGTAGCTATTAAACCGAAGAACCTCACCATGGAGGAAGCTGCATCTATACCCTTGGTTGGTTTAACGGCCTGGCAGGCACTGATTGAAAAAGGAAATCTGAGAAAAGGACAAAAAGTTTTTATACAGGCGGGCTCCGGTGGTGTGGGTACATTTGCGATTCAGTTGGCCAAACACTTGGGTGCGATCGTGGCAACTACGACCAGCAGTGCAAATACTGAATTGGTGAAAAGCCTTGGTGCAGATATAGTGATCGATTACAAAAAGGATGACTTCGAAACTATACTTCGTGATTACGATCTGGTTTTAAATAGTCAGGATGCCAAAACCCTTGAAAGATCTTTGCGCATTCTCAAGCCAGGAGGAAAACTCATTTCAATCTCGGGTCCACCGGATCCTGATTTTGCGAATGAAATCGGATCACCTTGGTTCCTGAAGTTAGCAATGCGTCTGCTGAGCGCTGGTGTTCGGAAGAAAGCGAGACGTCTTCGCGTTGGCTTCTCATTTCTTTTTATGAGGGCAGAGGGTGAGCAATTAAGCAAGATCACTTCCCTCATCGATGCTGGTGTCATACGACCTGTAATGGACAAAATATACCCTTTCGAAGAAACGCATGAAGCTATAAAGTATGTAGAATCAGGGCGCGCAAAAGGAAAAGTCGTAGTAAGAATCAAATAGTATAGTTATAGGAGAATTTCATTTGGTAATTATATAGGGAGGGGTAGGAGTATTTGCTCGCTCAGTATAGATAATAATTAAAAAACCTGAAGCCGTGATGGCGTCAGGTTTTATTACTACTGCAAATGCAGATTAGTTATTTCTCAACGAAGTCTGCTTACTGTCCCAGACGTTGTTTGTAATGTTACGGTCCGGAAATATACCTTTGGGATCTATAGCCACCTTACTGATGGCACCATCGGAATCTGGAGTAAACTTGTAAACAGATCCTTGCTCCCAAATTTCTATTGGAAAATTATAAAACTCTTTGGTTCCATTTTCATAGGTAATTTCGATCTGTAAAGGCATTGCGGCCCTTTCCATATTTTCAATAAAGATTATTGCTTTTCCAGTTTGTCCTTGGGCAGGATTTGTAATTTTAGTTACGCTTTGATCCAGCGCGTAATTTTCGAGGAACATAGATTTCCAAAACCAGTTAAGGTCTTCACCCGTTGAATTGTTGATGCTGCTGAAAAAATCCCACGGTGTTGGATGCTTGTAGGCCCAGTCGCGGATATACTTTCGGAAGGCGAAATCAAACTGTTCTTTCCCTACTATATGTTCCCGCAGCAACGTGAGTAAATATGCCACCTTTTGATATTGAACAGTATATACTTCATTTCCCGGAATAACATCAGGCCGGGTCATGATGGGAACAAGTGAATCAGCGAAGAGTCCTTCGATCGGTATATCAATTTCAGGATAGCCGATAAACTCACCACCATTAAATTCCTTGGTGGCCATGTTATCCATAAACGCGTTTAGTCCTTCGTCCATCCAGGCATATCTCCGTTCGTTACTTCCTACAATCATCGGAAACCAGGTGTGTCCAAGTTCGTGGTTGACCACAGCCCAATACATATTGCCTTTGTCTTTTGCAGAACAAAATACGAGGCCAGGGTATTCCATGCCATCCAGGTTTGATGCAACATTCACAGCCTTGTTGTATGGGTATTCATACCATGTTTGAGAGAAATTTTGCAACGTAAATTTTATATACTCCCCTGAACGTTCCCAGCTTTGAGCAAGCTTCGACTCGATTGGATATAGCGAGCTTCCCAATACTTTTCTACCGCTCGGTAAACTAATTCCAATGCCTTCCCACACAAATGATTTTGAAGCAGTCCAGGCAAAGTCCCGTGCAGAAGTTAATTTGAATTTCCAGGTACAAAAAGGTTTTGAAGGTCTTGAAGCAGCTTCGGTAACTTCTTCAGCTGTTCGTATATATACTTTTTTGTCGGTCGACTTTGCCTTGTTCCAACGGTCAAGTTGTGAGGGCGTCAATACTTCTCCGGGGTTGAGAAGATCGCCGGATGCTTCAACGATGTAGGCAGACGGCAGTGTGATATTAACATCAAAATTTCCATACTCTAAATAGAACTCGCCATTGCCCAAATAGGGGAGTGTGTTCCAGCCATTGACATCATCCAGTACACAAAGACGCGGATACCATTGTGCTACAGAGTATATGTCACCGTTTTTGGTGGATAATATATCTGTGCGATTCACATTAAAATCTGCGTTCCTGAAATTTCTTGGGAATTTGTAATTATACTTTACCTGGAAGGAGAGCTGTTTTCCTGAAGAAAGCGGTTCCTGGAGTTCAATCCTCATTCGCGTATCATGTATACTATATGTGCCTTCATACTGTGTTCCTTTGGAATTGCTCAGCGTGACAGACTCAATGACAAAACCGCCTTCGAATTTTGAATCGATTGCATGGCTTGTCAGAAACAGTTTACTGTCCAATCCCTTTGAGTGCTTTTTGTATACATTCTGATCCATCTGCAACCATAAAAATGAAAGTACATTTGGACTGTTGTTAGAGTATATAATTGTTTCAGTTCCCGTGATGACTTCTGCTTTGTCATCCAGGGTTACGTCAATTTTATAGTCAACCCGATTTTGCCAATATGCCGAACCTGGTTCGCCTGTGGCGGAACGATACGAACTGCCCATCGGTAAAAAGGACGAAGCAGAAAATAAATCCGAAGCTATATACTTTGATTTTGGCTGCTCCTGAGATTGAACTGAAGTCGCTTTAAGAAGAATAAGAAGGCAGAAAATGGCGATAATGCGATTCATAGGTGGTTTAGCCAGGTTACTAATGTTTGCTAATATACTATAAAATGCCGGTCGGCATGTTGTTTTTGAAATTATCCTACCGTAATATTGCGGTACGATAGAATCAAATGGGAATTACCAAGTCAGAATTATTTAAAAAACGCCAGAATAGAATTGCCCATCTGGCAAAGGCATTTGATCATCCGGCAAGGGTAGCGATAATTGAATACCTCCTTGGTAATCAAACGTGTATTTGCAACGACCTGGTTGATGTACTCCCACTATCGCAGTCTACCATTAACCAGCATCTCAAGGAGTTGAAAAGTATTGGTATAATTAAAGGAGAGGTTGAGGGGCCTAAAGTCAATTATTGCATTGACGAGAAAGTTTGGGAAGAAGCAAGAGATATGTTCCTGAATATATTCTCGCAGTATATTTCAAAGAAGGACTGCTGCTAAAATTTATACCACTATACTGTAAGTTTCAATATACTGTTTACCAATAAACACAAGCATATGCCCGCAGTCGAAAAAGGAATATTACTTCCTTCATTAACATCCACAGTCATGCAATTAACCAGCGGGTTTGATGAAATTCCGTCTACGCGTTTTGAGGTACTGAATACGTTGACACTTTTCATACAGAATAAGATTGCAAGTAATCAAAATGTATACTTGAATTTTATTTGTACTCATAATTCTCGTAGGAGCCACCTGTCTCAGATTTGGGCTCAAGCGGCAGCACACTATTATAACATTTCCAATGTCTTTTGTTTTTCAGGAGGAACGGAAGCGACAGCATTTAATCCGAGAGCAGTACAGGCCATGCAGTCTGCCGGGTTCTCAATATCAAAAATGTCAGAAGGCACGAACCCTATATATGATGTAAAATATTCTCCGGATATACCCGCTATAAAAGCATTTTCCAAGAAGTACGATGATCCCTTCAATCATAACAAAAACTTTGCTGCAGTAATGACCTGTTCGCATGCTGATGAGAATTGTCCTGTAGTATTTGGTGCTGAAGCTAGAATCCCACTTCGGTATGATGATCCGAAGGAGTTTGATGACACGCCTCTGGAGGAAGCCAAGTATACTGAAAGAGTTCATCAAATTGGCAAGGAAGTATTGTTTGCATTTTCACAAGTTAGATTTTAGGAATTATGAATAATGAAAAACAGCTTGGCTTCCTGGATCGTTACCTTACTCTTTGGATCTTCATCGCAATGATCCTGGGAGTGATGCTTGGAAACTTCCTTCCCATGGAACAATACATGGCAAACTTTCAGGTAGGAACTACCAACGTTCTAATCGCTGTAGGACTTATCGTGATGATGTTTCCCCCACTCGCCAAAGTAAGGTATGAGCATCTTGGTAAAGTGTTTAAGAATATAAAAATTATCAGCCTCTCGCTGATCTTGAATTGGATTATAGGACCGATATTAATGTTCTTGCTGGCGATAATTTTTCTGGGTGATAAGCCAGACTATATGATAGGATTAATCCTGATTGGACTAGCCCGCTGTATTGCTATGGTTTTAGTGTGGAACGATCTGGCAAAAGGAGATAAGGAGTACGCGGCAGGACTCGTAGCATTGAATAGCATTTTCCAGGTACTGTTCTATAGTATATTTGCCTGGCTGTTTATTACATTTTTACCTTCCGTTTTTGGAGTAGAGGGATATGTTGTAGACATAAGCATGGCAGATGTAGCCAAGAGTGTTTTCCTCTACCTGGGTGTACCGTTTATCGCTGGTTTTCTTGTCAGGCGTTTTTTTATGAAAACACGCGGGGAAGATTGGTATATAAAACATGTCGTTCCTAAAATAAGCCCGCTTACGTTGATCGCTTTACTTTTTACGATCGTGATCATGTTCAGCTTCAAGGGTAAGATGATCGTGGAAATTCCCTTCGATGTTATTCGTATCGCTATACCTTTGGTGGCCTACTTTATAATCATGTTCACCTTAAGCTTTATACTTTCGAAAAAATTTGGCGCTAACTATGCAGAGAACGCTTCCGTCTCATTTACGGCAACAGGCAATAATTTTGAATTAGCCATTGCTGTTGCCGTCGGAGTATTCGGAATTAACTCAGGGCAGGCATTTGTTGGGGTTATCGGGCCTCTTATCGAAGTTCCCGCTTTAATCTTACTGGTGAACCTTGCGTTTTGGTTTAGAAAAAAAATGTACTCTGCTTAAAGAAAACATGCGTCTTTTTCGAGTGCTTCTCGTTCTACAGAAGTAAGAATATATCAAGTGGACATATGAAACTACTGGCAGAAACAAAATGGAACTTTTTTGAAAATGAACTGAAGGGTTTTGTCT
This sequence comes from uncultured Bacteroides sp., assembly GCA_902168185.1. GTDB lineage: Bacteria > Bacteroidota > Bacteroidia > Cytophagales > Cyclobacteriaceae > Ohtaekwangia. Next base: position 14,600 of record CABHOV010000096.1, read on the forward strand.
ATAAACGAGTGAAGGATAAAGCGCTTACCGAAGACATCGTGCACGATGTTTTTATAAAAGTTCAAAATAAGATCGATCACCTACAAGACACTAAAAATGTTACGGGATGGATCTATCAGGTTACCAAAAATATGATCATTGATCATTTCAGAAAGCAGTCAAAACATATTTCTACAACAGACCTGAATTGGAATGATGATGGCAGTAATTTTAATGAGTGCGTTGAGAATGCTTTAAAGAAATTACTGTTAACCCTTCCTGCTAAATATAAGGAAGCCCTGCAAATGGCAGAACTTGAAGATCTCTCGCAACTGGAAATGGCTGAAAGACTTGGTATTTCGTATTCGGGCGTGAAGTCACGGGTGCAAAGAGCGCGACTGATGCTCAGGGAAAAACTACAGGAGGCATTGATTATAAAGACAGATGTCTACGGAAACGTAGTGGTCTGCGTGGACCGTGACCCGTATTGCTGCAAGTAGATAAGTATTATAGGACTATATATGTATAGTAAAGGAAGGCGGGAGTAATCCCGCCTTCTTGTTTTAGCAGCAGCCTGAACCGCAGCATCCACCACCTTCGATGGATATAGTTAAATCTTCCATAATAGAAATTATTTAAAAGTGAATAATGAAATAATGAACATTTTGTTCACACTATAAACGAACTGTATAGATAAAAGACGCAAACCTTCCGGGAACTTTAAATTGCGTCCATTTTTTCAAGTCTCCGTTATTAGGGAAAATTTATAGACATGAAAACGATTAGTACTTTTTTACTTGTAATCCTGATGACGGTTGGTATAGCCTATAGCCAAAAGAAATTAGCGCCAGTCAGCGGACATTACAGAGACTTGCAGTTGGCCAGCGCTCTACCAAACGTACAGCGAGTATGGATGGACACAATCAAATATCCGCCTGCTGAATATGGAAACTCAATCGTTTATCTCGTGGTAAAGCCTCATTACTTATCGGAAGATCAAGTAAAAAAATTGAGCGAAAGTATAGCATTCCCTGCCAACAGTTCTGACCAGGTCAGGAAGGAACT
>CABHOV010000097.1 GCA_902168185.1 uncultured Bacteroides sp.
CCTCAAACCATTGTAACCGGACTCTTTATCAACAGCCAGCGAGTAGATATACTTGCCAGCGGACAATCGGTACAGCAGGTACTCAACGATACACGGCTTGTTCTTTCATGGAGTGAACGCAATTTTGCTTTTGAAGTAATCGGCCTTGGATTTACTTCACCAAGCCGCACACAATACAAATTCATACTGGAAGATTTTATGGACGACTGGGCAATGCTCGGAAATCGTAACGACATTACCTTTACGAATATACCTCCCGGAGAATATATACTGCGCGTAAAGTCAAGCAACTCTTTTGGCGAGTGGGAAGAAGACGGTTTACGTATATATATAGTGGTGAAAGGTCCCTTCTGGAAAACACCCGCCTTCATCGGCATACTTGTTTTCCTGGGAATTGCGATCGCGTATGCTATATATTACCTGCGTGTAACTAAATTGAAGCGCGAGGCTGCCACGTTAGAAAACCTTGTCCACCAACGCACCCTTGAACTTCAATTACAGAAAGAAGAGGTTGCTGCCCAGAACGAAGAGATCGTCATGCAGAATGAAGAATTGAAAGCACAGTCAGAATCCATTGACTTTCGTAACCAGGAGCTGCTGCAAATTCGAAACTCGTTGGAAGAGCGTGTGGTAGAGCGTACACTAGACCTGCAAAAACTAAATAAAGAGCTGGTAGATCAAAACACGCAGCTTGAGCAATTTACATTTATCACTGCGCATAACATTCGCGGACCACTCGCCCGGATCAAAGGACTGATCCACTTGATGGGCACCGAGAATCAGGAACAGATAACGGAATATTTAAAGACCAGTGTCTCCAACCTGGATGATGTGATCAACGACCTGAACCAGGTGCTTACCATTCGCAAGGGAGCCGGTATACCATTTGAACTGGTGAGCCTGCACGAACAGTTTGACCTGGCACTCGATACACTGAAAGAAGATATAGCCGCTGCATCCGCCACGGTACAACACGAAGGTATTCATGACGCTTTAATCTACGGACTAAAACCGTATGCATATAGTATATTCTATAACCTCATTCATAACGCCCTTAAGTATAGAAGTACCAGGCGCCCGTTGCTGATCCGTTGTATGTGTTTGATACAGGATGGCAAAGTACGTATTACAGTATCGGATAACGGTATCGGGATCGATATGCAATATGCGCGCGACAAGATTTTCAATCTCTATCAACGTTTCCACACCAACACCGCTGGTAAAGGGTTCGGGTTATACCTCGTAAAAACGCAGGTGGAAGTAATGGGCGGAACTATTACTGCCGATAGTATACCTGATAAAGGAACCACCTTTATAATAACCTTTCCGCTTAAGGCCGAGTAAAAAATACAGTATATATACTAAAGGTTCTGTTTAAAGATTATGGTCTATTGCCAACAGTAAACCTTGCAGATCCTGGGTAACAGAACGTATCGTGGATTGAAGCTGATTGAGCATGTTGCTTCGGATATGCAAATCATCGGCAGTATATATACCACCACCCCGGAACAACAATTTCACTTTAGCGCTGTCCACATGACTGTTGAATTGAAATTCAGTCCAACGTTTTTTAATACTCTCTGCTAACGTTACATCCTTGTTGTTCGTGAAATTCCGGTTCGTTAAAATATACCATACCGAAGGCGGATATACCTTTGAACTTTGGGGTGCAAACCAAATATCCTCCAGTAAATTTCTTGTATGTTCATAGTTAACTTTCTTTCCTGCCGGATTGATGGTTGTGGCGCCCAGGCCAGCCGTTAGCAAGCCTCCGGCAATGCTAATTGTATTTTGTGCATTACCATTATGAGCCACCACAGTAGCCACCGTTGTAACAGATCCCAATATGATTGAACCAATGGTGAGCCGCGTATTCCGTTTTCTATTCAGATCATCCAGGTATGATGCAAGCTGGTCAGACCGCTCTCCCTGACAATCCAGTTCTGCTGCTACGCCATCGAGCTCCGTCCGGAATAACGTGATCCTTTGTTGTATTTCATTTTTTATTTCAGCCATCCGAATCTGTCCGCGTAAGGATGTATCGCGCTTGCAATCCATCGCCTGGTATAGAAGCTTCAGCATACCGGTACCATTCGCCATTAAAATAACATGCTTGGAAAAATACCGCTTCAACAATGTGTCTTGTGCAAGGAGAGAATCTGTATTGGCCACCGGAAAATTGGAAGCGCTATAACTATTTACAGACGTTGGTGCGCAGTAATCCTGATGAAGATTAAATTGAGTGGCTGAAATTATACCGGCTGTTTTACAGGACACCATCAATACCGCGGCTATACTATATGCCCAAACACTCAACCCCTTATTCATCATACGCACGAAAGTACTCATAATCTATTGCTGAAAAACAGTTTGATCGATCTTTCATACGTCCATTGGGGGCATAAGCCACATTGACAGCGAACGAAATTAAATTTGTAAATGCTCAAACCACGATCTGTGAAAAATTCTTAAAACATTTGTCTTAAATACTTGCCTGAAGCAAGTATTATAAATTATCTTTGCTTCATGGCAAAGGAAGTTGTTGAAAAGATCCGGGAATTCAATCGGTTTTATACTTCAATTATTGGCGTTACCAATAACCACATATTGGAAAGTAATTATTCGCTTACAGAAGTGCGCGTAATGCATGAAGCGAGCAACAACCCCGGTATAACGGCAAGGCAATTAAAAGCACTTCTCCAGGTAGACGAAGGATACCTGAGCAGACTCATTGCAAAACTGGTAAAGCAAAAGATACTTCTGAAAAAGCAGTCCAAGGAAGACAAGCGGATTTTTTCACTGGAGTTGTCAGAGAAGGGGAAGCAAATGTATACTGAATTCAATAAACGCTCCAACGACTCAGTCGCAGCGCTGATTCAACACCTGGGCAACAACGACCAAATCGAACTTGTTAAACTTTTGAACAGTGTTAAAACATTACTTACAAAAAACAAATAGCATAAATGTTTCTCCCGCAGAGTGCACAGATTGACGCAGACTTTAATTTTCATTTTGATCTATAGCATAAGTATATTTTGCATTATCTGCGTTAAGCTGCGAGCTAAGCGGGAAATATCTCCCGCAGATTTCACAGATTGGCGCAGACTTTAATTTTCATTTTAATCTATAGCATAAGTGTATTTTGCATTATCTGTGTTAATCTGCGAGTTAAGCGGGAAATATCTCCCGCAGAGTTCACAGATTAACGCAGACTTTAATTTTCATTTTAATCTATAGCATAAATGTATTTTGCATTATCTGCGTTAATCTGCAAGTTCGGCGGGAAAATTTCTCCCGCAGATTTCACAGATTGACGCAACTTTAAATTTTGATTTTAATCTATAGCCATGTGATCATGTCAGAATCATTACTTCATAGTGATATTACGCTTCGCGTAGCCAATACAAAAAAGGAGTTTGACGATGGACGAGCGCTCTTCCATCAATATGCGAATTCGCTTGACCTTGACCTGAGCTTTCAGAACTTCGCGAAAGAACTTGAAACCATTGAAGAACAATATAGCGCTCCCACCGGTGCGTTGTTGCTTGCCTATAAAAGAGAATTACCGGTTGCCTGTGCTGGCGTACGAAAAATAGATACCTCTATAGCGGAACTTAAACGCATGTACGTACACCCGGACTATAGGCAATACAAGATCGGGAAGAAATTATTAGAGCTGGCACTGGATCGTGCCCGCGAATTGGATTATCACTATATTCGACTTGATACATTGCCTACCATGACACCTGCATTGAATCTTTATCGTGCATTTGGTTTTTATGAAATACCAGCGTACCGGTTTAACCCCGTTAGCGGAGCAGTATATATGGAGAAGGAGCTGATAAAATAAAACGAATGAATATAAAGACATCGGTTATTGTGCTTGCAGTAAGTATAACTTGCTTCGCTCTGGCATACATTGTCATAACGATCAAGAACAAAGTTTCCGAAAAGTTCGCGCTTGTTGACAGTGTGATGATGTCTGATACCGTTAAAATTATACTTCTCCATGGTTCACACGCAGTCAAAAAATCGCTGCTTTTAACGAATCCGGAAAGCCACTATGTAGGTGTACAGCAGACCGATAGCATTGATCTTGTATGCAACCTCGATATCTATACAATAGACTCAACATCCTTTCGCTATACCCTAAACTTCCAGAACGAATCGGAGAATTTCAAAACGATTGAAGGCATTGCACTGTATAAATCAGCATCCGACAAAAACTACGTTATGCTGAATGCACAATCTGATGTCTACATTCCTGCGGATATATTCCTAGATCGTGACCGTAGATTGACCATCGAAATTTCGCGAACTAATCACCTGGTCGGCACGATTGCAAGGGTAAAAAAAATAGACGGGGCCTCAAATAAAGCGTTGACACCCACGATGTTTTACAAATAAAATTCTCACTATACTTTCTCTCGGCTTGTATATAGGCTTGTAAAACATAACTCTTGCCTGGAAGTAATTTGTCGCAAATACCCCCTCAAACTGGCGGACTAGGACGATTAAAATATTAATACGTCATTCTAATTTTACACCAAGATTTAATAGCTTTATCTTAATGCTGACCGCAAAACATGTAGTAACATTTTTTCGCAGTATATAGATTGCGCTATTACCTGGAATATAGTATCATGCGAATTGTTTCGGACAAGAAATAAAAATGAAATGTATATTTGACAAACCAATAAGCCTATGAAAAACAAAATTCTATTTGTAATAAGCCTGCTGTTCGGGCTGATGTTTATCAACGCTGGACTGAACAAGTTCTTCAACTATATGCCGGTACCCGAAGATATGCCGGAAAATCTGTTGAGAATGATGAAAGCCTTTATGGAGATAAGCTGGCTTATGCCCCTTGTAGGTGCCGTTGAACTCGTAGGTGGCATACTTTTCATTCCACCAAAGACGAGAGCCCTGGGCGCCATTGTTATCCTTCCGGTGATGGTTGGTATACTTCTCACAAATATATTCGTTGTGCCATCCGGGTTGCCTATAGCGCTTATTTTGTTCATCATCAACGTATGGGTGCTATTCGAAAATCGTGAAAAGTATTTGCCGATGATACGGTAATATATACTTTAAAAGTACCTCATCCATTTGCAGGGTTCTTTATCGAAGAGCCCTGCTTTTTTTTGTTCCCCATCAGAAACCAGTCTTCGGGTAACTCATTTCTTAATTTTATCTTTTACAACTCCATCCACCTTCGTTATACTGGTATATACCTCCGAAAAAGATTTGCTCTTATGCTGGAGCCATAGTGTTGAATATTTCATTTCAATCCCTTTCAGTAATTGCACCGCGAGTTTTTTGTCATCATCGACAAGGTCATACGTCATCATACGGGCGTTCTTTACCATCTGCTGGTAACATTGGTCTGCGGTTCGTTCTCCCTTCGGAGTTAACTCTACGCGCTTTGAGCGTTTGTCGTTTTTGTCTATATACTCCTTTATCAGGCCACGCTTCTGTAAACGTCTCAGCATATCTGTTCCACTTGATAACTCGTATAGGTTGTCGTAAATAACATCAGTTTTACGTGGACTTTTATTTTGACGTATAGTCATCAGCATTCCAAATTCTTCAATCTGATTTACCTCGGTGTCTTTAAAAGCCATATTTGCATAGAACATATTTAGCTTACTGATGCGTCCGATTATTTTCATCAGCAGGCCATCCGTAAAATCGGGGACAACACCGCCTACCAGTGCTCCCTTTGTTTTCTTCTCACTTTGATGGGCGAGAAAGTATCGACAAAAGTCAGCAATGCTCCCTTCCGGATGATTGCTCTCAAATTTTGCCCATTCGTTCACTAATTCCACAGTCTTGTTCATAGTATAGAATTACTTCGGTTTCGTAACAAATCTATAACTTTTATTACCATATCATAGTATATAGTTAAGAGAGCTCAATACATTTGAACCATTAACACAAAGCAAACTATGGAAACATCGAAACAAAAAACTATCTATTGGGTGGCGAAAGGCTTTATAAGTTTTTTTATGCTGTTCAGTGCTTATTTCTCATACTCACATCCGGATGATTTGAGAATGTTGGGGTTCCCGGATTATTTCAGAATAGAATTAGTAACAGCAAAAGTGATTGGTGCTATTCTCTTGCTTATACCGCAGGTATCACTACGTATAAAAGAATGGATCTATGCGGGCTTTATGATCACCATGGTCTCGGCTATGATCGCGCATATATGCAGTCACGATCCGATCGGTAATGTGCTATTCGTTGCCATTGATTTTATACT
>CABHOV010000098.1 GCA_902168185.1 uncultured Bacteroides sp.
CTATAACAGCAGGTACATTTACAGCGGGTACACTTTACCTATGCAGGTTTACGCAAGGTACTTCAGTCGGAACAACAACCCAGACATTAACATTGACAGGTACGGCTATCCTCAATTTAGGGCCGTCTTCTACTTTCAACGGTAATGTAACCTTTAAAGCACCACAGGTATATTTGAATGGATGTACTTACAATGGAACTGCATACGTACAGAAAAATGGGGCAAGCAATAATTTGGGAGATGGTGGCAATGTATTCAATGGTATAACTACATTGGTAAATTCAGGTACTGGATATTTTGCAACAGCGTTTATTTCTCCTGATATTTTTAATGCTGATTTAACGGCAACAAATACGGGTACCTCTTGGGTCGCATTATCTGATAATGCAATAGGAACTAAATTCAACGGAAATATTATAGTGAATTCTACCAATGGTACCGCGAACGCTGGTGTAACGTTTGGTAATGGACCAAGCTCCACAATGACTTGTACCCTTGCAAGTGGAAAGACAATTACCGTAGGAACAGGATTTACCGCAGGACGTTTACGATTCAGGGGTTTCATTCAAAGCGGTGCTACACCTCAAACATTAACCCTGACGGGGACCGCCCAATTGTTCGTAGGGAATCTTTCAACATTTAATGGTGATGTAACTTTTAAAGCGCCACAGCTTTATCTTGATGGTTGTACCTATAACGGCACTGCTTATCTTGAGAAGACAGGCGCCACGAATAATTTGGCAACATTGGGCAGTAATATTTTTAATAGTACAGCTACAATTATAAATAGCGGGAGCGGCTATTTACGGACAAATGGTAACAATGTATTTAATAGTACGACAGCAATAACGAGTAGTGGCAATGCCGATGTATTACTTGAACAGACAACGGCCAGCACCTATAATGGAAATGTAACCTTTACCAATTCCGGATCTTCAAGGATTTGGGTGGCTTATAATGGTGCCAATGCGTTTAATGGAAACATTATAGTAAATTCTACTGCAGGAAGTGGTATTACCTTTTGTGGAAGTACCGGTACAGCAACACTTGCAAATACAAAGACAATTACGGTTGGAAGTTTAGGATTTTCAATCGGGACATTGACATTGCAAAGATTTACTCAAACCGGCTCAACATCTCAGGCTATGTCGTTTACAGGAACTGGGAATTTAACAATAGGCCCATCATCTACATTTAATGGGAATGTGACTTTTAAAGCGCCACAGCTATACCTTAATGGCTGTACACACAACAGTACAGCGTACCTCGAGAAAACTGGGGCATCGGATAATTTAGGTACAGGTGGTAATACTTTTGCCTCGACAACATCAATTGTTAATAGCGGAAGCGGCTATCTGCGGACAAGTGGAAATAATACTTTTAATGGCCCCACAACTATCACCAATAGCAGTACTGGGGACATAGCACTAGAGATGACGAACGGGGGTATCTATAACGGTGATGTGACATACTCGAATACCGGCAGTGCCGGCTCAATATTATATGCAGCATACAATGGCTCTACATCCTTTAATGGCAATATACTGGTTAATAATACAGGAGGTATTGGTATCAATTTTTGTGGAAGCACATTAGCTTTAGCAACTCTGGCCAGCGGTAAAACAATTACAACCGGTGTTACGGGCTTTTCCACAGGTACGTTAAACTTACAAAGGTTTACTCAAACTGGTACAACCGGACAATTTCTAACTCTTACAGGAGCCGCTGCGCTTATTGTTGGTCCCTCCGCTACTTTTAATGGTAATGCTACATTCAGTGCTCCTCAGGTATATCTCAACGGTGGTATATATAATAGTGATGCAAGCATTACTAAATATGGAGCAACAGCAAATAATTGTACTGGAGGTAATACATTTAACGGAATCACATCGCTTACCAATAGTAGTTCAGCACAATGGCGTCTAGCGGGTACCACTGCAGATACATATAATGCTGCTATATCATTTTCTCAAGCTTCTAGTGGAGTACTACAACCAGCGTATGCGGGAACAAACTCCTTCTATAGTGATATCACAATCAATAGCCCTAGCGCAGTCACATTTGGTGGAGGCACAGGTATAGTGGAGCTTGCTGGAAGTAATAATCAGACTATCACGTCTGCGAATTCAATTCCCGTTATTCAGCAACTTTTTGTAAATAAAACATCTGGTACAAATACGGTTACATTAAATTCACCTGTTAGTATAGGGAGCGCAGCCACGTTGACGAATGGTATAATAAATACAACATCTGCTAACTATCTGAACTTTAACGCAGGCAGTTCGGTATCGGGAGCAAGTAGTGCAAGTTATGTGGATGGGCCTGTTCGCAAGACGGGCAGCACGGCATTTGATTTTCCTACAGGTAACAACTCAATTTATCGCCCTATAGCAATGTCAGCACCGAATGTAGCGGCTGATGCATTTACTGCTCAATACTTTAATGCTGCCCAACCGTATGGTGATGAAGTAACTTTTGCTTCACCTCTTTATACTGTAAGTGCGTGTGAATACTGGACACTGGATCGCACTATAGGAACATCAGATGTAGCAGTTACGTTAGGCTGGAATTCTGCGGATTGCCCTCAAGACGCATATGTTACAGACCCTTCTTCTCTAGTAGTTGCACGATGGGATGGAAGTGCATGGGTAAGTCATGGTAACGGTGGGACTACTGGTAATGCAGCAACAGGCACAGTTAGTTCAAGTGCAGCAATTACAAGCTTCAGTCCTTTTGCATTGGGTACTACGTCTCCTGTTAATCCGCTGCCTGTAGAGTGGCTGTCTTTTGCATGTAGTAAAACCAGCACTGGAACAGTCAAGCTAACATGGATTACTGCCAGCGAATCGAATAGCGATTACTTTTCAATAGAGAAATCAAAGGATGGGTTAAGCTTTCAATCTATTGGTAAAACGAAAGCTTCAGGAACTACTAATAATACAAATCGGTATATCTATGAAGACTCAAGCATTAATTCAGGGCGAGCATACTATCGTTTAAAGCAAGTTGATCTGGATGGTAAATTTGAATACTCTGAAGTTTGTTATGTGAATAGTCCTGTAGAAGAATACACTTTGAAGATATACCCTAATCCCGGAAGCAATACTGTATATATAGACCTTGGTGGGGAAGAAGCCTTGTCATTTTCAGTTTTGAATAATTTAGGACAGAAATTATCGGTGCCTAGTTACGATGGAGATGCAAAGAAGATGTTAGATACTTCTAATCTGACTGCAGGATTTTACATTATAGAGGTTACAATAGATCGCAAAGTTTTCAAAGAGAAGATTATGATTCAACGATAACTAATGCTATTATTTATTTGATAAAAAAGAGCTTCCTGATATTTTCAGGGAGTTTTTTTTATCTCAAAACCGTCTCAGAAAAATTTAATGGAGTTTTGTACCTTCGCGTAAACTAACCTCTTATTCTGTATGTTTAATCGCCAATTAATCATCAAAATCGCGATTGGTATAGCGTTATTTGCATCAGCCTGCAGCATTTTAAAGAAAGAAGATCCTGAAAAAGAGATTGCTGCTTTCTTAACAGCCTTTCAAAATACACTCACTCAACCCGACCCGGTAATACTGGAATCTTTTGATGCGCGGCAATCACAAGAATCGATTCTTTCTGCTATAAGAATTCTACAGAACAAGGAGAACGAATTTATAGTATGTACACCTTCCTTCCAACTTGCTCAAATATCGAAGGAGGATGCTGGCATAAAAGTTATCGTCCCTGTTAATTTTTCATCACAAAATGTTGAAGGTGACTATCATGAAGAAACGACTCTTACACTTTGGTTGAAGCCAAAAAAGAGTTCGTTTGTTATCACGAAGTTTGAAGGTGAAGAGTTTTATAAAGCCTTTGCTACAATGCGCAGCAACATGGAATGGAGTGTTGAACGCTTACGCGAGCTAAAAAAACGCGAAGCTATATATAGCAAGGCGAAAGAGATACAGCAACATTATGACTCAGTAATCTGGTATGCCTCTTATGAGAAGATGAATTACTTCTATGTGGTAAACGGCTCGTGGAATAATTACTTTGTAAACGATGAGCCTGCATTGAAGTCTAAAGGCTATACCATGGGATTAGTGGATGATACAGGTGCAGTTATTATTCCATTGGAGTATGATTTGATTGGTACTATTGGTTTTGATGTGCCTGGATTAATTGAGATAAAGAAAGATGGTAAAGTAGGATTCTTCAATCTGGAAACGAAGCAGTTCGTTGTAACTCCAGCGTATGAGATGATCATTCCTTATACGGCGGATAATTCCTTTGCACTTGTAAAACGAGATTCATCATACGGCTGGATTGATCATCAATACCAATACCACGAAGGCTTCCCTTCATTATCTTCCGAACAGTGGGTTAAAAACTTTGAGTTTCTGCCAAAAAATCTGATGTTGAAAAATGATGTGCGTACGCTATGCGAAATTCCAAATGAGAGTAATGCAGGATACGGAATTGTTATGCCTCCATCATACCTGGTGTCTACAGGAGTATTCAGTGAAATCATTGGCGGTATATCTACAACGCCTATGCCGATTAATGGATGGACAGAATCTGTTGAAACAAAAGGAACGTTTCTAAAAAATGTCACCGATCAAATCAATGCAGTTGTCACCACAATCACAGAAAGGTATATAGATGGCAGGGAGGAGTTCTATACCTATAACCGCATGACGTTGGTGAACAACAAGCAAGATACATTGGCCGTAAGCGATCTATATACCTCTGGTAACATCTCTTTTAAAAAACTAAATGACTCTGTGCTTGAAGTAAAATATGATCAGGATAATGCCGAAGGAAGTGAGTTTGCGGAGTATAATATGTCTACCTACACCTACTTTTCATTAGGAGCAGATCTATCCGTGAAGCCCACTAAATCTCACCGCAATTTTCCTCAAACACAGTTTGTGAAATTGGACAGCAGTTATCTATCTGGTGATTTTACCCGCTGGGAAAATGACGAAGAGAAGAAAACCTCTTTTCTTTCACTTGAAACAGTAACGTATATGCGCAATGAAATCCTGGCCGATTATGGTTTTCGTTTTGCAGATCCGGAAATGGAAGCACGCTTTAAGTATAATAATTGGTATAAGCCTCAATACGATAAACCAGAGGAATTTGAAGAGCTGCTTACCGCAGAAGATCGCCATAACCTCGATTTTTTGGAGAGAATTATTGCACTACTGAAGGCTAACCCTGTATAAATGCAACGTATCATTACGCTGCTCAGGAATTTTATATTCCTCATCGTAGTATTACTTGGTGTTGCTCTTGCCGCGAATGCTTTAAAGTATAGCAATTTTGATCCGCAGTATGGTTTTCTCAGGCTAAAGCAACAAGCCATTGCTACGGGATGGTACTTGCCCGCATACTATTCGCATGTTCTGGTTGGTGGCATTATTTTACTTGCAGGATTCTTCCAACTCCATCCAAAATCTATAAAACATTTCAGAAAGCTGCATCGAATCGTTGGGTATATATACGTCATGGGAATTCTTTTCTTTGCTGCACCAGGTGGTATAGTGATGAGTTTTTTCATTGACAGAGGACCTTGGGTACTAGCCAGCTTTTTAGTACAAGGAAGTCTGTGGTTCTGGTTCACCGCAACGGCATTCGATCGTATCAGAAAAAAAGATATCGAAGGACATAGGCAATGGATGTGGAGGAGTTATGCCCTCACATTTGCAGCAATCACGTTACGAGTGTATATCTTCATCACCTCGTACAAGTACAACCTCAGTGTGCCGGAAGCGTATGCAACATTAGCATGGCTAAGTTGGGTGCCAAATCTTTTAATAATCGAATTGTATTTAAGGAAAATATCCACGAATTCAATGCAATCGACAATAGTATCAAAAGAGAATTAGTATGTTTTTATAAAGTCGAATGCCCTGTTTATAGGTTTAATCTGTTAAAAGGCTTTCTTTCATCCAAATTTGTTCCGAAAATTTAATGTATGAATACAACACCTCTTTCACGATCGGAGAAAATAATCATTGCCTCTTTTGCGCTTTTTACATTTTTGGTTCACCTCATTATAAACCTGAAAGGGGCCTACGGCTTTTTCAGGGACGAACTTTATTATATAGCCTGTAGCGACCATCTTGCCTGGGGTTATGTAGATCAGCCGCCCTTCTCGTTGTTCGTGTTAAAGGCATGGCGCTCCGTTTTTGGCGATAGTCTGGCTGCAATTCGCATGCTGCCTTCGTTGATGCATGCCGGTACCATTATTTTAACCGCGCTATTGGTAAAGGAAATGGGAGGGAAGCTGTTTGCCGTTTTCCTGGCTTGCCTAGCCATATTGCTGTCGCCAATTCACTTGGGCATGACCACTATATATTCCATGAATTCCATCGATATTTTTATATGGTCACTGGCCATCTATTATATTCTTAGAATTTGCAATACACAACGGCAGGGTTATTGGCTGGCACTTGGAATTGTATTAGGTATAGGGTTACTCAATAAAATAAGTGTCCTTTTTTTAGGGGCTGGAATTTTTGCAGGTGTATTGTTGACGAATCCAAAGTGGCTTACCACACGGTGGCCCTATATCGCGGGTATTTTAGCTGTGATACTTTTTCTTCCCTATATACTCTGGAATATCAATCATGATTATGCACATCTTGAATTTATACACAATGCATCTACAGAAAAATATTCAGGACGTAGCCGTTTGGATTTTGTAGTTGATCAGTTCTTATTTCTGAATCCATTAAGCACTCCTGTATGGATCGGAGGACTATTGGCGTTATTATTTTACAAACCACTTCACCCTTTTAAAATTGTCGGCTGGATATACCTTACAGCCTTTATCATATTGGTTATAAATCCAACGAGTAAAGGCGAATATTTATCTCCGGCATATGCATGTTTATTTGCAGCAGCAGGTATATTCTTTGAACAAAAACTTACTGCTGTCTCAGTGCGATGGCTACGCTATGCGTACCCTGCAATCATAGGAGTTACTTCCATTATGCTTGTACCCATAGTGATGCCTGTGCTTCCTGTACAAAGCTATATTTCATATGCGAAGGCTATTGGCATGGAACCAAGTTCAAGTGAAAACAAAGAATTATCTGAGCTGCCGCAATTCTATGCCGACATGTTTGGCTGGGAGGAGAAAGCGAATGATGTCGCAAAAGTATATAATTCGCTGAGTGAAGCTGAAAAAAGTAAATGTGCAATTGTTTCGAATAACTACGGACGATGTGGAGCGATCGATTTCTTTGGTGAGCAATATAGTTTGCCTAAATCTATTGGAGGGCATAATAATTACTGGCTGTGGGGACCTCGCGAATATACAGGTGAAGTCGTAATCATTCTGGGAGGATCCATGGAAGATCATAAAGATGACTTCGAGTATTGTGAACTGGCTGGCGTTTCAACATGTAAATATTGCATGCCCTATGAAAGTAACGTCAATATTTTTCTATGCCGGAATCTAAAACAACCCCTGGCAGCGATTTGGAAAGAAGAGAAACATTATGAATGATGTAAACGAAGTATAACTTTTAAAAAAGCGAATGTTTGTCCGAACATTCGCTTTTTTTATAATCATCAGCTCCCCCATTTATTATGATTCAATAGGAGCTCTTCGTGCTTTAGATTTATGTACGAGATGAAAAATCTAAGTAAAAATACTGATATACGTATCAGTATTTTATTTATAGACGAATAACTAATAATGCAGAGAATTGTATTCCACGGTTCCAATCATCTTTACATGTTGTAAGTGCTCTGAGAGTTGTAAGATTTATCAAATTAGACAACTCAAATTACAGCGCAGATTCTTTGGATACTATCACCTGTTACTATTAAAACATGAAGGGGTTCTGGGGTTGTTGTTTCTTATTCTTCTGTTATCAGACGTTTGCTCAAACGTCAGTTGAAAAAATCAAATTCTCGAAAATTGAATTGCACTCTGAGCTTTCCAATTCGCGAGTAACTTCTATACTACAGGATTCCCGTGGATTTATATGGGTAGCCACAGAAGATGGATTAAATCGTTTCGATGGTTATGAATTTAAAGTATACCGGAATCTACCCAATGATACTACCAGCCTGTTGAAAAATTCCATCCTCAATCTTTATGAGGATAGCCGGGGAATTCTTTGGGTTAGTACAAGTAACGGAGGACTGCATACCTATAATATCAAACAAGATAATTTCGAACGGATTAAAGAGTATAATTTTAACTGCGAAATCGGTGTAATCACGGAGGACAAAGACTATATATGGATTGGTGGAGTAAAATCACATCATGCTTTTATTGATCGGTTGGATAAAATATCTCATCAATGGAAACGCAGTACACTTTTCCGTTCTGAAAATCCTACACTCTTCATATCACGTGATGCAGCTGACGACTTTTGGATTGGTGTCCGGAATATTGGCTTCTTTAAATGGAATGAGAAAACGAATTCGGTAAAAAAATATTCGGCAGATAAAAATAATCCTAATACACTTGTCCATAACGGTGTTCATCAAATTATGAAAGACCCCAAAGGGTATATATGGATTGCCACGGAAGGAGGCGTGAGTAAATTTGAAATAGCCACAGGGAAATTTAAAAATTACTCAAAGGCATTGCTGCAAAATCATACGGCACCACTGGTGGATAATACGCTAAGTCTTTGCATGGATGGAGACTATATTTGGATCGGTACAGAAAATGGTGGACTCTCACAGCTTGATACGCGAACCGATAATTTCAAGAATTTTTCAAATGTAAAGAACGACCCTTCGTCTTTGCCGGATAATTCGGTTTGGGTATTGTATAAAGACAGACAGGGACGAATCTGGATTGGAATGTATTCGAAGGGACTTTGTGTTATTGATAGAATGAAGGATAAGTTTTCTGAGTTGGATATACCTCTGGAAAATGATGTGGTTAATGCTATCTGGCAAGATTCCAAAAAACGCTTTTGGATAGGTACTGAAAGTGGTATAGCAATGAAGGAGGGATCTAAAGTACATTACTTTAGTCATTCGGAAAATGATGCCAACAGTCTTAGCAGTAACCCTATACTTTCAATTCTGGAAGATAATAAACATCAAATGTGGTTTGGTACTTGGGCTGGAGGACTTAATCGTTTTGATGAAATAAATAATCGGTTTATAACCTATAAGCCAGATTCTGAAAGATTAAATAGTATGTCGGATGCTAACGTATTCGCTATAGCCAAATTGAAAGAATCCGAGAAATTGTTAGCCGGTACTTACAAGGGATTAAATATTTTGCAAGACGAGAAGAACGGAATATTTGCAAATTATCGGAGTGATAAATTTGAATATAATAATTATATAAGGACGATTTACGAAGATAGTGAAGGCAACATATGGATAGGAACCATTGAAGACCTTGCTCTATTTAATCCACACACTCAGAAGATTGTTAGTTTTAATGCCAGCATGGACACCAACTTCCATTCTGTTGGCGGTTTGGTAAACTGTATCATTGAAGATAAGAAGCGAAGAGTATGGATTGGCACGAATAACGGATTATACCTGATTATCAATAAAAAATATAGCAAGCGATATACTATAGAGAATGGATTGAAGAATGATATTGTCTATGGAATTCTGGAGGACAACAGTGGAAATCTTTGGCTTAGTACTGCCGAGGGTATTTCTAAGTTTAATCCGGAGACAGGCAAATTTAAATACTACGATGTTAATGATGGATTGCTAAGCAACGAATTCAAGGCTAATGTGTGTTTTAAAAATGACGAGGGACAATTCTTTTTTGGTGGGAAGGGAGTAAACGTTTTTTATCCGGACAGTATAAAAGATAATCCATATATACCGCCAGTGTATATAACTGACCTGAAGCTTTTTAATCAATCTGTTAAAGTGGGCGACAAGGATGGTATACTAACGCAGCAGATTAGTGAAGCATTCGAGGTTTCGCTTTCTCCGGAGTATAATTTTTTTACCATCAATTATGTAGCGTTGAATTATACGGCTCCAACAAAAAACCAGTACGCCTATAAGTTGGAGGGATTTGATGACACGTGGAATTATGTAGGCGATCAGCGTTCAGTAACGTTTACCAATCTTGATCCAGGTTACTATATATTTAAGGTAAAAGCAAGCAATAACGATGGCTTGTGGAATGAGGAAGGGGCGATGTTGATAATACGTATACTTCCTCCATGGTGGGAAACATGGTGGTTCAGAGCGTTGTCGAGTATAATAATCATATCAGTGGTTATGGGCACCTATAAAGTTCGAGTTAGCAGAATCACTCAACAAAACAGGAAACTCGAAGACATAGTAGAACGGAGAACCCGGGAACTAGCGCATCAAAATGAAGAACTTCTTCAAATACAGCAGCAAATATCTGCACAACGTGATCTTGTTTCCGAACAGAATATGGAGCTGCAATACGCCCGGGAAATCATTGAAAAGCAAAACGATGAAATTATACTCCGGAATGAAACACTTGAAGCTGAAGTAGAAGAACGAACGCGTGACCTGGTGGAGTATAATCAGCAGCTCGAGCAGTTTGCATTTATTTCAGCACATAACTTGAGAGCTCCTGTTGCGCGCATTTTAGGGCTCGGTAACGTTTTGGGAATAATCCGCAATGATCCAAATGAAGTTAACATGATCATCGATCGTATTATGTTTACAACGGAGGAATTAGATCGCGTTGTGAAAGACCTGAATACCGTTTTGGAATTGCGTAAGGATAATACATCGGTCATTACCCGTATAAATCTGGCCGAAGAATTGAAGCTCGTTAAAATAAATCTTGAAAAGGAAATTGAAGAAACTCAGACCGTGTTTGAAGAAGATTTTTCTAATGCTGCCGTGGTTTACACCTTAAAACCGTATCTCGATAGTATATTGATGAACCTCATCAGCAACGCTATTAAATATAGGAATCCAAATACATCACCGGTGATTCGGATACAATCACAGATTGTACAGGAGCACATTTGTATAACGGTAAGTGATAACGGCTTAGGGATGGATCTGCCGCTATACAGAGACAAGCTTTTTACCCTCTATAGTCGATTTCATTCCCATGTAGAGGGAAAAGGGATGGGCTTGTACCTTGTAAAAACCCAGGCAACTGCATTGGGAGGAAAAATAGAAGTAGAAAGCCAGACCGGCAACGGTACAACGTTTAAAGTATATATTCGAAATCAGGTGAGTATATAGGTTTTTAATACTATGCTCGTTTGTGTAAATAAATCTTTGCCACTAACTGTGACGATTTGCCCCGCATTGAATTATAGAGTGTATAAACTTAAACTCTATGGCAGCAATCGCACAACAATCTTCCGGTGACCATCGCGGGAACGTTCGGAGTAGAAAAATGTCTATTCATATGGACATGACGCCCATGGTGGATCTTGCTTTTTTATTACTTACTTTTTTCATGCTAACCAGTAAGTTACAGGATCCTTTTGTAATGGAAGTCGCCGTGCCCGATAAAGTAAAGGAAACGACTCCATTACCGATGGTTAAAGCAGAACGTGTTATCACATTGATTCTCGGAGAGAAGAATAAAATATACTGGTATCACGGTGTTCAGGATCCAAAAGTACATGTCACAGATTTTTCCCCGCAGGGCGTCCGGAAATTATTATTGGATAAGAATAGTGAGATCAAAGATATGTACTTGCTGATCAAACCCTCCGGTAAGTCAAGGTACCAGAATCTGGTAGATATACTCGACGAGATCGCCATTACCAAAGCCCTTCGATATTCACTAGTTCCAATTACACCATTAGACGAGGCATTGGTTCGCGAGTCAAATTTGTAATGCGAACATAATTCGAAATTACAAGTATACCATAGACTATTGTGTACTTGTATAGTATATACTAAGATATATCTGTTAGTAGCTGTTTTTGTTTTTGAAGAATTTTATTGCTTGTCTTGGACTAAGTATATTGGACGTAAGTCCGAAACTGACAACGTATATAGTGTTTACAAAGAATAGATTGTAGTAATCCTGTCCTCGATAATAGCGGAGAAAGAATGCGATTTCATCAAACCATTCCGGGTAATACTGATAATGTATGTCGATGATCAGGCGTTTACCAACATCAACGGGGCTTTTACTATCCATCTTCCCGGCAATCCATCCAACCTGTAGTTCTATACTTGATTGCTGAAGCCAACGGTTGGCCCATGTCTTTTTTGTTTCTCGCCATGGGCCACCCATACCCAGAGTTCCGAAGAACCTATACCTTCCATACGAATCTCTTATCTCCTCCACTGACCACGGACGTGGATGTATTTCTACACTTCCTTTAATCGATCGAAATGCAACCATATTTCTTCGGATCAACTTGGCTTTGTACGTAGATATACTTCCGATCATATAGTTTGTGGCGAAGTTGCCGTCTTCCATGTCAATAACCTTAGTAGTGTCGTTTATATAGTAGCTTCCGGCTTTTCCGTTACTATGGTGTCCAACTGTAACAGACCACAACGCGTTCTCGAAAAAAACCTTCTTCAGGAATGAACGTTGCCAAAAATCGATTGAATGAAAAAAAGTAAGATGCGCTTTATAGCTTGGTGTGTTTATTGGCCATGATTCAGTGTTCTGCATGCGAATCTGTACTTGTGGATTAAGCAACAGAGCCCATGTCTTTTTCTTTCTCGAGAAAAAATAGCTCGGTGAGAGTTTCGCTTCCATCAGTAGCGGTTCTACATTTCCAAAGCCTTCCGTAATCGTTATATAGCTTTGCTCTCGATTAGCGTTAATAAGAAACATGAATTTTTCGTGATCTATACTATCACGGACCAGGTCAACGCCTTTGCGCTGAGAGTAGGTTGTGCCGCTAACGAAAATGCTGATATATACAAACCACCACTTCAATTCAAAACATCGCATCATTCAATTCGGAGTTAAACGAAAGTGTATAGAAAAAACCACACCTGATAGTTTAAGAACATCCCACGGCTTGTCTGTAATCATTGGCAACCGAATTAAACTAAAAACTTAGCTCCAGTGTTGGATATGGTAATGCAAAAAATCCTTTTTCTATTCTTCGGATGCCTTATCATTTCGTGTAATAGTTTACACAATGTAAAGACAGCATTCTCCCATAAAACACCATATGAGCTATATATTGAATCGCTTGAAAAAGCACACCTCGACAAGTCGCCTATGGCAACTGCGTGGATCGAGGCGGGACAAAAAGCTTTGAACGATTCGGTTAGCATTGCACTTCCTTTTTCTGAGGCTGGGGTTTTTCAAGCCAGCGAAGTGGAAGCACGTTCCTATAGTTTCCCGGTGCGCGATGGACAGGTGTTGAAGATTAATGGCGCTGTAAAAAGCAACGCTAACTCAAAAATCTTCCTGGACCTTTTTGTGTGGAAAGATTCCGTGTGGACTCCACTCGCCCATGCGGACTCTGCACTGATGCTAACGCATGAGTTTGATCATGACTATACATGCCTCATTCGGCTACAGCCTGAACTATTGGTGAATGCTTATTACACACTCACGATTTCAATGACGCCCGTGTTGATCAATCCAGTATCGGGTGCCTCGAATCGATCAATAGGAAGTTTCTATGGTGATTCCCGTGATGGTGGCAAGCGCCTGCATGAAGGTATAGATATATTTGCACCCAAGGGTACACCGGTCGTTGCGCCTGCGGCAGGGATAATTACACGTGTAGGAGCCAGTACCCTGGGCGGTAAAGTTGTGTGGATGCAAGATGGTAAGCGGGGCCATTCGTATTACTTTGCTCACCTCGATGAACAACTTGTAAAAACGGGAACAAGAGTAAAGCAAGGTGACACCCTTGGGCTTGTTGGAAACACAGGCAATGCGCGAACGACACCATCACATTTACATTTTGGTATATACCAGGCAAGAAGTAAAGATCCGATTCACTACGTCAGAACTATGGATGCACTTGTAAATTCACTGCCGCTGGATACTGCGTTTAGTGTACAAGCCTATCGTGTTCATGAGAAGAAAACAGTTTTAAGAGCCGGCCCCGATGAGAAACGTCCGTCAAAAGTAACGCTCGCTAAAAACGCATACGTGAAGATCCTGGCACAAAGTAAGGATTGGTATAGGGTGTCACTTCCAGATAAAAGACAAGGCTATATTTTGAGAAAATCGGTGAGCCCTGCTGATAAGGGAAAGTTTGTGAAGTTGAATGCACCTGCAACACTTCTGTCGGAAGTTAAGGATGATAGTATACCGCTTGCGTATTTAACCAAATCAATGCCCGTAGAAGTATTAGCAAATTTTGGTCGATATAGCTTTGTAAAGACAAAAGATGGAATGGTAGGTTGGCTTACCGGAGTGAGCCGGTGAATGAATTGATAGACGAACTATTTTAGAATATATATACTTTTTGAATATAAAAGGAGAAACAGAATGTTACGATCAAATTATTTAGCATTGTTGACAACCGGTTTTATGTTGGGATGTGGCGATGAGTCAGTATCGAATCATACACCTGCTGTAGCGGAAACGCATCTGGTGTCCGTTAAGCAGGTAAGTGATATTCCCTTGGAAATGCTCAAGACATTTGCACAGCTCGCAGGGCAAGAACAATTTACACCTTTGGTAAAGTACAGCGTAAAGACGTATACATTGGTATATGAGACGGAGTACAACGGTAAGTCTATTAAAGCTTCCGGTAGTATATATGTGCCGCAAGGCTTAACGCAGAAGGCACCGTTGATAAGTCTCCAGCATGGAACGACTTTCCTGAAATCGGAAGCGCCGTCAGTTTCCAGTAACCCTACCGGTATGGAGTATTTCGCATCTGCTGGATATATAGCGATTATGCCAGATTTCATTGGCTATGGCGAGTCCGCTGCTATATTTCATCCATACTACGATCAGGCGCTTGCCGCCAGTACAGTGATCGATATGATAAAGTCCTCGCGGGAATTTCTTGAAAAAGAGAACATCGCGTTTAATGATCAGTTATTTCTGGCTGGCTATTCGGAGGGTGGATTTGTAACGCTGGCAGCTGCAAAAGAAATAGAAAATAATGCTGCGCACAACATGAAGGTAACGGCAGTCGCAGCAGGAGCGGGAGGATATGATCTTACGCACATGCTCAATAGTATTACTACGAGTACATCCTATACATATCCGGGCTATCTCGCATTTGTGTTGATGGCTTACAACAATACATATCAGTGGAATAAGCCGCTCGAGTATTTTTTTCAGGACAAGTATGCCAAGGCATTGGCTACCTATATGAATGGTAATTATGGCGGGAGTTTTATCAATAGTAAACTTACGACACATGTACCCTCCCTGTTGAATGCTGAATTTTATACTCGTCTCAAGTCACCATCAGGAGAGCTGGAATTGAAGCGAGCATTGACAGAGAATAGCATTCATGGATGGAACACAAAAATACCAACCCGACTATATCACGGAACAAAGGATGAAATCATCCCGTATCAGAATTCCGAAGCTACGTTGGAAAGCTTCAAGGCTGCAGGAAGCACTTCCGTTAGCCTCACTACAATACCGTCAGGAACACACGGCAGTAGTTTCTTTCCAATGCTGAAGGAATTTGTTCCCTGGTTCGAGACCATGCGAAAATAAACAACTTCAATTTATAGCACAGCCTGGCATGCTTTCTTAGGGCAAACAGATATATACTGTAATGTCCTATGAGAGTTATGCTGGTTGTTTGGGCTTGGGTAATCGGAATTTCGTGTGCGCTGGCACAAAGCGATACCGTGAGGCATGATGAGAAGGATATCACCAATCCTGAAAGCAAGTATAATAAAGAGCTACCAAAAGATATCGGGCCGCAACGTGACAGCGTCAGACTGGAAGGGAATCAAATACCGCGTAAACTGCGCCGTACATTAAACAGAGATGATCTTTATCGTGGTTGGGAACATGAAGGTGTTTACCTCAACAAGAACACGAAGCTCTATATGCTATACATCAGTACCGATAGCCTGACTAGAAAGTATGGTTTCGATGAACAGGGCAAAGTGGTAACATTTACTTCGTTCATAAAGCCATAATATAGTGTAAGTTGAACTGGCATCTTTTTTTAATTCCCTTGCAGTTATGGCAGGGGATATACTTCGTGTTATACAGATCGTGTTCGTGCTGGCGATAGCGTTCATACCAAGCGTTGGCTTTTCACAGTTCAATGATACTACGCATTACTACATTAACTATGCGTCCACCGGATCGATCAACAAAACCAATGATGGCACTTCTTATTTATTAAACAACAATCTTCGTTTTAGCATTAGCAAGAAAACGGTTTCGTTCAATACAACCAATAGCTGGATCTATGGAAAGCAGTTGGGTAATCTTACCAACGATGATATTTATTCAGGCCTTGATTTTAACCTATATAAAAGGCTTCAGAATTTTTATTATTGGGGTCTTGCAAACTACGAGAAAAGCTATTCCTTAAAAATCAATCATCGCTTACAAACCGGAGCAGGTCTCGGGTATAATGTAGTGAATCGTAAAAATGTATTGGTGATTTTAAGTGATGGTATTCTTTATGAAAAGGGTGACCTATATGATAGCCCCGAAGAAGGGAATAATCAGTATGAAGTCTTTCGGAATTCTTTTCGACTAAAATTCAGAATGATTATTAAAAAAGTAATTGTAATAGAAGGTTACGATTTTCTACAACACGCGCTTTCTGATCGTAAAGATTATATCATTAAATCGAATACAAGTCTCTCCGTGAAGCTCAGAAAATGGCTAAGCCTTACTACGGCAGTTACCTATAATAAACTAAGCCAGACCAGACGTGAGAATTTATTGATAACGTATGGTGTCACCTTTGAACGATATTTCTGACTATACGCTTTTCTTTCGTTGTCCTATATATAGTGCAAGCATTACCAGCACTGTACCAACGAAAGTATATATGGTAAAAGGCTCATTCAGTAAAAGCGTTGAATATAGAAATCCAAATATAGGGCAGAGGTATAACCACAGTGATGCCTTTACTGCATCAGACTTTAATAACCGAAGCCATAGTTGAACTGCCAGAATTGAAACCGGGAAAATAAGCCATCCTAAAGATAGCCAGAAGCGCAGATCGAAATGATTATTGCCACTATGGAATATTAATGCGAACGGGGACAATAACAAGCCACCTATAAATACCTGCCATGCATTTATAGTAGTGCGTGGCAACGTCCATGGAATAGCAGCATAGTATACCGAGCCAAACGAATACGTGATCATGCTGAGTGCTAGGAGTATTAAACCCAGAGGGGTTGCATAGCTTGTTTGTAGTAACGGATATGCAGCAATGGCTACTCCGGTGATACCTAGAAGAATGCTCAGCCATTCCTGAGACTTTACTCTGCGCTTCATCCAGATGGCGGACATAATGCTGATGAACAATGGATTTAATGCGATGGCAAGGGAAGTTATACCGGGCATCACAAATTGAAGCGCGACTACGAACAAACCCAGGTATAGCGTTGTGTTGAATGCACCGAATATAGTTAACTGCATCCATTCTTTTCCAACGGGCAGCCTGCTCTTCTGTACTGCATAGGTAAAGGCCAACAGAATTGAACCAGCCAAAAAGAAACGTGTAGTGAAAAGTACCAGCGGTTCTGCAGAGTATATTCCAAATTTACCGGCAACGGAAGCCGATGCCCATAGCATGGAGAACAATAACCCGGTAATAATGTGACTGGTGGAGACTTTATTCATTTGCACAAATAAAGTATAAGCGGTGATAAGATCATACGGTAATCCAAATTGAAGCTAAAATTTTTGCCAGGTAAAGTATAACAATGTGATTGAACGTGTATCTAAGATTTTAACAATCGTTTCCAACCATCCCTTTGTTGAATGGGTCTATTATAAAAATTGAACGATATGAAAACAAAGATTTTGTTCTTACTGCTGATAACATCCTTGTTGTCGTGCAACGATGATGATAATAAACCCGTTACTGATCCTAACCTCGTTTATTTTCTGGTGACAGAAACGGATCCACATATTGGTGAATCCTATATATTGCCATTAAGTGATCCGGAGGATATAGCAGAAGCACGCGCCATTATTGCCAATAAGGAGAAACGAATTATACTGGCGGAGATTTCAAATGATCCGAATGACAACTATACTATAAATAAAGATGTACTGCGAAACAAGAAGTGGTCGTGGCATATTACATCATTTATGGGGTTTGCAGATACGAGCATTGAGATTCTGGATGGATGGCCCAGCTATGTTGAAGAGCATTATGAAGAGTGGGTTCAAAATACAAAAGGTGATGGCACAAAGGGCAAAATAGGTTTTTGGGGATATACCGTTTCGCGTGAAGTTTCTGTATCAGAACTTATGGAAAAATCGAACTAAGGAAGTGACCGTAGCATAAATCGTGTAGTACTATATATCAACAACGCTGGCACATTATTATAGGCGTTTGGCATCATGATGTTGAAATCCTGGTAAGGGATTAATTTTTAAACAATTTCACATTCATTATGCGCGAACTATCTGCTGTGCTTAACGTACTCTCGGCAATGATTACTCCGGCCGTGTTGATTCTGGCGTCAGGATCATTGTTGTTGACTACATCACAACGCCTGAACAGAGCCATTGATCGTGCCCGTGCTATTTCTGACCTCATGTCGAATGAAAAAACGATGGCTGCTTTCTCAAAAGCGCGTAAGCAGTTGCTATCAAAGCAAATCGTTTCGGCAACCAGGCGCGCATGGCTGTTGCAACGCGCCATCAGTTCGATTTGTGTAGCGCTCGCGTTGTTTGTAGCAACGAGCATGTCCATAGGCGTTATTGAAGTAACACAGAGTCACTATATCTGGATTCCATCAGTGTTGGGCATGATCGGAATATCGGTGCTGTTTTACAGCACTATATTATTCATTCTTGAAACACGAATAGCGTATCGATCCGTGCAGCGTGAAATGAATTTTATAATCGCGGAAAGTAAAGACTTTGATACTGGTGGTGATGATAAACCATGACCTATAGCGATCGCGTCATAACCTCTATAAATACTTGCTTAGCACATCCCAGTTTTTAATCTGCTCAACAAAATAAGGTAGCGATGGCGGATATAGTATAGCGCAGAAAAGGAATCCGAATAGAGCTCCGTATAAATGCGCATCATGGTTTACGTTATCATTTGCTTTTCTTCCCTGGTACCACGAGAAAATTAAATAACCGATTCCCAGGATGAAGCCTGGAACCGGTACAAAGTATATATAGATGTTTGCAAGCGGCTGAAAGATGATAGAAGCAAAGATTACAGCTGCTACACCTCCTGAAGCTCCAAGTGCATTATATCCAGGATTGTTCCGGTGTTTCAAGAAAGAAGGTATATCGGATACAATTATACCCAGAATATAGAGCGTGATGAAGTAGAGTGAACCTGCAGAGCCGAAAACAACACCGAAAATTTGCTCTATCGTTATTCCGAAAAAATAAAGCGAAAACATATTGAAGAACAAATGCATCTGGTCGGCATGCACAAAACCAGAGGTTACAAAACGATAATATTGTTGTTTTCTACTGATCTGATAAGGATTCATAATCAGTTGCCGAACAATGCCTTCATTTCTATAGCCAAGAAAGCTGATCAGTACAGTAACACCGATAATAATATAGGTAACAAATATAGGTTGGTCCACCGGGTAGGTTATTTAAAATGATACAGGAAAATAATAGTTGCTATAAAAGCAGGTTTTTTATTGTCTTTGATTTCGAGTTCTGCGAGAAGTTGAGCTTTGGATATACCACGCAAATCAGTGAGTGATTCCAGCGTTACCTTCAGCCGTACCTCATCATCTACCATAACAGGCTGATTGAACTTTAGTTTTTCAATGCCATAGTTGATCAGCATTTTTATATTATTGATCTCTGCGATCTGTTCCCATAAATAGGGTATAACAGATAACGCGAGGTATCCATGTGCTATAGTTTTCTTAAAGGGGCTTTCTACAGCAGCACGCTCGGGGTCGGTATGGATCCATTGATGATCCAGCGTAGCATCAGCAAATTTGTTGATCTGATCTTGTGTGATCCGCAGATACTCGGATGTACCAAGTTCTTTGCCAACGTATTGTTCAAACTCTTTAAAGCTTCCGATTACTAATTTGTTCATGCCAATGCTTTTACTAAAAATGCGCCTGCAAGTTATACATTATCAGCAACATTGCTATATACTGATTAGCTCCCCGATTTAAATTATCTTTATCACCGGTTTGTAATTGTATACTGTATGGAAGAGAAAAGTTTCAGATTTACAGCACCTTTGGAAGTAATACGCGGTACATTGAAGTCAACCGTGATTTTTGTTCCGGAAGCTATACTCGAAAAACTTCCAAAGGGCCGGATCCGAACAGAAGGCACCATGAATGGTACTCCATTCGCATTGGCGATACAGTATAAAAAAGATGGAAGCCGTTACCTGGTGGTGGGCAGTATACTTCGGAGGGCAGCAAAATTGAAAGAGGGCGATAGCGTTCAGGTTATCTTTAGGTTGACGGATCCCAATAAATTGGTTATACCAGAAGAGCTTGAGGCTGTACTTGCTCAGGATGCTGAGGCCACTGAAATCTGGAATACATTTACGCAAGGATATCAGCGAAGCCTTGTATACTATATCACTTCCGTTAAGAATATAGACAGCCGTATAAAGCGTGCATTCGAGATTGTTGAGAAGTCTAAAATGCGGGCTCTCTCCGGACAAAAAGCCAAGACAAAAAAGGAAAAAGAGTAGTCTTTATTTTATTGATTTTAATTGCAGGAAAGGTGCTTTTGCAAGACTGACTTTGTTTATAACCCTGTCCATATTAAATTGCTGACAGGCTTTAGCTTGATAATTTTTTGTTTAATCTGAACCCCGATTTGTTGCTGCTGCATGAGCGCTATACTTGAAATACCAGCAATTCATTTTTCAAAAACGTTGCCGAAGGTACTTCCGGAAACAAAACCGAAAGTTGATACAGATGTACTATCGTCTATCGCTCCAGAATTTCTCGAAGATTCGTTTGTTTACGTTCATTGTTACTTTGAGAACGATTCAAAAGATATGCTTATCAGAATATGGAGAACGACTTACCTGATCGATCGCTCCTCGAATTCAAGATCAGATTTGGTCCATGTCGAAAATATATCTTTTGCTCCCTTATGGACTTTGATTCCAGACAACACCACCTATAACTTTTTACTGATATTTTCAGCGTTGCCAAAATCATGTACGCATTTTGATCTAATCGAGGAGATCCCTCAACCGGGAGGTTTCTTTGTTAAGAATATTCAGCGTAACGAAAAAGATGTTTATCACATCGATATCTAAAACGTAGAAGTCACTACCCACTTCCAGATTGAACAGCCTTTTCAAGCGTTGTTTAAAGACAATTCCGGCAGGCACTTTTTTTCCTTGGGTATAGCAAATGCCGGAATGGCATGGTTACTATAACATTAACTAAACGCTATGAAAACCGTAGGAATTATTGTGTTGGCCCTCGGTATCCTGATGACTGTATTTACAGGCTTTAACATCATTACTAAAAAAGAAGTAGTAGATGTAGGACCGATTGAAATCAACAAAGAAGAGAAGACACCGATATACTGGTCGCCAGTTACCGGAGGTATTCTGATCGTTGCCGGAATTGTTATTTTGGTTATTGGTCAGAAACGTTCCTGATCTTTTAGTCCCGGATTGCTGATCAATATTTATGAATCAGGATCCGGGATTAGCTGTCCTATACCACCAATTCATACAAGCCCCTTCGCCTTCCAATAATATATCTTCTGTATTGTTCCCGTTTTTATCAACATTGATACTTCCATTTCTTTATTTTTGAAGTTTACATCAAGCAAGCTTACAGTAGCCCGAGGAATGGATTATTTTATTGATACCCACGCACACATATACCTGAACGATTTTGCAGCCGATCGTATCGATATGCTGGCAGAAAGTGAACGACAAGGTGTGCGCAAAGTTTATATGCCCAACATCGATCATACCTCCATCGATGATATGCTTGAACTCGAGAGTCGGTCTGCAGGAGTTTGTGTAGCCATGATGGGCTTGCATCCATGTTATGTAAAGAAAGATTTTGAACGCGAATTATACCGCGTGGAAGAATGGTTATCGAAGCGAAAGTTTGCTGCAGTAGGGGAGATCGGAACTGATCTTCATTGGGATAAAACATTTTGGGAACAGCAACAGGAAGCGTTCACCATCCAGATGAAGTGGGCGATGAAATATAATCTTCCCGTTGTTATCCACTGTCGTGAAAGTATTGACGAGACCATTGCGTTGGTAGAGAAAATATCCGATGGGAAACTGCGTGGAATTTTCCATTGCTTCTCGGGTAATGCAGACCAGGCAGATCGTATTATTAAACTTGGATTTTTACTCGGTATAGGTGGTGTCGTTACCTTTAAGAACGGAGGCATGGACAAAGTTCTTCCTGAAATTTCACTCGATCATATTGTACTCGAAACCGATAGTCCATACCTGGCACCGGTACCACATCGCGGTAAGCGCAATGAACCTTCCTATATTCCATTGATCGCTCACAAACTTGCTGCTATAAAAAAGGCATCCATTGATGATGTCCGGTCTATTACCACAACGAATGCTATAAAATTATTTACATAGCATTGCTATACATTTGAAACAACCAAACTATATATACCACCTCGCCCATGAATTTTAAAAAAATAAGTATCAACACTGCCCTTCCGGGAAAAGCCCGGTCGCGCATCCTGATCATCTATACCGGAGGAACGTTTGGGATGACGTATGATAAGGATGGCGTACTTATTCCGTTTGACTTTGCTTCTATTGTTGAGCATTTGCCCTCTTTAAAAAATCTGTTACTTGAAATTACCGTGGTATCATTCGAGAACCCGATTGATTCTTCCAACATCAAGCCTGAGCATTGGCAATTGATTGGTAAGATCATTCATGAATACTACGATGAGAACGATGGCTTTGTAGTGTTGCACGGAACAGATACGATGGCATATACCGCTTCTGCAATGAGCTTTATGCTGGAAGGTTTAAGCAAGCCTGTGATCTTTACAGGCGCACAACTTCCAATCAGTGAGCCACGCTCCGATGCGCGTGAAAATCTGATCACATCTCTGGATATAGCTTCAGCACGTAAAGATGATATTCCGTTGGTACCGGAGGTATGTATTTACTTTGACTATGAGTTGCTTCGTGGCAATCGTTCGAAGAAAGTAGAGAGCCTGCGGTTTGATGCATTTGATTCCGGTAATTATCCACCACTCGCCAAAGCCGGTGTAAAAATTGATTATAACTTTTCAGTGATCAATGTCTCCTCCAGGAAAAACACATTGAACCTTCGCGCTAAATTTGATACGAACATTTCGATCCTGAAACTTTTTCCAGGCATTAGCCAGCCCGTTGTGCAGGCCATTCTCAATACAACTGGTCTGCGCGCTGTAGTATTGGAAACGTATGGTTCTGGTAACGCACCAACCCTGCCATGGCTTATTGAAGAATTAAAGAAGGCAATTGAGCGCGACATCATTATCGTAAATGTGTCTCAGTGCCCGGGTGGACGGGTATTGCAAGGACGCTATGAAACCAGTCGGAAGCTGCAACAGATCGGAGTCATCCCTGGTGCGGACATGACGACAGAAGCAGCATTAACCAAACTCATGTTGTTGCTGGGGGAATACGGAACAGCACGGGCAAAAGAGTTGGTCGGATTATCTTTAGCAGGAGAATTAACAGCATAATTTGCAAACGGACTAAATTCTTAATTTCTTTGTGCCCCTTAAAAGGAGAGATGTCCGAGTGGTTTAAGGAGCACGCCTGGAAAGTGTGTATACCTCCAAAGGGTATCCAGGGTTCGAATCCCTGTCTCTCCGCGGATACTGAATCAAGTAATATTAAAACCTTGCAAATCTTACGAATTTGCAAGGTTTTTTACTTTTTGGCTAGCCAGATTATTCATTTAATGATCATAATCAGGTGAGTGATTCGGTGAGTAGTCGGCTTTTGATAAAAATTTACTTACCAGAACGTCCTAACTTGTTGTTTATTAGGCGATGCAAGCGCTGAACATCTTGATTTTTTTAGTTACAAATCCAACATTACTGAAACCTGCTACTTTTACATCATGACCTTTAACCGACCGCGATTACTTGCAATTATTTCCCTGGCCTTTTTATGTATGCTTTGTATTCAATGCAAGCAAGAAAAGGATTATTCCGAAATGAGCATTATGATTGGCCCCAACCACAAGTGGGCGTATGTTTATATACTCAAGAACGGGACTAAAAAGCTTACGGATTTTATTTACGATGACGCAAGGGAATTTCAATCCAGCACAAATGTGGCACGGGTACAGTTTGAAGGAAAGTTTGCTTTGATCGATCCAAACTTTAAATTCATTTCTGCCTTTTACGATGAGATGAGTATCTGGGTGGAAGAAGAATTAATTGCTGTGGGAAAAGACGGATTATATGGGTTCATCAATCCAAAGGGAGAAGAGATTATACCCTTAATCTATCCGAAGATAAATTTCATTGTTCAGGACAAGCAATATGTGAGCGTGCAGAATAAATCGAACCAATGGGGAATGCTGGATGAGGACAATAGTACCATCCTGGACTTTAGGTACACCTGTAAAATACTTTATGAGAATCACTATGCGATTACTTGTAATGAAACCGGTAAACAGGGAGTGATAACCTTGAAGGGAGATGAAGTTATTGCGTTTGCGTATGATGAGGTTGTGTTTCTAAAAGATAATCTTTTCGAAGTGACTAAAGGTGATTCCACCTCCCTTATCACATCTGGCGGTAAATGCCTATTTAAGTGTGACAGTTGCCATATATATTCCCCAGGGTATCTTACTCATCTTGTCTTGATCGATAAGGATCAAAAGAAAGGCTTGGTGAATTACGATGGTAAACTAATTGTCCAACCTAAGTTTAAGGAATTCATGGAAGAGAAATTCGGTATGGTGATTTACCAGATAGAAGGCAGGCAGCATGGATTGATTGATTTGAAAGGAAATGATCTACTGGGGCGTACTTATGAGGAAGTTAAAATTGTCAGTGAAGACGAAGTCGAAGTGTTTGAGGATAGATGGGAAGCGATCAAAATAAAAAAGAAGTAGAAGTTTTATTTTTTGCTGGTAACATGTTTCAATTAGACGATCTATATATCGGAACGCTCAAGCTTCAATGTCTCGTTTTGCGATTGAATCCCGACTGTTGAATAGGCACCATTACCAATCATGCACCAAAAACGCAGTAAGTATACGGACACAGCTTCCAATATTCTTATGCTATATATCGCTTAATGCACTTTCCGTGATGTATAAAAAAATCACATTACTTCAAAAACTACATTTGTTATGGAGCAAACCGAAAGTTCCTTACTTAGTGCAGTTACTCGTTTGACTGCATTCCTGTATATCGCTATTGCCTATATATAGGCTTCTAAATGACTTGAGTAATTCATAAAGGGACTATATATTTTACCGTAAATACGGTCTGGATCGATTTGACTGATTTGAACAGCTGTAAAATTTGATACTATAAATATAGTATAACGTAGATCCTGAGTGCGAGGATGAGATATAGTGGGTTTGTTCTTTGTATCATTTCGTTGTATCGGATTTCCAATTCTTAAAAAGAAATCGCAGCGCATCATAATATGCAGGAATTGGTTCTGTCATGTGGTCTTCAGCAGGATAATATTTATACTCGTGTTTAAATGTTTTCAAACTATTCTTATTTACCAGTTCATGAAATTTCAATAAATCATCTCGAAAAGTGCCGTCTTCATTCCCTACGCTATAGAAAATTTTTTTATCTCTCATTGGTAGTTTTGGTAGTTTTTGTTCGGCCAATCGTAAAGTATATTTATTACCAAAATATAGTGACGGGCTTATGGCAATATAAGCATTAAACATATCAGGGCGCGTAAGCATGCAGTTAATAGCTGTAAGACCACCGAACGAATGTCCGGCAAATATTTTGAAAGGACTTGTTTTATAGTTAGCCTCCATGTAAGGCATCAATTCGTGTTGGATAAAGTTTAAAAACTGCTCATTGCCACCGGATGTCTTATAGCTAGAATCAACTTTACCATCAAAGTTGATTAAACTATTAATAGGAGTGAGGTCTTGTACTCTGTCTATACTAAGAATGCCTACTACTATTATTGGAGGAATAGTCTGCCAATGCCTTAAATATTCTATATATGCAGAAAGGATGTGAAAATGATTCTCACCATCTAAGAGATACAACACGGGCAATGCCTTGTTTATATCCGCAGAATCGAATTTTGGAACATTAATGTATATCTGGCGGTCTTGATTTAGCACTTGCGAATGTATTAAATGCACATCGTCGGAGATATGATTATATAACTTTGGTACCTGGGCTGTTGCCTGTGAAGTGAGAAATATAAAGAATACGATGAAATGCTTCATATCATTAACGATAAATCCTGTATAGTGACGAATTACAATTATTAGAGCTCATTCAATGTAAGTTCTATTTGAAAACAACTTCTACTTGTGATTCGTTTTTTGAAAGTGGCTTCCACAACTTCATGCTTTTCCAACGCCTCCCAAACCTTTCTGCTTGCTGGATTCTTCAATATGAAACTATAATAGGAAGTGTTCCACTCATTAATTAAACTCTCGACATAAATTCTATTCTCAATTGAATCATAATACACCGAATGACAATCTGCCTCAATAGAGTACATACCATCCCCTCCGTCATGGACTAAGTATATTTCATCCGAATTTCTATATTCTTGTAAATAGATATTCCCGATAACTTGTTTTTGAGATTTGAGTCCATCGGTGTCGAAGTAACCACATGCACTTGATAGCAAGAGCGGCAAAAGAGTAAAAATAAGTTTACTAGTTCCTCCATAAGTGGTCTTCATGTTCCTCGGTTAAATTTGTTTAAGTCAGCTTATGCGTACGCCAGTGTCCTTGAAAAAACTTGTACGCAACAATGGCTATACGACATGGGTATATATTTTGAAATATATACCCATGTTGTATATATCGCTTTATCACTACACGTTCTAGGCATTTCGTTGCCAAATTGATTGCACCTAAACTACCTGCTCGTAAAGTTCCATGGTCTTGGGAAGGGCGTTTTCTACTCCCAATTCAAATTGAAAGACTTGCATCTAGGACAAATCTGGTTTTCACCTTGAAGTTTATCATAGGTACATCTATTGCAATGTCCGGCTTCATTGATATGGATTACAAGTGCCTTTGAATCTCTTAAATCTAAATTAGTAATCTCTCTTATTTTTGCGAGTGTTGATCCCATTCCTTGCTTTTTCCTAGCAGTCTTAATTTCTTTCTTTTGGTCGGTTGTCAAGGATGGTATCCTTATGTCGGTCTTGCATCTAGCGCAACGCTTAATCGAGAAGTCATTCATACATTTTACCTGCCATTAATAATAAAGCAAACATTCTCCAATTTGGCTCTTCTTTTATTTCATCACTGTCATGTCCGTATGAATGTAAGGCATCTAAAAATGCCTCAATTGTTCCATTCTCCCATCCATTTGCTCCGGGTCCATATGGACTTGATTTCTTGATTTTTTCCTTTTCTAATTCATCGATCCGATCCCGTCTCAAGGCGTCAACAAAATCCAAGAATGATTGCTTTGAATTAACGGTCTCTAAAAGTTTATGTAGTTCCATTGTGACTTGAAAATGCCCCATAACGTTTGTGATATAAGCGTTGCTTTTTCTTAATTTAAAAATAAGCAAACAAGATTATTAATAGAACTCTGTCCATGAGTAAATGCCTGCTAACGTTTATCAGCGCCATGGATTATACATTTTGTTAGCGATTGGCCGTTCATTCACTGCTCGTCTTAATTAAGTTGTTTTGAAGATACTCCGTCCGTATCGGTGACCAGAAATTGAAATTGAATAGGCCTGTTGTAGAATTACCAATCCAATTTCGGTTTTCAAAAGACTCAATTGTCCAACGTTTGGGCTTCTCTCCTCGGTATTCAATCTTAAGTCTGCACGAGTCACTTAACATAAATGCAAAGCAGTCCAATGCTTTATCAACTTCATCTATTTCAAAGTGTTCATGCCAAAATTCCGAAGAAACAATAATGCCTCTCGGTCCAACTCCAAGTGAAACAGAAAAACCTTTCTCGTCCTTTGGGTCCACCGTGATTGAGTCGTCCGTTGTCGAATAGGTCACGCCCGGATACTTCTTAAGTTTTTCAATTATTATTTGAATTGTCTGATTTATCATTTGTTGATTAGAAGTCACTTTGTCCTGAACGGCTTACGGCCAACAATTGGCTATACGATATGCGTATATATTTTGAAATATATACGTATATCGTACACATCCCTTTATCACTACAGTTTTTAGGCGTTCGAAATTGATTACAGGACAACCGTTCGATACACGTATCCTTAGTTCTAAGCGTAAAACGAAAATATACGACACTCGAATTACAAAATCATTTATTGACATAAAGACCTCTATCACCAAATAAAAGCGAATTATCC
Organism: uncultured Bacteroides sp.; assembly: GCA_902168185.1. Lineage (GTDB taxonomy): Bacteria > Bacteroidota > Bacteroidia > Cytophagales > Cyclobacteriaceae > Ohtaekwangia. The sequence continues at coordinate 28,521 of CABHOV010000098.1, forward strand.
GAACTTAGCAATTACAGTCTCATTGTTCAAATGGCAGAGGTTTGCTTTTAATTTTTATATTCATAACATTATAAACACTATATGATTACGCTTTACGGTGGATTCAGAAAAGGGGCAACGTTGCATCAGTTAAAGGATGCTCTGGATACACTGTTTCCAGCGGGCAAATCATTCTTCATTGAGAATGAGACGGTTCTCATTTCTGACGGCGACATGTTGGAATACTCGATCGACCATGACGAAGCGGCCGGTCGCCTCGCTTTTAGTGCTAGCTTTCATGGTAACGAGCAAGAACTACAGGCTTTTTTACCGAAATTGGTTGGGGCGTTACAGGCGCACGCAATTGATTATAGGCTGGAATATGAAGTGGAAACCGATGGCAAATTTACCACCTACAATATCGATTAGTGCGCGTCAACCTTTAATAGATTTAATTTGCTTTCCTGTATCTTCAAAAAAGCTGTATGCCGTCTCAAGCAATCTTTAATGATGCGAATACTTTCTCGTTGATATTTGACTTGTTGAAAGTGTAGTAGTATATATGAAATGGTTAACTCTTTATCGAGTATATGCAAGAGGTTTTGCGTTATGCTTTCTCTTGTAACAGTAGCAAATGAAGGTATATATTGTCCAACACAGATTGAGTGTCAACTTATGAGATCACCGATTAACTGGTGAATTGTTCGTGTAACTTGTATTTGAAATATAGTCAGGTATACAGACAGTTGACTTTTTTATTTTCCTCCTATACCTCCGATGACGCATGGCATTTGACTACTGCACCCGAAACCATTTATATCCATATCCCTCCAAAGAAATAGTTTGATGATCATCGGAGCGCTGTATATCTTCCGCGGTAATCATATCGTGTAGTGTTTTATTGTCAAGACTTTTATCACGAATTGTGACCTCTTGCTTTTGTTCAGTGAAATTGTGGAGGGTAATTACATGCTGATCATTCCATTGATAGTGAATCGCGAGTATACCTTCTGAACCAGTATCCAGTATATCCCACTGTCCGAAAGATATCTCTGGGCACTTCTTACGAAGCTTCACCATCTTTACAGTCCAGTTTAAAAGTGAGCTTGAATCTGCTTGCTCATCGCTCACATTTATATCCGCAT
>CABHOV010000099.1 GCA_902168185.1 uncultured Bacteroides sp.
CTCAGATGGCACAAGTATCGGTCGGAACGGTTGACCGTGTAATTCACAACCGCGGGGAAGTGGCGCAAGAATCGTATAAAAAAGTAATGGGAATTCTTGAAAAAACCGGATATAAACCCAACCTGATAGCGAAAACATTGGGTTCCAATAAAACCTATCGTATCGCTGCATTGATGCCTAATCCGGAGCAGGATGAATATTGGAATCAGTCAGTCGAAGGAATAAAACAAGCCAAAGAAGAATGGACTCAATATGGTGTGCAGCTCCAGACTTTTTATTTTGATCTGTATGATAAAAAATCATACATCTCATTAGCTGAAACTGTATATGAATCTAATCCGGATGGCGTGCTCACCGCTCCTATCTTTTATCAAGAGGCCGTGCGTTTTTTCAATTTGTGCAAAACACAAAATATACCGTTCGTATTAGTTAACAATAATATAGAGCAAGCCGGGTCGCTCAGCTTTGTAGGACAAGATCTTTACCAAAGCGGACGTGTAGGTGCTGAACTGCTGCACCTTAATGAAAAAGAGAACGGCACATATGCCATTCTCCACATTTACGATGACATCCATAATTCTACTCACTTAAATGAGAAAGAGAAAGGATTCAAAGATTACTTCGCGGAACAGGACAATGGAAATACATACAAAGTCATTAGCGTTGATTTGAATTATACGCATGAACCAACTTTAGAGAAGGAGCTCGGCGAACTTTTTAATGAACCTACACTAAAAGGAATCCTGGTAACAACATCGAAAGGAGCCTATACCGTTTCAAAATTATTAGAGAAAAACGGCAAGAACGGAATCCGTTTAGTAGCGTACGACTTACTGGAAGAAAATTTGTACTATCTAAAAAATGGCATCATCGATTTTCTGATCAACCAGAATTCAAAGCGGCAAGCCTTTATTGCCGTTAGCCAATTATCGAATCACCTTTTGTTTAAAAAAGAGGCGTCAGCATCATACCTTTTTCCATTGGAGATCATAAGCAGACAGAATTTAACTTCTTATTTAAACTCGAAGCAGCATTGATACCCATTATATAATGCTATAGCTCTATCTATAGCATTATACTTTCTATATATGATTTGTGGATCAGAAGTAGTTTAAAATTTTAGCAGTTAAGATAGTATTGAATATATAGTCATGGAACAAATTCTGATCAACCAACTAATAACCTTGATTTGCAAAGCGGGTGGCCGCTCACTTATTCAGGATTTGATCTACGAAACCGACCGGGATGGAAACGAAAAGAATTGGACTGAGGATGAAATTGAAAATGCCATCACCTATCTACAAAACATTAACCGGTACTTCGGAGAAGGTGACGCTGCTTCTATAGTTGAAAATTTATCGAAAGAATATAATTTAAATCAGAAAATATAGCTTGGCTTATGCTATATTAATCGCGATCTATACATGCAAGTGCCTCTTCGCAACAATGAGTATTCGTGTATTCTATGAAAGTGTTCATAATGATTGCACGCTATCTCTCGTCTCATTTGAAATTTCTTATCAAGCTCATGATTATTCATAACAACCGACCATAATTTGATATACCTATTTTCTGCTGCGAGTTTATCGTGCCATACCTGAGAAGCTTTAATAAAATCTGTAACAGCATTATTATCGCATGACAATAAGCAGATATCGACGAGAATTATAGAATGAGAGCATCTTATAATTTATCCAGATCACACACAATACCTCTTACGATTTCCGCGATTCGTCCGACATCTCGTACCAACATATTATTCAAGACTCAGAGTCTCGCTTAAATTAGTTGTTTGAATCAGCAGTTATACACTGCCTATGATACTATGTTGCGCGCATCTTGCTAGCAAGACAACCTAAGAAATAAATTTTCATTTATTTTTTAGGTTTCGAGCAGGATCGATTTTCTGAAAAAAGAACGTTTCAATAAACAGGAAAATAGTTGAAGACACACTCGTCAACACTACTGCAAATAATCCTGAATTTGAACCCGATATAGATACAATTAGCGTATTAAGGGTAGCAGCTGCTATTGTAAGCAGAAAAGTAAATTTTAAAAAAACAACATTTATTTTTCTTGCGATCCAATATTTCAACAATGAAAAGACAATGACTAAAGGCAACAAAATCATCGGAACTACTAACAAATACAGTCCGTCATTATTGTTATTACCCCATGGTAAAAATCAATTTTTAAAGTCGGCAAATAAGCCAGAAATAGGTAAAGTGCAATTTTCTTTGGACCAATAAACCATAACAAATCAACCAGCTTGACCTCACCCCTATAATAATCTTTCTACTAAGATTCATTAACGGTTAATATTACCTGTTACCGAATCAGCTGGAAAATCAATTGCTTTGATTTTCCAACTTCCAACTTGTTTTTCATATAACGTAAGAATGAGACTTTTGAAAGGTTCATTATACTTTTCGTTATAGATTTCACCCCAACGGACAGTCGCTTCAATTGTACCTTCATTTCTTTTGATACGACCGAGTTCGAAATGTGAAAAAGGGAACGGGTGACCTTTAACCAAGAGCCTTTCCTTTTCAGCTAGTTTAAAGGGCGCGTATCTAAAGAAAAGAATCTTTCTCACGGAATAAATATTTTCATTCTTATGCCAAACCTTGCTATTCATGTAATTGACTACACTATCATTTTCAATAGCGGAATAGAATAACATTGTGTCTGATGTCGTGAATGATTTAATTAACTTTTGTGTAACCGACAAAGGACCTTCATCAATCGTTTCCGTTTTTTGGCAATTTGAACACAGTGCAACAATTACAGCAACTGTAACAATTGAAACTAACATAGTTCTATTCATTTGGTGATTCATCTTTAATCGCACCACTTGTATAAGCATTAACATAATCCTTGCGATACATTGAATTTTCCTTTAAAACCACACCTCTCGGAGTTCCAGCTTGAACAACTTTTTTTAGATTACCAAATAGGAAATTCGGGGTCGTTAAATTTTTATTATACGGTGTCGATCTATATGAATTTGGCGATACATTGACGTTCTCAGTACCATTTAAAAACATAAACCCAGGAATTTTATTCAAAGATGCTTTCGCAAAATCACTACAATTAAATTTTTCAAGATTATAAGTCATTTGAATACCTTGCTGTTGTCGCTCATATAATCTAGCATTTTCCTGCTCAATAGACTGGGTGATATATGGAGTCGTTCTTATCTGAATGACCCCATCAGGAGCCATTCCAGCATGACGTGCTAGGCGTTTCAAGTCCTTAGTCTTAATATCCTTCTCTTGACGAATCGTTCCTTCACGGTCACTATCCGGATTTTGAGGACTACCGCTCCCAGCAAAATCATAAAAAGTTACAGTTCCACTTTTTACCTGTCGAGTCAAAGGCTTCCCATCTTTATTAATAGTCGTGCCGTCTCTATCTTTGACCTCTTCTGTTCTATAATTATCAAAGGCTATTCCAACATGCCCAATCTCACCACCCTTGGTGTACCACACTATCAAGTAAACATCGTTACCATCCGGATCAACAAGAACAATTGGATTATTCATTACATATCCGTACGTACTATGCGAATTATATTTTTCTGACATATAATCAATCGCTCCCCACCTACCGATCTCAGGCATGTATTTTCTGGCACCGTAATCTAACCAATTTAATCCGAGCGCAGTCTGCTCTTCTTTTCCATTGTATTTATCGTCTTGATCAACTGTGTTCTCTCGCTGATAATTATTATAGCTTAACCCAAAAGGATAATAATCCTCCGCTTGTATAACAGGCGATTTAATCTGCTCAACCCTAAAGTCATCAAAATATACTTCGTACGGATTAGTTCCTTGTTCATTCGAAAGGAAAACATACACATAGCCTGGCTCCGTTATAGTAAGTGAGCCGGATAGTAGTTCATGCGCTACATCACTACCATTTTCTTTAGCTGCAGAACTCATCTGTCTGAAGCCACTCTTCGAGGGGATAAAATTATAGTTACGATCATATACAAGCCAACTTAAAAACGCTTTCGGGCCGGCTTCATTGCTGCCGGAGGTATTTTGTGCAGCGTCAACCGGGAATGGAAATGCTGTGGTACTGGAGGCATAGCTTCCTCCGTCAATCACCGTTCCGGTTGAGGTTGTACCGCTGGCGATTTGGGTAATCAACGTATTTAATGCAGCCGACCAATTGGATGAATTCGGATCTATATACTTGGCATATACTTCCATATTAATAACATCGCCCGGCATTACACTAATAGACCTGGCAAGTCCGTATACTTCATTGGTTTGTCCGCTTAAGCGTTGTGCTCCTCCCGCTACTGTAGTGGGACTAGATCCATTGGTGTGATCAAACAAATAATGATTTACTCTTCGTGCATTCTCGTAGCGCAAGAACTGTCCTTGTTCAGCATTCACGTTTGCATCTTCGAATGTAGCCTTCGGAGCTTCCACATCCAGCTTCGAAGTAAACGTCAATCGCACATTGCCAAGATGATCTTTCAGGTTGTACTGATACTCTGGGGCAGCACTTGTCAGTCTGATCACTTCAAATTCATTCAGGAAAAATTGTTGTCCTGTAGTAACGGTTCCCCACCCTACACCAACCTGCAGTTGTGTTGTTCCTGCCGGAACTGTAAACATTTGTTCCATCCACGACTCTGTCGCAACAGAGCCCGGCAGATAGCTGCCGTTGAGTACTGTTGACATAGCGTTACTCTTCAACTGGATAACAACATTGTTGGCACTAGTCTTATACCCTTTGGCACGGATCAAATACTTCTCTCCCGCTATAACATCAAGCGTGTTACCAATCGGGAAAATTCCCGAACCTATTACTGCACCGTTGGACGTTACACGAATATACTTCTCTCCGTTCTGAGCAATCTGAGCAAGTGTAGTATTCAACGCTGTGAGTCCGGCAGTGGTATCTCCATCATGGCTATATATTAACTTCTCGGAAGACATTACAACTCTTCCTTCTTCATGATTGATAAAACGGAGGAAGTCATCTTCATATACAAACTCACCCGAGTAATCTGTTTGCTTTACTGACAACAGCGTAGTAACGCGTTGGGTAAGTTTACGGCCTGTGGCATCATATATATAGCGAATGGTATTGCCGCTTTTTGTAACAGTCTCTGGTAAATTAAGGTAATTATAGGTAATGAGATTTGTAGCATCCGTCAATGTAGCGCCAATACCTTTATTCAAGTCACGCGTCATGTTGCCATTAACATCGTAAGTATAGTCTGTACCAGTTGCATTAAAATCAGGGAAACCCTTTAATTTATTTGTAGCATTCACAGTATTATCCGTAACAGACAAAAGTTTATTACTTTGTATTGCACCAGTACCGTAGTTATAGGAGAGGTTATCGATCAACCCTAATTCTGACGTACGCTGAAGAGCCATGATATTCCCATTCAAGTCATACTGAAAACCGGATTCATGGAAAAGTCCATTCTCGGATATACCTGATTGCTTGAATTGTGAATGGATTGCAGTGCTTAAACGATTTAAAGCATCATATGTAAAATTATACCCGTATTCCTTTATGGCTCCCATACCCTGTTGATTACTCCACTTGATTGCAGATATATTACCATTGTATTGGCCGTTATCCAAAGCAGCAGAAACTGCCGAACGCTGTGCGAGCTTTTGAATTTCAGTTTGATTTAGTGCACGATCAAACATGAACACTTCATCAATACCACCACGCATACCAAGTATTCTTGTTCCGCTGCCATCCACAGCGTTTCCAATCATAGTCGGATATGTAG
>CABHOV010000100.1 GCA_902168185.1 uncultured Bacteroides sp.
AACTGGTTCACAGCTTATTATACCCGCTGTTACCAGCGACACTACGCTCTATGTATCAAATGCAACCAACACATATGAAAGTCTCCGCGTACCCGCGCACATTGTAGTACAGGCGCAACCGGGTATAGTCACTTCACGGTCGACTATATTGTGTGATGGTGACTCTGTTACACTCTCTGTAGAGGAAGCAAGCGAGTATGCATGGAACAATGGGGAGATTACACAATCAATAAAGGTGAAAGAGGCAGGTACCTATAGCGTGATGATTAAATATGAAGATTCCAACCTGAACTGTGTATCAACGTCAAGTGAAGTTGTAGTGAGCATTCTTCCCCGGCCAACGGCATTATTCACCATCACTATGGCATCAGGCGATTTTGTTATAGGCGAGTCCATCCAATTTACAGATAAGAGCTCCGATGCCGATGCCTGGTTTTGGGACTTTGACGATGGATCGAGTAGTATAGAACAAAGCCCTGAATATGCTTATGCCGCGAGTGATACATACCATACATCGCTCACCGTAACCGGGGTTAACGGATGCCAGGACACCTATACTAAAGATATATCTGTTATTACCGGTGTAGAAGAGAATCTAAGTCGCTTTGTAACGGTATACCCTATACCGACCATTCAAAATGAAGTAACAATACTCATTGAAGGCTTAAAAGCTAAAAACATCGGGTTGTCAATTCTTACAACAGAAGGCGCTCCGGTATACGATGCTTCCTTTGAAAACATAGACCAGGCTTTCTCACACACTATAAATACTTCCCGGTATTCTTCAGGCCTATATTTCCTTGCAACCCGAATTGATGGACGCCTGGTGGTAAAAAAATTCTCAATCATAAAATAACAGACACAAAAAAATCCACACTTCAAAGTGTGGATTTTTAGTATGTATATATGCAGTGATTAGCTTTCGAGGAATCCTCCCAGCAACGAACCGGATTCTTTAGTATTATTTCTGCCATACGGAGCCAGGGCTTGTACAAGCTTACGGATCGGCATAGATTGAAGCCACACTTTACCAGTACCTTGCAAGGTTGCCAGAAATATACCTTCACCACCAAATACCATCGAACGCAAACCTCCGGAAGCCTGCACATCAAAATGTACTTGTGGCTCAAACGCAACCACACAACCTGTGTCCACGCGAAGTGTCTCATTGTTAAGCGTGCGCTCAATCACAGTTCCTCCAGCATGCACAAACGCTTTTCCGTTGCCATGCAGCTTCTGAAGAATAAATCCTTCACCACCCACAAGTCCTGAACCTAATTTACGGTTAAAGGTAATCGCTACTTTTGTTCCAAAGGCTGCACATAAAAATCCATCCTTCTGAACAATCAATTCATTTCCCGGACTTTGAGAGAGATCTATCGGAATTACAGTCCCTGGATAGGGAGCGGAAAATGCCACTTTCGCTTTTCTGCTTCCGCGATTTGTAAAGTGCGTCATGAAAAGAGACTCACCTGTAAGAATACGGGAGCCTGCAGACAAAAGCTTATCAAATAAACCTTGATTAGGGTTTGCACCATCGCCCATTTTTGCTTCGAAGGTTATGCCATCTTCCATGAAAAGCATAGCACCTGCTTCGGCAATAACCGTTTCATTGGGGTCTAATTCTATTTCAACGATCTGGATACTTTCGCCTTTAATCTGATAGTCAATTTCGTGTGATGAAGTCATGAGGTTGTTATTTTTTATAGTACTTAAATACGGGATACTCTATCAACTTGTTGTTTATACCAGCATTACTTAATGTGGCATCAAAGAAATTCCACGTCACCAAACCGTCATCTGACTGAGGTTCAAGCATGTAAAAAATCAAATTTGCCAATGGTTGATCTAAAGGAACAATATAATCACCCTTCTTAAATTTTCGCGTAGCTCCTATAAATTTACCTTCCGCCTTCGCCATAAAGTGGCCTTCAAATTTTCGCTCAGACTTACTCAGCTTCTCAACACTATATACTTCGCCCGCAAATGACTGCGCTTTATCGAGTTGCTTCACTTGTATTCCCAGCTTTTTCAAATGGTCTGCTATATTTTTAAACGCCGCAGGAATGATATAGCCTTCTGGAACTATACTCTCTACGACAGGCTCAAATTGTCCAAAGTAATTAACTTCATCAACACTGATGATGTTACCGGTGCGAAGCCACGTGGTTGTACCGTCTGCTTTTTTCGAACCTATATAATCATAGGTTATAAAATTCTTCAGCTTTTCTTTCGATACCATTTTAAAGCGCACACCTTTCTTTACTTTACCGGCTCGCTCTCTTACAGTACGGATCGCATCCTCCTGTGCCTTGGTCGTAATTTGAGAAATTTCAGCAGCATGCGCATGTGTATGCTCCAGTATCTCTGATACAAATGCACGCGTAGAATTAATGCGCTGATAGAAACGTTCATGTGCAAAAGCTTCGCTGAGAATGGCAATTCTGTTTCGCAGGCTAAATTGATTGATCAGGTAACGTGGATGGTGGTTATAGGTATAGAAGTTTTTTACTGGCCATCCTTCTTCAACACTATAGTCGCCATAAGGACCGAGACGCAATCCATACTTTTCATATACATTTTTTGTAATGGCAGGAAGCATCACGTTATTGGTATAGTCATACGTAGAATACTCTCCTGCATAATGATAACTTGGCGCCCATGTCAGGGAGTATGCATGCCACGTTCCGTTCGTGGTGTGAAGGTCGACAAACACATGAGGGTCCCACGCATTTATAATGTTAGCAAATAAGCCTTGTGTTTCAATGGCTTCCTGTTTTATACCGTCACGATTCAGATCGAACCCCTGGCTGTTCTCACGAATACCAACTTCCATTGGGCTATCTTCCTGCGAGGGTCGTCTTCCCTTTTCCATTTTATCGTTGCTGTCTGTGTTATATATAGGAGCAAAGAGAAAGATCTGATTATCGAGCAGATAGTTTTTGTCGCCGAGCAGTATATCACGCATCAGCAGCATCAATGTCTCTTTTCCCTCTACTTCGCCTGCATGTATATTTCCCTGGATATATACGATGAGCTTCTTGGATTGTCGTGCTTCTGTGGCAGAGTGTATACCTGTTCTTGAAAGTATAGCTACCGGTATATCTTTTCCCTCCTGGCTTTTGCCCATAGATATAACGTTTACTTCTTTGCTCAGCCGTTGTATAGCCTGTAGATAATCCATGACTTCCTTGTGTGTTGAAGTCTTCTCGAAGTTTGTTTTTTCAGGGGTGATGATCAGTTCTTCTGGCCAGGTATGCTGGGCTGAAAGAATAGTCGGGAGTACTGAAAGGATGAGTATAGAAAGTTTCTTCATATTGATTGTTGAGGGCTCTACAATATTAAAAACTTGTAGATACTGAAGAAACGTTTTGTGACGGGTGGAGAAATAAAACTCCCGCAGAGTATAACTGCTATAAATACAAACTCCCGCAGAATGCGCAGATTGACGCAGATTTTTAAAAATACAATCGTGTATTTCGTCTGCGGTAATCTGTGAGGTCTGCGGGAAATGTATTCCGGTATCAGAGAGAACTCCCTATAGAGATATAAATGCAACTCCCGCAGAGCACGCAGATAGACGCAGATTTTTTAAATGCAATCTTTGTATTTCGTCTGCGGTAATCTGTGAAATCTGCGGGAAATGTATTCCGGTATCAGAGAGAGAGCTTGTATAGATATAAATGCAAACTCCCGCAGAGGGCGCAGATTGACGCAGATTTTTAAATACAATCTTGTATTTCGTCTGCGGTAATCTGTGAAGTCTGCGGGAGATATATCCTCAGTTCTTGTAAGAAAGAAGTATACAGGGAAGCTATTGCTTTTTGTTCTTCTTCTTTCCTTTTTTCATATCATCGTAGTCATCGCGTTCTGCTAACTTTTTATCATCAACATTTTTATCGAGGAAGTCGTTGATCTTCTCGATGTTCATGCTCGACTTAATTTCTCCGAACTGATCGATGGTTATATCGAGGCCTTGAAGCTCTTTGTGAACGCGGGGCTTCGGTGTGTTGGCAGGTTTCTTTTCTTTCTTTGACATAATGTGAAAGTTTATAGGTTCCCGGCATCTGGCTTCACGCAACAAGATGTTTTATTCCTATAGCGCGAAGCCTGTAGCCAGTAAACCTGTAGTATATACTACGCAACCTTCACCTTGATGGTTTGGAGTGCGTATTCAATTCTCCTGATAACTTCGTCCTTCCCGATAATTTCCATGATCATCATCAGATCAGGTCCTGCACCTGCACCTGTAATGGATACGCGCAGTGCCTGCAGGATTTTACCAGTACCAATTCCCAATGTAGCAGTAACCTGTTCGAGCGTAGACTTCGCGGCAACAGCATCTATCGATGGCATTGCTGCAACGGCATCCTTATACGCTGAGAGAACTTTTACAGCATCATCATTCCATTTTTTGTTTACTACATTTTCATCGAATGTTACGGGTGCGTGGAAAAAGAATTTTCCTTGCTCCCAGAAATCTTTGGGAAATGTAGCACGCTCCTTCATAACGGCAGCAATCTTCGCGGCCTTCTCTTTCGAGCAATCTATACCTTCATGCTTCAATGATTCCAACAGGTATTCTGCCAGTACTTCGTCAGACTTGGCACGTAAATATTGCTGGTTGAACCACTGTGCTTTATGAATGTCAAATTTTGTTCCCGCTTTACCGATACGTTCTACTGAAAAAGTTTTGATGAGTTCTTCCATCGAAAAGATTTCCTGCGTAGTACCGGGATTCCATCCTAAAAATGCAAGGAAGTTGATCAAGGCTTCGGGTAAATAACCGGATTCTTTATAACCAGTAGCTACTTCACCACTCTCCGGGTCTTTCCACGTAAGTGGGAATATTGGAAAGCCTAATTGATCGGCATCACGCTTACTAAGTTTACCATTACCATCGGGCTTCAGCAGCAACGGCAAATGTGCGAACTGAGGCATTGCATCTTCCCATCCCAGGTATTTATATAGCAACACGTGGAGTGGAGCAGAAGGAAGCCATTCTTCACCGCGGATCACATGCGAGATCTTCATCAGGTAATCATCTACTACATTGGCGAGGTGATAGGTAGGCATACCATCACTTTTCATTAACACCTTGTCATCAATTTGTGATGAGTGTACCATCACCCATCCGCGGATCATGTCGTTCAAACGGATCTCTTCTTTGCGCGGAACTTTCAGACGAATTACATAAGGCACTTTTGTCTCTAGCAATTCCTTTACTTCATCTTCCGGCAAGGTTGTAGAGTTACGCATCTGCGCACGCGTAATGCTGTTATACTGAGGAGACGGAACGCCAGCAAGTTTCAATCGCTCACGCATCGCTTCCAATTCCTGTTCGGTATCAAATGCATAGTATGCATGGCCAGCATCAATCAGTTGCTTGGCATATTGCATATACATGGGCTTACGCTCAGACTGACGATAGGGAGCATGCGGTCCGCCTACACCAACACCTTCATCGATCTTGATGCCTACCCAGGCCAATGCTTTCTGTATATATTCTTCTGCTCCGGGCACGAAGCGATTCTGATCGGTATCTTCTACACGAAGGATCATGGTACCATTATGCTGACGTGCCAGCAAATAGTTATATAGTGCTGTTCTTACTCCACCGATATGCAATGCACCTGTGGGACTTGGCGCAAATCGTACGCGTACTTCTCTCATCTCTCGAAATCAAAATTTGGACTGCAAAGGTAAGAAAGGAGGGGTGATTTACGAGGCGCGAAGCGTGAATTTACAAGCTACGGAAAACGAAGTTTGTGCAAATACTTCGCATTCCGTAGTGGATTCTTATTTTATTGCTATGCAGGAAATTTCAACATTAACATCTTTCGGCAGTCTGCTTACTTCTACCGTTTCACGTGCAGGCGGATTTGATTTAAAGTACTCGCCATAAATGGCATTCACTTTTGGAAAGTTATTCATGTCTTTCAAAAAGATTGAGCTCTTCACCACATTCGAGAAATCGAACCCTGCAGCTTGCAATATTTTTTCAAGGTTCACCATAACCTGGCGTGTTTCGGATTCAATGTCGGTTGTGATAATATTTCCGGAACTTCTTTCAATAGCAACCTGTCCGCTCACAAAAAGCATATTACCCGACTGGATTGCCTGGCTGTAGGGACCAATCGGTTCAGGAGCCTGATCAGAATAAACAACTGATTTTGACATGTTTTCTTTAGATTAAAATTTAATTTAGGGTTTGTCAAAAATAGCATCCCGCAACGGATTTACTTTCAGCACATGAATATTTTAATCATTGGTGAGCAAGAACACTATCGCGAAAGCCTTTTGAAGTTTGGCGATAGCCACCAGTATTCATTTGTTAGTGAACACCGTGATGCTGAAAAATTTTTAGAGAGCCATGATCTCGTGCTTGACTTTATAATTGATGAAGAGCCTCAGAGGTTTGAGATCTATATTAACAACGAGACAACCGTATTCTTAAACACATGCAAGATTAGTTTAGGTGAACTCGCTTTCATGACCGGCGATAACCTGCAGAGTAAAATTTTTGGATTCAACGGACTGCCTACATTTATTAACAGGTCTATTTTGGAAGTAAGTCTTTGGAAATCCGAAGATGAAGTGGTCTTGAAAAAAATCTGTGATGATCTGAAAACCGAATTCCTGGTGGTAGAAGATCGTGTGGGATTAGTTACACCCCGTGTGATCTGCATGATCATCAATGAAGCATACTATACCACGATGGAAGGAACTGCTACACGTGAAGACATCGACATGGCGATGAAGCTTGGCACTAATTATCCGTATGGTCCTTTTGAATGGTGCAAGCGGATTGGCATCAAGCATGTTTACGAATTGTTGGAAGCGCTTTATGAAGACACTAAAGACGAGCGCTATAAAATCTGTCCGTTGTTGAAGAAAGAGTATCTGCGTCAGTAAAAAATCCTTCATTTTTTACATTAGGTTTTGGGCTATCATTCTTTGGCTTTTCTATCCCGTAAACGTTTTCGAAAAGAAAATTTGCAATATATTTTACCTGTCTACCCGCCAAAGCAGTATTTGATAACTTTGTCGGGTTTCTAAATTTATACCATGGCGAGCGAGTTCAATAAGACTGTTTCTACCCGGTACCACATGTACAACAGTCTTTTTCTTAACCTTCCGTATTCGGGTATTTATCGTACCGGTACGTTGTTGCCCCTGTTACAGCAAGCCTGCGAAACAGGGTATGAAAAAGGAAGGGATCCACGGATGATCATCCGTAAATTCTTTAGCGACTTTACACCACAGGCATCACGTGAAGAACAATTCGATTTGCTTTTCAACTTCATACAATATGTAGAGCGCCAGGTTGTATTGTTCGATTCAATTGAAGATGCTGCCTTTGATGAGATCAACAATCTCAACGGTAAGGGTACTGTTTCTGCGTTGCTATTGCGCGCGAACTCCGAAGGCCTGGAAGAAGAATTGAAAAAGAAGCTGGAAGATTTTAGTGTGAGAATTGTGTTAACAGCACACCCAACACAGTTTTATCCAGGCAGTGTGTTAGCGATTATCAATGATCTTGAACAGACCATTCGCGAAAATAAATTAGATGATATAAATCTGTTGCTTCGTCAGTTAGGGAAGACAGCTTTCATAAATAAAGAGAAACCTTCACCGTTCGATGAAGCGGTAAGCTTGTGTTGGTTTCTTGAAAATGTTTTCTACCCCGTAATACCTGAAATCATTCAAAAGTTAATGTCTGGTTTGAATATCAAACTAGAGGAGTGGAATAATTTCGACTTGATCAAGATAGGTTTCTGGCCAGGTGGTGATCGTGACGGTAATCCGTTTGTAACACACGAGATCACTCTTAAAGTTGCGCAGCGTCTTCAGGAAACATTGTTAAAATGTTATCACCGTGATCTTCGCTTTTTAAAACGCAGACTTACCTTCAAGGGAGTTGATCACATTATCAGTCGTGCAGAAACCAAAGTATACCCGATTGCATTCGGGGGCTATGGCGAGATATACCATCATCCGGATGAATTATTGAATGATCTTTTTGAAGCGCGTGATGTGCTCATTAATGATCACCGCGGACTTTTCCTGGATGTTCTCGACGCGTTTATTCTAAAAGTAAAAATATTCGGTTTCTACTTTGCAAGCATGGACATCCGACAGGATAGTCGTAAACATGCTTATGCGTGGGAAGCTTGTATTGAGAAACTTCAGAGCAAGAATAAAAAATTAAAGAACTTCGATAAGCTCACCGAGCAAGAGAAGATTGATACACTACTTGCACTCAACTTCAAACCAGCTTCTTTAAAATTCGAAGATTCATTTGTTACGGAGTTGATTGAGAGTATAGATGTAATCGGACAGATTCAGGAGCAAAACGGAGTTGAAGGTTGCCAACGGTATGTAATCAGTAATTGTCAATCAGCCCTCGATGTTATTCGCGTGTTTCAATTGGCCAACCTGATCCTGGGCAAAGAGGAAGATCTCAAGCTGGATATAGTTCCGCTATTTGAAACGATTGAAGATCTGGCAAATGCTTCTTCTGTTATAAAAGCACTATATAATATTCCGGCATACCGCGAGCATCTTAAACGCAGAGGCAACAAGCAGATCATTATGCTTGGCTTCTCGGATGGCACAAAGGACGGTGGCTACCTCCGCGCAAACTGGTCTATATTTCAGGCAAAGGAAAATCTAACACGCATCACGCGTGAAGAAGGATTTACTGCGGTGTTCTTCGATGGACGTGGTGGTCCTCCGGCACGTGGCGGTGGAAACACGCACGACTTTTATGCATCATTAGGAGATACTATTGAAGACAAAGAAGTACAGATCACGATACAAGGTCAAACGATCAGTTCTAATTTTGGTAAACCTGTTTCATGCGGCTATAATCTTGAGCAACTTCTATCGGCTGGTATAGAGAATTCTGTTTTCAAGAATATAGATACATTTGAAGCCAATGAAAAAGCGTTGATGGATATGCTTGCAGAAGAAGGTCATAAAGCATACCTCGATCTGAAGCAACATCCTAAGTTCGTTCCTTACCTCGAAAAGATAACACCGCTTGCATTCTTTGGCGATACCAACATTGGTTCGCGCCCTGTAAAGCGTAGTTCAGGAAGTTTGAAATTTGAAGATCTCCGTGCTATACCTTTCGTAGGATCATGGGCACAAATGAAACAGAACATTCCCGGATTTTACGGAGTAGGTACTGCTATACGCGAGCTAAAAAGACAAGGCAAGCTTCGCGAGTTGAAAGCATTATTCAAACAATCATTATTCTTCCGCACACTGCTAAGCAACAGTATGATGTCGCTTACCAAATGCTACTATCCCGCAACAGCGTATCTCTCAAAAGATAAGGAGTTCGGTGAATTCTGGAAGAAGATGTATGCTGAATTCAAATTGTCACGCGAAATGATCCTGGAGGTATCCGGATTATCTGAGTTGATGGAAAGCACACCGGTAAATCGCGACTCTGTAAAACTGCGTGAGCGTATTGTGCTTCCGTTGATCACCATCCAGCAATTCGCTCTACAGCAATTGCGCGATCCTGACGATAAGGACAAAGACAAAACGTTTGAGAAGCAATATCGCAAGCTGGTAATGCGATGCATGTTTGGTATTATCAATGCTGCGCGTAACTCTGCATAATATAGTATAAAGTAAAACGGGAGCCAGACATTCATTTGGCTCCCGTTTTTTTATCTATATACTTTAAAGGCTTGTAACATGAGCTTATAAAGTATATATCATGATAAAACCCGGTTCATTGCCGGCTCATTATTTTTAAGGAATACTTTGAAAGTAGTACCCACATTCACTTCACTTTCCACCTCGATCTTCCCGCCCAGCGCTACTACTTGTGCTTTCACAAGATATAGCCCCATTCCCTTGCCTTCTACATGCGTATGAAAGCGCTTGTACAAATTAAACATATTCTTTTTATGAAGGCCGAGGTCAATTCCCAATCCGTTATCGCGAATGGTAAGACATATATAGCCATCGGTTACACCAGTCTTCACATGAATGGAAAGCCTCCGGTTAACATCGCGGTATTTAATAGCGTTGTGAATCAAATTGATCAGTATACTATCCAGGTAAGGCTTCGCAGTATGGATCACATTCGCCTCTGAAAAATCATCAATAATTTCTGCACGAGTCTCCGTGATCTCATGCTCCAGATTTTCCTTTATGATAGCGAGCTCTTCTTCAAAATTCAGCTTTCCGACAACATATGTTTTATTCTTTCTGATTTCCAGAACGGTACTCACATCTTTCACAACGGTATCCAACTCCTCTGTTGTAAAGATTAGTTTATCAACGATCAGTTTTGCTTCAATCGGATCTTTGCGTATAAGTTCCAGAACTTTACCGAGGCCCAATATGCGGGCAACAGGCGCGCGCAGGTTATGCGCTGTAATAAAGGCGAACTGTTCAAGTTGTTGATTATACTCTACCAGCTCCTGCGTTCTTTCTTTTATTTCAAGATCTAAACTTCTGTTGTGTAGAAGGATCTCTTTATTTTGTTGCTCTATAGTTTTCCATGCGTCTTCAAGTCTTTGATTTTGCTCTGCCAGCAGATCGCGCTGGGTAGCAATTTCTTCCTGCCTTTGTGTGAGTTCTTCATTCTGCAGTGAAAGGTCTTCGTTTTGAGCTTTAATCTCCTCTTCACGCACCACCAATTCTTCATTTGCACTTTGAAGTTCTTTTGTTTTTTCCAGTACAGTGTGCTCGAGTTTTCTATTCTGTTCCTTTATAGTTCGTACGCGAATTTTATAATATCCAACACCTATTCCCGCCAATACAAGTATAGTCACGATTCTAAACCACCACGTCCTCCACCAGGGAGGTATAATATGTATTGTGATAGAAGCACTTTGCTCATTCCATACACCATCCGTATTGGAGGCTTTCACTCTAAAGATATAGTCACCCGGATCAAGATTTGTATATGTAGCCGTTCTGCTTGAACCTACATAGTTCCAGTTCTTGTCGAAGTTTTCCATTTTGTAAGCATACTGATTCTTTTCAGGAAGGGTATAGTTTAATGCTGCAAACTCAAAGGTGAATACCGACTGATCATACCGCAAGGTAATAGCATCCGTTTGGCTGATAGACTGTTTTAAGACAGCGTCTTTATCTGTTGTATTTATTTCTACCGGCTTGTTAAATAATTCGAACTTTGTGATGCGTATATCAGGGTGCTGTGAACTCGATTTTATTTGCTCGGGATGAAACAGCGTTACTCCTTCTGTGCCGGCAAAGGCCATTAGACCTAAAGGTTTATCATACAAGAACGAGCATGAATTAAACTGGCCGTTCTGCAGGCCGTCCGAGGCATCGTAGTTATAGAATTTCTTCTCATTCTTATCCCATTTTGTTATACCGGTGTTTGAGCTGATCCAAACATTGCCTGTAGCGTCTTGCTGAATAGCAAATATAGTACTGCTGAACAAGCCATCTTTCTCTCCAATCTGATGCAGTCTATGCTGAGCTGAATCATAGATCAATAAACCAGCGCCTTCTGTCCCAATCCACATTCTTCCGCGCTTATCAAAGTGTAGCGCATAAATCATATTACCGGAGAGATCATTTTTACTTTCAGGGTCGTTAAAGTACTGTGTGAAAGTTTTTTTCTCAGGGTCGAAGTAATTTACGCCACCTTTTGAACTGCCCAGCCATAACCCTCCTTGTTTGTCTTCAATGATGGCTCGTATGTCGCCACTGCTTATCGTACTGTTTGCTATAGTATATTTGGTAAACGTCCCTGTGCTTTGATCGAGAAGATTTAGTCCGCCCCAATTCGTACCAACCCAGAGGTTATGTTTTGAGTCTTCAAAAATTACCCGCACATCGTTACGGCCCAAGCTCTTCGGATTATCAGGATCATGCTTATAGTTGGTAAAGGTGTCTGTCTTTTTATTATAGCGGAACAACCCTTGTGAATATGTGCCGAACCAAAGTGTATTCGTATGATCACGAAACGCACATAATATAGCTTGGTCTGTGAGACTTCCTTTTTTCCCATCCACATTATAATGCTTCAGAAGCGTTCCGTTACTACTATACTTATACAGCCCATTACCATCCGATCCAAGCCAAAGGTTTTTCTCCTCATCGCTACACATACCCCAGAAGCGTGCATACGTCCGATCTGATTTCTCTGACAGCTTTACTTCGATCCGCATAAATTTTTCTTTTATACCACTGATCATCTGTGCGCCTTCACCATTGGTAGCAAGCCATATATTCTTATCACGATCTTCGTAGATGGAATGAATGGTAAGCTTATACACACCATATTCATCACTGCCAGTAACAGACTCTACTTTAAAATTTACGGGTGAAGTATCATTAAGGTGGTTCAGCGAGATTTTATGCAAGCCTTTATCTTCCACACCAATCCATAGGTTACCGTGGCTGTCTTCCTGAAGAGACCTGATAACATTGCCTTTTAAAGCACTATTCTCTGTATTTAAAAGCTGAAATGTCTGTTGTTTTCTATTGAAGAAAACCAACCCATCGATCGTACCGATCCATACATTGCCAAAGTGATCAGGGCGCATACACCTGACGTTGCGCAGAGCAGATATAGTGTCGTGTGGCAAGCTCTCTACTCTTTGTGATACTATACCGTCTTTCGTTTTGAAGATGTCCAAACCGCCATCCAATGAACCCACCCAGAGCAGGCCTTCGCTATCTTCATATATAGATACAATCCGTACACTCGACAATCCCGGTAAGTTTTTCTGTGAATATTGAATCAGTCTGGATTTCTTTTTATCAATATATGTAAAGCCTGCTGCCCAGGAGGATACCCATAAGTTCCCAGTGGGACTTTCGGAAATATAGGACACATCATTTCCTACAAGTGAATTTTTATTTTTAGGATCGTGCTGATAATGAATAAAACGCTCGGTTCTGGAATCAAATCGATTTACACCTTTCCGTGAAGCCGCCCATACTATACCTTCACGGTCTGTAAAAATTAAAAACACATAATTATGTGACAGACTAAAAGAATCATCAGGGTTATTTTTAAATATTTTAAATGTATACCCATCAAAGCGCGCTATACCATCCTCAGCAGCAAACCACATAAAGCCCTGTTTGTCTTGTGTAATGCTGTTGATCACTTTCAGTGGCAAGCCATTGCGTGTAGTATACTTTACTATTTTACTTTCAGGTTCTTTCTGGACAAAAGAGCACAGCAATACCATTGCTACAATACAAAAAAGTGATTTCATGCAGTGCATATATATGTTAGTTATAGCCTGCGTCTGTTCAGCTCTTGATAGGATCTTAATGTGCATTGATATATGCTTGAATCTTGGGAACGCTAAGTCCCTTCCGTTCCAAAAGATATTTTAAAATTTTTTAGTATACTCACTGACGTTACAACAAAGATATTTGTGTTAGAAACCTTATTGTCATTCGGATATTCTTAAGATTACAACGCCCCGTTACTAGGCAGATCAACGTATTCTGCCACCGCGTTGTTACTATCGTAAAGAAAGTGAATTTATCGCATTATAATGGAAATGAAAAACTTCATTGTCTAATTCGAACAATGAATGTTGGACAATAAATAGTTGAGGTGATATGTTATGTCGCTTTTTGAAGCTGAATACCACCAGAGCAGCCGCTGGCGCAGTTTTGCAGGAAAATTCGAATCGTTCTGAGAACTTGTTTGACTATAGCTGTAATTATAGCTATAGTCAAATATATTCATGTAAGCTAACGCATTTTGTAAGGACGTGCCTGCCCCTTCAAACAAAAAATTGTTGTCCTTGATATCAGTAGTTTCTTGCGTAGATCGAAACATCTTTCATCAACAATTTTCCGAAAGCGAAGGAAAGCCCTTTGTCAACAAAAGACCTATCGGGCTGACTTAAGAGGAACGACGTTGCTGTTGGTACACTTAATCCCCAAGAGCCGGAAGACTGCAACACACCAGGATTAATCAATACTACATGACTGCTGCCGGAGGTACTGGTATAAACAGCGACCACAGCTTTCTTTGCATTGGCATGCTCCTGTGCCTGCGTTAATGTTTTTTGATCATAGCTCGGCCCCAGAAGCTTCCATTGATTGCTGCTCTTTAAAAAGCTTGCTATTTCCGCAGCTACCATATACCTGCCTGTTTTTTGAGAGTAGAAATCATTTACTCTATAAACGATATGCAGCGACTCCCCTAAAAACTTGCTACAGCCAATGTTGTTGTTTAATGTGTCCTGACAATCTAAAAAGGTTTTCATTGCGTTCGTCAGGTCTTGCTTCCAATTTGTATTTAAGCTTTGACTATGTGCTGCAAAAGAAAGAGTCATCAACATCATTACAGTAAGGACTGATTTAATAAAGCTTGTGTTTACGTTCGTAAAGTATCTTTTCATAAATTATTTTTTGGCCGAATATATACAACGGGGTGCCCGGAGCTGGCGTGAAAAAATTGAAAGTGTTATACGTGTAAGGAATTAAAATGAACGCAAGATGATATTGCAATTCTATGCTTTTTCAGAATATAGATATACCTATAAATGAGTGATGAAAATGATGCCTACATTCTGAATAAAAACATGAGACACTTACTCCAAACTGTCCATGGGGCTTTAGAGTGTCACAAAGAGGCAAAATGAGATAAGGCTGTATTTTAGGGCGAACGTTAAGCGGTATATTATATGACTAAAGATCAAGAAGTAATGTTTCAAAGATTAGCCGAAGTATTCTAGGACTAATCTTTTTACTCTGCACATACACCATTAACACGCACACTGAATCTTTAGCCCTTCCGCGGCATTCGCTCCTTCCGTGGCATAGCCATCCAATTTCCACCAGGCGATTCCTCCAATTAATTCCTTTACCTTAAAACCCAGCTGACTCATTTTTAGTGCACCTTTTGTAGAGGCGTTGCAACCTATACCATCGCAGTAGGTTACATACAAAAAATCTTTATCAAGCTCTCGTGTACTTTCCTCTGTCATGGTCCGGTGAGGAATATTTATTGCACCCGGAATATGCTCAGCCTCATAGCCGAAAGCTTTACGTGCATCTACAGGAATTACTTTTTGACCACTACTGATCAACTCAAACAAGTCTGAAGAGTCAATCTCGAATTCAAGCTTGTCGTGATAATGTTTAGACTGTGCATTCATACGTGATTTATTTAGCATCAAACTAAACGCATGTGCATCACTATATGAAATCAAATATTTCATGATAAGCATCGATTTTATTCATATAGTGTGGTGCG
This sequence comes from uncultured Bacteroides sp., assembly GCA_902168185.1. GTDB lineage: Bacteria > Bacteroidota > Bacteroidia > Cytophagales > Cyclobacteriaceae > Ohtaekwangia. The sequence goes on from CABHOV010000100.1 coordinate 15,236, forward strand.
GAAACTATTTTAAATTTACAGTATGGAGATACGGCATTTAAAACTTGTGAAGGCTATCGTAGAGGAAGGCAGCATTACAAAAGCGATTGACAAATTACACCTTACGCAATCCGCATTAAGCCATCAGTTGAAAGAAGCAGAATACCAGTTGGGTACCAAGATCTTTTTGAGAGTCAATAAAAAAATGATACTGACAAAAGCAGGTGAAAAACTATATGAAACTGCGAATGAGATTTTAGAAAAGCTTTATGATACCGAGCAGCAAATTAAAAAACTGGTATATGGTGAGACTGGAGAAATAAGACTGAGCACCGAATGTTATTCAAGCTATCACTGGCTTCCTTCGGTAATGAAACAATTTCAGTTGACGTACCCGAATGTCGATTTAAAAATTGTAATGGAAGCAACACATTATCCGCTTCAAAAATTATTGGAAGGTGCGTTAGATGTAGCAATCACCAGTGATCCGATTAAAGATGATAAAATTAAATACCTGGAATTATTTCAAGATGAAATGCTCGTTGCTGTCTCTGAGAATCATGCGTGGGCTACCAAGAAATTCGTAGTAGCAGAAGACTTTTCTTCCGAACATCTTTTGATTCACTCACTGCCTTTGGAGACTGTTACTGTACATCAATTTGTGCTTGCACCTGCAGGTGTATCTCCCAAAAAAATTACACCACTTCCTTTAACAGAAGCGTCCATTGAGATGGTGAAGGCGGGTATGGGAATCATGGTTATGGCGAAATGGGCATTGCAACCATACCTCAAACATCAGCCTATAAGAGCGGTAAAGATTGGTAGATCGGGACTGAAGCGTAAACACTATGTGGCCATCATGACCGACCGAAAATATCCCGAGTATTTTAATCACTTCATTGAATTTCTACAGACAGAAATCAACCTGCAATGGACTATATAACTAAATGATATAGCACAAAAAAAGGGACGGTGATGAACCGTCCCTTTTAATTATATACTTAGCGTATTATTCTTTTTTCTCTTTCGAAGAAGCTTTCGCTTTCTTAACCTTAATGGTAAGCACATCGCTCTTTCCATCGTAGTCGGCTTGAATGATTCCGCCTTCTTCTACTTCGCCCTTCAGAATTTCTTCTGCTACAGGGTCTTCGAGGTACTTCTGAATCGCCCGGTTCAAAGGACGCGCTCCGAATTGGTGATCATATCCTTTCTCTGCGAGGAAATCTTTAGCCTTATCAGTAAGCTCCACATTGTAGCCTATCTGGATAATGCGATCGAATAACTTACCCAGCGTAATGTCGATGATCTTGTGGATATGTTCGCGTTGCAGAGAGTTAAACACAATGACATCGTCCAAACGATTCAGGAATTCAGGAGAGAAAGCACGCTTCAGCGCATTTTGAATGGTAAGCTTCATGTGCTCTTCTTCGGTTTCGCGCTTTGCAGCAGTAGCGAAACCTATACCTGTTCCGAAATCTTTCAGATCACGAACCCCTATATTAGAAGTCATGATGATGATTGTATTTCTAAAATCAACTCTGCGACCTAGTCCGTCTGTTAATATACCATCGTCAAGCACCTGAAGAAGTATATTGAATACGTCCGGGTGAGCTTTCTCGATTTCATCTAACAATACTACAGAGTATGGCTTGCGTCTTACTTTTTCAGTAAGCTGTCCACCTTCTTCATAACCAACGTATCCTGGAGGCGCACCCACAAGACGAGATACAGAGAATTTCTCCATATACTCACTCATGTCAATGCGTACAAGTGAATCTTCTTTATCAAAAAGATACGTAGCGAGTACTTTTGCTAATTCAGTTTTACCAACACCTGTAGGACCGAGGAAGATAAAAGAACCAATCGGTTTCTTAGGATCTTTCAAGCCTACACGTGTACGTTGTATAGCTTTCACCAGCTTACGGATCGCCTCTTCCTGACCGATAACTTTTCCGCTTAGTTCTTCGCCCATGTTCAGAAGCTTGTTGCTTTCTTTCTGTGCGATACGTTTTGTCGGAATGCCTGTCATCATTGCGATAACATCGGCTACGTTATCTTCATTAACAGTATACTTTTCAGTACGTGTTTTTTCTTCCCACTTCGCTTTCGCGATGTCGAGTTGTTCGATCAGTTTCTTTTCACGATCACGCAGTTGTGCTGCTTCTTCGTACTTCTGACTTTTTACAACGCGATTCTTTTCTTTCTTAACATCTTCTATAGCCTCTTCGAATTTCACGATGTCTTCAGGCACATGGATGTTGTTGATGTGAACACGCGCACCGGCTTCATCCAAAACATCAATCGCTTTGTCTGGAAGATAACGGTCGCTGATATAGCGATCAGAAAGTTTCACGCACGCTTCGATAGCTTCTTTGGTATAGATCACATGATGGTGATCTTCATACTTCTCTTTAATGTTATCGAGGATCTGGATCGTTTCTTCTGGTGTAGTAGAATCTACCATTACCATCTGGAACCTCCGCGCGAGCGCTCCGTCTTTCTCTATATACTGACGGTACTCATCTAATGTAGTGGCTCCAATGCATTGGATTTCTCCACGGGCTAGGGCAGGTTTAAACATGTTGGAAGCATCGAGTGAGCCGGAAGCTCCACCTGCACCAACAATAGTATGAAGCTCATCGATGAAGAGAATTACATCTGGAGATTTTTCCAGTTCATTCATCACAGCCTTCATACGCTCTTCAAATTGTCCGCGGTATTTTGTGCCGGCAACCAATGATGCGAGATCTAACGTCACAACACGTTTACCAAACAACACGCGAGATACTTTCTTTTGAATGATACGCAGCGCAAGTCCTTCCGCGATAGCAGTTTTACCTACGCCAGGTTCACCAATAAGAATTGGGTTGTTCTTCTTTCTTCTTGAAAGAATCTGAGCAACACGTTCAATTTCTTTTTCACGACCAACGATAGGATCGAGTTTATTGTCCTCAGCCAGACGTGTTAAGTCGCGGCCGAAGTTATCCAGCACGGGTGTGCGGGATTTTTCAGTTCCCTTCTTCTCTTTGCCGGCTGCACCACCTTGTGCGCCACCGCCAAAAATTTTAGATGAATCATCATCCGGATCGTCCGTATCCTGTGACGCCATCGGACCTTCGTTTTGGTATTCCAGCATTTCTTTTACGGTCTCGTAGTTTACGTCAAACTTATTTAAAATTTGCGTCCCAAGATTATCATGGTCACGCAGTATCGAGAGCAGCAAATGTTCAGTGCCTATAAGTTGAGCCTTGAAAATTTTTGCTTCCAGATATGTGATCTTCAGAACTTTTTCAGAAGCTTTTGTCAATGGTATATTCGCCAGGTTTTTAATCTGATGCGTTGCTGTTCCTTTGGATATCTTTTCGATCTCGTTTCGTAATTCATCCATTGGTACACCCAACTTTTTCAGCACCCCTACTGCTACACCTTCTCCTTCACGGATCATTCCGAGAATAAGATGTTCAGTGCCAATATAGTCATGTCCCAGCCGAAGAGCTTCTTCGCGGCTGAGTGATATAACTTCTTTAACGCGGTTGGAAAATTTAGCTTCCATAAGAGAAAATCAAAAATGATTAGTGTAAATGTAAAGTTTTTTGTCAGTTCAATACTATCGTAAGCCTGAAGATTTAATACTGCGTAAGAAACACGCTCAAATTAACATTTGTTCATTTTTCTACTGCGGAAGCCCGGATAATCTTCGAAGCAACGGGCCCTTCACAAAAGATCAGGTCTATGAGACTCATGTTACTTACAAACGTGTTGCCAAACACTTGAGTATATTCTGATGGATTATAAAACTTTGCCAAAAGCTCCGTTTTTTTAGGGTTTATCAACGATCGAAGGTCTGTTGTAGTAAGAGGACAATCTTTCTCATACGACAAACTTTCGCTGACAACTACATTCCACTTGAGCCATGCAAGACACATTGACAGCAATTGAATGTTGAGGTCATATAAGAATTCATATTTTTTGAAAAGTACTTTTTCAAGATCATCTACATAATGTTCAAAGAACGGAGCTTTTCCATACGCAGATTGTATGGTGCGCCAATGATTTGTTAACCATTTCTGTGTGTAATCAATTCGGATATCTGTTATAAAAACTTTACCATGCTTACCTGTTAAGGGTACCGTGAGTTGCTCCACTCCATGGGACGTATTGATGTGACAACGGTTACGATACGTTTGTTTCATGAAGTGCTCATGTCTCTCAATTACAATTTCTGTAGAGGACGACAACGCAGAAAAAAAAGCAATGGATGGAAGGTAATGTAACTCTATTAAAACTTTCACGTGCTTATAATAAGGATCAAATTTATCAGTAACACAGAATTTCTATATATAAGTCTGCGCTGATCATAAAAACATTTATGTTTATCATCGTTAGCCGTTTAGTCTCCTGTATGCAAACTTGTTGGGCGAAGGTCACGCGCGCTGGGTCACCGTGTTCAAATAATAATGTATCGCTTATCCTGTTGAGAATACTCCTCAATCAATTATGCCATCCTTGGAAGAAATTTTAACACGGGCACAACGGAATGGTGTTCATCCAACGGTATGGGTGGAGCATCAGAGGTACTTTCAAAAAAGATAACGTGCAATGCAATCAGCAAACTGTTAAACAAGCAGGGTGTGTTTTCGGAACAACGAAAATATAACCGATTTACCTCTAGAAGATCTCAAGGTATGCAACAATGAAGGGTGCTGAAATCAGCAGGCCATCAAAGCGATCGAGGAAACCTCCGTGTCCGGGAAGACTCGTGCCCGAGTCTTTTATTTCTATACTTCTTTTCAGAAGCGATTCTACCAGGTCACCAAAAGTTCCACCGATGATAATGATCACGCCCACGATTAGCCATTGAATCAGCGATAGCGTATGAAAATATGTTGACAGTCCGTATGCAAAGATCATGGCGAGCAGTGCTCCTCCAAAAAAACCTTCCCATGATTTTTTTGGAGAGATGCGTTCAAAAAGTTTTCGTTTACCTAAATAGGTTCCTGCAAAGTACGCTCCGGTATCACTTGCCCATAAAATAAAAAGGCATCCGAATATAATTTCAAAGTTATAAACGCCATTCTCGAAGGCAGCAATGTTCAATAGGGTAAAAGGTATAGCAACATAAAATATACCGAGGAACGTAAAGGCTATGTTTGTAAAAGGTTTTCGCTCGAACTTCTTATACAGCTTGATCATATATACACACGATATGATCGGGAAGAAAAGAAAATAATACCGGTACGAGATCGCGTGGTTTTCAATCAGAAAGGAAAGTGTAAAGATCAAAACACCGCCTAATGTACCAAGTGCTTTTTGAGGCACCATGCCATCAAGTCCTACGAGTTTATAAAACTCGATGAGCGAGAAAAAGCAGATGATAAAAAATACTGCAAAGTATCCCCACTCACTCAGGCAGACAGCGGTAATGATACCGGCTGAACCGAGCAAGCCGGTAATGATGCGAAGGGTCAGGTTATTATACTTGGTAAGAGAAGTCACAGAAAATCTGGTTGCAGTTAGAATGGCGTCTAAATTATAATTTGTTACGGAATAAGAGTCGTATTATCCTGATTTGTATTGTCTGAAAAATTAACAGGTCTTCTCTTTTCATAAAATTTCTTAAAAAAATAAAGTAAGGCAGTGGTTATTACGGCGCTGAATAATACTGAGGACCACGGTGCAGCTTCTGCATTTTCTATATCCATCTTAACAGAACCTTGCTGGTATAAATACATCGCGACTACAGTAAAGCCATTGTTAATAAAGTGAGCGATGATCGGCATCCAGAGGTTGCCCGACCAATAATAAAGATATCCGAAGAGTGCTCCCAATAACATACGCGGCACAAAACCATAGAACTGTATATGGATTGCACTGAAGATGGCTGCCGAGATCCAGATTGCAACGTGAATGTTATTCGTTCCACGGAATAATTCTCGCTGGATGATCCCACGAAAAACAAGTTCTTCACCGATAGCTGGCAATACAGCAATTACCACTACGGCCAGCAACATTTGCGCGGTAGAATCAAACTTGGTAAGATATTTTGTGAGCTCTGCTAATTGCTCCTCAGTTGCCTTCGCCCATTTTTCAATCCCGGATGGGAACGTAACATTCTGATTCCATTCGATGAACACAGAATTCACGATCATGAATACAATGACGATCGCGCCTATCATCAAAACGGCTTGCATATAAATTGTCTCTTTAAAAAGATCAGCAACCGAACGATGAAATTTTTTAAGGATATACATCGGCACAAGTATGAGACCGAACAACGTGCCGAACCCTTGCATGAGAAATAGAGGAACTTTCATTCCCGGATCACCCAATGGATTCTTTAAAGATTCCGTCATTTCAATGAGGCTTCCAGGATAAAAAGGCAGTGCAAAGAAAAAACCGATCATCGGTCCCACCACCTGAAAACCCAAAAACACCGCTCCCAGCGTGATCAGGATCACTACTGCCGGGTGTACATTACGAGCACCTATTTCCTGCTCCATATTTCTGCTTAAATTTGCGAGCTAATATGGTGAAAATCGGTCAAATAGAGCTGGGAGAGTTTCCTTTGTTACTTGCGCCCATGGAAGATGTGAGTGATCCGCCTTTCCGCGCGGTATGCAAAGAGGGGGGTGCGGACCTGATGTATACTGAATTTATTTCATCGGAAGGTCTTATTCGGGATGCTGCCAAGAGCCGTCAGAAGCTTGATATATTTGAATATGAACGTCCTATCGGGATTCAGCTTTTCGGTGGCGATATAGGCAACATGGTACAATCCGCAGAGATCGCTACCGCTGCAAGACCAGACCTGATCGATATTAATTATGGTTGTCCTGTGAAAGCGGTTGCTTGCCGGGGTGCTGGCGCTGCCTTGTTACAAGATATACCCAAGATGGTAAAGATGACCGAGGAAATTGTGAAGTGTACACACCTTCCGGTTACAGTAAAAACCCGCCTGGGCTGGGACGATTCTACAAAAAACATTTTAGAAGTAGCAGAGCGTTTACAAGATATAGGGATCAAAGCCTTATCCATTCACGGTCGTACGCGTGTACAGATGTATAAAGGGGAAGCCGACTGGACACTGATTGGGAAAGTAAAAGAGAATCCACGTATACATATACCGATCTTTGGCAACGGAGATATAGATTCCCCTGAAAAGGCGCTGGAGTATAAAAACCGGTATGGTGTGGATGGTGTTATGATCGGTCGCGCTGCGATTGGCTATCCCTGGATCTTTCAGGAGATCAAGCACTATATTAAACATGGTGAACGTCCGTTGCCGCCAGATATGAATGAACGTGTACGTGCTACAAAAAAACATCTCGAATTTTCCATCCGTTGGAAAGGTGACAAGTTAGGCGTATTCGAAATGCGCAGACACTATACTAATTATTTTAAGGGCATTAATGACTTCAAACCTTTTCGTATGCGACTAGTAGAAGCTCCTACTGAAGCCGAAGTGCTTGCCATACTCGACGAAGTTGTCAATACGTATAACGGTACCGTTGTAGCCGCTTAATAATTGTAGCAACATATATATCCAGGCGATCTATAAAACTATTAAAGATCTATAAACCTATTAAGGCAGACTTAGTCTGACCAGAACACTTTATTTCCATAATAAGCAACAATCGGGTTTTAATTCTTTCGAACTTCGCGAACCTTTACGCTATCAAAATCGTAATTTGATCTTTCTACCTCATTAACCCTTATGTCTGATTCTACTAATCGCTCAACCTCCGTTCTACTTTTTGTATGCCTTACATTGATCTGGGGAACATCTTTCATCCTGATCAAACAAGGACTAAAAGTTTTTTCTCCCGACGAAGTCGGGGCACTTCGTGTTGCTGCCGCTTCCTTGTTTCTCTTTCCACTTGCTATAACACGTCTGAAGGAACTTCAGACACATCACTACGCCAAACTTTTTGGCTCCGGCATGCTCGGTATATTTATACCTGCATTCCTTTTTGCTACTGCACAAACAAGAATGGAAAGTTCCGTTGCCGGGATCATGAATACACTTACTCCTATTTTTACCATGGTCATCGGTGCCGTGGTTTTTAAATTACGTTTCAAAACAATGGCGATTGTTGGAATTATGCTGGGATTCGCAGGTGGTGTAATTCTAAGTATATCCAGAAGTGATGGCGCAGTGGCCGGCTTCAATGTCTTTGCACTGCTAATCGTGTTGGCGTGCTTCTGCTACGGATCGAACCTCAACCTCATCAAATTTAAAATATCGGATCTTGGTTCTTTAACCATTACCAGTGTTTCATTACTACTGATTGGCCCGTTGGCTATACTATATCTGTTTGGCTTCAGTGATTTTACGCACAAGCTTACAACACAACCCGATGCATGGAAAGCTTTTGGATTTATAGTATTACTCGGATTTATGAGTACTGCGGTGGCTACTATACTCTTTAACAGGCTCGTAAAAATGAGCACTGCTCTCTTTGCAAGTTCAGTTACTTATGCATTACCTATTGTAGCCGTAATGTGGGGATTGCTGGATGGAGAAAGACTTGGTATAGGTCATTTCATAGGAATGGCTGCCATCATTGGTGGTGTATATCTTGCTAACCGAAAATAGTTATTGGCTAATCGTTATCCTTAAATAGTATATGGATAACGATTAACCAATAATGTTACTACTTCAACTCAGCAATCATCTTCGCGTTACCCATCTGCGGAACGATAGCTTCTGTACGAATCATATTCTTATCAGCGGATGAGATCCAGAAAATAGTTTTCTCACCACCATCAATTTGATTCATGGTAATTTTATATGTATCAAATGAACCTGCCGGTACAGTGATCTTTTCAGTGCCCGCTAATTTAATTTCATACTTTTTGATCTGCGATGTTGCTACATCCACCATCTCTATAATGGTACTTGTATTTTCTTTCAGTGGAAGACGTGCAATTACCAGGTCTGATCCGGCACCATCTATTGTGATCGGGTTTTCGAGCTTTACATTAACGGGCTTCTTTTGTCCGTTCCCCATATCCATAGTACCGGTTACGTTCTGATCCGTATAGCTCAGGTCTATATTTACCGGTCCTTGCTTTACCTTTCGCTGCAGACATTTCAATGTTTTAGGCTCTATCAGATTTTGCTCTGCAATTTCTCCCATTGGCGATTTTATAGCATCGGTAACAGACCACTTTCCACCATCCTGTTTTATTTCGCGGTTCATTTCCATCGCTATATTTTGTGCACCCATAACCATGGTAAACGCATAAGTATATTTACCGGCTTTCAGATCGGCAACCGGTGCAGGCAACTTTGTTACACCTGATGCCTTCTCAGCAACCTTTACAGTTTTTACATCTACCAAAATCGCTTGCTGCTTCTTTGCAACTTCAGGCTTCATTGATTCCTGATAGCGACCACCCAAATGTTTTGCAAGGAACTTCTCAGCGTATGCAAGCATCGCCATGTTATTATCCGGCACTCTGAAACCGTGACCTTCATCCGGAGCGCAGATATACTCTACCGCGATACCCAGATCACGCAATGCTGAAACGATCTGGTCGGACTCCGCCTTCTTCACGCGAGGATCATTGGCACCTTGCACCACAAGTAATGGCGCCTTGATCTTGCTTGCTGAAAACAAGGGTGATTGTTTTTCAAGTTTTGCCTTTCCTTCCGGTGTGGATGGATCGCCCATGCGGATATAAAATACTTTGCGTATAGCCTCCCAGTAAGGAGGAATAGAATTTAATAACGTCATCAAATTGGAAGGGCCGACTATATCTACACCTGCCGCATATACATCCGGTGTAAACGCCAAACCTGCAAGCGTTGCATAGCCACCGTATGAACCGCCCATGATACCTACACGCTTCGCATCCACTATACCTTTGTTGATCAAATGCTTTACTCCCCAAGTGATATCATCCTGCATTTTCTCTCCCCACTGACCATTCCCTGCATTCAGGAATTTCTTTCCGTAGCCTGTAGACGCGCGGAAGTTAGGTGACAAAACAGCGTACCCGCGGTTCGCTAAAAATTGTGCATAACCATTAAAGCCCCAGCTGTCACGAGCCCATGGACCACCATGGGGGAAAACGATGAGTGGAAGATTTTTCGCTTCTTTACCAAGAGGCAATGTCAGGTAAGCCGGAATCTCCAGACCATCCGATGACTTATAGGTGATCGGCTCCATCTTTGCCAACGGAAGCGCCTGTAATTTCGGACGAGGTGTATATTGTTTGATTACTTTCTTCCTTGGTATATCAAAGAAATAAACGGAACCTGGATCATCATCGCTATATACAGAAACCAAAGCCTTGTTCTCATCTTTTGTAAGTGATACTATACTAATCTCCTTGCCCGAAAATTTAGACTTCAGGAAATTATAGTTTGCCTCGTATGTCTTGTCTTTAAAATACCAGCGCGTCTTTGCATCGGTATAGGTTGTATATACTATATCTTTTGTTTTGTTGGAAACAAACACACCACCAAAGTCAACTTTATTTAAAGGATCGCCTTCAACCAGTTTCACAGCTTTTGAATCCGGATTAAGCAAATATAGCTTTACAAGATCTTCTGCTTCGCCTTTGTTGGATTGCAGGTAAAAGCTTTTATTCTCTTTATCGAAGAAGCCCGCAGGGGCACAGCTTTCCAGCGGACTGCAATCATATATTTTACTAAAGCCTTCTGCATCGGCACGAAGAATTTCAGTGCTGCCATCATCTGCCGAACGTGTGGCCAGGCGAATGCTTTCATCCCAATCAAAATAAAAACCAGTAAGGCGATCTTTATTTTCTTTCAACAGTGTAAGCTTGCCGGTGCTGATCTCCAGCTTATATAGATCATGCCATGCCTGATCGCGACTATTCAATCCAACCCACAATACATCCGGATTTTTTTGCGATACGTTGTATATCATGGCACGCACATTTTCCATAGGGGTTAGGTTGCGTGCAGCGGGAACACCCGTTGCTTTTTCTGCCGAAGCATAAGGATCTACACCATATACATTGTAGTTTTCATTACCTCCTTTATCCTGTACATATAGAATATATTTACTATCGTAGGTCCAGAAATATCCACCGATAGGACGCAAAGTATCTGCTGTAACCGGCTTTGCTTTTTCAAACGGTTCATCAAACTTCTTTACCCATACATTCATTTTACCTTTGTAGACTTTCTGAAAGCTTATCATGTTTCCATCCGGTGAAAGCTGGCCGGCAGCGATTTCAGGATTATCAAAAAACAATTCGCGATCAATAATAGGCGGCTCTTTGGCACTGGCCTTACTTTTCTGCGCTTGTGCTGCAATCACCATCAGCGCCAAAGCCAAGGTTAGAACGATAAGCTTTTTCATATTCCGTATGGGGGGTTAATTTGTTATTTCATTTAGTTAGTTGAAAAGAATAATAAAATGTTACAGATGATCGCGAAAGATTAAAAAATCGAAAAACACTTCTACTTTTGCGGCTGTTACTTAGCAGGACAAACAACAATATGCAGCTTCAGAACGATTTACTTCTTCGTACGGCACTTGGACAGAAAACAGAACGTACACCGGTTTGGCTAATGCGCCAGGCAGGACGCGTTTTACCTGAGTATCGCAAGGTGCGCGCCACGATCAAAGATTTCAAAACACTTGTTAAATCACCGGAGTTTGCCACCGAAGTTACCATTCAACCTGTTGATATTCTAGGTGTAGATGCTGCTATTATTTTCTCTGACATTCTTGTGATTCCCGAAGCGATGGGATTGAATTATGAAATGGAAGAGAGTAAAGGTCCTGTGTTTCCGAAAAGAATTGAATCTCCAGCAGATCTTGATCTGCTCCATATATCCTGTGCAGATGAACTTCAATATGTACTCGATGCGATCAAGCTAACCAAGCAAGCTTTGAACGGACGCGTACCTCTAATTGGTTTCGCAGGTGCACCCTGGACTATATTTTCATATATGATTGAAGGTCGTGGCAGCAAAACATTCAGCGCTGCTAAAAAAGTATTGTACTCACAACCTGAATTTGCGCACAAACTTTTGTCGATGATCACGCAGAGTACAATTCATTATTTGAAGGCACAGGTAAAAGCAGGGGCTGATATTATACAGCTTTTTGATTCCTGGGCAGGAGTGTTAAGTCCGGACCAATATGAAGAGTTTTCGTTGAAGTATATATCTCAGATTTGTGATGCGATCACGGAAGTACCTAAAACCGTTTTTGCAAAAGGAGCTTTTTTCGCACGCACCAACCTGAACACTATAAATTGCAATGTCGTTGGACTTGACTGGAATATGGGTATAGAAGAATCACGCCAATTGATACCCAACAAGGTGTTGCAAGGAAATCTTGATCCTTGTGCTTTATATGGTTCACTCGAAGATGTGAAGCGTGAAACCAAAAAAATGCTAACTGCTTTTGGAGGCACTAAACATATAGCCAACCTCGGTCATGGCCTATATCCAGACACTGAAGTCGATAAAGTAAAATGCTTCATTGATACGGTGAAGGAATTTAGAGGATAGCATTGCAGAAATACACTGTTGTAAAAAATCTGCGCGAGTTTGCATCCTATATCTATAGGAGTCTTCTGAATGGCGGATATATTTCCCGCAGATCTCACAGATTACCGCAGACAAATACAGGGATTGTATTAAATATCTGCGTCAATCTGCGTAGTCTGCGGGAGTTGCATTAGTCCAGAAAGTATCTTCAACCTGCGAATACATTTCACTATTTTAGACTTCGTAACTCAATTGTCTTTTTCAAAAAGTCACGTGACGTCTTGTGGTTTGGATCGATTGCTATTGCTTTCTCGAACTGCTCTTGAGCTTTATCAAGTGCGCCCAATTGCAAGTAACATTCACCAATTGAGAACTCCGCCAGCAAGCTATCCGGGTTAACAGAAAGAGATTCTTTGAAATCTTCGATGGCTTCCTCCCATCTTCCGAGATCCATTTTACAAAATGCTCTATTGTCGATAGCTTCAAAGAATTCAGGAACGAGATCTATAGCTTTGGTATATTCATCTATTGCAAACTCATATTGTTTTTCATCGGTGAGGCTATGGGCCCGTTTATAATATTCACTAGCAATGCCCACTATAAATTTAACAGCTTGCGTCTGCCTTAAAAATTCATGATACCCAATCAGATCATCGGCACGTATGGTTCCTTTTGCAAAGAAGACCGCATCATTAAAACCATTCTTATCGATAGGCGCATGATAAATCTGTACTTCCAGGTTTTCTAAATTTTCTGGAAGAGGCAAAGAAGCCTGCGGCTCATAACATAAAACATGATAGGTATTATTTCCCTGATCAAAGTTTAGAAGCTTATATAAATTATACCGCCCGTCAAAGAATGAATAGAAAATATCTCCTACGGCGAGTTCATTATTGTCTTGATTCTTCATTTACTATTATCAGAGTCCTTTAATAATTTAACGTAGTCCACTTTTTCAAAATTATACTCCATTTGTTTTTGATTGTTACAATGGTTTATAATCATATCAAACTTGTCAGCATTTTCAACAGGTATGTAAAGTTGATAATGGGAATTTCCTGATGCATTTGAGAATTCAAAGATTGTTAGTTTTGATTTAGGGTCGATAATGTGCAACGTTAATGTTGTTATTGAATCATTATCGTTGTGAAGATGATCTGCTATTGAAAGCACATATTTATACTTGTTTACTTTGTTAACCGATTGTAATGGAACCGGATACGGGCCATCCATATACCAATAAACAAAAGCGCTATCATTGACTATACGTCTTCCCGCATTTCCCCAATCAGAAGGAGCATACAGGTAGTATGCATTTTTATAACTATAAACCGGCAACCAATGTTTCGGTAACCCTACCGATTTCTGTTTTTTAAACGAAGCTGCCTTTTCTTTCTTAAAGTATTCATAGTTTACCTCATATGTCGATCTGTTGTCCTCGTTGAACTGAAAGTCTACCAGCCATTTATACTCCTGAGAATCGTGACTCTGGTCAATATAAATAATGTGACGATAGTCGTTTGTGATTTCCTTGTGTATAATAATAGTGTCTGCCTTATTTATGTCCCCCGAAAATGTATTGGCAACACGAGCAGTCTGGTTGTTATCTATTTTCCCAGATGTACTGATCGCTGCAACCTGCTTTCCGGCACACATACAAATAAGAAGAAGTGGAATTAGTATTTGTTGCATTCGTTAAATCTAAACATAGCGCTGTGTATTTTCAAACCTCTGAAAATATTTTAAGAACGATTTACACAAAGCGCTTCAACGAATGTATACAACCCAGGTGATACCCTTCATGATGAAGCAGATACTCAATCGCTTCATCTATATCCGGCACCTCAAACCCATAAACTTTTGGTATCATGACAGACGGGGAATAATTCTGAAATATAGCTTTGTCGAAATCAGACTGAAACCTGTCAATCGATGTAATCAATAAGTCTTTGAGATTCACAATCTCCTGATCATCCATGACGGCACTCGGCTTAGTGCCCGATATATACGGGGAGAAATACCGGTCGTCTACAGTAATGGGTAAACCTGCCCGTACATAACACATGTTTTGTTGAGCGGAAATAAGATGTCCCACATTCCAGACTATATTGTTGCTATAGCCTTGAGGAATATGATTGAATTGTTGCGCTGTCAATCCTTCGACTTGCTTCAATAAATAAAGCCTGAAGTTTTTTATTTTATCAATCTTCGTGTTCATAAATAATGCTTTTTATACTTAATCCCGGCAAGAATGTATGACAATTTTCTACAGGTAAATCAGCCAAATATAAAACGATCAAGTGTTTGCAAGCTACTAAATAGGAAATAATTTATATATCAAACATGAGGGTGATATAGCATGGAAAACGGCCACAGCAAAACAAAAAAGAGGGCCGCAGCCCTCTTTTTATCAAATCTGTTCTTTGTAAAGAAATAACTAAAACATATATATTACTCCACCATTAATTTACAGGTAGATTTTATACCCTTGCTGTTTATTGCTACCACGTTATATATGCCTGCCGTTTTATTAATCACGCTATAAGGCACTTCCTGGATTCCGCTTGTACCCACTTTACTAGTACTAAGTTTGTCAACTATATGTCCTTGCGCGTCATATATCAATATTGTAACCTGTTCGTCAGCGCTTAAATTTATAGTGATGACGGTTTTGTCACGGGCTGGGTTAGGAGATATGGTTACAGACTTCTCGTTATGCTCGATGGATTCAGCTGTAGCCATTGCACTCCGAGCCGAGGCACTCATTCCTACTATGCAATTGCCAGCAGCCGGAGTGTTTCCCGCCACTTCAATCCAGTCTATATCTGCTGTAGCGGAAGACGTTACTGATTGCAAGCGAATAGTATTATCTCCTGCAAGCAGAGATACCGTTGCTGTAGTGTTCGCAAATACAGTACTGCCACTCGTTCTGGCTACCGGTAACGCGCTGTTCACAACGGTACCATTTACAATCAGCGCCATGGTATAAGTATTACTGCTACTGCTGTTCACATATCTCCATGTAAATGTATAGGAACCAGCTTCTGGCGCATATACCTTCCAATTAATACCTTTACTGATAGCATTGGAAAGATTGATCACCTTCCCATTGCTTGCTCCGGTGTTGCTAGTGATCGAACCCTCATAGCTGCATAGTCCTTGAGAAGAAAGCGCATCATCTTCTATTCTGATTGTGGCGGTTCCTCCGCTACTCTGTATCTGAAAATTTGCCGTGACAGATTTACTCATTGTCATTGCAACGGACGTGGATGCGGAAGTTCCAGATATATCTCCACTCCACCCTGAGAAAGTATATCCGGCCGCAGGTGTTGCTGTTAGGGTAACATTAGTACCCGAATCGTAAGTACCCGAACCCGTTACTGTGCCTCCGGCAGAAGGCAACGCTGTAGCGCTAAGTATATACGTGACAGGAGTTGTAGTAGTGGTATCGCACGAAGCGCTTACTAGTGTTGCGCCAGCACCGGCAGAAACCAGTGTTTTTACATTCGCTTCCGGAGTTATATTTAACGAGTATGGTGGAGTAAATGCTGTACCACTGCCTGCAGTGTTGCCTGTTACATTAGTATATATATTACCTCTGGAAGTAACTGCCGTAAATCTATTATCCATCAAGTCGATCGGCATTTTAACATTTTCAAAAACATTTCGCTCGACTAATAGATCTGCTTCATACCCTGCCATAACACACTGCGCGGCAACGGTACTGCTAAACAGATTATTCACGATATGTACTTTACCAAATCTTACTCTAGGCATGCGCGCTTTGCAACCCTGTGCCCACCAGCAATTTTGCATAGTAACACGAAGCTTTCCACGGTCGCCTGTAGCACCATCGCCCGAGCCAAACAAGTCCGAAAACCGGTGATCGTCAGAGCCTCCAGGGCCATCAGGTATAGGCGCTTTCTTATATATAAATTTACACCATGTTACAGTAATATAATCAGATGCATTTTTTATATCGAAGTTGCCATCCATACCATCTTGAAATTCACAATGATCTACCCAGATATTAGTACTGTAATCGAGTGTCATGTTATCCCAGCCGTCGGTATCGTAAGCTCCAGGTCCTTCAAATGTGACATTTCTGAAAATGATATTCGAGCATCCCTTTACATATAGTATACCGGAGCCGTCCTTCGTAAGATCGTTGGAAACCAACTTTGAACCAGGCAAACCAAAAATAATTTTACCTGACTGATCTTTAAAGAGAATGCGACCTGCAGGAGGAATAGTTATAGCACCAGATATATGTATAACTTTCACAGAGGCTGAAGTGATCGCAGATTTCAGATCAATATAATTCGCTACAACGGTAGGAATAGCTGTTCCACCACCAGTTACGCCTCCATTTTGACTTGCCCAACCAACAACTTCACATTGGCTGTGAGCAGGTGATTTTGCAAAAAGTAATAACATTATACCTAACAGGGGGGATAGAAATAAAAATTTTCTCATATGTTATAGTTTGATAATGTTTCAATGATACAGGTATAGCCGACACAAAAGTCCGTAAGGAGCTTCACTGGTATAATTAACCGATAACAAGTTGAAATTGTAGCTATATATCACTCACGGCTCGCATCGCAATGAAATTTATAGTGCGGCGAATGATAAAATGTATAAAACGAAGTATAGTAAACATACCTAAATCTATATCCCTTTTACTATAGTGGAACTTACAAACTATATACTCAGGTAAACGACAAGCAGTAACTTACAATTAACGCGCGTCCTTACACTCACTTCTTCTTTTAATCACTTGTAAAATATTCTCCTGAATATCTTGCATGATCCATTTACCCCAGAGACTTGCATAGAAGTTAAATGTAGTAGTCAGTTTAAACTCACTATAAAGATGGAGCCTGTATTGATCTGAACTGATTTGCTCAAGTATATAGGTGCCTTCCAACACATTAAAGAATGCACCTCCAACAACAATGTGTTCATCAAATGTAGTCGAAGGAATTTCATACGGGTTGGCATGTATTGAGAAATTCATCATCTTCTCATGCTCATATTTCAAAACAGTTTCATCAAACACGAGGCCACCCGAAAATATAGCTGCGCGCTTTGCGCCAACACCTTCATAGTTAAGCTCTGCACGTATAGGTCGTGGCAGCTGCAAGAAATTCGTCAAGCGCCCACGATCCTCGTCCGGCTGTATTTCCTTCACGCTTGTTACATTACTCCATATCTTCTCTTTCGATGCGTTAATATCAATAGATGTGTCGGCCCTATAAAATCCAGGAATATCTCCAATCCCCTTTTCAATCGGACCTATAAAGAATGGAAGAATGATAACAGCCGATATATGCAGATTGTTTGTCCTCTTAGATTTTTTAAGTTTAAAGTAGCCACAAGTAAGTCCGCCTAAACTTGCAAAGAACAGAAAGATCGGAAAGACCATAATCCAGCAAGCCCAACCTTCAATGGCAAATACCAGGGTTACTATAAGGAATATAAATATAGGTATCCACGGACAAAAGATTAGGTAACGCTTACTTTTGGCCTTGTCAGAACTTGAAAGATATATAGTTAACACTCCTACACCATAGGGCAATGACATAAAGAAAGTCAGTGTCATGATGGACCATAGCGACTCCAATCCGCTAAAACCAAATGCAAACCGAAAGACAAAAGCAAAAGCAACAGGAATTCCTATCACCATAATTGGGGTTTTGAATTCTTTCAGTGTCATTTACACTTAAAGTGTAGTTCACTTAAATATATATAATTATTAATACTATTTCCCGAATACATTCTAGCCTGTAAAACACCAGTAGAGAAATAGAGCTGGCTTTCTTGCTTGATCCTGCATACTCCGCTATATTTCGATCTTCGTAACGATGAAACATATTCCAATTCGGCATATAAATACACCCCAGGAAGAACAGAAATTCTCCGGAAGCTTTAGCATACGCGACATCCACGAGCTACTTGCAGGGAAGGATATTGTTCAAGAGCTTCACCGGCACGATTTCTTTTATATACTCGCATTGAAAAAAGGAAGAGGTAATCACGAGATCGATTTTAGATCTTACGAAATTCGTGACTATTCAATATTTCTCATGCGTCCCGGTCAGGTGCATCAGCTTACTCTGAAAGCAGGGAGCTCGGGATACTTGATTGAATTTAACACTGACTTCCATTTTTTAAAAGATAAGGTGTCAAGTGACCTCTTACGAAAAGCTACTGATCTCAACCATTATCAATTTGAAGCCAACAGCCTTAAAAGGTTAGTCGCTATACTAGACTATATATTTGAAGAGTATACGATCAAAAAGGAAAGATATCAGGATGTGATCAAAGCCAATCTTGAGATTTTCTCTATCGAACTTATCCGGCAGAATAGTAATGCTACACCGAATAACACCGACACCTACACACAGGAGTGTTTTGAAAAATTTTCAGAACTTTTAAAGACGCACATTGCCAAACACAAGCAAGTATCATTCTATGCAGACAAGTTGAGTCTTTCCCTCTATCAGCTTAATGCCATTGCAAAAGCAACGCGAGGGAAGACGTGTTCAGAGATTATGAACGAATATATTATACTGGAATCGAAACGATACCTTCTCGCAACATCAAACCAGGTGAATCAAATTGCAAGTTATCTGGGTTACGAAGACGTTTCGTATTTTATCAGGTTCTTTAAAAAGCATACAGGGCAATCACCGGAAGCGTTCAGGAATAATTTTAAATGACTACTGAGAAAACATTACAATAAAGTTTAGCCAGCCTTTATACCGTTACAGCTAACATTTCAGGTAAATATTTTTTTCTTTATCAAATGAAAGAACCTACTTGAACATTTCTTTGTTCAAAAAAAGTCATATTACCGTCACCTATTTGTACAGGCATGAAAATACTTTTAAACTACCTCAAGAATTATAAAGGCCTTATTGCCATTGCTTTACTGTTAGCTGCAACCAGTCAGGTTTTCTCCCTTTTAGATCCTCATATCACAGGTAACATCGTTGATGACTTCATTGAGAAGCGCGACTCACAATCCCGGGCGGAATTTGTGAGAGGTATTCTCTACCTGGTAGGGCTCGCAGTCGGTGCGGCCATGGTGTCGCGTATAGCCAAAAACCTGCAGGATTATTTCACAAGCATTGTCGTTCAAAAACTGGGCGCTAAAATGTATGCCGATGGACTTAAGCATTCACTGGAACTACCCTACCAGACTTTTGAAGATCAGCGTAGTGGTGAGACGTTAGGTATATTACAGAAAGTACGCACCGATTCAGAAAAGTTTATCACTTCGTTCATCAGCATTCTGTTTTCTAGTTTGGTGGCTATGATCTTCGTAGTAGTATATTCCCTTACGGTTAGCTATAAAGTTACGCTGGTATATTTTGCAGCTGTTCCAATCATTGCTATTACAAGTTGGCTATTGAGCCGGAAGATCAAAGTAGTTCAAAAGAATATAGTAAAGGAAACTACATCCCTGGCGGGTTCTACAACCGAGTCATTGCGAAATATAGAGTTGGTAAAAAGCTTGGGGCTTGCCAACCAGGAAATCCAACGTCTGAATAACACTACCTATAAAATCCTCGACCTTGAACTTAAGAAAGTAAAGTATGTACGCGGGATGAGTTTCCTGCAAGGCACCACCGTTAACTTTATAAGAAGTGCCATGGTTGTTATTTTATTGATGCTCATTTTTGATAATGAAATTTCTGCCGGTAAATATTTCACATTCCTCTTTTACTCATTCTTCCTGTTTACACCTTTACAGGAATTAGGAAATGTTATCATTGCGTTTCGCGAAGCAGAAGTATCGCTACTTAATTTCAACAGGATTCTGAATCTTCCAAAAGAAGCTAAACCAAAGAATCCTATATATGTAGACAAAATCACAGACCTTACCTTCAAAGATGTTACCTTCCAACATCAGTCTGCGAGCAGGACTGCATTGAATAATATATCTTTTGAAACCAACAATGGTAAGACCATTGCATTTGTCGGGCCATCAGGTTCCGGTAAAACTACACTTGTAAAATTATTGGTGGGCCTATATAAGCCTAAGCAAGGAGATGTACTATACAATGGTGTTTCGAGTGCAAACATAAATATGGATGAGCTGCGCGAAAAGATTGGATTTGTAACACAGGATACGCAGCTATTCTCTGGTACCATTCGCGAAAATTTATTATTCGTAAGACCTACTGCCACCGATGAGGAGTGTATGATCGTATTGCAGAAGGCTGCATGTCAGTCCTTATTGGAACGTGCTGATAAAGGTCTCGATACTGTTATAGGCGAAGGCGGTGTAAAAGTTTCCGGAGGAGAGAAACAAAGACTATCTATAGCACGCGCACTGCTTCGCCAGCCAGATATATTGGTGTTTGATGAAGCAACGTCATCTTTGGATTCTATTACGGAAGAAGAAATCACCTGGACTATCCGCGATATTTCAACCGCGAAGAACCACATTACTATATTGATTGCGCACCGTCTCTCTACGGTGATGCATGCTGATCAGATTTATGTACTTGAAAAGGGCAACATTGTTGAATCCGGGAAGCATGACAAACTCTTGCAGGAAAAAGGATTATACTATGCAATGTGGCGTCAACAGATCGGAGAGAATGTTCATACGCGCGTTAAAGCAAATGGGGTTGCTGTAGGTTAATAGGATGGCATTCTGTATGAAGCTTTAGCTTACACTTTAAGCTAAAGCTTCACCCGAAAATTATTGAGACCTACGGCTGCTCAGCATCCCATTCGAAGTACTCGTCTTTCTCGAGTTCTACTTCCTTCTTCTTCTGTGTTCCTTTGTTCTTGAAGGCTTCGCGAAGTTCTTTCACTTCGTTCTTCAGGTCGTTCACGATTTTCTTTTTCACAGCTTCGGTATCGTATTGAATACGGTAGTCGTCTGTAGTACCCGTGATTTTCAGATATAGTTTACTTTGTCCGGAGCCATCATCGCCAATGGCGTCTTTAGCTTCGAGATCCATAGATCCACGTTGTCGCAGTGGTGTTATAATTCTATAGTCAATATGCTGATCGAACGTATGCGTACCACTTACCTTGAGACTGGTGACATTGGTGCGAACTTCCATCTGTGGTATATAAATAGTTTTATTCTCGATGTGTATTTCATTTTTTAAATCAGAAAATCGCAAACGGCTAAGACCATCATCTTTTATATAGCGCTTTAACTTCTGCATGGGCTCAAAGTTGTTGAGTTCGCCTTTTTTGATCACGACCCCTATATCTGCTATTAACGTCTCCGGAAAGAGACGAAGATTAGGCTTCAACACCATCTCCATATTAACATCGGCATGCGCCTGACCCTTTAAATGCTTATCCTGTATAAAGTCCTGCTGAAAATTCTCAAATACATAAAATATACTATCGACATATATACCATTTAACTTCACCGTGCTTACAACATCTATAGCTTTACGATTCTTGGCATCCACAATGCCTGAGCATGTGAGATCTCCACCCATCGATTTCAATGTAATGTTGCGCGATACCGCCATTTCATTTTTCACAAGCAGATCACCTTTCAGATCGCTGCCATGAAAGCGTTTATACTGCAGTGCCTTTACATCGCAGTTGAAATTGAGATTTATATTTCGCGATATGCTGAAATTATACTCCTGTTCCTTATTGGCAGAAGGTTTGCCGAACCCGATAGCTAGCAGTTGATTGAGGTCTATAAATTCTGATTTCAGATCGGTTTCTATACCAATGGGCTGATCTTCAAATAACAAAAAGGTAATTATGTTTTTGAAGAATCCGTTGAGCATAAAATCGCTGTTACCTAATTTACCAGCGACATTACTTAAAGCCAGGTCGTTGTTACTGAATTGCAAACTACCTTTCAGATTTTGAAGCGGTACCTTGTCATCTCCGTATAGCAGGCTGATGTTCTGAAGTTCTACTGTACCCTGTGTGGATACGCGCTGTGCAGTTGCACGTTTTTTCAACAAACCAATTCGTCCTTCGAAGGACACGTCTGCAAGCAACGAACCAGATACATTTCGGATCTCGGCTACCGGATAAAAATCAAATACAGAAGCAGCATCTACACGACCTTTGAAATCGCACATTACTTCAGGGTCTTTGAAATTCTGCAGTATAAAGTTCGCAGCAAAGGATTCACCATTCAGGCTTCCCTTTATATTCTTCAATACCAATGTCGCTTGACGTGGATCAGAGATTTCGCTGCTTGCAAAGGAGCCTTCAAGGCTTGCGCCTTCAATCCGTGTCTTGAATTCCGGATGAAATATAGTCGCATCCTTAAAACCAAAGTCGATAGAAAATAAAGGATTTCTCCGTTTGCTGATCTCGCCTTTTAATTTTGTTTTGAAGTATACATCACCTTTACTCTGATACTTCGTTAAGTTTTTGGTAGCCGATTCCGGCAATAATGAAAATATAGTCTGTATATCAGTATTCTCACCCTCAGTAACGAGGTCAATTAGATTTTCATTTTTCCAGTTGTAGGTGCCATGTACGGTGAAGGAAGATTGTCTGAGCTTGAGGGTAGAAGGATTGATCAGAATATTGCGCTCGCGATCGTTATATACCAGGTCGGTTTCTATCATAAACGATTTATTCGCGAGGTACGTACCGGTACCAATATTGATTCGTTCAGAAGTTAATTGCCCTTCAGCATTAATATTGTATACATCGTTTGTTGTGCCGATGGAAGCTACAAGATCCTCACTGGTAAACATCAGGTCTTCGGTAGCAGCTATATTTATATAGTGAACACGTGTATTTTGCAGACTCACATTCTTCAACTCAAAGCTTACCGTTCCGGATGAAGCCTGCTTTTTATCTTTATTCTCTTTTAATATAGTATAGTTGTTATTGCCATGAGCATCGATCTTCAGGCTGGTTTCGCTGTCGCGGATCTGAAGGCCTCTGATGGTATATTTTCCTTTCCATACTTCGATAGGATTTAGTTGAAAAGAGATGGTGTTTGCCGTCAGCAGTGGATATTTACCGGGCTGGCTATCCTCCACGTATACATCTGTAAATACTATTGATAGCTGTGGGAACTTCTCAAACCATGAAACGTCCATCTTGCCGATGGTTACTGGTGTGTTGAGGCTCTTGTTAACCTCCTGAACAAATTGATTGATGATTTTATCCTTAAACAGGAATACTGATATCGACAACGATACAAAGAGGACCGCCAAGGTTAGTCCTGCATAAAAAAGTATCTTCTTAAACGTTTTCAAGCTTAAAAAATGGTTTGACAAAAATACGTTTCAAAAATCAAACCACTGAATAAATAACGCTGCTCCCGGTATATAAAAGCTAAAGTCGTGAAAATAACGACCAACCCGGGGCTTGGCTATTGGATTGAGATCTTCTCGGGGATCAGAATCGCTGCGGGGAAATACCGTTTTACGGCTGCATAGTCTTGCTGTGCATCCATACGGCTAAAGTATTTACCAACCTTCACGCGGAAGATTGGCTCCGTAAACTGCACTTCAGTGTTGAGTTTTGGTAGTGCTGTGGCGATCTGTTTTTTTGCATTCAACGCCTCTTCACGTCTTCCGGAGTATACTTGTATAGTATATCCCTCAACAAATTTACGGCTCAGGTTTATATGATCAATGCTATCCAATACACCGTCAAGTCTTCTATTTACAGTAAGCTTCGGCTCAACGTTAACTGTTGTTGTAGCTTTTGTATTGTCCGTAGTGGGAGTAGTCGTTGTGGTTTCCGCAGGAGCGGCTTCGACTTTAGGTCTCCATACAGAAAGGTCTTCCGAATATTTTCCCGTCTGGGAAGTTGTGGTCGTCTTCTTTTGAGTGACACAACTTCCCAGCAGAAATATAGCTGAAAGTATATATAGCGATTGTTTCAATACCTGCATGATTAATCTATTATGATACAGCGGTTGTTATTGATATCGTCTTCTACCTTCTTGAATTTCACATCACGAAGAACACGCCCGTCAGGATACTGAACGCTTACCTTATCATTCCGATTAGCAACCTTCTCTGACTTGGCTGGCATCACTTTCTCTTGTGGAGGGCGATTCGGTTGAGGCTGCTGTTGTTGGCTTCCTCCTCCGCCGCCACCACCGCTTAACAGTGATCGTGACTCTTCCTTCTGTTCATTCAATCTAACACGTGAACGACTTACGCGTGCTTCCTGAACATCGTCTGGCTGTTGCACAGGTATATCTGCTTTCAACAAGAACGATATAGTATCTTCATTTACTTTCGCGATGAAGCGTTTGAAAAGCTCGAAGCCTTCGAACTTATAGATCAAGAGTGGATCTTTCTGTTCGTACACTGCATTCTGTACAGATTGTTTCAGATCATCCATCTCACGCAAGTGTTCTTTCCAAAGTTGATCGATGATCGCCAGTGTGATCATCTTCTCCATGGACTTTATCAGCTCCGTGTTATTCGTTTCTACGCATTTCTGAAGACTCGCAGCTACACCAATCTGCTTCTGACCATCACTGAATGGAACGAGTATATTTTCAACGGTAGCTCCGCGTGATTTCGAAATCTCATGTACCACTGGCAATGCTTTGTCAGCGATAACCTTATTTTTTCTGTGATAATGCTCCAGTGATTTGTGATAAAGATCGTCTGCGAGTTTACTCTGATCGAGCTTCTCAAAAGTTTCCCTCGAGATATCATAATCCAATCCCAATACACCCAATGCATTGAGGCGGAGTGCTTCGTAATCATTACCATTTTTGGCGTTGATCACCATATCCTCACATGTGTCATTTAACATGTTAAGTATATCCAGCTCAAGACGTTCTCCGAACAACGCATTTCTTCTACGCTTGTATATAACTTCACGCTGTGAGTTCATTACGTTATCATACTCGAGCAAGCGCTTCCGTATACCAAAGTTATTCTCTTCTACTTTCTTCTGTGCGCGTTCGATAGAGCTTGTCACCATCGAGTGCTGAATCTCTTCACCCTCTTTCAAGCCAAGCTTGTCCATGATACGAGCTATACGCTCCGGCATGAACAAACGCATCAGGTTGTCTTCGAGAGATACATAGAACTGAGATGTTCCCGGATCACCCTGACGACCTGAACGACCACGCAACTGACGGTCTACACGCCTTGACTCGTGACGTTCTGTACCAATGATTGCAAGACCACCCGCAGCTCTCGACTCGGGTGTGAGTTTTATATCGGTACCACGACCAGCCATGTTGGTAGCGATCGTTACTGTACCCGGCTTACCGGCTTCAGCAACAATTTCTGCTTCACGCTGGTGTTGCTTCGCGTTCAACACCTGGTGTTTAATCTTGCGCATCTGCAACAGGCGGCTTACTACTTCCGATATTTCTACGGATGTAGTACCAACCAGTACTGGGCGGCCTTCACCGGTGAGTTTTACAACTTCATCTATAACTGCATTGAATTTCTCGCGCATCGTTTTATACACGAGGTCATCATAATCTTTACGAACGGCTTGTCTGTTGGTCGGTATAACTACTACATCGAGTTTATATATATCCCACAACTCACCTGCTTCTGTCTCGGCAGTACCCGTCATACCAGCAAGTTTGTGATACATACGGAAGTAATTTTGCAACGTGATGGTAGCGTACGTTTGTGTAGCGTCTTCTACCTTTACATTTTCTTTCGCTTCTATAGCCTGGTGTAATCCATCAGAGTATCTTCTTCCATCCAATACACGACCAGTCTGTTCGTCAACGATCTTTACTTTACCATCAACAATAATATACTCAGTATCTTTTTCGAAAAGTGTATAAGCTTTTAGAAGCTGGTTTACACTGTGAATGCGTTGTGATTTGATTTGATAATCGCGGATCAGCTCTTCTTTTCTTTGAAGCTTCGCTGCATCATCCAGCGTAGATTCTCTTTCGAGTTTGTTAAGCTCTGTTCCGATCTCAGGCAAAATAAAGAAGTTGTGATCTTCACCTTCTCCGGTAATAAGATCTATACCTTTTTCTGTGAGTTCAACGCTGTTGTCTTTTTCATCGATCACAAAATACAAAGGCTTATCCGCCTCTGGCATGTTGCGCTTGTTATCTTGTAAGTAGTAGTTTTCAGTTTTCTGAAGAACAGCTTTACTACCAGCTTCACTTAAAAATTTAATAAGTGGCTTATACTTTGGCATTGCGCGATGGGCGCGGAAAAGAGCCAGTCCACCATCTTTATCATTTCCATCGGTCAGTTGCTTTTTAGCGGTTGTCAGGTAATCGTTCACCAGCTTTTTCTGTGCTTCAACCAACTTATATATACGTGGCTTGAGATCATAAAATTCATGTTCATCACCGCGAGGAACGGGACCTGATATAATCAATGGTGTACGCGCTTCATCGATCAACACGGAGTCAACCTCATCGACCATTGCATAGTGATGGGTGCGTTGTACAAGTTCTTCAGGATCGCGCGCCATGTTATCACGCAGATAGTCGAAACCAAATTCGTTGTTGGTTCCGTAGGTTATATCTGCACGGTATGCATTTCTGCGTGCGTTTGAATTCGGTTCATGCTTATCAATACAATCTATACTGATACCGTGGAACTGGAAAATCGGAGCCATCCACTCGCTATCGCGGGTAGCCAGGTAGTTGTTTACGGTTACGATATGAACACCGCGCTTAGCAAGTGCATTTAGAAACGCAGGCAATGTAGCCACGAGTGTTTTACCTTCACCCGTTGCCATCTCGGCAACTTTACCTTCGTGCAATACTATACCACCGATGATCTGCACATCATAATGCACCATATCCCAGGTGATCATGTTTCCGGCAGCCATCCATTTATTATACCAACGAGCTTTGTTGTCTTCGATCTTTATATGCTCACGGCCTACAGAGAATTGACGATCGAAATCCTGCACGGACACTTCGAGGTATTCATTTTCTTTGAAGCGTCTTGCCGTTTCGCGTACAATAGCAAAAGCTCTCGGCAACACTTTCATCAAGACCTTTTCAAGTTCTTTATTGCGTTCTTCTTCCAACGCATCGATCTCCTGGAAGATGGCTTCCTTGTCGTTGATCTCAAGCTCAGGGTTGTCAGCTATTTTTTTATGAAGAGACGCTAATTTGTCGTCTATGTTTTTGAGTTCCTGGTTTATGAATTCCTGGATCTGCTTTGTTTCAGCACGAAGTTCATCGTGACTTACGGACTTCAGTTTTTCGCCTTCCTGTTTAGTCTGCTCAACCAACGGCATAATGCGCTTGATGTCCTTCTCTGACTTTGTTCCGAATAATTTGGCAATGAGTTTCAGCATAGTATAGTCGTTATCCGTTAGTTGTTATCTGTCATCCGGCTCGCGGTGCCTGAATTTTTACCCCAGGCGGCAGCAAATAACCCGTAACCTCCCCAAAAGGGGCTTAAAGTTAATTTGTTTTTTGAGATTTCAGGGAGAACAATTACAGTTCCAAGTCGCCTTCGAACACCATTTTGGCAGGACCAACGAGGAAAATTTCTGAGAACGTGCCGGACTGGCTGGATTTGAATTCAACAGACAGGTCGCCACCTATAACTTTAATGTCAACCGGAGACAAATATCCTTTCAATGAAGCAGCCAATGCGGCAGCGGTAACACCCGTTCCGCACGAAAGTGTTTCATCTTCCACACCGCGTTCATATGTACGCACATAAATTGTATTGTCTGCCAGAAGTTGTACAAAGTTTACATTTGTCCCTCCGGGCTTGAACGCATCACTATATCTTATCTTTCTTCCCTCCTCTACCACCGGGTACTGTTTGATATCGTCAACGAACCGGATATAGTGAGGAGATCCGGTGTTAAGAAAATAGTCGTCACCGATCGATTGAATTTCTTTTACATCATTCATTTTTAAACGAATGGTACCTGCAGATAAAAGCTCTGCCGAATGCGGGCCATCGTAAGCCTGAAAAGTAGAATGTCCGTTTACGAGCCCCAGCTGAGAAGCAAAATGAACTGCTGCACGACTTCCATTGCCGCATAAACTTTGTGAGCCATCGCTGTTAAAATATTCCAGATTGAAATTGAGCGAAGGATGTTTTTCGATCAGCATAAGTCCATCTGCGCCTACACCAAACTTCCGGTGACAGATTTTTTCAATCTGTTCTTTTGTAAAAGACAGCTTGCCTTCACGGTTGTCCATCACCACAAAGTCGTTACCGGTTGCCTGATATTTATAAAAATGGAGTTTCATAAATCGATACTGGGGAGAATTAGCTGCAGAGAACAAGATTTAATAACAATCTAATTCTAATCGTATTATTTTACTTCTTCGTAATCAACATAATCACCACCATTTAATTTGCTCTTCTTGGCTTGTGGTGGAGTTCTGCGTTGTTGTTTAAAGTCCTTTAGCTCTTGCGCAGCAGCTCCTGCGCGAAAAAAGAACTTGCCGATCTTATAGAAGACATAAACGATGAGACCAAGTATGATGAGGAATCTGAGCATATTACTTCGTTTAACAACTTAAACAGAAATACAAAGGTAGAGGTTCGCCTGTAATTAGCAATTCACGGCTACTGCAGAGAGGAGACGAAAGATGCTGCAATTTATTTCAGACCATCGATTTTACACGAATGATCCTGTCGCTTAGAAAATGCGACTGTCACCTTCTTTAGGTTAAACATGAAATGCCTCCCAATAAAGAAACCCCGGAGATTTCTCCAGGGTTTCACATTGTTTTTAACTATCTCTTTATCGGCTCAGGTATAAATTCCGTTCCGAGTAAATCTTCATAAAGTAATCATCCATCAGGTCATCGATGAAATAAATCGCTTCACCAGTAGATTTCATTTCAGGGCCGAGCTCCTTATTCACTTCCGGGAATTTATGGAAAGAGAACACAGGCTCTTTAATCGCGTATCCCTTGCGGGTAGGATTGAAAGTAAAGTCTGTAACTTTCTTCTCGCCCAGCATCACCTTGGTTGCATAGTTTACATATGGCTCATCGTATGCTTTGCAAATGAACGGCACCGTTCTGGAAGCACGCGGATTTGCTTCGATAATATATACCTTGTCGTTCTTGATGGCGAACTGAATGTTTATCAAACCAACCGTGCGTAACGCTACTGCAATTTTATGAGTATAGTTTTCGATTTGTTTGATCACCAGATCTCCGAGATTAAACGGCGGCAGCACTGCGTATGAGTCACCGGAGTGAATACCCGCTGGCTCGATATGCTGCATAATACCAATGATGTATACATTTTCACCATCGCATATAGCATCTGCTTCTGCCTCAATGGCACCATCCAGAAAGTGATCAAGCAATACTTTATTTTCCGGTAAGTGTTTCCAGATATCAAGGATGTGATCTTCCAGTTCCTGTTCGTTGATCACGATCTTCATGCTCTGTCCTCCGAGTACATACGATGGACGCACCAACAACGGGAAGCCTATTGTTTTACAAACTTCCAGTGCTTCGTCTGCATTTGTCGCTACACCAAATTCAGGATATGGAATTCCAAGTTCCTTCAGCAGAGATGAGAATCTTCCGCGATCTTCTGCAAGGTCAAGTGCCTCGAAAGAAGTACCGATTATTTTGATTCCGTATTTATCAAGTTTCTCAGCAAGCTTCAATGCCGTCTGGCCACCCAACTGAACAATTACACCTTCTGGTTTTTCATGTTGAATGATATCGTAAATGTGTTCCCAGAATACAGGCTCGAAATATAGTTTATCTGCTATATCAAAATCAGTGGATACGGTTTCCGGATTACAATTGATCATGATGGTTTCATAACCGCATTCTTTCGCAGCCAATACACCATGCACACAAGAGTAATCAAACTCTATACCTTGTCCAATACGATTCGGTCCTGAACCCAGCACCACTACTTTCTTGCGGTCAGAAACTACTGACTCATTCTCGGTATCAAATGTAGAGTAGTAGTATGGAGTTTTAGCTTCAAACTCAGCAGCACATGTATCTACTAATTTATATACCCGATTGATTCCAAGATCTGTACGCTTCTTATATACATCACTCTCGTAGCAATCTACCAGGTGAGCAATCTGCCGATCAGCATATCCTTTTTCTTTTGCTGTACGAATCAAAGAAGCCGGTATATTTTCAATGGTATACTTTTCAATTTCTTTTTCGAGTTCAATCAACTCTTCAATCTGCTTCAGGAACCAGCGATCGATCTTTGTAAGTTTCAGAACGGTCTTCATTGGTATACCGAGCTTCAGCGCATCGTATATATGGAAGATCCGGTTCCAGGATGGATTCTCCAGGCTATGCAAAATCTCATCTTGCTTCGTCAGTGATTTTCCATCTGCACCAAGACCGTTTCTTCTGATCTCCAGTGATTGACAAGCCTTCTGTAAAGCTTCCTGGAAATTTCTTCCAATACCCATCGCTTCACCTACTGACTTCATTTGCAAACCTAATCTGCGATCTGCTCCGTGAAACTTATCGAAGTTCCAGCGTGGAATCTTCACGATCACATAGTCTATAGCAGGTTCAAAGTATGCTGTTGTTGTTTTGGTGATTGCATTTTTCAATTCATCGAGGTTATACCCGATGGCAAGCTTTGCTGCAATCTTCGCGATTGGATACCCGGTAGCTTTTGAAGCCAACGCTGAAGAGCGTGAAACCCTTGGGTTAATTTCTATACCAATGATGTTGTGATCGTTATTCGGGTCGAGCGAAAACTGTACGTTGCAACCTCCTGCAAACTGACCTATACCGTTCATCATTTTGATGGCGAGATCACGCATGCGCTGATATACTGTATCCGGCAACGTCATGGCTGGAGCAACCGTGATAGAATCTCCGGTGTGAATCCCCATTGGATCGAAGTTTTCAATCGAGCAGATGATGATCACGTTACCATTACCATCGCGAAGCAATTCCAATTCATATTCCTTCCATCCCATGATACTTTGCTCCACCAACACCTCATGTATAGGTGATGCGTGCAAGCCATTGTTCAAGGCATGATCGAATTCGTCAGGGCTGTTTACGAAGGCTCCACCGGTTCCGCCTAATGTATAGGAAGGACGAATCACTAATGGGAAACCAATCTGCTGTGCAATTTCTTTTCCCTGGAGGAACGAACTGGCAGTACCGCCCTTACAAACACCTACGCCAAGCTCGAGCATTTTCAGCCGAAACTTCTCGCGGTCTTCGGTAGTTTCAATGGCTTTGATATCAACACCAATGATACGTACTCCGTAATGTTGCCAGATTCCTGCTTTGTCGCAATCAATGCAAAGATTCAAAGCAGTTTGTCCGCCCATTGTAGGGAGCACCGCGTCAATATGGTGCTTCTCCAAAATCTCACGAATTGATTTTTTGGTCAGTGGCTTCAGGTAAACATGATCAGCCGTCACTTTATCGGTCATGATCGTAGCCGGATTAGAATTGATCAGCACGACTTCAATGCCTTCTTCACGCAACGAACGCGATGCTTGTGAACCTGCATAGTCGAACTCGCAAGCTTGACCAATAATAATAGGGCCGCTACCGATGATGAGTATGGAGCGTATACTTCTGTCTCTTGGCATTTTTGTAGTGGAGTGGTATGAACAAAATTGCGCAAAAATATAACATGAGGTCGAATGCTAAAGCGATTCGGAAGATTAAATATTAAAAAGTGCAATCCATACAATTGATAGGATGTCTTCATATTCTGAAGCAGACTCTTTTAGCACCATGTGACCGTTCCCGTTACCGTTTGAAAAACTTATTTTCGATGCACAAAAGATTTTAGAATTTTAGAGTAACCAAATTCTGAAGGGATGAATCTGAACGGTAAAGCCCGTGAGCAAAATACATATGACGCCATCGTTGTGGGCTCGGGCATAAGTGGAGGATGGGCTGCGAAAGAACTTTGCGAGAAGGGCTTGAAAGTATTGATGTTGGAACGTGGCAAAAATGTAACGCATCCGAATTACCCAACGGCAAGTGACGATCCGTGGAAAATTGATTATGCTGGAAAGTTAACAGCAGCTGATCGAGAGAAAGGTCCGATTCAATCACGTCATTATTCTTATCGGGGCGACAACAAACATTTTTACATTAACGATCTCGAGAATCCTTATACCGAAGTGAAACGCTTTGATTGGATTCGCGGAGATGTTGTTGGCGGGCGGTCGCTTTTGTGGGGACGCCATTGCTATCGCTGGAGCGATCTTGATTTTACAGCGAATCGTGAGGATGGCTTTGGTGTTGACTGGCCTATTCGGTATAAAGATTTGGAGCCGTGGTACGATTACGTTGAAACATATATAGGGGTGAGCGGCCAGGCCGAAGGTCTCGATCATTTACCCGATGGAAAGTTTCAACCTCCCATGGAGATGACGTGCGTTGAAAAAAAATTCAAAGAGCTCTCCGAGAGAAAATTTCCAGACCGAAGAATTACCATCGGACGAATCGCCAATCTCACACAAGCTGTTAAAGGCCGGGGCACCTGTCAGTATAGAAATCTTTGTCATCGCGGTTGTCCGTATGGTGCTTACTTCAGCACGAACGCGAGTACAATGCCTGCAGCTTTTGCCACAGGCAATCTTACACTCCGACCAAATTCACTTGTGAACAGAGTGCTCTATGATGAGCAAAAACA
Organism: uncultured Bacteroides sp.; assembly: GCA_902168185.1. GTDB lineage: Bacteria > Bacteroidota > Bacteroidia > Cytophagales > Cyclobacteriaceae > Ohtaekwangia. Next base: position 48,230 of record CABHOV010000100.1, read on the forward strand.
AAAAGCGATTGGTGTTGAAATTATAGACACCGAGAGTAAAGAGACAATTGAATATTACTCGAAGATATTATTTCTGAACGCTTCTACACTCGGTACAACGTTCATTCTACTCAACTCGATTTCAAATCGATTCCCCAATGGATTAGGAAATGATAGCGACCAGGTCGGTCGTAATCTGATGGATCATCATAAACATGCAGGCGCTGAAGCATTGATGGAAGGATTTGAAGATCAATATTATTTCGGCCGGAGACCTAATGGACTATATGTACCTCGTTTCAAGAACCTTGGCAAAAAAACAGAAAATTATTTTCGAGGTTTTGGGCTCATGGGAAGTTCGTGGCGTAGTGGTTGGATGAGTCATTTTGCGTCTGATGAAATAGGAGAATCTCTGAAGCAAAGTATTCAGAAACCTGGTCCATGGGGAATGTCTTTTTCTGGGTATGGTGAATGTCTGCCATATCAGGATAATCGCGTCATCTTAAACAGCGATACAAAAGATGCCTATGGACGCAACACGATAACAATTGATTGCGAGTTTAAAGAAAACGAAATGGCAATGCAGCAGGATATGGCTCAGTCATCTGCAGAGATGTTGGAGGCGGCAGGATTTAAAGACATCAAGCCCTATATCCGCACATCTTCTCCTGGTAATGCAAATCATGAAATGGGAACAGCACGCATGGGGCGCGACCCGAAAACTTCGGTGCTCAATGGATTCAACCAGATGCATGCCGTTAAAAATATATTCATTACCGATGGCTCATGCATGACTTCTTCATCCTGTGTAAATCCTTCATTAACCTATATGGCCATGACTGCACGTGCCTGCGATTATGCCGTAAAACAACTGAACAAATTAAATATCTGATTTAAACGAACCCATAACCATCCACATATATATCATGAAACGACTCGGTATAGTAATTTTTGTTTTCGCCTCGTGTCTGAGCTATGCACAGAAAACTGATAAAGGCTGGCGAAAACTTTTCAACGGTAAAGACCTCACAGGCTGGAAGCAGATCAATGGTAAAGCTCCTTACAAAGTTGAAAACGGAATGATTGTAGGAACAACAATCAGTGATTCACCAAACTCTTTTATTGTTACAGAAGAAACATTCGGTGACTTCATTCTCGAACTTGATTTCAAAATGGATGATGGTACAAATTCCGGCATACAGTTTCGCAGCGAAAGCAAGCCTGATTATTTAAATGGAAAAGTGTTTGGCTATCAATTGGACATTGATCCTACACCTCGCAAGTGGTGCGGTGGTATATATGATGAATCGAGAAGACAATGGCTGTATCCGTTAGAATATAATACCCCTGCTAAAAATGCATATCGTAACAACGAATGGAATACTGTTCGCATTGAAGCAATAGGCAATGCGTTGCGCACCTGGATCAACGGCATTCCATGTGCCCATGTTATTGATGACATGACCTTGCGTGGCTTCATCGCCCTTCAAGTGCATTCAATTAACAAACCCGAAGAGGCAGGTAAACATGTGTGGTTTAAAAATGTACGCATCAAAACCGAAAACCTGCAACCCTCACCTGTGGACTCTATTTTCGTAATGAATTTTGTTCCAAATACATTGACGGAGCAAGAGAAGAAAAACGGTTTTGTTTTCCTGTGGGACGCCAAAACAACACAAGGATGGAGAGGCGCTTACAAAGATAAATTTCCAGAGCACGGATGGGAGATCAAAGACGGTACCCTGAGTGTTGTGAAATCAGCAGGAGCAGAATCACAAAATGGAGGAGATATAGTTACTACCAATGAGTATGGAGCCTTCGATCTTCAGTTCGAATTCAAATTGACAGAAGGCGCCAACAGTGGTGTAAAATATTTTGTTACCGAAAAGGAAAACAACCAGGGCTCTGCTATAGGACTTGAGTACCAGGTGCTCGATGATGAAAAGCATCCGGATGCTAAATTAGGCGCTGCAGGTAATCGCACCCTGGCATCCCTATACGATCTGATTCCTTCCGAGAAAAATCCAAGAGGTCTTAAAAAGATTGGCGAATGGAATAACGGTCGAGTTATAGTATATCCCGATAACCGTGTAGAACATTGGCTGAACGGGTACAAAGTGATAGAGTATAAACGTGGCAACAATATATATAAAGCTTTAGTGGCCCGTAGTAAATATGCACAGTGGGAAAATTTCGGCATGGCAGAAAAAGGACATATACTCTTGCAGGACCATGGTGATAACGTGTCTTTTAGAAGTATCAAAATCAAAGAACTAAAATAAAGATCAGGTAGCTGAACTATATCTCTATGAAAACATCCAGAAGAAATTTTATCAAAAAATCAGCGATGGCATCTCTTGGAGCGATGGCCTTTACCGCTAAGAGTTATGCGAATATCATTGGCGCCAATGATCGTGTGCGCGTAGGCGTTGTCGGATTTTCTGACCGCTTCCGCCAGTCGTTGCTGCCAAGCTTTATGAATCACTATCAGGAATTGAACTTTGATATAGTTGCTGTTTCTGACCTCTGGAAAAAGAGGAGAGAAGAAGGCCAGGCATATCTGAAAGAAAAACTTGCACACGATATTCAGGCTTGTGTTAATAACGATGAGCTCTATAAAATTAAAGATCTCGATGCTGTCATTATCAGCACGGCAGATTTTCAACATGCGTTGCATACTATAGAAGCAGTAAAAGCAGGCTGCGATACGTATACTGAAAAACCTTTTGCTGAAACGATGGAAGACAATCGCGCAGCATTAAAAGCAGTAAAGAGCTCCAAGCAGATTGTACAGATCGGATCACAGCGAAGAAGCGGTAAAAATTATCACGCTGCCGCAGATTTTATACAGAGTGGTAAGTTTGGTCCTATAGTGATGGTGGAGCTAAGCTGGAATGTTAACCAGCCCGGCCGTTGGAGAAGACCCGCGCTGGTAGCTGAGTTACGCGAACAGGATACAGACTGGAAACGCTTTCTGTTGAACAGGCCGTTTGAAAATTTTGATCCGAGAAAATATTTAGAGTATCGCTTGTTCTGGCCGTACTCATCGGGCATGCCGGGTCAATGGATGAGTCACCAGATTGATACTGTGCATTGGTTCAGTGGACTGAAACATCCACGCAGCGTGGTGGCGAACGGTGGTGTATATTTCTGGAAAGATGGTCGTAAGAATTGGGACACCACAACGGCTGTGTTTGATTATGGTGACGACAAGCAAGGCTTTCAAGTACAATTTACTTCGCGCATGATGAATGGCGATGAACGTCCGGCGGAGATATACTACTCCAATGGCGGTGAACTTAATCTCAATCTTAACAAAGTTTCACCGGTTGGAGGACTTCGTGAAAATCATGCTTTGGCCATGAAAATGCAGGCCAATCTATTGCCGGAGATGGACATCGTTCAGAACGTTGAAACCGTTGTTGCCTCTGCGAATACAGGAGGTGATTCTCTTACATCAGCACACATGCGCAACTGGATGGAATGTATCAGAAGCAGAAAAGAACCGAACGCTCCGGTAGAAGCGGGATATATGCATTCCATTGCTACGATCATGACGAATGCTGCAGTGCACACCGGAGAGAAAGTAACATTCGATGAGAAAAAACAAGAGGTAATGGCTGGCGATAAAGTGTTTAAATACTAATCGCTAACGTTACTCCCAAATAAGAAACGGCTCCTCTGTTGGATATACTCAACAGAGGAGTTTTTATTTTGTGAAAGTTGATTTAACCAAAGAGGCTTTGGAATGCACGCGCTGGTCGTGTTGATTCATTACTTTTATAGTTCAAACTTTTCACGCTATGTACTATCATCGTCTCGGAAAAATTCCGCCCAAGCGCCACACACAATTCCGTCAGCCAGATGGAAGTTTGTATAAAGAAGAGTTGGTGAGCTCCGAAGGATTCTCAGGTATATATTCCAACCTATATCATATAAATCCCCCAACACGCATTAAAGAGTTAAGGGAACCTGTACGCTATGGCGCGCGAAAAATAGATGACTATGCGTTGCGACAAACGCATTTAAATACATCGAAAGTAGCGACTACCGGAGAGGACTATCTCGATGCACGCAAAGTGCTATTGATGAATGCAGATTGCTCTATCTCCATTTGCTCTCCGCGCAAGCGCACGATGGATTACTTCTATAAAAATGCTGAAGGTGATGAAGTGCTCTACGTGCATGATGGCAAAGGGATTCTTCTTTCACAATTCGGAAAATTGGAAATTCGCCAGGGAGATTACATTGTTATACCACGTACGGTTATTTATAAACTCGAATTTGAAGAAGGTCCTTTACGTCTGCTGATCATCGAATCAGCTTCTCCTGTTGAAACTGTTAAGCGGTATAGGAATCAATTAGGACAATTACAGGAGCATTCGCCGTACTGTGAGCGCGACATCCGGCCGCCACATGAACTCATTACCGATACAACAAAAGGTGAATTCCTAATGAAGATCAAGAAGCAAGGATATCTTCATCAGTATATATATGATTATAGTCCCTTAGATCTTGTAGGCTGGGATGGTTTTCTTTGGCCGTATGCTTTTTCTATACACGACTTCGAGCCTGTTACCGGGCGCATCCATCAACCACCGCCGGTACATCAGACATTTCAGGCAAGAAATTTTGTGATCTGCTCATTTGTGCCACGCTTGTTTGATTATCATCCGCTGGCTATACCGGCACCGTACAATCACAGTAACATCGATTCTGATGAAGTGCTATACTATGCAGAAGGTAATTTCATGAGTCGAAGAGGTATTGAGCGCGGATCTTTTACACTTCATCCCGGAGGTCTTCCGCACGGACCACATCCTGGCACAGTAGAGAAAAGTATAGGCGCTAAAGAGACACACGAATTGGCGGTAATGATCGACACGTTTCATCCCCTATATTTAACGAATGACGCGTTGGAGTTTTTGGACAAGAATTACCCAATGAGTTGGACAGATAATCACCGCGAAGGGTACAATGAAGTAAATACACCGTAAACTTTCATCGGTCTGTCAAGGCAATCTGTCTTCTTTATTAACATTTTTAACTCAAATATTACGACCGTGTTGTATTACTGTTAATAGCGGGCATAATTGTTGAACATCAGCTATCTGATTTACGTTATTTGTATTGTCAAACAACCACTAAAGCGTATGACAAACATGAATCAAAAACATCAGATAGTCGAGTCGTTGAATTCGCTTGATCAGATGCAGACTGAGAAGGTTCTGGAGTACATTAAAAAGCTTACATATCCTGCTATACAGGATGAAGCTTCCTATCAAAAATTTAAACGCGAAGCGCTGAAGGAGATTCGTCAGGCGCTGGGTAAAGGCCGCAAGCTCAGACCATCTTTCTAAGATACTGTAGGCCGCTGCCCGATCATCGATCTAACAGCGTTTAGATTACTTCTTCCATTCGCTTGGTGCACTTCTGCATCAAACACAATCCTTTACTCTCTTTTATACGCTGGCGGTTCATGGTATTTCGATAATTTCTTTATCTGAAAACCATAAAAAATATATACTATATATGGATATTGATTGAAGTATATAGCGGTTAGTTATACTTTACATAATTGTCCCATTTCTCAAGTACGTCTACAAAATCCTGAGGAAGCTCTGAATCGAATTGGAGAAATTTCTTTGTGGCGGGATGAACAAAGCCCAGTGTTTTTGCATGCAATGCCTGCCGTGGTATAACCTTGAAACAATTTTCAACAAACTGTTTATACTTCGTAAAGGTAGTGCCCTTTAAAATTTCATCGCCACCATACATAGCGTCATTAAATAACGGATGCCCCAGGTATTTCATGTGCGCACGGATCTGATGTGTACGACCTGTTTCAAGTTTACATTCCACCAAAGAGACATAGCGTAAATCTTTTAGCAAGCGATAATGCGTTACAGCACGTCTGCCCATATCACCATTGGGGAACACAGTGGTTACACGTCTGTCCTTAAGGCTTCGTCCTACATTTACATTGATCGTGCCGCTGGCAGGCTCTGGCACGCCCCATACCAACGCATTATACGTGCGCTCGATAGAGTGATCAAAGAACTGCTTCGCCAAGCCTGTAAGGCTCACTTCGTCCTTCGCTATAACAAGCAATCCGGAAGTATCTTTATCGATCCGATGCACCAGACCAGGTCTCCCTTCATTGCCTTCCATCTGCGGAAGATTTTGAAAATGATACGCCAATGCATTGACTACTGTTCCATTCCAGTTTTGATATGCGGGATGTACCACCATACCTGCAGGTTTGTTGATGACCAGTAAGTGTTCATCCTCAAACACAATGTTGAGTGGTATATTTTCAGCAACAATTTCTGTATCGCGTGGAGCTTCCGGCAGGGAAACAGTTATTATATCATTGGGATGTATTCTATAGTTTGGCTTGATCGGTTTTTCATTTACCCTCACAAAGCCATCGTGAATACCACTCTGTATTTTGGTTCGCGTTACATTCGGCAAGCGATCCATCAGGAATTTATCAATGCGAAGTAAACTCTGCTTGGGATCTGCCACGATGCGATGGTGTTCAAACAATTCATCATCGTCATCTGGAAGTATAGCTTCTTCGCTCATTTCGTAGTTCTTTGTTTTTTACGTTTGGAATGATATTCATTCAGGATTGCAGCTTCGTTCAAGATATGCCGGATCTTTTCCTCATTCTCTTCTACTTCTGCCACACTGTGGAATGTTATTGATCTAACATGCTTGCGTCCTTTGGACTCCAGCAATCCATCATCATTGGACAATTCATATCCTTTTACAAAACCAAAATCTACTCCATCAACAGCCGGACTCAGGTAACAAAGCTGCCCATAGAAATAGAAGTAAGGAATTTTATTGCTGATCTTTTCCTGCACATGCGTACCCAGATCCATTACCCACGAACGGAGTATGGTCATAATCTCGCGAGCCGGCTCTTCTTTTTCAGAAATAAAGTGAGAAACAGTCATGTGACAAAAATAAGCTTCCTGTATCTACATTCTGTAGAATCATGAAAGAAAGATCGTGCTTCATGTGAGCGGGAAAGGTCCTCCCCGGAACAGTATTTTTATAAACATTTACAGAAAGAGAACCAACATGGGTTCATACTTGTTGTAAAGCCAAACCACTTCCACTATGGTTTTTGCTGATGATATTCGGAAAACAATTTTAAAACTCGCAGACGAGCGAGGTGCAGAAAAAACGTTTTGTCCATCCGATGTTGCTCAGGCTATCGATCAGAAAAACTGGCAAATGCTGGTAGACCAAGTGGAACTTGTTGCCAGCACTTTGATCCAGGAAGGCAAAATCATCGCCACGCAAGAGTATAAAGAGCCACTTCGATTCCGCAAGAAGTAGATCACACTGCCTGCTTATCCCCTTCATTAATAATCTCTTTACGATTTGATAACACCTATACTTTTGTGCTCTGCAGCGAAAATGGAAATTTTAAGCTGTGGAACAGGAGAGCAACGATATTATACTTTTCAGACAGGTAAAGTCTGATGATCGCCTTGCGCTCAACACGCTGTTTGCCCGATATTATCAAAAGCTTTGCGGGTTCGCGACCACCTATATACGCCAGGCAGATGAAGCCGAAGAAGTAGTTTCAGATGTCTTTGTAACACTCTGGAAGAATCGTCACCATCTTGTCATTGAAAAAAATCTGAAGGCATATCTCTATGTTTCAGTGCGACATGCAGCATTGGCCGTTATTAAAAAAAGACAACCGTTGTTCGAAGACATTGAAGATATACTCTTTGAAAACAGTCACCCCGATTTCCATACCCCCGAGCAATCGCTCTTGCACAAAGAGCTTCAACAGTATATAAACGACACAGTTGACGCCTTGCCACCCCGTTGTAAACAGGTTTTCCTGATGAGTCGGGTAGATGAATTGACCTATCGGGAAATCAGTGAGATCCTCGAAATTTCAGAAAACACAGTAGAAAACCATTTGGTAAAGGCGTTGAGTGTACTGCGCGATTCTCTGAAACGGTATCATCACACCGAACATCATCCTCGTGCGTTAACAGAAGCTTAACCTTTAATTAATATAGCGCACTGGTGGTGTACACGCTATATATACTCTTCCTGTATAGAAAACAGAATCTATGCAGGAGAATATTCCCACACACCTCATTGTACGCTACCTCTCGAACGAAGCCACTGCAGAGGAAAAGAAAAAATTACTGGATTGGGTTGCGGAAGATGCGTCCCATCACAAAGTATTCCTGGAATGGCTAACTCTCTGGGAGAACAAAACGCCCCGGCTTGCGGAACCAGATCTTTCACATGCACTTCGTCAGCTCAATGACAAGATTGATATATACGAAGACGAAGAGAAGAAAACACGAACGCTCTTCTCCTGGAGAAAACTTGCTGCTTCCATTGCTGTATTTCTTGTAGCCGGTATAGCGATTTATTTACTGGGTAAATATTCGGAATCTCGTTCAGAAAAAATAACCTATACTCAGCAAGCTGCATCGTCCGGAGAACAAATCAGTATAAAACTGAGCGATGGTTCGGTTGTACAGCTTAATGCGCAGGCGTCATTAAAATATCCTGAGACATTTAAAGGTTTTAAACGCGAAGTATACTTAACAGGAGAAGCTTTCTTCGAAATTGAAAAAGATTCTTTACGGCCTTTCATCATTCACACCGGAGAATTTTCAACGCATGTATTGGGGACATCTTTCAATGTAAATGCTACCGGTGACAACATTGTAGTAAGTGTAGCCTCTGGAAAAGTGCGCGTGATGCAAGGTGATGAAATGCAGATTCTCCTTCCGGAAGAAAAAGTAAGATACTCCCGCGCCACTAAAATTATGGTAAAAGAAAAAGCCAATCTCGAACGAGAACTGGCATGGAAAAACAACACACTCATCTTTGAAGACACCCGTCTCGCAGACGCATCGAAAAAAATAGAACAATGGTATGGTGTCAGCGTAAGCTTTCAAAACGAAGCGATCAAGCATTGTCTTATCACTGGTAAATATAAAAATGAACCGGTTGATAAAGTGCTGCAAGCCATCAGCTATAGTACCGGAATTCAATATCGTATCACAGGCAAAGCCATTACGCTCTACGGCAAGGGCTGTGAGTAACATGACTATATATACCCAACGGAGAAAATAAACCTGAACCTTATGCACAAAAACTTACAAACTTTCATCAGCAAATCACGGAAGCTCTCGCTTTATACCTTGTCGGGTATACTTCTTCAGTGTCTGCTTTTCAACTTCCTGCTTGCGAAAGACGGAACAGCACAAAATATTTACGATGTGAAGCTTCGGCTTGAAGTAAAAGACAAAACACTAAAAGATGTGTTCAGTACCATCGAAGAGAAAACTGAATTTACTTTTACCTATAGCAGCAAGAAAGTTGATCTGGCTAAAAAGATCACACTCGATGGACAACAAACAAACCTGGGGCAAATCCTCGAATCCATCTCACGTCAGGCAAATGTAGCCGTACAACAAGTGGATAATTTACTAATGGTGAAAGCCCAGGAAACAGCCGTGGTAAAAAAACAAGCCGCTGCTAACGGTGTTATTCGCGGACGCGTTGTAGACGAAGTCTTAAAATCCGTATTACCAGGTGCTACCATTTTTCAAAAGGGAACCAACAATGGAACTACATCTGATGTGAATGGAGAATTCTTTCTCCGGGTACCAGCAGGTGATGTTGAGATTGAAGTAAGCTATATAGGCTTCCGTAAATATTCTGAAGTCGTTACTGTTCCAGAAAATGGCGTAGCACAGGTAGAACTTAAAATGATCAGCGATGCTACCGAGTTACAGGATATAGTGATTACCGGTGTTTTACAAGGACAACAGAAAGCGCTCAACCAGCAGAAGACAGCAGACAACATCAAGAATATAGTAAGTGCAGATCAGATTGGTCGCTTCCCTGATCCAAACGTAGCAGAAGCATTGCAGCGTGTTCCGGCAGTAAACATTGAAAGAGACCAAGGCGAAGGCCGCTATGTATTGGTGCGCGGATTAGCACCTCAATTTACCAACATCAGTATAAATGGCGAACAAATTCCATCGCCTGAAGCCAGTGTTCGATATGTAGCATTGGATGCAGTACCCGCAGATCAACTTGCATCAATTGAAGTAAGCAAAGCTATAACACCCGATATGGATGGCGATGCTATAGGAGGCTCTGTTAATTTGATTACACGTACAGCACAAACTGAAAACATCAGTGTAAATGCATCCGGATTGATGGGCTATAATAATATTAGTGGTAAAGCAAATTTGCAAGGCTCCCTGGAGCTCAGCAAGCGCTTCCTGAACAACAAGCTTGGCATTATGCTAAACTCCAGTTACTATGAGACCGAACGAGGTTCTGACAATTGGGAACGTGATGAACATCAACTGGAACTCCGTGACTATGAATTAACCCGTACACGCCTGGGCCTAAGCAGCACGATAGACTATAAATTCAACGAAAAGAACGAAGTATATTTCAGAACGCTATACAATCGATTCACGGATCGTGAGCAACGCAGACGGTATATATTTGCACCGAATGTGGATGATTCTCCTTTCGAAGACAATGAGATCGAGCGCCTCACGAAGGACAGACTTGAAAAACAGATTGTAACAAGTTTTAATCTGGGCGCAAAACATACACTTTCCAAATTCAGCCTCGATTATGAAGTATCATATTCTGAAGCTATACAAGATACGCCCTATGATATTGAGATTGGAAGCGTGGGCGAAGTGGATCAACTATCCACAGACTTCACCACAAACGCCAAGTTCCCTACGTTCACAGTAGATGATCTTCCGAACACCAGCGCACAGAATATATACCTTGACAATTCGATCTATGAATTTGATGAGGCTACGATGGGAAACACCTACGCCAAGGACGTAAATAAAACTGCCAAGTTTAATATCGGCATTCCATACAAGGCTGGTACCAGCGATGGTCTATTCAAATTTGGTGGTAAAGTAAGATTGAAAGAAAAAAGCTATCGCATAACCGAAAATGTTTTCAGCTATACCGGCTCAGACGATCTCACCTTAGATCAATATGCAGGAGGATCAGTGGATGACAATTTCCTGGATGGCCGCTATAAACTCAGCGCAAATGCAGACCCCGAGAAGTTTGTAAAATTCTTCAATGCTAACCGTAACGATTTCGAACTATCAATAGAAGATAAACTGGCCACCGAAGCTGCAGAATCTTTTACTGCTAAGGAGAATGTATATGCAGGCTATATCATGTCGAAGCTTCAATTGAGCAAACTTATGATATTAGGAGGTCTACGGTACGAGCATACCAGTGTTGACTATACGTCTTCGAATGTTATAAATGAAAGTGAGATTATACCGGAAGAGGGCGGAACAGACTATAGCTTCCTGTTACCTCAATTACACATTCGCTACAACGTAACCGACAACATGAATCTTCGTGCGGCTGTTACGCGAAGCTACGCACGCCCGAACTTTAGCGACATTATCCCTGCACAGGAGATCAACATCAACGAAGGAGAAGGAACTATTGGTAACGCCAAACTTAAGCCCGTTGCCGCTACGAACGTAGATATACTTGCCGAAAAATACTTTGGAAGTGTAGGAATATTATCCGGTGGTATATTTTACAAGCGCCTTACTGATTTCATTTTCAATCGCAGATTCGAATCTGATCAGTATCCTGGCTCTGAAGGCCAAGTGATTGATATAACACAGGCCCGTAATGGGGAATCGGCATCCTTGTTTGGTTTCGAAGTAGCCTACCAACAAAACCTTACGTTTTTACCGGGAGCACTCAAAGGGTTGAGTATATATGCTAACTATACGCTTACAACCTCCAACGCCAAAATTCAATCGCGCGATGACAATACCAACGAAGAAGAAATCAGACTTCCGGGTCAGTCCAAACATGTCGGGAATATATCCTTGGGCTATGATCTCGGGCGCTTCAATTTCCGGGTGGCCGCTAATTTCAATGGTGAGTATATCAGTGAAATTGGAGGAAGTGCAGATGAAGATCTATACGTAAAAGATCGCGTACAACTCGATGCCACTACTACCTTCACGATCAGTCCCAAGCTTCGGTTCTTTGCTGAGTTCCTGAACATTACCAATCAGCCGTTTCAAGTATACCAAGGCGAAGAGAACCGCTATATACAACGTGAATTCTATTCATGGTGGACGCGTGCTGGCTTAAAACTTGATCTTTAATCTTAACTGAACTGAACAAAATGAAAAAGCATCTATATATACTTTACCTGGCAACAGCCTTTGCAACTTTACTGAGCTGTGCCGACAATTCTCTGGAGGAAACACCAAATGATGGCAACTTTCCTTTTCAATTACTGCTCGATGCAGAAGAAGGAGCCGATCTTGCAGACGCTGAAGACTATAGCGTTGAAATAAAATTTGCCGATTACCTCCCTGATGCAACGCTCCCCAAAAGTGCCATTACACTTGGCTATACTCTTAGTGACCTGGAGGGCGATATGATCGGAAATGTCACTATCGACAAAATAGTATATGAAGTTGAAATGGATGATTGTATCTATGAACGTGAACTGAATTTCACAAAAGATACCGATGGTCTCTCCGGCACAATAACACTTTCTCCAGATGCAGATCTTAACACGGTGCCGTCATCCTTTGAAATTGTGTTTACGCTCCCGGGAGAAGATGCGACTAAAGGAAGTTTCAAATTTGAGCTCACCGATTTAACATCAAATGAAAATGTAGATGTAGTATTGGGTTCCCCCAGGGTATTTGAATATGAGGTGTTGGACAATGACGTAGCGGGGGAATGGGAATTTGAAATCACCTCTGAAGAAGATCTTGAATCATTCAAGAGTATATTTGGTCATCTCAATGCCGACCTTGAAAAACTTACCCTTGGGGATATAACCGGAAAAGTAAAGGCCGAATTTGAATTTGAAGAAATGAAATTTGAAATCGAATTATCGCAGGAAGAAGAGATTACATCCTGTGAAAACGGAGAAACAGAAACTGAAGTCGAAAACAAAGTTATTGAGATTGAAGCTGACTACAATGCCGAAGATGGAGAGATAGAATTAGAAGGAAGTCATGTGATCGTGAATGATGAAGGCATTGAGGAAAAAGAATTGGACTTCATTGTAGAGGGTGAATATGAAATAAATGAAGACGATGAAACTCTAACCTTCGTCTTTATGAAAGTTGTAGATGAAGACAATTTCAAGGATGGTGAAGAATTGTACTCCAGCAAGGATGGCGTAACAATCACATTCAAAAAAGATTAGATCGAACGCACCCTATAGCGTATACTATAAATATCCTAACCGAAGATTACGTATATAAATGAAGAAATTATTCATACTGGCAGCACCTGCATTGCTTTTTATTACGTGCAAACAAAAAGAAGCAGCTACACAGAGCATGGCAGCAGATTCAACAGTCATCATAGAACCAGCGTTTGCCACGGATACCGTCGCCTATGACAGTGACGACCCTGCATTCTGGATCAATCCTTCAGATCCTTCACAGAGTCTCATCATTGGCACTGATAAGGGCGGAGATACAGGCGATGGCGCACTCTATGTTTTCGATCTGAAGGGGAAAGAGGTTCCTGGTAAAACTATCAGGAATATAAAGCGCCCTAATAATGTAGACGTTGCCTATGGCCTTGTACTCCAGAACAAAAAGACAGATATAGCAGTATGCACAGAGCGCAATACCAATTCTATCCGGGTATTTAGTCTGCCGGACATGAAGCCTATAGATCAGGGAGGTATACCGGTTTTTGAAAATGATTCTCTCCGTGCTCCCATGGGCATAGCACTCTACACCAACCCGGCTGATGGAAAAATCTATGCTATTGTTGGCAGAAAAACAGGTCCAACGAATGGGACGTATTTATACCAGTATCTTTTACAAGATAACGGCAACGGAACAGTGAAAGGTAAACTTGTGCGCACATTCGGAAATTATAGCGGCAAGAATGAAATTGAATCCATCGCGGTCGACAATGAACTCGGCTATATATACTGCTCAGATGAAGGTGTTGGCATTCGGAAATACTATGCGCATCCGGACAGTAGCAGTACCGAGCTAGCTCTTTTTGGAACAACCGGATTTACTGACAACCACGAAGGTATCTCCATTTACAAATTCAGCGATGGCACGGGGTATATATTAGTATCCGATCAGCAGGCCAATCAGTTTCATATATTTCCTCGCGAAGGCCGCAGTGGTAATCCACACGACCATCCTGTCATCAAATCTGTAAAGACCTCTACCATTGAAAGCGATGGCAGCGATGTAACGAGTATAGCGCTTCCCGGGTTTGAGCATGGATTATTTGTCGCCATGAGCGATAACAAAACATTTCAATTTTATCGTTGGGAAGATATCGCCGGACAAGAATTAAAAAAGGCTAATTAAGATATAGTATAAATCAACTCACGGGAAAGTATAGCGTGAATTCAGCGCCTTCGTTTATTTTCCCGTGGGCTGTTACAAACCCGAGGTGATTGGTCATAATCCTCTTTACGATTGTCAGTCCGATGCCTTTACCTTTATATACAGTCTCCTGAGCATGCAAGCGCTGAAACAGGTTAAATACTTTTCCGGCAAACTCATCATCAAAGCCTATACCGTTATCTCTGATAATTACTTTCATATACCGTTGATGGCCGTGCTTGATCTTGAATTTCTCTGCCATCTCTTCCGCGGTGGCATCCTGGGTAAGAATAAAAATTACCGGGGCTACATTATCGCGCGAAAATTTTACGGCATTGTCAATCAATGCATGAAAAAGTAAGCTTAACTGATTATAGTATCCCGTAATCACAGGCAACTTCAAGTCAATGGAAAGCTGAGCGTCCTTGGCAGCAAATGCGTCTTTAAAATTATACTGCACCTCTTCAACAACTTCTTTCAACGATACCTTTTGTGGTTCTTCTTTTATTCCGGCAAGCCGTGTAAAACTCATCAGGTCATCCACCAATCCATGCATACGCGTAGCCGAGAGTTGCAAGCGCTCCACCAAGCGTTGAGCCTCTGCTGGTATAGCGGGAGTATATTTCACTTTCAGCATATCGCTGAACGTCATGATTTTTCGCAACGGCTCCTGCAGATCATGCGAAGCCGCAAATGTAATTTGTTCCAGCTCTGCATTTGCCTGATTGAGTTCAGTGATCTTCAACTCAAGATCACGCTGATACCGGAATCTCCTGGACAGTTCACGAATGATGAGTAAAAAAGTAATGATGAATACCACGAAGGAAAATATAAAGATCACAACGGAGTAGTTAGACGAAGATGTACCATAGGTATCTTTGATCTTTCTTCGCATTACCAGCAAACGATGTTCTTCCTTTTCCATCCTGGAAAGTATAGCAGCACAATTTTCCATCGCTTCCCTTCCTTCTATCAATCGCTTTTTAAACAACGCACGATCTAGTGTATGCAGAGTCATCGCCTCTTCCAGAATATCCAATCGTCTTGATATAAGATAATTCAGGTTGCCAAGATTTTTCTGTTGCGTAGGATTGTCACTTGTCAGTTGCAACAATCGTTTAAAGGAAAGCTTTATACTATTAATCTTTTTGTCAGACGATTTTAGAAAAACACTGTCGCCTGTGAGCAGAAACCCACGCTGACTACTTTCAATTTCTTTAAAATAATTTTCAAAATTTCTGATCTCATGAAGAACTTCATGCGTGTGTTCAATCCAGGTGATTGAATAATTGTAGCGTAATAAACGGGTGTAAAAATTGAAGCCAATGCCCAGCAAAATGACAAGTGATATGAAAAAAGCCACATATGTGATTGCTACCGACTTGCGCATAGAATAGATAAATTTCTACAAATCGAGTAATAATTTCCACAATGCCACACTCTGATGCTTGCTTATCGTTGTCATAGGAATTATATTTATTTGATTATCAATTCATTAAAAAAAATTCTGAGTGGTTAAAAGTTTGGTTTTAGGGTTGCATGTACTTCCGGGTATTTAAACCCGAACCAGCTATGTTACGTCAGAATTTAACGCAGAAGCAACAGCTAAAGATAAATCCTCAGCAGCTTCAAATGCTCGAGCTCTTTCACTTAACAAGCTTACAACTTGAGCAACGAATTAAAAACGAATTAGAGGAAAATCCAATCATCGAAGAGAAAGAGACCGATGAAATTGATACTACGAATAGCAAGGAAGAGGTTCAGGAGTATCAGGATTGGGAGGAGTATGGATACGATGATATACCAGACTATAAAACGGAGAACAAACAATATTATCAGCAGGATGATATGCCTGATAAACCTATCGTTGCGTCACGCGACTTCAAGGTAGATTTAGAAGAGCAATTATCGGCTATAAAACTTTCCGAAACAGATCAGGCGTTCGCGCAATTCATAATCGGAAATCTAAATGAAAAAGGTTTTCTGGAAACTCCTCTTGAAACATTAGCTGAAGATTTTTCTTTGAAAACCATGCAGTGGATTGAAGGCGAAGACGCTGAAAAATTACTTCACGTCATTCAACGTTTTGAGCCTGCAGGTGTAGGTTCGCGTGATATACGCGAGTGCATGATGTTGCAATTGAAACGGATGAATACAAAATGTCCGGATGTGAAAGCAGCACTTGTTATACTTGAAAAATATTATGATGATCTCAAAGCACGCAATTTCGAAAAGATTGAAAATGCTTTACAGATCGATGAAGAAGAACTAAGGATGGTGCTTGAGATGATGGGTTCGCTCAACCTCAATCCGGTAGGAAGCACTGAAGAGAGAAGTTCAGCCGATACAATCATCCCAGATTTCTTTATTACCCATCGTGAAGATGGTATGGAAGTAGGCCTTACAAATCAACGCTCGGCAAACCTGGTTATCAGCAACCGTATGAAGGCCATGGTGCAGCAAGCAGAGAAAGGCAAAGACACACGAGCGTTCCAATATTTAAAAAGCAAACTTAGCTCAGCAGAATGGTTTGTGAATGCAATTCGCCAGCGCGAAACGACTATGTTGAATGTTATCAATGCCATTGTCCAATATCAGTTTGACTATTTTCAGGATGGCGATAAGTCGCAGTTGAGGCCGATGATCCTGAAGAATATAGCAGAGATGGCCGGAGTAGATATATCCACGGTGTCTCGCATTACTTGTAACAAATACGTTCAGACTCCCTTTGGAACGATTTTATTAAAGAGTTTATTTAGCGAAGGTATTGAAAACAAAAGTGGCGCGGTGATCAGCAACAAGGTCATCCAAAAAGAGATTGAAGAAGTTATCAAGCGTGAAGATAAAAAGTCACCCTATTCCGATCAGCAGTTGGCTTCATTACTGGCTACACGAGGATTTAATATCGCGAGAAGAACTGTTACCAAATACCGGGAGCATCTCCAAATACCCGTTGCACAGATGAGAGCTTTCTGGGCTTAATTTTTTTAAGTAATTATAGTAGTAGTTATTTTTAAAAAAGATATGGCTGAAAAAATTTTAATCATTGATGATGATAAGGACATGTGCCTTGTTTTAAAGCGTTTCCTATCCAAACATGGCTTTGAAGCAATTGAAGCGAATAGTGGTAAAAAAGCGTTGGAGATTTTAGAGAGCACCGACCCGGATTTAATACTTTGCGATTTTAAGCTGGAAGACATGGATGGTACTACCATCCTTAAAAATATTAAGGAAAAGCTTCCAACGGTTCCTGTAATAATCATTACAGGCTATAGCAATATTAAAACGGCTGTTGAGGTAATGAGACTTGGTGCGATTGATTACGTTACAAAACCACTGTTGCCCGATGAAATTTTAGTTACCATCAAGCGTGCACTCAAGGAGCCCGCAGCGATTGTAACACACGTTTCCTCCGGTAACAATGAAAGTAATAATGATACGAAGGCGTTATCATTCTCTAAAAAACACGAAAACGGGCAAACCTATATCTTCGGTAATAGCCCTGACTTCAAAAACATTTTAAATCAGATTGACCTGGTTGGCCCTACCAACTATAGCGTTATCATTTACGGCGAAAGCGGAAGTGGTAAAGAAGCTATAGCACAAGAGATACACAAGCGCAGCAAGCGTGCTGACAAGCCATTTATAGCTATAGATTGTGGTGCCCTATCAAAAGAACTTGCCGGCAGTGAATTGTTTGGTCACGAAAAAGGATCATTCACCGGTGCTGTTGGTCAAAAGATAGGAAGCTTCGAACTGGCAAACGGTGGAACTATTCTGCTTGATGAAATTGCCAACTTGCCGTATGATGTACAGGTTTCATTACTGCGTGTTACGCAAGAGAGAAAAATGAAACGTGTGGGGGGAACGAAAGATATAGAACTCGATGTACGCATCATTGTAGCGAGTAATGAAAAACTTTGGGATGCTGCCCGTAATGGAAAGTTCCGCGAAGATTTATACCACCGCTTCAATGAATTCCAGATCAATGTGCCACCGTTGCGTGAACGCAAAAACGATGTCATGATCTTCGCCAATCACTTCCTGAATATAACCAACCAGGAGCTTGGCAAAAATGTAAAAGGATTTACTCCCGAAGTAGAAACCATTTTCCAGAATTACGTATGGCATGGCAACCTTCGCGAATTGAAAAATGTTATCAAACGTGCTACACTTTTAAGTGACGGAGATATCATCGATGTGAAGAGCATTCCGTTCGAAGTATCGAATTATACAAAACTGCAATTCGATGCAGGAGCAGAACAGCAAATTCCTGTAATGTCTTCTTCCTATGGATTGGATTCCGGATTACCACCAACACCAACGTATACCCGTCCCGTTATAAAAGAAACAGGGCTGAAAGGTGCCGGTATAGATGCGGAATATGAAATTATACTGGAGGCATTAAAGCGCGTTAACTTTAATAAGAGTAAAGCCGCTAAGCTTTTAAAAATCGATCGTAAAACACTATATAATAAAATCAAGCAGTATAAGGAACTTAATAATATTGAGTTCCAGCAAGAAGTATGAGTGAATACATCCACTACTTGAAAATGCTGTTCGACTCGGGTGAAAACCGGGATACATTTGACGAAAAAATAGCAGACTTCTTTCCCGCGATTATTTATGTTTATGATGTTAGTAACAAACGCTTAAAGTTTGTTAACAAACGTATATCTGATTTCCTGGGATTCTCTTATGACGAGATCCGGGAAGGCGACTTGAGCAAGATCATTTTTAAAGATGATCTTGATCTCGTTCAGACTGAACTCCAAAAATTTTACGCACTCCAGAACAACGATTCTTATTCGTATAAATGCAGGCTAAACCATAAGCAAGGTCATTGGCGTTACTTCCGAACATTGGGTTCGGTACTACGCAGAAATGAAAACGGTGATGCCGCTTCACTCTTGTTCATAGCAGAAGATATTACAGAACTTCAAAAAAGTGAAGAAGAGACAAAGGCTATTCGCGAACTGTTTGACGAAACTGAAGAACTGTTACAATTGGGTAGCTGGACCTATACTATATCTGAGAAAAAGATGCAGTGGTCTAAAGGTATATATAAGTTGTTTGAATTTGATCGTGAAGAGCTGCCCACAGTCTCTTATGATTTTTACATGAGCCTGGTTTCGCATGATGATGTTGATGGTTTTGAAAAAGCCATGCAAAACGCCTATGATACGAAGTCAGAATTCGAATGTGAATACCAGGTAAAAACAAAGCACGACACCAGCAAGATCGTATCGACCAAGGCTAAAGTTGTTACCGATACAAACGGAACACCGTTGAAAATGATCGGTATAACGCGGGATGTCACAACGGTTAGAAATTTCGAACGGGATCGTGAACGAAGTATTCGCGAACTAAATCGTTCGAACAAAGAGCTTGAAGAGTTTGCATATGTAGCTTCACACGATTTACAGGAACCACTTCGCAAAATCTCAACCTTCAGTGAGCGCCTCAAAGGTATATTATCGTCTGAGTTGAAAGCTGATGGACTGCTATACCTGGAACGCATCATGGCTTCTGCCGAAAATATGCGTATCCTGATTGACAACCTTCTGGATTTTTCTCGTACTACACGCAGTTCACATATTTACGAACAAGTAAATCTGAATGATGTTATCGCTGCTGTTAAATCCGATCTTGAATTAAAAATTGAAGAGACGAATGCTAAAATTATAACGTACTCGTTGCCACAAGTGGAAGCAGTGCGGTCAGAAATAAAACAACTTTTTAATAATCTCATTGGTAACGCTATCAAATTCAGAAAGCAAACACTCCACCCGGTTATTAAAATCAATAGTGTTAGAATTACAAAACAAGACAAGGAGCTATACCACCTTCCTGCTGACAAGGATTTTTTTAAGATCCAGGTGCAGGATAATGGAATTGGTTTTGAAGAAGAATATTCCGAAAGAATTTTTCAGATCTTTCAACGTCTTCACGGAAAGTCAGAGTATCCCGGCTCAGGAATCGGGCTGGCGATCTGCAAAAAAATTGTCGATAATCATAGCGGAGTGATGTACGCTGAAAGCAAACCGGAAGCAGGTGCCTGCTTCTTTATTATTTTGCCGGAGAAACAATCTTGAATTACATGTCACAAGCCACACGTATTTTAATTGTTGATGATGATGAAGATGATTTTCTCATCACGAGTGACTATATAAAAAGTATTGACAGCGCTGCTTTTAAAATTGACTGGTGCTCCACCTACGCAAAAGCTGTGGACCACATTCGAATTTCAGAGCATGATATATACCTGGTTGATTACCGCCTTGGAGTGAAAACCGGGCTGGACTTATTGAAGGAAGCAGTTCGCCTGAATTGTGAACAGCCTATCATTCTGCTTACTGGTAAGGGAAACCAGGCTGTAGATAAAGAAGCCATGCAAGTGGGCGCTGTGGATTACCTTATAAAATCAGAGCTTAACACCGAGAAACTTGAACGAAGCATTCGCTACTCGCTGGAGCGTTCTGCATCGCTTAAAGCACTGCGTGCAAATGAAAGAAAATACCGCAGCATTTTTGAACGATCCAAAGACGCTGTTTTCATAACGGATGAAGCGTTACGGTTCAAAAACATTAATAGCGCTACTGCTGAGTTATTAGGATATACCACAGAAGAACTATCTCTTCTCTCGCTATACGAACTTATCACAGAAGGTAAAGATCGTGTCTCACAAAGTCTGGAGCAGACCAAAGAGATCGATGATGCGGAAATTATACTCATCAATAAACAAGGAGAGAAAAAGATATGTATACTCTCTGCTACATTAGAGATTGATAACACCGGGGCACCGTATGTTCAAGGTATAATTCACGACATAACAAATTTGAAGCGTGCTGAAAAGGCAGCATTACAAGCAGAGAAACTGGCTGCTACCGGCCGACTTGTACGAACGCTCGCACATGAAGTACGCAACCCGCTAAACAATATACAGATGTCTGTAGAGCAATTGATCACTTCAAATAAATCAGAAGATGATGCATTGTTCCTGGAGATCATTCAGCGGAACTCAAAAAGGATAAACGATCTGATCACAGAACTTCTTAATTCAGCACGCCCTACAGAACTTGTATTCAAAAAAGCTATACTTCAAGGTGTACTGGATGATAGTATCAGTGCCGCGCTTGATCGCATTACGTTACAGCATATTAATATGCGCGTGCGTTACCCGGAGACACCATGCTATATTCAGGCTGACAATAGTAAATTAAAAATTGCCTTCTTGAATATTATTATCAATGCAGTGGAAGCCATGAAGGACATGCAGGGAGAACTCACCATTGCTATAAATCCTACCGCAGGAGCTTACGTGGTAGAAATTATCGACAATGGATGTGGTATTTCCTCAGAGAATATCTCTAAACTTTTTGAACCATACTTTACTTCCAAACGTAACGGCATGGGACTTGGCCTGGCAGCGACCCTTAACATCCTGCAGGCGCATAAGGCACATATAGATGTTAAGTCTAAAGAGAACATGGGAACTACGTTTTTGATTTCGTTTCCCTCTATAGGATAACAGATGTGAGATATATAGTAGTATAGCGATAAAAGCTCAATCGTTCTTGTCGCTATACTATGTTATTTAATTTCTACTTTTTTCCGAATTTCAGTTTTCCCACTTCGCCTTCGTCATACCGATCGCCCGTTGCGATAGACTTTACCATATTGAAAAAGGTTACCATTTTATTTGAGGCGCTATTCCAGTAGTGTGCTTCCTGTACATTTACTTTTATCAGGCAAAGCTTAGGATCATCCACTCCATCCGGAAACCATGCCTTAACAAGAGGCGTCCATAGTTCTTTCATTTTCGCCTTATCAACTACAACTGTACTCACCCCATTTATATGTACATATACATTCTTACCAGGATGAGAATAGGCAAGCGCTACAGAATTATCTTGTGAAGCTTCATGAATTTTTTCTGAAAACTCATTGGTAAAGAACCAAACGTTGCCTTCATCATCAGTGTCCACAGTAGCCATAGGCCTGCTCATCACTTTACCGTTATCATCTGTTGTTATGAACATACAGATGTTTACATCCTGCAACAGATCTTTCAATTTATCTATTGCTTCACTTCTGTTTTCAATAATTTCAAATTCCATAGTATAGTTTGTTACTGATCGATATGTTTGGAATTATATATATAGCACTGAATTACTTATCGCGTTGATCTGTTATTTCATCTTGCGAATGCTCCGGATTGTTAACAATGTTCTTTTGTTCATCCGCATTTACACGCGGCTGGCGTTCCCATTCCTTTGTTTGTGCAACCGTCTCTTGGCGTTCACTTGATGCATTTTGTTCTGGTCCTGCTGAGACTTCTGCGTCTGTTGCGGGCTTCTCACGCTTTTCACTGGTTACAGGACGCTCTGGTGAATTTACCGGTGCGGTCTTTTTATTCGCAGAGCGTTTATGTTGTTTTGCATGCTTTTCCATAACACTTCTTTCTGTTCTTTATAAAAATTAAATGCCTGCTCAAAAAAATGTGTTTTCGCAGTCAGTTCTTTCCAGGAGGAATTTATTCCACAGATTTATACATGCTTTCCTCGGTTTTATGATTCACTGATTGCGAATGGTTGAACAACAGTAAAATGAATAGTTTATATTTGATTTATGACTATGAAGACCACTCGAAAAGAATTTATACTGGTTGCTGAAGATGATGCTGATGATCGTTACTTAATGCAAACAGCCTTTAATGAGAAAGGGTATACTGAAAAAATTGAATTCGTAGAGAATGGTGTTGAGTTACTAAAATTCCTCGAGTCAGTTGCAAATGCAGAATATCCGGGATTCATTTTATTGGACTTAAATATGCCAAAAAAAGACGGTCGCGAAGCATTGAAAGAAATAAAACAACACCCTGTGTTCAAGAAAATACCAGTCATTGTTTTCACTACCACAAAAAATGACACAGAGATTAAGCGGTGTTACGAACTCGGTGCTAACACCTATATTGTAAAACCAACCAGTTTTGAATCGCTGCTAAATGTAGTCGAGGAAATCCGAAGCTATTGGTTTCGGGTGGCTTCTATTCCTGCGTAGATATAGTATATAAATAAATCTACTGCTGTTCTTCAACAACCGGTTTCTTCTTTCGTGATCCGATAAGCTTTTGAAGCCACGGCTTAGCGTTATAGAGTAAATGTGAAGTCACATTCTTTAACATACCGGGCAAAAACAACCTGCTGATTATATTCTTCGGCAACACTTTTCTGGCCAGCAAGTCAATCGCCAACGATGACCCGGTACTAATCAACGCATCATTGCGTGTTTCCCGCGTGGTCATTTTTCCTAATACTTTGGTGAGGTTAAGCAAAGGCTTCATCTCTTCACGAAGTTCCTGCATATCAACTTTAATCTGTTGCTTATGGAACTGAAGCTGTGCTCTTAATTTTTCTCTTTCCCGTAAAAGATCATCATAGGTACGAATGTTACTCATAAATCCGGGCTATTAAAAAATTACGGATAAGGGGCGCTATATGCTTTTTGCGAAAGAGTAATAAAATGGCAATCAACAATCCATATACTCCTGCTACTATAAAAAATCCACCAACAATATTATTGATTGCATTTCCTATCCACCAACTCAAACCAAGTCCCGAGAACAACAGGACAAACAACGACAGCACCGTTAATACCGCTACTGTTAAACCTTGAGATGCCAAACCGGTAGCCTTATCGGTAGCATTTAGAACCGCGAGCTTAAAATGGGTCTCAAAGTAATCACCTGCATGCTCAGCTAAATTTTCAGCTTTTGATTTTAACTCTTCCATAGGGGTTTACTGTTTAAGGGAAGTATATAGAGCAAATGTTTAAGGTTCATATCTAAAACCAAAAGGTATTGAATGAAACCTTAAACAAAAGCTTAGAGCTTATAGAATCAGCTTACAGATTCTTTCACACGACCAAAGCGTGATGCAGCTTCGGATTTTAATCCTCTCGCTTCACTCACAAGTTGATCTTTTGCGCTGAGTAATTTTTCTCTGTTGCTTAATATCGCATCTGTCAGGCTACCCGCAAATTCATCTGCTGCCTTTGATATGCGCTTACGAAGATCGCTTCCTTTGTCTGGTGCAAGTAGTAATCCGATAACAGCACCTGCTGCTGCTGCACCAACAATACCTAAAATTATTTTACTGTTTCTGTTCATGGCTGTTATATTTTTAGATGTATACCAGGTTCGTAAAAAACCGTTCCAAGGGTAATACTTTTCGAATGAAAATCACCTACATAAAAATGTAATGCGATTTTTTTTACGTTATATACCTAAACACCGAAAAATCGTTTACTTTTATTGAATTGGTTTATTTACTCACTACCCAGTAAAGAGCATTTAGAGTGAAAAAGGTTTTAATCATAGATGATGAAAGAGATCTATGCGTATTGCTGAAGGCTTATCTCGTTCCTTTGCAATACGAAGTACATTTAGCCTATACGCTGAAGGATGGCATTCAGAAGTTAGAAGGTATATCTCCCGATATTATTTTTCTCGACAATAATTTACCAGACGGGTTAGGATGGGACAAAGTGGAATATATACGTGCTAATTTTCCAAAAAGTGCTATCAATTTAATGAGTGCTTACAGAGGCTTTCCACAGGAACTCGATAACATTTCATCTGTTAAATTTTTGGAGAAGCCCATCAGCCTCGGATCTCTCAAGAATTTTCTATGACTCCTCTTTTTTCTTCTTACGCTCTTCTCTTTTTTTCCGTCTGCGCTCTTTGCGCTCCTCTTTCTTAGCCTTCTTTTCCAAACGTTTTACTATACCCGAATCTTCGTTCACTACAGTCTTTAACTTAAGTGTGCCCTCACGTTTTTTCTCAAAGGCTTTCACAAAACCTTCCCATAGAACATTCCACAAAACAGGCACTACGGCCGCAGTGCTATCGCTCGTAACACTGGCAATCGGCACACGTGTTGATAACCGATCTTTAGTTTGATTTGCGAGCAGAAAAGTCGATATAGATTTCCAGCCAGCTCTTTCATCGTCCGCCTTACCTTTCCCTTTGCTTACTCCTTTCAAATTCTCAATTACGGGCAATATATATCCTTCCGTTTTTCCATCCATCATAACCACTTCGGTATATAGATTAAAGTTGCCTTGTTCTATATCAATACCGGGATATGCTTTCAGAAAATTTTCCCACGCTTTCAAGTCTGCATTTTCACATTTCAGATTGATCTCGAGATCAGGAAAAGACTTTGCTACATTCATTTTAATTTTTACACCTAACATTCCGTTACCGGGAGTAACAGCCGCCAGGTGAGCCGACGCAGGCAACATGCCCGGATCTTCAGTTATGTTCAGAAGATTTTCTGCCGATGCATTGACAGAGTTTAAAACCAGCTCCGCATGAGGCACGGTAGTGGAATCATAGTAAGCAATTCTGCCATTTGTGATTTTGATGCGATTAACCCGAAGCGGCATCAACGCGTGTATAGGCTGCATCCAGTTCACATCCATTCCGTTCGAATTATTTTTACTTCCGGTAAAATTCAACTCCGGATTTTCGAACGTTACTTGCCCTACCAAGACGGCATCAAGCACCGCGCTCCACTCTATAGAAAGATCGATCACGGGTATATCTATAAATGGACTTTCATCGTTTCCATTCTCTGTAAAAACACGCAATTCCTTCAATTGATATGCACCCCTGTACAAGTATATATCAACATCACCCAAAGTATAGCGATATCCGGGTATAGATGACAATGCCTTATTTACATGACGCGTTACAAAGTAAGGCATGGACAGCCGGGCTGCCAAAATGATCGCGGCAATCGCTATGAGTATCCAAACCTTCTTCGAGAGTTTCATATTTATACCGTATCACTCTTTTTTCTTCATTCGCTTCTTTCGGTCCTTCTTCGCATTTTTTTCGGCCGTAAGTCTATCAGTTTGTTCCGTTCGCAAGGCTACTGACGATTTTATTCCAGAGAAAAGCGACTTCCACCAATAATTGAAAATGGCTTTCTTACGATCACGATAAAATAAAATGATGCCCGTTTGTTTTTCGCCGGTCACAAATTGTCCCGCATCATCTTTTATAAATGTATTGATGGCAAGTGTCAATAAATTATTACGCACCGCTTTGTCTTTATCCTTGTCTTTACGCAGGCTTGTTATTTTTAAATCTTTATAGCTTAAGTCTACCGCTCCATCCGAACGATATTCACCAAAGCCAAAACTGAAATTAAGTTTCATCATCGTGCCGCTTTCAACTTCTACTTTTGCCTGCGGTCGTAGTATATCATTCACAAGCGTCAGAGGAAAATTACTTAATGAGCCTTTTACCATAGCAGGTTTTTTCGTGTTTGAAAACTGGCAGGTCATTTTGAGCTTACCCTTACCCATCAGGGCACTCGAAGCTTCGAGGTAAGGCGCTGGCATTGTGGTGTCCGTTGAGATGTGAAAGATACCGGCCTCAAGCTTATCAAAATATAGTGTACCGGTAGAGTCTGCTTCTTCACCCAATTCTTCATACGACACATAACTATCGCGTATGCGTACGGTGTCCAATGTAAGCGCAAAGGGCAATCGCTTCAATGCGTCCATCGGCAAAGGCATATAGTCACGTCTTGGAAACGGATAGTGCTTATTCCTATATATATCCATGGCGAAACTAAATTTGAGGGCCGATGCATTTACAAATGCAGAATCACCGGTTTCAAAATCAAATCCATCTGCAGTAATCGCGGTAATTATACCATGGAAGCGATCGTCCTCCACACGTTTACGTCTTGCATGCTCACGTTTTGAAAAACGAGGTTTGATACGAAGCGTATCGATAGCCAGATGTCTCCTGTCTTTATCAAGCTCCAGGTGATCACTGACGATAGTATAAAACGGAAAATCGAACGTCAATGAATCCATCGAAAGCGCATGGAACGTCCATGGAGATTCATCACGCGTGTAGTTAATGCTCAATCCTTTTACCTGTATATTTCCCTGAATTGTTACGGTATCGCGGCTCGTACTATCTTCTGTGCGAAAAAAAGCATGGCGAATATTAATAGAATTTATAATGATGGAGAGATCTCCCTTTTGATCAGCATCAAGTTTTTCTTTTTCAACATTCTTTTTGATCATGCTGAATTTTACTTCGTCTGCAGTAACGTCATTCAGATGAATACGTTTACGGAAGAGTAATGGAAGAATGTGAAATGAATTTATTTTGCAGTTATATACCTCTGCTGAGATTTTTTTTTCCGGAATGTCAAGGATGATGGTATCAATTTCAATCTGCCTTTGCCATAAATTCAATTGCAAAGAATCATATTTCAGAACGATACCTTTTTTACGGAGTGATGCGACTTTTTCGCGAAGTGTTTTATGAAGGAAACCTGGCAGATAACGGTTTGCAACCAAGGCGGAAGCACTAAGTATTATTAAAATTATAACTATCGAGACATACGTTTTCCTTTTCATGTATACATGTGCTTACGGGTTTCTTAGCAGCAGCATAGAAGTTATAGAAAGTATTTCCTAAACTCCTATGCGTACTGTAAGAAGTAAATATATAGTGGTTGTTGTTATGAATTGCCTGTATCATTTTTCTCTGCCCACTTCTTCATTTTCTTATTTGCAAAGATAGCAACCTCTACACGTCTGTTCTGGTCTTTACCCACATCGGAAGTGTTATCTCCCACCGGCTGAGTTTCACCATAACCAGTCGTTGTTATACGACCGTTCTTTACATTCTGTGCATTTAGAAAAGTAGCTACAGATCTTGCTCGTTCCTCAGAGAGTTTTTGATTGTGCTCATCCGAACCAGTATTATCTGTATGGCCTTCAATTAAAATGTTGGTGTCTTCATATTTATTCAGCGTAGCGGCCAGCTCACGTAAATTTTGTTGTGTTGTTGGACTTAGCTGCGATGAATTAACATTAAACAACAGACCGGAGTTAAAGGTTATTTTTATACCTTCTCCTACACGTTCTACGGTTGCGCCTTCCAGATCGCGTTTAAGTTCTTCCGCTTGTTTATCCATCTGGCGTCCTATCAATGCACCTGCTGCTCCACCCACGGTAGCACCTATAATAGCGCCCACAGCAGTGTTACCTGATCGTGATCCTATAACTCCGCCTATAGCACCTCCGGCTCCTGCGCCAATAGCACCACCTTTGGTAGTGTTGGTCGCATTACAGCCCATCAGTATCTGCATGCTCATCGCTACAAGCATAAACAATACAGACACTTTACTAAGAACGCTGCTTTTGACTTTGTTCATGATTAAAATGTTTGGTTGAAGATTCTGATTTATCAAGCCCTTCTGATTACACCTAGTAATAAGGAGAGGATTGCGAGTACAATAAGAACGTGAATTAATCCAGTGGCGCTATAAACAAATACGCCTAAAAGCCATCCAATGATTAATATCACTGCGATTAAATACAATAATGATCTCATAATAGTTATTGTTAAAATTAGTTTGATGTTTTATAATGCTACATCTTAAAAAAGCTTGCCATCAACCGCCTCACCTGTAGAAAAAGTTACTGCATAGTATATAAAGTGAGTGATATATATTTTCAAATTGCCCAAGTGTAGACATTCTTATACAGCCCGGTTTATAAAAGCTATCCGCCTTTTTGGGGCACAACTTTTACAAAAGCCCATGTTATATATATCTGTATACATGAAAGTCAAAAAATTATTAATAGACCTCGCTGACATATATCGGTTTGTTATAAACGTTATACGCGAAGTGTTTTTACCGCCTTATGACTGGAAGGAAACGTTGCGACAATGCTTTGTTGTAGGCAACCGCTCCTTATTCTTGATTGTATTTACTTCATTTCTCGCAGGCATTGTGTTTACACGTCAATCGCGTCCATCACTGTCTTCTTTTGGAGCAGAGTCATGGTTGCCTTCACTGGTATCGCAAGCGGTGGTGCGTTCCCTTGGCCCGCTAATTACAGGACTTATCTGTGCGGGAAAATTGGGATCGAATATGGGAGCTGAACTTGGAAGTATGCGTGTAACCGAACAGATTGATGCGATGGAAGTATCGGGCACTCGCCCTTTCTCCTTTCTCGTGGCAAGTCGCGTTACGGCTGCAACCTTAATGCTTCCTTTCCTGGTTGTCTTTGCAGATATGACTGCGCTGCTGGGATCTTTTCTCACTGTGAACTTCATGAACAACTCCAGTTTCCAGCTATACTTTAATGATGTTGCTGTATCAATCACGTATGTAGATATATTCTCATCTCTTATAAAAGCCGCCTTCTTTGGTTTTGCTATAGGAGCGGTAGGATGTTACGCGGGCTATCATGCGGAACGCGGCACTGCCGGAGTTGGTAAAGCTGCAAATACTGCAGTTGTGGTTTCCATGATCCTGATTTTTGTGATCGATTTACTGAGCCTTCAATTCATTAACCTTTTCAGACGATGAACCAGGATATAGCGACAGCTTCTGCAAAGGAAAAGAACATACCTACATCAACAGATATAGTTGTAAAGATCCGGAATTTAAAAAAGTCATTTGGCGATACGCACGTACTTCGTGATATAAACCTCGACCTGCATAAAAGTGAGAACTTAGTTATACTCGGAAGGTCCGGCACGGGTAAATCTGTACTCATTAAATGTATGGTGGGCCTCATCACACCTGACGCTGGCTCGATTACTATACTCAACTATGATGTACTCTCGCTGAATGAAAAAGAAATGAATGAACTGCGCTTGCATGTCGGCTTTTCATTTCAAGGCAGTGCGCTATATGATTCCATGACGGTGCGGGAAAACCTGGAGTTTCCGCTTAAGAGAAATCTGGGTATAAATGATCCGCATGAATTGGAAGAGCGTGTCGTTAAAGCTCTGGAAGATGTGGGACTTGAAGATGCCATCAATAAAATGCCGGCAGAGCTTTCCGGTGGTATGAAGAAAAGGATCGGTATAGCACGTACGCTAATCCTCAATCCGAAGATCATGCTATATGACGAGCCTACTGCCGGACTTGATCCTATTACTTCCATTGAAATCAACGAGCTGATAATTAAAGTACGTGATAAGTATAAAACGTCTTCTATCATTATCACACACGACATCAGCAGCGCGCGACATACTTCCGACCGTGTTATTGCATTGGTGGGAGGCTACAGTAAATATGAAGGTACGTTTGATGAGATCAGACAAACTACCGATCCTGAATTAGAACCATTCTTTAATTATTAACTATATGAAAACGAACGAAGTTAGACAAGATATAAAACTGGGCGCCTTTGTGCTCACAGGGTTAGCGATCTTCATTGCAACGGTGTTTTTTATCGGAAGCGAGAACAGCATCTTCAGTAAAACCTTTACGGTGGTATCCGTCTTCAAAAATGTTGAAGGGTTAAAAAGAGGTGACAACGTTTGGTTGTCAGGAGTAAAGATCGGCACAGTAAAAGAAGTACAAATCGTTTCTGAAGGTAAAGTGGTAGTACAACTTCAATTGAAGGAACGGCAAAATGAGTTTATCTCTAAAAATGCAACAGCCTATATTGGCTCCGATGGACTCGTGGGAAATAAAATTGTTGTTGTGCGTCCAGGTAACGCGCAGACACATATAGAGGACAACGATACTATAAATGCCGCATCGCCTGCAGATACACAAGAGCTCATAAATATAGCGAAGGATGTAGGGCAGAATACAAAAGCGTTAACAGGCGATCTTCAAACTATATCCCAGCGTGTAAAGGATGGACAAGGTGTAGTGGGAGAATTATTAAATGACGGGCAGTTTGCACAAGAGCTGCGCAGTACGGTAAGCAGTCTCAAGTCGGCAGGCAACAACATGAATCATGCTACCGCGGAATTGAACGGACTGGTATATGAAATGAAAAATGGTGATGGAGTGATCAATAAACTCTTATACGATACGAGTATGGCGGGCACCTTTGACGCAGCACTGGTAAATGTAAAAAAAGTATCTGCTAACACTGCCAAAATCGCGAGCGACCTACAAGAGGTTGTTGCAAAAGTGAACAGCAATGATAATGCATTGGGTTTATTATTAGCCGATACAACTTTTGCACAACGCATGGAAAATACATTGATCAATGCCGAAAGTGCATCCGGCAAACTAGATGAAAACATGGAAGCTATGCAGCACAATTTTCTCCTTCGCGGATATTTCAAGAAGAAGAAAAAGAACGAGCAAAAGCAGTGAGAAATTTAATACCTAACGCTTGAACACATTTGGTTCTCGGGGATAATCATCTACAAGAAAAAGCCTGAAAACCAGAGTGGTAGTGGCACAGAGTTTTATACATATAGTATAGATTCAGATTAATCATTAAAACCCTTACGACCATGGAAAAAACAAGCACTAAAAGAGCTTCCTCAGCGAAGGAAAGCTCTTCCGAACTCGAAGAATTTTTCGTTGACAGCCTGAAAGACATTTATTGGGCAGAAAAGCACCTTACAAAAGCATTGGCAAAAATGCAGAAGGCAGCAACCTCTGAAGAACTTGCTAACGCTTTCGCCGATCACCTTACTGTAACACAAGAACATGTTGCACGTGTAGAAAAAGTTTTTGAATTGCTGGATAAAAAGCCACAAGCAAAAAAATGCGAAGCCATGGAAGGCTTGATCAAAGAAGGTGAAGACATCATTTCTGAAACAGAAAAAGGATCTGCTACCAGGGATGTAGGATTGATTCTTGCAGCGCAAAAAGTAGAGCACTACGAAATCGCTACCTATGGCGGTTTGGCACAACTTGCTAAAACGCTAGGGCGTGAAGATATCAAAGATATACTTGGTCAGACATTGGATGAAGAGAAGCAAGCAGATGAACTGCTGACGTCTCTGGCAGAAGCTGACATTAACGAAGCTGCTGAACAGGAGTAGGTCACATTCCCTCACAGCCGAAAGTCAGGACATACAGTCCTGACTTTTTTATTACCGACTTACTTTATGAACAACAACACATTAAATATAGCCTTAACGCATAAGGAGTTTATCCGGCTTGACCGAAACTACGAGAAGGCTGCGCATGCAGCATCGCTCAAGTATGTAACGGATTCAAGCACCGGTATAGCACGCGTTCGAAAGGGTACAGGCTATATATACCTCCTCGATCGCAAGCCGCTGCGCAGCAAAAGAGAGCTTGAGCGGATTAAAAAACTTGCGATCCCTCCGTCATGGTCGGATGTGTGGATTTGTACAGATGAAGCTGGACATATACAAGCAACAGGATTTGATCTTCGCCATCGCAAACAATATAGATATCATCCGTTGTGGACGGCTTTGCGCAACGAAACTAAATTTCACCGCCTGTATGAATTTGGCAAAGCACTGCCAACTCTTCGGTTAAAGCTTGAAGAAGATCTGAATCGCAAAGACCTTTGTGAGGAGCGTGTTATCGCTACTGTAATAGCACTGATGGAGCGAACCTATATTCGTGTAGGCAATGATGGCTACGAGAAACTATATGGATCGTATGGTTTGACAACCTTAAAAGATAAACACGTTGCTATTGACGGAAGTAAACTCGAATTCTCTTTCAAAGGGAAGAAAGGGATATTTCACAAAGTATCGCTTCAAAACAAACGGCTTGCTAAAATAGTAAAACAATGCAGAGAGATACCAGGCAAAGAACTCTTTCAATACTATGACACTAACGGACTTCGCAGATCGATCGACTCCGGTATGGTGAACGGCTATATACAACGGGTAACCGGATTCGAATTCACTGCAAAAGATTTCAGAACATGGGCCGGATCACTTCACTTTTTGCGTGAGCTTAAATCGCTCGGTGAGGTGTCTTCCGATACGGAATCAAAACAAAATATACTTTCGGCACTGGATGCTGTGAGCAGAAAATTAGGGAATACACGTACGGTGTGCCGGAAATATTATGTACACCCTGCGCTGATCAAATTATACGAAGAGCGAAATTTAAAGCGATACCTCGACGAACTGGATGCTATTGAAGTAACAGACGGCCAATCTGATCTTACGATAGATGAAAAAGTGCTGATGAAGATTCTGAAGGCGCTTCTTTGAAGATACTGCATGCAAATGCTGATTTTTCGAGAATCGTACGCTATAAATATATAGGCATACTATAAATGATGTGGTTTAAGACTACTACCTTTGTGGCATGCTGCTTTACAACGTAACAATAGGAATAGACAAAGAAATTGAACAGGAATGGTTGGTTTGGATGAAAGAACAATATCTTCCTGTAGTCATGAAAACAGAAATGTTTACAGATTGGAAAATGTATAAAGTGCTTCACGACCAGGACGAAGGTTCTGTTTCGTATAGCGTTCAATACTTTGCAGCAGATATTCAGGAGGTGGTGCAATTTGTAGAGCAGTTTGAGCCGGAACTTAACAAAGCGTTTCAAAACCGCTTCAAGGACCGACACGTGGCATTCCGAACACTTTTGGAGGAAATCTGAAACGAAAAGATTTTTCTCTTTGTTTTGATGTCACCGCTCACTTCTCTTTCCTGTCAGAACTTAACATTAAATATATATGGACGTCAGGAAAATTAACCCGGAAGAAATTCCAATGGTGCATTTCACACACCAGGATGTACTCAATGACGAAGAACAAAAGATACTTCGTGCTCACAAACTTGTAAAAGCCGTGATGATCAGTAGCCTTGAACACCAGGATATAGGCCTGATCATGAAACTTGAAAATGGTGAAGTCATCG
Organism: uncultured Bacteroides sp.; assembly: GCA_902168185.1. Classification (GTDB taxonomy): domain Bacteria; phylum Bacteroidota; class Bacteroidia; order Cytophagales; family Cyclobacteriaceae; genus Ohtaekwangia. The sequence continues at coordinate 82,304 of CABHOV010000100.1, forward strand.
AAACCTTTTCAAACCTGATTGACTTCGCAGATAATTATGTTGAAGTAAAAGGAGGCTCGCTTATACCTGTATGGGCTATCGTGGATATCGAAGCCTGATAAAAGACACTACATATTTAAACGTCATTGGGATTCGCCAATGAAAATTATATACGCATTATATTCAACGCGAGGAGCCTGTCTATTGTGTACTGAAGCAATCACCTGCTTGCATCTAAACCAGGCGATTGCTTTTCTCTGTATCTAACGGCTAATCCTTATTCTTACCAGGATACTCTTCCCGGTGTTTATCGTAAGATTGTTGTGGTTCATCGCCACTGAAGTCGAGATCAATCTTCGGTGCAGCAAGCAAGTCAACACCCTTTAGTATATCCGGTAACTTCGCAGATATAGACCAATTCTTCCCCGACATCGATATATATACTCCACGATCGTTGTCATAATACACCGGGTAATCTTTAAAGTATACATAGCGCGTTTTTGCGCGGTAGCCATGTGCCGGTGCCCAAGGTGGCGGGCCTCCTGCTTTCTTCTCTGACTTATGTTTCTTTTTGCTTTTGCCCTGAGCTTTTGAATCCACTATTGAAAACAATGTAAATGCCAGCAACAGGATCAGGAGTAATCTTAGGTTCTTCATACTTTCAATTTGAAATTCATAGATGAGGAACCGTTACTGACCATACTCTCCGAAAGCGTATAAAACCTTACAGGTAGAAATAAATCAAATATTAATGCTTGCTGTTATTCCCTGAAAAGAATTTTTCAATCTGGTCGCGCTCAAGTGTACAGTTCAGCCAATCATCGCCAAACTTCGTACCGTACTTTTTATAGAAGTTTATAGCAGGATCATTCCAATCCAGTACTTGCCACATCATGCCTGAGCAATTTTGATCCAATGAGTGCTGCATGGTTCTGTCGAATAGTATTTTACCAATGCCTTTACCGCGCTCTGCTTCGGTAACAATTATATCTTCCAGGTATAAACGTTTTCCTTTCCATGTAGAATACCGCCAATAGAACAAAGAGAGTCCAATGATACCGTTCTCATTCTCGGCAACAAAAAAACCATAGATCGGATTTATACCGAAGCCATCAATCTCCATTAGCTCAACGGTGTTGATCACTTCATGGGGTGCGCGCTCATATAAAGCGAGTTCTTTCACCAACTCCAGCACACGAGGCAGATCATCTTTCTTACCGATCCGGATATTCACATTACTCATATATCAAAAATAAAAGAGGCAGCGGTATATGCTGCCTCTTGTGGTAAATATTTACAGTATTTTTTTAATTATACTTATTCTCCTACACTTCTCAACCGCACTTCCTCTCCAATTACATTCTCCCACTTCGTATGCGGTTTTACATTTCTTTCTTTGCGATGGGAGGAATAACTCCCATGTTATACCACGCAAACACATACTGATCTGCCGTTGATTCAATCGCTTTTGAAAGATTGGATGCACCATGACCAGATTTCGTGTCGATGCGAATGAGCACCGGATTTTCTCCCGACTGACTTTCCTGCAACGCAGCAGCAAACTTGAACGAGTGTGACGGCACAACACGATCATCATGATCGGCTGTTGTTACCATCGTTGCAGGATAGGACACACCAGCTTTCAGTGCGTGTACAGGAGAGTACTTCTTCAGATACTCAAACATTTCCTTTGAATCATCGGCAGTGCCATAGTCATAAGCCCAGCCGGCACCAGCTGTAAAGGTGTGATAGCGCAACATATCCATTACACCTACAGCAGGCAAAGCAACTTTGGCGAGATCAGGACGCTGTGCCATGGTTGCACCCACGAGCAAACCTCCATTAGAGCCTCCGGATATAGCCAGGTAATTACTTGAAGTATATTTCTCTTTGATCAGGTATTCACCGGCAGCAATGAAGTCATCGAATACATTTTGTTTATTCAGTTTGGTTCCGGCCAGGTGCCACTTCTCTCCATACTCACCACCACCGCGTAAGTTCGGCTGTGCATATATACCACCGTTCTCAAGCCACACAATGCGCGATGTATTAAAGCCTGGTGTAAGGCTTACACCAAAGCCGCCATACGCATATAGCATCGTTGGGTTTTTGCCATTCATCTCCAAACCTTTTTTATATACGATGAACATCGGCACCTTCGTTCCATCCTTGCTGGTATAAAACACTTGCTTTGTTTCATACGCTTCAGGATCAAAATCTACTTTCGGCTTTTCATATAGCGATGATTTTCCGGAAGCAATATTAAATTTAAAGATCGATGTAGGGTAGGTAAAGGAAGTATAGGAATAGTATACATCCTTGTCGGTGATCCTGCCACCAAAACCATTTGCCGTGCCGATGCCCGGTAAACTCACTTCGCGCTCAGGCTTACCGTTGTAATCAAATTGCTTGATCAGTGTACTCGCATCTTTCAGATAATTCACGAATAACTTTTTGCCTGCTGTGCTTACTCCTTGCAAGGCATTCTCCGTCTCCGGTATAATATCCTTCCAACGCTCAGTAGTAGGATTGGCGAAATCTACCGCCACGATGCGATCGTTCGGTGCGTTAAGATTTGTCTGTATAATGAGACGCGAACCATCATTGTCGATGACGTTGTGGTTGTTATCAAAATTATTTACCAAGCATACAAGCTTGCCTTTTGGATCTTTCAGATCCTGAACATATAGCTCATTACCTGTTGTGCTGGTAGCAGCCGAAACTATGAGGAACCGTTCGTCTTCCGTGAGGCCGGCACCTATATATCGGCGTGGTGTCGCTTCACCGCCAAACACAAGTATATCTTCATGCTGCGGTGTACCAAGCTTGTGATAAAACAGCTTATGATGCTGTGTTTTGGAAGACAGCTCGCTGCCTTTTGGTTTATCGTAGCTGCTATAATAAAAACCTTCGTTTCCTTTCCAGGCAATGCCGGTAAATTTCAGATCGCGAAGTGAATCTTCCACAACACTTTTATCAGCAGTCTTGATAACAATAGCTTTACGCCAATCCGATCCACCTTCAGAGATCATATAGGCTGCCATCGAACCATCCTTCGTAAACGATACACCCGCTAAACCAGTAGTACCGTCTTTCGAAAAAGTATTTGGATCCAGGAAAACTTCAGGTGTGCCGTTCTCCTCCTTCTTACGGTAGAGAACGCTGTGGTTTTGCAATCCATCATTCTTATAGAAGTAATAATATTCACCTTCTTTACTCGGCGCACCAAGTCGCTCGTAATTATATACCTGCTCCAGTCGCTTTTTGATTGTTTCACGATAAGGGATTTTTTCCAGGAAGCCAAACGTTACATCATTCTGCGCCTTTACCCAATCTGCAGTTTCTTTTGCAGTATCGTTCTCAAGCCATCGGTACGGATCTGATACCTTCTCTCCAAAATATATATCGACTGAGTCGACCTTCTGTGTTACCGGATATTTCATGCTGGTTGTTTCTTCTTTTTTTGTTGAACATGCTAACGCCATCCCTGCGAAGCAAGCTATGAGTAAACGAGTTTGGGTTTTCATGCTATACATTTAAGTGCTCTTAAAATAAAAACTCTTTCTCCGCTTTATCAATTCAGTTTGGGATGAATGGCATAACTTTTTAATTACACACGTGTTATAGCGTTGATAAAACTATACAATATGAAAAGTACAGTGCTCCGTTTAGCCGCTACGCTATCTTTTGCAGCTATGGTTGCCGTCAATGCGCTGGCAAATATACTTCCCATTAATGGTTTAAACACAGGTGAAGTATCGGCACTATATCCCAGTCTGTTTACGCCTGCAGGATTAACGTTTTCGATATGGAGCGTCATTTACATTTTGCTGGGTGGCTTTATAGTGATCAGCTGGATGCAGCGTGCTAACAAAAGAATTGATCGCGTGCTGGCCTGGTTTATACTTACATGTGTCTTTAACATCGGCTGGATTTTAGTGTGGCATCATTTGCTTACTGCGCTGTCTGTAATCATCATGCTAGCCTTGCTCTCGGTATTAATCCTGATCTTTCGTATTGTACATGAGTCACCTTGGCAGGAGAACAAACTACAGATATGGATTGTGTTGCCGTTTACAATTTACCTCGCCTGGATCACGGTGGCAACCATCGCCAACATTTCTGCGCTTCTGGTTTCACTCGAATGGAACGGTGGATTTCTATCGCAGCAAACCTGGACGGTTATCATGATGACTATAGCAACGCTACTTGCTTTCAAAATTACGTTCGACTATAAAGTCCCTTTCTTTGCCGTTGTGGTGATGTGGGCGTTGTACGGAATATATTTCCGCTGGCGAGGTGGCGATTTCAACATCATCACTTATACATCTGTTTTACTAATAACACTCCTTGGGTTGGGCATTTTCTATATCATGCGAAAGAGAACTTCATCGTAGATACAAGCTTGTACGCATACCTAGCTTTCACTATCAAAATATAGCTTATAAAAATGCTTTCCCGTTACTTCATCGAATCCTTTTTCGATTAGTTCGCGGCTGCCATGTATATAGATATGAAAGTTCTTATCGAGTTTGAGGATGCTTTTAAAAACGCGTGCTTGTCGCTTTACAGCTTGCACCGAGATCTCAAAGTTATCCATAGGATCCAGGTTATTCGTAGTCATGAAATTGTTACCGTAGTTCCGGAATGACTCAATGACATCCGCATTACCGAGTACATCAACTTCAAATTCTGCTTTGCTGAATTCCTCTTTTGATCGAAAGAAGTCCATGGATCGATTCAACAAATCTATCTTGTCTGCTTTCGATACACTGAACTCTTCAGCAAGCTGGTCTTCTACATATTGTTTGGTGAGCTTCATGAAGTTGTTGGTGTGATGGAACGCATCCGAGCGTGGCTTTACATTTAGAAAGTCATGCTTCCAGAAGTGCGCATCCGACTTATTGATATTATCTACGATCAACACTTTATACCCTTCTTCTTTTTCAGCATTCAAAATCAAACACCCTTTATCAAGCTTCTTGATGTTTATACCTTCATCAGCACTCATGCTAAACTGAGGCGACAACTTCAGGTAATTCTCTTTATTCTCCGACTTAAATATACCGATCGCTTCCACACTCATATTCTGCACTTCGATAGAATCGAAGTATGCTATATATAGCTCCCCCGCTTTTATATTCGGATGCTGCGTTGCTCCATACAAGTGCTTGGCCAGGTTTACAGAGTTCTCGTGAAAAGACTCCGGCTCCTGAAATATATCCATCGCAAATTTATAAATCGGGTTGAGCGTGAAGTCTTCGTTGGAAAATGTAAATGTATAGTACTCGGGTGTAGTGAAGTTCGAGAGAAAGTATGTACGCAAAAGCTGATGTACCTTTTCATCATTCACTTCCATAGGCGCTT
>CABHOV010000101.1 GCA_902168185.1 uncultured Bacteroides sp.
GCACAGCCGAAGAAAAAGGCACAGGCCTTGGATTAATACTCTGCAAAGAATTTGTAGAAAAGAACGGAGGAAGAATCTGGGTTGAAAGTGAAGAGGGGAAGGGCTCCGTGTTTTGTTTTACGGTGCCAAGGGGTGGTGGCGTTAATTCTTAGAAGGTTAAATTAATTAAGAAGCAAATTAATTTCTGCGAATAGCGTTGTTTAATCGTTTGCATAACTTTTACGTATTTAGAATTCACTTTATTATTGATATATTGCTGCCGTTATAATAGAAGGAAGTTTTCCCTTCCATCCTAATCTACCTGACTTGTATATGCTATACCGTTTTATTCTAGCAAGCTTTTGCCTGATTTGCGCATTTAAAGCTGATGGCCAACAAACTAACATCATGAATTTTGTTCCTGTTTCTCCGAATGCGGCTGCATTGGGAAAATTTGGTAATGTTCCTGTCAGTTATTATACCGGTCTCCCCTCAATTGAAGTTCCCCTCTATACCATAGAGCAAAATAGTCTCAAGGTACCCATTAAGTTATCCTACCATGCTGGTGGGATAAAAGTTTCAGAGTTGGCGTCTTGGGTTGGAATTGGATGGGCACTTAATGCCGGAGGATCTATAATGCGAAACGAACGCGGCATGCAGGATGATCATAGCCCTTTGGGATACATAAATAATGGAAAAATATTAGATCAGACAAACCTTACCATTGCTGATTATTACAAAGCTGGGAAAGGTGACCTTGACCTTGAATCAGATGAATATATATTCAATTTCGGAGGTGCATCAGGTAAATTTGTTTTAGATCAACAGGCAAATGCATATCCAATTCCCTATCAGCATTTAAAAATTAATGCTCTCGATTATCTCGGCAGACCTATAACCAGTGCAATGCGCGTAATAAATGGCTGGAAAGTAATCACTCCTGACGGAACGCAATACTTCTTCCGTGCAATGGAGGTTACTCGGCAGCCATTTGAACTATCTCACAACATTCATAATACCGCTTGGAATTTGACCAGTATTGTGTCGGCTGATCAAGCGGATACTATAATGTTTGAATATGAAGATGCCGGTTATAGCATCGCAATACCTGTTTCACAGTCTATGAAAGTTCTTGACGGGCCGTTGCTATGTGGAAACGGAAGTGAATCAAATTCTCGTTTAGATATTGAACATAGCTTCCATGTAAAAAGAATCAAGCTAATAAAATTTAGCAATGGCACAGTTGAATTTATTCCATCAATCGATGACCGGTGTGATATACTAGCGGACGAGTATTTAGAAAAAGTTTTAGTTAAGGATGTTGCTGGTGTAGTTGTGAAGGAATTTATATTGAAGTATGGGTATATGTATGAAAAATCGGTGACACCAGTTGAACAATTTTCATGTGAAGGAAATAATGGCACTGGGGTAAGATTAGCGTTGTTATCCGTACAGGAAACAGGCAAGACACCGTACAAGTTTGATTATATAACTGATATCGGTTTGCCAACACGATATTCTGCTTCCCAAGATCATTGGGGATTCTTTAATCGCGATCACAATGACTTCAATACGCTAATACCAGAGGGTTTTGAGACCTCTCCTCCTCCGATTCGTTTTATGGGCACGAACCGGGAAGCGAATATAAATTATGGAAAGCAAGGCACTCTACATAAGATAACATATCCTACGGGTGGCACTACAACTTTCGAATATGAAGCGCATAGGGCTAAACTGACTAGTCTTAAAAATTTTCCGGAGCTGTCGTACGGATATACTGTTACGACCAATCCTGCTCATACGTTTCAAGTGGATTATGGAGTTAGCAATCAGGTAATTGGGACTTTCACGATTCAGTATCTTCAGAGTGGTACAGCAGTGAGCTTCAAGGCCGAAAACTTTATTGAATCGGCCGGTAGTTATTTTAAGATTGTCAATTCGGCAAATGAAGATGTATATGTTGGCCTAGGTACTGTCGATGGGCCAACCCGATATTACGGTACAGGAACGCTGCCAAATGGAGTATACAAGATAGTAGCTATGAAAGATGGGGGCGGAAATTCCTCTGGTTGACATACTCATTAACATTACAAGAATATGATAATGTTACATCTTCCCAAGACCAACTCATTACTATCGGGGGATTGCGTATTCAAAAGATTACAGACACTGATCCTTTAACTAATAGCAAACAAGTTAAGGAGTTTGAGTATACGGCTGGCGTGCTTAATTGGGGCATCAAGTATGCGTCTAAAGTACGAGGGTACCAATGCTACAGCCTTAGTGGACCTACTCTTACTTCGTACACTCTTGGCGATTATTATTTAATTTCTTCAAACTCCAATTATCCACTATCAAATACACAGGGTTCTCCAGTAGGATATGGTTCTGTCACAGAAAGGGAATGGTCTTATAAAACAGATGGTTCTAGAATTGATAATGGTTATACTATATATAATTTTACTACTGCGGATCTATATTCTGACCAAGGGTTTGTATCCAATTATATTCAGGGACATTCGCTGGCGACTCCTCCTATAAGTGGACCCAGCGGACTTTATAGTGATAACACGTCTTCTTCCATCTTTTATCAATTTCCATTCACACCGCCACGAAATAATGATTGGAAGCGCGGGCTATTGGAGTCCAAGACTGTATTTAAAAGGAAAGATAATGGAACCTATAATGTGGTTAGCAGGGAAAGCAACTCTTACAATGTTGCATCAGTTCCTCGAACAACAGTAAATGTTAAATGTGGTGTTATTTTTGATGCATCAATCCCGATGGACGAAGTTTCTTCACTTCGTCCTCTTAATGCCCCCATGGATGAAGTAGCTTTTTCTTTCTACGACACTAACGGAGAATATATTCAATTAACCTCAACGGATGTTTCATCAGTAGATGATCTTGGTCATAATGTTATCACGAAGACAGAATATTTTTATGATAATGTAAATCACTTACTTCCTACAAGAACAGTGACGATGAAAAGCAGTGGAGAAAAAGAATTTTCATTGACAACATATCCCAAAGATTATGCTTCGGGAACTTCTTTTATTGATAAGCTGATAGAAAATAATAATATATCCACTCCTATTGAGATGGTAGTATATGAAGAATCTCCAAGTGAAACTAAAATAAAGGAGGGATATATATTCACCTACCTGGACGATGGAAAAGGACTAAGAGAAAGTGTGCGGGCTCTGGAGAGTACGGGTAATATCAATCTTTCGAATTTTAATTTTTCAAATTCGCCAACCGGAGTTATACCAGGTTCAGGAACAGCTAAAACAATTTTTACACCACATTCTTCTTATGCTACTCGGGTTCTCTTTACTAAATATAGTGCGGGGCGATTATTGGAACAACAAAAGACAAATGATATAGTTGATAGCTATATCTGGGGATATAATGATCAGTATCCTATTGCACATGTTGTAAACGCATCGAATAATAGTATAGCATTTACCAGTTTCGAGGAAAATAGCTTTGGTAACTGGAGTGTTTCCGGTGGTGACGAGAACACAAGTGTGGCTTTTACTGGTACAAAGAGTTATTCTCTATCTACAGCAACGACATTATCGAAAGCGAGTTTGCCACAAGCAAATTATGTGGTTTCATACTGGTCTAAGAATGGTTCACTTTTGGTCAATGGTACATCTGTTTCAGGAACTATAGTAAAAGATGGCTGGACTTATTTTGAGCATACACTGAGTTCGTCAACGAGTATATCTGTAACGGCAAATAATATTGTTGTTGTTGACGAACTGCGGTTATATCCTGTTGGAGCACAGATGACAACGTATGTCTATAAAATGCTTGTTGGAGTCGCTTCCATTACGGATGCTAACAACAAAACAATTAACTATCAGTACGATACTAACGGCAGGCTGGTAACAATTCGTGACTCAGATGGCAAAGTCGTTGAGCAGCTCAAGTATCATTACAAAGGGCAATAGTTACACAGCTTAATTCTCCAAGACTAATCTTCATTATGAATAATACGTTGAAAAGTATTGTACTTACGGTAAGTATACTTGCATCTTCACTCCTTCTTTCGGCTCAGACTATTATAAACGGGCCGACACTTATTACGAAAGGGCAAACAACATCCTATTCCTATACAACCAGTTCATCAATTAGTAATCCAAGATGGGTCACTGCCAAGCAGTCCGCGACTATAGTTTCTACCAGTCAAAGTGGTACGACTTATTCGGTATCAATTGAATGGCAAGATGTAATCGCTGGATCGGATCAGGTTATTTTCCTGAATGGTTCAACTGTTGTTAGTCAGCTCGATGTGTATGTTAATTGTATTTCTACTCCTGCAAATCCCAATGGTACATTTGCCGTTTCAACAAATTTGTGTGGTAACAAAACGATAACGTACACGGGTACGCGTCCCACCGGAGTTACATGGTATTGGCTAACCAGCCCGGATAAGGTAAATACATTGAATGGTACTGATACATACACAGCAACAACGAGCGGAACGTATTATGTAAGAGCCAAGAAAACCAGTGAAAACTGTTGGAGCGCAGGATACTCTCAAGTGTCTGTTACCGTAAATAAAATTCCGGCAACTCCGCCTGCTATAACTATATCTACTAATACCTGTGATGCAAAAACGCTAACCAGAGCGGCAGTGATTCAGGATGTGTCTTGGTTCTGGCAAGGTACTAATTCACAAGGCACACTCACGGACAACGCTGCAGTTACTTTTCAGGCAACTACGTCTGGTATTTATTACCTGCGTGCGAGAAGTAGCGAAGGATGCTGGAGTACTAACTCTTCGTCTGCGAATGTAACGGTTGTTACTACACCGGCTGCACCCACTACAGCAACGAATGCTACAGCTTTTAAAAACAGTGCAGCAGCAGTTGTTTCCGTTGGAGCAGTTGCTGGTGCAACCGGATATAAATGGTATGGACCCTCGGGTATAATTACAAGTGCTACATCCA
>CABHOV010000102.1 GCA_902168185.1 uncultured Bacteroides sp.
GCAATGTAGAGCCCATCTATCGCTTCGGAGGAAGTGGTGGATGGGCTTTTTTTTGCGGAGTAAGATCAATCATTCATAGCATTTCCGTTCGGAAATGAATTTCCGCTTTTCGGAAAAAAGAGTCCGGCATTCGGAAACTTTGATAGGTAAGTATATTTCGTGAGTAGATATTAGAACTTCTAAAATGAAAACCTGCTAATTAAATAGTTATGAACCATGGACTAAGTAACGACTTCCTATACTCTGCCTGCAAAATTATTTGTTCGTTTGAAAATGATATTGGTGATGTTAAATCTGTTTCTGGGACATCGTTTTTTGTTTTAAACTCCGATAATACATTGAGTCTAATCACGAATAGGCATTGTATAGATTTAGACTACAAACAGAAGGACAATCGTTATGCTAAGTATAAGTTGTTTCAAGTCGAAGTACATAGCAAAATAAAGAACAGTACAACTGGTCTGCCCTCTGAAAGCAACGATTTACTTATTCTTAATTATCACCAGTTCCAAACTCATTCTGTTTAGGAGAATGATGTTGCATGTTTAAATAAAATACAGGTTGTTGACTATAAGAGTAAAGAAAAAATCCTGTCTATTAATTATTTTGTGCCGCGTCAATTCCTTGCAAGTAGGGATAAAATTCATGAGGAGTTAAGTGTTTGTGACTTTGTAGCATTTCCTGGCTATCCTCCTTGGTATGACAAGTTGAACAACCTTCCAATTTTAAGAACGGGATCAATAGCATCTGATCCAAGGTATGCTTACTCGTGGACAGGCGATGATGAGGGAGATTGTGTTGCCTACGAAGCATTTTCTTATGGAGGCTCTTCTGGGAGCCCTGTTTTCGCTGTGCAAAAGGGATTTAAAGTAGGTAATGGGTTATCTGGTGGTAATTATAGGGAACTAATGCTGGTTGGAATAAATGCGGGGCACTTAGATACACTCGGCCCGCAAAAGCATCATTCAGGTATTTCGTATTTCTATAAATCAGCAATAATACTTGAGTTGTTGGAAACCTATAATTGAACGTAATAGCGTATGAAGAACCCGTATAATGTAGTATTTAATGATGAGACTATTCAAAAAATATTTGGCTTTGAAGATGCCGAAAGTGAGCCGATTGATAGATTGAAGCAGTATTATTTCAAAAAGGAGACTTTTGATAGGGTTATGACTGATTTGCCTATTAGACTTCTTGTGGGGCATAAAGGAACAGGTAAGTCAGCATTGATTAAAGTCGCAATTTCAGAAGAAAGAGATAAAGGTAATTTGCCAATTTTAATTAAGCCGGATGATATAGCCGAACTAGGAAAAAGTGATGAAAATTTTTTACTTAGAATAAGGCAGTGGAAATATGGTTTAATGAAAATTATTGGTGCAAAGGTATTTAGTGAGCTGGGGGTATATAATGATAGTTTAGCAGGTAAGCTTACACAGTTTGGTATAAAGTTAGTTTCATTTATTTCTGAGTCAGTTCTTTCGATGAGAGAAAGTGTTGATTTGATGCCGGCTCAGTTGGCATTGATTGATAATTTTCTAAAGGCAAAAAAAATTGTAGTATATATAGATGATTTGGATAGAGGATGGGAGGGAAAAAAGGATGATGTAAATCGAATATCTGCACTTCTGAATTCAATTAGGGATATGGCGAACGAGAATCCTGGTTTATACTTTAAGGTGGCATTAAGATCAGATGTTTATTTTTTAGTTAGGACATCTGATGAGTCAACTGATAAAATAGAAAGTTCTGTGGTTTGGTTTAGATGGTCAAATCAAGAGATACTTGTAATGCTTATTAAAAAAATCTTGACTTTTTTTGGAGAGAAAGCTGATGAAAGCATCCTAATGCAAACACCTCAGATTCATATTTGCTATAACTTAGATACAGTTTTTGATAAAAAATTCGCAGGAGGAGGTAAATGGGCAAATGTAAACATGTATAGGATACTGATGTCATTAACTCGGAAACGTCCAAGAGATATAGTAAAATTATGCACATTAGCCGCACGTCAAGCTTTTTACGATAACTCCAATTTAATAAGGACAAAGCATCTTGAGTCAATATTTGACGAATATTCGCAGGGAAGAATACAGGATACTATAAATGAATACAAGTCAGAGTTGCCATTGATAGAAAAGCTACTTTTTGGAATGAAGCCGTCAAAGAAGAGTAAAACGACTTCGGATGGTTTTATTTTTTCCACAATAGAATTAAATCAGAAGCTTAATAATATAATGAGTCAGAATAATTTTCAATTTGCTAATGGTAGAACTGTAACAGCAAAGGATCTTGCGCAATTTTTGTTTAAAATTAATTTTATAACAGCACGGAAGGAGCTTGATGACGGGCAAATTCAACGCAAATATTTTCAGGAAAATAGATACTTATCTAGTTCGTTTGTCGATTTTGGTTATGATTGGGAAATTCATCCTGCATTCAGATGGGCACTGCAACCTGATTCTATTGAAGATATTTTTAATAAGCTCTCGATTAGTGCTGATTAAATCAAAGTATACTTCGGCTATATATAAATAACGTTTGGTTACAGGAATTTTAAACTATACCGGTATGCCATATGAGCTGTTTCTCTAATCGTTCCATACTTTGAAATTTATGCATGCATGTGATGTTGTAGACTGGTCACTTCTTGGCAATGTGATGTCTGGGATTGGCTCAATTATAGCAGCAGTTTTTACTATCCTGCTATTCTCATTAGCGAGAACAGAATTAAAACGGAATAATCTCATTGCAGAGGGAGATTTATACTTTCGAATCAAGGAAGATTTTGATACTGATGTGTCAAGAAAAATGCATGCATGCATTGTAGATAATCAGATCACCTTTGACAAGGATGGAACATCTCCGACAATAAAATTGCGAAACCATGAATGTTATACTCTTACGCACTTTACATATACATATCTTGGTAGCTTCGAAGATTTAGCTTTCTTTCATGAGAAAGGACTTATATCACATGATGTTTTGGATGCAGGTTTTGGGTATATGATATTAGAAGCGGGTAATAATGAAACTATTTGTGAGATCGTTCGCTACTTACGGAATGGGAAAGAAAAAGATAAAAGTGTTTATAGTGGCTTTGAAAAACTTTATATTAAAATAAGGAATACATTGAATGATGAACAAAAAGAACTCTTTAGGGTGGATTTCAGTAGTTCTTTAAATCCACCAAATGAAAACTAAGCAATGGTAATTATACTATATGGTATAGCGATATTTATAGTTCCCTTGATGCCGCTGTTGGCAGTATACAAAGGGCAATAGCGAAGTTCTTTATAGTTGGCTGCGAGCTGTGTACTGGGATTTTTCAAGGCAAAGAAACCAGTAGTTCTTCCGATCGCCATAATAACTATGTCAACTATAATACTGGGTAAGTAAACTTAAAGTATCAGCTCACGCGGTATATATTTACTTACTCATAATCCTGGATGTCTCCTCAATTAGTGACTGCATGAGCGCTTCAGCTTTTGTGTGTTTGAGTATAGGTGCAATTTGTCCGCCCCAGAATAAGATCATATTCCACTTCTCTTTTTCAAGAGCTGCTTTTCGTAACGATGACATAAACGTTGTTTGCAACGGGAAGGGAAGAAACTCGCTTTCTTTTCCAAGTAGTTCTGTGGTGATGCTGTTCGCTATGCCGCGGCCGAGTCTGCCCGTAAACGCGCGTGTTAATGTAGTATACTTTGCTGCATCGGAGAATAACGTTTGTCTGTGCACAGGCAACGCTCCGGATTCATCGCATGCGAGAAATGCAGTACCGATTTGCACGGCATCTGCGCCAAGCATAAATGCAGCTGCAACACCACGGCTATTCGCTATACCACCGGCAGCGATAACCGGTATCTTTACTTTCTCGCGGATCAGTTGAAGCAAAACAAACGTACCGGTGATGGATTGCTCGGCACGTGCTAAAAAAGAAGGCCGATGACCACCTGCTTCAAAACCGGAAGCAACGATCATGTCTACTCCGGCAGCTTCCAGGGCAATGGCTTCGTCAAGTGTAGTAGCAGCGCCCACGGTTTTTATACCGAGCTTCCTGCATTGCTCGAGTATATCTGCTGAAGGTATACCAAATACAAAGCTGAATACTTTT
>CABHOV010000103.1 GCA_902168185.1 uncultured Bacteroides sp.
GAAGTAAATAGTGAACAGACAGTTTTAGCCACTAATACAAGACTGACTATGATGGAAGCAATAGGTCTTGCTGGTGGCTTGTCTGAGTTAGCTGACCGAAGTCATGTTAAGGTACTTCGACAAAGTGGTGACAGTACGAAAGTTTTCTATGTTAATCTGCTAAAGGAAGATTATGTTGAATCTCCTTATTACTTTGTCCAGCAAAACGATGTCATTATAGTTCCGCCACTCAGGCAACGCCCTTTCAGAAGATATTTCACCAATAATCTGGGTATAATAACTACAACCATTTCGTTCATCGTGCTAATTGTAACCTTATCCCGATAAAACTTTGAATACCCAGGCTCCTATACCAGATATTACTGAAGGCCCTACTACTTCTTCCAAGGGGATTCAAATCAATTTTAAGCGCGTAGCGGATCGTGCTATACGCTATTGGTATATCATATTGCTTTCGCTTATCATAAGCGTTAGTGTTGCATACTTGCTGAATCGCTATAGCACGCGTATTTATCCGGTCAAAGCATCCATCATTATTCGCGAAAGCGAGGAAAACGTTGGCGCAAAATTTTTATATAACAACGAGCTGCTTTCAGAATATAGGAATTTCTATAATGAAATTTACATAATGAAATCATACCCCCTACTTCAGGAAGTAGTGGAGGAGCTAGGATTTGATGTGTCGTATTTCAGAGAGGGAGATATAAAGACAACAGAATACTACGAGCCTAATTTCCCCTTAACAATTAAAGTTATAGCAAATGAAGGCAAGCGACCTTATGGTCAATCATTCTATTTTAAAGTAATCGATCAGCGCACCTACTCGTTGCAATATAAGGTTGATGATGATCAGCCGGGAAAAGAGTTTTCATCGTTGCAGTTCAACGACACTGTTAAAATAAATGGTTACCGATTATTCGTGGATCGAAAAGCCGATGTCTCGGAGTTATTTAACAAGACATTAGTAGTAAGATTTAATGATCCGTTATCATTGGCGAAGTCATATTCCAGCCGGTTAAAAATAGGATGGGCTATGACAGGATCATCCGTAGTAGATCTTGAGATCAATGGATCCGTTATTCAAAAGGAAACCGATTTTCTCAGGAAGTTTATTGAGCGTTACCAGGATTACGATGTCGAGAAGAAGAATAAAATGGTGGCACGTGCCATTACATTCCTGGATAACCAGTTAGGGGTCATTGGAGATTCACTAGAACATTATGAAGATCAGGTTGAAGACTTCAAGCGAAGAAATGTAATCACGGAGCTCGCGGAAGAAACCAACAGGCTATATCTGAAACTTCAGGATTATGAAAATCAAAAATTCCAGTACAGGTTGTTGGATAATTACTTCACCTATATATCGCAGTTGTTAGAAGAAAATCAGTATGATGGTATCTTTACACCTCAAAGTGTTGGTATTACCGATGAGGTAATAACTCAACTGATAACAACGCTTATCGAAGAGCAAGGTCAGGTTAGTCTATACAAAACCAATACAACACGAGGTGTACTACGTTTAGAAGATAACCCTGAATATCAGGCAAAGCTCAAGAAAATTCAGTTTCTAAAGAATGACATACTCAAGACAATTGAAAATAACCGGAGCACTCAAAAGATCAACATCAAGTTTATAAACGATCAGATTAAACTTGTGGAGGATCAGCTCGCCAAGTTACCAAGTACAGAACGAGAGCTGGTTGGAATACAACGTAACTACTCACTGCGTGAGAATCTGTATATATTTCTTTTACAAAAAAGAACAGAAGCAGGACTCTCCATGGCTTCTACTACCTCGGATATAGTGGTGGTCAATCCACCCATGGCGGGCGGAGCGATATCACCTAAGACAATGCAAAATCTAATGATTGGAGTTGGGATTGGCTTACTGGTACCGCTGTCAATATTTATATTGCTCGAAATTCTTAATAATCGAATCCAGTCAAAAGATGATATTGAGAATATGACGTCAGCCCCTGTAATTGGTGCGGTAGGTCATAATCCAGCATCAGACGCATTAATTGTTTACAATAAGCCACGTTCTGCAATGGCGGAGTCTTTTCGGTCTTTACGATCTAATTTAAATTACTTTACTGGAAGCCAGGACCATCAAATTTTTATGGTGACCTCATCTATCCCCGGAGAGGGTAAGTCATTTACTGCGCTTAATCTGGCCACAGTATATGCTTTGGCAGGTAAACGTACTGTAATTGTTGGTGCGGACCTTCGAAAACCCAAACTATATGATGAACTTGGTTTAAATAATACGATCGGTCTGAGCCAGTACCTATCGGGCATGGCAACAAGAGAGGAAATCTTACAAACCTCAGCAGTCGATAGTTTATATCTGATAGCCAGCGGACCAATGCCACCGAATCCAAGTGAATTGCTTCTAAGGCCTGCAATGGAAGAGTTGATAAATTATCTCCGCACCAAGTTTGACTACATTATTATTGATACACCTCCTTTAAGTCTGGTTACAGATGCTTTTGTCTTATCAAAGCATGCTAATCATACGCTCTTTGTTATCAGGCAAGATTATACGCCCAAAGAAGCTTTACGATCATTCGATGAGTTTTACAAATCAGGGAGGTTACTTCGTGTAAGTGTACTCTTCAATGATCTTCGAAAATCAGGCCTTGGTTATGGATACGGTGGTTATAGTTATGGCTATGGTTACGGCTACCAGTATGGTGGGTATAACTATGGACGCAAGAAAAGCAAGAACGGCAATGATTATTATCAAGAGTAGCAACTCGCTGTTTTGATTTATTAATATTTTATTTAACCCAGATGCTATTTAACTCAATTGAGTTTGCTTTTTTCTTAATTATAGTTTTCGTGCTGTATTGGCTGTTGAAAAACAGCCGGCGCTGGCAGAATAACTTGCTGCTACTGGTTAGTTACATTTTTTATGGATGGTGGGATTGGCGGTTTGTTTTCCTACTGTTGTTGTCAACTATTATAGATTACTCGTTTGGTTTGTTGATATATAATTCTGAGAGTAGAAAGAAACTTTATTTATGGTTGAGTATATTTAACAATCTGGCTGTTCTCTTCTTTTTCAAGTATTTTAATTTTTTTGCAGATTCAACACAGGCGGCGCTTTCCTTCTTTGGGATCACCATGAATCCAGTTTTTATTAATATAGTGCTGCCAGTCGGAATATCATTTTATACATTCCACGGTATGTCGTATGTAATTGACATTTATCGAGGAAAGGCTAAACCGATTCACAACTTTGTAGACTATTCTTTATTCGTGAGTTTCTTTCCCTTGTTGGTTGCAGGACCGATTGAGCGTGCTACACATCTGTTACCACAGATCACAGCTAACCGAAAATTTAACTATACTCAATCTGTTGATGGTTTACGACTTATTCTTTGGGGATTGTTTAAAAAGGTAGTGATTGCAGACAACTGTGCGGTTTTTGTCAACCAGATATTCGAGAACTCGGCGACCGCCTCCAAAGTTGAATTAGCGCTGGGTGCCATATTCTTTGCCTTTCAGATATATGGAGATTTCTCAGGCTATTCGGACATTGCGATTGGAACGGCCAAACTGTTTGGTATTGAGTTACTCGTTAATTTTCGAACGCCATATTTCTCACGCGACATAGCAGAATTCTGGAGACGCTGGCATATTTCATTAACAACCTGGTTTCGGGACTATATCTATATACCACTCGGAGGAAGCAGGGTAAATACCATGAAAGCAATTAGAAATACAATGATTGTTTTTCTGATTAGCGGCTTTTGGCATGGAGCGAACTGGACATTCATTGTATGGGGAGCGCTTAATGGGCTATACTTTTTACCACTTCTTATCTCTGGTAAAAATAGAGTTCATACGGATACCGTCGCGGAAGGACGTTTCTTTCCCACATTTAAGGAAACATTTCAAATTGCGACAACCTTCTTACTAACGTGTTTTGCCTGGATTTTTTTCAGAGCAGCAAATATAGGCGAGGCATTTGACTATATATCTGGATTTTTTACAAACCAGCTTTTGCCAAGTAACAATCTGGTGAATTTAGATCTCTCATTTGTTTTGATCTTATTTCTCTTTGTGCTGCTGGAATGGTTGTTTAGGAAGGGTATGCCTGAATTTGTAAGAAGCAGACATAAATCTTTACGTCTGGCCATATACTATGGACTAGTAGTGCTTATCGCATTTTTTGGAGCATTTGGTAGTGAGGAATTTATATACTTTCAGTTTTGATGAAGAAGTTTATATACAAAGTATTGGTGTATTTGTTGCCTGTGCTTCTTTTTTTCTCCTTGCCTTATATAGTTTTAGAGGTTTCAGGAGAATTAAAAGATCTGTCAAATACGAGGATAGAACAAGGTCATTTGCTCGGACTTGCATATAGCGATCAATCGAAAGATTATAAGCTTAATGAAATACTGACTCGAAGACCGGAGATACTCACAGTGGGCACATCGCGGGTACTTCAAATACGAAGTTTCTTCTTTAAACAACCTGAAGCCTTTTTTAATGGCGGAAGGGTAATTTCCAAAGTAGGTGATCTGCCTTGTCTAGCGGAAGAGTGGGATAGGAAAAACTACCGACCTAAGGCAATTATATTGGGGGTCGATCAGTATTTCTTTAATGAAAAGTGGGACGATCTGAAAGGGAGTTGTGAGTATAATACTAAAATGAGTGAGTTGAATATGTTGAGTAAGTCTTCACTTGACGTATACGCTGACCTGATGGATGGGAAAATTCAACTAAAGAGTATCGCTCAAAGCTATCATCGCTCTGGGCTGACTGCTATTATGACCAACGCAGGATATAGAACAGCAGATGGGAGTTATTATTATGGAAAAACAATTGATGACTTCAAGAAAGGTATACATGTGTCTTTTGACGACATGGAGAAACGAATCCAGAGAGGAAAGAATAGATTTGAATGGGGAAGTGAGGTAAATGAAAACGCTATTAAGGTTTTGAAATCATTTGTTGATTACTGTACCAGTAAGAATATTGAGCTTATAATATTTATACCTCCTTATCCAACATCCATCTATAAGGGTATGGTAAACTCTGGTAAATATGGATATATATTAAAATTGGATTCGTCGTTACGTGCGAATAATCTGCGGGTACATAACTTTTCGTCTCTTGACGATATAGGTTCCAAAGATGACGAAGCAATTGATGGGTTGCATGGATCTGAAGTTGCCTACTTAAGGTTGATTCAAGAGCTTTGTAAACGCGAACCTTGGTTAGGAAAGTATATAGATCAGGAGCAGTTTAAATTACTGGATAGACCTGCCAATCCATTGGAACTAAAAGAAGAGAAGTATTAAAGTTATTTGAATATTAATAAGAATACATGGAATTAAGAGGTAAAACAGTATTAGTTACAGGAGCAGATGGATTTATAGGGAGCCATCTCACACAACGACTCCTTGAAGAAGGATGTAAAGTAAAAGCCTTTGTCTACTATA
>CABHOV010000104.1 GCA_902168185.1 uncultured Bacteroides sp.
GGTGTGCCTATGAATTTAAAACACTTCATCGAGCGCGCCCAAGGAAGTGGAGATCTCCAGGATGAGAAACTGATTGAACAACAATTCCGAAAGTTATTAACCGACAAGATCGATTCAGTTGATATTGAAAAAGTCAAAACCGATGCCATTCGATTTATTCCCGATGGCCCCAGGCTGGATATCTGGTCGAAGAAATATTTCGCTGACTTAGCAGAACATTTGAAAATCGATTGAGTCCTACATTTCTCAATCCCTTTCTCTTCTTCCTCTTCTGCTATCAGGTTCGTTACCGGCGCCGCGATTATTCCCACGACTGTGGGCGTCAAGTAGCGTTTTAAGCGGGGGATTTTTGGTATTTTAAGAGCTGTGTTGATAATTCCGTTAACTGGTATATTCAATTCGTGTATTGAAGAAGTATATATATATAGCGTTCGGCATTTCTTGTGCGATGACAATTGTGGGCGCCCGCAAGTGTCTCACTTCATTAAATTCTCGTTTGAGATAAATATTTACTAAACTATTATATATAACGTATAGCAATTGAAGTGCGTGCGGCGACACTTGTCGGGTCAAAGATTAGTATATATCTTCATGTATACAAACCGGTAACGCTGGCTAAAGCATGCCGATAGTATATTTGCTGGTATTTATTTGGTGAAACCACATGACCTACTTGTTATAGATTGAAGTAGAGCAGATACTATATCACGCACTCCTTTAAAGACTGCCTGCGCTGAACTCATTAAAATACCCTAATGATGCTATTCTATAATTTGAATTTGTAGCTAATTTCAAACTTTCCGAGGTGATCATCTGGTCACACCCAAAAGATAACTGGTATTCTTCCGGAACGGTATCGTTTGTAGCGAGGGGTAAACTTAGAAGTACGGGTGGTATATATGGTTGTATGATAGTACAGCAAAGAAAATAGATGTAGCGAAGCATTATTTGTCCACCACCACTAATAGACCAAGCGAGTCAACAGAAAGCCAAAGATGATGCAGGAAAAGCAAGAGCTCAAGGAAGGAAGCAACAAACACAGGAAGGGAAACAAAAAGAAGGCAAAAGTAATCAAGAGACAAGAGGAAATCATGACTCAGGAAGTAAGAGTAAGGCTAATCAACAAACACACGAAACCGCAAACGCCAGAAGAGCGAGAGAGCAGGCAAAAGCAGATAAAAAGAGAGAAGAAGCAAAAAAGAAGAATTGAAATGACAAGCGACAAATTTGATTTAGTTCTTAACAAATACAGGGAGCTAGTTGCAACTGATTCAGTTAAAGCTAGAAGGAGTATCATGCGATTGGATTATAAAACCAATTTCTATCTTCTTAAATGCATTGCGCAGACTTATCTTGATGAAAGTCTTTTTGAAGATGGCGGAAATAAAATGCGTAAGGAAGTTAACCGAAGAAAATGGAGAATGGCCGAGAAATATATTATTAAGGCCTTTAAATTAAACGATGATAATGCAGAGACCCTTTATACTATGGGGAAAATTAGAAAAGTAGGTCACCAAGAAGATGTCGCGCTCTATTGTTTTAAAAGAATTATAAAACTGGGAGTCACTAGAATTGCAACACAAGAATATTCACGAGGAAGGGATTTTGCTAAAATGCTAATTAATGATGCGAGATTTGAGTTATACAGATTGTATTTCGGCTCGGATCAAAAAAAATCAGCGAAATATTTGGAAGAGTTTAAAGCTAATTTGAAGAAAGGGGTGGAAACAATATTTCATCCATTAAGTGAATTTTTGCCGTGAACTTCTTTAGGCTCCAGCCCTGTCGACGATAAAAAAGATGAATCTCTTTTGAAGGCGCTTTCAGAAGTAATTCTTGATACAAAACTTACAAAGCATGCACGCCTTGCGAGAAAGTGAAGGAGCTAACAGTGAACAGGTAGTCATGCATAATTATCGAGCATGAGTCCCACGACACCAAACGTTATTTGAAAAATAACTACAAATTTACACTGAGCCCCGCCATTGATTATGCACTTTGTTGGCAGCTGCGCGCTTGCTCTCATTTTATAATATGGTCCTTAAGAATTAAAAAGGATACAGTCAAGACGATTACATTCGCAATAAGAAATCTATTAAAAACCAATCTATCTTTAGTCCAGGTGCTCCATTGCGCGATCGCTTTGAACCCAATCCAAGCACCAATTGCTTCCCATGAGTTAGTCTTCATCAGTATCGGGAAAGCTAACAATTCGAAAGTCCCTAAAATTGTGTTATACCAAAAATCTGGATTAGGATCCTTTTTACTCAGTCCAATAAAAATAATCCAAGTGCGACTTATCCAAGTCCTCTTAATGAATTCATTGCCCTGTAAGTCTTCAACGTCCCTTTTCTTATAGCTCGCTTCTAACGCTCTCAGCATAGAAAAAACTAAACGCAATCCAATTGTCAAGATAAATGCATAGATGAAATATTTTGAATCAAAGTCCGTGTAGTTAATTTCAGTTATATTCATTTAATATACTTTCAGGATCTACAATTTGTCCAGAGCATTGCTGCCAACGCTCGGCTATAAAACGTATGCGTTTAAATACCTACATCTTTGTCCCACGTTGCTGACGAAATTTACTAGCACACATTTTAATAACCTACGATACAGCATATGTTTTATAGCATTGTTGTGCACAGTTGCCCTTGTAGAATCTAATTTAAACCAAATTCTTTGTCCAATAGTCGATTGCAATCTTCACTAAGTCGTCAACGTCAATCTGTTGGCCATTATCTAGGATAACCTGTAATCCAGAAATGTCGAATGCTTTGCTAAATGCCGAGGTAAAAGCCCCACGGTGAATATTTGTTTTTTGGATTTTTGCTTTCGGATTGTCCAATGACCAATGCTTCATCGAATTTGATAAATCATGAAGTATTCTCATCTCAGGGCATTGGAGATAAAGGTCAATTCTGTACTGTTCCTTTGTCAGCCCTAGCTTACTTTTCTGTTTGTCCTTGAAGTCCCAGTCTGCTAAATGCCAAGCGTCTTGACAACACTTTTCCGCCAACGAAATATCCAACGGGTCAGCAATTAGTCGCCTGTAGTCGCCAGTCAAGAGTTAGAGTTTGTCGCGTGATGTCTCGATGTTAAACATTCTGTTTGGGGCAATTGTGCACAACATCCAAATATAGGAACATCATTGCCTATATTTCCTTATCGTTCATCTGTTGAATTTTCTTTATTCAACAGATAATCCAATGGGCTAATAATACGGTCTAATCCCTTTTTTGTTATATGTGTATATCGTTCTGTGGTTTTGGAGATTTCGTGTCCCAAGAGGTTTTGAATGTAGCGTAAGTCTGTACCATGTTCGAGTAGGTGTGTTGCAAAGCTATGACGTAAGGTGTGGGCACTTACGTTCTTCTTTATACCAGCTTTTTGAGCACTTCGTTTAATGATGGCATTCACACGCTACGGATGTAAAACTCCGGAAGAGTTTCCCACAAATCCACAGCGGATTATAACTACAACTATAAATGAAATTGTCTAATTTGTGGACGTCCTAAATATGGGAAGCTTACACGAAGATGTTGATAAATTGATTCACTACCAAACTCCAGTTGCGTACCGGCAGCGTCCATCTTCTGGTTATCTCTCGTAGCGCTAGGTAAACTGATTTCAGTATGGAAGCATCATCAGGGAAGGACATCTTGGTTTTCGTATACTTCCTGATTTTGCCATTGAGGTTTTCAATGATGTTGGTCGTATAGATCATCGTTCTGATCTCCAACGGAAAATCAAAGAAGTGTGACAACTCCTGCCAGTTGGCTTTCCATGATCGAATGGCATGCGGATATTTCTTGCCCCAGGTATCTTCCAGTTTCTCTAAAGCAGTCCACGCAAGATCTTTATTGACAGCAGTATATATAGGTTTCAGATCCGCTGCAAATTGCTTTTTATCTT
>CABHOV010000105.1 GCA_902168185.1 uncultured Bacteroides sp.
ATCCAGGCAGTGCGAATATATCCTAGCGGTACTCGGGATGACGCATGGTTTATAGGCGATACGACAGTTATCAATGGCGAGCAAGTTTTAAATCGGAGATCCTGCCTTTGACAAAAAAGGTGGTCGCCAACGCAAACTTGTCTGCTTCTCGGCTGTTTAAGGACTTTTTCAGGTATAACAACAGTTTTGATTATGGCGTGTTATCTGCTCTTCGTCAGAAAGAAGGGTTATACCTACGAGCCAGGTCTGTCAAAGATTCCAAGATCTTCGAGGCCATTCGCATTACTGATTGTTGTCAAGGCGAATATGACTTCAGCGGATTTGTGAAGCATCCACTACAAGACAGAACTACGGTGCGTCAGGTAGAATTTGACTTATATACAGATGCGATATCTGTCACTCTTGTGGGGAAGAAAATATGTCAGAGTATTCCGGTGCCTGATATCGATGATGAGGAGGATCCTGCGTTTGAATGTACTCCGTACGGAACACTATTGCGCCTGGAAGAAGAAATGGTCTACTGCGTCGACGGCATTACTGAAAATTATATCAACATCTGGGAAGTTTATGCGGATGGACAGTGCGGGGAATACCGCATCGGTGGTGTGACGAAGTATTTATCCGATTGCTCAATTCTCAACCAATAGATGCGGTAACTATTTTAAGATTATTTGTGAGAGGAATGAGGAAATTGATAGAATTGTACCCCATTCAATTAAATTTTGTCGCATACAATGATCAAATTCATTACAGTTAGTGAAGAAAATGCCAACCATGTCACCGAAGTTAATGTGAATTGCATTATCAAATATCATGGATATACTACCGTACAAGGTGCCAGAATGACGGAACTTACCTTGATTGACGGAAACGTGATTCGGGTCACTGACTCGGCCGCTGATATCACGAGCAGAATTAACGACCTAAATTGATACGTGAATGTGGAACTACCAAGTGCTTAATTTATAACCTGTACTTTGATAGTTCCACTTATCGAAGGTAACCAATATGCAACCGACTAGACCTCTAATTCCTACCAGGAATTCTGGATTAAAGCAAGGTCTTGGCCTTCACAAGCAGCGGAATTATCGACTCTAGCTCCGCGCTTTCCAAAAAAACAAAAGACCGGCTATCATACTTTTCCAGTTTAATGTAAGCCGACCAATCCTTATTATCTTTCCCGCCAAAGCAACCAGCCTCAAAGCCGCTACGACTTGCGAACGTCACTTCGGTGTAGTTTTCGGGTTTCACTGGTAGCACATTGCTCTTGATGATTTCGATAGATTTGATCAGGCCATCTATCTCATCGGCGTCCAAAACGGCAATTTTTGTATCACTTGAGCCCCGACTAACATGTTCGTAGCTAAATCTTACTCCGCTGATTTTTTCCTTTGAAATGAGATCGGTAGTCCTATAAACCGTAACCTCACAGGTTTTTACGACTCCTAGGGGAATAAACTCTTTCTGAAAAATTTTACCAGAGCGGCGGTTGAATTTTTCAACATTGCTTAGGTCTTTTGATGGTTGCTCTGATTGGGCTGAAACTCGCATAGATGCTGTAGAGAGCAACGCTATCGTGCTAAACAGTAGAGGGATAATTTTCTTCATGATAGATAGGTTTAACGATGTGCAATACTATGCTTTTGCGAACCGGTTACAAACTGAAATTATTTATCGGTTAAATGTTTCGTATGATTGAAAATGAAATGAGAGCAATAGATTTCTTAAAGAACCATCCGGATCGTCCGAAAAGCGCAAGTTCCAGCGATCAAGATCTGTGGCTGTCCGGTGGGGCACCCGCTTTGATGGAGGAGTATGCAGCATTGAAGGTTCGCGCGGCAATGGAGTCGGTCGTGGATGAAGTAAAATTTGGTTCGCTCGTAAACCTGGCAAAGCCAAATTACAAGGATCGGCTGATCAACTTGTTGAGGAAAATGGCAAAGTAAACTTTCAGGACCCGCTGGGGTTGTTTAGGTTTGTTGATCACCCGGTCGTAAAAAATCGTTCATGGAGGGTATGGAAGATACGTAATCCCAAAAACTTGCGTTGTGCGACATCGTAAGAGAAAAGGGAAAAATGATTTTTTAGCCTGATTCGAGGTGTTGAGAATCAGGAGTTTTCGGAATGAATTAATTTACTTTTTGTAGTTTCGGCGTTACAAATTTGTAATACCTTAGAATACCCTCCTTTTTGTCTAATATCTTGGCTGAAATGATTGAAAAAGAAAAGAAAGAATGGTTTTTTGCTGTGCAGTTTGTCTTGTGGCTATGCGCTGGTTTTTCGATCTTGGTACTTGGATTTTATGTAATCTCCAAAGGATGGAATGAAGCTGCTTACTGGGGCGCCTTCGGTGATTTTGTCGGAGGTCTCCTTAATCCTTTTTTTGCATTCGCGAACCTGATTTTATTGGTGACAATATCATATCAACTTAAGGCCAGGGATGAAGCCCAATCCGAAGCCGACAGAGTTGCGCAGCGCGAGCAATCCGCTTTTGAAGTTTCGTACGGATTAAAGAGCGAGGCAGTGAAAGAACTTGTTAAAATACTGAATAACGTCCCAAGCCCACTACGTGCCGATACTAACTATGACACAGCAATCGTCCAGTCTGCACTAGATTTTAGCGATCTATTTGAAAGCCAGTTTCATCTTTTTCCAACCATGGAGAAAGGCTATAACGAAATGAACTTAGCGTTCCAAAGGCTGTACATGATCGCAAATTCATTTAAGGATTTATCGGATAATGGTGATCAGATGGATTTGGAAGAGAAACTTCGCCAGGATTTGACCTTCTGCTTTTATAAAGATTTTTTACCGGTCAGACAATTATTTACTAAAGAACTTCGAGCAACCTTGATCCGCTGAACGAACAGTCCATTAATCCTGCCGAATAACTCCCTATATGAAAAATCCTAGAAGATTGCTTGAAGTCACTATAATTGTAATTCTGGTAGTTGTAGTAGCTGTACTTCACTTTTGGCTGCAGGTTTTTTCTGATCAGCCGCTCTCAACCGACCCTGCCGAATGGGCGGCCTTCGCAGACTATTTTGGGGGGATGTTAAATCCGATCATTGCAATCGCCAATTTGGTCTTCCTCGTTTACATTTCGTTTGAATTAGCCAAACGCGAGGACAATAGAAATCTTATTCCGTTGAGACATCAACTCATTTCAGGGTTAATTCTAACCCTAAATCTGCCACGGCCAGGGTCGTTTGATGACAAATACACCGATGTAGTCGAGCAGGTATATTATGCATATCATGAGCTCATAAAACAAAACCTTCATTTGCTGGGAGAGCGAAGTGATGTCCAGCGCAATTTCGAAAGAGCGTTAGAAAATGTCCTTTCCAAATCACAAGAATGCCATGCATTTAAATATCATTATACGCAGATGGAGAATTACCAGAAGGCCCTCGGCGAACTCACAGATACATGGTATCAAGGTTATTGGCCCGCACGTAGCAAATTTATCGATCAGGTCAGGCGTAGCGTTCTGGGTGGCTAGTACTATTTTTTATGCTGTTTAAGCGTGTCGATCGCTGGTAGATGCCTAACTGAAAAGGAATCAATTCGACTCGTGTCTTGAGGTTTTGCCAGACTAGTATCTGGAGGATTTGCCTTAATAAACGGCACGGTTCCAATTAGTGTGGCAACTATCGATGAAATTAGTAGTTCTCGCCATTTTTCGTTCGAAAACGAAAGCGGCTGCACATAGCACCACGGCAGCACAGAGAATTATCCGGACAGCAAACAAGGACTCTTTATTAAACACTGTCTCAAGGTATTCTTTGGGTGATTTCAATAATTCCATAAGAAGCGTGTCCACCGCATCGGAGTAGTATGTCATCCCGCGCTGATCGAACTCGATGTTCCGCTCGTCATCCTTGTTTTTGAAAGTGGTCCTTGCCACCCATTTTGAAAATTTAGGCCGAGCAGCACAACCTCCAACCCAAGTGATGAGAGAATGGTGTAGCCCGCCTTTGGGAAAAATAATATCATTTAATATATTGCTCATAATCAAATTGTTAACAATCGAGTGTAAATATACTTTATCGGTTTATTGACGTTTAATTGCACACAAAAAACCGTGATAAAGTATGCAAATGACAATTCAACTACCAGAAGTCTCAGAATTAGGAGCAAAGTTTGATTTATTATCGAAGGCGCTTAGGGATCAAACTCAGAAAGACGTCTTCTGTGAAATCCTAAACACAGAGGAGGCCTGTCGATACTTGAAAATCAATCGGCGGTACCTATGTACTTTGAAGGAGAATAGAGAGATCGCCTATTCTCAACATGGAAAGATTGTCCGGTATCGGCGGGTGGACCCGGACCGGTGGATGGAAGAGCATCGTATCTCACCCAGATAAACCCCTAGCTAAATCAGAATAAAGCTGAAGTATTATGAAAATGGATATTGAATGTCCAGTGGCGGCGGCCTTAGGTGAAAAAATAGATCTGCTAATTCAACTAACTCGCGATAAGGGGTTTGTTGACATATTCTGTGAGGTTCTCGACAGCAAGGAGGCGGCCAGGTACCTTAAAATTTCGTGGAGGTACCTGCAGGTGTTGAAGGAGAAGAAAGAAATCCCATACTCTCAGTACGGAACAATCGTCCGGTACCGGAAAGCTGACTTGGATAAGTGGTTGGACGAGCACAGGGTTTCAGGTGGTACTGCTAACCTAGGTAAAGGTCATGAAAGATAGTACGCCGAGACCACGCGACCTGGATTTAACCAGGTTGGTGAGCCAGATAGGGAAACTTAGCAAGCAGATCGCCGAATTGAAAGAGGTGATCAGGAAAAGCCAGGTCAAAGAATTACCGGATGTCATTATGAACAGCGATGAGGCGGCCGAATACCTGCGGATCTCCCGGAAACAGCTGGACCTGATCAAACAGAAACGGGAGATACCTTTTCACAAGCGAGCAAAATGCATTTGGTACCGGAAATCGGACATTGACGAATGGCTGCGCAGTTTTCGAGTTAGCTTTTAAACCGCGGGAGGTGCGTGTTTTCCCCTCCCGGATATCAGTTCTAATGGGGCCATTATGGCCATAATCACTTTACAAGTTGTCTCGCGAGCTTCTTATCGATGTATTTTACAAGATCTCCAAATGACCCATCTTTGGATCTGGCAGCGATAGCAGCAGCGACCTCAGCGGCAGAGGCGGATTTAAATTCTCCCTTTTTCATGATTCGATCCCTTTATCTCGTAGAACAATGTATCGCATAGTTTCCCATTCGCTTAGCACCATGGACATAAATGCCATTATCCGGGTGGTCATATAAACGGTATTGGTGATCTCGACAGCGCTTGCGTTTTTATTGTCCGGATTTGTGAGCCACTCACTTAGCAATTCATGCAGGTGCTCGGTGACATCGGCAGCGTTGGCGAAATCCGTGAATTCATCAATAGCCATGCAGATAGCTCTTTTTTGAAGAGTTAATGCGGAGTGCTCCTCATCGTACCATTTGGAGACAGACTTCTGATTCTTTATCGCTGGCTTTTTCATTTTGACAGAGCTGTTTCAGGTTTATAGAAGATACTTGCAGGATTGGTTGATGCACGCTGATGATTCGCCTCGACCATTTCCCAATGCATATGTAATTCTGAGATAAGCGCTATGGTCGAGCTAACATACGTTACGTCTCGATCCATGTCGGAGATAAGGTGCTTCACGTCTTCCATGTTGTCAGGGAGGTTTTCTGATTCACTCCGTACATGGTCCATTAGAAGCGTGCTAAGCGTTCTGACGGCACTGACTTCGTAGCAATCGAAATAATGTTTTACTTCTGCAAACAAATCCAATAGAAATTGGTCAGCTAGTATTAAGGGCTTACTTGCCGCTAAATCAATATTGGCTTGATTTTGCCGGC
>CABHOV010000106.1 GCA_902168185.1 uncultured Bacteroides sp.
TTTTTTTTTCAAGCAGAAGACGGCATACGAGATTTCTGCCTGTCTCGTGGGCTCGGAGATGTGTATAAGAGACAGTGGCTCTACAGTTCCGCTACATCTAAAAGTTGGCAAGATGTAGGACAAAACTACGTTTTGCTTGTCATTACCAGCTTTGCCATCCGTAGGTCTCGCCAGTAGGCTTGTTCTCTAATCCGTTCTTTTGTCTGGTCATATGCGGCTTCTACCTCGTCCCAGAAAGGAGCTTTGGCAGACTGCTCGGTGGCAAATTCTATCGGGGTCTTTCCGCCTAACAAACTGTGAGGGCGAAAGTAATTGTAGTGAAATTGCCATTGAGCCAGTTTGTCGTCCAGGTTGGAATCTCGTCGATCAACTGTTGAATAAAATTCTAGGAGGTCCGTCTGCTGGCTTCTTTCGACTTTGCCATTAAGATGTGGTGATCGTGGCTTTATTGGCCGAAACTTGATGCTATAATCCATCAGCTTCTGTTGAAATGCCACTGCAAAGAATTCCTGTCCTCTGTCCGTCTGAATGCGTTGCACCGGGTAATGGAACTCTTCAATAAGTTTGTCTAAAAAATCGATTGAACTGGCTGCCGACCGACGTTTATAGAGTCTGAGCACCCGGAGTCGCGTGCAATCATCGACTGCTGTGTATTGATATAGACCGGCCCTGATTTTACAAACATCTAATTGTACACGTTCACCAGGAATAAGTTTGGCGTATCGGATTGGCGGGCTATTTTTCCTGAATCGACGAATAGGTACCACAGAATTCCTTTTGAGTATCCTTGCGATGGTAGAAGTGGAAATTTTCAGATCATGTACCCTGAGAAGATGAGAGCAAATCCTAAGCTTCCCATATTTGAATTCATCTCGTACCTTAAACACGAGGGCCTCATCTTCAGGACGATACTTTTGTCGCCCCAACCGGTTAGGGCGATTAGAACGGTCGAAAAATTTCTCTTCACCTTGCCTGCTTATCCACCGCTGTAAGGTAGATCGGGCAATCCCGCATCTGCGGGCGACTACCTAAATATTCCCTAACTGCTTGTAAAGCATAACCCATTTTTCCCGGGCTTCTACCTTCAGATTTCCACTGGCCATTGTTGAGATAGTTTGGATCCGCAGCATCTCATTTTTTCTCACAACCCTCGGTAACCATGAGAGGGATTGCGAGAAAAAATGATCATTAATTTAACGACTTCCTTACATACTTCGATGACGACATTATGACTTTTTGAAGAAAACAGAAACGTTGGCAGGTGTAGCGAATGTTATGAGCCATCACAGTTAATGCGATAGTTCGGGCCATTGCATTAATCGTAGTTCACTGTGGCGGAAACCCCGACCTGTTTTTTAAGACATAAAAAATGGCCGGAATTTCTTCCGACCATGACTGGATTGTTAACCCCGATTTTTCACTTACACAGTTTTTGATAGTGTCTTTAAATATTTACAACCCGCGAAAGTATAAACCGAAACGGAACCACGTCAGCTAATCCAAAACGATACACCGGTAGACACCTCCACTATTTAAGCAATATAAATCGTTTCACTTCTAGTCTTTCCCGGGTATCGAGTTTGAAAATGTACACTCCGTCCGCGTGCCTACTGAGGTCAAATGTCTGCTCTATATTATCTCCGTAGCCTAGAGCCTTTGCACTCAAAAGCATGTTGCCCAAGATATCGCTAATTGTTAATTCTGCAATGGCACCTTTTTCCAAAAAGAATCTTACTGATAATTTATCCTTGGTCGGGTTGGGAGCTAAAATCAGTTCCACATGATCTCCCAACTTAGCATCAGCCCCTTCCAGATTTGATGCAAATTGTCGAGCATTAGCCGCACAGGTCAAACTGCGAGGGGAATTTCCAAGCACATAATTGCTTCCCTTGACCCGCACACTGAGCTGGTGCGCTTTGCCATCCTTGATCGATGCAGGAGTATCAATCCTAAAACCGTATTTCCCAGTACCATAACCCGCTGTTTTGACATATTCTTTGTATGTGCTGGCTTCGGCAGTCGCCAAAACAGTACTACCTTCCATTATTTCAACCGTTAGCACTGCGTCCGGATTAAACTTATCCCACACCCATCCGCCTATCGCATTGCAGTCCGCCAACTCAAAATTCCCATAGTAGGCATTAGCCGCACAGGTCAAACTGCGAGGGGAATTTCCAAGCACATAATTGCTTCCCTTGACCCGCACACTGAGCTGGTGCGCTTTGCCATCCTTGATCGATGCAGGAGTATCAATCCTAAAACCATATTTCCCAGTACCGTAACCCGCTGTTTTTAATTCTTCTCTGAAAAGATTGGCGGTAGTAGAGATAATGACTTCGTCACCATCTAATATTTCAATGTTAAGTTCCGAAGCGGGGTTATTCCCATCCCACGCCCATCCAATGATAGAATAACAGTCAAATTGATCTATTTTACCCTCAATAGCGCAATTCAAAAGCCTTGGGAATTCACCGACTAGAAAATCTTTCCCTTTTACTCTAACATTTAATTGATGTGTGACTCCATCACTCAGCAACGCAGACGGAGTCTGAATACTAAAACCATAATTCCCGGTTCCAATGCCCGCGGCTTTCAAATCGTCACGATAAATATTTGCCTTACCGGTGGCGTAAACAGTATTTCCCTCGAAGAGTTCTACTGTGATATCGGCGTTAGGGTAGCTGCTGTCCCAAACCCACCCCTCAATCGTTATACAAGAAACTGTTTCAAGAGAGCCTCTATAGCTCGATGAATTGGGGGCCGAATTGAGAGCACCCAAAGCGTATAGACTATATTTATCGGGCACCAACGCCTCAATAGTCGTAATAGAGCCGGAACTTAAATTTGACTGCTTCCCAAATACCGAAGTTTGATCTATACTAGCGACAATGCTTTCCCAACGCGAACTCAGATTGTTCCATCCTACAATACCTAATAGACCTAAATCATTACCGGTTAACTCTGCTATTTTACTTGATAGGTCCCAGGTTAAAGTGATCTTGCTGGCATTCTGCCCATTAATATCCCAGTATTCGCTGTCACTAACACTACGAATAATTTCTTCTTTGCTCGAGTTCGAAACTGGCTCTCCGACAGGTAAATCTGTTTGACTCGGACTTTGCCGAAAGTAAGCACCCGACGTTTCGTCTGCCCCCGCTGCAAATGGCCGATAAATGCCATTTTGCCCTACCGGAAAAACAAAGAAGTCGTTACCATATTTTTTTACGTAGCCGTCGATATAAACACTATCATTAAAAGTTAGCCCGCTAGAATTCTCCGAAAAACTAACAATACCCGGAATTGGCGTTCTCGCAGTTTTTATTATCGCCCTCTGACCCAACGCTAAGCACGTTGCCAAAAAAAAGAAAAGCATCGATAATGAAACGCTGTACAGTTTTTTCATAACTTCCATCCAATAATTATCATATGGTCTCTCGTCAAAATCTATCTTATATTGTCACTTCAATAATCATCTTTCTATCTATACTAGTCTGACAAAAGATATCAATACTCCTCTTGACCATCTATTTGAGTCGTGATATTTCAACAAATTGCTTAATCCGCTAAAATTCGGTTGTTGTTGTTGTTGTTGTAATGTCGCAAACATTAATTGCTACACCTAAAATATCTTTTAGGAATAGTCAAATGGTTTAGATCTGTTCCTTTACCAACTCTTATTTGGGATTTAAAATTTGCCGAACCCGTCTAATCAGGGTTCGTTTGTGAGGATAAGAAAAACTGCCTTAGATATAGGTAAGTTTCGATGTTCATAACTACTTCACATATCATTCTCGCGAACCGCGGCATATCACTTTAAGCCTTTCCAAAATTAATACTTATCTACAAAATACGCAAAGTAATTCTACAAATATTTCTTTTCAGCCTCCCCCCCCCTCAAATACATTGTATGGAAAGCGTGTATTCTAGGCGTTAACCACAGTCAGCCGAATATATCCAGCTGATGCAAAAGGAAAGAACCTGACGTATTGGAAATAATGGACAAGATTTCTTGTTTGATCCGAACTGAGGGTGTATTGGCTACGCAATTGGATCGCTGAGCGGACCTCTTGGCAGAAGAGGGATGAATTAATGTCAAACGCATTCGAGATTAGTCTGAAAACGGTTATCGCGCCAATCTAGGAAACCGCACTTGAAGTGGGCCGGCAAGGCATAATACACTAACATATATTTGATTAGCACCTTATACTTGTCGCTCAAACTACCTAGCCCGCCAGGCGATGTTAGCCTTGGATATTAGCTGAATCCATATGAAGTGAACTTGTACCTAATGCAATTTCAGATTTGTACAGCCTCAACTGTCGTCCACTGACTACTATCATTCAAAGAGTCAAAAAACATAGAATGAGCCTGCTAGCATCAAAATTCCTATACCATGATGGAGAAACCATCAAAAGCGATCAGAGTGTAAATAAATCTGCGAGCATCAGACTCGCACAATAAGGGATCTAAAAATCCGGATCAAAATGCCCTAAAAGGGTAAGCGCTCGACAAACGCACAATCGAGCGATCAGTTGGAAATAAAATGACAAGTGCGTCTATTTAAATCCAGAGAAAAAACAGCCTTGACCTACCGAGAGCGCCCTGTTGTCTAAATTTCAATTGTAAAAAGCTAAAGCATTTGGACGCGGAAGCTAGTAAACCTTGCCTTAACTGAAATTATGGTCGAAATTCCTAGGAGTAGATTACAAAAGTCACATACCAGAACTGGAACAGTTGTTAAATTTCAAAATTTCAAGAAGATTTCGAAATCCAAATTGATGTGGAGCTTTTACCTTTATTATTTGCTCCTGCTCAAATACCGGGTGGGTAAATTCGACACTTACAGCATGAAGCATCATCTCACTAATTCCCAATTCATTTTTGAAAAACCGGTTCTGCTTGTTACACCCATGCGGCCGGTCACCGATGATCGGGTGCAGGATATGCGCCATGTGCTTCCGAAGCTGATGCATTCTCCCAGTGGCCGGGTTTAACTGTACGAGCGAATAACGAGAGGTCGGGTGTTTTCCAATGGCAAAAGGAACCTCGCTGCGCATTAATGTTTTGAAGTAGGTTAGCGCTTCCTGGATTACACCATCGTCCCGTTTTAAAGGGTAGTCGATCGTGCCCTCGTCCGGCGTGTAGCCTCGCACGATCGCGTGATAAATTTTGGTAATCTCCCCGTCCATGAATTTCCGCTGCATTTCGCTGTTGGTGGCTTCGTCCAGCGCGAATAGCAGCACGCCGGAAGTTTTACGGTCGAGGCGGTGAACAGGATATACTTTTCGTCCTAGTTGATCACGCAGCAGTTGCACGGCAAACTCATCTGCATCCCTGGCGATGGGCGAGCGGTGAACTAGCAGACCGTTGGGCTTATTGATAGCGACAAGGTGCTCGCATTGAAATAAAATTTCTAAGGGATCCATTCTCAAATTTAAAAGCGGGGAATTTTATCCCAAAAGAGGCGGTCAATGTGTCGAAAGTCGCCAACGGATGTGGCTTAAAATACCAATTCTACGACAACCGGATACAAACTAATTGGATTCGTTATGCTTCTTCGAATGCCGGATTCGGAACCTGATTACCCCCCACAACACGAGGTACAATATTCCAAGCAGCATTCCGATTTCCATAGCGAACACCCAGGCGGTGCGGTCGAGCAGACTTTCGAAAAGATTATTGATAATAGCCCGGGGCTCATGGATGATATCCCAGCTATTCATACGCCGAACACGCCCCAGGTACACGCCAAAACCTGCCAGCGGAAGGCTGACGAGCAGTAAAGTGTTGGCGGGCTTCCGGTTAAATACCCGGCGCCAGGAGCGGTGGATCCAGTAAAGCGACACCAGACCATTGAACAGACTTACTTCGGCATAGGAAAACAGCATGATGATGTCGTGCCAGGTAAGGTCGCGCTGGTAATCCACGGTCAGGTGCGCAAGGTCGGTTATCATGTAAGGCGCATTCGGGAAGAATGCAAGCCAACCAATGCTGAGAATACTCAAAACCAGTGGAATATGCCCGAAACGCTTGGTGAGATTATCTGCCAGGAAGGCGATGATAAGCGGTATCCAGCTCAGAAAGAGGTTCCAATCGAGCGAAAAGTCAACCGGGGAGTTGAAGAGGATGCGGACAAGGTGGAAAAATACCGCAAGCAGGCTCAATACCAAAAGCAGCAGCAGCGAAAACAAGCCCTCCATCGTAATGATGGGAGGATCGGATACGCTGAATTTATGATTCCTTATCCAATCTATCAAACGGTCCAAGTGTACGTAATTTAAGTTCTTTCATGACGTATAAGCAAAACAAACAATGCTCACGTCTGACCAACTCTGATCAAGAGGCCTGTACCTCAGTAGGGTTTACGGTTTTCGGCTGATCCTTTTTAGGTCTCCTCCGCTTGTTCCTGCGTTTTGGCTTCCCAGCAGCTGCTCCATCGGCTGGTGCCGCGGCGACCGCCTCCACGCTATCCTGGGGCCTTGTTTCGCGATGTGGTTTTCTCGCGGAAGGAGCTCCCGGTCCATTTTTCTTCTTCTTATTCCTGTTGTTGTTACGCCCTCCGGAACGAAAACGTGGCGGCTCAAATATGGGAGCCTCGCCCAGTCCCAGCTCTGCTGTGACGGACTTTTTCTCCAATTCCTTCTCAAAAAGCCTTTCGATCTTCAACACATATTTCTGATCGTGCTCATTGATGAACGTCATGGCGGTGCCTTTCGATTCGGCACGTGCCGTGCGCCCTATACGGTGCACGTAATCCTCGGGGTCGCGGGGAACATCGTAGTTCACTACATGGCTGAGGTTATCAATATCTATGCCGCGGGACAACACGTCGGTGGCTACCAGAATCGGAAATTGCCGGTTCTTGAAATCGCGTAATACAATTTCACGCTCGCCTTGCTCCGAATCCGATGAGATTCCATGCGCGCCCAGGCCCAGTTTCCGCAATGCGCGCACGATAGGTTCGACGTTGGATTTGCGGGAGGTGAACAGCACCATGCTGATGTTTTCTACGCCTTTCAGCAGATGCATCAGAAGCGGCAGCTTCTGCTCGTCTTTGGCCAGGTAAAACTGCTGGTCGATCCGGTCAGCCGGGCGTGAAACCGCCAGTCTGATCTCCTCGGGATCTTTCAGAATGCGTTTGGCCAGGTCGCCGATCTTAGGCGGCATGGTGGCTGAAAACATTAGTGTCTGCCTTTCATTGGGCAGATAGCTCATAATTTTCAGAATATCCCCCAAAAAGCCCATATCCAGCATACGGTCGGCCTCATCGAGTACCAAATGCCGCAAGTCGCGGAAATGCACATAACCCAGCTGCAAATGCGCGATGAGCCGGCCTGGGGTAGCAATGATAATATCGGCACCTTGGGTCAATGCTTTTTTCTGCTGGTCCCACTCGGGACCTTTGTTACCGCCATATACTGCAATGCTGGTAGCGCCCACAAAATAGCCCAAACCCTGGATTTGCTGGTCGATCTGCACCGCAAGCTCACGGGTTGGCACCAAAATGAGTGCACCGGTATGCTCATTGGCCTCATGGGCCACTTTGTCGAGAATGGGAATCAGGTATGCGGCAGTCTTGCCGGTTCCCGTCTGTGCGCAAGCAAGCAGGTCTTTGCCGCTGAGAATGTGTGGTATAGCCTGCTCCTGGATAGGCGTTGCCTGTTGGTAGTTCATAGAATCCACGGCGTTCAGAACGTCTTCGTGGAGTTCAAATTCGTTGAAATTCAAAATTCAGCTTTTAATATCGGCAAATCCGTTGATTTACAGACGTGTTATAGATACAGCTGACCTTGATTTTCCCAGTCAGCAAACCGCTCGATTTGAACAAATATAACCAATAAGTGCTAAAACGACAAGAAAGGTACGAAACCATCGTGTAAAAGATTCACTACACGCAGGCCTCACACCTTCTTACAATAATGCGGTTTTCAGACGTCGACTGCCGTCAGATCGCTGCCTTCCTCGGGTGTGTAAAGTCTTGAACGGGTGATAAAACGCACACCCAGCGGTATCTCCAAAGAGAAGCTCGCACCCCTGCCGGGCACGACATCGATCGTCAGCTGCGTATGCTGCCAATACTCAAACTGATCGCGGCTCATGTAGAACCCGCAGCCCGCAATTTCCCCCAACAGCACATCGCTATCCGACACGCGGAACTCTCCTTTTGGGAAACTCATAGGCTGCGAGCCGTCGCAACAACCTCCACTCTGATGAAACATCAGCTCCCCGTGCGATTCCCGAAGCCGGTCTACAACTTTCGCGGCTTCGGGCGTAATCAGAACGCGCTCGGTCATAACATCCTCAGAAAAATCCCAGCTTGTTCTTATCGTATGAAATCAGCATGTTTTTGGTCTGGCGGTAGTAGCCCAGCATCATTTTGTGGTTCTCCCTACCAAAACCCGATTTTTTATAACCGCCGAACGGAGCGTGGGCGGGATAGGCGTGGTAATTGTTCACCCACACCCTACCCGCCTGGATCGCCCGTGGTACCTGGTAAAGCTCGTGCGCGTCGCGCGTCCATACGCCCGCGCCCAAACCGTACAGTGTATCGTTCGCGATGGCAATGGCTTCTTCGGTCGTCTTAAAAGTAGTCACACACACGACCGGGCCGAAAATCTCTTCCTGGAAGATCCGCATTTTGTTATGGCCTTTGAAAATGGTAGGCTGAATGTAATAGCCGCCCGAAATGCCGTTCTCGAAAGTCTGCGCATCGCCGCCGGTGAGCACTTCCGCTCCTTCTTCCTTCCCTATTTTAAGGTAGGACAGAATCTTCTCGTACTGATCGTTGGACGCCTGAGCACCCATCATCGTGGTGCCATCCAGCGGATGGCCCATTTTGATCGCCTCAGTGCGTTGGATTACCTTTTCGATAAATTTGTCGTAAATGCTTTCATGCACCAGCATGCGCGATGGGCAGGTGCAAACCTCACCCTGGTTCAATGCAAAGAGGACGGCGCCTTCGATGGCTTTATCCAAAAACTCATCGTCGGCATCCATTACCGACGGGAAGAAAATATTCGGCGATTTACCGCCCAACTCCATCGTCACCGGCACGAGGTTATCGGAAGCGTACTGCATAATAAGCCGTCCAGTAGTGGTTTCACCCGTAAACGCGACCTTAGCCACGCGCGGCGACGATGCGAGCGGTTTGCCAGCTTCCACACCAAAGCCGGTTACAATATTGAGCACGCCCGGAGGAAGAATGTCTCCAATCAGCTCCATTAATACCATAATAGACGTAGGCGTCTGCTCGGCGGGCTTCACCAC
>CABHOV010000107.1 GCA_902168185.1 uncultured Bacteroides sp.
AGGGTTACTTTACTTTTAATTTTTAGTTGGAAAACTAAGCCAGAATCAAACTGACGTACTTTCGGACGTTTCAATATTGACTTCATTCTCAGAGCTCAAAGTAATTGACAATGGACATGAGTTTTTGAGTAGTAAAGTGATTTGTCGGTCCTTTATATGGTATTAAATAAATAAACAGTTGAATGAAATCATGCCTACCGTTGTAGATGTTGGTGTAGAAAAAGATCATATTGAGTCGCTGACGAAAGCGAATGGAATTACTGCGATTTCTGAACTAATTTGGAATTCACTTGATGCCGACTCAAACAACATCTTTATTGAGTTTTCCGAGAACGAACTCGGACTTGATAGTATTAAAGTGGTTGATGACGGGTTGGGGATACACTATGAGAAAGCAAAATTAGTCTTTGCGCGGTTAGGCGGGTCAGAAAAAAAGCATAGAAGCGCGAGCCCATCGGGAAGACAGTATCATGGAAAAGAAGGTAAAGGCCGGTATAAGGCTTTGGCATTAGGTAACTTGGTTAAATTTACCAGTACTTACAAGGAAGGAGATGTAACTAGATTTTTTTCGATTGTTATTGACCGGAATAATCTCTCCAACTCCCATTTTAGTGATTTGGAGGAGCTTGAATCAGACGCTCCTACCGGATTTTCAGTATTAATTTTGAATGTAAATAATGAAAATGCGACACAGGCATTTAATTTAAAGAACCGAAGGGAACTTGCCCAGAAATTTGCTTCTTATTGGTTGAATTATCCAACTTTCTCTATATTCATCAACGGCAATAGACTAAAATTTGAATCCTTGATTAAGGAGAAGGATGAGGTAGACTTCTTGACAGAAAAGGGCGATCTGACATATCGATTTAAAATAAGAGTTTTCGAATGGAGCTTTGACATTAGGAGGAGGATGTACTTATGCAACACAAAAGGTATTCCTTTCAGAGAAATTAATTTGGGGATTCGTACAAGTATACCAATTTCTATCTTCGTTGAGTCGGCTTATATCGATGCGCTACATAGAGATAACCAAATTGATATTCAAGAATTTGACGACGTGCTGCAAGCGGCATTAAACGAAGCTAAGAAATTTGGCCGTGCCTATGTAAGAAGACGAATGCACTACTTCTCACTAGAATTCATCAAGGATTTGAAAAAGAAAAATATCTATCCATATAATGGTCAAGCAGATAGTGTTGTGGAGGAAAGTAAACGACAGGTATTCGACATTGTCGCTTTACAAATAAATGAATTTTGCCTGAATTTGAAGCGCAAGATGATCGTAGCAAAAGATTAACGTTGGCGCTTATTAAGGAGGCGCTCGAAAAGGATTCCTCATCCATTCAGCGTATCTTGACTGAGGTGATCGATCTTCCAAAGACTAAAAGAGAGGAATTAGTTGAAATTTTGGAGGAGACATCTTTGTCAAATATTATCGATACCATGACAGAGATCGGGAACAGGTTGAAATTTATAAATGGTTTAGAGGAACTTATACATAACAGGGATTTGAGTAAGAATATTCTAGAACGCAGGCATCTGCATAAAATCGTTGTAAATGAAACGTGGCTTTTTGGCGACGAATATACTTATGGCGTAGATGATGTGACATTAAAGAATGTTCTAAAAGAGTATTTGAGGCATTTGGGCCGAGAAGACTTCAATGAAATTGTAGAGAACTTCGATAACAAAGATTTGCAGATCATTCCTGACGTATGCTTATGGAGGCAATTCCCACAAGGAATACCAGGCCATAAGACTAACCTCGTAATTGAGTTAAAGAAGCCGTCGGTAGATGCTGGTCCAGAGGAGTTATCACAAATCAAGACTTATGCTTCCCGAGTAATCAAGGATCCACGTTTTCCCAAAGAAAAAACGAAGTGGAAATTTTTACTGGTTACGAAAAATGTGAAGGGTGACATAGAGTCGGAATTGGAACAAGTTAATCGCGAATATGGGCATGTAGTCGCAACTGATCATTACGATGTCTTTGTTTTGCCGTGGGGTCACATTTTAAGTGAGGCACGGACAAGGTACGAGTTTATAAAAGATAAGTTAAACCTAAACCTTCTTGATAACGATAAGAATTTAGAGTATCTCAGGAGCAAATATGCTGAATATCTCCCCGATAACTTTGTTTCCGAGAATTTAATTTAATGTTGTGAATCTTGAATTTGGAGTGTTTATGAGCAAAAGTCGATCGTATTACTTGGCAAAGCAAAGTGCCCGCATACCGCATCCAATCTAAATCAATTCTCTGTATGCTTGTAATTGTTTTAAAGCAATCTCAACATACTCTCTCTTAATCAACTCACTTTTCCTGTTGCTCCAAGATTGTATCTGTCCCATAATTTCGTCAATGCCGAATTCCGGATTGTTTTGAACGATGAAATCGGTAGTGGCCAGTATTTCCAGCGATAGGTCCGAACTGAACCCGTCAATTAATGCCACGAGCTTTTGGTTGATCGCTTTTGCTTCGGGGCTGAGCTCGCTGTTGATGTAATCATTCACTTCCTGCCACTTTTCGTAGTTGAGCATTAGCGGCTCAAAAG
This sequence comes from uncultured Bacteroides sp., assembly GCA_902168185.1. GTDB lineage: Bacteria > Bacteroidota > Bacteroidia > Cytophagales > Cyclobacteriaceae > Ohtaekwangia. The sequence goes on from CABHOV010000107.1 coordinate 2,553, forward strand.
CTTTGGCCTCACCTTGCTCCAATCCTTTCAGATACACACCATTGAGTGCATAGAGAACCTTTTCGACACCAATTGCATACGGGCCATAATGTTGCGCAGTGAAGGTTAGCTGCAATGGTTGCCCAAGTCGCTGATAAAAATAGGCTAGCTTGTTGGCAGCGAAAAGACTACTGTGCTCGCCCATGCTTTCGTAGGCGAATAATGCATATAATAGCTGGGCGCGGGCGGGAGTTAGCTTCGCGGCTTTGGTGGTAGCCTGCTTTTGTAAGGTCGCCTTGATATGGTCATTGGGTTCAAAGACCACGATTTCTGAGTCGAGCCCTTTTAGATGTTCTTCAATCATGGGTCTGACGACATTCCAATCCAGCCCGCCATTCCCGCAACCCAGAGGCGGAAGAGCGATGCTTGAAATTTTTTCTTCCGCAATGAGCTCCCGCAAGGCGACAAGTCCATCCTCTACAAATGAATATTCAGAAGGCTTTCTCCAATGCGTTTTCGTTGGGAAGTTGATGATCAGTCGTTTTCCCAGAAGCAAATTGTTGTCCCAAACAGCGAGGAGCTTTCCGGGAGCGAGTTCATGGCGTTTGCACGTGTCCGCATACATCTTGTAGTTATGCGGAAATGCCTCTTTGAATTGCAGCGCTATGCCTTTCCCCATCACCCCGACAGTGTTGACGGTGTTTACCAGCGCTTCCGTTTTGGCTTGGAGCAAATCTCCGACTGAAAATCGTATCATAAGCGAATTAAGGAAAAAAACATATTGGTGCGGCCGTAACTGCAATATTTAAGCCAGTCGACTTCAACTCTGCACTAACAAAAGCTTTTGCATTTTTGTTGTAAACAAGGAAAGATTCTATCGATTCTAATGGTACATGTGAATGGACAAGAAATTCTGCCTGGTATCTTCTGGGGCGGTCGGTGTCCAAGTCGGATTTCTGGAAATTGCTTTGCTGAATACTTTCCCAATCAATTTTATCCAAATCTCTCAGATCATTGTGATGATTCGAATATGCCGTATTTGCCTGTCCATCGGTAAAGAAGAAACGAGAGTTCCGGCTTAAAATGGCAATTTCTGAACGTATGATCAGTATTTCTTCTCTTTCAAGCTTCGGAACAAGCGGAGCCCAATATCCTGTGACAATATTATATAGCATAATAGATCGCGGAGTGAAATAGAATGGGACGTATTCCCCGATATTCCCGTAGCCATCGATTCTTACACGCGTTGTATCTCTTGCACCTATGATGTCCGGATTCCCGATAGGATGGAACTCATTGCTGGCAGCAGGATGGTTCCTTGTGCAAATGCCGGCCTCTAGTATGTGTGGCAAATTTCGAATGTTACAAATCCGGTAGCAGTATTTACGATCCGCATTGATGAGCATGGGGACGAGGCATTTTTAGGTCATCAGGTAATATATACAAAATTGAGTTAAGACGTACCCGGCCTCGCAATCAATCAACTAGCAGTACTCACCAACATCCACCTTCAACCAAACCGCAATCTCATAAAGCGTCTCCAACGATGGCTGTGAATCATTGGTGCACCATCGAGACACAGTAGACTGAGCCTTGTTCAACTCCTGCGCTAGGTCTTTACTCGTTTTTCCTTGTTCGTGCAAGACTACCTTGATTCTGTTCAGACGCATAATTAGCGATCATTGCATATTTTATGCTATCTAACGCTATTTATCAATTTTATCAAGCGAAAGAAATTTGATAAGGAGCTCTAAAAATATTGTTTTAGGTCATATTTATGATTTTATTTAATATATAGTTTAAGTAAAACGAAACTATGCCACATAGGAAAAAATCTCCGGCTCACACCGAACGCCGCCTAACCGTCTACCACAAATACCTCCCACGCGTATACAAGTACGCCATCATGCCCGAAATCCGCCTCTGCGGCAAATGGCTGAAAGAAGCGGGTTTTGAATGCGGCGACGAAGTGACGGTGCGGTGTTTGGGGAATAAATTGGAGATTACGTTGAACCCTGAAGAGTAGACCGCCTTCGGCTCCGAGTCCCCATATGTTCGATTTCTTTGCCATCGGAATTCAAGCCTCAGCTGGTATCTCTATCGCCGGGCAATTACGCCAAATCGCGTAGCGATGTAATATGGGTAGGAAGATCAAAGGAACAGATAATCGATAATCCCGGCAGGGATGCAACAACAGAAACCTGCGGTGCTTGTCTCTTGCGTGGTTGTTTCATGCCCAAAGGCATTGGATTATCGCTATTCCATTGTTCTACTACCTATATTACATGCCTGACGGCATTGCTACAAGTATTGCGGCGCTCTGCGCCTTTTTGCTCACTGGATGGCTTTCAGAACAAGATGTTATGCTTGGCGCAGCAGGCCGCCGGGCGGTCGAAGCACACGCACGATGTCACTTCACCGTATACCAATCCCTCACCCGTACATCAATCCCCTTATCCTTCTCATTCACCATCTTCTTAAACGCCTCGGTATCACTAAACCCATTCTGCCCGCGGTAGTGGTAAGGGTAAACAACTTTCGGCTTGAATGCCAGCACAGTGGTAGCAGCCTCGTTAATATCCATCGTATAAGGCAAATTCATGCACACAAATGCGACGTCGATGTTTTTTAATGCCTTCATTTCCGGAATGCCGGAGGTGTCGCCGCTGAGGTAGACGGACTTGCCGCCCATTTTGAGGACGTAGCCGTTGCCGCGGCCTTTGGTGTGGCGCGAGTCGGCGGTTTCGGGGAGGTTGTACATCGGGACGGCGGTGATTGAGATGCCGAGCTTTTCGGTGGTGGCGCCGTTGGCGAGGACGGTCGTTTTGGCTTTCAGGGCGTCAGACATTTTGTCGACGACGGCTTGCGGCGCGACGATCACGGTGTTGGTCAGGTCGAGGGCGTCGAGGGAAGCCGGGTCGAAATGGTCGCCGTGGATGTCGGTGATCACGATCAGGTCGGGTTTGGCGATGCCTACGAAGGTTTTGGGGGCCTGGTAGGGGTCGGCGTAGATGGTTTTGCCGTTCCACGTGAGCGCGAGCGTGGCGTGGTTGAGCGGCTGGATTTTAAGCGGACCTTTGGAGGTGGCAATTTCATCGGGTTTGGGAAGCTGCGCCCAGCAAAGCGAGGCCGCGAACAGGAGCAAAAAGGTGAAAGTCGTTTTCATGTTTTGTTTGTTTTTATGGAGATCAAATTTAGGTTTTGCCGGCCCGCAAGCAAGTTTTCGGGTATTTTTTCATCGCTTTTTAATAGCGAAGTGCCAGACTTGCTTAGCTTGCAGCTGCATTGTTTAAAGCGAAATGGAATGACTTTTCATCACCTAATGGCCACCCGGATGGCCCGGTTTGTATGCTGCCTGATTTCCGTTCTCGTCGCTGGTACATTTCACGCGTCGGGGCAGAAGTTTGTTGTGGCGCCATTCAATTTTAATATCCAAAACGGCTCCTATACGCCCGCAAGTACGGACGGGAAGGCGCTCGCAGGGGTGAAAACGGAAATTCCGGCACAGACATTCGTGCAAGAACCCGGCCCTGACCTGGCGCTCATCTGTCCCCGGCCGGGCGGTATTTTGCTGTTTAAATCGATGAAAAAGACTGACCCCGCTCATACTGCCGGTAAACTGGTTGATCCGTCACTGGCGATTGTGGATACGATTTTTCATAACCAGGTTTATAGCCAAAGAGTCGATGGCCAGGAAAGCTTCACGTTCGATCTTTGGTATTCCGTGCTCATTAACGGCAAGCGCTATTACACTGATTTCCGGCCGCACACATTCGATTACCGCTATCCTTTGGTGTATCACAAACAGCTTTTCATGGTGGCATCGCAAGACACGGGCAACGAAATGTACGCCGATAAAGGCTATCCCGAGTATTTTCACATTGCAGTTTTTGATATGCAAAATGGCGGTATCAGAACACGCTTCGTGAGTGAGGAACTTCCATTTCATTACGGTAACGAGTTCCTGGACGAAAGCGATAACGTCATCAAGTCCCAATACAATGAGAAGGATCACACGTTCCGCATCGAAATCGAGGGATTGAATGAGACCTACAAAGGCATTTGGGATGGTAATGTATTGAAGCATTTGAACTAGATATGGCAACGATTCCAACAACGAGATCGGCCTGGTGAAAGTGAATGGCAATTTCGCGTCGGGCGAATTGCTGGTGCGCGGGCAAAAGACACCGCTCGCATTTGAGTTTAATAAGGAGAAGGGCGTTTGGAAGCTCGATCTCACAGCGGCCTTCCCCGCAGCGCAAGCAGCGTTTCAACACCTGGTAAAGGAAAGTGGACAGCCCGAAAATGAATATTTACTGTCGCTGGTCGAATTATCGTCCGGTAAGGAGCCGGTGAAGGAGATCTGGTTGCCGGTTCAGCGGTGAGGTTGTGCTCAACGTATAAGCTGTCAGCCTGAGCGGAGTCGAAGGCCGTCAGTGCAACGGCCTTCGACTCCGCTCAGGCTGACATACACAACCCACTACACAATAGGCGCTTCCTCCTCAGGTATGCGTGGCTCCACAGGTACGCCTGCGAGCCTTTGCAGTACGTGCGCGACCACGGGCCGGCAACTGAACAGGTACGCGTGATGGGTCATGAGGTAATGTCGGTCCCAGAATGTTTTCAGCAGGTTAATGCCGCTGTAATCGCCGTCACGGGCTTTGGCCATGGCGGAATCGTAGTTGTCGATGAAGCCATAGAATAGCGGATCGGGCTGCGGATCGGTGCTTTCCTTGATGATATCCAGCACATTATAGAAATTGAAGCCTTCTTCGAGTTCCAGGCTGGGGTCGTTTTTGAAAATCTGGTCGCCGTAGGTGCCCAGGTTCCGGAAATCGGTGGTAAGGCCATCGGCGTCGGGGCGGGGATTGAACTCCGCGGTATTTGCGTTGAGGTTGAACTGTTTGGAGCTGACGTACAACAGGTAATCGCTCGGGTCGTAGTAAATATGGACGTGCTTGCCGAGCTGTTTCAACGGGGCGTAGTTGTAGTGAAAATGTGGTCCTTTGAATTTTCTGCGCATATTTCTCAGCTGCACGCCACCTTTTTGAACGGCCAGGTGCGTCACGTCCGAGGCCATGAGGAATATGTTCTCGAATATGCCGGTCGGGATGCTGTGGCCTTCGCCGGGGTTGATCATGCCGTTCAGCAGCTGATGTCCGAATGAATGTACCACCAGATTCAACGTTTTTCCAGCTTCTTTCAGCTTTCGAGAGAGCACTTCAAAGTATTCAAACAAGCCGTTTCGCGTGAACTGCTCGCCGTAGCCGATCGAACGGTCGTCGGCCTTCTTGCGCCAGCCGTACGATGGCCAGCCGAAGTAAAGCACATTGGCGACGGTATTATCGGGATGGGCGAAATAGCTC
>CABHOV010000108.1 GCA_902168185.1 uncultured Bacteroides sp.
CTATTGCTGAGATTGCGACACACACGGGAGAAACAGAGGGCTACATCCGTGGCGCCATGTACAGCGCACTGCCTGTTTTGATGATAGATATGATTGAAAAATCCCTAAACAAGTCCGGAGCACACAAAGTCAGCTCCATTTGGGAGGCCCCAGATATTTATCTGCCCTACGCAAGGAATGAAGGCCAATACGACCAATATCTACACCGGACTGTGACAGGGGCTAAAATACTCGAAACGCTATATGCAGAAAAGGTAGAGCATGTAAGAAATGCCCTGTCTTCTCAAATTGGTATTGCCCGACATTCTTCCATGGCGATACTAAGTGTGGTTGCTTTCATTTTAGCAGAGGTGATGAAAGCTCAATTCAGAGACATTTCCTTCGCTGAATTGAGCTCACAACTATCCGAACAAAAGGAGAAGGCCTACGCGGCCGTTCCGCGCGGGCCTTTATCGAATTTAAACCCGACCATGCAGGAAGAACGGAGCGTGCCGGCCAACGGCATTCACTCCGCCTCCCCCTACCCCAGACTTGGGGGCTTGATCCAGTGGATCAGGCAGATGAATATCCGGCTGCTATAAAGCCTCATGGGCCGGTGCCCGTATCAATGCAGCTAGTGAAATCGTGTTTTACTTAATAAAACGCACATGATCAAATTGGTTTTTGCTGCCTTCCTGGTAGCGCTGTCCGAAAAGTTACCCATTGAAGAAGTAATAAAGAAAGAGGTTGACACGGGTAAAAAATTATCCGTCGATGCAGACCTTTTGGTGATCGAATTCTGTGGAAATGCGATTCCCCTGGCTGAAATTCGGGCAGCGAGACATTACCAGGAGATAATCAGAAAATATGATCGCCACGGTATCCGGCGCCTGGCTGCCGCCGCAAATAGAAAAATGCCGGTAGTTGAATCCATTCTCAATCACTATGGTATTCCCCAGGATTTCAAATACGTCCCGCTGCTCGAAAGTGGTATGCAGGCGCACCCAGTTTCTCACCGAGGTGCTGCCGGGTACTGGCAACTGATGCCTTCAACGGCACGATCGCTCGGCCTGACGGTTAACCGGACGCGAGACGACCGCAAAGATCTTATCAAATCTACCCATGCGGCCGGGAAATATCTTCGCCAGCTATACAGAGAGTTTGGATCCTGGACGCTAGTGGCGATGGCATTTAATACTGGTCCTGGCCTAGTAAAAGACAAAATGGCCAGATCGCGTTCCGGCCACGGCGCTTCTCTAAAAACCACCAGGTACATCTATCAGCTGATTGCAGTAAAAGAATGGATATGCAACCCCGCCAGGGGCCATGAATGGAAAAGTGGGGCGATTGTGGACCGTCTTATCGAAAAAAAAGCAGAACAAAGAAAGGCGGCCTTAGCGATGAACGCGCTAAAATTGAACACTCAGTTCCTATCGCTTTATCTGGCTTCCGGTGAAAATCAAAAGATCCCCTACTCACGGGTGCGCTAACACCTGCCTGATTCCTAAAAGAAAGGTGCCACCCACACTTTTGCGGATGGCACTTTCAATATACCACGAATGCGGCCTACAACGCAGGAATACGCAGTACCTGTCCGGGATAAATCAAATCCGGATCCTTCAACATGGGTTTATTGGCTTCAAAAATCACGGGATATTTCATCATATCGCCATACATCGCCAAAGCAATCTTCGAAAGCGTATCACCTGATTTAACTGTATGATACCTGGCCTCAGGAGCCGGTGTAGCAACTGTAAGGCGATTATCTACCGACTCGACACCTTCCACGTTGCCGACTGCCAAAGCTATTTTCTCTGCATCCTCCTGACGGGCAACCTCTCCTTCAAGCTTGACGGTCTCACCGGAAGTCGTAACAGAAAGCGTATTGTAAGCAAGCCCTAAGGACTTAACATGCGCCAGCAGCGCACTTGCCTTCAACGGCTCGGCAGCCTCGGGGGTTGGAGCCGCAGCGACCTCTTCTTTTTTAAACACCTTTTCTCCTACACCTTTAATAAAAGATAATAAACCCATAGTTTGTAAAATATTTAGAGATGAAATTAAATGCATTCAAAACGCTATTGTCCGGAAAAAATTCACCGGACAATTCATCAATATCAAGGCTGTTTTTTGCCCTTAATCAGAGCTGCCAAACCTAATACGATAAGTGCTCCGATGAAAGAAGTAATCACCCTTGAAACAATAGATGGCAGCCCCAGTACCAGTTCCAGATCGTTGCCCAATACCCAACCTCCAACAAATCCCCCAACGATTCCCAGCAGAATCTGAATCCACAGAGAAAACGAAAACCTGGCGAATACTTTGTCCGCCAGCCAACCTGCAAGCGCACCGATTAAAATAGAGGTAAGAAGGTTAGTCATAAGATATGAAGTTTATAAAGTGAACACAGACCGATCGGTGAAAAGTGATGTCAATTTAGCGTGTGTCGGCGGCGATTCATACAGCTCACCAAGCCATACAGCCAGATATTGCAGATTTTCCCAGTATTCCCGTACGATTTTCCCACCCTGTACTCAACAACGGTATCTAGATTTGTATTCATCCAACACACCCTTTTGCTCTTGCAGGCGCTTTCAGTAAAAGCAAAAGTATTTACACATATAACTAAGGTATGAAGATTTTAAAAAGAGGGATTTTGCTTGCCGGTATGGCTTCCGCCTTTGCTTTTCAGCCGTCAGCTCATGCGCAGAATAAGGTAGATTTAACCAATTCGCTCACTGCCGGCAAGTTGAAGCCATCCAATGACACTACGTGGAAAAAAGTAGAATTTGGAGCAAATATCAATCAAGGCTCATTTAGCTCCAATTGGACTGGCGGCGGGGTCAACTCTCTGGCGTTGGGGCTATTCTTTAATTTTTTACACGAACACAGAAAAGGAAAAAATGCGTGGCGCAACGATTTCCAGTCACAGTATGGTATCGTGCGAAACAAAGGACAGCAAGCCCGGAAAAATGTGGACCGTATTTTCTTTGACACCAAATACAATCGCGAGCTGTCGGAGAAATGGAGCCTTTTTGCCAATATCAATTTTTTATCCCAGTTCGGAGCCGGGTATACCTACCACTCATCTCCTGATTCTGCTGATTATAGAAAGAAAGTATCAGGGATTTTCTCGCCCGCATACCTGACAGAAGCAATCGGTATAGAGTACCGACCAGTTTCGTACTTCTTTGTCGACCTTGCTCCCGGCGCATTGCGGCAAACAATCGTTGCCGACAAAAAACTTTATGTCAACACACCCGACCAGAAAAACTACGGCGTGCCTATCGGCAAGTCCATTCGAACAGAGGTCGCACTGATTCAGTTGGTGGCCAATTTTGATAAAGATATTGCCAAAGATGTAAACCTTAAGTTCCGGTATTTAATGTTTTCAAGTATCAAGCACCCATTAAATATTGATAACCGGTTAGATGCCCAATTGACTGCAAAAATTAATAAGTATGTTAATGCTAACCTTGGCGCGATATTGGTTTACGATGATGACCAAAGCAACCGAGTTCAGTTTGCTCAGGCGCTCAGTATCGGATTTTTATTCACCTTATAATTAAACTTTTACCCTAGCTATTTATGCTTAAAGAATTTAAAACATTCATTGCACAGGGCAATGTGCTTGACCTGGCCGTCGGTGTCGTAATTGGTGCTGCATTTGGCAAAATCACTACCTCTCTCGTGGAAGACATCATCAATCCGATTCTTGGATTGGTCATCGGAGGTGTAGACTTCACCCAGTTGAAGATTGTGCTTAAACAGGCCGTTGGAGACACTCCGGAGGTAGCCATTAAATATGGAAACTTCATCCAGGTACTAATTCAATTCCTGATCATTGCATGGGTTATTTTCATGATTGTAAAATTGGCAAACCGTCTGAAACTGAGACAGACAGAAGAAAAATAGCAAATTAGCGGCCTGCAACGTTCGCGGCCTGAATCAAGTCAATATTTAGATGGCAGTTTATGACAGTATCCGTTGAAATGCACCCTGGTTTCCGGGGTACATTTTTTATCTGTCACAATTGCCGGTCTTACCATCTTCACTAAGGGGTTTATAGTATGAGAGCGTAGTGCCAAAAGCCAGGAATCACAGATTCCTGGCTTTTTTTGTTGCAACAACCAGCTTTCTCACTCGCTTTTCAAACTGCAAAAATACCATCAGGGCTCCATCTGATTCTGTTTTGATTCTATTTCGAAATCCTCTTGCTCATACTAAGATTCTCCATAAAAGAAATAGAATTACAGCTACAACACCCGATGAGGTATTTTTACAAAAAAACACGCTAAAACATGAGTACAAACGCGTCTTGTCAAGAAAAAGTACTATTTAACCAACGATTTTTCAAATAAGAAATTCGAACAAATCTGCTACAAATACTGCTCAATTTCTATGCCTTGAAAGCTTATTATTTATTGTCAAACTCAATATGCCTGCATAACTTTCTTTAACAATCTCTCCTACCGGCTTGATAACATTTTCAAGTTCATCCCCCCTTTGGTTGCAAATCTTATAGCCCACTAATTCAATTTTTAATTCCATTTCAAAATAATTCAAACAAAAAACATAACGCCTATGATAACATTAAGACTCCGATCAAATTACAATTTCACTTACAACACTAAATCCAATTAGTTATGAAAAAACTGTTACGTTGTCAGTCTCCACTCGGAAGCATTCCAG
>CABHOV010000109.1 GCA_902168185.1 uncultured Bacteroides sp.
GCTTTTAGGCTTGTTTCACTGAAATCCGCTTCTACCCTACGAAATTTAATCTGAACGGTCATGTTCTACTCAAAATCCATCGATGAAATTAAAATTGGCTTTTTTTTAAGCCTTCTAGCTCACAAAATTGCCGGAGAGGCTGTTCGGGAAGAGGAATATATTCAGGCGATTGTATCTGATGCCCGTGCCTTGGCACGTGGAGAAAGGACGTTTTTTGAAGTAGATCGGGACAATTATCCGATCGTGGTTGCGCTGTATGATCTTGACAAGGACCATTTCAGAGACTTGGATGTTCTTAATTTGAATCAGCAGGATTATGAGCGGATGTATAAAACCCTCTCCAATCAACCTGAATTTGCCTGATCAATTTGGAAAAACAGCTACTCCTTCATTTCTCGCAAGCAGAAAAAGCCCTTAGCAAGGCAGAGAACAACAATTATTCGGACTCACAAAAACAGGCTTATCAAAAAAGCCTGTTTTTATTATTGGAGGCTATCAGGAAGCGGGTCGATTCGCCTGCTGTCTTTTCACCCAATGAGATCAACGATATCAAAGGCGAGATCAATTTCATTTTCAAAAGCTTGGAATTTCTGGGTAGTAGTATCCTGAACCTCATCCCATATGAGGTAGTAAGCTGCCTGGACAAAGCTCTGGCCGATTGGACCTCCCCAGGACAAAGGTACATAATCGTAACGAGCCTTATCAACAATGCGGAAGCGTTCGGCTTTGATCCTACATTGGCCCAGAACGAGGCGTTTTACGTGCATCTGGAATCAAAATACGGGATCGCTTTCAATGGTCGGCTCGTGCAGATTAACATCCCGAAGACACTCGCCAGGGATTATCTCATAAGCGGAATACACTATCACGAGTTGGGCCACTTTGTGGATAGTAAATATTCCATTACTAACTCGGTTACCAAGGTATTATTTGACACCCTTTTGAGCGGACAGTTCCCGGCGGGAAAGATCGCTGAGATACTTCGTTTCCTTCCGGCGCTTAACCCAGTTTTGCAGGGGCAACATCCTAATCAGTATTTCCGATTTTGCCAGTTCCATGTGGCGGAATATTTCTGTGATTTGTTCGCTGCTCAATATGTAGGTGATTGTTCCAACAATCACCTGCAATACATTGCTTGGGCGCAACAGGCTGGGCCAACTCACCCGGCGACGCAGGAGCGAATAGCAGTTATTTCGGATTTTCTTTCCGGGAGACCAAACGTTATCGTTGACTTGCTGAACGACGCATTACCACAGATAGTGAAGAAAAAGCTTGAAATCCGACATGAGAATGTCAATGAGGGGGATTTTTACGCATTTCTTCCACCGATCATTGAAAATGACCGGCAGTTGCACGGGATTTTTGCCGCAGGTGTACGTGTATGGCGATCGAACTGGGATGCATTCGGGAATAAAATGGCGATGGACCGTTCGCGGCAGTCCGAAAAAATGTACACCATCATCAATAACTTGATTGAAAAATCGGTCGGTAATTATATTGTCACTCAGAAATGGAACGAGCAAACAAATCCGTAGGGGGAATTCTCGGGAAAGAAAGTATCAACGAAAGGCTGGCATCTAGCGATCTGGTTATTCGGCCCATACTGCAACCTGAAAAACAGATTAATAATACCGGATTCGATTTTCGCCTCGGGTACGACTTCTTGGTAAGCGTTCATGGCCGGGGGGCGTACATGAACGCTTCGAGCAACGGGGAGGATGGATACAATGTTAGAGGCCTCAAATATCATTTTCAGGAATCGAGGCGGCAGCTTGGCGAAACGTTCATTTTACATCCGTCGCAGACAATCCTAGCCACGAGTCTGGAATACGTAAAGTTACCATCCGATGTGATGCTGATGTTGTTCATGCGCAGCTCGTACAGCAGGCTCGGACTTTCTGTGTCGACTATCGTTCAGCCTGGCTATTGCGGGTGCCTGTCCCTCGAATTGACCAACAATAATTTTACTCCAATTAACCTCACCATCGGTGCGCGTCTGTTTCAGGGAGTCTTCCAGCAGGTGAGCGAAGTTACCGACTACTTTCACGCTCCTAGAAAATACCTATGTCAAGTAAGGCCAGAGGCGTCTTCAGCATTAGAAGATGCCGATCTTCAAATATTGAACCGTGTTTGGAAGAATGAAACACATGGGGCATAACACAATAGGCTGATATCAGCAGCAGAGTGGCGTAACTAGGTTTTCACGTAATGAAAGAGAAGTAGTTGTCCGAATCTACCTATCCAGGATACAGATGGTCACTGCAGCCTAGCGCCCGGTTTTTTGGTAGTTATTGGAGGCCTCTAGAAGGTACTCATTTTGATGAATACTCTCCGTAAGAATCTGATCTTCAATCCATCATCTTTGCACTTGCTGTTTTTTTGCAATATTTTGAAGTTGCTCACCGAGAGCCATTTCATATTCTTTGGTTCCCCCTGGATAATGAAGGATGGCTTTTGCATTAATCTCAGATACGCTGGTTGTCAAATGAATAATATCGACTGTGATTTCAACCGTCATTAAAGTAAGAACTTCGGTTGGGAAAATAGGGGAGGACGATGTGGTGGAAATTTTCGTCAGGTTATCGATTGTTCGAGTAAGGCTGTAACCGGGCTCGTAGTGGAAGCCCATACTCCCGCTGGCTGGAATCGTGAACCAACAGCCTAATTTGTAAATTTCAACGATTGATTGAGAATCGTTGGTCACGAGGATTGACAAGAGGCATGAAAAAGTGCCTTCCTCGTAGTCAAATTCCGGTTTTGAAAATGTGATCTCTTCAAAAACAAGTTCTCCCGAGCCGCGCCTGAAATATATGTCTCTGATTTCATATTCCTCCATAGGAACGGCCTGGTAGTTGAACCGCTTAAAGTAGCGTTTATCGGTCGTCATATGAGGCGCCCTAGGAGAGCGGGGCACCCTAACCACATATATCGTCTGAGTTAGGTCGTCGTTGAACCTGACGGGTGTAATTATGATATTGTCGATTCTTTGTTGGATATTCGAGATAATAACCGATTCTAACCACTCCTTGGGAAGATCCCGCCCGTTGACGTACGATATTGAATGCGCAACGTGATCAACTTCATTAATCCCATAAATGATTACCCCCCCGTCCGAATTTGCCATCGCGGATACATCCTTCGCAATCTCTTTCTTGCTGCCATCGGTTTTGGCAAGCGCTGCGGCGGCTTTGAACTCGACGTTCACGGACTCTTCAATGCGGAGTTCGATGATTTTCAGAATGTCTACATCAGTAAAGTCGGTTTGATTCAGGATATCCATACTGTTGCTTTAGAGTAAGTAAAGAGGACACATGTGGGAAAACATAACCAGAAATATTTACTGCATTTGCTGCGGAAGGTACTAGTCCATTTGGCATTTCGGCAATTCTCTATTATCCAGAAAAGCCGCCTTGGCGCATCTTTGTCTTTCGAGTACCCGCAAAGCCATAGAAGGGCAATGAGAGGCAGTAGAAGAACTTTATTTTGATAAGAGATGGTGATTTGTAGAATGTGGACTATTTCAACTTTTGAATAATCGTCGAACCTTCCGTGAGTGAACTTTCCATAGTGGCGGGATCTTTGAGAAATAAGGTCCGAGCGCCGAATCTATGCGGCTTCATAAACCAGGTGAGCTTCTTCCGTTCAACTACATACCCTATTTCCAGGCCGCCACGGTCCACCCATTTATTTTCATAGTACTCGCGCGTATTCTTCTTTTCATCCTGGGCCTGAGCTTTCAGTTTCGCATATGCATCCATAAGCGCCGAATAGTCTTCGGCAGCAACAGAGCCATTGTACTGGCCGCTCGTCACTTGATAATAAAGCCGTGTTTGGCCATCCGCGGTTACCTTCCGGATGCGCGTTTCTCCATAAGAGAGCTCTAAAATCATTCGGGTAAGCGGAAAGTCTTCTATTTGGATGAAGCCATCGTGCTTGGAAACAAAATCATCGAAGTTTGTCGGCGGAGATTTCGACTCCTCCTGTGCTAAGCTGGCGAAACTTAAAAAAGCGACAAGAATGATCAGTAAACAGATAAATCTCATTAGATAAACAAGAGTTAATAATTATCAGTATTGTGTCACAACATCTTAAATATGCGGCCTTTTATTTGTTATCTAACTCCACCTGTGGTGGAAACCCGTACCGCCATCGCCTTACAAACTCGAATAATACCTGGCATAATGTGCGAAATCGAATCTAGGTCATAATCATTGCAAATGCTTCTGGGCGGCCATTGAGAAAGAATGCTAGGTTGCGACTGTCGTGGCCAAATCTGGACCAAATGGGTCTTATAGAATTGTAGCCCCGCTGCAAACATCCTTTCAATATCGGAATCTGGGTTCGTTGCACATACAATCAATAGCCTGCCTAACACTATTATAGTTACTTGACAATGATCCGGATGATCAATCACCGAAAAGGTAGAAGCATTCACATCCTGAGGCTTATCTGAGTAAATTGTGTGAGCCCAACGGTACAGTTGCGGAAACTGCCCGTTATACTTCCCAAGCCATATCTGAAAGCCAGGATCCGGCTCCAAGTGCTTAAAAATGTAATTACGATGATGGCGATGAATAGCTCTCTCATCTGGGGTCATAAATTCCGCAAGGATTGCCATGATAGCTATCCAGGTCGAAATTTTCGGAATGTTTTCATCATTCAACGTAACCGCTTCCTCTAATACCAAGCTACCAACAGTGTCTTTGATTTGATTTTCTATCGCACTTATCCAACCCGAGTTACATTTTTCACATACAAGGAGAAGCTTTTTTACCCCCATGTCGCCCTGGTCAGGCTTACTCGTGAAGTTGGGAGAGTGCGGCATTGAAGCCCCAAAGCCAGTATCTGAACGCAGATGGGTACTACCCATTTTTGTCCTTTCGATAAAATGACGTAAAAAATCGGAAAAAACGTGTTGGCGAGTTAGATTTCCTGCGAGGTTGCAAAATATGCACGCTCTCCGGGGAGGCTGCTGTTTTGATTTCTTGCTCATACATTTGTATAGATATGGAGCGCTTCGGTCCCTCCTGGAATCGCGGCACAGGAAGCTGGGGCGCAGTAGATGTCAGATGCTGTTTATAACTATCTCAACCGGAGGCGGCTCCTCCAATTGTTGTTAGATTCGCTATCAAGCTGACATACTCTGCTATTTTCTTACCAATGTCAACGACATTTTGCTGCTGCGGCCCGTCAATTCGCTCCAACTTCTCCACCTCCCACAGAAGCTTTTCAACGTTCTTTTGAAATAATTCATAACGTCCAAAAAAGCCGCCCGTTTGAAGAAAATCATGGG
>CABHOV010000110.1 GCA_902168185.1 uncultured Bacteroides sp.
GAAATATTTAATACCGATCAGGGTAGCCAATTCACGAGTCCAGGATTTATTAATCCGCTGTTAGAGAAAGGTATACGAATTTCAATGGACGGAAAAGGAAGGGCTCTCGACAATGTTTTCATCGAACGGTTTTGGAGGTCACTCAAACAAGAGTACATATATCTAAACCCTCCCAATGGCGGAATGGATTTGTATCGGGGAGTAAAAGCCTATGTTGAATTTTACAACCGTCAACGCAAACATACAGGGACCGGGTACATTCCTGATGAATTGTTTTTCCAGGCTAGCGCGAAAGCATCTTAATTAAACTTAATTTCACCCGTTCGCTGTCCAGCGAAATGGGAGTATTTGAGTAACTGAAAGCTGTCCCATAGCTAGCTGCTAATGGGTATTCTAGAATTTACAATAACATCTAGAATTTGATATTACAAATATCTATCCAAATAGCCCTTCAATGCGACTGCATGATTAAACTTTTCATCCTTGGCTGCGTATAAAAGCGAAACCTTCTTATGAATTTTTATCAAATCTATAAGTTCGGAGGACACTTTCTCGTTCCTATTCAACTGAAAATTGTAATCTTCTAGAAATTCATCCCACTTATACGGATCATGGTTAAACCACTTTCGCAATTCGGTTGTAGGAGCGATCTCCCTTAACCAGAGATCCACGGCAGCTTCACGGCGTTTTAAACCCCGAGGCCATAAACGATCAACAAGAATTCTGAACCCATCATCTTTACCTTCCGGTTCATATATCCGTTTTAGTCTTATTTCAATTTCTGACATTTTGTGGAGTTCAGCTGGGTTAGTCGCTGTTCATCAGATCAACGAGCTTCTTTTCTAATTCCAGTGCTTTGGGAAAAAGAATATTATTTTCCAGATGTATATGTTTGTGAAGGTCTTGTTCGAACTTTTGCAACATCGAATATGACAATCTGTACGTGTTGCATGCATCTTGCGGCGGCGTATAATTGTTGCTAAGAAATACGATCTCTCGCAATCTGGCACCTTCTGCTTCATGATCATTCATCATGATCGAGATCGGATTTTTGACCGAACCATAGGTTGGCAGGGGAATATTTATCTTCTGCCGTTGCGACTCGGTCATTTTTTTGATAAAAGGGAAGATCATGAACTCCTCCTTTTTCATATGGACTACCAGTTCGTGAGCCATCTCTCTGAATAGGTCCCGAATTTTCACTAGTTCAGGATATCTCTGCCCATGCATCAAGCAGATCTTATTTAGATATGCCAGCAGGAGAGGCATAACATTGGTCGCATACTTATGATGCTTGTTTTCAATATATTCAGCTAGTCGATCCAACTCCCATAAGTTGTATTCCGCTTCCGAGTCGTCAGTTTGCTTAGGCAGTGCAGCGATTTCATCCAAAATCACAAATTGGTCCATATTTACAGCAGCACAAGCTTGGGAGAGTTTCGTGCCTCCATTACAGCAAAAGTCAATATTATATTTTTCGAAGATCGCCGCTGCATGCCAGTCCTGAGCCACTATTGAACCTACTGTCAGATCATCTCTATTGGTCATAATGGTAGTTTTAAATGTCGATTAGTTCGCATTACTTTAATCAAACAGAAAATTGTTTTACGCCCCCTGTGGTCAATGACGTCGCTTTTGCCACTTCACAAATAAGGTAGTAGATGTGCAAATCAGAGGTCGCCGGGTGCTCACCTCGCATATATAACGCAGCCTGTGCGTCCAGCTTCGGCAGCAGCCATACTGTCTGCACAACTAAAAGCAGAAGCGGAACTATAAAAATAAACTGGCCAGGTTGTAGTCTCCGAGCACCTGTGAGCAGAAATCCTGAGACGATACCGGTGGCCAAGACCCACTCCACTTTGTTGAGTGTAGCAAAAATTAGCCGGCCAATCCCAAGGCCCAATGGAAGGGTGATACCAGGTGCCTGAAATTTCAGAGGCGCTTCCATAAAACTGATCGCCGAGATAAATCCAATCCAAAGAAACGTACAAGCGATTACAAGGGGTGACTGGGTAATGGACTTCATGACAAGCTTTTTGAAAGATTCTTGCGGTAATAAGCATTTTTGTGTTCGAACATTTCCGCCATCTTTTCGGCTCTCCATTTTGCTTCCTCCGCCCTCTCGCCATTGAAAAGCCTATCTACAGTTTGTCTAAACAATGCAATCCACTTCTCAAAATGCGAGTGGTCAACTTCCAGTAATGCATGTGGGGTAAAAGGACTTCCACAATAGGTATGTTCATTCAGAAGGACCGTCTGCCAGAATTTATACATTTTCTCCATATGTTGCGGCCAACGCTCACCAATTCGCTCATCGAAAATTGACGATAGCATGGGGTCTGCGCGCACGCTTTCGTAAAAAGTATTTACTAGAAGCTTGACATCGTCAAGGCAGAGAATTTGCTTTTTCATTTGAATAACATTATTTACTGTCTCACGCATGCCCTGCTCCGAAGTATCTGATTAGGTAATATGTTGCCCATCCCGAAAAGCCGATAAGCAA
>CABHOV010000111.1 GCA_902168185.1 uncultured Bacteroides sp.
CTACATATCCGACTATGATTGGAAACGCTGTGGATGGCAGCGGAACAAGAATACTTGGTATGCGTGGTGGTATTGATGAAGTGTTCATGTTTGATCGTGCACTAAATCAAACTGAAATTCAAAAGCTAGCACAGCGATCAGCAGTTTCTGCTGTTTTGGATAACGGCCAATACAATGGTAATATATCTGCAATCAAGTGGAGTAATCAACAGGGTATAGGAGCCATTAAGGAATACGGGTATAATTTTACATATGATGCTTTAAATCGTTTAAGCACTGCAATCCATTCACAATTCAAGCAGTCAGGTATATCCGAGAATGGATTTTTTCATGAATCCGGTTTTCAGTATGACTTGAATGGGAATATCATGGCTCTTCAGCGCACGTCAGAATTAGGTTTGATCGATAACCTCTTGTATAACTACGGTACCGGTGCAACACAAAGTAATAAACTTTTGTCTGTTACGGATAATACTGCGAATGCTATAAATAAATTAAAGGGTTTCCCTGATTTTAATGCAACTGGTACAGACTATACTTACGATGTTAATGGCAACATGACGCGTGACTTGAATAAAGGTATTGGCGCTACATTGGCGGATGCTACAAATCTCATCACCTATAATTACCTTAATTTACCAGAGACTGTTACAAAAAGCGGCAATACCATTCGCTATATATATGATGCCACAGGCCGTAAACTTACCCAACGCGTTACTACGCTGTTGTCAGTAAAGCAAACGGATTACTCGGGTGAGTTTGTATATGAAGATGACTTCCTCCGTTTTATCAATCATGAAGAAGGAAGAGTTGTAATGTCTTCCGAGAAATTAATGTATACCCATGATGGCGAAAATGCCATTGGACTCACAGCGTTGAATACTACACTTGCCCCGGTTACTCAGAACGGAGAGAAGTATATTCGTGTAACGTCTAATGGTGCAGTAATAGGTTCGGGAATTTTCCCGATTGGTAACACACTTGATGTTATAGCAGGAGAGAAGTATTTGATCCGTGCCAAAGGGTATAAGACTGGTGCCAATAATGTTGTTATCCAGTTGAAAAGTAACGCTATGTCAACAGTACTCAACGGTAGCTATCTGCCGGGTTCTGTTGCAACCGAGTCATGGATGGAACAAATGTTTACAGTTCCGGTAGGAACAACACAGCTTCAGGTTGGTGTAGGGTGGGGAACCGTTACTACAGGACAACAATTTTTCCTGAACGAATTTGAAGTGATCAGACTGACAAGCACTTCCCCAGAGTATCAGTACAACCTGAAAGATCATCTTGGCAATGTGCGATTGGCATTTACCTCGAAGTTGGATGTAGAAGCTCCAAAGGCTACATTCGAAGATGCCAATGTGAATGCTGAACAAGGACAGTTCTTGCGCTACGAGAATGCACGAAGAGTAAATCATTATTTGTTTGATCACACTAATGGCTCTAGTCCCACTACAGTAGCAGGAGGAGCGCAACGTTTAAGTGGACAAACCAATGAAGTATACGGACTTGCCAGGTCTATCAGTGTTATGCCGGGCGATGTTATCAATATGGAAGTATATGCCAAGTATATAGATCCGAATTCATCCAATTGGTCTGCTGCATTAAATACATTGATTACTCAAATCGCCAGTGGTACGACTTCAACCGGAACGGTGATTGACGGAGGAAGCTATGCCTCCAGCACCACGGCATTTCCATTCTCTGTTGATGCTGCACAAAATACATCAGGCAGCAATGAAGCTGGCCCGGAAGCGTTTTTAAGTTGGCTTGTGTATGATCGTAACTATAACTTTATTCCATCGAAGAGCGGTTTCAGACAAATGAGTTCTGTAGCTAAAGAAAACGGCAGTGATGTAGCACATGAATTGCTATCAGGCTCACTTACTATAACCGAGCCAGGCTATGTATATGTTTTTCTTTCGAATGAACAAGGGGCTAATCCATATGAAGTATACTTTGATGACTTTAAGGTTGAACACTCTAAATCTCCTGTTATACAGACTGAGGATTATTATCCGTTTGGACTGACGTTCAATAGTTATCGAAGAGAAAATAGTGTTGTAAATCGAATTAAGTTCCAGGGACAAGAGCATATAGATGATTTAAATTTAGGATGGGACTCCTTCAAGTGGAGAAATCATCAACCAGATATAGGAAGGTTCTTTAACGTTGATCCAATTGCAGAAAAATATTACTATAACTCACCGTATGCGTTCAGTGAAAATAAGGTTGTAGCTCATCGAGAGTTGGAAGGTTTGGAGTCTCAATCCATTCATCTTAACCAAGAAATCAAGAAGGTTGAAGCTGCATGGGATAACTTTGTTACTAAAGTAGCGGAAGCCGTTGATAAGGTTGTAGAAGTGGTAACATTTGTAGATGATATTCCAAAGGAAGAGGCCGGTGGACAACAAAAAGGAATGGGAGTAAACATTTATGATGAAGGTAAAGCGGGAGCAGACAGTAAATATGCTCCTTCACCCGATCCAAATTCCAAGAATTTTGACATGGAGAAAAGTGTGTTAGATGCCTTGGGTGCCATTGGAGAATCAACACAGGCACCTTCCTCAAAAGATATAGGGAATAGAGTTGAAAATTTAGCAGGTGCAGCAGAAAAGGCTAATGGAGCTAAAGACGCTGCTAAAGATGTCTTTAAGAACGAACTTGATTCAACGATTACTGTTACGAAGGATACAGCTGATGGAAATAAGTCTATTAAAACTGCTACCTCTAACAAAACGGGGCAATCCAAATCGACAGTAGTAAACAAGAGTATTTGGGATTGGTAGTATATAAAAAGAATACAATACTGTAATGAGAGAAAAAATCTTGAGCCGCTACATTTCTTTTTTGTTAGGTCTATTGATGCTTTATGGATGTGAACAGAAAGAAGTTAAAAAAACATATTATAGTGATGGGAGTATTAAGGCGCAAGCTGAACTCGTTGATGGGAAAAGAAATGGGGTTATGGTTTATTACTATTCAAATGGAAAAGTACAAGCTGAACTACCTTACATAAATGATAAAGCAAATGGTTTAGCTATTTACTATAGTATGTCGGGCAGAGTCTCAAAAAAAATTACTTATAGCGATGGTCGAAAAAACGGAGAATATGAGATATATTATAGTAATGGAAGGATTGCAGAGAAAGGTAAATTTTATAATGATTTAAAGGCAGGAAAAATATTGCAGTATTTTGAAGACAGTACAACTCTTATGGAAGAATATTTTATGTTGCCTGTGAATAGTGGTGAAGAAATATATTACAAGAAGAGCTTTGATCGAAAGGGTAACTTGGTTGAGGCTAAGAAATATCTTGACGTGCTTTTATCTAGTGATACTGTCAGTAGTAATGAAGACTTTGCCATAGATGTAAAAATACCAGATAGAATTAACTTTGATTCAGCGATACTTATCTGGGGTGATTATAGCAGTGATTTTGTTCGGAAAGGAAAATTAGATACGGCTGTTTTTTTGGATCATCATGTTAAAATTATAGTCAACCTAAGGAACAAAGGATTGAACGCGATTAGGGGTGAATGTATAATCTACAAAAGAGAGTACGACTCAGACTCAACGTATGAATATAGCACTTCACGTCATTTTGAGGAATATGTATTTGCCAAATAGAACTTTAGCATTTCTTTAAGAAAGAGAATTAAGTGATGATAGAAAGTCGTTTTATCTAGGTGTTATTTTGCTCTTTATCATTTCGTGTGATCAAACCAAAAATCTGATTTTGAAATATCCGAGTGGTAAGGTGAAAGCAATTTGGACTTATGAGAAGGACACACTAAATGGATTGAAACAAATTTTTTGGGAGAATGGGCAACGCAACTCTATTGTGCAATACAAAGGAGGAAAAGAGAATGGTAGATTTAAGACGTTTTACGAGAACGGATTTATTGCAAGAGCGGGGGAATTTATTAACGGAAAGCTCCATGGTTGTCATTATATATACTCGATGAGTGATAGCGGCAAGTTGTGACGGAAGAGTACATAATGAACGCAAACAATAAACACTTATTACTTTTACATAAAGCACTTTGGGAAAGGTTCTTTAATAGATCATCAACGCTTCCTGATTATTGAAAGAAATGTGAATAAGTCGGCAGTGTTTAAGTGTGTTGAAGGTGTACTATACGACTCGATGAAAATTGTCTCAGGTGAATTTGCAATTGACTTTGAGACTCCATCAAAAGCAAAGCTCGATACAACTAATTTCGTAGCAACATTGCAATTGTTCCACTCCCGCAATTAGGCATTGACTCAAGTAATTAT
>CABHOV010000112.1 GCA_902168185.1 uncultured Bacteroides sp.
TATTGAAGGAGCTGCTTTCGTAGGATCGTGTATGACACAAAAAACTCCAATTTCCGTGGTGGATGAGCACGTTTCTCCGGTGACAGTAACTGGCAATAAGATATGTCAGGCCGGCCCTTTTACACTGAGCGCAACAAATTATCAGGATGGGTATTTTATATGGTATAAGAACGGCAACATTATTCCTGGGCAGCATGGGCCACAGCTAACAGGCAACTCTGAGGACGGTATAAATTATGCTGTTGCCGTCAAGATTTCTGAATATGGAACGTGTGTCAGCGAGACCACAAATATTACTATTGTTACCGAACAATCACCTGTCGTTGACGCTGGTGCTGATATTTCTCTTTGTCAAAATAGCTCTAACATCACTTTATCGGGCATGTCACCGTCGGGTGGCGTATGGTCAGGAACAGGTATAGTGAACGGTACACAATTCAGCAGCTTAACAAGTGGCGCAGGTATATTTCAAATAACATATACCTATACCTCACCTTCAGGATGTTCTAAGTCGGATTCCCGGAAGGTAACTGTTCAAGACCAGCATCCTTTGGTTATAACTCAATCACTCACTGCCGTTGATGGTGAGGTGGTGTTAACAGCTGAACAAGTGGACGGATGGAATTATAGCTGGAATTACAATGGACAAATAATTAGTGGAGCCGTATCAAATATATATATAGCCACGATGTCTGGTGCCTACTTCGCCGTTATTTCAAAAAATGGTTGTAGCACTTCCTCCAATCGTTTAAGCGTGGCCATTAACGATGAAAACTTTATAATTAACAACACAATTCAAGTTGCAAACGTGTACACCGAAGGGGAAATAGTTAACCTAGTACCAGGCCAAAAGCTTTACCAAAGCATTGTTTATTACGATGGAATCGGACGTCCAAAGCAGTCAATAATTACCGGAGGTACTCCAAGCAATAAGGATTTTGTGCAGCCTATTTACTATGATCAGTTCGGACGTGAAAGTCGTAAATACCTTCCATATGCATCGCAGCAAGGAGATGGCTGGTATCGAGCCAAAGCTCTTAAAGACAATGGAGACTATACTAGTTCCGAACAGTATCTATTCTATACAAACAACGCTACCATACCCAATTCAACAACTCCTTTTGCAGAGTCAGAACATGAAAAAAGTCCACTCAACAGAGTCGTACGACAAGGTGCAGCAGGTGAAGTTTGGCAGCTGAATGCAAAAGAAGACAGAACCGTCAAGACGAGTTATGTATCAAACCTCGAATTTGAGGTTGTTAAGTTTAATTATAATGCGGTCACTGAAACTATTGATACCGATAATTTTACGTATTACTTACCCAACACACTTTTTGCCTATCATGTTCTCGATGAAAATGGAAATGAACAAATTGATTTTGTGGATCAGGAGGGTAACATCATACTCAGGAAGATGCAGTTTGCCGACGAGGGGGGAATTAAGCTATACGCAGAGACTTATTTTATATATGATCACCTTGGTAACCTGGTTATACAATTACCACCTGCAGCTACTTCGAAACTTTTAAGCAATAAATACTAATATGAAAGCTATATATACAACTCTTTTTATTTTCATGACCTTGGCATGTTGCAGTCTCTCATGCCTTGGACAGAATGTTAGCGTAAATAATATTCAATGGAATTCAGAAAGAATTTTTAACGCAACATCGGGACAGTGGTCAGATATAAGTACATCAATAACAACATATGGATCGAGCCGCGTTGAATGGAAGAATAGTAATGGCAGTATCCGGAATCGCTTTCAGGTTGTTGAACTGATAGGTGAGTGGAGCAATGTGAACGTCGATGGTTTTGTGCAATATGAGATTACTGATGGGGCGCATAGTGGCACAGTTACCATTCGCAAAGAAGGGAGCGAAGTCAAAATTCTCATTTCTATAGGTACAACTGACCCTACGCTGGAGGAATTGACGATTACCAGCAAACAAGCTCTTTAAAATTTACCTACTCACCTCTGTCCTAACCTCTGAGACTTCTATGTTTGGTTCAACTGTAAAATATATATTCATACTCGTCGCTATACTAGTGCTGAGTACCCGCTCACAAGCGCAAACCAACGTTGTTCCGGATGATATAGAGTTTGCCGTTTTAAAAAATATATATGATAGTTTAGGTGGAAGTGGTTGGACGAACAAGACTAATTGGCCCTCTAGTGGAAGCTGGCCCGCTTCTGCCACGAGTGCACAGTTCGGAACCTGGCAAGGTGTTACAGTAGCCAATGGTGATATTACAAGACTAACGTTGTCAGGTAATAATCTTACCGGACTCTTACCTAAAACAATTGGCAATCTGAAGAAATTGACGTTTGCATACTTGCAATCAAATAGTATTACTGGAAGTATACCGGCTTCTTTTGGTGGGCTTACTTCGATTCAATATTTATATCTTCATCAAAATCAATTGACTGGTTCCATTCCTTCGGAACTTGGTAACCTAACAACACTTTCGCGACTTCTGCTAAACAATAACAACCTGAGTGGGAGTATACCATCGTCTCTTGGGAATATTACTTCTCTTTCACAGTTATATCTTAACTATAACCAGCTCACAGGTAACGTGCCGTCAACACTTGGCAACCTGGCAAACCTAGTATACCTATACTTGCGTAACAATCAGCTGACCGGCGCCTTGCCATCAACGTTTGGAAGTTTGGTAAACCTACAGCATCTAAGCGTTAGCAACAATCAGCTAAGCGGTTCGCTTCCGTCCACCTTATCGAATCTAACAGAATTACTCTTTGTTGACATAAGTAATAATCAATTTACGGGATCACTACCAAGTGTAATTTCCTGGGTCAAAGTGAACCAACTTCTTATCGGAAGAAATCAGTTGTCAGGACCATTCCCTGCGACGATTTCGAGCTTACCTCTTCTCACGATTTTGCAGGCAGAGTACAACGCATTTACTTCGCTTCCCGCATCACTATTAAACCTTCCCACTATTACGACAATCGGTTTTAGCGAGAATGAACTAATATATATACCCGATTTTTCAAGCCATGTAAACAAGGCTAATCTTACGCTTCAACTGCAGAAGAACAGGCTAGACTTCTCACAGTTAGAAATTCTTGCGGGTAAAGGTATTAAGACCTTTACGTACAATCCTCAAAAGTTACTGAACGATATAACTTACAAGCGCGCAGCACCCGGCGGTACTTTACTTTTGCCAGCGCGTAATCCAGGACAAAACGGATCGCTGGTGTGGGAACGTAAATTAGAAGGCAACTCCAGTTGGATTACGGTTACCGCACAAAATGAAGATGCAACCCAGCGAACATTTAAAAAATCCAATATCACAATGGCTGATGATGGATTATTCCGCTACCGTATGACGAATAGTGTATTCAGTGGATTTGCCATTGAATCGTCTCCTATAACTGTTCGAGTGGGCTTGGAAGTAGTTTGGAATGGACTTACGGGAGTAACGGAAAGTCAAGGTATACTTTCGAAGACGGCTGCTATCGGATGGGGGAACGGAAATGGAAATTCTGAAAATTCGTTGGCCGCAAATACAGACGGATGGTTTGAATTTGTAGTCGATGAAAATAGTGTTACCAGCAACTATGTGCTGGGTTTTTCCACCGCCGACAGTGATCTTACTCGTGCAGGCATTGCGTATGGTCTTGAGATAAATTCACAGAGTGGACAGAAGGTATATATTCATGAGTCGAATGAAACGGGAGTTGAACTAGGCACGTGGAGTATAGGAGATGTTTTTAAGGTACAACGTGACGGCAGCACAATACGGTATTATAAAAACAGCACCGAGATTCGATCTATTACTGTCAACCCTGCGGCAGCTTATCAAATCAAAGGTATTGTATATAGTGGAAAGGCTCCATTGACAACTGCTTCGTTTTGGATACCCGCAGCAAGAGGTTTCATTCCTGATGCATGGGAATATGAAGCACTGAAGGATCTTTATGACACCACTGGCGGTGGCGGCTGGAGTAAGAAAACAGGTTGGCCCGCGGCTGGCAATTGGGTTAAGAATATCACTGCAACACAATTGGATACGTGGTTAGGTATAGTTGTCGTTGAAGGGGATGTAACGGGCATTGCATTAACGAGTAATAACCTTACCGGCAAGCTTCCTGGCAGCATTTCAAAGTTATCGAAACTGAATACTCTTGATTTACGGTCAAATAAGATAACAGGAAAAATCCCATCTTCTTTGACAACGCTGACCAGTCTAAAAGATCTTCGACTATACGACAATAAATTCACTGGGCCTATTCCAGAAGATATAGGTAATTTAATAAATCTCGAATATTTGACATTCGGGAGAAATAGTTTGAGTGGGCCTATACCTCCAAGCATAGGGAATCTTACAAAGTTATATTACTTGAGCTTGTATATTAATGCAGGACTTAGTGGTTCTTTACCAGATAGTTTTTATAATCTGGTAAAT
Source organism: uncultured Bacteroides sp. (assembly GCA_902168185.1). Classification (GTDB taxonomy): domain Bacteria; phylum Bacteroidota; class Bacteroidia; order Cytophagales; family Cyclobacteriaceae; genus Ohtaekwangia. The sequence continues at coordinate 4,435 of CABHOV010000112.1, forward strand.
CTTACAGATCTATATCTATATGAAACCGGAATAAGTGGTACACTGTCGGAGCAAATTGGAAATCTTACAAAGTTAAAGACCTTTTGGGGCTATAGCAATAAATGGAGCGGTCCATTACCTTCTTCATTAGGTGATCTCACCTCATTGGAAAATTTATATATATATGGAAATGAGTTTACAGGTTCTCTTCCGTCAAACTGGAGTAAACTCACGAATCTGAAGAACTTCTGGATTCATTACACAAAGATATCGGGGGAAATACCTTCATGGATATGGAATTTTACAAAGATGGAGAAGCTCTCCATCGGTGATAATAATATGACAGGAACCATTCCTTCAGATATTAGTAATCTGGTAAATATGACAGAGCTATATATGCAGAGGTTGGGGCTTCGTGGAGGAATTCCAGATGAGATGCAGGCGCTTAACAAACTTACTGTTGTAGATTTCAAGTACTCTAATCTGGAGGGAGCAGTGCCAGAATGGTTAATGAAGAAGCCTACAATTAAGACGTATGCCTTGAATAACAATAACTTCACCTCACTTCCGGATTTCTCATCGCGTACGGATAAAGCAAGTCTTACAATCAATTTGGAGAATAATCAAATTCCAAGTGAGCATATAGAAAGATACTTTACAGCGGCAAACGTTCATCCCTTTAATGTATTCAGTTATGGGCCACAGAAGAATACAAAATTAATATCTGCCGTAAGAGCTCCCTTGTTCAACGTACTGAAAGTCGAGGCTCCATCTGGAGGCTTACATGGCGTGTATGTTTGGGAGAAATTGGTTAACGATGCATGGACAAATGTAAATCAGTTAGATGAGAACTCGCTGTCGAATATCTTCCAGATAAATAGTGTGAGTACATACTGGCAAGGGGCCTTTCGATATACTGTAACCAATACCTGGATGCCAGCCATTAAATTTGAAAGTGGAATCATAGAAATAAATACCGTAAATGAGGCTTTAGAAACACTTGATTTGCTAGCGTTTCAATATCGGTATGACCATAAAAAGAGACTTGTAAAAAAGAAATTGCCTGGCGCTGATTGGGTTCATATGGTGTATGATGATCGTGATCGGTTAGTGCTGACACAAGACGGCAATCAGCGTAATAAGGCAGTGAAAGAGTGGACCTTTATCAAGTATGACGTTTTGAATAGACCGGTAATTACAGGTCTATTTAAGGATAACCTTAATAGGTCCCATGCACAAATGCAGGACGATGTGAATGATTACTATAGCTATGCGGCAACCGGTAGAGCGTGGTATGAAAGCTACAACGGGGCTAATGCATTGCATGGGTATGACAATAAATCTTTTCCAATTATTAATGATGCGAGTGATTGCTTTACTATTACATATTATGATGATTACGAGTGTAAAACATTAATGAATAGTTCTGTCGGAGTGTTTGACTATGATAAAAATCAAATACCGAGCCTTGCCGATCAACCAGGACAAGAAGAAAAAGAATTTGATCGTGTAAATGACCAGGTTACGGCCACAAAGGTTAAGAGCCTTGATAGTGATCAGTGGTTATGGAAGATATTTTATTACGATGATGAATATAGAGAAATACAAATAATAGCTCAAAATCATAAAGGTGGGATTGATAAAACCACGAACGTCTATGATTTCACTGGCAGACGCACAAGTACGAAAATCAATCACGAATTACCACAAAAGTTGGCTGTAAATTTGGTCAATACATATGACTACGATCATGTAGGCCGACTGAAGAGAATCACTAACAAGGTAAATGATTTGCCGTCGACAGTTGTCGCTGAAAATGATTACAATGAGCTAGGCTATCTCATTACTAAAAAATTACATTCTCGCAATAGCACTTCATTCAAGCAGGAAATTGATTATGGCTATAGCATACGGGGCTGGCTATTGAACATTAACAAAGCTGACTTGACGATGTCCAGACCAAATGAGCCGCAAGATTTCTTTGGAATGGAGTTTGCCTATAACGAGGATTTTAATTCAGGAAGTAAACGTCAATTTAATGGTAATATAGCCGCTATAAAATGGAGCGGTGTTGATGGTAAGCAAAGTATTTATAATCACTATTATGATGGACTAAATAGATTGACGACGAGTCATTATCGGGCGTCTATCGATGGACAAACTTGGGAATCGAATGTCGATCAGTTTAATGCCTTAACTGAATTTGATCTTAACGGCAATATTGTATCCATGAAGCGCCATAGTGGTCAGGGCACTCTTGTTGATAATCTTAAATATCATTATAGTGGAAACCAGCTGAAATACGTTGACGATTTTGGACGTGCTAATAGTGGATTCTTGGAAGGTAATAAGTATAATGATGATTACGAATACGACACAAATGGAAACTTAATTAAAGATTTAAATAAGGGGCTTGTCAATATAAAGTATAATTATTTTAATCTTCCAATTTCATTTCTTGACCAGAACAATCAAAATATTCGATACCAGTATGATGCAAATGGCGTCAAACTAAGCCAGCTTTCGTATGACGAGAACGAGCAATTAAAAGAATCTACTGAATTCATTGGTCCATTTTTGTATGTAAACGACACACTGCAGTCGGTAAGTCACCAGGAGGGGCAGATTATTGTAAGTAATGATTGGGAGTATCAATATAATTTGCTCGATCATGTTGGAAATACAAGATTGGTTTTTTCAACAAAGGAGGATGTAGATATATATACAGCGTCATTTGAAGATTCCTCAATTGAGGAAGAAAATAAAACTTTTAAAAACTACACGCGCACTAACAATGACCTATTTGACCATACCGATCCAGGGAACACGTCCAAGTATAGTCAAAAATTGTTCGGGGGACAGAGTTCAGTAGTAGGCCTAGCAAAGAGTTTAGCTGTTCTTCCCGGAGATAAGATCAATGTTACTGTGTTCGGAAAATATTTTAATCCTACAACAAGTAGTAATAGTGGTTTAGTCGATGTCGCTTCTTCGTTGATAAATGCACTTAGCCTTACGACTACAGGTCCGGGAGATCCAGCATCTGCCATCCGAGACTTCTTCGCTGAAGGGCCGGTCATTCTTGGTACAGGATTATACCCATGGGATGACGAGACGGCTCCCAAGGCATACATCAATGCGATTATTTTTAACGATAAATATGAGATAGTTGATTTTGCTTACGATCAAATCAACATCAATGCAGAGCAACCGGTAGGCGAGTTAAATAAATATGATCACGATGAGATGAGCTTAGAGCTTGAGATCAAGCAACAAGGGTATGTATATATTTATTTGTCAAATGAAAATTCAGAAATGCTTGAAGTTTATTTTGATGATTTAAATTTGCAACATCGGCACTCGGATGTCATCCAACGTGATGATTTTTATCCATTCGAGCTTTCTATACCGGAATTGTCATATCAAAAAAGGAATACTTTTTACAAGGGATCTTCATATAGCTCATTTTTTGGATATAAGGACTTAGGATTTCGCAGATATGATCCAAGTACCGGGAGATTTTCAAACATAGATCCATTATCTGAACTGCAGAGTAGTGAGTCGCCTTATCAGTACGCCAAGAATAATCCAATTCGCTTTGTCGACAAGTTGGGCTTATCGGCCATAGACGGTAAAGACGAATTCAATGACATAGAAGGAAATAGAAATAGGCCAGTCATTCCCCGTTTAAAGCGCTTAATTGAAATCATTAAAGGTAAGATAAGGTTATTCTTTGCAAGTCTCCATGGTCGTCCACAAGGGTCAATTAAAGCAGGGAACATTGGGCACGATCAGCGTGCCGGAAAGACAAGACGTTCTTTACCACCGGCGCCAATGGCAAAGGGTGATCGTCCCTCAAATTATATCGAATCTATATTGCCAGGAGAATTTTTAAACGGTGTAGCTAATGACGATGGCGCGAGTAGTTCAAGCAATGACCAAGGACCAACAAGTAAAGACTTTGATGATATTGGGAAACTTAACAAACCGTCCGAAAAAGAGGATGCGGGAGGGAGTGATGGAGTCACTCAGGACAAGTATGAAAGTAACAATTCTTTAGTAGAGGATTTAAATGGTTTAGTTAAAGATGATAAAGGCAAGAGTAATGTAGAGGCACAAGTTGTCAAACAAGGCGGCCCTGTCCTTGCCGAGCAATTGCAACAACTTCACTCGGAGCCTGAGAAGAAGCCCGAAGAGAAAATGAAGCCAATTGAGCATAACACTTCTTCAGATCTGATTAAAAAGCTGATTGATAATTTGAAAGAGTCATTCGCAGAGGAAGCCCAATCATCTAATATCACAGAAAACATCAAGGACCTAGCAGCAGGAAAAAATGAGAAGTATGCTAGACGGTATACTGCTAAAGTATTGTTGGATGAAGTAGAAATTGATATCGAAGTGACTATCGAATACTTTAACAAAAACTGGGATGTAAACAATCAAAGTTTTAATGTCGAGATTGACATTAAAAATATACTTGAATTTCCGGAATGGCATTCCGCTTTCGGACGAAATGGAAATTACGTAAGATATTCTTTTAACGATAAGGTCAATGAAAAGAATACAATTGCTATAACACTACCAGTTGAGAAAAGTTACGATTTCGAAAAGTACGCTGGTATCATTGAGGGGGGGACCGATAAACTTGTGGCTGACATTTTACCTTCCGATGCGCCTGAAGAGGAAAGGGTAAAGTATCAAGGGGTTCTTGATAAAGCTCGATCAACGAGCGGAGCTAATTCCAACATGACGCCCGACAAGTTCCAGACGGATCAAATATGGAAATACGATGGCACTTGGTATAATAGGAAAAAAGAGGTCTTGAACTCTGCGGGTAAACCAGTGAGTGTTACAAAAGTCGGAGATAAAAAAGAATGCTGGGAAGCCACTGCTGATATGGTGGTAAATGCAGGTCACACCTCAGGTAATTCCGCGAGAGTTTATCAGGTTGCTATGGAGGATGCAAAGACGCGGTCGAAACTAGTTTACAACCAAGAGCAGATGAAAAAGGGCATCAAAAGTATACTCGACCATCTGGATGCCCAAAGACCAATCCAGGTGGGGGTAAATTATTTTTTCGGAAGTGATATTAAGGACGGTAAAGAAAGAGGGAATGTCGGTAATAAAAATAAATCCACAGATCACTTCATACTCATTACTGGTATGAAATATGATGAGGAGGGTAAACCTTACTTCGAGTTCTACGATCCGGGTACTAGTGACACCGAAAACGGAACGACAAACAACAGATTGTATATTATTGAAAAAGATGGCGGATATATTTTAAAGGGCACGGGTAGGGGAGTTGAATATGAAGTAACCGAAATTCGGCCGAACGGAGATTTTGATGCAGAGGGAACGACAGATTTAAGTAATAAAAAAACAGGACCTTGCGAGACAATAGTATGTTATTAATTTCACCTTATGAATAAAATAAAATTTATACTCATTTCATCTATTATCATGATGGTGTTGCGTGTGCAAGCTCAAAGCATCAATTTCGATAGTTATAAGAAGGTCACAGATACCGATTTTAAACATTTTATATCACTGTTTACAACGAAGCAGTTGCCATTACTTTGTGACGAGATTGTAAAGACCGACATATGGCATCTAAAACAACAAGCGGTTCCTCATGAATTTGTAAATAAGTATTTAATGGATGGCAGCGAGCCCGTGACTGGCGCTTTGTATAATAATGTACCAGCTGACGGGTTACCTGAGAAACCGGTGTACGGAGTATTTTACCCACTTTATAAATTGCCGACAAACGGAAACTATGTACTGCTGGTGCTTGCACAGGTAGATGATGAAGCAGAGTGTGCCGGTCTCGTGGTTGTCTTAAGCTTCAATTTGCAAGGTCAGTTGATTTATCATTCTAACTATACATACCGAGCAGGTAGTGAATACTACAATGGATATATAGATAGCAATCTTGTCTCTCACCACGAGTATATTATTCATATCGTTAATGATGAACTTGTGTTTCCACCTAAGAACAATGTGTTTACAGCATCAGGTATTCATATGTCCTATCAAATTAATCCAGATGGTAGATCAACCGAGCTTAGCATGGTGGAAACAGAGGCGCAATTTAAGTTCTCACATTCTGAATGTAGGTTTAAGAAGATGAATTAAATGAAAATGATTTCAGATAAATCAGGTTCTCTCATAAGTGAAATTATCGTTAGTGAAATATGCTGCACATTGTTACTATATACACTTTGTTGGCGATAGTAGCAATGTCAAATTTAAACGCTCAAAGCATCAATTTTGATAGTTATAAGAAGGTCACAGATGCCGATTTTAAGCATTTTATATCACTGTTTACAACGAAGCAGTTGCCATTACTTTGTGACGAGATTGTAAAGACTGATATATGGCATCTAAAACAACAGGCGGTTCCACATGAATTCGTAGATAAGTATTTAATGGATGGCGGCGAACCAGTGACTGACGCTTTATATAATAATGTACCAGCTGATGGGTTACCATCGAAACCGGTGTATGGAGTATTTTATCCGCTTTATAAATTGCCAACAAGCGGGGATTATGTACTGCTGGTGTTTGCACAGGTGGATGATGAAGCAGAGTGTGCCGGGCGGGTGGTTGTCTTAAGCTTCAATTTGCAAGGTCAGTTGATTTATTATTCTAACTATACATACCGAGCAGGTAGTGAATACTATAATGCATATATAGATGCCAATCTTGTTTCTCACCACGAATATATTATTTATCGCGTAAATGACGAACTTGTGTTTCCACCTACTAACACTGTGTTTACCGCACTAGGCGTTGATATGTCTTATCAAATTAATCCCGATGGTAGATCAACCAAGCTTGGTAAAGTGGAAACAGAAGCTCAATTTAAATACTCGCATTCTGAATGTAGGTTTAAGAAGATGAATTAATTGAAAATGATTTCAGATAAATCAGGTTCTCTCATAAGCGAAATTATTGTTAGTGAATTGAATATGAACAAGGGAGCAATCTGAGCAATTATTTAAGGCAGTCATAGCTAATAAAAACTACTGCAATTGAAGTAAAATATTTTAGAAGATATCTACATGTGAATGGAGCCCTTACATTGAAGGAAGAGATTTTGCTAGCGGATCGAGTTTTAGTATGATAATGAATACAGATATATATAGTTTGATCCGCTGTTGTATAAATAAAAAGCCTCAGAATGATTCTGAGGCTTTTTATTTATACAGGCTTAACGCCACTCGTCATGTTGTTCTAGATTTTTGTTGACGT
>CABHOV010000113.1 GCA_902168185.1 uncultured Bacteroides sp.
TAACCTGGACGTGATGATGGCCAAGCGAAAAATGTCATTGAATGAACTTTCAGAAAAGGTAGACATCACTTTGTCCAATCTTTCAATCTTGAAAACCGGAAAAGCCAAGGCAGTCCGCTTTAGTACACTAGAGGCAATCTGCAAGACGCTAAATTGCCAGCCTGGAGATATACTGGAATATGTTGACGAGAAGAAGTAACGAAATGCTAAGCGAGGCAAGAGCGTTATAGCTGCACCTCTTCCTAGCATTATTTAAGTATACAGATATGTCATATATAATTTGACGATGCCCATTAATCAACTAATAAATGACTTGGACACCGATAACAATCGAGAAGGTTTATGAGTTTATCCTCGAAGCTGAAAGTGAACTGAATGGTGAGCTTCTGAATTTCTGGGAGTTGATAAAAATCAATCCAGAGAAATGGATTGAAGAAAATTATGGGAAAGAAGGAAACGGATTTTGGGTTGTTGGAATCATTGGCAGAAACGTGATCTGGTACAACGACATTGAAGAGGGATTCAATATTTCCAGGTACAAAACACACGGTACCATCGATGAGTATTCTTGCAATCAAGATGAATTAACATCGGCAATTAAACGTCTCTTTCAAACAGTAAATTCTGTATCGACATAAATGTGGACGACCGAAGAAAAGTTTTGGACAAATACTATTGGGAACGTATTCAAGTAATCGCCAAGTATATAACTTCTAGCCGCTGGAAGAAAAAGCAGAATTTATTACGCTTGACACTATAATGTCTATACAAACGTCCCTTCCTCCCAACTTCTTCAACCCCACACTTTTCACTTTCGGACTTCTCTGACTTCCCGACTTTCGGACTTTCTTACCTACTTTCTTACTCCCAACTCCTCGCTTCTTAAAACTGAATATTTATCTTGCACCCATGAACGTTCGCCTCTCATCATCACAAAAGATCGCGGTACTTAACTCCACCGATATATTTATCATTATTCAGGCCATACTGCTGCGCGAAAATAAAATACGCAGAAACCAGGAGCACTTTTGGGTAATAGGATTGAACGGTGCCAACAAAATTCTGTTTATAGAGTTGGTAAGTTTAGGTGCTACCAACCGCGTAGAAGTAAAACCGGCTGAAGAATTTCGTATAGCGATATATAAATCGGCTGTGAAAATGATACTGGTACACAACCACCCGAGCGGAAGTATAAAAGTATCGCAAGCCGACCGCGACTTTACCGACCGCATGATAAAATCAGGTGACATGTTGGCCATTGAAGTACTCGACCACCTCGTAATAACCGAAGAAACCTATATAAGCTTTGCCGATAAAGGTATACTTGACGAACTAAAACAAAGCGGCCGCTATGAGCTAATTGATAAAGAGAAAGGCTGGCTGCAGGAAATGAAGATTGAAGCAGAGCGCGATAAAGAACGAAGCGCTATAGCTACTAAGCTAAAGAAAGCTGGTGTTGATATAGATACCATTAAGCAAGCGACTGGCCTTACGAAGACCGAGATTAAGAAGCTGAAGGTGGATTAAGTACGAAGCTAGCAATGTATATATAGGTAAAAAATTTAGAGTTGCAATAACTATGACTTTAGACGAGAATGATTTTTTAACCTTTCAATTGTACCAGGCATCAAAAACGCCACGAGTCAAGAATTCAAGGTTGAGAGCCAGGATATTAATAACAGTTATCTTTTTAGGCCTTGCCTATCTTTTCTTTATACGCGATGACAATTCTCTCGCATACTACTTTCTCGTCCTTTCAATAGTCGCTGCTATATTTTTTCCTTTTTATACACGGTGGCGGTATAAGCGTCTCTTGCAAAAGCATATTCGCGACACCTTCAAAAATAGCTTTGGCCAACCAAGTAAACTTGAATTTGGCGATGACTTTATCAGCGTAACAAACAACACAGGTGTTACAAAAATAAATAAGTCGGAGATCACGGGAATCAATGAGATACAAGATTACTATTTTCTTAAAGTAAGCAGTGGTGTATCCTTGATGATTGCCAAACAAAAAGTGGATGATATAGAATCGATCAAAGCAGAACTAAAATCGCTTGTTGAAAAGACAGGTATAAAACACAATGTCGAATTAGATTGGAAGTGGAAATAAGCAGTTTGCCCTAGCGACATCGTTTAAGATATATTTATAATACACAAAGGCATCTCTATTTCATGCAGTATAAACCTACACTAGCTTCTATTTTATTCATATTAACACTATCATGTACTCCAAAGCGTACACCTGAAGAAACAAAAACATTATTAATTGGCCGATGGGAAACAATAACCGCTAATGATTTCGAAGTCCCATATGTCTTCACAGATTCGGCAATTGAATGCGAGGAATTTATTGCCTGCGGAAAGTATATCATTTCCGACCAGGACAGCCTTACTATATATGGTGTCGATACAACTACTGCCAAGATCACCTTTCCAGAGAACGAAAGTACTTTAATGCTCACCACCCGCGACTGGCAGCTGCACCTTCGTAAGGTAACTAATTAAGTATATATAGATAATTTAGGGCGTGCCCCTGCGGGTCGGGCTATTCGCTACAAGTCCTCACTCCATCGTGTAAACCAGCCCACGCTCCGGGCTTTTCGCTTCTATCCCTCACGCGAGGTGCTCATGATGTTACTTTACTGCTCCAAGGTATACGCGCATTTGCAAACTAATTCATAGTTGTATATATTCACATTAAGAGCCCATCTTTTGGCTACTGAGAAGTAGCTGGAGGATGGGCTTTTTTTATATACTCTAACTACTGAAAGATGTAGGCAAATGTAATTACTGATCGTTCTTCGGAAACTATAAGCACTGTTCGGAAAAGAAATCATAATGTTGGGAAACTTATAATGTAATGATATCCATGTTTGCCAACATATATCCAAAAGCATTTGAAAGAAAGATATTGAAATTTGGAATTGGATTAGCAATTTCAAAAGACAACGGGAATATATTACCCACTGCTTCAGATTCTTAAACATCCTATGAATAATTTTCAAAAAAACATAGATCGGCTAAAGGCTGACGTGCGTTGCGGAAGAACGATTTTTTTTGTTGGAGCAGGTGTAAGTTTAAATTCTGGTGTCCCCATTGTAAGCAATATCTATTCTGAATTAGCTGATTTCTTAGAAATAACAAGAGAAGAATTGCAGATAATGATTAGTGGAAGACCTTTTGAAAGTATAATGGCTCTTTTATTGATGGATGATCATATTCGAGATCATTTTAAGAAGTTATTTGGTCAAAAAATTCCTACTGCGACACACTATTATCTTGCAAACCAACTTATCAACAGCAATGCTAGATTTATAATTACTACCAACTTTGATCAGTTGATTGAAATTGCGTATGAAAAAACGACTGGCAAAAAGCTTCGGGCAATTGTTCCAAAGGGCTTCGATGATTTTAATCCAATCCAAGGTGAGCCCAGCGTAATCAAGTTACATGGTTGTATCTCAAATGACTTAAATAGTCTCGGTGTTACCATCAATGCAATTGCTAATACCGAAAATAAAGAATGCATTGAAAACATTTTGAGTAAGTTAATACCTAAGGATGAAGACTATTCTTTAGTATTCATGGGATATAGCGGGTCAGACGTTTTTGATATTGGGCCAGCTTTAGAGAAAATTCTGACTAAAAGAACATATATATACAGAGTTAGACATTCTAATGAAGAATATCGCTTCATAAAACCCCTAGATCATCCATATCAGAATCTTAACGGTATTGAGCTTGAGTGCAATGTAAGCTCCCCATATTTAGGACGTCCACAAATTAGACAATTTCATTTATAGTTGTAGTTATAATCCGCTGTGGATTTGTGGGAAACTCTTCCGGAGTTTTCCATAAATCCACGGTTAGCATATCCACTGGACTTC
>CABHOV010000114.1 GCA_902168185.1 uncultured Bacteroides sp.
TCAGGAGTCTCGTGGGCTCAGAGATGTGTATAAGAGACAGTATCTCGTCTTCTAAAAAAACACTTTCCGCCAGATTGATCACGCTCACTAACGGGTGGTGAGGTTCGGGCAGTGAAAGCAACCGGTGAAATTCCGATATGGAATTAATGGCGTTCATAAACAAATTTAATCAATTAAGCCCATACTGAACTCATCGTAAGGTGCGCCGGTGTCCGTACCCAAAGGCACGATGCTTTCCAGTTGTGAAAGATCCGCCTCCGTTAACTCAATGGTAGTCGCCGCAAGATTTTGCTCCAGGTATTTTCTGCGTTTCGTTCCCGGGATTGGCAAAATCTCCTTGCTCATGATCCAGGCCAACGCCAGCTGCGAAGAAGTGACATTCTTTGTTTCAGCCATGGCTTCAATTGCTTTGACCAATTCAATATTCTTATTAAACATTTCGCCTTGGAAACGCGGGATCGCTCTGCGGAAATCGTTCTCCGGCAGGTCATCGATGCTTTTGATCTGTCCCGATAAAAACCCGCGGCCCAATGGTGAGTAAGCCACAAATCCGATACCCAGTTCATTTAATGTAGCTAACACCCCGCGCTCTTCCACCGTTCGTTCAAACATGGAATATTCGCTTTGTACTGCGGTGATCGGGTGCACAGCATGCGCCCGCTTAACCGTTTCAGACGATACTTCCGACAGACCGATATAACCAACTTTGCCTTCTTTAACCAGCTCGGCCATAGCTTCAACCGTTTCCTCGATCGGCGTACTTTTATCCAGGCGGTGCAGGTAATATAGATCGATGTAATCGGTATTGAGGTTCTTTAGTGAACGCTCTAAAGACTTCTTCACATAGCCCTTTTTACCGTTGATGGCCCAGGTCACTTTATTGTTGTCATCGATTTCCCAGCCAAACTTGGTGGCCAAAATATACTGATCGCGTTTACCGCTGATTGCTTTCGCGATGAGCTGCTCATTTTTCAACGGCCCATACAGATCGGCAGTATCCAAGAAATTACCGCCCAACTCGAGCGAACGGTGAATTGTCGCGATGGCTTCCTGCTCATCGGCAGGGCCGTACATGTGACCTTCTTCAAAGCCTGTCATACCCATACAGCCCAAACCTATCACTGGCACAACCAAACCCTGGCTGCCCAATGCAATTTGTTTTATTTCCATGATACAAAGGTCGGAAAACTGAATCGCTCGCATGTATGCGAACCCCCGAAGCTTGTAAGCAAATCAAGGAAGGATTTTTGTAACTCTATAACGTTTCGACTTATGGTTAGATCTGGACGTTGGCGTAGCTTTCTTTAACGGCCTGGTACACTGTTCTGACAGACGGCTGGAATCTTAAGGTACCCGAAAATTTATTTAATTGGATTATCATTCGATTTGCGTAAGAGGTGAAAAGTATTGATCAATGTGACTCAAAGTAGATCATTCTATCTGTTAACCGATTCGTTAACCTCGGTGATGAGCGAAGGAAAATAGCCGTTTAAACGCAAGTAAGCACCATATACAGGATTCCAGTGGGATAACCGAGAGCGCCTTAAAGGGTGCTTTTTTCGTTCAAAAAAGTCGCGTTACTGAGCGGTTTTGAAAGAATAAGTATATCATTTTGATTCAATTCAGGTCGAAACATCCGGTAACCTGCCTTGAGTACACCCAGCTTGGTTAGCCCGGCTTATTAATCCACAGATCTCCCCGATACAAAAATTGCGCAGATTGTAAAGCTCCTTATCCTCACCCGTCTAATGAGCTTCCGCTGGAGAATATCCAGTCGCTTTTTTGAAACCAAAGGAGAAACGTCATAAATTCTCGAACCTCTCTTGAAAGTAGACCCCGCAGGTCTGCAGCTCACCCGCCAGTATATTCGTCAGCGCTTCGAAGCCCACTTTGGTTGCCGTTTATACACTATAACCGGCCGCAAAAAATCTGCCATTAGCTTTACATCGAAGATCGCAGCCAATTACGTATTGAAATTCACTCGCCAGAAATCTCCTGCTAGTTCCGCAACAGCCACGTCCGAATAATCTGCTCAGCCTCGTTCATAGGTCATATTTATACTATTGTCCCTTGGATATCAACTGGACACTTGCTCCTGGCCGATTTGCAACGTTCAAATCCACAAGTAATATTTTGGAAATTTGTTTCAGCAGCAGTAAACCCAGACCTTCGTAACCGGCGGGCAGAATGGAATCTTCCTCAGAATTAGAAGAATTGAGCCATCTGATAAGTTCAGCAGGCAGACCTGGGCCATTGTCTTCAAAAATAAGATGTAGATCGGAAGGCGAGCGCCTTATATAAATTCGCAGCGTATTACCATGCCTAATCTTGATCGCATTATCGATCAGGTTATGAATGATGATGCCCAGCAGCTTTGGACCGGTAAGAATGGTTTCGCCACTAGCGATTTCGTACTTGATAATGGCATTGTTTGCTGCCGCGATATGTTCAAATAACAAAATCTTGTTGTTGATCACGCAGCCTAATCACAAAAGGACAATCTGTAAAAAAACGTGAATGTTCTGACAAGCTGCTTCTGCCTATAAGTCCAGTTATTTGCAGAGATTTGTTTTGAATCAAAATTCATCAAATCACATTATTCCTGCGGACGATTCCAGGGCCACTTTTACCTAGATAGTACTGATCGGCCCCGGATTCGCGGGATTCTCACAAAAAAACGTGCATGCTAGCTTATTTACTTTTCTCAATTTTCCTATTGCTTTCAGCAATTCACATCTACTGGGAATAGGCGGTCGCTGGGCCTCAAATGGGGTATTTCCCACCATGGATGACAATGCGCCACCACAAATGCCTGGAATTATCCCATGCATGATTGTTGCCGTTGCATTGCTGGCGATGGGAATATTGGTTCTGTTAAAATGCGGGAATTTTAACGTGCGGCTTCCGTCATGGATCGACAATTACGGCCTCTGGTGTATCTCCGCGGTATTTATCGCGCGAGCCATCGGTGAATTTAAATATGTAGGCTTTTTCAGGAAGGTTAGGCATACCAAATTCGCGAAAAACGATCAGCGACTTTACTCCCCGCTTTGTTTGGCCATTGGGATAATGCTGGCAATCCTGGAACAGATGAGCTAGTTTATCATGTCCACTACTCCTTCACTTTCATTACGTAAACGTGCCTACTGCCAGTGTGTAGAGAATTAAAACCGATGAAATTGCCCTTTGGGCTCCATCGGCAATGTATATCGTCATTGAAAACATCACGCATGGCCCAGCTGTCCGGGCATGCCGGATGCGTGTAGTAAACCACTCGAAGTTGGTTATCAGTGTGCATAGCTATCCAGGTTTAGGAATTTTAAATCTTACTTACTCGTAAAAACGAATGGTTTGGAGCATCGACGATAAATTCTTTGCCGCCAGCGCACTTCCAGTCGTAGGTAAGCAGCCTGGATAGGATCTTGCAAAACTCAGGATACGAAGAAGGTTTGCAAACGTAACCGCTTGCCCCAAGCATTTGAGAAGACTCAATCATTGCTTCCGAAGCGGATGTGGAAAGCATTACCGCAGGTACATTGTCAGGCAATGCTTTCCTCACATCAATAAGGGTCTCCATGCCGTTTTCGATCGGCATGTTGATATCCAGAAAGATGATATCGGGTGCCATGTCTGCACCGATCAGGTCCTGGATCAGTTGTTGGCCGTTGGAAGCAACGTGAAGGTTGTGTGACAGGTTAATTTCTTCTAATGCCTGCTCAAAGAACAGTACCTGTCTCTTATACACATCTCCGAGCCCACGAGACGGACTCCTATCTCGTATGCCGTCT
>CABHOV010000115.1 GCA_902168185.1 uncultured Bacteroides sp.
GGTTGTGAATTACACGGTCAACCGTTCCGACCGATACTTGTGCCATCTGAGCAATGTCCTTGATTCTAATTTTCTTATCCATGTGTGCCAATTTAAGCGATCATAAATTTTACTAACAAACGTGATTTTAGTGATAAAAATGAATTTTCTATATAAATGAATTAACCCACATTGCGTTAGTGGATTGTTAATCGTTTGCGTGCACGTTTTTCCCGTGCGCGGAAACGAAGTTAATTTTTCCTTGCAGTTTATCAAATACCTTTCTACCTTTTGTCCGGAATTCATTTTTTCGGTAGAATATTTTGTTGAATTGATGGATTCTAAAATTTTAATCTCTAACCCAAATTTTCATGAAGAAACGTTTACAATTTCTGTCAGTCGTGCTAACACTGGCGACCTTGTCTGCCTACGGGCAAACGGTGACAGGTCGAGTCACGGCTTCGCAAGACAACTCCTCTCTTCCGGGAGTATCTGTGCTTCTAAAGGGTACCTCTGTAGGTACAACAACTGACTCCGATGGTAATTATTCTATCGCTGTTGGTGCAAATGAAAATGCCGTTCTATCATTTTCATTTATTGGCTTTACAACACAAGAAGTACCTGTTGGCGGCCGATCTGTTGTTGATATTGTGCTGGCTGAAGATGCATTACAATTAAGTGAAGTTGTCATTACTGGTTTCGGTGAGAAAAAGGATGCAACAAAGGTTGCTTATGCCACGCAAGAAGTAAAAGGTGGTGATTTGTCTCGTACCAACAATGCGAACGTTATCAACTCTCTACAAGGAAAGGTTGCTGGTGTTCAAATTGATCAGGGTACTGGTGGTCCTATGTCTTCCTCGAGAATTCGTATTCGTGGAAATTCATCTCTTAGCAATAACACACAACCGTTGATTGTTATTGACGGTGTATTAATTCGCCCAACCGTAACAGGTGCCGATTCATGGGGTGCAGCCCAGGATAATGGTAACATTATGAAAAACATCAACCCGGATAATATTGAATCCATGACTGTTCTGAAAGGTTCAGCAGCCAGTGCGTTGTATGGTTCGGATGCTTTGAATGGTGTAATTTTGATCACAACCAAAAAAGGTTTGACTAAAAAAGGTATCGGTGTTACTTATAACCACACTTCGTCTTTTGAGACTGCTTATAAATTTATTGATATCCAGAATGAATTTGGAGCTGGAGTTTCTCCAAACTTTACACTAGATACTGATGGTGTCGAGAAGGTCGACATGGGATTAACTCCTGCAGGCACGCCGAATCGATATTATTCATACGGTCCAAAGCTAGACGGACGAATGGTACGAGACGCTGATGGACGAATGATCAAATGGGAAGGAAATGATCCACTGAGTTTTTATGAAACTGGAAAATTTATTAATCATAACGTTGTTTTAGAGGGAGGTACAGACAAGACCAGTGTAAGGGCATCGTATTCTAATTTGAGTAATTCTACTATTATGCCTAGTGGGACAGAAATGACTCGTAATAACTTTAATATTCGTGCTACCCAGAAAATTAGCGACATTATTGATATAGATGTAAGCGCTGATTACACTAATAATGATATAAAGAATCCAATACGTCAAGGGGGTAACTTCAATCCTGTTTTCCGCATGGTATACTATCGTCCTAGAACTTTGGATATTAACTATTGGATGGATAACTATATCGATCCTGTAAATGGTGGTGCCAGAACAGGTACATCAGATCCTTATGGTTTATCATCTGGATTCTTATGGGATACTTTCCAGGATAACACTGAACGTACCGAAAGTATATTCAGAGGTAATATAGATTTAACTACTCATATCACACCTTGGTTAAATTTCCTTGTGCGTGCTAACCTTCAAAATGAACTATATAAAGATGAGAGACGCAGGTTAGGTTCAGGTACGAAGTTTGGTGGTGGTTTATATAACGAAGCAACATCTGATAATAAACAGTATAGAGTTCAAACATTGTTAACCGCTAACAAACAGTTAAGTGAGGATTTTTACTTGAGCTTTACTGTCGGTGGAGAAACAAACAAGTTAACAGGAGGTCGTTACTATAAAGCATATACCCGCAACTCAGCAGGAAATAATGAAAACCCTTCTTTACGCGTGCCTGGGATATTCTCTCTTACTAATTCTGTAAACGGAATTGGTATTGAAACAAGATTGAATCCTTCGAGACTTAAGAATGCATATTATGCATATGGTGATTTGACTTATAAAGACATGTTGACTTTGAACCTCAGCTACCGGACAGACTATTCTTCAACCCTGGCGTATGCTGACGGAAGTGGAGATTGGAGTTATAGTTATCCTGCTGTTGGTTTAGCTTGGACGTTTACAGAAACATTTAGAAATCTTCCTACATGGATTTCATTTGGTAAACTTCGTTCGAACTTTGGTATTACTGGTGGTGATACAGATGCTTGGAAAATTAACGAAACTGGATCATATGAAAGTAAGCCAGACTATATTTCGCCAGACGGATCTGTTAGCTATGTTGGCTTTAAAGACAACACACTGCCAAATAAAAATCTTAAGAACAGACAAGCTCACGAATGGGAGATTGGTGCTGATCTGAGATTCCTTGAGAACCGTATCGGTTTAGATATTGCTTACTACGATAAGGTTTCAAAGAATGAAATTTTTACTCTTCCAACGGCATCAGAGTCTGGTGTGAGTTCAAGGATTGTGAACGGTGGAAAAATTCAAAACAGAGGAATTGAAATTGTTTTAAGAGCAACTCCAATAAAAACAAATGACCTTGAATGGACTACTGTTTTTAACTATACGCGGAACAGGAATAAAGTGCTCGAATTAGCAGAAGGTGTATCTTCTCAGCAGCTTAGCTTAGCGTTTGGTGCGGACGTTTATTCCATTGCCAAACCAGGCTTACCCTATGCAAGTATTGCAACACCGTACGGTTATGCTACCTATCAAAAGACAGATGGAGCAGGTAATCCTATAGATCATCCAAGTAATGGT
The DNA here is from genome assembly GCA_902168185.1 of uncultured Bacteroides sp. Lineage (GTDB taxonomy): Bacteria > Bacteroidota > Bacteroidia > Cytophagales > Cyclobacteriaceae > Ohtaekwangia. The sequence continues at coordinate 2,985 of CABHOV010000115.1, forward strand.
CAACACGTTATTGGTGTTGCAAGTAATGGATCAACAGGGTATACATTCTTAAGAAGTGGTGCTTATGGTCAAGGTGATAAGATAGTAGGTACTGCTATGGAACGTTTTCTCTTGAGCAACATCAATACAGTTTCATATAAGAACTTCACTTTGAATGTACAGGTAGATGCAAAAATAGGTGGGTACATGGCATCAGGAACTCATCAATATGGGTCATCCAGCGGTAGCTTGAAGAATAGCTTATTTGGAAGAGACAAAGCACATGGAGGTGTAGAATATGTAGATGAAACCGGGGCAACTAAAGATGATGGTATTATTCCGGAAGGAGTGTTAGCAGATGGTATTAAATCTGACATTGATCCATCTGTTGATTTAGGTGGTATGACGTATGCGGACGCAGTTGCGCAAGGCCACTTGAAACCAGTGCCAGCAATTTGGTATTACGAAAATCTAACGCAATGGTCATCAGGTATAAGAGAGTATTCAATTTTTGAAAACTCATGGGTGTCATTACGTGAAATTTCAATTGGTTACAATGTGCCAGCCGCGTTCGCTAATAAAGTTAAGTTACAGACACTACGTATCAGTGTAACAGGTCGTAACCTGGGCTATTTATACCGCACAACGAAGGATGGTATAAATCCTGAAGGATTGAAGAGTAATGCTGCTGGCGAATTCGCAGAGTATGGTGGACTACCGTTCACCAGACAGATGGGTGTATCTCTGACAGCTGGTTTCTAATCAATTATTAAAAATGAATTTTATGAAAATGTTTTATAAAAAGATTATTCTAGGTCTTACGCTTGCGGGTGCACTTGTTACGAGCTGCAGTGATGATGATTATGTAGATGCAAATACGAACCCGGATATATTAAATGAAGTGCCGCCTGAGAATCAATTTTTGAGCGCAACTCTTAGTTTGCATAGTCAAGATTTCGAGGCATACTATGATATATATAGGAGAATTATGCCTTGGATGCAATACGTTACTCCTCAGAATGGTAACGGAGCGAATTTTACTAACAATATTGATAATTTTTCAAATCGCTACGGCAGATTATACACTGGTATAGGAGATGCGCTTGTAGATCTTGAAAAATCAGTTGAAAAGCTTCCAGAAGAAGATCAACCAAGATACGTTTATATGGTAAATATTGCTCATATACTTAAAGCTTATTATGCTTTTTATGTAAGCGATATTTATGGAAATATACCTTATAGTGAAGCATGGCAAGCTCGCTATGGAGGGACTATGCAACCAACGTACGATGATCAGCAATCCTTGTTTAACAAACTTGATGAGGAAATTGAGCAAGCTATAAGTACTTTAAAGACTGCGCAAAGTGTTACACAGGTTTCGTTAGGAAATTTTGATCAATATTATAAGGGCAATGTAAAATCTTGGATTAGGGCAGGCAATGCTTTACGCCTGAAAATAGCAATGCGTCTATATAAGCGTGATCCTAACAAGACACAAGCTATTGCACAAGAAGTATTGGGAGATGCCGCTGATAACCTTATGAGCAGCAACTCTGAAGGATGGGTTTTTAGAGCTGCTTCTGGTTTTAACAGTGGTGGTAACTGGAATCCTGATGGATTGTATGCAACAAAACCGTTAGTTGATTTTATGTGGGATAATGGTGATCCAAGATTGGATGCGTTCTTTTCCCCTAATGGCTACTCACAGGAGAGAATTAATGCTCTTATTGCTGATGGACAACTTGAGGGAGGCACAGTAGAGGCTTCAAGGCGGTATCTAGGAAGCTTTACAAGTCCAGATGAGTCGCAAGCAAATGTGAATGATAAATATTATAATCCTCGTACTGTTGAGATTGGTGGCTCTGATGTTCAGGTAGATACACTTTCTCTTATACAGAGACGCCTGTTTCAACCAGCGTTTGATGAAGGAAATGGTGCTGGTGACGGGCTTGTGTATTTGCCTGTTATTACCTATGCGGAGTTTTGTTTCATGCGCGCTGAACTAGCAGCGAGGGGTATCACTTCTGAAGATGCAGAGGCATTTTACAATGCTGGTGTAACTGCTTCTATCGAGTTGTATAATACAATTGCGACTACTGGTGAGCTTTCAAATTATACGGCCATAGCTGGCAGTGACATCAGTGATTACTTGAGTCAACCTGACATAGCTTTTGATGAGTCTATTGCTTTAGATCAAATTAGCAGTCAGGCATTTTTAAACTTCTTTAAGCAACCTGCAGAAGGATGGGCGCTTTGGAAACGTACGGGTTATCCTAATTCTACAAGCGTTCTTGCTCTCACTGATATGAAATATAATGGCATTTCTCTTAAAATACCAAGAAGAGCTCCTCTGCCTTTATTAAGTGAAGTTTCTGCTAACTATACGAATCAGAAAGCAGCGTACGATGCAATGGCACAAGAGGCAGGCTTCGGTGCTGGCCCTACAGATGTATTTGGCCGCGTATGGTGGGATAAAGAATAACGATTTTTTATTTGGTTTGGTTAAGGGTGGCTGTAACAGGCCACCCTTTCTGTTTGAAGCAAAGCCCGTTTTTATTTAGCTTTACTTTTGCTCATGAATAAATTTTCTCTCCTCTTCATTGCTTGTTTGTTATCACTGCAAGTCGCAGGACAAAAGCTAACGTTCTACAAAGATATACAACCACTGATCCATGCTAAATGTGCCGGGTGTCATCGGCCGGGTGGTGGTGCTCCATTTAATTTGATTACTTATGAAGATATAAGTAAACGCGCAGGTTTTATAAAGAAAGTAATAGTAAGCCGCTATATGCCGCCATGGCGGGCGGATGACCACTACGTTGCATTTTCAAATAACAGATCGTTGTCAGATGACGAGATTCAAAAGATCACTGCGTGGATTGATGCGGAAACACCCAAAGGAAAGGCGAGCTTACAAGCAGAGAAAGATTTACTTGCTAAAATTAAAGCTGGTACAACGTATGATCGATCACCAGACTTAACCTTGAAAATGAAATCGTCTTATATAGTAAAAGGTGATCGCTCAGAAAGATTTATGGTATTTAAAATACCTTTTGAATTAGCAGAACTCGCCAATGTTGAAGCTGTTGAATTTACAACGAACAATAAAAAGATAATTCACCACGCTAACTTTGCTGTACATCCGGTAGAGGATAAATCAATCGATATACATAAGACTATAGATTCTATAAATCTGGGTACATCGCGGTATTTATACGATCAATGGTTGCCCTATAAAAAGGAAATTACATACTATGGAGGTTGGATACCCGGAACTTCCTTCGAGTCATATCCCGAAGGCATGGGTTGGGTTATGCCGAAAAGAGGTGTTGTTTTGTTAACAATACATTTTTCTCCATCCTCCAAGGAGGAGGAAAGCATTAGCGGTGTAAATTTTTTCTTTAAGAAAACGCCCATTAATCGCAAAGTAAAAGTCATCAGTCTTGGTTCAGGTGGCATTGGCGAAAGAGATATATACCCCCCCCTCGTACTATTTGCCGGAGAAGTGCAAACACACAGATTGCGCATTGCCAATTCGAGGGAAGATATATCGCTGCTGTATATATGGCCGCATATGCATTATTTGGGAAAAGATTTTAAGGCTTTCGCCACACGCGAGAATGATACGATTCCGCTGGTACATATACCTTCGTGGGATTTTCGCTGGCAGGAAATATATCGGTATAAGAAACCCGTTATATTAAAGAAAGGAGATATTGTAAATGTATACGGTACCTACGATAACACGGCTAACAATCCATTGAACCCCAATAACCCTCCTAAGTTTGTTGAATCCTCCGGAGATATGCGGAGTGACCAGGAGATGCTTACGTTGTTAATGGTATATGTCACGTATCAACCCGGTGATGAAACGATAACGTATGATCCATGATCAGTTTTTGGTCAAGTTGATTTTGCGTAACACCAGTTCACCGATTTTTTTTCCTTGTATCTGTCCTTGTTCTATTGCAGGCATATAGTGAATGCCTCCATATAGGCGGCTGATGGCTGCTTCGTTGCATGCCTGCTGGAATGAAGAGAAAGAGCGTGCCTTATAGCCATACTCCATTTCAGAAGTATCTAAAAAATAAAAGTCATTACCGAAGAAATTGCTCAGCACGGTAGCGGAGGCTGTAGAGATTACGCTGTGCCCGCTGGTATATTCCGGGAAGGGTGGCGTTTGTAGTAAGGGCTTCCAGTTTTCATCTATATAGGCGTTAATATAGGACTCGGGACGGATTAAGTTACTTCTGAATTTTTCATCCCAGCAACTGATGAATCCATCGAATAAGGCAATAGAA
>CABHOV010000116.1 GCA_902168185.1 uncultured Bacteroides sp.
TTTCAAGCAGAAGACGGCATACGAGATAGGAGTCCGTCTCGTGGGCTCGGAGATGTGTATAAGAGACAGGAGCATAATTCAGTATCTACACCCAAATGATACTTTTCTCTTTGAGTCAGCAATACTTCTCAAAAAGAAAAATCTACATTCCATTCTAGATTGTTCAGACATAGTGAATTATTTAAGTTGCAATATTTGTAACTATGAGAATAGAAAAGTAAAAGATTACAAACACGCTATAAAGGATTTTATTTCCATAGTGCGTATTCAAGAGTGTTCTTTTCTATTCAATGTCCAGTTTTTTGAGAATACAATTTGGTTTATAAAAAATGATAAAATATATGTCTATTGCAATGAGGATAAAGTTATTTATGGCGACCCTGACGATTTCATTAAAGAACACTGTTCTGCGATCAATGTCATGAATATAGTACGAGGGGAGGTAAATTTCCTTTGCAAGTAGGCAATACTCAATTATCGAATTGGTTCCGGTTCGAAAAGGCTCAATACACTGTCGAAAAAAATAACTAAAAGAAGTAGATCAGTATTTTAAAACTACTTTAAAAATGAAACTTAGTCTATACCTGATAATATTGGCGATAGCTTATGGGCATTATACTCTCGGGCAAGACCAATATCTAAGTTTTGATTTTACATGCAATAGCAAGCAAACACGAAATCACATGATTTCCATTGACCGGAGAACAAACCCTGAGTTGTTGGGATACATGCCGATTAAAGGATACTCTGGCCTGGCGAACGTGAGGTTTAAGGGAGCGCTTGCCGATAGTATTGGCAATTTCTTCTCGAACCGATCTACCGATCAAAATAATGACGTCCTTATCCTGGAAAATTTCTTCTTGAACTGTGGTTCTAGTCCGGGAAAGCTGATATTATCCATGAGATTATACTCTGAAAATCGCGAAGGTCAATATGCCCAAATTTGTTCAATCGACACAATTTATCAACTAAACAATGGCGATCCTTTTGGGAGGATAAACGAACTGTTCTGTGAGATATCGACGCTGGTTAATGCGGAAAACGCAAAACCGATGTCAGACACCTCATTTGTCCGGAAGGAAGACTTAACTCATCTGGATAGTTTAGAAAAACTCAACATACCGATCTACGTCGCCGCTAAACCTGTTTCAGGGATTTATAAAGATTATGCACATTTCAAAATGAACAAACCGGATATCAGCACTGACATATTTATCAGAGTTACCAAAAAGGGAATTATAGAAGTAGACAGAACATACAAGGGTAAAAAAAGAAAAGTGAAATTAGACCCGACAGGCATCTACGCAGTTTCCGATGGAGATCGCATACTAAAAGTTACTTCATCCGGCGAATATTTTCCAGTAATCAAACATGGGTTTGACTTCTATTACGACCGCCCTGGATATTTCTATGACCAGCCAAATACCTTTTCCCCATACTATTTCCCCGGCGGTGGCAGGATCGGGATAACAGGATCAGGAGATTTGGCAATTAGAATTGGTGGGCCAAAGCAGATAGATACTGTTCCTACTTATCGGTTCAAAATCAACTACAAAAAAGGCAATTCGATCCCCGTAGGGCTTGTGAAATAGCCAGCACATTTTCCGATTGTACATTCATCACGCCACATTGATAATAAATTTCGAAAGTCAAATATCAAACAGACTACCTTCGTCAAGTTTCATTTCTGTCCAGCCTAATATATCTAGTAAAATATTTTTTCGAAAATTCATAACTGTAAATCTTAATGCTTAGTCATTTGAAATCCATTTTATAATTCACAATGCCATGAAAAAAAAAGTTATGATTATATTTTTATCAACAGTCGTCATGCAAATGATTATTTCCTGCTGCGACTGCCCGGAATTAACTAAATTTCAATACAAATTCGAGTATGCGACCGTATTCAATTTGGATAATTCCGGAGCGACTTCCGTCATTTCAGAAAGCCCTATTTCGAAGAATGCCTATGGAATTAAACTTCAATTGGGCCTACGTCAGCTGTCCTCCCAGGGTCGCAAGCACTTTTCTCTTTTCAACCAGGCTTATGCAATGTGTTGTTTTTGTGGGCCTGACACTGTCATAAGTCTAAGGGACACGATAACTTCATTAAAAATAACTACAATAAATAGTTTTGATAACAATCATCCGAAAGGCAGCGATGTTACAGATCTATTTAGGGTGTTGAAGTATAACACTTACATAACTATCGATAGTGTCATTGCGCAACCCGCGATTTACTATAAGAGAACGGAAACAGATTTTTTAGAAATGTATCTCTTTACACCACCAAGCCAACCTGGCGAGTACAGCTTTCAAGTCGACATAGCACTTTCAAATAATACACATATGCTAGCCAGTACCAAATCTATTGAATTAAAATAAGTATGAACAAACTACTGTTTGCGCTATTGATACTCCCGGCGATCCAGACAACCGTTTTCGCCCAGCGAGAATACAAGCCGATCAGATTTTTCTACCGCCCTTCGATCGGGACCATGTTTGCGACGCATTCGTTTTCACCTGAGCATATTTCCGGCAATTTGATAGATGCCAAACTTCAAAATATATTTTTTCAGCCGCTTGGTATCGGCTTTTTCTTTCGAAACATTGGCTTAGAGGGGCATCTCGCGCTTTCCCCTGGGCAGAATCCGCGGAAAAGGCAGAATCAATTAGCCAAAGATATTAATCTGAAATATGGAGATCAATACTACACCACGCTATCTTCGAGCATAACATACGATTACTCCGGTGATAGTTCGATTCCTCCGCCCCGCGGAAGTATTGGCCCATCTTATAAGATCGAGAAAAATAAATTGGTTTTAATCGGGCGAATAATGGTCGGCGCTGTTTCAATCAATACTAATTGGGCACGCGTTCGCTTGAAGGGCAAGAATACAAATGAGCTAATGTCCATTGATTGGAGCACTGAATATGCAAATGAAGATTGCTTTGCTGTTAATCCATCTTTCACATTTGCTTACCGGATAAATCGGAGGATTTCATTTGACTTGGACCTGGATTCATGGTTCTACAAAGCCGACGTCAGTTACAAAGAAACAATCGCAAACGCTCTTTCTGGCAGTACGATCAAGACTGAGTACCGCTACAAGTATTTCATGAATGATATCAGCGTAGGGCTGGGCATCATGGTGGTGTTCAAGTAAATGTAGGGCTAACCAAACAATTAATATGAATCTCATGAAAAACACACTTCCATTCTTCACTCTCTTTCTCATCTCCAGCGCCCAGGTTTGCTCCTCACAAGACGCTCCCAAAGTAGTTGCCCAAGAATACGAATCCTGCTGCGGTACCCAACCCGTTGAATTTTCCTATGAAAAGAAGCGGATTTACGTGCCAAACGTCTTCACACCTAACAAAGACGGCGTGAATGATTATTTCTTTCCTGTGGTAAATGACGTCGTTACAGATGTATGGGGCTTTGCTGTATATAGTATAGAGGGTGATACGATGCTCTATCAGAAACCGTATTTCAATTCCAAAATGCCTGTGCACGAGTACGGCTGGGACGGGTTACGGCCGGATGGTTCGCGGTATAAAGGGGCGTTCCGGTACAAAATGCGCGTAGATGATATGCAGGCGAACAAGCACATCGTCGAGGGCCGCGCGTGCGCTATCCTATGCGGGAGCGGATCGGAAGTATTTCAGACAAAAAGCGGGTGCTACTTCCCTGTGCAAGCCGGTAAAGAGGGCACGTTGGATAAGTCGGTCGCCAATGGCGAAAAAGACTGTTTTAAATAAATACAAAAAGCTTATCACACTATGAACACACACCTTACCAAGACTGTGCTTTTTGCTATCATGATAACCTTTCCCGGCGTCAGCTTTGCACAGATCAAATTCACCTACGACAATGCCGGCAACAGGACCAAAAGAGAGTTTAATGGCAGCCTCGTCCAGCTCGACGCCAAAGTCCTTCTCAGAGGCGCATTCCGCCCGGGACAGGCGAACATGGCCACCGATTTACAAACCTATTTCAGCGCGAATTCGGGTTTATTGCCCATCACGGACCCCTACGGCGGGAATGTCGTTTACAACAACATCGGCAACCCGGCGGGAGTAGCTGGTGCGGTGGTAGATTGGGTAAAGATTGAAATTCGCGATGGCGCAAACCCGACCGTAAAGCTTCAATCAAAAAGCCTCCTTTTGAAGCCCAACGGAAGCATTGTAGATACAGATGGTACACTTCCTGAATTTGTCGGGCAAAGCTCGCCGGTACGGATAGCCATTTTTCATCGGAACCATTTGGCCATCCTGAGCAATTCAATCGCGGCTTTCAATGGTGGCACAACGGTGTATGATTTCACAACGGCCCTCAACAAGGCCAGCCAGCTTCAGGATGACCCTCCCCAAATGGGTAGCATCAATGGAAAGTGGTATATGTGGGCGGGCGACGTAAACAGCGATTTGGTTGTAGATGCCACTGACGGGTCCATTGCCACCAACGATTTTTTGAACGGCACCTATGATCAATACCTCATTACTGATGTAAGCCTGGACGGCGGCATAGATGCTACGGACCTGTCTCTTATACACATCTCCGAGCCCACGAGACGGACTCCTATCTCGTATGCCGT
>CABHOV010000117.1 GCA_902168185.1 uncultured Bacteroides sp.
TACAGTAAATTTTTCAACGATCCTGCTCTTATTATCAGTATACGTTAAGGTATCTTGGTTTAGATCATAAAAAAGATATCTGAATTCTTTATCTAATGTCATTCGTAAACGCCCATCCGGTTGAAAGTGATATATAATTTCAGGATCACTTCCGTAGGTCATCAAACCATAGCCATTATAGTAATTGTATACAGAATCGATTTTCCATGCAGCCTGCAGATCAGTAAGGTCCTTCTCTGCGCAAGCGAATAATAACAGAAAGCCAAGTAGTGGTAAAGCGCGCATACAGCTGAATATATATACTATAAAAAAAGTTAGCGCAGCTATTCACTGCGCTAACCAGATTATCGAGGATCAATAATTACTATTCTGAATTAATACACCTTCACTAAGATCGACTTCTTTTTGTGGAAGTGGGAAGTAATAATGTTTGGGTCGCACAAAAGTTCTTTTTGGTTTATGTACGCCACGGTCAATGCCGTAATGTGCTACTATATCAATAATGCCTGCTTTATCCCATCGCATTAGGTCTTGATGGCGTTCGTTTTCTCCTGCAAGTTCTACACGTCTCTCGTGTATAATGTTGGTTATGGTAGCATTTGTTTTTTTCGTTAAACCTGCCCTGGTACGAACAGCATTCAACTCTGCATCACCATTTTGTCCAGAGCGGATTTTAGCTTCTGCTACTAACAAATATACATCCGCAGAGCGTAGCATAGGAGCATTCAGGCTCTGATCCATATCTCCTACGTCTGTGAAGTTGGAATATTTTTTAAAAGCATAACCCGTCACGCGAGTATCCGATGCAGCGAATGTTACAATCCCCTTGGAACCAAGATCAACTTTATCACCTGGCCTGAAAATAGAATAAACGAGTCTAGGGTCATCTACTTCAAATTCATCAACCAAATCCTGTACGGGCTCATGAAACCCCCAGCCACCAAGCCCGCCAGGTGTGTGATACCATGCCGGAGAATTATCAGTTGTCCAGTTGGCCACGTATTGAAGTCCGTAAAGTACTTCGGGATTATTTTCTGTAGCAACCATAAAATTTTCATCAAAACTGTCAGCAAGCTTGTACGCTTCATTTGTTATTACCTTCGTGCCAGCCTCAATCGCTTTGTCCCACTGTTCTTCATATACATATAGTTTTGCAAGAAAACCATAGGCTGCACCTTGCGTTACTCTTCCCACATTTTCTCCTTTATGGGAAACCGGTAAATTTTCGGCTGCTTTAATAAAATCAGATTCGGCCTGTGCCCGAACTTCTTCTAATGTTGATTTCGGTTTGTTAAATGTATTCGCTATCACATCCTCTTCCACGATGATAGGTACTTCACCATAGATGAGAGAAAGCCTCCAGTATACAAAGCCTCTCAGGAAATAAGCTTCACCGAGACTACGTTTGCGAAGTGAGTCAGCCATTTCAACTTTAGGTGCATTAATAAGTAATGCATTGGCACGTGAGATAACTTCATATTTGGTAGACCATGTATTGAATATATGGTTGTTAAATGGATCGAATTGAAAATCCTGAAGTGGAAGTTCCTGGGCGTGATCGCCAGCGGGGTGCATATCATCCGAGCAATTGTCAAAAACATATTCAGTATGTGCAAATCCATCTTCATTTAATAAGGGAGCATAGATAGCATTTACAGCAGAGACCACATCTTCTCCATTGCGCCAGAAATCATCTGAAGTGTTTTGCCCATAAGGAGTTGATTCCAATAAATCGCTATCGCAGCTTGTTATTATAGTCAAGATGCTTAATCCAACGACTCCAATTATTTTTTTCATAAATAATGTCATTTTTAAAATGCGTTATGGGTTAGAAAGAAATAGTGGCACCTATAGTAACTGTACGGGACTGTGGGTACTGTGCATAGTCAACATTTTGTTGTGCGTATTGTACTTGTGAGCGGTTGCCCCCTGCATATCCAAGTTCGGGATCCATTCCTGAGTAACCTGTTATTGTAAATATATTCTGTCCGGTTACATATACTCTGAACTGCGACATGCGTAAGAAATCTGTAACCCTTTTAGGAAGTGTATATCCAAGTGTTACATTTTTTAATCGTAAAAAGTCGCCACTTTCAACAAACATATCCGATGTTCTGTAGTTGTTGTTTTTATCTTCGAAGCTAAGTCTTGGAATTGAGTTACTCGTTCCTGCCTCTGTCCAACGTCCCGTAGCCTCCTTGTATAAATTGAAGTTATAAAAGGCATTTAACCCCTGCATGCGATCACCGTTGTATATATCTACACCGCCAACACCAAGAAAGAAAATAGTAAGATCAAAGCCTTTATATGCAATGTTAGCATTTAAGCCATAGGTTACTTTCGGCTGGGAGTTCCCAATATTTGTTCGGTCGTTATTGTTTACTATACCATCTCCTGTGAGATCAAGAAAACGGACATCTCCAGGTTTAATGTTTGCACGCCTGCTATCATTTGTAACGTTCGGGTCGCTGTCAATCTCTGATTGATTCTGGTATAGTCCGTTGGTCTCCCATCCATAGAAGCTAACAAAAGGATCTCCCACATATGTTCTGGTGATCTCTTGTTCGCTGCGGCCATACGTTTGTCCACCAAGAAAACTTCCAGGAGTTAATACTTTCATTATCTTGTTTTTGATAAAGGTGGCGTTACCGCTTACTGTAAAAGTTATATCATTGACGGCTTTACGATACGAAAGTTCAAGTTCCAGACCTTGATTTCGTAACTGTCCTGCATTTTGATCAGGGATCGTTGCACTTCCTAACGTACCGAGAGTAGGTGGTGTAAGAAGCATTTTTTTAGTATCCTTAATAAAGTAATTGGCAGAGAGTAAAATTGAGTTTTCAAGGATGCCTGCATCCAATCCAAAGTTTGTCATTTCAGCAGTTTCCCAGCCTATATTCACGTTAGGAATAGAGGATTGTGCTACGCCTGTAACTTCATTTTCACCAAATGAATAACGATACGATGAATTGAGCAAAGCAAGGTATTGGAGGCGATCCACATTTTGATTGCCAAGGTGTCCCCATCCCCCGGTGAGTTTCAGATTACTGAATATTGGTAATGCGCTTTGAAAGAAATTTTCTTCAGAAATTCTCCAGCCAGCTGAAAAGGCGGGGAAGTAACCCCACTTATTACCTTCTGCAAATTTAGAAGAGCCATCTGCGCGGAAAGTGACAGTTAACAGGTAGCGATCTTTAAATGTATAGTTAGCTCTTCCAAACCAGGATTGGAGTGCGTCATAACTACGTCTTCCATCTTCTCCGGTCGTTCCTCCAATTGCAGTCACAGTTCCTGCATAGCGCATATAGCGCAAGTCAGGATCTTCGCTTGAGAAATCCATACCGCGTTGCGCAGAGTATATATCGTTAAATGTTTGCGATGTATAGCCGGTAACCAGACCTATTGAATGGCTCCCAAACTGTTTATCGTATGATAAGAAATATTCCTGTAGGAAGGCCCAGTTCTTGTCATTGCTGAGGGTAAGGAAGTTATTATTCGTTGTGCGGTACTGATCCGTTATTTTAACTTCAAAATTTCTGGTATTGGTGTAGGTGGCATCTATAGCAAGATTAGCTTTTGCCTTTAGACCTTTGAGTATTTCGTACTCTCCTGTAATGCTTCCTAAGACACGATTTCGGCTGTTGTTTTTATCTTGTGTATCTACTGTATAGATCGGGTTGTTGATATCACCGAATGCGCCACCAGGTACTTGACTCGTGCTATATGAACCATCAGCATTTTTAACCGGTAATCCTGGGTGAAAACGAATCGCACTCCATAGTAAACCGTCCTGTGCAGAAGTTGTATTAGGAGCATTATCATTTGCATTGGTGAATTGAAGACTTTGTCCGATTTTAAATTTTTCACTTAGCTGATGATCGGAGTTGATGCGAAAAGTATAGCGTTTATAGTATGATTGGCCTATCATACCTTTCTCATTATAGTATCCACCGGACATTGCGAATGAAGAATATTTGCCACCACCCCGAATGGATACATCAATGTTATTAGTTGTACCATCTTTTAGCAGTTCTTTCTGCCAGTCTGTTTTTTGAGTATGGTAAAGAGTATCAAGCCATATGCCAGGTATATCTAGCCCATCATTGGTATATGCCTCTTGTTTCAATGTTGTTAAAGTAGGTGCATCGAGTACATCAATTGTCTTAATGCGTTTGGAAACACCGCTATATGCATTAACGGTAAGTTTCAATTTCTCGTCTAGTTTGCCACGCTTCGTTGTTACCAGTACAACACCATTCGCAGCACGTGTACCATATATAGCAGAAGCCGATGCGTCTTTCAAAACATCGATCGATTGTATATCATTTGGATTTACATCGT
>CABHOV010000118.1 GCA_902168185.1 uncultured Bacteroides sp.
CTTCAAGCACTTCTATATTGATATCCTTTAGAGTTTTAAACTTAATGCAATATCCAGTTACGCTGGCTTTGCCTATTTTTTCGCCATACGTTTTGGCTAAGTATGTCTTATCATCGAGACCAAGTATATACACAGAGATTCCGGTTTTGTTTGCACTGATACCAATTTGATAAAACTCTTTGGTCTTTCCATCAGCATATCTTATGGTGTATTGTCCATATCCTATATTAGGATTAGAAACAGTTTTATTTTCGCTGTCTTTGCCATCCAGAAACCATAATTTACATGCTGGCATTACTTGCAGAATGATGCGGTGCAACTCTTGCATATCGCTGCGTTTTGGTTCAGGTTGACTAGCAACATACTCATTGATTTGTTCTTGTACTTTCATATAGAATATCAAGTTGCTTTAAACGGTGCTGTAAATTTGCTGCTGGCCTACAACATGAGTTCATATTTGTTTGATTGCAGAAGAAATTAAAAGCTGTCGTTTCATTTTAAATTTCGCTCACTTAAAAGATTCTCTAATTCTTTCTTACTATACTTTGAATTATTAATCAATTTATACGCAAAAAATAAAGGGATTAGTGTAAAAAATCCCAAACTGTTTTTCGCAATGCTATAGAATACAATTCCCATCAGAAATCCAATTAATACAGCATTCGTTATGGCAGTTGATTTCATTTTTTTTGCTTCTAACAACAATTCCTGGTCTGTTAATTCTGATAGTTTTCTTCCTTTCATCTTCATTATTTTGTTTGTGGATATTTTTATCAATATAGCCTTTTCATAATAGCCGCCAACATTCGATATAAGAACATCGTTGCCCATGGAGTGTTGTTCTACTCTTCGCTCATTGATTTGTGAACTATATGCTGTTCATCTTTTCTTTCCTTTTTCCGCCTCTCCGATTTTACCTTTGCTTGGTACTTACTTTTATCACCATGAAAAAACATGCTTCTCTCGGCTAAAGGAGAACCTTTCTTAATCATAACTCCATTGAACTTGCAGTCATCATATCCACAATTATGCTTTGAGTATTGTCCAAAGCTTCGGTGCTTAATCCTTTTGTCTTTGAGAATTTTTTCTTGATTGGCGATAATGTCAGACCAAATTTGCTTTTCGTCTGCTACTGTTAATGATTGCCCAATTGTCGATACCCCAAAAAAGGTATCCGGATCTTTCAATTGCAAAAAGTCAAACGTCTTCTGGAAGAACTTATGTGCATACTCCCTTACCTCGATCTTCTCATCCAAGGTTAATTTCTCATTCTCAATTATTGATCTATAAAGTCCCAGGGTATTAAAGTCAGTATACTTCTTATGATTGTCGATGTAGAAGAAGTACTCCTTCAAAGTCAGCTGGTTAAAATTCTGTCCGATCTTCATTTTACTTCTTTGTTACAACTTCACGATCCAAGAAATAAGTCATTTTTTCGATAATATATACTGCTACCTGTGCAATTCCGTCCAAGATATAGTTTATCACCAAAAGCTATTTACTATTATCGAGCCAAGCCTCTAGGTAGTGGTGGTAAAGAAACCTAGCAAAGACATGAGGCATGGCCATTATCAACCGAATATTTTAATAAGAATTCCAAGTCCGACAATTAATTCAATCAACCCCAAAAACATATTAAAATATCTGTTGTAATATTCTTTCAAAAGTGATCTCATTGCATAGTCGAATCCTCCAATTGACAGTCCCAAAGGCTCGGTATTGTAAATAAATGCTAACACCGACAAGGTTCCCATTAATGTAAAAATGATTCCCATTCCTAAGAATCCTCTATCAAACAAAATGAACAGTCCCAAGCAAATTGCAAGTCCGACATTAATCCTCCTGAATAATTTATTCCTGTCCAAGTTAATGAATGAAATTTGCACGAAAATGTATACCTCTTTTATAGGTGCTTAAGTGTTATCAAACGACACACAAGCTAATTCCCCAATTACTTTGCAAGCAGAGCTTGTCCTTCAAAAATTATCCCTGGCCAGCCGTGGAGCATAAACTGCCTGATATTTTGGTGATCAGTTCCATCGGGATTCTCTAATACCGATCGATAATGCTCTGCAAATAAACTAAGTGTATCTTCTTTGTCCAACGTATTTAGCTGTGCGAAAGTAAACACCTTTGCACTCCCTTGATTTTGGGTTACTTCATTGTATATATCCCCATTTCTAAAGGACGTTGGCTGATGTTGATAGTAAGTTTCAATAAACGCAATCACATCTTTAAACAGGAGTGAATTGTCTTTTAACTTCTTCAACAAAATTGGGAGCTGCTGTTTCATTCAGATAAATTTTTACAAATTTAAATAACCCTTTGAGAATGAAAAGTGGCTATCGCTGGGGAGTACATGGATCATGTACAACTATATATGGATGTACCCATGCCTTTGTTGGTGTTCTTCACCGACAAAACACTCACACCCCACGCCTTTGTTGGTGTTCTTCACCAACACCCCCCCCTCTCACACCAACGCTACCCATCAACATGTACCAGGAAATCCCAGCGTCTGTCTCCGCTATAATAAAAGGAAGCGCTGGAATAGTAATAATCTTCAGAGTACTTACAAAGGCCGGCTTTAACCGGGTTTTGATGTATATAGTCTATCTTCTCCCAAAGAACTTTACTAGACCATAGCGATATACTCAATGAATTGCGCTCCCACACCTGATGCTTCCTGTCCCGGGCGTTTACAACTAAATCGTATTGTATAGGTGACTCCTCGGTGCGTAACACTTTTAGTATCTGCTGACTGGTGTATCTTAGAAAGTCGCGCTGGACTGCCTCACGGGCATGCTCATTCATAATCTGCCAAATGAGATGAAAGTGATTATCCATTATAACAAAGGCATATACCGTAACGCGATTCTTTACTTAAAAAGGACAAGCTGGAAATAATTATTTCTTTAAAACGATCATCATATAAAACTGGCTTCCATTCGAGGCATGTAACAGTTATGAAATCCGGATGATCTTTAGCGTATTGGGCAATGCGCAATGATGGCTGCGTACTGTTCTTTTCCACAACGGTATATTTTTTATAGTAACGTTAAATTAGTATGGAGAGCGGGTGTGGTTTGTTGGTGAAGAACACTAATAAAGGCATGGGTTTTTATTACTTGATCCTCTTAAAAAAAACCGGAGTATTACTTGTCGTTGTTGCCGAACTGTCCTTTATATATACACTGTAGTTAATCCTTACTTTGTCAGCGTTAATCATTCGTATAGGAAAAGATAGGTCAGGCAATGTTCCTTCAAAAGGCGGCTGAGTCTGTCTGTTTTTATGAATAAGTACTTTCCCCTTATGCGCTATTTCCCAGTTGCCAGTATGAGTCTGGATATGGGTGTTCCCCGTGTCATGAGTTTTAAATCGAAAAGTCCTATCACTAAAAAACTGGATCGTATCAATGTGAAAGACTGTACTTGTATCGCGAAAAACAGCACCTTCAAGGTATCCGTTGTATATTGCATATTCCATTTTCCAAGATCCTACAAGTTTATTAGAAACTTCAACGTTTTTACTCTCCTTTCTTGATTGTCCGAAACTAAAGAAGGAAAACAATATCAACGTAATCGAGTAACAGAGCGGCCTCATAAGGTATAGTTGGTCCTACATCGAAATATATGCAATTACTCGGAAAACACCCCCCCCTTTGTTGGTGTCTTCGTCTTTACCAATAAAGGCGCGAGTATATACTTCACTTCTGTCGTATTGCGCGATGTGCAATAATGGCTACACACTGTTCTTTTCTACAACGGGTATATTTAAAATTACGATAAAACTGGTGTGGGCTTGGGGTGTGGTTTGTTGGTGAAGAATACCAACAAACGCATAGAGGAATAAAAATGCAACGGGAACCCCACCAAGATTAAATATCCACATCCTTGATTTTAGACATTGACGGAAATATATTGGCTGAGATTTCCATTTTTGAATCCATGAAATACAGTGTACTACTTATTGCTCTTTGTGTATTCCGTAGCCTTTCTTCTGCACAGGAAAAAGAGGGAGAAGCAACCGCTATGATACCCGAAGAAATACCGGCCGTAAAATTCGAGCAAGACGGTTTATATGGGTTAAAAAATTATTCAACCAGCAAGGTAATTTTGCCGGCAATATATTTATCAATTGAGGACCTATCTTCTAACGGGAGGTTTATCGTAACACAGCGCGACCAACGCAAAGGTCTATATCACGCATGGCCTGGCAAAATGATCATTGCTGCAGAGTATAGCGATATCGAGATTGAAGACAACTGGACGTATGAAGATTACGTCACTCACGGCAGGAATGATTCAACATTTATTGCTTTAGTAAAAAAGAATAACCATAAAGGTGTATATATTTTCGGCCCGCAGTGTCAAAATATACCAGCAGAATATGATGACATTATCAAAGCTATCCCAACCCAGTGCTATATCGGTGTTAAGAGCAACCGGTATTCTCTTTTTGACGATAGTGGAAAGCTCCTTATAAGTAATCAAAACAAGATTGCAGTTTTTGAAAGCGGTGGTCAAAAAAGCTTGTTCATTCAAATTACAAGTGATCAGGGTATAAAACAATTATACGACCCAAAAAAAGCTGGCTATATATTATCCGGTAAGTGCGATCAGATCAGTGACTACTACCACGATCAGTTTATTGTAAAGCAAAAGGGTAAATATGGGATGGTGAATAGTGTGAGCAAGGAAATTATCCCCTTCCAATACGATACGCTGGCATTCTTAAAGTCATATGCCGTTGTCAGATTGAAAGCCGCGCAAAAGAAGCACTATGCATTGCTGACACTCAAAAACAAAGTTCTCACGAAGTTCGAGTACAGTGATATTACGAGCAATGGGCCATTTTATACTGTAAAACTTGATGAAGGATATTCCATCATTGACTCAACTGGTAGTCGTATTACTTCTGTTTATGATCATATAGGTGTGTTTCAAAGTGATACCTGCACCATAGCGCTGAAGGATAAGTCAGGATATATCAACAACAATGGTAAAGTACTTTCATTCGGCAAACCGAGAAAAGGATATGGATTCACAACATTGAATGATCTGTACAGTGGTTTAGTGGAAGCCCTGAAAGCCGATAACGATACTATATTGACTGACTTTTGTGCGAGAATTATTTTCGACCAGGGCACATGTGAGTATATGAGGCGCGTTAACTTTTCTTATAGAGGAGTTCCTCGTCAAATTACCGCTGAAGGCAAATATAGTATCAAGACTGCCGTAGAGACGTACGCTGAACACCTGAGGCATTTTAGAGAACAGCTGCGAAAAAGTAACGAACTGCAAAGTCTGCGGTTTGTGAGTACGGAGGGTAACTATGACCAGAAGCCTATAGGAACGGAAAGCATAGGCATATTATCCACAAACAAACAGAAGTATACATTTAAAATCGGTGAGCTATTATACCTGGACAATTTTTGGAAGGCGT
>CABHOV010000119.1 GCA_902168185.1 uncultured Bacteroides sp.
TTTTTTTTTCAAGCAGAAGACGGCATACGAGATTTCTGCCTGTCTCGTGGGCTCGGAGATGTGTATAAGAGACAGGAAAATAACCTGCGCATTCTTGATGCCATCAACCAAACTTGTTGTGAAGGACAAACGTCCTTCCGCCACATTGCGGTCGAAAAGCACATCGAGGCCCGGTTCATAAATCGGTATTTCACCTTTTTGAAGGCGTTCAACTTTTCTTTCATCGATATCTACACAAGTAACTTGGTTACCGGTCTCAGCGAAGCAGGTCCCTGTTACTAAGCCGACGTATCCCGTTCCTACGACTGCGATGTCCATAATGTGAATATTTAAATATAAACGTTGAATAAATCTCTATTTAAAGCTAGGCAATTGTACTAATAGTAGAGTATGCAAATATAAGGTTTTTTCCTCGTGCAGTTAGTACCCCCGGCTAATTTTGACTTGGAGTTGTCCTGGCTTGGGTAGACTACGTTGGCAGGTAATTGGATGAAAAGGAAGGAGACTAGGTATATTAATAGCATTAATTGGGATAATCGTATTGAAACTGTCTCAGTTTCTGGTCCAGTTGATACCCCGTCCGGTAACGCTCACCAATATGATACCCACGCGTATAAGCATATTCCCAGCGGAATTCGTCGTTGGTCCTTAGCCTCATCTTCTTCCCTTGGATAATCTTCCCCGGAGGAATCGGGACAGCGAAGTTGAAGCCGGCGGTGGTTCCATAACTCGTTTTCATCATATACAAACCCACTTCCACATTGCTGAACTGGCGGATCAGGTCCAGTCTTACACCATCATCGCCCGCAAGATATCGACCGCCGGAAAGTTGCAGGGTCACATTATGGTAGGGCAGGCGATAGGTTACATCGGCGAGCAAGAGCATGTTATTCATTTTTTCATAGTAAATACCCTTGTCGGCCCAATAGTAGAGGCCCGTCAATCCACCTTGCAGGCCAAATGCCCACGGGTTAGTGAAGTTTTGATGACGGTATTGCAGGTTGACACCGTATTGATCATCATAAAAATAACCTGCCGAAGCGCTGAAGAAATCTTTTCCAAATGCCAGGAATTGGTTCAAATAGGTCGGGGACAGGCGAATTTTTTTCGGGCGGTTGTCCAGATCGTTCGTGATCGGAAACAAAATACCGGTGTTGAATGCCAGCCCCTTAGCGAGAAAGAATTGTGTTTGCAGCAAAAGGCTCGTATTACTTTGAATGGGTTGGTCTTTATACCCAAAATTAGCAGCAAATATAGGTTGTAACCAGAAATCCAGCTTGTATTTAGCCTGGGGAAATGCGGGAGCGTTGAATTCTCCGCGCGCCAGATTCCGGAATTTAACGGACCCTGCGGGCTGGTAAGCACCAATCGGGATGCCCTGGAACATGGGTATGAATTCCTGAACACTGGAATCTGGCCAGGCCCCGGAAATTTGCTTCATACCGCGATATGGATTTCTGTAAAGTCTTTGTTCATAAGCAACTTTGGTGCCCGAGCCGTCTGGAGTAATATTCTCGAAGTTTTCCAGTACTTTATAATGTTGGGAATGTAGCGTTAGGTCGCTATCTGGTTCCGCGTCATTATCGGTGTGATTTGAGAAGTTGCCGGGTTTTTGAAGGAGGTTCAATGCGTATGAGGTACCGAAAGTAACCTGATCAAAGTTCAGCAGGCCGGCTTGTATGGTCCAGCGTTTAAAAAGCCGGCCATAAACGCCCATATTGAATTGCTGGCTGTCCCATTCGAACATTACCCCGGATCGTCGGTCTAACCGCAGATTTACACCGCCAACCGGCCCTGAAAGGTACCGGTACGATAGGTCTTTCTTCTTGCCAAGTTTCATATTCGCGAAGATGTCGTTGTTGACCTTGTGGCCACGCTGAATGAAAAATGGGCTGCCGATTCCCGCGGTGACTTCCGCAAACACCCTCGGGGCCAGCTTGAAGGTTTTTGTAGCAACAACTACATCTCCCGAAACAGAGCTGTTTATTCCAAAAGGGGGGGAAATGACAAGCGAGATGGCAGGTCTTTTAGCTGTTTCCGTTAGTACCATGTATTTTATGTCAAGTTGCCTGTCGCCGATGCCTCGTTGGTCCAAATTTTTAGGACCGTTGTATTGCAGGAGATTCACATTGACTTCCAGACGGGGAAGAAGTGTAAGGTTGACAAAACTGATACTTTCTGAACTGTGGCCTTTGTAGCGAAAGCCGTAACGGACGGGATTGTAGTGATAACCGAATTGAAATGTGCCGTCATCGGTGTAAGTAGCCGTGGGGACATACATAAGGCCGGTCTTACCAAAAATGGTGGTCTGGGCGTTGCTGAAAGGGCTGATGAAAGCAAAAAGACAAAGAAGAGCAGCTTTTTTAAGTACTTGGTTGTAGTAGCGTGTGACCGACGCGTCGACGTATTTATAAGACGTCCGCTGCTTGAAATCCATGAGTGTGCAAATGTTGGTGGAGTGAATCAAATACATTCGCAATATAGATAATATTTGCTCTATATACGTATGAAATATTTCTACAAGCGCGCTTGTGTTTTGTAGCTACAAGGATAAACGGCTCGTAATGAAGCCCAAAAGTATAGCTGACTTGCTGCGTGCGATGGGGCGGTTGAGGTGTTAAAAAGCCGCGAGTTTTACAAGGAAGATGATGGAATTCTGCCCTTTTTAACGTAATTTCAAGGAGCTAAATACTCAACGTCCTCCATCATGAATTCTTACGATCTGCTTCGGTATTCCTATATCGAGATGATTCGTGCGCACCGCTCCGAGATAATAGGCGAGTGGCAACGAATCGAAAGCCAAAGGCTCCTCTTCCGAAAAAAATATGATGATGAATTAAACTCCGGGCATAATGGTCCCCTGATGAAGGTCTATCTATGGTTTGATCTGCGGCTTCAAATGTATAGACTGGAAGAGCAGGAGCAGCGAAAATTGTTCAGCCTGCGTCAGCAGCAGGAGCAGCAGCTACACCGCCTGAAAACAACATTGCACACCGTGGACTTTTAATGTTTGAGATATAGCCCCGATCCTGATGTGCAATGCCTGTTGCTTTGATATACTTATACCGCGCTCATAGCCAGTTTTCTGCGCCGGAGGTCAGCGCCGGGCGCTTTTTTGTCCATTTGGCGGATTACGTGGCTCGTACCTGCCCCGGGTTTTGAATCTCCCTGCTTTTTGGCCAGCGCTACCAGATTCGCGAAATGTTTGAGGCTGAATCTTTCCATGAGCATTCTGCGGTGGTATTTTAGCTCGATCATCGAAATATTCAGGTTGTTGGCAATCGTTTTGAAAGGTTCGTCCCTGGATAGGCCTTCCAGGATTCCACGCTCGATGCTCGAAAGATTATCCAATGACGGCCCGCCCGCAGTCAATTCAGCCCACAGCATATCCTGAATATCCTGAGAGAGAAATAGGTTCCCCTTTTTTACCTGCGCGATAGCGTCCAGTAGCTCTTGAAACGGGCAGGTTTTGCTCAGAAAAGCCTTTGCGCCAAGGTTCATATAATTTCTGATCCGCCATTCATCGCTCATAGACGTCAAAATGATTACCTCGGCTTTCGGTTCGGTTGAAAAAATCGAGTCCACACCTTTGTCATACCGGCCGTTAAAGATAAGCTCGGTAATGACCAAATCGGCTGCGTCCTGACCATGACCGGTGACGAACGTTTCGATTGAGCTGTAAATGTTTATTATTTCTATCCCGGATAGGGATTTTAACAGATTTTCCTTTAGGGTTTCAGTGAAGATTCGATGGCTATCGATCAATGCAATTTTCATGTTGGGAGGATTTTAAAGACAAGCAGGATGCGGAGCCGCTTGCCATGGTACAATAAGTTTAGTACTTAAGTCGCTGGTTACGTTTAGGTTAGCGATACTATGGGCTCATAAGAGCTATTGCGGCGGCAATCTCATCACAGATTCCTCGTATTGCTAGGACTCATTCTCGGGCGCGTTAAAATAACGGACCTGCTATCGAACAAATGACCATTGCAATAACATGCCGGGAGGAGTGAAATCCTGTAGCACATCGGCGCTTATGTGAAGAGTGTTGTCGAAAATCAGCACTATGACGGGTTAGTTTCGCGTATGAGAAGCAGCTTCGTGCCATGAAACAGGTACACCAGAACTGATTGGAGAGGTCGACCGTTGCGGCCAGTTTGTAAAAAAGGTTGTTGGTAACATGTAATTCGAAAGATTAACGTTGAGTAAAATCACTTTAATTGCGATAGCAAAACGAGTTTGTAACGGATTTAAGTGTGCGGATTTTGGCCTCCTCGTTTTCTGCCCGATGGCGGCTTTTGTGCCAGCCTCTTATTATAGGTCGACTAAACGCGGCTGCGGTGTAGGACATTTCGGGTTGAAGCTATGAAACAAAGTTTAGTATAACAAGCCGTTCCTAGACATATTTTATTACTTTACCTCGATTATCCGATTAGTCATATTAAATAATTGGATAATTCCATGCTGACGAATAGAGGTCATGATCAGTATTAATAAGTGTCTATTTTCATTTATCTCAAAATGTGCAACTGTGTAGTTTGATGAAGTATTCATCAATAGCAGAAAATTAAATTGAACGGTAGTTAGTATACGGCACTGCCGATAATTGTAGTACGCATAACAAAATATGTGTCAGATGAATTTATACACATGAAGACGTTGTCATGTGTATAAATTCCGACGCTTAGAGCGCGTTGGGATTTCTTAGATAGGGTTGATTTCTTGGCTTATGGCTCGCAGTATCGATGATAATCTATCTAAGTCAGAGGCTGATACAGCATTGTCTTCATGTAGCAATCGTTGTAAAAAGTACCAATCATCAGCTAATGACCCAACATCGGCATCAGGTTGCCTTGGGAAGTTGGTCCAGTTATCACTACTAATGATCCAGTAGTTGTCTTCCAATATCGGAGTTTCATCACCTAGAAAATCTAATAGTTTCTGCGCCAAGATTTTTAGCTCTCCTTTTTTAATAATCAATCGGCATCTTGTTTTTGCTGACAGCCAGCTTGAAAATTGGGAAAAGCTGGTAGCGACGTCATCTTTGTGGTCGCCAAACTACAAAAACGATGACCGAGTAGTATCATTTACTGGCCGACTACCAGTGGGCTGCAATTTCGCCTTTTTTAACCTTAAACGCAAACGCCAACATGATTTGGGCCAGATTGTTAATGCGATCTTTGGCTGCTACAATCAGGCTGTCAATGGCGAAATCTAACTGACCGCTGGCCAAATTGGCAGGCCGTTTATTACTACTTTGATCGGTGAAAACGGATGAAACCTTTGAGAAAATTAACTGGGCTCTCAATGGATCGAGAAAGAGTTGGTAAAAAGAGCCATCCTTCTTTGTTATGCACTGATTCATAAAGTATTAAATTAAACCATGATTTGCGAACATCGGGGGACAGATCCGCACAAGCGAATAAATGGCCGCCAACGTCAGCTGGTTGTTGATACGCAAGGTCGCTTATGGGTAGCCCAAGTACACACAGCTACCGACGGAGACGGCCGGCAGCTGTCGCGATGATTAAAATAATACCTTTGGGTTGCTGGTGATCGATTAGAAAAAATATTGGGTGATCAGGCCTATAATGGAGTCTTCGCTAGCGAGTTGGCCAAATGGTGTATCGATTTCAAAAAAGCGACGCGGCCTGAATCATCTCGCGGCTTTGTTCCAGTAGCTTAGGCGGTGGGTCGTAGAGCGAGCA
>CABHOV010000120.1 GCA_902168185.1 uncultured Bacteroides sp.
CGACATCGCCTTTCCGTAAGGCAGAACATTTACAGGAGATCAAAGCGCTATATACTAGTTCGTTGGACATGGTTGTATCCGTAGGGGTGAGTCCCTATAGTCCTTATTTTAATATTTTTGAAGAGGACCAGGAAGGATTTCTTCAAAAAAGTAAGTCAGGTTCTTTTAAGAGACGGCAGGATGCTCCGTCAAGCTACTTTTATAATGGGTCATTATACATGATTAATGTTTTTTCATTGCGAAAACAACCGCTTCATGAATTTAAAAAAGTCAGGAAGTATGTTATGGATGAGTTACACTCACAGGATATAGATTCCCCTTTAGACTGGGCTCTATGTGAGACTATACTAAATCAGGGACTAGTATAAACTGAAAAAACCGAAGTTATCAATTCGTTAAAATTCTGAATCTGTGGATAGGCTAAAGCAATTAATTAAAAAACAATTTGAAGACTTCTACTACTTCTATAATTATCTTGGTTACAGAATTTTTATTTCTGTCGGTATAAGTTTAGCAGTAGGTGTTCTGGATGGTTTCGGGTTGGCTATGTTTCTGCCGTTACTACAGATGGTGGATAATAGTGGTGCTCAGGTTCAGTCTGAACAGATGGGAAATTTATCTTTTTTGGTTGACGGGTTGAGTTGGTTGGGTTTTAGCCTCACACTACAAACAGTTCTTTTGGTAATCCTTACTTTTTTTGTTTTGAAAGGATTAATGAAATATGCTGAAGGATATTATAAAGTGCTCTTGCAACAACGATTTATAAGGATAATTCGGTTTTCAAATATCACATTGCTTTCCGGTTTTAAATATAAAGCTTTTGTAAGCAGTGACTCAGGAAGAATTCAAAACACATTTAGCGGAGAAGTTGAGAAAGTATTGCAGGCTTATCGATCTTACTTTACATCTTTTCAGTACGGTGTATTGGTAGCAGTATATATTTTCCTTGCCTTTATGGTTAATCCTCAATTCGCCATTCTGGTTGCTATCGGTGGAGCCCTTACTAACTTGATATTTAAAAAAGTATACCAGATTACAAAGCAGTTGTCTCGGGAGCTAACGAAGGAGTCTCACATTTTTCAAGGATTGTTAATTCAAAAGGTTGCAAACTTTAAATACTTAAAGGCTACAGGACTGATACACGATTTTGGAGATAAACTAAAACGCATTATTCTAAAAATAGAAGAGGCACAACGAAGAATAGGCCTGATGTCTACATTTCTGGCAGCCATGAGAGAACCAATCGTTATGGTGGTAGTAGTGTCCGTGATCCTGGTACAGGTAAAATTTTTCTCTCAGAGCTTGGGACTGATTATTTTGAGTTTATTGTTCTTCTATAGGTCCCTTACCTTTTTAATGGCCCTTCAGAACTATTGGAATACTTTTTTATCAGTTTCCGGTTCTTTGGAGAACATGTCTGAATTTACGAATGAACTGAGATCACATCAGGAGGTGAGAGGAACCGAAAAAGTAGATAAGTTTCAGAAGTCATTGCTACTGAAAAATTTATCTTTCTCCTATGGAAATGAACCTATACTTCGGGATATCTCCCTTGAAATACCAAAAAATGAAACCATTGCGCTGGTAGGAGAAAGTGGTTCTGGAAAGACCACGTTAATGAATGTATTGAGCGGACTTTTAAGTGGTGAAAAAGGAATGTTCTTTATTGATGATAAGGATAGTCAGACGATTGATATCGTATCGTTTCAAAAGAGAATAGGGTATATCACACAAGAGCCCGTTATCTTCAATGATACTGTATTTAATAACATAACATTTTGGGATGTACCAACGCCTGCCAATATTCAGCGATTTGAACGGGCTATGAAAATGGCTTCTATATATGATTTTGTAATGGGCCTGCCCGATAAAGAAAAAGCACAGTTAGGAAATAATGGTATTATGGTGAGTGGTGGGCAAAAACAGCGCATCTCTATTGCCCGTGAGTTATATAAAGATGTTGACTTCCTATTTATGGACGAAGCAACATCAGCACTTGATTCCGAAACAGAACGAAGCATTCAGGAAAATATAGATCAACTTAAAGGACAATTCACCATTATTATCATTGCCCACAGGTTGTCGACAGTTAAGAATGCTGACAGGATCATCTATCTTAATAAAGGTGTAATTGAAGATATAGGCAATTTTGATGATTTGAAAGTGAATTCAAAGAAATTCCAGAAAATGGTTGAACTGCAACAGTTTTAATGCAATGATAAAACGAATCATCTATATAAATTACTTTATATATAAAGTTCTTCTGAAGTTTTCGAAGATTAGTTGGAGAAAAAAAGGTGAAAGTAAAACTGTTACTTGGAATGAACTACAGAAGAGAAAAAAATCAGATACCCTCGTTATATTAGGAAGCGGAAAATCCATTAATGAAATTAGTAAAATTCATTGGGAAGAGTTTGCTGGTTATGATACTATAGGTTTTAATTTTTGGCCCGTTCATAGTTTTGTGCCGAGTTTTTATTTCTTTGAAACACCAAGGGACAAGGGAAGATATGAGACTTTTAAGAAACTATTTCTTTCTGTAGAAGAACAATATAAATCTTCATTAGTAATATATAAAGATGTTCGTTTTGCGAGAGATAGCGCTTTTCGTGATAAGGTATTTGGTGTCGGGTCATTTATGGACTTTTTTTCAATCCCTGGTTCCTCCCAGAGATATTTTAATCTCTCTTTGTCGGTGATTGATTTCTTGTACAAATATGGTTTATTCAATTTTATTAATTTTTGGAAGAGAGCCTCAATAGTCGGTCTCTTGTTTTTCGGAATTAAAATGAAATATAAGCGAATCATTATTTGTGGTATAGATTTGATGAATTCAGATTATTTTTATGATACTACATTTTTGAAAAACCCCTCTGTTTCTGATGATGTTATTTCTGCTTTGATTGAAGAGAATAAAAAAGTCTTTAGTAGTGATTCAATTCACAAAACGAACAATAAACTTTACGGAGAGTTGATTGTGGAAGATTTGATCCAACTTATTAGAGAGCATGGTATTTCAAAGGATGTATCCATATTTATCTATAATAGTTCTTCACTGCTTAGTAGATTCTTACCAACGTACAATTGATGAAATTTAATTATCTATTATTAGTAGGCTCACTGAAGAAAGGTGGAGCAGAACGCAATACTGCTATACTCGCTAACCATTTGGTTAGCCGTGGCCATGCTGTTACTATAGCTCTTTTTATACGCAACATCGCTTTTGAACTGGATCCCAGAGTAAATATTGTTCATGTAGATCATAAGCGATACACCAGTAAGGTACTTAGTGCATTATATGTTATAGCAAATGTAAGAAAGCTAGTCAGAACGCTTAGACCGAAGCGACTGATTGCGATGTCACGTATAGGCAGCTTATTAGCCACATGCGTTTTATTCAGACATACAGTTACCAGATTTGATATCTATCCTTTGATAGGCTATAAAAAGTACAAGCAATGGCAATTCTGGTTTTTCTATAATATGCCCTGGGTAAAATACGTAGTATGCCCATCAGAAGAATTGAAGGAAGATGTTACTCGGTTTTTTCTTAATAAGCGCAAGTTAGTAACCATCTATAACCCGGTTCCTCTGCCCAAAAAGAACGCGGAGCAAGCATCAGAACTTCCTGAAAGCCGCACATACTTTGCAATAGTGTCGAGACTTAGCCGGCAAAAGAATGTAGCACAGGTAATAGAAGCATATCATCGATTCAGGATTTTTGAAAGAGCAGATTTAGTTATCTTAGGAGATGGTTCGGAGATGCTTCATTTGAAAGCATTGATCAGAAAGCTTGAGTTGACTGATTACGTTAAGCTGAAGGGATTTATAGGTGACCCGCATCCTTATATGGTGAATGCTGTCGCACTAATAAATGCTTCGC
Organism: uncultured Bacteroides sp.; assembly: GCA_902168185.1. GTDB lineage: Bacteria > Bacteroidota > Bacteroidia > Cytophagales > Cyclobacteriaceae > Ohtaekwangia. The sequence goes on from CABHOV010000120.1 coordinate 3,884, forward strand.
TTCGCGAAGGCTTTCCAAATGTAGTGGTAGAGGCTTTGTCATTAGGCACACCAGTGATTTCGTCACTAGCCAAGACAGGTCCTAAAGAAATAATTTTTCATGGAGATAACGGCTATTTATTTCCGGTAGGTGATTATGAAAAAATGGGAGAAGCAATGACCGAGCTTCTTGTAAATAAGGATCTGTATGCGCATCTGAAAAGAAACGTTACGAAGGGACTGGACAGATTCACGCAGGAAAAAGTTATGAATAGCTGGGAAAAAATTTTAATAAATTGAAAATGAATACTCTGATAGTTTCAGCATATAATGTAAACACATGCTCAAGATCCATTATGCTGGATCAACTGGCAGAACGTGTTGAATCGAAAGGTCCGTCAGATAAAATATATTATTTGAATTGCTTAAATAGCTTTGATGCATGCTATTTTAATTTTGAGGGAAGGCCGAACGTCTGCTTTTCATGTAGGATTAATGCGAATAGAAATCTAAGGCTATTTAATGGTGATTACACGCCTTTAAGTTTTCAGGATATCTTAACAGCGGATGACTTGAATCAAGCCAATTTGTTCTTTAACGACAATGCCGCTATTGACTTTAATACCAAATACCACAACTTTGAAATCGGAGAGGCACTGCTTTCGGTCTATATCTCTAATACACGGAGTCGCGATTTGGAATTGGCAAATAAGTCAACCTATATAATGAAATCAAAAGTTAATTCTTTGGCGCTATATATAGCTAGTAAGCGTTTTTTGAAGGAGAACGGTATTAACACCGTAGTAAGTTTTAATGGCAGAATGGACTATAAGAGAGCTATATTTCGTGCGGCTGAAGCTTTAGGTATAGATTGCTATAATTATGAGCGGACCCGTCCGGGAGGATATATAGAAATTTTCAAGAATACATTACCACATAACATTGTAGCAAAGACGGAGTGGATAAACAAGGCTTGGAATAATCCTGAATATACACTCGATGAAAAGACGAAGATTGGTATCCAGTTTTTTGAGGAAAAGAAAGCGGGGAAAGTTATTGTTGACAAGTCGTATGTAGCAGGCCAACAAAAAGGCTTGTTGCCTGAGGAAGTAAAAAACAGTAGCAGGAACATTGTTTTATTCACAAGTTCGGACGATGAATTTGCTGCCGTAGGTAAAGAATACAAGAATCCTTTTTTCGTTGACCAGTTAGACGGTATCAACTATGTGGTGGATTTGATGGGGAAACAGTTACCAGATTCTAATCTGATAATCCGCATGCATCCTAATTTAAAAGGTGTCAAAGGAGCAGAGGCCACCGGAATCCTTACGCTGGATAAGATACATCCAAATATCCATGTGATTCCACCTGAAAGCCCGGTAGATAGTTATGCGCTGATAAATATGGCTGATAAAATTATCGTCTTTGGCTCCAGTATAGGGATTGAATCAAGTTTTTGGAGAAAACCTGTAATTTTGCTGGCAAAGAGTTTTTACTGGTTTTTGGATGTTGCCTATATTCCGAATGATAAAGAGGATATCTTGAGCTTGCTTAAAACCGATTTGCCAAACAAAGATATAACTGGCTGTATAAAGTATGGTTTTTATGCTTTGAAGGGTGGCGTTAAAGCGAAGTATTATGATCAAAAAACGATCACCTCACCGCCACTTTTTAAAGGTATAAGAATGAATGATTATGATTGGATGACAAAAATAGTAGCCAGAATAATTCGCATAGTGTATAGAGTGTTCAACGTTAGGATGAGATTGAAATGGATAAAATAATAAACTACAAAATATTGGATTGTACCCTTCGTGATGGTGGCTACTACACGAATTGGGATTTTAATAGAGATCTGGTGAACACTTACCTGAACTCCTTTAATGATTTACCAGTCGATTATTTAGAGATTGGTTATAGAAATAATCCCATGAAAGAATATCTGGGTGAATATTTTTATTGCCCGGAATATGTGTTGCGGGAAGCCAGGCAATTGTCGACTAAAAAGCTGGTAATTATTCTGGATGAAAAAAATGTTAGACCTGAACATGTTGAGCAACTATTAAAGCCATGCGTAGGACTGATTGATATGGTTCGAATTGCGCTTGATCCAGAGCAGTTTAGCCGCGCGTTAAAACTTGCAGAAGAAATCAAGAAGATGGGATTTGAAGTAGGTTTCAACACCATGTACATGAGCAAGTGGAAGCAGAATACTGCATTTTTAAATGAACTAAAATATGTAGATGCTGTAGCAGATTACTTTTACATGGTAGATTCTTATGGTGGTGTATATCCGCAAGATGTTATTGATACTATACAGATGGTAAAAGAACGTACCTCCGTTAAGTTAGGCTTTCATGGTCATAATAATATGGAGTTGGCGCTCATTAATTCTTTGACTGCTGCGGAGCACGGTGCCGAGATTATTGATGCTACTGTTACAGGTATGGGACGTGGTGCCGGTAATTTGAAAACAGAATTGCTGCTGACCGCACTGAATGCCAGGATGGGCCTGAAGCTAAACTTTAATGCTCTTTCAAAGACAGTAGACGGATTTGAAAAATTAAAACAGAATTATCACTGGGGTACAAACCTACCGTATATGGTTTCTGGCGCTAATTCGCTTCCACAAAAGGATGTAATGGAGTGGGTGTCTACCCGGTATTACTCAATCAATAGTATTATTAGAGCTCTTGAAAATCAGAAAGCAGGTATAATTGACAATGAGAGGCTAGCCGAATTTAGACCAAACAAAAAAAGTAAAAAAGGACTGATCATCGGTGGAGGTCCTACAGCCAGATACCACCAAAGGGCAATAAGTGAATTCATCAAAGCACAAAACGATCTTGTAATAATACACGCTTCGTCAAAAAACGCGGCACTATATAAAGATATAAATTTCGATCAGTATTTTTCACTCGTTGGCAACGAAGGCTATAGATTGGAGCAAGTTTTTGAAGACATAAAAAATTTTAAAGGGAACTGTGTGCTGCCTCCATATCCAAGAAAAATGGGTACATATATTCCTGCTGCTATTGGAGGCAAATCTTATGAATTGCCCTCTGACCTTTTTACGGATAAATTTGGGGATTCACATACGGCAATAGCATTGCAAACTGCATTGTGCTTAGGTGTTGAAGAGTTGGCAGTAATCGGTTATGACGGTTACCAGGAGGGGTCGATTACACAGAAAGAACAGAGTCTTATATATGAGAACGAATATTTGTTCAAAAAATTTGTAGACTCTTGTTCTTGCTCATTGTATAGTTTGACACCGACTAATTATAAATCTCTTAATGTAAATTCTGTATACTCAATCATCTATGGATAATTCGATAAGCGTGTTCCTTCCAACGCGAAAAGGCAGTGAGCGTGTTGCAAATAAGAACACAAGAGACTTTTGCGGAATAAAGGGAGGGCTTTTGTATTTAAAATTGCAAAATATACTCAAGCTCAAAAACGTTAATGAAATTATACTATCAACGAATGATCCGGCTTCCATTGATGTGGGATCACGTTTTAAAGACACCCGCCTCCGTATTATTGAACGACCAGAGAATTTGTGCCTTTCTGAAACAAAGGTATCAGACCTGATTGCCTATGTCCCGACTTGCGTATCCACCGATCATATACTTTGGTTGCATGTAACGACACCATTTGTTGGTGTTGAAGATTACAACCAAGCTATTGAACAGTACTTTAAAAACCTCAACAATAATTCATTTGATAGTTTGCTAAGCGTGAATAAGCTGCAACAGTTTCTTTGGGACAACGATAGCCGGCAAATGATTAACTTCGATATTGAAGGAGGAAATTGGCCAAGAACGCAGGACTTAAGGCCACTCTACGAGGTAAATCATGCCTTTTATATCAACAGCAAGAGTAACTATCTTAAGTATAACAACAGAGTCACTCCAAACCTTGACATCTTCGTGTTAGGTGCAATTAAATCACTAGATGTGGATTTGGAAGATGATTTTTTGATTGCCGAAGCTATCTATGACAGACTTTACAAAGTATAAGGCCATTTTTTGGGATTTTGATGGCGTATTGATGGACTCTATGCCCGTTCGTGATCGCGGCTTTCAATTGGTGTTGGCATCATATCCCGATCAAGAAGTGGAGCAACTACTCGTTTATCATCGACAAAATGGTGGACTTTCGCGCTATGTAAAATTCAGACACTTCTTTGAAGTGATTAGAAGGGAAACTATTACAGAACCGGAAGTGCTTACATTGGCGGAAGAATTTTCGCAGGTGATGAGAAAAGAGTTGCTAAACATAGAATTGTTGATTCATGATTCCATTGCTTTTATAAAAGAGAATTATCAAGACTATAAAATGCATGTCGTGTCAGGTTCCGATCAGAACGAGCTCCGCTATCTCTGTCAGCAACTACAACTCGATGGATATTTTATTTCTATACATGGGTCGCCAACACCGAAGAAACAACTTGTGGCAGATCTGTTAAAAGAATTTGAATACCCATCAGAAACCGTTGCTTTTATAGGGGATTCAATAAACGACTGGGAAGCAGCTTCTTCCAATAGAGTTGATTTCTTTGGGTATAATAATGTGCAAATGAAAGGTCTCGGAGTAGACTATATCAATTCATTTACTAGCTATGATCGTTAAATTATTGAAAGCTATATCTGGTTTATTCATAATGCCTTGGGGTATTAGAATTTTTAACCCTGATAAGATATTTAAAGGAAAGCGCATCGCAGTAATCGGAGCTGCCAGCTCAGCTTATGAGAAGGAGCTTGGTGCTTATATTGATTCTTTTGACATAGTGATTAGAATCAATAAGGCATTAACAACTTGGAGACAAGAGAATGAAGTGTTTATCGGTACAAAAACAGATGTCTTATTTCATTCTTTTTATGAAAATAACTTGAGCGGAGGAGGTCCATTGGACTTTCAATTATTTGAAAAGCGGAATGTAAAGTATGTAGTCAATCCAATTAATAACAAAGAAGGATGGAGATTGAACTATAACTTTTATAAGAAATACAATGAGTTAAAGGTAACATATCTTCTTTCGAATGCTTATTACCGCGAAATAGAGCAACCATTTAATGGGTTTAAGCCAACCGTTGGTTACGCGGCTTTATATAGCATTTTGAAATCGCCTTTTAAAGAGGTTTATATAACAGGTTTTACATTCTTTAAAACACCCTACAGTAAAGGGTATAGGGATGATTTAGTTGATATGGAAGCAAACAAAAGACATATAGCAGCTCAAGGGCTACATGATCCTGATATTGAGTTTAGGGAGTTTTTAAAAATGTTGGAAAAGAACAACGAGAAATCAATTATTCTGGATGATACTTTGAAAGCTATTGTGACAAATAACTAGTCTCTTTTATTAAACGTGCCGTCAAATTGATAAGTAGAACTTCAATTCTTATAATCCCACGGCGAAGCACTCCCTAGTGCAGCATAAGCAATGCTTACACGAATCGTCATAAACTATTATCCTAATACAGGCAGTTACTACAATTTTGTTGAGACAATGTTTGAGGTGAAGAACCAAATATAGCCGAATAGACAACCGACGAACTATGAGCAAGAAGTCCGATAGTATAACGAAGAATTGTGCCATATTTATTATGCCTCGTAGTAGCAGTGATTGGGCTGGTGCAGAAGCCCTTTGGATTACAGTTGCAGGATGGGCAGCGGCAGCAGCAAGGGCTTTAGGCGATGCTTACGTATTAACTACGGACAGAATAGCAAAACCCGATGAAGTCATTCATTATCCGTTAGCAGCCAGAAATATAAAACAAGGAAGACAAGGCCAATTAAGTAGGTGGATTCCTTTGATGTTAATCACATTGATAAAGGATTTACTACTGTGGAGAAAATCTAGGAGAAAAAGCAATTACTCTTACCCTCTGCCATTTAATGCTGAGCATATAAACTTTATCTGGGAACAGCACGATTTGTTTCCTGGGCCAGGTAGAGAAATGGCTAATAAATATAAGGTGCCTTTAATTACGTATGTCCACGCACCTCAGGTTTGGGAATCTGCCAAATGGGGTGTAAACCGCTTTGTTTGGGGATGGTTTCTGGAAAAATTTGTCGAAGCCCCAGCGCTAAAAAGATCAGATTTAGTCGCTTGCGTTTCTCAGGAAGTAGCTGACAAATTGGAAAAGATGGGGATTCCAAAAAATAAAATATTGATTTCGCCAATGGCTGTAGATCCTTACCTTTTCAAGAAAAATCAAGATGCAAAATCACTCAAAGAGTCATTAAGACTTAGCAATAAAACGGTAATTGGATGGACAGGAAGTTTTAGAAATTTTCATGGTTTAGATTTATTGGTGAAGGCTTTTAACCAAGTGCATCAATCGCATCCAGATACCAGTTTACTTCTTGTTGGAGATGGATTTGAAAAAGTAAACATAGAAAAGTTGGTTGAAGAACTGGAGATCACTGATGCTGTTGTTTTTGCGGGGAGGCAAGCGTTTGCCCAAATTCCTTCTTTTGTTTCAATTTTTGATATTGCTATTGTCAGTGCCAGATCATCAGAAGGATTTCATTATTCTCCTTTAAAACTTCGAGAATATTTAGCTGCAGGAAAAGCAACGTTAGCTCCAAGGGCTGGCGAAATACCAAGCTTGTTTATGCATCGTGAAACTGTTATGCTTTATACGGCGGGGGAAATTAATGATATGGCCACGAAACTGACAGAATTAATTTCAAATGTTGAATTTAGAGAAGAGATTTCCAAAAGAGGAATGGAGTATATTTTGTCAAATGGCACTTGGGACTTTGAACTCCAAAAGTCACTGTTATCCCTAACTCGCCACGATGAAATACATTAAAACCTTAGACGGGCTTAGAGCTATTGCAGTTCTCTTAGTAATTATATCTCATTGGGTTTCAAAGAGTCATTGGTTAAATTATTTACCTAATGGAGCTATTGGCGTTACAATTTTTTTTGTACTCAGTGGTTATCTGATAAGCTCTATTCTTTTTAGTTATAAGGATAAAATTGATGCTGATAAAGGCGGAGTTTGGTCTGCGATTAAGGTCTTTTATATAAGAAGATCGCTAAGGATATTCCCTATATACTATTTGTTCGTATTGTTTTTGTTTTTCTATGGATATACTTTGATCCAAGATCAGCTAGCATACTTTCTAGCCTATTCATCCAATATACTTTTTTTTAAAAGGAATGAACTAGGCGGAACAGTTTCGCACCTTTGGTCATTAAGCGTTGAAGAACAATATTATCTTCTTTGGCCCATTTTGGTCTTGACTGTTAATAGACGATTTACCTGGCTCCTTATAGTTGTTTTTATTTTAACAGGATTGTCTTTCCAGATCATATTTGTTAAAGAAGGTACGTTTTTCGGACTGTTACCGTTTGCAGCTTTTGACGCCTTTGGTTTTGGAGCTTTGCTCGCATTTGTTCAACGATATCATGAGGATAGGATATCCACTTTTTCTAAAGTAATCAATTTTGTTTCGTTAGTCATTTTAACATGGTTAATAATTACGCAAATCTACTCATTGGAATTGCTCATCCCGGCTAAAGTAGTTATGTCAGTCTTTTCGTTGTTTGTATTATTTCATTTAGTTGTTCCAAGCAAGAATGCTATATCTTTTTTTTATCAAAAAATGTTTACCAATGACCAACTGGTTTTTTGCGGTAAGATAAGCTATGGTATCTATTTATATCACACGTTGATTCCTGGTTTCTCCGATAATTACTATTATAAAATAATAGGACATAGTAGTTTTCTCAGTCACGATTTCTTCTTCTTTGTTTTCAATATTATGATTTTACTAATGGTGTCATCACTGTCTTGGTTTATTGTAGAGAAACCATTCAATAGTTTGAAGTCAAAGTATAATTTTCAATGAAAATCCTCCAGTTCATACAAAAGCCTCAGTTAAGAGGAGCAGAGATGTTCGCCTGCCAGTTATCCAACCACCTGCTGGATATGGGGCATGAAGTCACTGTTATTTGTTTACTCGATGGCAACGCGAAACTTCCTTTTAAAGGGAAGCTGGTAAATCTGAAAAGACCTTTGGCGAAACGATTTTTTGATGTTGAGGGTTGGAAGCAACTAGCCAAATATATAAAAGAGAATAAGCCAGATATAATTCAGGCGAATGCAGGTGATACTTTAAAATTTGTTGCCTTATCTAAATTATTCTACCGATGGAAAACTCCTATTGTATATAGGAACGCCAATAAAGTAAGCGACTTCATTACGTCCCACCCTAAACTTGTCTTTAATAAATTTTTGGTTAATCAGCTACAGCATATCATTTCAGTAAGTGAATTATGCAGGCTTGACTTTATTAAGACCTATAGTATACCTCCAGAGAAAACTACGATGATACCGATTGGTATCGATGCTGCAATCATTGATAAGACTCTGTCGGAAGATGTACGTCCATATTTTAACTCGGCAAAAGTGATCGTGAATGTTGCCAGCCTCGTTCCGGAAAAAAATCACGAAGCATTACTGCGTATAACCCGTGAAGTAGCGAAAGAATATAACAATATTAAAGTGTTGATATTGGGAGATGGAAAGCTTCGTGAAAGCCTGCAACAAAAAATTGCAGCGATGGGACTTGAGGATCATGTGATATTGTTAGGGTATCGCTCTGATGTGTTGTCGATTCTGTCTAATGCTGATGTGTTCACATTGCCAAGCAGGATAGAGGGACTGCCCGGAGTAATATTGGAAGCCTTTTATTGCGAGGTGCCCGTAGTAGCGTATAACGTTGGTGGTATCAGCGAGGTTGTTAGAAATAATGAAACAGGTTGGTTGATCGATAAGGATAACGAAGGCGAATTTATAGCAGCAGTAAAAGATGTACTCGTAAACACAACCAAGACAACTGAGCTTAAAAAGAATGCTAATCAATTTGTGCAAAAAGAATTCATGAATGATAGAATAGCGAAAAAATTCGCTGACGCATATACCAAAGTTCTGAACCGTAAAAGCGCAGTATGAATCGAAAAATAAAAGTCCTTCACGTTATCAAATCACTAGGCAGGGGAGGCGCTGAAATGTTGCTACCGGAAACACTGCGCGTGCATAATAAAGATCAATTCGAGTTTCATTATATATACTTTCTTCCGTGGAAGGACGCTATGGTGAGCTCTATTCTTGAACACGGAGGAAAAGTTACTTGTATTGCGGCAAGTAACAATATCGAGCTACTGTTCAAGTCGAAGGCTGTTTCAGAATATGCAAAAGCGCACAATATAGATTTGATCCACGCACATCTTCCATGGGCTGGTGTAGCTTCCCGTATTGCGGGGAAACTGTCTGGTATTCCTGTCATTTATACCGAGCATAATAAGCAGGAGCGTTATCATATAGCTACGCGACTAGTAAATCTGCTCACACTGAATTGGCTTACGAAAATCATAGCCGTCTCGGAAGATGTAGAGCAATCTATACGCAAACATAAATCGAATTTAAAGGCATCATTGAATACCATTCTGAATGGTGTTAACACCGAACGAT
>CABHOV010000121.1 GCA_902168185.1 uncultured Bacteroides sp.
CAATTTGCTCTTCTCTATATCCATCGTCATTAATACCCCATTTATTAACTAAATCTATTAAGTGACGTAGGCCTTCTGGTATATTATCTTTGTTCATTATTTTATTATTAATGTTTGAATATATTCATTCCAAAGTTTAAAATACTCATCTCTTACACTTTGAGGAACATCAGCAACATTGAATTGTCGATTTGCTAGCTCCAACATTTCTTCAATTGTTACTTTTGCATAGTCGACCTTTGAGAGTGCTTGCTTCACTCTCATTTCCGCAGCCCACCTATTAAACTCCGCACGTGTAGCGTTATGATTCGGGGTCTTTAACATATAAACACTGGGCGCAGCATCAGCAACATAATCAATATATTTTTCTTTCATCCACACACTATTTACTCCATGATGAGATTCCGCTATACCATTTATCCCATTAGGCCTTGGCGTTATGTCAGAATGCTTTCCAACATAAAATACATTATCTCCTCTAGCAATCGCTGCTTTAAAATCTTCAATATTTTTAAAGAGTCTGCTTGATTCTTTTGCTATCCTAACACCAATTTCTTTCGCATTCTCAACAACCTCCAGCGAACCTTCTACAACCCTCTTAGTGTCATCGTCAAGGTATTTTACGTTGGCCAATTTCGCTAAAATTCTATCACCACCGCGGTTCCAGTATAAATCTATTAGCACCCCATTTACAAGCCTGCCTATTTGCTTCATGCTTGCGCCTGCATATACAATAATCTCATCTTTCGATTTGATCACGAGCTTTAGTCCTGACTTATAGGCTGTGGTAATAAAGCTTTTAACAGGCTGTGAGAACTTCGATATATCTATAACCTTACTCCCTATCTTTATAACCAGTGCTGTTATACCTGCTTTCGCAAAGGCTTCCGAGGGTATAACATCCAATATACCCAGCACATGTTCCCACATAGCCAACTCTTCGTCTGTACGCCAGTGTCTACCGGTTATCCAGCCTTGCACTGTGCCGGGTGCAGCCATGAGCATATCGGCAATGAATACCACTGATTTGGCTTCGAAACTGGTACCGTGGTGTAACCTGTCGTCTTTGATAGCCATGTAATTCCAGAACCATTCACCGAAGCCTTCCAGTGTTACATCTCTTGATACCAGAAAGTCTACCTTGTAAGTATCGTGCAGTATAGCATAGAGCTCTGCCGAAGTTTGTCTGCTGCTAAAGGTAACTTCTGTTGTTATACTGGCTTCTTCAGAAAGCTTTAGTATAGCGATTGTTTTACACTCATTCTCTCCATATACAATAGACACTTCATCGTATAGGTCCTGATCTTCAAATTGTTCTTTGAGTATTTTTGCAGCGCGCTCCCAATATGGCGCCCGCCACCACTCATCCAGAAAATATTGCTTGGCCGAGCTTACTACATAAGGACACAGTTTCCCTTCCAGGTTTTGCAATTGCTCGGCTGTTAGTACATCTTCAAACTTTTGGCTATCCTTTATTGTAACAGTATTGATGATCTCTTGAATCGCGACTTTGTCTGATTCATTCTTAAACACTTCTTTAATAAAAGCGTTTAGCTTGCTTTCATTCGCAGTTGTCTTATCAGTATATGCTTTTATAATCTTTAATTGTTCCTGCGCTTCAGGCATACAGGAGGCTATAGGAATTGCATCATACCTTTCAGCCATCGGTCCAGCTCCCCTTGGAAATGTGGGTTCACGTATAGGAGTTATTACTGCCGCGATTTGCTTTGAGAAGCGTTGTAAAATCTCAGTTATAAGTTTAGCTTCTTTTTTAGACGCAGATATTGTGTTAGAACTATTCCCTGCTTGCAAACCACCACCTTCAACTTTAGTAACTTTTATTTGCCCTATGGTTTTATCTTTCTGTACTACATATTGATCACCATTCTTATCTTCTACGATTACCGCCTTATCTGGAGCTTTGGCAAGTATAGCAGGCACCTCGGTGTTTACAATGGCCTGGCCACCCTCTTGCGTGATAAGGAGATTACCTGAAGCATCTATCACTATATCTTCAATAGCATAGTTGAATTCGATAACGTCTTCATAGAAGTCTGTTCCCGACCATTGCTGCTGATTTGCTTTTTGCTGTTCCGCTTTCTTTTTGTCTTTCTGGGCTGCCAATTGCTCCTCAATCATCTTGGCCATTCCTTCGCTGGCTACTCTGATCTTGCCTCCCTTTGCTTCCCTGTTTTCGTCAACGTACAAGCGATCAAAGTATACAAAGTAGGTTCCGCCAAGGAAAGGGAGTGTAGCCGTACCGTTGCCTTTGAACCAACCGGGCTGCCCTATACTTTCAACTTGAATAAAAGTAACGTCATGATCACTCGCGTTAATGGTCATCCCTGTTAAGGCCAACGGAAGGGGATTTCCTAAATCAGTTGCTACTATAGCGGGATCACCACATTGGGCTAATACCTTTTCTCTTGTTCTGAATTTTATGATCTCTGTAAATGGACTATAGAAGCCATCCTTCTTACCTTGCACACGTACTTCATATTCATTATCAGGTTCAAGGTCGAATACCTTGAATTCTGTCTTTGTCACTTCGTTGTAGAACCATTCCCATTGCGCACCAGATTTTTTATAGTATACTCTGTAACCATCGAAGTACCCCTCCTCCCACCAGATCTTTGCACGCTGATCGGTTTCTCCAATAGCCTGCAATCCCCTTACTACTCCTAAATCAAAATTAGGGTCTGTGCCTCCGTATGTGAACGTGCATACTTCTGCATATCCATTGTTACGGAAGGCATCTTTACCGCTGCGATCAATAGCGCGCACGCGCCATACATATACCATACCGTCCAATAGCATTGGTTCTGCCGGCCCATAGATGATTTGCGTATAGTCTGTACGTAATCTAAATACAGGTTGTGTCGTCAATACTATATCATTAGGATTGCGACCTACAGGACGGGTTTCATAAAGTTCAAATTCATATTCAGTTTCTTGTGCTGATGTTGGTGAAGAAGTATTGCGGGGCAGCCATGAGAAAACAATTTGCTGTGGAGTCTTCAACGCTATTTTACTTCCACAGGCTGGAAAGTTAACAAGTGGTGGCTCGTTCTTGGCTAGGTAATAAAAGCCACTTCCAGCATTACTTACTTGTTGATCTTGTCTTCTATAATCATACGCTGTAAAGATTATCTGGTAGCTTCCTTCCGGCAACGCTTTTGTTTTCTCGTATTGATCTTTGCTATAGCCTATAAAATCTATATTGCGGCTGTCTACATACGGGGCAAGCTCTGCACCTGATATAACCGTTGGTACACCGGGATCAAGTACTATAGGTGCGGGATTAAAGAAACGCGAAGTGCGCATGATCACTCTTCCGTTTAACTCCACCGTCATTACCAGACGCAGTTGATATACGGGCCGTGAAAGGTCTCCTTGCCGAAGTATAACCTGAAGCTTTCCGTTACCTTCCGTAGCGTAATCTGACAAGTACACTGAATACGGAGGCATGATCTGTACTGAAGACTGCACGGCATAATTCTGGCCCCTGACAGTAACAATACTTACCAGTAATAGAAGGGTCAGATATAGGTTCAAAAATCTCATGCTAAAAATTGGCGTAACGTTCTTAAATTATTTGTTGATCAATATGCGTATATCTTTCGCTTCTGATGGTGTAATCACACGCAAGAGATATACTCCCGATGCAACATCACGCAGGTTGATTGATTCGGTCACCGCTTCCACATTCTCCCAGGCACCATGATAATGCGTGCCTCCTACTATATCATACACAACCATTGAAAGCCGGTGTTTATAATTAAGCTTTACGGTTACGGTAAATTGTCCTGCATTTGGATTCGGAGTTACCTCAACTGAATTAATCGCTTTGTATTCGGGTAGTTTGGTCTTAGCTGATTCAGGATCATACGGATTGATGGTAAGTGTACGCGTTACAGTATAGATGCAGCCACCGAAGTAACCTTTCATGCCAAGGCTATAGCTGCCTTCTGTATCAAACCTGATCTTCGGTTGCCATATATCATTGTCCAGTACGATTGTATTTGGATCAAACAGCCATTCAATAGAATCGGGTTTTGGTACACTGATTTCGGTTATCACAAGTGTATCAAGAGCGCTTTCTTTTGTAGACACTATAAAATCCGGATCGGGTTTATCATTACGTTGAACAACCTCTGCGCTGGCAGTCGCAAAGCATTCGTTGCTGTCTTTAACACGTATGGCATAGCTTCCTATACCTACTGTATTGAATGCTTCACTTATCTGATACGAATTGCCATTATCGATAGAGTATAAATATGGTTCGGTTCCACCGGTTGATTTAATGGTTATTAATCCGTTGGTCATTCCATAGCACACCGGCACCGTAGAGACTGAAATCTTCAATGCCTGCGCAGGTTGATATACTACTATAGCTTTATCCATTTTACAACCGGCTTTGTCGGTTACAGTAACCTTGTAGTCTCCTGATTTTATATTGGTAAGATCAGAGCCCGTAGAAGATTGTCCAGCCCATGTATACACAAATGGGGAAACACCACCCGATATAGATAGCTTTATTTGGCCATCACTACCATCAAAGCACTTCACATCGCTTACAACGGGATTGATTTCTATAATTGGATTGAGACTTAGAACTTCAAAATCATAACTGTTCGCACAATTGTTCCTGTCGGTTAACTGAATGGCATGTGTACCTGCGCCTAGCCCGGTAAACTTTCCGCTGAGTTGACTCGCACCCGCATCTATAGTATAATCGTAAGGACTTACACCACCAGCTCCTACTATTTCCAACGCTCCCGTCTGGTCGCCAAAGCAGGCAACGTCTTTTTTACTTACAAGACTAAGAGAAAGTTTTTCGGTTGATTGCGTAAAACTTGTTATCTGCGACCTAATACATCCGCGACCATCTTTAATATATAAAGTGTGATTGCCTGCATTGATACTTTCAATTTTTTCGGATGCCTGATAAGGCTGTGTATCGATAGTATATTCATATCCGGTAAATGATCCTCCATTACCTCCTTGCGGAATCAGGGTTACATATCCATTGGCTCCGCCAAAGCAGGATATATTTACTCCGTTGTAGTTAGATTTTGTATAGGTAAAGTTGAGAGCACTTGCAGGAGTCGTGATTGCCAGCGTACCCGTGTGCTGCGTTGTACAATTGTTATTATCCATTGCACGAATAGTATATACACCAGCGCTTAGCGGAGTGGAAGCATTAAATGTTGTGAACGTTCCGCCAACGGAATACTGATATACCGGTGTACCGGTTCCACCCTCGGCAGCCATCGCTATATACCCTTTGTCACCAAAACATTTTATATCCTGAACAGAAGCATTCGTGATGGTAAGTTTTGACGGTTCAACTATATTAATGGGATCAGAGACAGCGGGACAATTCTTTGTATCCTTTACTTTTAGTCGATAGGTTCCTTCTGCACGAGCCGATACTGTGTTGGAAGTTGAGGCAAGACTACTCCACGATGCACCGATAGACTGTTCCCATATATAGCCATAGCCTGCGGTGCCACCCGATACGGTTGCTGTTATTTTGCCATCGGTTAATCCGAAACAGGTAATATCCTGCTTGCTGAGTCCTATCGCGATTGGTGTAGGCTGCGTTATGATTAACAAAGGTGGATAGGTATAAGTATCATTACATCCTCCAATGTTCCGCTTCATGGATAACTTGTAGTCCGAACCACTCAGGTTCCCAAACTCTGGTGTAGCGCTGGTGGTATAGCTTGTATTATCGCTTGTTCTTGTAAGTATATAGTTATACTTACTGCTCATATCCATATTAACAAGGGTAACTTTCCCATCGCTTCCATCATGACAGCTTACATTGGACATGGCTACGTTACTCTGTGCGATGGCCAGAACCGCAGGTGCAGTAAGCGATACTGAAGAAGAAAAACCAGGACAAGCAGGGCGTTGGGAATCCACAATCTCAATCGAGTAATTGCCTGCCGACCGATTTGAAACATTCCAGCTGGTTATACCCGTGTCCTCCACTTTACTAATCGTGATAGTCCCTTGCTTTAAATAATAATCATATATACCAGGACCATCGCTAATGGTTGTAATCACCGTTCCATCGGCAGGGCTGTTACAGGTCAATGTGCTGCCTGCTACATTTGCTTTTATACTTTTCGGTTCTGCAATACTTATCTGCTGCGATGTATTTGAATTTACCTGCGAACATCCATCAGTCACACTAGCAGTATAGGTGCCAGCTTTCAAACCTGAAAATATACCCGTGGTGTTCGAAGTATTATTAGCAAGTGAATAAGTATAGGGAGCAACGCCACCATTATAGGCAAGTTTAATTTCGCCATCGGCATAACCGTTACACGTAGCATCTTTTTTAGGCTCTGCCTCTTTGACACTCAAAACAGGAATTACTGGTATCGTTACATTTTTCGTACTTGAACAAACTCCATAAGTACCTCCATAATTACTGATCCAAAGGGTATACTTTCCTCCGGCAACAGGAGCTATATCTGTAGATGCACCCGTAAATTCTCCTGATTTTATACCAGTCAAACATCCTGCTACCGGTGTACAGGGTTGGTTATTATCATGGCCGGGACGGATGGTATACTGATATTTTCCTGCTCCCTCAACATTACTGAGTTTAATTATACCATTGGATGAATTGGGGCATGAAGCAAGTTCCTCTACTGTGCCGAGTATAGGAGCTTTAGGACTTAACGAAATTGTGGCAGAGGCACTACTGCTAGATTCCACACCGTTTGCAACAGTTGTTACCCGAAACGATATATTAGAGTTGCTTGACAGGTTAGCGATTGCTGGTAACGACAACAGGTCGAAAGTGAGGGCACCGTTGTCTTCATAAGCCTTGGTCCTATTAGTAAGGCGTGTCCACTTGGTTCGCTTTCCGGTGGAGCCAGGAGACAAAAAACAGCATGCCGGAGGAGGATCATTGCCTGTACCTGGATCAATAGCGAGTGGAGCAAAAGAGTTGGTTGATTTTTTTGCAAGCTGCTCAAGCGAGGAAGGCATTGGACTGCCTCCGTTGCAGTAAGGCATGTCTCCACAATAGTCCGGATTGACAATCCAGTAACTTTCCTGTTCACCTCCTATATTATACTCCCAGATATACTGGATGACTTTATTATGCTCAGTATTATAACTACTCAGAGCGTTCGATACAGCAATGCGTACTTTATTATCTGCGCATAAATTTCCGCTCTTATACGTGCTTTCCTTAGCATCAAGTATACCATAGGTAACACCGGATACCATCGCAGGTGTTGGCTTATATTTGAATGCATACGTAATCTGATTATTGCCGTATTGAATCGTTACATTATTTTCTTTGCCCGGTTCAAAATCCTGTAGCTTGAATGTCTTGTCACCAGTGCCTCTATCGAAATGCCAGTCGTCATCACAACTACAATTACCATGATTATAGTCACAGTCACCCATACCGCAGTTACTCGATTTGTTGCATGAATAGAAACTATCTTCCTCCCATGCCTCAAATGACATGGCAATGTCATCACTAATGGTTCGGGAAGTCGTGGTAATCGGAATCGTGTGATTAAAAAAGTAGTCTACAGAAGCTTCACCATACTGCTTTACGCACTCATATGTACTTGATGCAGCCAAAGAGTGATAAAACCTAAAACGGAAATCGTCCTTATAATCAGCAAACGTACTCCTGAACTGCACAAATTTTATATACTCAATGGTAGTATTCGGAGAAGGGGCTTGAGCACTGACTTCTACCGTTGCCAGAAACATAAGTGCATGTAAAGCACAAATCTGAAAAAAGAACTTGCTTGTAAAAAGTAAAGATCTATCCATATACCCAACTATATATCTATGCGTTAAACTAGTAACAGATATTGCAACTTATAAATAACTCACATCCAAGTATAAATAGATTTATCGGGTTCGTATCAAGTCGTAGCCAAACGGGGTATATCTAAAGATGTAAGGAAAATAATTTTCACAAACCTTTCCAGATACGCAGGCTGAATGTAAAAGACTACTTTTCACTTTATCTAAAACCTGTATAATCTATGTTGGCTTTTACCCGTAAATGCACATTTATAGTTTGTTTTTACATTCTCTCGCTCTTTGGCTCGTTACAATCGCTCGCTCAAGTCACAGAAAATCAGACAGACGCAGGGACCCGTATCATAAATTATATTTCTTCGCTGTGTAAGGATATCGAAGAGAAAGGTAAATTAGTCAACACGCTTACCGAAAATGATTTCAGTAAACTACCTATAGGTATAGCACGCGAAGTTGGTGGCGCTACAATTGTGATTGCTATAGATAGCGCGGAGTGGACTGTCAATGGATGGTTCTTCAATGCGTATGCATCCATAACGTTTCCGGGTACCACCAACCCAGTGGCATTCTATGCACGAAACATCGCCTTTAATAAAACGGGATATGCCGGTACAAATCAAATACGACTGGTGCTGGCAGCGACACAACGGTTTGCTGTCAATGATAAGCTGGATATAAATCTACCTGCCGATGGACACAACTATATAGAATTCAACTGCGATGGTTTTAAAGCTATAAACCTGAAAGGTGAATTTATATTCTCCGATGGCTTCCTCGTTCCGGATGAAAGAGCGGCCAGCAATGCTACCGAAGTAACCGCTACGTTTGAAATCAATACCAGTGATCTTAACAATATAATGGCCAGCGTCAGCATTACGCCATTCAAGATCAGTGGTATAAATGAACTTGCCTTTGAAGTAAAGAATGCTACCGTTGACTATAGTGATATAGTCAATCCTTCCGGCTTTAGTTTCCCGCAAGGCTACCAGCAAGCATACGGCGAAGATATTAAACTATGGAGAGGTTTCTATTTACAGGAAGTAAATGTCCGTATGTATGGCCTTTCTGATGATACTACCAAAGTACCAACCATCGGTGCGCATAATCTCATCATTGATGACATGGGGGTATCGGGATTATTTACGGCCGATAATTTAGCGGCTCTCAAAGATGGATCAGCCAACGGGTGGCCGCTTACAATCGATCACCTTCACGTACAACTGATGTTTAACAGAGTCAAAGGTGGCGGACTCGGTGGAGCAATTGAAGTGCCTTTCTTAGGGGACGATCCTGTTGCTTTCACAGCATCGGTAGAACAAACCGAAAAATATTTAAACTATAGATTCTCGGTTGCCACTCCGGACGATAAGGAGTTTAATACTCCCTTCAATGCGAAAATAAAAATCTTCAAAGGCTCTATCATTGCCATTGAAAGAGTCAATGGCAAACTTACTCCTTCAGCTTTACTTCACGGAGATCTTACACTGGAAAAAGATATGCTCTCTGTGCATAATGTTAAATTCCAAAATCTTGGGTTAACTACCAGGAAGCCCTATATCACAAGTGGTGAGTTTTCAGTGATCACAACCAAACAGGACAAAACCGCTGGCTTCCCTATACACATTGACAGCATTAGTTTGAAGATATATCAAGGACAATTCGGAATTGGATTTGGAGTTACCATCAACTTCATGAACTCCTCTGATAAAAGTTTCTCTGCATCCACGTTTGTACAAGTACTTGTCAAGCAGGTAGACAAAGACGAAAGCTATACCAATGCAGAAGGAGCTATCGCCACACGCAAGCGCCAAAAGTGGGAGTTTGACAAAATCAAAATAAATACCGTGGCACTAGATTGTGAGACGCAAGCATTCAAGCTTAAAGGAAGTCTCACGGTATATGATGACGACCCGGTATATGGTGATGGCTTCAGTGGAAATCTTACTTTCCGTATCGATCCGGTATTATCGAAAGGTGTTAAAGTAAATGCTTACTTCGGAAGTAAAGATACCTATCGTTACTGGCACCTGGATGCCTATGTACCCATTGGAAGTATAATGATCTTTCCACCCGTACTTTTCATGACCGGTATCATGGGGGGTGCATCCTATCACATGGTGCGCAAGCAAAATTTTTCAATGGACTTCTCCAAGTTAAATGCACCTGGTGCCGCGCCTACCGGTGACGAAGCATTGGTATATGTACCCGATGAAAAAACAGGGCTTGCCTTTATGGCCGGTATCACGCTTGCTGTACTTCGTGAAGAGCTTGTTAACGGAGATATAAAACTTGAAATCGCTTTCAATACGCATGGAGGTTTACGCTATGTCCAATTTGATGGATCGGCATTTATACTTTCTGCTCTCAATGAACGCGATCGATCAAACAGTGGCTCCGTTCCCAAAGCACCGATCTATGTCGGTATGAGCATGATCTACGACAATGAGAACGATATGTTCCATGCCAACATGCGAACTTATATAAATCTCTTTGGGGTGTTAACGGGTGTTGGCCCCAATGGGCTCGTAGGTGAAGCTGTCATGCACTTCGATAAAAAAGACTGGTATATATATGTCGGTCGCCCCAGCCAGATGTTTGGTATTCAGATCCTCGGCTTTGTTTCAGTACAAACTTACTTCATGACAGGAACACTCATTGAAGATCTGCCGCTGCCTCCCGTTGAAGTACAGGAAATATTTGAAGGTATAGATTTAAGACTGATGCGTGATGGCCTCGCCACAAAAGGCGGTAAAGGACTTGCAGCAGGTTTTCATTTCAGGATCGGATTTGACTCAAAAGATAAACTCCGTCCTTTCTATATACAGGTAGCAGTCGGTGCAGGGTCAGATATGATGCTTCGTGATTATGGTAATGCACAGTGTGAAGGGCGAAGTGGAAAAGTAGGTATCAACGGATGGTATGCTTCGGGACAAGCCTATGTATTTCTGGAAGGACGTGTAGGTATACGAGTAAAGAAAAAGAGCTTCGAGATTTTAAGCCTTGGTGCAGCCGCGTTGCTACAGGCTACACTTCCTAACCCGGCCTGGATGCGCGGTATGATCGGAGGTCACTACTCCGTACTGGGTGGACTTGTGAAAGGTAAATTCAATTTGAAAATGGTTGTAGGGGAGCAATGCGAAATCATCAACTACGGTGATGAACTGGATGATATAAAAATTATCAGTGACCTTAAACCAGATGAAAATGGTGGTGAGGCAAGTGTATTTAGTGCTCCGCAGGTTGCATTTAATACGCCTATAGATGCACAGTTTAGCATGATCGATGCACGTGATAAATTAAATGACTATCGCATTCAGCTTAAAGAGTTCACTGTATCGAAAGATGGAAGTTCTATCAATGCAAAAATCCAATGGAATGAAAATAAAGATGTAGCCGTACTGCGTACTGCGGAAATACTTCCTCCACAGGCAACACTCAAGGTTTTGGCAAAGGTATATTGGGAGAAAAAGTCTGACAATGGGTTATGGGAGGCGATGAAAGAAGAAACCGGTGGGCCTATATACTACGAAATAAAAGAAGCAACCTTTAAAACAGGTGATGCTCCTAAATATATACCGGAAGAAAACGTTGCCTATAGTTACCCGGTGAAGAATCAGTATAATCTATACGTCAAAGAATCCAATCGTGGGTATGTAAAACTTGTTGGCGGACAAGATTACCTCTTTGAAACTACAACAAAAGATGGCCTCTCCTGGGATTATATAGCACGATTCAAGGATAAGAAAAAGGGGACTGTAACGGAAGTTCCCCTTATTTATGAAACGGCAAATGCTAACGCCTCCTTTGAAATGCCCGATGCTCTTGCACGTGAAGCTATATATACATTGACCTTCATCAAGCGTCCGCAGAGTTCCGGTGCGGTGGATAAGAACGTCAACCGTACAGAAGTAACAACAGCTTCAGGTGACGGGAACGAAACTTCCGTAGCTTCCAACACACTCGAAGGGGCAGTCACACAAGATGTAGAGAGCGAACTATATAGTACTGCCTTCCGCACAAGTCAATTCGGCAAATTTGAAGAAAAGATTGCTTCGCTGCAAAATGGAAATGACATTCATGATATTGCCGTTGGTATGACCGCTATAATCTTTAAGCGTAGTACGCTAAAAGAAACGTTCGATGATATTGAACTCCGCGGCAAAGATGATAGCAACCCACCGCTTATACAACTCACAGCAACCGCAGATAATCCGTGGATGAAAGACTATGTGGCACCATTAATCTACAATACGTACCCGGTAGATAAAGATGTAATAATTGAATGGCGTAAGCCAGAGGAGCTTGGCATAAAACCTTTGAAAGGCATTGTATTACTCAATGATGCCGGTAATTACAAGCTTACCGATGCTAACGTAACTTCTGGTTTTGCACCAACTAAAACAGGGACTGTAGTACTTGGGTATTTTGTATCCTACTATGCTACACATGACTATAGCGAATTATTAAACAAGGCCGGTGCCATAAGGGCTAACAGCTCTACTATACCAGCGGGAGTGAAACATATACTGTCAGGGACATACTCTGACCTGATAAAGGGATATAACTATCCTGTAGAAATCTCCTATACCCTACCCGGTGCAACGGAGCCTATTTTCAAGAAACAAGTAACGATCAAGTATTAGATTATAGTAAAATGTATAGAAAGTTATTATTAATGTGTTGTGTAAGCTTGTTATGCCTTAGTGCTTACGCGCAGAATGTTCCGGTAACACAATTCAATGTACTGGCTAAATCCAAAACCTCAGGCGTATGGTTACGGTGGGCTCCTGCCAACCATACTCTCTGGCAACTGGGCAATAAGTATGGCTATACCATCGAGCGTTTCACACTTAAGCCTGATGGTGATCTCGAAAATAAAATTCCCGAAAAGCTGACAACATCTCCTTTAAGACCACTTCCAGAAAATGAAATGGAGAAGCTTTCAGAGCGTGTCGATGAAGTATCCGTTATACAAGAGCTAGTCTATGGGGAAGATGCCAAGAAAGATTTTCAGGCCGATAACTTAGGCAGCGTCATGAAGCGTAACCGTGAACTCGAAAACAGCTACGGTATAGCATTACTTGTATGTGATGTATCAAGAGAAACAGCACAGGCAGCGGGATTATTTTTTGAAGACAAAACTGCTGTCGTGGGTAAACGCTATATCTATAGGGTAAGCTTGGCCAAGCAACCGCAGAACCTTGAAGTAAAGCCGGGAGTGATCGTAACAGATCATTCTATCGAAAAGCCAATGGCTGTTATCAAGGATTTGAAGGCAACCTTTGGGGATCATAAAGCTACTTTAAGTTGGCCTACAGTTTTTCATAAAGGAATATACTCTGCCTACTACATCGAAAAATCAGAAGATGGTAAAAAGTTTACACGAACAACTGATCTTCCATATGTGAGCATGAGTGAGAAAAAAGAAACCGAGTCCGCTTACTATCTTGATTCGTTGGCTTTAAACAACAAAACATACCACTATAGGATCATTGGTATATCCCCATTTGCCGAGTTAAGCACTCCTTCTGAAGCTGTAAGTGGCCAAGGTGTTGATAACCTTGTGGGTGTATTAATCATCCGCGAAGGAAAAGTGATTGAAAAGAATAAACTCAATATCATATGGGAGTTCCCCGTGGCCGCTGAAAAAACAATTAGCGGATATATACTTTCAAGAGCCAGCCATCCCTCTGGCCCTTATATAGATGTTAACAAGAAGCCCATCCCTCCTTTTAAAAGAGAATATCTGGATGAGACACCCTATAACAATACATACTATCAAATCCGGGCTATAAATAAAGCAGGCGTCGAGGTTTCGAAATCCTTTGCCTTCCATACGCATATAGAAGATAATACACCGCCAGCCGTTCCTATGGACTTGTCCGGTGCGATTGATAAAAATGGTATTATTAGTCTTAAATGGAAAGCCAATTCAGACAAGGACATTATGGGATACCGCGTGTTTGTTACCAACAGCTTGCAAGCTGAAGCCGTGGAGGCAACGAAGTACTTTTTACCAACTCCTGCTTTTGTCGATACGATTAATATTAAGGTGCTAAACAAAAAAGTATTCTATACCGTGGTGGCCGTTGATAAAAGCTATAACAACTCGGATTACTCAAAACCTCTCATGCTTTTGCGGCCGGATGTAATTGCACCAGCCGCGCCAGTATTTACAAAAACGGATAGTGACAGTAAATCTATCACACTCGCATGGATCAATAGTATAAGCGATGACGTAGCCAAATATGAATTGACCCGAAAGTCGAATGCCGACACATTAAGATCTAAAATGCTAGAATGGAAGGTTAAAGAAAATAAAGCTGTATATACAGACAACGCGATTACTTTGGGCCAGACGTATCAGTATACACTTAAAGTATATGACAGTGCCGGCAATACAAGCCAGACTATATCTAAAGCGGTATTCTTTGAAACCGGTGTACGTAACGCTGTCATAGATTTAAAAGCTCTCATCAACCGGGAAGCAAGATCTATTAAATTGCAATGGGAGAAGGAAGCTGACGCTACCAAGTACGTTATCTATAGAAGAAAAAATGATGATGTGTTCAGGATATATAAGGCGCTTGAGTCCGACACTCGATTTTTAGAGGATAAAGATGTAAAAGTGGGTAATATCTATGGATATAGAATACAGGTGATCTATACTTCCGGGGTTAAATCTGTTTTATCTGAAGAGTTGAAAATTCCGTTTTAAAGTTTGACTTTTATACCTATATCGGAATATTTGGCGCAGCCGCAGAGAAGTTTACAGATAACAATAGAGGCAGCATGAAAGAAGAAAGGAATTTTGACGGACTTATAATTGGGACTGTATTCACATTTGTTTCCCTGTTGCTGACGTTGACATTTCTTGTTCCTATGATATCTGTTTTCCCTGGAGTGATTGTCGAAACCTTGGCAAAGAGAATTGTTAATAATGCCCCATACAGTAACTGGGTAAGATGACGATCATTTTATTAACCCCTCATCCTACTATGCCTTTCCTTTCGCTTGATTTTCGTCAGCCGCGTTTCTGGACTTCGTTTGCACTAGCACAATACATTTACTTTTTATACCTTCTTATTGAAGAAACTACAAATTAAGAAAAAGTAAAAGGCCACGAATTTAATCCAGCGTTACTTTGAAACTGTTTGCTCCATGAACCAATTTGTTTTATACCTATTTTTATGTCCATCAGTCACCACTATCCGCATTCTCTTGTAGCGATTCTGAACCTGATCATAAAATCTGTTGAAGGGTTTATCACAAAGCACTATCACTACAGTTTCGCCTGGTTTGATTTCTTTATTATGTACACCGCCGTCGGTATAATATTTTGATTCTGGCATTAGTTCGGTGGCTCTAAACATCGACACTTTTTCAAAAATTTCCACGCTGCTAAGTATGATTGTTTTTTCTGAAGCATTGGTTGCGTTGATTAAGCAACAATGTTTGCTATCAATTCCGCCCCGTTGAAGTGATAGATACCACAAGGTTTAACCTTCTTTTATTTTGGCTCCTATAATTAACATAATTCCACGATAGGCTAATTGCCGATAGAACAAACGCGGCAATTGATACAAGTACAGATGGATGGGTCCATTCCATGACTTCCAATATTTTGGTATTAAGCAAGCTATCCATTTAGCTACCAACAACAAAAAGCCGATAGCAAATCCCGCCTGGATACTATCGGCTTTTCCTAACCTACCTGTCTGTAATGGGACAAGTGAAGTGCAAAAGTATTAACCAACTTTGAACAGGTCAATTCATAGCGCCTGCTATTTTATGAACGACCTCTATTTTTATCTCCTTTATCCCAGTTACTCTATCCGGAGTCGGTGGCCACATGTAGCATTGCCGGCATTGGATATATCCCTAGTTTCAGACTAAGGAATGAACAAAATCTGCAAGGTCCTTCATCCCCTAAGGAAAAGCTTGAAATTTGGACTGTTAAATCTAATTCATCCCTTTCCCGTGCCAACAACCGTCGATAATAATGTATCTAACCTGTGTAACGAAGGCTACTACTCACCATGACATCCGTTCATCGACTCGACTGAAATCTTATTGATCTTTTGCCTGAGCATTCCTACGTCCTCACTCAGTTTCTTTTCTACCACTTTCGCATAGATCTGGGTTGTGGCAATTTTGGCATGACCAAGCATTTTACTTACCGATTCAATGGGAACCCCATTCGACAGCGTTACCGTAGTAGCAAATGTATGGCGCGCCAAGTGGAAAGTAAGGGACTTACGAATCCCACAAATATCACCAATCTCTTTTAGATAACTGTTCATCTTTTGATTTGATATACCAGGAAACATTTTGTTTCTATGAAGCGCAGACGGATGGCTTTTATATTTTTGGATGATAGGTAGTACCTGATCCAGAAGTGGAACACGGACAATTATACCAGTCTTCTGTCTATTAAACATGAGCCATGGGTTACCATCAAGCCCCACAGTGATGGACGAAGGTTTCAGGTTCACCACATCAATATAGGCAAGCCCCGTAAAGTAACTAAAAACAAAATAATCCTTTACGAGTTGTAAACGCTCCATGGCAAAATCGCGCTCCATCAGTATATTTAATTCGTCCCAGGTGATTACCTCTTTTTCTGGCCAACGGAATTTACACTTGAATGCTTGAAAAGGATTTTTATCCAGCCAGTTCTTTCTTACCGCATCATTCATAATCTTCTTTGTCATGCGGACATACTTCATGGTTGTATTTGATTTTATCTTCTCGACGGAGCGCAAAAAGTATTCAAAGTTGCTTATAAATGTATAATCCAGCTGATGCAGGTAAAAATCTGTTTTATTAAGCTGCTTTGTTATATACAAAGCTAGCTTCTTTTCAAGCGTATTAAATTTAGTCCAGGTGCTACTTGCTACATCTATACCGATTCTCTTTTTTAAGTCTTCGTTGTGCAGCTTGAGGACCTCTAAAATAGTGTGTTGTTGTGCTATCCCTCCAGTAAAAATATTTTTGATGCCTTCGGGTGAAATAAATTCACCTTTTCTGTACAAGTCCTGGTATATATTTAAAAGCTTACTCTTAACTTCATTGATATATATATATTAAGATCTCGCGCCTGGGGTGTTCTTCCCTTTACTACACCGGCTACCGTGTCCCATTGTGATTCATCTACCTCACGCTTCAAGGATATTTCGATACGTTTACTGTTGACGGTTACTCGAGCGTAAAGCATACGTTTAAGTGATCCATGCGACCCCTTCATTTTGCTAGCCCAAATAAGAATTGAGAATGTTTGTGCGCTTTTCATCATCATTTGCGTTTAGTTACTAAAAATCCATTCATTTTGTCATGAAATGAGTCGGAATTACCTTCAGTAGTAACTGATAATCAGATTGTTATACGCAATTCGGTTAGTTCAAGTGACACGGAAAAGTTACTAACCGAATTACTAACCGAGCAAAGTGATCTAAAGGGGTCTAAACGGTATGGCAAAAAACAAAAAAACCGCTTAAACATTCTGTTTAAGCGGTTTTAGTATCTTATAAATTAATACTTGCGGTCCGGACGGGACTCGAACCCGCGACCTCCTGCGTGACAGGCAGGCATTCTAACCAGCTG
>CABHOV010000122.1 GCA_902168185.1 uncultured Bacteroides sp.
CGTAATGCGGAGCAGGATCACGAGCTTGTGTAGCCAGGAACTTTGCCTTGGTTATCCAATCTTTATTCGCAGCCACCAAAGCTCCGCCTCCGGAAGTAGTAATGATTTTATTTCCATTAAAAGAATATATTCCAAAGTCGCCAAAGGAGCCAAGCTTCTTTTCAAAATATGTAGAGCCCAGTCCTTCCGCAGCATCTTCGATTACCGGTATCTCATACCGTTTGGCAACCGACATAATCGCGTTCATTTTGGCAGGCATTCCATAGAGATGTACAGCAATGATAGCCTTCGGCTTTTTACCTTTCGCGATACGATCTTTTATTGCATCTTCCAGCAATGCGGGATCCATATTCCAGGAGTCGGCTTCCGAATCAACAAATACAGGTATAGCTCCCTGATACCGGATAGGATTACAGGAACCAGAAAAGGTAAAGCTGGAACATAATACTTCATCTCCGACCCCTATATTTAAAATAATGAGTGCAAGGTGAATTGCCGCAGTACCCGATGAAAGTGCAGCACAGTAACCTACTGAATTATAAGCTGCAAGTTCCTCTTCAAAAGAACTTATATTGGGCCCCACCGGAGATATCCAATTTGCATCAAATGCTTCATTCACAAATTTAATTTCGTCTCCTCCCATATGGGGAGATGAAAGGTATATTTTTTCTGTATTCATGTTTAGAGTGTAATATTCGTTAGTTGAAAGTATCCTTTGTATTAATTTTCTTTTGATAGTAAAACGCAGGGATTAGTAACAACAAAAGCGTTGGATTCAAAATCAGCCTGTGCAAAAAAGAAAGCAGCGGTCCATTATAGTCTGGATAGTATAATTTCATCACAAAATATGGGATCAGAAAAAAGATAATTCCTATACCCTGTACCCAGAAAGAAAAGATCAAATACTTTCTCTCGTAGAATAAAGCATAAATCAATCCGATCGTCAACAAATCGTTTAGCAAAAAACGAATGGTTCTGTTAATAATAAACTGATGAATGCTGTTGTTGGTCAAATTAAAAATTTCTGCAACATTAATGCGTTGAAAGAGAAAAACCAAAGCGAGTCCAATAGCTGAAAGTATCCCTATAACAATGCGTAACCTCATTTTTTTTGAGATATCGTAGCGGGTGAAATCCTTACCCACCAAATCCATAAAACCAAAACAGCAACATAAATTATCGCCGTAAAGAAATATTTGTGCGTAAAGTACATATAGTCCGGTCTGTTACGCGCTACCCAGAAAAGCATGGAGATTCTTCCCAGATTTATCAAATGGATAAGTATGAATCCCACGGGAATAAACCAGATCATTTTTTTACCAAAAGGCCCAAAGGCAATAACGAAGGAAATAAAGACAATCATTACGTTGATACCATTGCATCCCTCATAAACAGAGACGATGCGCTTTCCATCACAAAAAAGTGTGGTTGTAGGTTTGGTCATCGAATTTTCGGTGATGACATTCGTTCCCAATCCGATTAAAACAGATGCTGAGTGGCTTGAAACTACTTGTGTTATAGGATCCGGTCTTGGATGATACGACGTTATATACATGCCATATAGTAAGCTCAACACTATATATAGTCCGACAAATTTACCAAGGAAGTAAATAGTTGGTTTGAATTCTTTAAAAGATAGAGCGCCCATGATCAAATTTCTTTTGCCGGTACACCGGCTACCGTTACAGACGCCGATACATCTTTGAGCACAACAGATCCCATGCCTACCTGCGTGTTATTTCCTACGGATACCCTATTTAAAATATTGGCGCCTGAGCCAATGAGCACAGACTGGCCAACGTTCACTTCTCCTGCAATGTTAACTCCACACATAATGGAGGTATAGTCTCCTATTTTAGTGTCGTGTCCGATGGTACTGTTAAGATTAATCAGTACATGATTGCCGATATGTATATCGGTTGTTAATACAGAACCTGCACCAATTACACATCCGGTTCCTATTGTAATGCTGGTTGGGTCTTGCAAAATCACTGAAGGGTGAATCAAGACTGGATATTGTACAGCGAACTCCTTCAATTGTGCTTCGACTTTCTTTTTTATCAACGGGTCACCCATGGCAAGAACGATATAGATGGGGTGCTTCATTGATTTCAATACAGATATATCACCTACGATTTCAAGGTCTTTTATATAGGTATTAGGTTCTTGAAGATCGTCGATAAAACCAATTGGCTCCCATTCAGGCAATGAACGTAGAAGAGCCAAAATCTCTCGGCCAAGTCCTCCCGCTCCATAAATCAGCAGTGACTTCTTCATGGCTTATTATATTTTATAATCTTAGCTGGATTCCCCACGGCCACAGCGAAGTCAGGTATATCATTAATGACAACTGAGCCTGCACCTACCGTAGCCCATGCTCCTATTCTCTTGCCAGGAATGATGACCGAACCCGCTCCTATAAATGCCCCCTCTCCGATGGTAACACAACCACAAAGTATGACACCCGGTGCTGCGTGAACATAATCATCCAGAATACAATCATGATCTACTCGCGCTCCTGTATTAATGATAACATGATTTCCGATACGGGCTTGCGCCTGTATAATAGTACCTTGCAAAAACATGTTGCCGATTCCCATGGTGGCGAAAGGAGACACGATGGAGGAAGGATGGATTACATTTGTGAAATTATGCCTCGTCTGAGAGACAACTCGTTTACGAATTAGATTACTCCCGATAGCAACCACGGCTTTAGCAGAGGGTTCAAAGTCTGGATCATATTGTCCTTGTTGTGGTATACCAAATAAATCTCCGGTGTATTTCGGATCGAACAGCGCAACAACATTTTCGCCTTGAACCAATAAACTGTCAAGTACCACACGGGCATGCTCACCACCGCCTTGTAAAATTATTTTATGTGTTGCCACGAAATTTTTCCATTGTTACCGAGGTGCCACTGCTAACACCTTCAGCTTTAAAAACTTTTACAATCGTCAAAAATAATATTTTAATATCTAACGCAAAGGATATATGATCAACATACCAGACGTCGCAGGCAAAACGCTCTGGCCAGTCCAGTGTATTACGACCGTTCACCTGCGCCCAGCCGGTAATACCGGGTTTAACTTCATGTCTTCTTTTTTGTTGTTGATTATATAGCGGAAGATATTCGACCAGCAACGGACGCGGTCCTACAATAGACATATCTCCTTTCAGCACATTAATCATTTGAGGCAATTCATCGAGCGAAGTCTTTCGTACAAATTTGCCAACGGCTGTCAGGCGCTTGTCATCGGGTAACAAGTTGCCTTGAGCATCCCGTTCATCGGTCATTGTTTTAAACTTAATGACCTTGAATATTTTGCCATCCTTTCCAGGACGCTCTTGCAGAAACCACACGTTTCCCTTGTTGGCAAACCACAATAGTATAACAGACCACACCAATATAGGCGAGGCTATAATCAGCGCCGCAAAAGCAGTGAGCCTGTCGAAAAGAGGTTTTAAAATCGATACGTACACACCCGATACTTTATTGACAAAGATACGCCTAAGCTATACATGACACTTTGCATTTATATTGTTAAGCGAGCTGCATTTTATATTCATTCAACAATTCGTTCCATACAAACTGCTGATCAAAATTTGCTACTATATAATCTCTGGCCGCTTGCGAATATAACTGTCGCATGGACATATTTTCCATCAATGTAACCATAGCTCGATATACTGCTTCCGCGTTCTTTACAGGAACAATGATTCCGGTTTGTTCATGCTGAATGATTTCATTGCATCCATTGATGTTCGACACGATACAGGGTACATTGAGACAACACGACTGCATCACTACATTCGGAAATCCTTCTCGATAACTTGGAAAAACAAAAACATCCGAAGCCATTATCCAAGGGCGAACATCAGCCTGAAAGCCTGCTAGGATAACGTTCTTATTATTGTGCAAAAATTTATAGTCTTCTTCATGAAGCGGATCGAGCTCCTGCTCAAACGGACCAATCAAGAGTAAATATACCTTTCCTCCTCCTGGTAATTCGGGGAGCTTTTTGAAAGCATGAACGAGTTCTCCTATGCCTTTATCTCTAACGATTCGTCCGACAAAGGAAAATACAACATCGCCCTGTTTTATTCCATGGCGTCTGCGCAGTTCGCTTGCCTGCTGCTCCATATCTTCGGATCGTTTAAAACGACCGGTATCTATACCGTTACTACTGCCTTTGCCTATGATTTTCAGTTTGTCGTTGCTAACACCCAGCGATTGCGTCATATAGTCCTTCAAGCCTACTGAGTTCGGATATACACCTGTAGCACAAAAGTAAGTTATCTTCTCGGTGACTACGAGTATAGATCGTTTCAACCCAGTTGCTTCAACCAGGGGTAAACCCGCTACGGTATGCATGCGTACAGGCACACGACATAGCCAAGCTGCAAGCATTCCAATAAGTCCGGCTTTAGGCGTATGCGTATGTACTATATGTGGACGGATAGACCGGATGATTCGCATCATTTTCCAAAGACAGAGAAGATCCTGAATGGGTGTGATCTTTCTTGTAAGTGGCACTTCAATGTGCTTTACTCCTTCCTTTAGTACTTCCGGAACTTCCTTGCCTGCTGCACTCATGGTATATACTTCAAAATCCTGTTCGCGCATAAAGCGAAATTGTCCCTTCAGTAAAAGGTGCAGTGAAATAGGAACCGTAGTAATACGCAGCAATCTAGTTTTTTCCATGAAGCTGATAGATACGATCTGCAGTTTCTCCCATCGTTAAACTTTCCATTTTATAACGATTCTTACAAAAGTTGTAATGTTCCAGAATTTGCTTTAGTCCGGCCATACTTTGCTCCGGAAAGCTTCCAAAATTGTGTGGATGCCACCACAAGTGATATACTTCGCCACGCCTGGCAGCGCGCTCCAGTTCACTCTTTATGCGGCCTACCTTCATAGTATTCAAAAAATACTCCGAAGGCCTATACGGGCGTAGCAACCTGCTTGCCGGCAAGCACAATGGAAGGCCTTCACGTATTTCCACTGTATTCAATGCATAGGTATTTTTCTTACCGATAGGTATATATGCATCAGCACCTCGATTGAGACGCTTTAGCATTGATTCATTTTGTGTACTGCGAATATCCCAGAACCAGTCGCGAGGATTATCACGAACCGTTACAAATCCTTCTTCATAACAGGCACGAAGATAATCTTCATTGAATTGGTTTCGAGGGAACACTAACGATTTCAACGTCTTTCCATACAGGGCTGCTGATTGCTGTGCTGCGCGCAGATCTGCACGAAACTGTTCCAGAGTCTGCCCTGCTTCATTACAGTAATAGTGAGCAAAAGTGTGTGAACCTAATTCCTGGTATTGTGTATTTAGAATGATTTTTACCAGCGAAGCTGCATAGTGAAATGGATCCTCTTGCTCATCTTTACCTATGCCTTGTGTATCGATAAAATCATAGGCCGACAATTGTTTATCTGTATAGGTTGGTTTCTGTGAAGGTATAGCACTACGTAGTGACTCATTGTTGTTATGAAACAACATTCCTACACTGGCCCAGGTAACATGTACTTCGTGCTGTTCAAACAACGAAAGCATTTGAGGTATAACCTTACGCGTATTAAAAAAATACTGCTTATACTGTTGCAAACTCCATTTTTCAAAACCTCCCCAATGGAGTTCAAAATCAAGAGAGATTGTAAATATACCTTTCGTCATGTGGTTGCATTTGTAGCGTTCTCCCGGGATCGTCTCAGCTTCATTAATTGTTGATGCTTCCAGACTTTAAATTTTTGTTCATCCATAAATGCCATAACAACAAACAAAACCAAAATCATGACTTGGCTTTTCTGTCGCATCGCTAAACCTAAATTTCCGGAAATCTGTGCTAAAGCAATTGATATAGTAATAAAACTTAAGAAAGCGGTCTTTACCAAAAAATTGCCGGTCACCAGAAATTTCAATCCCTTTAAATTCCCAATAAGCTTTAATGATATTAACAAATAGAAAACATTTTCAAATGAAACGATGATACCAAGAAACCCGGGAGCATCCACGAAGAGTGGTCGATACAGAAATGTAAAGACCTGCATAGGCAAACTATATTGAGAGATGTCTACACCCGAAGATGCTTTGGTAAGTTCTTTTGCACGATGCGACAGGTCTAATCCTTGCGTTACAAATTGCTCTTCATCAATACCCACCATAGTAAGAACATCTTTGTAAATAAAAAAGAAAGCAACGGAAGCACCCGCCAAAAACATAATTCGTAATGCTATACTTACTCCTTTTGATGAAAAAATAAATCCCATAGCCGATGACACCAATATTACGAGCATGATGTGCGGCCTCACATGATAAATAATCAGTCCACCTATAGCCAGCGCCCATATTCTTTTTTTGACGTTAGTAATCCCATAAAAGAATAACCCCAGGCCCATAAAAATTATGGACCCCTTTCCCAATGATGTTGACCAAAAATGAAGGTTAGGTAAAAAGAAGATTAAGGTAAGAAGATCGTACCCATAGAACTGGTGTTTGAAACGAATATTCTCCCTAAAGAATATATAGAAGTAAACAAAGCCAAGAAAACCAAAGAATGAAAACAAAGCCATCATACCTTCGTATGAAAACCCCAGATAGTTTACAAACGGGTAAGTTACCCATTCGATGAATGTAGTACTAGTACCATAGAAATCAGACCATGAATCTCCTCTGTAAGCATTAGTTACTTTTCGGTAGTAATTTCTTGAGTCTGAAGGATTGTAAAGTATATATGCAAAGTATGCGAAGGACAATAAGATGTGATAGAAATATAGCCTCTTGAGAAGAGCATCATCTATAATGGGATGTATTTCCTTTAACCTGTTGATTAAGGCAAATGAAATCAATCCTGTAATTATAATGACTAATATCCCTCCCAGCATGTCTAAAATAATTCAAGATCTCCAAAGGAAGGACTCCACCCTTCGAAGCCCGTAAAGTTGCTTAAATCTGACAACATTATATTGTGAATCATTACAGTCGGTCCAACTTTACGTTTTAACACTAACATATCTGCTCCCAGAAGATTCGCGATTCCAAAGTTCCCTGACGTTACATAATCAGCATTGTGTTCGTGAACCTTACTATCCAATATCTGCTTCAAATTCTGAACATACTTTTTATCGGAAA
>CABHOV010000123.1 GCA_902168185.1 uncultured Bacteroides sp.
CGTCTCTTTGTTGGAAAGGGAAACTTAAGAATATAATTAAAAATAATTTACACATAGCTTTTTAACAAATCTACCATTGTTTCTAACAGCCACTGCCTATATATAGCATTAAAATATACATTGGCGACAGTTGTGATTAGTTCTCACTTCGATTCTTAATAACCTCCAATAATCTATCTTGGAAGTCTTTTAATATGATATCACCCCAGAACTTTCCGTAGAAATTAATTTTTGATGTCAGTTGATACCTTGAAGATAGCGTCAATTTGATCTGTCCTTTCCCTAAATCAGTCAATTCGTAAGTCGCATTTACAAATGTGAAATAGTTACCGTTTAAAACATGCTGGTCGAATACATTTGGTCTAACTGACTGTGGTTCGACATTAATATTGAACGATACGATTTTATTCTCTTCATATGTAGTTATAGTCTCTACGAATCGTAATCCACCTTCAAAATTCCCTACTCGCTGTCCGCCAACTTTTTTTTCGTTAACTGTCGCGCTTAGTGGCCTTGGAATACCAATACCATTAAAGAATCCAGGTGTATATTCATTTTCCTTAATCGTATTAACCTCAACAATATTGTTCCAAATTACCTCTGGCGATGTTGAGATAACCGTTTCGCTTTCAACTTTGAATATTGAGGAAGGGCTTTTAACTAATTCTTCAATTGGTGAAAAAAGAAACGGAATTAGCATCATCATAAATATTTTCCCATTACTCTTTTGTCTATTTATTTGAATGAGCCGGTAAATGAATGCACCAATTGTTGCAAGGATAAAAAAAGGTCCCGCAAGAATAAGTAAACAAATAAATTCTTCAAGTCCGACTAAGAACATTGTCAAAAAGAAAGTCGCAACTGTCAACCAAGGAATGAAAATTATATTCTTGTACGATTTGAGTTGTTCATTATCAGCAAACATCAAGGGTACAATACCCAGTATTGTCGGAATAATGAATAAATATGTAACGGATGCTAATGTTGCCTTTTCACCAAATACAAAACGTGTCAAAAGTCCATATCCGACTCCAACAACAATTCCGATTATTAACAGCACATATTTTTGTCGTAGTCGTGTCATGATTTACAATGGTTGCCAATCTATATATTATAGCATGGGTTGTGTGAAGTACTATTCATTTAAATTTTCCTTAAGTGGAATTTCCGTTAATATACCCGCAGCGCTTAACGCTGTCTCTTAAATTCCTTTAGTCCATCCTTGTCAAATGTCATCTCAAGTATGTACTTTTCTTTCGCTTCAGGTAAAGAGATGTCATAAACCAGAATCGCCTGAGCAGTATCGGCATCACCAAAAAGTTTAACAACCTCTGTCTTTGACATTCCTATCTTTAAGTCCGCTTTGATGTCATCTTCCATCATCTCATAATGGTTCTTTACGAATTCTTCATCCGATTCTCTTGGAGACGTTAGGTGAATCAACAATGCAAGAGAAGAAATCCCAATAATAGGTGATAAAATAAACGCGCTGAAACGTGATAGCAATTTGATTTTCCGGTCAGACGCATCCCTTAATATCTTTCGAAGAAGTTTCTTTGTTAACCAAGAAATAAGTAGTCCAAAGGAGAATAGAAGTAGAGAGATAAACACAATTGTTGGCAAATCGACTCCTATCAAAAACAACAGCATATTCAGTAATTCATTTAAGTTATAGTTTACTTCCAGGCATTGCAGCCAAATTTTGCGTTGTGATGTTGTGGAGAAAAGATCATTACATACACGATCGCTTAAGCCCTCTGAAACTCATTCTTTAAATCAACAAGTCGTTGCTTCACATTTTTTTGCAGAATTTTTGTAATGAGAAAACCTGCAAGGCTGAAAGGGAAGCGTAGCGAAAAGGAATACAGAAATGTCACCTTTGTAATCCCTCCTGCTTCCTCTTTAAAAGTCCATGATGCAGCAAATTCCTTAAACATGTAAGGCCCTTTCGTCATCTTTACTGCAGCCACCTTTGGTCGGTTGAATGAAACGTACTGCGTCTCCATTCCAAGTCCATTTCTAGATACACACCATGCTTTTACTCCTTTTTCCGCTTGGGTTGCATTGTCCAACAAATATGCTTCAGTTAAAAATGTATCCCATTTGAGTCTGTTTTTATAATCCTGGGTATAGTCAAATACCAATTCCCATTTAGCAGCAATCTCAATAGTTTCTGAAAATTTACTTAACCTCATTCCCAGAATTTTTCTTTATTGAAGTCAACAGAAATTTCTGAAAGATTTTAAGCACAATTGTTACTGGAATATAGAGCAAAATAAATAAGTACTTATGAATACTATAGGTCGTCTCTAACTCAAGGATTACTTGACCATTTTCAGATAAATAATAAGATCCTGTGGGTATTTGGAAAACACCGTTTGAAAGATCGAAGAAATAAGCAACTCTAAATCCTTCTTCAGGGTTAAAGGAAAATGAATACTCCGTATATGGTTTCCAAATAAGTATCTCCTGAACAAATCTTTTCTTATTATCAAAGTATGCTATTCTACTCCCTCCTACACCATCAGAAATAATTTCAGCTTTGAGTGGTTTAGGAACATCCAGCAATTTGAAAATTGTCGGGTGGGAAAACTCTTCTATTTGAACGTTGGTTATTTTGTCCCAAATGGTTTCTCTGTCTCCGTTAATTTTAATTTGAGAAGATAGCGTCCTTGTGATATGATTTTCTGTTTGATTCATTTGATTGCTGTGTCATACGAAGATAACCGTTTGTAAATCCAAAGCGAATATATACTATATTTAAATTCTAGCTTAGCATGCAAGTGTTTCTAAATATTGACACTGACAAACAACAAAATGTCCTCCTATAGATATTATTGTGCACTGATCCTTTCACGACTATTCAATATCACTGTAAAAATTGTCGTCACTAATAAAATTATGGGCAGCTCGTCCATCTCCAAAAAGTATCCTTCGTCAAATGAGTAGACTAGAAGAAAAGAGCTCGTTCCGGTTAGTAGTACGAAAAGAATGGTCGCAATAATAAGATTTACGAATATCCATTTGGTTTTGACATAAGTCAGAATTATCACATTTAAAATGCTAATAAATAGGATAATTGTAACCCTAAGAACTTTATTAAGCTCATTGATAAAGGCATTGTCATTTATTGTTCTCAGGATATTTGCGGATACTTCAATGTCATACATATCCGGCAATGTATTAGCTTCTCCAAAATATAGATTTAACGGAGTGATCCTACAGTTCTGATAGTAGTAAATGCTGTCGGTTAAGTAGTCACCCATATAACCAAGTAGTATAGTTTTGTCGTTCAGATACTCAGGATTAAACCAAGAGTAAGAATTCGCAAGCTCAATGCTATTAGCAAGATAGTCCAATCTTGCCCCATAGTTAATTCTTTCTTCACTGTTTCCCCTTCCTTTGAAGCCGGTGATTTGTAACTCGAAATAGTCAGGATTATCCGTCCTAAAGTGAGTTACAGTATTTCCGTCACCTATGATCTGACTAAGATGAAGCGATCCAAATTCTTCACAGTTTGCAAACACAACCCTGTCGTCTGATTTATATTTCTTAATAAGTTTATTCGAGGGTTTATCAAAATGACATAGGTTAACTCCGATTTTTTTTGGATTCGTTATTAACAGCGAGTCAATTTTCCCTTCGAGTTCATCAGACTGAAGCTTTCCTATATTAAATAGGACAACAGTTTGGTCAATTGGGGGTATCGTCTCATAACTTATTAAACCCCTAGCGAATAACATTCGCAAGCAAACGAAATTAGTAATTTATCGCCGAACTCAGCTGGCGTGAATTATATGATTGCGTTTTATCCTCCTTTGAGCCATCATTCATTTATGTATATATCAACCCTTCGAAATTTCTATAAATATTCACTAGAATACCTTGCACCATCAATTACACAAAATTCGGCTATCTCATCTTTATTATCCCCTAAATGGTTAAACAGCGCTGTAACTACATGTTAGCAAACGAATAATGTCGTCTTAATCATTACTCCAAATATAGATCCGATTTTAGGTAGCAACGATAAGTAAATACATTACCGAACGTTTTTATGGTGTTGTAGTCTTTTTTTAGGTTAGTTAACTTTTGATTTTGCCTTTCTTAATTTCAAGTTTTAAGTTATACACGGAATCAATCGGCTTGGCCTTGTAGTCCGGGCTTCCAACTTTACAAACATATCATATACTGCAAATTGGCTCAACTCCGGCGTGCAATTAAAACATTTATTAGTAATTAGCCGCTGCTTCGAAGAACACCAAAAGACGTGAACGGTTGTTATATCTTCTTAAGTTTTGGTTCAACTTTATCACAAAACGATTTAAATGTCGCTGTATGTTCAATATCGTCAGTCCTACCAAAACCACAGTTTTCAAAAACTATTCTCAGATAGTTTATAAATGAGGTCTGATGCTCCTCATTTAACAGTTTACCGTCAATGCTTGGCTTTTGAGTTATCTCCATGGCGTACGCAGGCCCGCCACTAATATTGTCCTTATGTAAGTAATCGGCAGAAAGCTCTAGGTATGCTATATTATACGTTTCCTTATTCTCCGTCATTTCTTCAAGCCAATACTCAGTCGTTACCTGTTCTACAAGAGTGTCTAGAGGAATAATTTGAATTGGATCTGAGCACTTCCAGGAAATATTTTTACTTGTTTTGAAGTCCCAGGCAAAATTGCAAGAGCCTACAATTTTATAGAATAATTTGAGTGAAAGAGGAACAAAACCAAAAGGAATAACTATCATTTCCAATTGAGCAAGACTTTCTTCTGCGTCAACAATTGGTTGGTTTAGAGGTACCTCAAAACTGTATTGAGTGTTATGTTTGAAATTATAGTTGGTTCTTTTGAGCTCATCATAAATAACTGTCAAATTATGATTTATCCTTTTCATCGTTTCAGTCACGACAGCTTCAATATCTGAATAATATTCTTTTGAAAAAGCAGTTTGTCCTAACTTAGCGATTTCAGAATAAACCTGTTTCGTTTCACCGTTATTATATCTCTCGAGGAAAGTCATAGTTATCTGTCAATAGTTACCGCTAACATCTATATAGTGACTTTGTAATAAAACGCTACTAAATTAATTACAAATTTAACCGTCTCAGCAACGACACTCATACTTTATTAGCATTAGCACATATTGCTAAAGTTCAAATGTAATAGGCAACAGCATTTTCGTTTTTACTTTCCTTCCATTCTGCATCCCAGGAATCCAAGTCGGCATACTTTTGACTAATCTTAATGCTTCCTTGTCGCACGAGTCACAAAGTCCCCTGACTATTTTCACATCGCTAATTTTTCCGTCAACATCAACTACGAACTCAACAAAGACTTTTCCGTTAACTGTCGATTGTCCTTGAGCCCAATTAAAATTATTGTCAATGTATTTTATCAGTGAGTCTTGTCCACCGGGGAAGGATGGATGAATCAGCGGATCAATAAAAATTGGTACATCAATCGTCACGGAGTCCTTTGTCTGTCCAAATGCATGGGCGCCCCAAATTATCAAAGCCAATATGACGAATATTTTAAATTTCATTGATTAATAAATGCCCTATAACAACAAATGTCACATGAAATGAAGGTATAAATAAACTACACTACATGACAGATACATTTTCGCTGGCAGCTGTGCCGCTTTACGCAAGCTGTTAAAGATCACTATGTCTCTTGAGGTTTGATTGTTCAATATAAAAATACAAAGCAATAAGTGGCTGAATGATAAATCTCCTAAAAGTCCGATTCCACAATAAGAAGTCGCACCAATTATACAAATCCCCTCTCTATTGTCAATGTGGACAGACAATACATTAATCGCAAGCACAGTACAGGAATAAGCCAGAATCAGTTCGATCAGAATTGCAGAAACATGTACACCATAGAATGGAAAGCTTAATTGTCTTCCGAATTCTCAAATGTACGTGTCAAATGATACTCCAATTGAACACAGAAGTCCATGTTAAAGGATTCTTTTATCGATTGTTTCTTTATTCACTCATTTATTCTGAATGCTTGCTAACATTACAATATCAGACACCGCTACCTGTTATAATTGCTTCAGAGGAGCATTCAACACTATTTAATAGTTAGTACCTTTTCCCGTTCAATTCATCTCAAATTTTGTTCGTATCATTTCGACAAAGTCAACAAATGCCTGGTCAAAATTGCTTGTGGTCTCATAGTCCCAATACTCCCCATCCTTTAGTTTAAACTCAAAACATAGTTATCCGTATCACGATATTTTTTCCAAACCGGGCTTAATGAATAAAGAAATCCTAAGAGACTATTCTCGTATGGTTTGTAAAATTTAAGTTCCGCAATTTTATCAAAGGCGAAGTCTCTGAAATTAGAGTAGTCAATGGCTTTTACAGAAATTCTATCGTCAAACAATTTAATCGTAGGATGACCTTTTTGTTCAAAAAATGTTGAGTCGTTCATGTTTGCAAGAAGTGCGTATACTATAATTATGTATCAACATTAAGTGCGAAATCAAAAAAAAATTGATCAGTAGCTAGTCGTCCCAACCCCATATCGTATTGCCGCTTCAAGCACTTCTATATTGATATCCTTTAGAGTTTTAAACTTAATGCAATATCCGGTTACGCTCGCCTTGCCTATTTTCTCGCCATACATTCTGGCTAAGTATGTCTTATCATCGAGACCAAGTATATATACAGAGATTCCGGTTGTGTTTGCACTGATACCAATTTGATAAAACTCTTTGGTCTTCCCATCAGTATACTTTATGGTGTATTGCCCATATCCTATATTAGGATTAGAAACAGTTTTATTTTCGCTGTCTTTACCAGCCAGGAACCATAATTTACATGCCTGCATTATTTGCAGAATGATGCGGTGCAACGCTTGCATATCGCTGCGTTTTGGTTCGGGTTGGCTACCAATATACTCATTGATTTGTTCTTGTACTTTCATAGGATATCAGGTTGCTTTAACGGTGCTGTAAACTTGCTGCTGTACACATGAGTTGATATTTGCAGAAGAAATCAAAGCTGTCGTTTCATTTCAAATTTCGCTCACTTAAAAGACTTTCTAATTCCTTCTTACTATACTTTGAATTATTAATCAATTTAAACGCTAAAAATAAAGGGATTAGTGTAAAGAAACCTACACTGTTTTTCGCGATGCTATAGAATACAATTCCCATCAGAAATCCAATTAATATAGCATTCGTTATGGCAGTTGATTTCATTTTTTTTGCTTCTTGTAACAATTCCTGGTCTGTTAATTCTGATAGTTTTCTTCCTTTCATCTTCATTATTTTGTTTGTGGTATTTTTATCAATATAGCCTTTCATAACAGCCGCCAACATTCGGTATAAGAGCGCATCGTTGCCCATGTAGTGTACGCATATTGACCTCTTTGGATTTGTCCTTGTACGTTCTGTAAATACAATTTTAGTTACCTAAAATGACGTAGTGATATGTTGATTATTTTTTCTTTGCCTTACGTTGTTCATACTCCACTAAAAGATTATTTAGTTTCTTCAGTTTATCGTTGTCCGTTGGTGTTAATTGGGACAGATGATTAACCATTGAGTTAACATCATAAAATTGATTGTCTGTCGAGATCTTTCCTTTTACTACTATTTTGTCAATCCGGGTATAGAAGTCTTGAAAGATGTTAATGTCGTATCCTGTCTTAGTTTTGAGATAGGTATTAAAGTTTAAATCTCCGGTTTCTCGTTGGGGTTCTGTGAAGTCGCGAAAACACTGCTTTAATTTGGAAAGTCGTCCTTTTTGGAAGTGTTCGGTGGTCTGCGTCTTTAAGGATTCAAAATATGCATTTGGATTGAAGTCCTTTGTCTTCATTTCGGCAAATGCGTTCTCAAGAAGGTATTGGAGTGTCGCTATAACTAAGACACGATACTTGGCTAATTCTGCGTTCTTATTCTCGTTACCAATTTTATCTTTAGTCAATGGTATATACTTTAAAGAGATGACGTCTAGCTATAAAAAATATTGTCATTAAGTCTACTTCACTTTCATTTGCAAAAGCCTGTAAAACGCCATCATCATGGGCGTAGGATAAGCAATCAGAGACTTTTTATAGTACTTGTCAGCCGCTGCTGTATTCCCCTCAAGCTCATACAGCATCGCTACATTACCATAACTCTCCCCCGCCTGTCGGCTATACTTCTTTTTTTTCTCCGCTGCTACTGCTATTGTAAGAAATTCATTCTTGTCTTTTACTTTTCCTTCCACCATTTTTTTTTCAAGAACCTGAAAATATAGCACTTTGATATTAGACATTGATTTGTTGTACTGATCACAGTTCTTCATGATATATAGCACGCTGTTGGTCATCATTTCATCATCTATAAAATGATCTTTTTCAAATGTAGTAAGAGACCCCAACCGTGCAGATTCCTGGATCACTATAGAATCAAAAGTAATTTCATGCTCCTGAAGGAATCGACTGCGACACTCCATCTCTCTTTCCACCGATGCACGAAAATCCTCTACATTCAGGCTGTCGGAAAAGCAATTACAGAACATCGCCTGAAGAGTGCGTTCGAGTTTCTGCTGCCTGGAGTTCTGCGCCTGGGCTAACGCCACCGGAAGGATCATTAAAAGAAATGTTCTTGTAATTAGGAGCATAAAGTGCAGTTCATTTTACAAGAAAGATATAGTATATCAATCATAAATCACTTCTTTATTTGATGAAGATATTCCTTGACGTGTATTGAACACCTGAATGAACAAGCAAACAGCGAGCGAAGGCATAAACCGTAAAGCAAATTCTCACTACTCTAGAACTCCTGGCTATAACTTCAATATAGATCCCTGCGCCACATAAGCTAAATCCCCTATTACTTTGCAACCAGAGCTTGTCCTTCAAAAATTATCCCCGGCCAGCCGTGGAGCATAAACTGCCTGATATTTTGGTGATCCATTCCATCAGGATTCTCTAATACTGATCGATAATGCTCTGCAAATAAACTAAGTGTATCTTCTTTGTCTAGCGTATTTAGCTGCGCGAAAGTAAACACCTTTGCACTCCCTTGATTTTGGGTTGCTTCATTGTATATATCCCCATTTCTAAAGGACGTTGGCTGATGCTGATAGTAAGTTTCTATAAACGCAATCACGTCTTTAAACAGGAGTGAATTGTCTTTTAACTGCTTTAACAAAATTGGGAGCTGCTGTTTCATTGAGAAATTTTTATACAAAATTAAATACCATTGTCGGTTTAAATCTGATCATTATTAAATGACGGATTAAATATCTTTTGTCCTTTTAATGGTTTAAGTTCTGTAAGTTGAACTTTAGAAACCACATGGGGAGCTCATCAACTCTGATTGTCTTATAAAAAGGCATGCGCGTGATCACTTGCAACTATTTAATACATCAAGTATTTCCTTATCATATTTTATTTCAAGTCCGCTTTTGACCGACTTATCTATTTCTTTACAAGCTAAATCCTTTTTACCTTGAGTGTAAAAAATTATAGCCCTATTTCTCATGGCGTAGTAATTCGACTTATCGGCTATTAATGCTTTATCAATCAACTGAAGTGCTTTCTTCGCTTCGCCCAGTTTAAAAAGAGCCATCGCTTTGTTATTAAGAGCGTAACTATCTTCTCCATCGTTAGCTAAAACTTTATCAAAATCCTGTATTGATTTTTTAAATTGACCGTCAAGTAAAAGACTATAACCTCTATTATGAATACAAACTAAGCAATCATCCGAAAGCGCAATTGCTTTGTCGAGATCGTCAATCGCTAATTTATACAGCTTCAGGGTCGTGAGTACACTTGCCCTCTTTAGGTAACTATATGTATTCGGCTTGCTGTTTATAGAGTAAGAGTAATATTCAATAGCCTTTGGCAACTTAAAGATCATCAGATACCCGTCACCAACACCAGAGAGTGCATTTACATCGGCGGAATCAAGTTCAAGACTTGCTTTAAAGTAAGCAATAGCTTCGTAAGGATTTTGATTGCTTAACTCAATTTGTCCTATATAAAAATTAGCTTTTTGTGCATATACCGACTTCTGAACAAATCGATCCAATTGAGCATCTGACAATGGCTGCCCTAAATATAGATCTTTTGAAAACTGAACTTCAGCTTTACGATAGTCATCAAGTATCTTAAGCATTGCTGTTCTTGATTCTGCCAATCGCCCATTCTCGAAAAATGAAACCGCCAGGTTAAGAGTTTTCTCGTAGTCGATATTATCTGATTGCGAATTGGCCGTTAAACCAATCGCTAAAAAAAGTGATAGCATTAATAACTTTTTCATTGCCAAGATATTTATAGTTTACAGTGCAAAAATATCGAGCAATATTGATAAAGTCGCATCTTTTAATATTCATTCTTAATTGTCAGCTCCTCATGCCTTTGTTGGTGTTCTTCACCAACAACACATAGAGAAATAAAAATGTAAAGGCACCCCACCAAGATTAAATATCCACATCCTTGATTTTAGACATTGACGGAAATATATTGGGCTGAGATTTCCATTTTGAGTCCATGAAATACAGTGTACTACTTATTGCTCTTTGTGTATTCCGTAGCCTTTCTTCT
Organism: uncultured Bacteroides sp.; assembly: GCA_902168185.1. GTDB lineage: Bacteria > Bacteroidota > Bacteroidia > Cytophagales > Cyclobacteriaceae > Ohtaekwangia. The sequence continues at coordinate 10,557 of CABHOV010000123.1, forward strand.
GCACAGGAAAAAGAGGGAGAAGCAACCTCTATGACTCCCGAAGAAATACCGGCCGTAAAATTCGAGCAAGACGATTTATATGGGTTAAAAAGTTATTCAACCGGCAAGGTAATTTTGCCGGCAATCTATTTATCTATTGAGGACCAATCTTCTAACGGGAGGTTTATCGTAACACAGCGCGACCAACGCAAAGGACTATATCACGCATGGTCTGGCAAAATGATCATTGCGGCAGAGTTTAGCGATATTGAGATTGAAGACAACTGGACGTATGAAGATTACGTCACTCACGGCAGGAATGATTCAACATTTATTGCTATAGTAAAAAAGAATAAACATAAAGGTGTATATATTTTTGGCCCGCAGTGCCAAAATATACCAGCAGAATATGATGACATTATCAAAGCTATCCCAACCCAGTGCTATATCGGTGTTAAGAACAACCGGTATTCTCTTTTTGACAATAGTGGAAAGCTCCTTATAAGTAATCAAAACAAGATTGCAGTTTTTGAAAGCGGTGGTCAAAAAAGCTTGTTCATTCAAATTATAAGTGATCAGGGCATAAAACAATTATACGACCCAAAAAAAGCTGGCTATATATTATCCGGTAAGTACGATCAAATCAGTGACTACTACCACGACCAGTTTATTGTAAAGCAAAAGGGTAAATATGGGATGGTGAATAGTATGAGCAAGGAAATTATCCCCTTCCAATACGATACGCTGGCATTCTTAAAGTCATATACTGTTGTCAGATTGAAAGCCGCGCAAAAGAAGCACTATGCATTGCTGACACTCAAAAACAAAGTACTCACAAAGTTCGAGTACGGTGACATTACGAGCAATGGGCCATTTTATACTATAAAACTTGATGAAGGATATTCCATCATTGACTCAACTGGTAGTCGTATTACTTCTGTTTATGATCATATAGGTGTGTTTCAAACTGATACCTGTACCATAGCGCTGAAGGATAAGTCGGGCTATATCAACAACAATGGTAAAGTACTTTCATTCGGCAAACCGAGAAAAGGAAATGGATTCACAACATTGAATGATCTGTACAGTGGTTTAGTGGAAGCCCTGAAAGCCGATAACGATACTGCACTGACTGGCTTTTGTCTGAAAATTATTTTCGACCAGGGCACATGTGAGTATATGAGGCGCGTTAACTTTTCTTATAGAGGAGTCCCTCGTCAAATTACCGCTGAAGGCAAATATAGTATCAAGACTGCCGTAGAGATGTACGCTGAACACCTGAGGCATTTTAGAGAACAGCTGCGAAAAAGTAACGAACTGCAAAGTCTGCGGTTTGTAAGTACGGAGGGTAACTATGACCAGAAGCCTATAGGAACGGAAAGCATAGGCATATTATCCACAAACAAACAGAAGTATACATTTAAAATCGGTGAGCTATTATACCTGGACAATTTTTGGAAGGCGTTTACTTTCCCAGAGTGGTAACTAGTTGATCAGGGTGGCACTTACTATACTATATTTGAAAATAGCTGAAGCCAGATAATCTTTAGAGTATTGCGCGATGGCCAACTCAGGCTGCGTGATATGGAATTTACAATTTCAATTTTTATTGCGCTCACCTCTTTCTTTGTTTAAAGGTGGTTGCTGCTAACGTTTCAGTCAATTAGTTATCGAAGAGCTACCTTTCACCGTAAAAGATATTTCTTCATCAAAATGAGAGCATTGTCCGTGATCAAGACAAACCATATAATCAATAGCACCATTAATTACAAAATCACTTTTACTAGCAAGTTTGATTTTTTGTTTGAACACCGCGTCATTTTCAAAATAGAGAACTTCCATCTCTAGATTGGAGTCATATTTCTTTATTGTCTCACCTTCTTCAGTTTCTCCTATTAGTTTATAAGTCTGCAAACTATCATAGCTAAATTCTGTGGAAGGCCCCTTCCCTGGAATATGTTGAGAATATAAATGCCATCCCGATGTAAGCTTCGCTGTACTAACTAACACAGCTTCGCCATTGCCACTTTGCTCAACTGTAAATGTCCAGCGGCAAGGTTGTAATATTTTAATCTCAGTATTTGAAGCACTGCCAAAAGGGTCTTTCGCTTTATTGCTAGTGTCAGTTTTCTTCTCGCTACAACTAGCAAACGTCAAGAAATTTAAAAGAAGTATTGTCGACAATAATTGATTTTTTATTTTCACTGTTCCGTATTTAGTCGTCATTTTTAAAATCTCATTTAGATTGTCCTGCCCATTACCGCCAACGCTCGGGTATAAGAACATCGTTGCCTTCTATGCCGTTTTAGCAGATTATAACAGCCCGTTAAAGTTTCTTTAAAACAATCTGGCCGCAGGGAATCCGTATAAAGTCCATCTGGTTAATTCTATAAAAAAGGCTGTGTGCTTCTAAGTCAAATCCGGCTCTCGTACCAGTATTATAAAACCCCTGACCTTGCGGATCTTTTGGTTGATTAAAAAGTATTACAAGATAGAAAAGGCATTCTTGCCTAGGATATATAATTTTATGAAACGTAGTTGGTTTAGCTGAACCATGGTCAAAAAGCGACTTCAAACTTGTAAGGCCATAGTTATACGCAGCTTCTTTGTCTAGCGTCATGCTGTCTTGTGGGAGAAATATCTTAAGGTAAGCATCAGGCGAACCAGGAGAAGAGAAGAAATCAGCAGGAAAATCTATTGTTACTTCTATTGGATCATTTGCTTCATTAATGATGCGATTAAAAAATATCAAGCTACTAAATCCCTGTTCTCTTCTCCCAGAATCAAGTAACGGTGTTCCCCACTTAGGTAAACTATTTTGTATTATTACGTTTACCCCCGTAGGATCGGTGTACCTCGCCTCGGTGTCTATGTACGTTCCAGGATAAAATGTCAGTGCCTTTTTTGTCGAAAGGAACTGTCCTATGGCAGTAAAGCAAATCGTCAATAGTATTGAAGTAATCAAGAGTCTCATAAGTCTGTTTCAAATCTATCCGAAGGCTTGCGCACAACATTCCAATATAAGAACATCGTTACCTATATAAACGTTAGCAAACGAATATAGTAGATTAAGTTTATAGTCCAGAAGTGAATTATAAAGTATATATACTTAAACTCGATTACAACTTGCGTGTAAAACATTAATACGCTTTACAGTTCATCGTATTAACGCATTTCTCATGCCTTTGTTGGTGTTCTTCACCAACAAACACCCACACTCACACCAAACACTACCCTTCAATATGTATCAGGAAATCCCAGCGTTTGTCTTCGCTATAATAAAAAGAAGCACTGGAGTAACAATAATCTTCAGAGTATTTGCAAAGGCCGGCTTTAACCTGGTTCTGATGTATATAGTCTATCTTCTCCCAAAGAACTTTATTGGACCATAGTGATATACTCAATGAATTGCGCTCCCACACCTGATGCTTTCTGTCACGGGCGTTTACAACCAAATCAAGTTGTATAGGTGACTGCTGGTTGCGCAAAACTTTTAATATCTGTTGGCCAGTATATCTTAGAAGGTCGCGCTGAACTGCTTTCCACAACGGTATGTTTAAGTAACGTTAAAATTTAGTGTGGCTGGCGCGTGTGCAGAGATAGCCAACCAAACGATACAAGGTGCACTTCGTTACGCTTATAGCAGTTCGAGATGAATTGAATTTTACCGCAGTCATTATAATGATACCTATTATACGTTGCAACTCAAATATATAAAATCAGTATATATACTGATGTATCATTCCGTGATTTATCTATACTGTTTTGCGTAATATACCTATTGATGTTGGCGCCACCGCTTCGTTAGCTTTGATTTGTATAGAGGATACAGTGTTGTTGAATTGAGTGAGGATGCTTCTGCTATATATCTCCACCGGATTTATAAGGTGGTTTATGAACGGTTAAACTAAACCAATGTATTATTATGCAGAAATGTCTACCAATTGTTTTGGTCATCCTCTTCGTATGGGGTTCCTCGTGCGATCATGAAGAAGCTAAACTTCAACAAGTTTCCAGCGAAAAGAAGATAACAATTACAGATCTCGAACATGAACCTGCTGTAAAAGATTTACTTTCAAAAGTTCAAGGCAGTATGGCCAACGGAAGAGTTAGCAGTCTGGAAATTGAAGATGCATTCTTCAAATACAGTGAACCCGATAGCGGCATTCTGAATTATACATTCCGGCTTCCCGATGATTCTCCGGATTACTTTGAGAACCTTGTACTATCACAATACGAGGATGGTTTCTACGGATTTATATACCGCTATATCCCGGATAGACCGTATATAGCCGGTGATTCATTCACGGGTACATTCCAGCAATATAACCTTGCAGGTGAACTGATTAATGAGCTGACTATACCGACTGTGCAAGATAGCGTGTCTATTGGAGGAAGAGTTCAACTTATGAATCAGTGCGTTAAAAGCATTGACCAAACCTGTACCACTATTTACGAAGTAGAAACCCGAACAGATTATCCCTGCCATTGCCAATACGATCATAAAACAGTAGTAAGCAGTGTATGTACATTTTCATTCAATCGTGGTTGGTGCGATGATATGATCGCTGTACCTCCCGCTGGTGGAGGTGGTACTTATGTAGGTGCAAGCGGTGCCACTCCACGCAGTGGAGGTTTGGGAGGAAGTACAAGTACACCTAAGCCAGTAAAGAATCCGGTGGTGGTAGTTCCGGAACCGGGCTTTGATGATATTACCTTTAATAAGGTAATATCTCCTTGTTTAGCGAGAGCAATAAAAAATTTGACAAGGGCTGACTTTAAGAATAAAATAAATGCACAAGCTAAATTTCTATTTTCTGATGCTGGAACAATTCAAAATTTGGACTTTAAAGAAGTCGACAATTTAAGAAATAAAGACGGAGAGCCAGTTGAAGCGAGAACAATGCCAAGCTATCTTGATAACCAAAAACAATCTCATGTAGATATCCTATTGAACTCTGGCACTCTGCCTGGCACTAGTGAGTTATTTCAAATAGTAACGATATATCACGAAACCATGCATGCATTTTTCAAAGTTAGTATAACCTATTCTGAACTTACTCCAGATGAGCAGCACGTACGATTTGCGTCTCCACAGAATGTTCAACTTATGCTTGATGTAATGAAAGATATATACGGCAGGGATTTAACTTCCGAGCAAATTAAGACCATCGTGGCAGTTTGGCTGTTTGGATATAGTAAGGATGCTTCGGACAAAGAGACATTCAAAGATTCCCTTGTCAAATGGGGACTTACCTTTGACACAGTTTTAGAAATTGGAGAACGAGAAGAGAATGTTATACGCGATAAAGCAACAAACAAAATAAAAAGCATTGGAGGAAAGAATTGTCACCTGGACTAAGTCATCTATCAAGTTTAATAACATGAGTAAATTACGCAACGCTATCATTCTCTTGACGACCTTACTACTGATATCCTTCCAAGTAGTAACTGCACAGATTACCGTAGAACTTCGAGGCAGTCAAAAAAACGAGCTCCCAGAGTACTATATAATGATGAAATTGATAGACACTATACTTATTAAGCATGAAGGTCTAAATTTCGATAATTACGCCTCTGTAAAATTTGAGATAAACCGAGACGGCAATGTTTCTAATATTACTTTTTCGACATCTACAGACTCGCTGATAATGCCGCACATTACTAACGTTCTATTAAGCACCAACCAACATTGGATTATCAAAAGAAACGGAAAAACAGTTAAGAAAACTCTACATTTTTTATTACCGATTGTATTTAGCCTTAAGCCTAAAGTACCACTAAAAGGCCCGACCAGGGAAAGTGATCTTGACGAACAACTTCGCTCGCCTGATTTGGTTGATCAAAGCTTGCATATAGTACATTTTGATACCAATCAGGGCAGAAATGAGGGATTGTTTTTAAACTATAGAAGACCAGAAAAATTCGAAGGCGTTGTACTTAATCCCATTGTCGTGAATGTCCCCTCAAGTTGTTGCGACCCTAAGGAACGAGAATACTAAACGCAGAACATGAAGTTAGGAGAGCAAAAAATAACATAATAAAAATTACGTCTATACTCCCACTTTTACATACACGCCATAAATTTTGATAGGCTTTAACAGAGGAGTCTTCGCTTAAGCAAGGTTAATGCAACTTAAAAAACGATATGAATTATTTCGCGAAGAAATATAACGGAATAGTTTTAGACCCTGTAGATGTAATGATCCCGATGCGGACAATTACTAGATCTATTAAGTAAGAGTGCCAAATGATGCTGATGATTACCAAATCCAAAATGAGACCTACACGAATAGTCATGAAAGGGTTAAGTCTTATGTTTTTTATAATGATTACCCAGATAGTTCTCTATGCGCAAGCAAACGTAGAACTAAAAGACAGAATAAAGTACCCAGAAGTATATTTCTGGAAACATTTGCATGACACCATACTTAATACTAACCAAGGCTTCAATTTTTCAAACTACGCCTCTGTAAAGTTTAGTATTGACAAAAAAGGAGCTATTAGTAATATCGCATTCTCAACCTATACTGATTCGCTCGTAATGCCACATATCTACAATGTGCTTATGAGTACAAATCTAAAGTGGATAATCATTCGCAAAGGGGAAGTGGTTAAAGAAGAAGTAACTATACTTTTACCTATTATTTTTTTCTTTAAATCTGAGCGAGGAAAAATGGGACCGACTAAAGATGATGTTTTCAGCAATCATGGCCCTATGGACATCGTTGGGCAAGGCCAGCGGTTGTTTCATTTCAGTAAAGATCGAGAGGACAATTTTGAAATATTCAAAAGGAACGGAGAAAAATTTGAAGGAATAGCACTTAACCCGATAGAAGTTATTGTTCCGCTCAATCCTACTATTGATAAATATTGATACTATCGCGAGTTAGATTGCTTCTTAAAATATTCGCACTACTGATGGGTCATGGGGAAATGTATACCTTATTTCAAGGAATTCCGCAGTCATATATATAAACATGAAACAAAAATTTAAAGCCCTTATTCTACTCTTCATCTGCCTTGTTGCTTCTCTTGTAACATGGCTCTTTACATTAACCGGAATCATTGGCGAAAAGGAAACGTGGAGAATAATTTTTAGCTCGCTCGGGTTGGCAGGTATCCTGTTTCTTACAATCTGGTTTAGCAAAAAATATACAAAAGGGTGTAATCAAAAAGTATTCGGTATAAATATACCGAATACAGGCTTTCTCTTGAG
>CABHOV010000124.1 GCA_902168185.1 uncultured Bacteroides sp.
ATGCTGGAGATATACGACAAGGCTTCACCGATGGGAATATAGGCAGCGAAGACTATAGCTACGATGCTAATGGCAGTATGAATGCAGATAAAAATAAGGACATCACAGCCATCACCTATAATCACATGAACTTGCCTGTACAAGTAACCAAGGTAAGCGGAGAGTATATTAAATACTTTTATGATGCCACTGGCAGAAAGCTATGCCAGCAAGTGTTTAACGGCGGTAGTGCACTAACCAAGCAGACAGACTACGCAGGTGAATACTTTTATGAGAACGATACCTTAAAGTTCATCAACCAGAACGAGGGCCGCATTGTAATGACCGGTACTTCGCCGGAATATCAGTATCATTTGAAAGATCATTTAGGCAACGTACGAGTAACGTTTACTACGAAGGTAGAAATTGACAGCCCTGTAGCTACTATGGAGACTGCCAACGAAGAGACAGAGGGTAAAGAATTTCTATACTATGATGAAGCAGTAAAAGTTGACTTTGAATTATTTGATCACACTAACCAGGGGCCCACATACTATTCTACACGCCTCAACGGTACGGCTAGTGAACGAACAGGTTTAGCCAAATCACTTAGTGTAATGCCGGGTGATGTTATTAAAGCAGAAGTATACGCCAAGTATCTGGATACGAACATCAGCAACTGGTCAGCAGCCGTAACCAACCTGATCACTTCGATTGCCAACGGAACAGCAGCAGCCACGACCTATGTAGATGGCGGGGCTATAGGAAGCACAGGGGGTACAGTTAATCCATTTGCAAGCATCCTGAACAAAGGAAATGAAACAGGTACTGCACCGAAAGCTTATCTGAACTACCTTGTCTTTGACCGAGATTACAACGTACTGGATGCTGGTTTCGTACGCGTAAGTGAAGATGCTAAAGAGAGCGGCACAGATACACAGCATAAGCATGAGTTGCTATCGAAAGAACTGGTAATAAAGAAACCAGGATATGTTTATCTTTACCTGAGCAATGACAACGTGGCTTTAGGAGGACAGCCTGTAGAAGTATATTTCGACGACTTTAATGTTGAACATACGAAGTCTCCTGTAATTCAAGCGCAGGATTATTATCCGTTCGGACTTGCGTTTAACAACTATCAGAAAGAGGGAAGCATGTCTAATAAAATCCTTTTTAACAAAAAAGAATTGCAAGACGAACTCGGATTTGGTGTGTATGATTATGGTGCGAGAGTGTATAGCGCTGATTTAGGGCGATGGAATGCTATAGATCCCTTAAGTGAAAAATATATAGTATATTCGCCATATCACATCTCTGCTAACAATCCTATGAGATATAGAGATGTTGATGGAAGATATTTTGTTGGTGAAGATGGAGAAAGAGTTAAAATTAAGGTACGAAAAGATGGTACGGTGAAGGTAAAAGGGAAAAATGCGTCTCAAGAACTTTTGCGAATAGCAGACATGGTTGGCGAATCTGGTAGCAAGACAGCAAGGAAAATGTTTAACACGTTATCAAAAAACGATACAAAGGTTCATTTTAAAATAGACGAAGTGAACCGTGGAGCCGAAGGGCATACTTTATTTGGATACCATCAGCCTCATGACGCAGGTGGTAAAGTTTTATCTTGGAAGGTGGGCTCGAATGGAACCGGAAGATTTGATGGACAAATTGCTTTTATCAATGGAGGTAAGGGCTATAAAGAAGCAACAATAACTTTATTCGAGAGGAATTTTAATAAGAGTGGTGTGGACGAAGTTCGGAAGGACGTTGGTGATGATAGTATTACAAAGGGAGAGGCGATGGTGGCGACATTTACTCACGAGGGATATCATGACATTGATCAAAGAACGTTACAAGCGGTAAAGGCTAGGCAGGAAGGTCGCGTAGATAATTTTAATGTGGAAGAAACTGCTAATAATGCCGAGTATAAAGTATATCAAGAAGTAATAGCTAATCGAAATAATCAATGAAAGGATACCTGTTCGTAGTATTTATATCCATGTTAATTTGCTGTAAATCGGCAACCAAAACTGGGCCAGTTAAAGTGAGCAATCGGTGTTGTGATACTCCGGACGACAACGGATACAACAAAAGAGAAATTCTTTTTCAGTTTGGTAATATTCTTAGCGAACTGGTACCAAGTTATAGACGGCTGGACGGGAGAGGTTTTTATGCGGAAGGGGAGTGTCAATTAAGCGGTGCATTTATAATTGATCTTTCAGATACAACGAATAGAGAGACGACACCTGATGAGTGCATCAAGTTTCTTGATGGGCATGTTTATCACTTTGCGCCGATTAGAAACAATAATTCATATAGTAACATTGCGGTATTAGCTGGTGGAAATGTAAAACTATTTAAGGCAATTAATTGCCCTGAAAAAGGTGACAAACTTAATGATGTAATTGATTTTGTTCGGCGACTGGAAGCCATGAATGATAATATCTTACTCAATAGAATAAGGAGCTATCGAAAATATGGGGTCTATTTGAAGATCGATGAACAATCTGAGTTTAGATGTAAATGAATTATTACAATTATAGACAAAGCGTAATGAATGTTCAGAGCTGTTTAAAGAAATATAGCAAAGCAACTTTCAAAAATTCTGACGTCCCCCATGTTAAAGAGCAAATGCAATTGGCCAAGTGGGTTTGCATTCGAGGATGCAAGTTGATATTTACTGCTATGGTACCTATGCTAGAAGCTAAATGTGACATTTTGTAAACAAGGCAAATGCAACTACATCTGATTATTTTGCTCTCCGTTGCTGTGTTGCAATGTTATGCTCAAGAGTCCGAGTATCCTAAGAATTTGCAATATATAGGGAGACTAAGTTAGGTCAAAAGGAAAGTCTATTTTCAAGTGCCTTACAATGAGACAAAAAAGTACTTAGTTATCACCCGAGATAAAAAACTTTCAAGAAAAAAGCTTTTGTCGCGACTTGGTCCGATGAAGAACCAAAGTTGCCCAAGTGAAAAGCCGAATATCGAAAGTATGCAATGTGAGTAATTAAGCACGGAGCGATTACAAGTGTAGTCTTGTATACCAACAAACGCGTTGATATTTTGTTTGAAGTGAATGTTTAACCACAAAATTAGATAAGAGTATAAATCAAACACTGTAGTTTATGAGTATGCAATGCTTGAGATATATCCAATAATATAGATGTAAAATTATTCAACACCTTGTTAGTCGGTTTTATGCGTTATTTATTCCTAATCTCCTTGCTCTCTGTTGCTGTCTCTTTACAGGCGCAACAAGTTGATAGTCTTTTAAACAGGCTGTCTCTCGATAGCATTCCTGGTGCAAAGGCTGATGCGTTGGATTCCATTCAATATTCTTTTTACGGTAAATCGGACAACCTGAAACTTGAGTATAAATCAAAATTCGATGCGATAGATTCAACCCGTACCGGACTTCAAACCAAGATCGATAGTCTGAACGCATTGCTGCTTCCCACTGCTGTATATACACATAAGCTTGACAGTGTGGTGCAACAACGTAAAAAAGCTGTTGCCTCGTTGAATGAAAAAATGGATGATCTTAAATCAAAAACAACAGATAAAATCAATAAGCTTGAGTTGTCGCCTGAGTTGCAAAGTAAGGTCGATGCATTGACGGGAGACATACAAGGATTTAAGCTTCCCGCAAAGGACATAAATATATCATCACTGGATTTGCCGAATAGTCCTTTGAAAAATCTGGACGGTCTTAATACATCGGTTGAGTCTCCGGTTGGTAAAATTGGTGAACTGGATGGTCTTCAAAATATAACTGGCAAAGCTGGCAATCTATCTTCTATAACACAGCAGGCTGGCGGGTATCAAAATGACATTCAAAATATAACAAAAGGTAATCTTCAGGATGTAAAACAATTGCCAAGTATATTAGAATCGAAAGCTGGTGATATAGCTGGCGTTGATGATCTCAAAAAATCAGCGGAAGCATTGGATCCTATGCTGAGTGCAGCACAAAATCCAGATGCTATGAAAGAGCAGGCTGTTAAAAAAGTGAAAGAAGTTGCCGTGAATCACTTTGCCGGTAAAGAACAGGTGTTACAGCAGGCGATGGAGAAGATGTCGAAGCTGAAGAATAAATATTCAAGCCTCAACAGTTTAAGTGAAGTAGGAAAGAAGCGTCCGAATGAAATGCGTGGTAAACCATTGATCGAGCGATTGGTTCCGGGTATAGCATTACAGATACAGCGCAAGGGTGATAATATACTTGCAGATTTCAATCCGTATATAGGCTATCGTCTCTCCGGTCGACTTACATCCGGGGTAGGGTGGAACCAACGGTGTGGCTATAATACAGATCGTAATTCGTTTAGTCCTGGGACAAGAATATACGGCCCTCGCATTTATTCAGAGTTCAAGATTGGTAAAGGTTTTTGTCCACGGGCAGAAGCGGAGTTAATGAATACATATGTTCCTCCGAGACTTCACTCCGGGCAAGATGATCCAGTCGGAAGAGAATGGGTACCCGGTGTATTTGTTGGTTTGAAGAAGGAGTATAAGTTCATGGGGAAAGTAAAAGGCACAGCGCAGATCATGCTTCGCGTGTTCAATCATGAAAACAAGAGCTCGTATGGTGATGTGTTGAACATGCGTGTTGGCTTCGAGTTTCCGATGAAGAAGAAAGTTGTGAGATCGCAAGCTGTAAATCAGTAACACCAAGGCATCAATTGCATATGTGGTGGTAAAATATATAGGTATAGCAAAAAAACTTTAGGCCTCGCTTAATGATTAATATGACGCTAA
>CABHOV010000125.1 GCA_902168185.1 uncultured Bacteroides sp.
AGTTAGGACTTCTCACAAGCCCTGTTTCCTGTTTCGCCCTGTAATAAAGACTGAGCAATATGGCACGCTGAAATATCATGGCATCAACCCGCTGTCTGCGATCCGTCAAATCGATATTATCTTGGTAGGAATCAATGAATTCCCTTAAGGCATCCAGCGTCGTATAGCCGGATTTTCCTGCCAAAGCTTGCGGATTCATATATTTGCCCATTACCTTGTGTGCACTGAGCAACATCGGATCCGCATTCGACAGGATTAATGAGGAAACGACGGCATAAGGGGAAGCGTCAAGATGATGGTGGAATAATGCCGTTCCGGGAAGCATCTGCTCTTCCACTATCGAAGGATTTTTTAAAAAACGGTTCCGTATTTTGGATTGGTATAACGTGTTTCGAAGCGTTTCTTCCGTAAAAGGTGAAGTGGTTTTTTCCAAGGGGATTAAATAAATGCCGGTACCGAACGAACTTTTTCCTAATATCTGATGGTACCAGTGATGGTAAGTAAATCCTTTCGGCTGTTTCGGCAGTTTTTTTCCGAGAGTGCCGGCTTCCAAACGAACTTTGGCCCAGGTATCCAATATGTTTCTCAGGTATTCGGAACGGAATATAGGATCCTGGTGTAATTTTTTCAACACTCTTTCTTCCAGAATATACCTGGAATCATTGTTAATGCTTAAGGATTCAATAGTGCCATTGATAAACTCTATGGGATTGTAAGGACCTAACTTGGCAAAGGGCGATCGGGTGCCGGTAGCAGTGTGGTCCAGCTTTTCTTTTGCTAACTTTACGCCGTCATCGGTGGGCTCCAGAGTGCCGGTCCTAAGTCGGAAACAGGCAGCGATATCTTGGTACAGTTCGCCTGTAGCATTGTAGGCAATAGCGGTTGCCACGGTACTGCTGACCAAGGGATGGGTGGCCATGTTGTCATGGGACAATTCGGCATCCAGTTTGCAATCATGGAGCCAGCCGACAAGAATGGCTTGTAAGGTTTGCATTGGAGTCGCTTGATGTTGCTGGGCCAAACCGCCGCACAGGCGGGCCACTTGTCCGGCATGGGGAATAGCATCCATATGTCCCATATTGAATAAAACAGGCGCTGTCTTTGCCATCACATGGCGGATCAGCCTCATGTCTGTTTCGTTGAGCAACACACTACCCTGACCAGATATGAAGCGTGCTTCGCATTGAATGTATTGTTTTTTGAGATCCTTTAGGAATTGGACAGCGCTTTCCCTAAGCTTAGGGTCATTTAAGGCGACTTGGTCACCGTTTCCTATAACGACACTGTAAAAATTAGAAATGGTAGCTTTGTGTTCGCTCAGCTCTTGGACTAAGCCTTCTTCGCCTGGGGGTGGGATAGTATCGTTAGGATCATTGAGCCAAGCACTGAGATTGTTGGCATTATCGTCACGCAACCAAGCGTTCAGCCTACTTTCCGTTTTCGGAGAAGGGAAAAAGTTGATGCCGACGGATACTTTCCGGTCTCCGCCTTGAAGTGCTAGGCTGAGTTCCTTCAACTTTCCGCCAGAAGGTGCGTAGGGGGCATTTGTTTGGTAAAAGGACGACGGTTCGGCCCCTAAATATGCACCTGCCGAAAATCGAAGAGGTTCAATCGATGAACGCTTTTCGAACCGATCTGTTCCCGTATCAAATGCTTTTGGCTGGCGCAAGCTTTTTGTAGAAACGCCAACAGACGCTGTCGTGTAATAAGAAGGGGATGGTGTGGGACAAGAGACAGGAAACATAATGCTTATATCTTATGTAGAGCGAGAAGTAAAAAAGAACCTCTCATGGTAGACATAACAAGGGTTCGCCGCAAGTGCCAATCATAATTAAAGTGTGATACTAATTGGTTTTGAATTGGTAATTAAGAACATTCTGGCAGATTGCGTCAAGGCCAAATAGAGTTTCGTGTAACTATTTTCTGGAATCTCTCGTTATGTTTGAAGGGCTATCACTTCATCCACCCCAATTACACTGCCTCAAGCCTGAATAGAGGCATTTGGTCGAGGTCACTTTGTTTGAATTAGTCTAAATTGTAACAAAATATATCTTTTTGTGTCAGGGTCATATGGAAAAAATGACGACTTTAAACCCAGAACTGACAATAATTTCCACACCTTAGGCATTCAGCTTGGGGTGGTAGGAGTCTCGCAGATTCAAATCCTGTCAGTCCGACCAGTTCTTCAAACAAATATAGTGGCACATTTTGACTCTGACCCGGATACTTGACCCACAGCTCACATTTATTGTTGCTAATGAATGCGATAGGCTACTGATTTATTAGCATTACAGCTAATAAGTTTGAGCAGCTGCGGGAACATTCAAAAAGTCTTAGAATCTATTTTAGATGAGAGATTCTTACTTCGAGCGATGGGGCTTGAACCGCAAAAAATGGCTTGAAAGAAATATCATTTTTATCATGATGAGCGAATTAATGATCGACGTTGCAGTAAATATTTTCAAATATTAATTTAGTCGAGTGATTAATTTATTAATAATCTTGTGGTTAGAGAAAATGCAAAAACAGGGGTAAAAAGGATCATTATTTTAGCCATATTGCCCTATTCATTAATTTGAAAATCAAGTAGGTCTCCTAGGCAATGTAAGTCACAAGATCCGCAGTAATACTTTAATTTGTATTAAAACTTGTCATGCCCATTAAATTACTTGTCGGATATTAACTTAAAGCGACTAAAGATAGAAAGCAGGGTACGCATGTATAAATATATATGCAAATGCTTTTTCATATTAGAGCTAATCGCCTTACTTATGACAAACAGCGTATGGGCAGATTCACGTACACTAAAAGCCAGCATCCAAAAAGACTATCAGCTCGTCCCAGGAATGGTTGGCTTAGATATATTGGTTTCAAATAATACATATCCTGTTGTTAAAAAAGTTTTAGTAGGCTTACCGGCCTATGAGGCAGGTCTGTTAGCAGGTGACAAAATCATTCAACTGAATACCGTCTCAACCCTAGATAAAGATATGCACGAGGTGGATCAATTAATTTTGAGCCTGGAAGAGGGAAATAGGTCAGCTTATCACGAGATTGTAGAAGAGAAATTCAAATTGTTTCATATGAATCGATTTTCTCCTCAAGCTGTATCGGGTTCTCTTTTGCGTTGTATAACGGGTATTCTCGCTGTGGTCCACGAAATGGGTGGTAATGATGAAGGGTTGCAGCAGCTGAAGGAGCTGGCACAACAAAGTCATGAAGGTTGGAGTTTACGACTATTGAAAGATGCTTTTCTCATCGCGTTGGAGGAAGCCGAGGATTATGTCTCTCATCTGCGGATGGAGCGATCCAAAGGTGATATCAGCAAGATCAAACGATATATTGATGCAAATTATACCGAGAACATCAATCTCAAAAGCATTGCTGCGCTCTTCTATATGAATCCCGTCTATCTTGGGCGATTATTCCGCAAAAGCTACAATCAATACTTTAATGACTATCTGCTGAACCTGCGGATTCATGAGGCGAAGAAGTTACTGCGCCAGACGGATCTGAGAATGTACGAGGTTGCTGCACGCGTAGGATTTCAGAATGCGGACTATTTTGTAACCCAGTTTGAGAAACTTGTTAAGTTATCGCCTACAGAGTATCGCAATCTCCTTATGGGAAATGAGCAGCGAGGTGCACAATGCCAAGATGGAACCTGAATTACATGAAGCTTCGAGATAAGCTACTGCTTATGTATGTCTTATCTGTGTTTATTCCCATCGTTGTTACCAATGTGGTGTTCTACAATGTCACATCCGCCAATATTCGTAGTCAGAAAACTCGTGATGCAGGCATGGCCTTGAACAATCTGAAGAACGACCTGCGAGTAACCATTGATCAGGGCGTCGGCCTCTCTTATTCGTTATATACTGACCCTGTATTCAATGACACCATCTCCCGTTCATTTCAAAGTCATTTTGAGTATATTGACGCTTATAATTCCTATCTAAAAGGGCAATTCTCCGGTCAAATGAATCAGGGAATTCGCTGGTATCAAGTGTATAC
>CABHOV010000126.1 GCA_902168185.1 uncultured Bacteroides sp.
AGTGAATAGAATCCATTCACGGCTACGATGACTTTCAAGCGGGCTGTTACCGAATCAACTAGTTCAGCCAGGTATTCCATAGTAGCTTTAAAAATGTTGCCACCACCCACTACACAGATAAGCTGCAATTCAATATCAATTTCGTCAAGTATCTCCATGATTGCTTGGACTCCATTCATTGAAAAATATTTTGGTAGTTGCTCAGCCACGCTGGCTCCCAGGTCTGCGATGTACAATTCTCGGTCACCTTCCATGACACTTTCAAACAGACCATTGAATGCCCCTCGATCGATGCGTTTGGTCGTTGGATCAAGAAAGGAAACTCGAACAGGCTCACGGTAGGCAAGCTGTTTCATGGTTGTTGTCGTGGCGTCATCAAGATCGAGCAGGACTGCATCTTTATACTTTTCGGCCAGCATGAACGTAAGAACAGACTTTCCGGAGCCGCCTTTAGCCTGTGTGACAAAATGGATCTTCTTTTTCATAGTATATATATGGATTAAGTATATTCCTGTTTCCGCCAGGTGCTATTGACGACAACTCGAACGCAGCTTTGCGCCGTGGCTGCCATCACTTTTCTCATTTGAGTCGTCTGTCATTATTATCTCACTGGCTTTCAAAGGATGGTATGACGGCAAATATTTGATATACCCATACATTTGAAGTTCTTTCAATGTCTTGTGATAGGTTGCCTTTGAGCGAATCCGTGAGGCTTTCATCAGTATCCTTCGGGAGATTCGATACGAGTGTTGGAACTGGCTTAACATCCAGCTGTGACATAACGCAATGGACAAGGAAATGTGAACAGGTTTAAGACGGCTATCGGATACAATGCGTTTGATGAAATGCGTAAGTGAGCCATGCTTATCCATCTCAGTATCATTTAGACGTTTGACTGTTCAACAGCCTTGCTATATCATCATAGCGGTAGAACACAATGCCACCAATCTTGGTATACGACAAGGTTCGATTCACGCGCAGGTTTTGCAATGTACAGGGAGATATACCCAGCATCTTTCGCACCTCCGTAGACTTGAGCCATTGTTTGGCGGGTTGCGTTGACGATTCCCGGAGGATTGACTTTATATCCTCCAGGAGCGTGAGTCTAAAAGACTCCAGATCACTAACTGTAATGAGTTGATCGCGATATATAGCCGGACCTTGTTCGCTATGATTTGATTTCTTTTCTAACATACTTATCTGTTTTACTTACGAATTAAAATCATATGGCTATACCAATAGTACTAGTAGAAGACGACTAGAAGGAGTTTTCTCATAAATGTTTACATCGGAAAGTCAGATCTTCACATTCTGTCAGCATACTGATTGATTTTATGCAAGATTGAAAAGGCAGCGATCAAAAATTTACAAGTTGTTCCAAGTAGGTAAAGAAAAAATAAACAACTCTAGGTAAAGTATTATGGATATCTCGTGTTGATCTGTATAATGAAAGGATTTTTAAAGGAACATTTTTTTGATCTGTTATCGGAATCCAGCTGTTGTTAGCTCGCAAAGTAAATTCAGAGTGCCCCGAATTAAATATATAGTTGTAGTTATAGTGCTGTGGATTTGTGGGAAACTCTTCCGGAGTTTTCCATAAATCCACAGTTTCATATATCAGACTGTGTCCGTTCGGTACATCGGGTGTACAATATTTGCTTGAGAGCAAGAATGCTTTAAGTGACTTATTTTTTTCTGTACTGAAATTTTGACTTCTTATCTGTCGGTATTCTTTCTATTAATCCCCTTTCAGTAAATATCCCGAGAGTTCGGGCTATAAGCGTAGTTGAGAAATCAACATCGTACTTTTCTAACAGATGCTGCGCTATTTCCTTGTTAAATCGAGGCGTAGATAAAAACTTTGATGGGATGAGTTTTTTCTCAAATATAGTTGTGATACTTCTCTTAAGAACTGTAGACGGCTCAATATTCCTTTTCTTAAGAAATCGGGTAATTCTCCTTCGTAATTCATCGGTTTCAGGAATCGGCGATTTATAGTCCAGCATTTCGTGATCTTCTATTCCAAAGAACTCACAGAGTAGCGCCAGTTGGCTCAAACTTGTATTTAAATCACCGGATTCCATTTGCGAAATGTTCGACTGACCAATACCTGTGGCGTAGTGGATTTGTTCCTGCGACAATTCAGCTGCTTCTCTGAATAATCTAAGTCTTTGCCCAAACTGGCTTAAAATTCGTTCATTTTTCGAGTATTTCACCCAGTAAAGTGAGATACTTAAATGCTTAAATATTATAATCTAGTTGTTATTGATATTTACTTTATATACTTTCGTATATGTCCTTCAATAAAGGCATTTTGTAGAGTATTAATCAATCCGTTTTGTATGAAAGCTTTGCAGGACCATACCGATGTGGAACTTATGGCCTTCTTGATCGAGGGCAGTGAGGAGGCTTTCCAAGTCATCTATACACGATATGTCGGTAAGCTATATGCCTATGCAAAAAAGAATATTACGCTAAAGGAAGACTGCGAAGAAATTGTTCAGGAAGTCTTCGTGTCAATTTGGTCGCGCCGAGAAAGCCTTACTAATGTTGCGACATTGGAGTCCTATCTGTTCAGAATGGTAAAGTATAAAGTCATTCGGTATTTTCAGCATTCAACTGTGAAAAGAAAATATGAAGAACACTATAAATTATATGAGGAGATATACGACAATATAGAGGGCTTCGAAAAGGAACCAAGCCTGTTTCAAAACGTCATTGACAAGGGCCTGGCAGATTTGCCCGAACGGGTGGGGATGGCGATGAAACTTCGACTAAGTGAAAATCTTTCCAACGAAGACATTGCCAAAAAAATGAATATCAAGAAAATTGTGGTGGAGAAATATATAGGTATAGCAAAAAAACATTTACGGACATCTTATGACAATTTAATTTAGCGTGATGCCATTCCTTTAAGTGCCAAGTTTGGAGTTTAAACATATTTTGGGCTGTTTTGTTGAAAGTATACTTTGTTTCATTAAATTTGGTCGACGGGATGGTTGTGGGGATTATAAAGTGCATTTATGAAGTTATCTTAAGCAATAGATGCGTTTTATAGTAGTGTGTTGTTTTTTGCTAGTATAGTTAATTTGTCCTAACCCAATGAAACTACCTGTTCTGGAGGTGCCATTACGAGCACCATGGTGTCTGCACTGTCGAAATCCATTTTGTTTATCTGTATTATTTGAACTAAGCGAATTGGTTGAATCTTCTTGATTCCCCTTCCATAATCAATTCTTCTTTCCACATTCTTTAGCTGCAATTTGAAGCAACGTAAATAGTTATTAATATGTCTACTCGTATACTCTTTCTTTTAATTATATATATAGGTTCAGCATTTAATTTACTGGCGCAGGATATTTCGCGTAGTGCAGCGCAAAACTTTTCAGTGAAATCTCCCGATGCATTTGGATTTAGCAAGGTAAGCAATGTTCCCATGAATCTTTTTACCGGACAAGTACAGCTAAGTTTACCATTGTACGAAAAAAAACTGTCGGTGCTATCTTTTAACATGGCACTTGACTATACAAGTGGTGGAGGGGTAAAGGCTGACCAACCAGGATCGATTGTTGGGAAATCATGGCTTTTAAATATAGGGGGAAGAATCACCCGCAACAAACGTGGAGTACCGGATGATTTTAAAAATACACATACCTGGTCTGGAGGATTTGTCCCTACTAGGTATAACGGCTTATTGTATGGTGATGGCGTTGTGTATAAACCAGACGGAGAAGGACAAGTGGTCAGTGGTGATCCAAATTTCTGGTATGCTGAAGGTATTGCTGATTCACAACATGATGTTTTCGAGTTTAATTTTTTTGGACGATCCGGCAAGTTCTATATAGGAAAGGACTTTCAAGTATTGATTGTGACTGATAGTAAGCTTAAGATAATTCCCAACTTTACCAATTCGCCATTATCAGATTTTAAGCTTGGTTCATTTACTATAATAGATGAGATGGGTACTAAATACATTTTTGGTATGATGGAGCTTGCTGAGGATCAAGACGGGTCCAATGCTGTTAACGATGATGTAATGGCCAGACATTATTTTAAGAAGTATGGATCGTCTTGGGTGCTCACAAAAGTAGAAGCACCCTTTGCAGAGGAGTCTATAATTTATGAATACGTAGAACGTGAAAACCTTTCTGCTGGCTCAAGTGGCGGAACGTATGCGAAACGATCAGATTTGCCGAACTGGGACGCTTCTACGGGAGTAGGAACAAATATAGGCGAGCTAAACATTAAAACAATTACTTTTTCAGATCAGTCTAAGGTGGTATTCAATTACTTCAAGAAGCATCTTGGCGGAGATGAATATCCTCTACTGAGGACAGTAGATATATATAATTATAATAATGAGGTTACGAAAAAACTAGCTTTGGATTATTCGTGGTGGATTGATCCGCATAAGAAAGTCTATTCCAAGATGCTTCCTGAATATATTGACCTTTATACATTTTCTAGGTCAGCTACCTATCTGAATGAAGTCGAGGAAGTTGGCTCGGATGGCAAAACAAAGCCATTGTTTATACTCGATTATTTTTTAGCTGATGACTATAATGATGCGAAATATACATCGGGGAAAAGTATAGATTATTGGGGTTATTGGAATGGTAAACTCAATCAGTCTTTGTCGACGATAGCAACTCAATGGCCTGCGGCAGACCGGAATCCTGATGAATATTGTGCTAAGATGGGTTCAATCAAAAAAGTCATTTACCCAACCGGTGGCTATATAGAATTTGATTATGAACTAAATGATAAACGTACACCAACAGGTAATCAGATTTCGGGAGGATTACGTGTAAAGAGCCAAGTATTGCATGACGGGCGTAGTTCAGATAATGATATAATAACAGGGTATAAGTATATAGAAACTGATGGCGCGTCATCAGGATTTTTAGGTGATATGCCTCAATTTGTTCATGTTGTCCCCACTTACAACGCTTGGCCTAATCCCTCGCAAACATTGCGTACCACGACAGTTTCATTTACACATCCCATGAATCCTCTTTCTACAGTCGAAGGAAGTTTCGTAGGATATCGAAGAGTTGAAGAAGTATATAAAAAAGGGACTAAGGACAATGGAAAAATAGTTTATGAATACTCCGATTTAACCTATACCAGTCTATGGAGACAGACAGACTACTTTCCGTATCGACCTGTCGATAGACCTTACTGGGCCGTTGGTCTCCCTTTATCCACAACCTATATTTCTGCAAATGGTTTGCCTGTAAAAAAAGTAGTCAATGAATATAATATTATTCAACAAGTATATGTGAGTGATAATTTTCGTTCGCTACATACAGCTACCTTGGGATATGTGGACGTTGCAGGGAGTGGGTCTAACTTACTGACCTATATTTATAAGTTTACGAACTATTATCCAATTATTGGCCGAGCACAGCTTGCAGTCAATAAAACGTATGATTACGCAGCTAATGGTGTTGATTATACCTACAGCGTAAAAAATAATATATATGACAATAATTATTATGTTTTGCGGACTAGCTCTGAGACCAGTTCTAATTCTGAAACATTGACAAAATACCTGTATTATCCATTTGACTATAATCTCGGTAATTCATCCTTCACAGCGAAGTTTCTTGAAAAGAATATGGTCAATATTCCGGTGTCCACAGAATACTGGCGAAGCAAGGGCACCGGTAATTATCTGATTAAATCGGAGTGCATTGAATATGGAGATGTTGGCGGTGGCGTATTCAGGCCTTTAGCAAGCTATAGCTCGAAACTGGACAAACCATTTTTCTCCAGTTTACCTTTGGTCCAAGACTTTTCGACGTTGCTTCAAAACAATAGGAATATGAAGCCAGATGTTTTGTTTACTAAGTATGATGAAAGTGGCCGCCTGGTTGAATTTCAAAAGCCCATTTCATACAAGCAGTCTGTTATCTTAAATAAATCGGGAGATATAGTTGTCAAAGCTGTAAATGCTGCGTCAGATAATCTCGCTTACGCAAATTTTGAGACAAGTGAATTTGGTAATTGGACATTCCCTTTATCTGGGATTGTAGCGACCGCTTCAAAAAGTGGTAGTAAAAGCTTCATTGGAACTGTCACAAAAAATAACATTGCATTAGGGAATTATATAGTAAAACTTTGGACAAAAGGTACCGGAAACATAACTGTAAACGGTATTAATAAAACTGCCTCTACTGACTGGATGCTGCTGACATGGGAACTAAATAATGTCAGCGCCATAGAAGTGAATTCTAATGCGAGTTATATCGATGATTTGCTTCTCGTTCCGTCCCAGGCAAAAGTAAACACCTATAATTATAAAGTTGGCATCGGTGTTGAAAGTATCGTTGATGTATCCGGAATAAGTCAAGGTTATAGTTATGATAGATATAATAGGCTGCGTTCGATCATCGATCACGAAAGTAATATCACTAGGTTGCATACCTATAATTTTGTAACCCCACCGTATACCAGTGTAGCAAAGTCTGGTGAGTTTACAAAATCTAACTGTCCGGCAGGCCAAAGTTTAGTGCCTGGACCCCCAGTTACGTATTCAGTCCCCTCTGCTAAGTATAACTCTTTCATATCTCAATTTGATGCAGACGCACAGGCTGAAAGCGATGTGTATATAAACGGTCAGAACTATGCAAATACAAATGGCACTTGTCTGACACAATATTTCAATGTTGTGATGTCACAGCCTTTTACTAAAAATAATTGCCCGGCTAACACTCTACCGAGTCAGCACTATTACCTGGTTCAGGCGGGTACCTATAGCTCTGTTATTTCTCAGGCCGATGCTAATGCGAAGGCACAGAATGATATCAATCTAAACGGGCAAAATTACGCTAACTCAGTCGGGTCGTGTTCACAGTTGATAAACGTATCCTTCTCTAACAGCACCTCTGTAAATTTCGAGCTTAGTATTGGAGGTTCAGGTGTTCAAAGAGTTGTTGGTCCAGGTCAGACAACTATTCAAGTTCCTTCGGGTATATATACTGTTCATATAGCACCTCTTTCCGGTACAAGCTATACATATTGGGTGGGCTCCAGAACAGCGATAGTAGGCTCTTCTGCTACGTTTAATAATGTTAATATAAGTACTGGAAGCTCCGACAACTACATGTCTGTTAATAATTGATCCTACTTACCTATTCGATTCTATAGATTATGCGAAGCATTAAAATAAAAGCTTTACTTCCCCTGATTTTTGGACTAATTCTGCCATGGTCAGCAAGTGCTCAAAGTAGTCAAATCATCTACGTAAGTAAGGCAGCCACCGGATCAGCCAATGGCACATCTTGGGCTAACGCTTATACTGACCTGCCGCAGGCACTCAATGCGGCTTCTGCCTTAACGGGTACAAAAGAGATTTGGGTTGCTAAGGCTGAGTATAGACCTTCCGGCTTGCTGGATCGGAGCGCAAGTTTTGTTATACCTGCAAACACAATACTATATGGAGGATTTATAGGTAATGAGAGTACAGTCTCGGCTCGTGACTGGCGAAAAAACCGTACTATACTCACCGGTGACCTAGGCGTTTGGTTTGATTATAGTGATAATAGTTACCATGTAGTAAGATTTTCCGATGTCGGTATTACATCTATATTGGACGGCTTTATAGTTAAAGGTGGCAATGCGGATGTGACAGGATCTAACAACGATTCCGGAGGTGGCATTTTGATAACATCAAGCACAGTAGCAACTCTTCCTATTGTTCGTAATTGTGAAATAGTAGAAAACAAAGCTTCTGAATACGGCGGGGGTATAGCAGTTGTTCAGTCTACACAAACCTGTTCACCCCAATTTGTGAACTGCCAGATCAACGGAAATGAGTCTAATAAAGGTGGAGGATTGGCGATGAGAAAAACAAGTGGAGTAATGGCACCGCAATTCGTAAACTGTAGTTTTTCGACAAACAAAGCTTGGTATGGTGGCGCCATTTTTAATGGAGGTAGTACGGCTTCCTTCGTTAACAATACAATTGTTAAAAACCAAGCTTCCTTGAGTAATGCAGGTGGTGCTGTTTATATTCAAAGTGGTATACTTAAAATAGACAATTCGATTCTTTGGGAAAATTTTATTCTCAATATTTCCGATGGTCTCGTTCAGTATAATCAGATTTCAAGCCCTTCACCCGTTGTTAAGAACTCGATTATACAAGGTGGGTATGGAACTGCTTCAGATAACAATTTAGATCAGAACCCTTTATTTAAGCGTCCTCCAAGTTTTGAAGGTAAATTCCCTCGTACCAGTATTTGGCCTTATGCTTATACCCAAGCTAATGTCGAAGGACAGAGAACGGTGTCAGGATCGAAAATAGCATCGCATGCGTACTATGCATTCAATGACAAGGAATACGGTAAGATATATACCGTTGGCAACTCCCTACAGGTAATTGACTATAGGAATACTGTCAACAACACACCTGTTTCAACTATCTATCCAGATTTTTCCTGGGGACGAATTCAAAGAATAGAAGAGTCTGTTCATCGTATGGCTAATAAGATATATCTATGCTCTTATAGTACGGGCGTAAAGGTCCTGGATCGAGCCACCGGTGAGATGACTTCATTTGATGTGATGGCTGGTACCGGTGTCACCTATACCGATGCACGTGCTGAAGATCTAGTAGTGGACGATGAGAATAACTTATTGTATGCCCCTGTATTTTACAATCCAGGCAATACATTCTATGGTTTGCTGGAATATGACTTAACAGCACACACCAAGCGCTGGATTAATTATACATCTTCGCCTATATCCTTACCAACGGTTGCAGCAGCCAGCGAAAGCCAGTACTGGAATGGACATCGTATATATCTTGATCATAAAGACAATACACTGTATTACTCGATGGGCAATGGCGTTTGGTGGTGGAACCGTACTAATAATACAACCGGTATATATAGCATGGCTGGCGGTATGTCGTTGACAGCAGGGAGTCCTAATTTACCTTCTAACTTAACGACTGGTGTCTATATGGATCATCAGGAGAATAAATTATATATCGGTACACATGCTGGTTTATTCGTGTGGAATAAAAATACGAATACGAGTCGCGTCTACAACACCAGTAATTCTTCGATGGCTCATAATCAGGTCAACCATGTTGATAAGAATGAAAAAGATGGCCTTGTGTATATCGCTTTGGAAATGGGAGGGTTATTTGTTATTGATACAAAAAATGCTGAAGAACGTATGTTAACGAAGGCCTCGGATATAGATGTATCTCCAGGTCTACCAGAGTCCTATATATCTTCTGCACATTTTGATGAATCTGATAATAAGCTATATACCTCATGGTGGTATCCAGGGGGTGGTATCTGGGTGAGTGACTATAATGATTTGGTTCCGGATTATGGAGATTTACGGGTAATATCAGCTTCGCCGGCGATCGACAAGGGCAATGCAGCTGTATTCCCTGCTGGATTGACGAATGATTTGGGAGGTATCAATCGTTTCATTGATTTATTGAGTGGCTCGTCCGGTGATCTGGATATTGGTGCTTATGAATCTCCTGGAAACACTGATGGCATTGGTAATGCCCTGCCTGGTATACCGGGGCTTGATGATATGAACTATATCTCAGTAGTAACGCCGCTACACCCTGGCAGTAATGAATTGCCGTCTTCAGAATTTTCCCCAGAGATGTTTACAAAGACGACTCAATTTTTTGATGGACTTGGAAGGCCGATTCAGACGGTTTCTGTGCAGGCATCTCCAAGTAAAAAAGATTTGGTTGTACCTATCAAATACGATGAATTTGGAAGAGAGGCAAAGAAATATTTGCCGTACACAAGTGGTAGCAACGGAGCCTACAAGGAGGATGTTCTCGATGAGGCGCAGTATAAAAATAGCAGACAGTATAATTTTTATCAATACGATAACCTTGTTGCTGGCGATGTTGCTCCGTATAGTGTTACCAACTTTGAACCAAGTCCTCTGAACCGGGTTGCAAAAGAGGGCGCACCAGGAGCCGATTGGCAGCCGGATGCAGTGAACTCATATTCATCGACAGATCATTCCACCAAAATGAACTACGGAACCAATGTAGCGAATGAAGTATTTCTTTTTAGCTATACCTATCCCACAAGTGCAAATACACTTGGCTCCATCGTGTTGAGCCCGCAAGGTTTTTATACAGCTGGTCAGCTGTATAAAAACAGTGTCAAGGATGAACATCTGAAAGAAAAAATTGAGTATAAAGACAAGGAAGGAAAAGTTATCCTGAGGAAAGTACAAGCTACGACTACAACGTACGCACAGACATACTACATCTATGATGATTTTAATAACTTGGTAGGGGTTATACAACCGGAAGCGGTAAACACACTTGTCACGAAAGTCACAAGTCCTATATTGGCGAGCATGGTGGGTGTCAGCGTCGGCACCGGGCCAAATTTGAACACCATTACTAAAACGGCCTCGAATGGTTATGGTAATGCTGGATGTGTATCCAGTGAGACTTTGCCTGCCGGTGAAGACGGCTGGGTTGAAATGCGCGCTGAGGAAACAAATAAGTCAAGAATGATCGGTCTTGCTGCTACCAATGTGAATACCGGCACCAGCATCCAATATGCTCTGGAGCTTAATAGCAATGGTAAAATTTATGTGTGGGAGAATGGTGTGCAAGGTACTGATCTGGGATTGTATACAACTGGAGCGATAGTACGTGTTTCGCGCGAAGCAAACATGGTTAAGTATTATGTTGATAATTTATTGAAGGCAACATCGTCGACATCATCTACTGGCAGCCTTATGGCAGATGTAGCTTTAAATGAAAATGGATCTACGATTAAAGGTTTGCGTTTATCTTTTGCGGCCTCTGCCGCGATAGGTAATTATAGTTTCCGTTACACCTACGACAGCCGCAAGCGGATGACCCAGAAACTGGTTCCGGGCGCCTCGTTGGTATATATGGTATACGATGATCGTGATCGGTTAGTGTTTACCCAAGATGGCGAACAGCGCAAGGGAAGCAACCGGTATTGGTCATTTACTAAATATGATGTCTTGGATCGGCCAGTACTTAGTGGCATCTATACTGCTGATCTTGTATTGTCACAGGGAGATATGCAAACGCGTGTAAATGATTATTATAGTAATTTAGGCACAAATGGCGGTGCTTGGTTTGAGACCTATAATCCAACATCCGCGACGCACGTTCATGGTTACGATAACAAGTCGTATCCATCCGAAAATAATCTCCAGAATTTTCTGTCTATTCAATACTATGATGATTATAGTTTCGCAAGTGAATGGGGGACTCGTTACAACTATGTTAATGATGGACTTACAGAAATCGTAAATGGAGTAAAGTACAGTCAGACACAAACAATGTCTAAATTTATTAATGGGAAAGTTACTGGTGCAAAGATAAAGGTGTTGGATGGAGGAATTGTTGGCGGCTATACCTGGTTAAAGACAGTCAACTATTATGATGACAAGTCTCAGTTAACACAGCAGATTGCAGACAACTATAAAGGCGGAGAGAATAGAACATCAACATTGTATGATTTCACGGGTAAGGTATTAGAAACTAAAACAACGTACGTGGATAGGGATTTTATCTGGCAAGATCAGGTCGGAACTCAAGTCGTTGGTAATATTATTAAAAGAATAGGTACATCTACCTCAGGTGCGGGATCAAAGCAACAGCTTGCTGCCGGGCTAAGCGGTTGGATGGAGTTCACGGTATCTGAGCTAAACACGACTCGGGTTGTAGGCTTGAATGATTCGAATCCCGATGTTGCAGGCAGTAACATTAACTATGGGTTTAACCTTTTGAGCACAGGGACTGTAAATGTGTTTGAAAATAACTCACCTAAATATACCCTTGCAAATGTTAAGGCCGGGGATGTTTTAAGAATAGAGCGTAACGGAAGCACCGTGACGTATTACCATAATGGATTCTTTCAATATACCTCAGCGACAGCGTCATCAACAGCTCTTTTGGTAGATATTAGTCTGACGTCAAGTAATGCTACTATTGTAGGTGTTCGTACGTCTTTTACGGAGAGTTCAAGACAAGTAAAACGCAGGTTTAAATATGATCATGCGGGGAGATTAATGAACACCTGGCACCAAATAGACAACCAAAACGATAGACCTTTATCGTTCAATGAGTACAACGAATTGGGACAATTGGTTGATAAAAAACTTGAGAGTGAAAATCCTTCGACTTTTTTGCAATCAATAGACTATCGCTATAATATCCGTGGGTGGTTGATAAAGATCAATGAGAGTAATCTCGCAGATAACACAGATGATGCGACCCTTGATGCTTGGTATTCTCATGATCTTTTTGGAATGGAGATAGGATATAGCAGGGACATAGGAATAAATAATGAAGCTCAGTATAATGGAAATGTAAGTGGGATTAAGTGGGGAAGTGTTAGTGATGTATGGTCAGAAAAATCATATGTATATTCCTATGATGCCATGAATCGGCTTACTGACGCAACCTTTAAAAAGAAGGCCCCTACTTGGACAACACCAAGCGGAAACAGCTTTAGTGAAACGGGGTATTCATATGATCTCAATGGAAATATACTCTCACTCAAACGCTATGATGAGCGCGGCGCCGGTACTGCTCTGGATAACCTAGTATATACCTATAGCGGAACCAACCGATTGCTAAAGATTGCGGACTCTGGAGACGATTATGCAGGTTTTGTGGATGGTACTAATACAGGCAATGACTACTCCTACGACAACAACGGGAACATGGTTACCGATCAGAATAAAGGAATCACTACCGCCATGACGTACAACGTGTTGAATCTACCGGAGTGGATCCAGAAAGGTGGTAATTCAACTCGGATCATCTATGATGCTAGTGGTCGTAAGCTCTCTCAAACAGTAACACAGGGGTCATCAGCGCAACAATCAGACTATGTGGGGGATTTATTTTTTGAGAATGATATCTTACAATTTATCAATCATGACGAAGGAAGAGTGGTAGTCGTAAGGAATACGTTGTTATACACAAATGCCTGCGAGACAACGACAGGAATAACGCCTTTAAATGTGACATTGGCAGCTATTACTGATAATGGTAACGAAAAGTATGTTCGTGCCACGTCTAATGGTGTCGCTGGCGGAGGAATTTTTCAAATGGCTAGCTTGAGCAATGTTATTCCTGGATGGCGCTATCTTATCCGGATAAAAGCATACCGTGAGAAGGGTACAGCCTCTTCCAGTAATCCGGCTTATCTAATGCTGAAATCAAACGGTGTTGTTTTTAACTCACCAGGGGCAATAGTTCCCGAACGAGGCGCAAATGCTATCGCTGAATACTGGGTTGAACAGGAAGTGACAATGCCGGCAGGAGGAACGCAATTGGAGATTGGTGTGGGATGGAGCACAGTCACAGCAGGAGAAATTCTATCAGTAAATGAAATTGAAGTATTCCTACTCGAGTCTGGACTTTCGTCGGAGTATCAGTATACACTCAAAGATAACTTAGGTAATAACAGAGTAACCTTCACTTCGGCAATGGAGATTGATCTGAGTGTTGCTACCCTAGAAGACTGGAATGAAGAAACTGAATCCAGTCAGTTTCTGTATTATGACGAAGCCATCAAAGTGAACCATGCGTTGTGGAATCATACGGATGAGAACACCTCGGACCTTACCACGGAATATGCTACACGGCTTACTGGAGGTAATACAAACGCCAAGTACGGATTGGCAAAGTCGCTAAGTGTAATGACAGGTGATATGATCAATATCGAAGTTTATGCAAAGTATCTCGATACAAATCAGAATAACTGGACGGCCGCGCTACAAACACTGATGATGTCAATCGCGCAGGGTACTGCTGCGCCTGGAACTATTGTGGATGGCGGATCAGCAGGAAGTATAGGTTCTTCTGTTTTACCTATAGTTCCTCTTAACCATGACACCGAAAATGGTGTTCCCCCAAAAGCCTATTTAAACTATATTCTTTTCGATAAGACAATGACTACCGTTCTTGACTTCGGCTTCAAGCGCATTAGTGCTGCTGCCAAGGAAAGTGGCCAAAATGTCAAGCATGACCGTTTGTACTTTGAAAGAATTATTATTAAAGAGCCCGGTTATTTATATACTTATATCAGCAACGAAAATCCAACTGCTGTCGAAGTATATTTTGATGACTTCAAAGTTGAGCAATTTAAAACCCCGGTTATACATACTGCTGACTATTATCCATTCGGCCTTGCATTTAATTCCTATCAAAGAGAAAATACCATTAAGCAAGATTTCCTGTACAATAGCAAGGAGCTTTGTGACGAGATGAACTTAGGTTGGCTTGATTATGGAGCTCGTATGTATATGCCAGAGATTGCCCGTTGGGGAGCAATTGACCCTTTGGCAGAAAAGTATCTTGATGTGAGTCCGTACAATTATACCGTTAACAACCCGCTACGCTTTATTGATCCCGATGGCAGGAAAATCGTTGAGAATGAAAACAGCACAAACTACACTGGTGACGATGCACAGCGTTATTTTTGGTATCTAAAAATGCAAGACGCCGCGAGTAAAACTTACGAAAGAATGACTGCAGCGTTGATGAATGGTGAGGGAGTTCATGGCTATAGCAATGCAGCGGCTGACATAAAGTCGTCGAACGGAAGTAACAACCAAAGTACTAAAGTTGGTGCCCAACAAGGAAGGCAAGCTGAGTTTACCGAGTTTGTTAAGTTTTTTTATGGAGACGAGTTGAAACGACTAGATGCAACTGACAAAATTAAGTGGCGTATTTTTGATGCAGAGATTGACCTAGCTGGCGAAGTAGGAAGAACAAAAAGAGAAGACGACGGAACTATTTTAATTCGGATCGGCGTCAAAGCCATGCTTGATCCCAAACTTCTGTACCATACTGTTGGACATGAGTTAATTCATGCTTCCGATTACCTTAATGGCAATTTTGACAAATGGAATACAGCTATTGGTGACGATTATCAATGGTATGGAACGAAGAGGGTAATGAACCTAATTATGGAGTATCATGCCTATACGTGGGATGCGGCCACAGAAGTAAAATTTGGCACTGATTATGGAGCTAAGAGTGAATTAGAGTATGTAACTTCAGAGTTAAATGATCTTTCATTACAATGGATATTAAACAAATGACGATAGTAAGAGTGTTAATACTGGTAATAATTTGTCATTCGGGTTATGCCCAAGATTTTTTTTCAAGGTCAATCTCATTAAAGATTAATGAGGATTCCATGATATGCATTGAGGCATGTAAAACGATGACTATATCGATGACTTTCAGTAATGATTCAGATAGTGACATTTTGGTTTATGGCCTCCTGAACGGTGGCCCTAAGCCGGCCTTTTATGATCTTTCAGGTTTATGCGATACAAAGCGCACTGGAACCGGGACACAATTCGTGATATATCGCGCTGATGGAGTTCAGAAAATGGCAGAATTCGAAATTGTCGATCGCAGAGGTCAAAGACCAG
This sequence comes from uncultured Bacteroides sp., assembly GCA_902168185.1. Lineage (GTDB taxonomy): Bacteria > Bacteroidota > Bacteroidia > Cytophagales > Cyclobacteriaceae > Ohtaekwangia. Next base: position 15,445 of record CABHOV010000126.1, read on the forward strand.
TAACAAAAGGTGTGATTGATAGTGCTCTTCACCAAATGAAAGTCGATTTTCTAAAAAGTGCTATTGTATTGAAAAAACGAGAAGAAAGAACCTTTGTTAAACAGATACCCTTGGATGATTTTAATTTGCAAAAGGGACTATATTATTTGCAATTATGTTACTACTGTGGTCGACAGACTGCCGATGTATTGGACTTAAATCAGATTAACAGATCGGGTGCAAAACTATTTCAGGGATGTGCGACTTCAGCTAAGATTCCGTTTATTGTCAAGTAGCTTTTTGATTTACCATGGAGGCCCCCCGTAATTTCATTTCCTTTCGATGGCGCCAGATCGCCATATCTTGATCAATCCCACACTAAGTCCAGAAAGCCATATTATACTTGCTCCAGGCAATGGAGGAACAACTCCGGATTTGTTCAAAGGCTATGACACATTGTTTCGACTTGTAAAATAAAAATTATCGTGAAGCTATTTAATATTCTTATCGCTCTGGTATGCATTTGTACAGTGCTAACATCCTGTAAAGACTCAGCAGGCAATCGCAAAGTCGCATTTGCTGGCAGTGACTTGATGGTCAAATTTACCTATAGCGAACTGGACTCGGCTATTAACAAGTATGTATCGGTAAATGATGTGAATCCTAAACAAAAAATTCTTTCGCTTAATATTTATCGTGACCCTAGCCGCCACATTTTCCATTTGACGCAAATACGAAGGAGAGATTTAGTTAAATCTGTAAGTCCTGATTATTTTTTTATACACAATGAGCAATTCCTTGTGTTAATAAGATTGGGTGGGGGTGATTTTTTCAAATCCGGCAATGTTGTGAGTCAACTAGATTCTGTGATGCAACAACTTGGAATTGTCTTAGCGGAAGACAGCCTTGATTATGATCCTCCAACATGGGAATTTATAAGGGACTGTAATAGTAAATTAACTATGAAGAAAAAGTCTGACTTCACGTTAAACTATATCCCGTGTGGATATGAAGTAAAACAAGACAGTTTGCAACAAAATAACTTTTTTCTTAAAGAGGTAGACGATTACAAATAAATTGCAGTAAAAATTTTGTGAAGCTACACTGTCTAATTTAAAGACTGAAATTGGGTGCTTTTTTATTGACTCTGAGCAGGAGTAGTAGCTTGCGCAGAGACTATAACTTGTTAGTAATGATCTACTCATCGTATGGGTCCATAATTCCATTCGGATAATATTGTTCTCTCCTCCAAAACTGCGCTGGATTAATTGATCCTTCAAACTGGTTGCTGTACGTTTTTAGTTCTGCATCCCGATCGCGCGACCGGCCATCAAGCTTATTTCGTTTAGCATCAATTGTGTCTACAGGATTGACATAGCTTAGTTCAATTCGTAGCTTCGTTTTAAAACATCCATGGTAACGCGGCATGGCTAGTTGCCAATAGCGATTTCCCGTTAGTGCCACGCTATGATAACTATTTCCACACCAGCTTCGAGGCATGAAGTCAATGTCCTGCCATTGTCCTTTCTCATTGAGTGCCTGTGTTTTCATATAAACAACACCGTCCTGAGCATTAAAAATGATTGTATCGTTTGTGGTGTTGGCCACATAGATTTTTATTCCAGTGAATTGCTTATTTAGGTGTACAGTATCGTCTGGGGTCACAATGACGCTTAGTTTTGATAATGGAAAGGAATCGTCGTCATTAATCGACTGGGGTGGAGCTCCCCATGGACTTGCATGACCTGTATTGTCATGACTCACGCTGAAATAGCAACGCTTCATGTGGTCGATATTAAGATCATAGGTTTGATCGCGACCATACTCTTTCTCCTGCCAGACTATTTTTCCATTTGTATTGATGAGCGTCACTTTGTTGTTAATCCAGGTCCTTAGAAGGCCATGAATAAAGCCGCGATTGTCGAAGTATTCAAACGCTGGGGAAGGAAGCGGGTTCCCTTGAAGATCTGCAAACCCGTATGTAGGATTTATGTCAGCTGTCAAATCGTATCCTTTAACTTCAAAGAAAATATAATCACCTACGATGCCAACATCATGAAGTGCTTTGAAAGGGGTCTTCACCCGTACGGTACCGGTTGTATCGATGATAGACCAAACTCCGTCCTTCTTTGCAAGGGCGCGTCCGTTGTTAAAGCCTTCACCGTGTAGATCGTCGAAGCGCGCGATCTCTCGTCCTTCTTTATTAATTAAGATAAAATCGCGTTTCTTGTTTCTGCAGAAAGCAAAATTTTCATGAAAGTTCTTGGCTGCCCAAGTCTGCCGACGCCCATAGATATATTTGCCTTGAATGTTTGTATAGACATCATAGTTGTCACTATTGACGGCATCGCGGTAGATGAGAAAGATCCCCCCTTCAATGCCCGGGTCGAAACCAAAATGTTCGTAACTCGGAAGTTGTCTGACAATTTTTCCTTTCGCGTTGAGGATTACCGAGTATGAGTGATCATCTTTTCCCTCCATTGATGCCATAAAGGATTTTTCGTATGGACCGCTGATTTCTGAGTAATCACCAATTTCAGTAAGTCTATTGCCAAGCGAATCGATAATAACTGGTTTATGATCTTTGTTATCATTTTTGTCGGTAGGAGGTTGTCGTATGTATGCAATTGTCAACCCTGCATTGAATCGATCGATGTGACTGTATATGGTATCTATGACAAGCTTACCAGTTTTATCAATGACACCTACGTTATCAGTATTGGTGACTACATAACTTTTGCCTCCATAAAATCGAGTCATGATTTTGTAATGTGGATTGATCACAAACTTGCCCTCTTCGTTAATGAAGCATGGCTTATCTTTAACGTAAACGAGTGCAAGTCCTTCATGAAATGATGTTGCATAGTCAAAAATTGGCTCGATGACCATTTGTCCGTTGAGATTGATAAAGCCATATCTTCCATTAGTTCGAACAGCACAATATCCCTCTGAAAATTCCTGGGCGTTCTCATAGATGGCGTTAATTACAATATGACCTGTCGAGTCAATGAACCCGATTCTATTATCGATGGGTACTGGAAAAAGGTGGTTAGGTATTTTTGTAGGGTAGTATTTACCGGTCTCTTTTGAGTTTGCTGCTAACAGCATAGATACGATGGCAATCAAAACGATGCCCGTAAGATGCGTATTGAGTGATTTCATTAGGTAGGATATACGTTCATAACGACGATAAAGGAAGCGTTATTTCATAATAGTGATGCGAAGCCCCAAACTTGCTGGATTGCTGATAAGCGACAAGCCATTTTGCACATGCATTCCATCTGGAGCAACTTCATCATTTGCGTCAAGACCTAGATCATTGTCAAAGCTTATGAGGTCAGGAAGGCCTTGTGGATTTTATATAAGAAACGAAATCATTGTAACTTCTTACGACATCAAATCCATCGACTTCAGATTTGTTATAGATCATGTCAACAGTTTGGAGGTCCTCCAGAAACAATTTTCGCATTCTAGTTAGCTGCTTATTGGTATGGCCTGTTAAAGGCCTCTTGGGAAACTTTGAAATATTCGGACAGACTTCTAATGATGTTCTTTGAAAGACCTTTTTTGTAATTGAGAATATCTGAAACAAGACCCTTACTCACATCAAGTATCTCAACAAGATCTTTCGCTTTGAGACCTCTTTCCGCCATTAGCGAATGAAGGAGCGTTATCGGATCGACATCATCAAAGGATTATTTTCCTCGTCCCATTTCTCGATGAGAAGTGTAAGCAATTCGATCTCATCCTTTACCTCTTTGGTTTTCAAGTCAGCGGTGACTAATTCCTCGAGTGTTTTAGAATACTCTTTGTATTGACTTTCGACTTGATCACTTTATACTTCAGCGCTACTATATAGAAAGATACCCAAAGTTCACAAATAGTGAACTTTGATTTTAATCTGCCGGTTTTCGTCCTATTCTCAGACCTGTTTATATGAAGTGCGAATTGCGGCAGTCATTGCCGTATTAATACAAGATTTATAAACATGCCTCTGAATGCAGACGAAGAAAAGCCTTGTCTAAGTTTGGTCCCGGAAGGCACGATCGTAACCCGCCAACGGCTGCTTGAGAATCATTTTGATCGGCATGCAATCGTACTCTCATGTCTTCTTCTACTGAAGAATCCTTGAAAATGCGTTTTGGAGCTTATTTAACCATATGAGGAACTGCAAGTCCAGTTAATGCTGTTAGTACTACAGCTATTAGTCATAAAACTAAAGCAGTTTTAGGTAATGGTATAAGAATTGAGGCTATTGGATTGACTAATGCAGGAGCAATAGCTACATTTGAAGAAGTATTAACAAGAAGGATATGAGCAAGCAGGAGAAGGAGAACTTTAAAAAAGCTGTGGAATCCTATAAGAAGGAGATTCTTGTAAGCCAAGCGGCTTCACGGCAGTTCCTGGTTGAATTGGGCATTTTTACCGAAAAGGGTAATGTGCGCAAGCCCTATAAACATTTATGTATTCCTCAAGAACCGGCTTAATATTAGCCTTTCATGGATGTGATGAATCGGTAATTCAGGAGGTCGTCTGTCATAACCGGCCCTTTAAATTCAAAGAAAACAAGTGGGATTGGCTAGGTCACGGTGCTTATTTTTGGGACAATAGTCCTTCCAGGGCATTAGAATTTGCCACAACTCTTAGCAAAAAGAAAGACACTTCTATTAAAAAACCTGCCGTACTTGGAGCTGTAATCGATTTGGGTCATTGTCTTGATCTTCTAGATTATCAAAACCTATCCGCGTTAAAACAAAGCTACCATTTGCTCCAGGAGACCATCGAAGTTTCTCAGTTCAAGCTTCTTAAGAACAAAGTCCCCAAAAATAGTGATGAACAGGATTTATTAATCCGTGAACTTGATTGCGCAGTGATCGAGATGCTTCACAAGTTGCGAAAAAGGCAAAGTCTTCGTGCGTATGATTCCGTTCGTGGAGTGTTTTGGGAGGGTCCGCCTCTTTATCCAGATGCAGGATTTCGGGAAAAGGATCACATTCAGATTTGTATTAGAAACCCGAACTGCATAAAGGGATGCTTTATACCTCGAGAGGCTGATGATAATTTTTCGCAGGTTTAATATCATAACATTAGTTAGAAAGGCCGGATAGTCCCAGCCTTTCTGTAATAGACTATTCTGCCGCCTTAGCCTTTTTAAACTTCGCCCTCAGCATTCCCATATCCTGGCTCACCTTCAAATCAAGGATCTTCCCGTAATGCTGTGTGGTCTTCAGATTGCGATGGCCTAGCAACTTGCTTACAGTTTCCATGGGAACGTCATTCGCTAGCGTCACGGTTGTTGCAAAAGTATGTCGCGCGGTATGGAACGTCATTTTCTTTTTGATATCGCACGCATCAGCAATTTCTTTCAAATAACTGTTCATCTTTTGATTGCTCAACACCGGGAGTACTCGTCCTTGATTCAACCATTGAGGATCGTTCTTGTGTCGATCTATAATTTCCAGTGCTGGAGGAAGCAATGGAATGCGACTGGCAGTATCTGTTTTTTGTCTGTTTGTCCAAATCCATCTTTCACCGTCAATGCCTATTGTGATTTCATCGGTCGTTAGTTTTTTGACATCAGCGTAAGCAAGACCGGTGTAACAACAGAAAACGAAAATGTCGCGAACCTGGCTCATGCGTAGCATGGTGAATTTTTTTTCGATAATGCGATTAAGTTCGTCTTCCGTTAAGAATGGTCTTTCTACTTCACGCTTCGTCATTTTGAAACCGACAAAAGGATCGCGATCAAGCCATCCGCTCTTAATGCAGATGTTTACGATCTTCCTGAAATTGGACAGATATTTAATGGTTGTGTTGTGATCGCATTTGCGTACTGACTTCAACCAGAACTCATAATTGTGAATGAACTCGTAGTTAAGTTTTTTGATATCAATGTCATCGACCTTGTACTTTGACTTCATGAAGTCATGCGTGTGCTTTTTTGAAGTAGTGTAGCGCTCAAAAGTTAAGGGAGAGAATTCATGACCAATCAACGCTTTCATCTGTTGATTGTGTTCTTCGAACACTTCCATCAGCATCTTAGGTTTCTCCGTTGGGATTCCGTTCCATCGACTCTTGAATTCCGCGAGCGTGAATTCTTTTCCCTCATTAAGGATTTGTTTTTGATAACTGTAGGCTCTCGATAGAAGTGAATCAAGATATGTGTTCACTGATTTGGCTTTCGAGTTTGCTCCACTTACCCGGCCTGATTCAGCTGACCAGTTTTCTGGTAATACCGTACGCCTTGTGCTTAGTTCGAAACGTTCACCGGCAATGGTCATGCGCATGTAAATAGGCGCTTCACTTTGATCGTCCCCTCTCTCTTTTCTGATCAGGAACCTGACACTCATTGATGTACTCATAATAAAATATTTTGGTAAGAAATGTATTTCTGCGGGAGCCGGAAATCAAGATGTCCAATGAATGAACCAGTTGGATATCAATTAATTAGCCTCAAAATTCGGGAGTAAACTTCGAGGCTCTTGTCCGGCTCCCGAATTCCCACCTTACGAATGGTAAAAAATGAATCTTTTTGGATGGGTGGAAAAAGAAAAAACCTCGAATCCTTTACGAATTCGAGGTCTTGATTCTCTTTGATTGATGCTCAGCAGAGGAGGAGGGATTCGAACCCCCGGACCTGTTACAGTCTCCGGTTTTCAAGACCGGTGCAATAAACCGCTCTACCACTCCTCTGTGTACCGGTTTATTTAAGGAGTGCAAATGTATAGTTTTCC
>CABHOV010000127.1 GCA_902168185.1 uncultured Bacteroides sp.
TACTTAATCAGTCTGGTGACGAGTATATGGATCATATGGATCAATTGGAAAGAATACTTGAAACTTATGCGAATTGGGTAATTATGATTTTCATTTTGCGTTAGGACGCGCAAAACAAAAGAAGGAGCAATTTGAAGAAGCGATTAAATGTTATGAGAGTTCTTGGAAGCGATGAGCTGTCGTAGTAACAACGGGATATTTTTACTTATGTCGGATAACCGGATGGAAGATATACTTTTACCATTCACCAACAAAAGCATGGCCGAAAAAATCCAGAAGTAAAACAAAGGCGACTATTGAAGTATAGCCGCCTTTGTAAAACTAATCTTTTATAAATTTATAGAATCCGGAAGCACCGGCTGAAGTTCGTACATGCAGTATATACATACCTGATCGAAGGTCTGAGACTTTTAATTGTGTAGTACCGTTCGGTTCGATGGAATGTATATTTCGATAAAGTGAATTGCCACTTAGATCATTTACAAGTAATTCAACTTGTTTGTTGTCAGCTACTTTTTCCTGAGACAGGTCAATGGTGAGCCAGTCTCTTACCGGGTTCGGATATAGAACGGATGCGCTGGTGCCGGTTGATTCTTCTTCCTGTACTTCCTTGCGGGCGGTGGTACTTCCATTTGCACAGGTTATAGCATCCAGATCAAATCCATCCGACAGACCGTTAAAGGCAAATACAGCGGTAGGGCTACACGCACCATTCAGTATACGGGCATTGCGATCAGTTTTATCGATCACTTTTACATAGCGGAACCACGGTAATTTACCGCCTATATCAAATGCATGATCGAGTGTACCCTGACATGAAGCGGGTGTTGTTAATCCTAACGATACCCAGGTGGTGCCATTCTGTGAAATCTGTACTTCGGCACGCTCTGGGTTTTTAGCAAATGTAGGGTTGCCAGATGAATATTCATGAACAATAAAATCGTCTCCTGATTCATTTACTATAGCACTGCTCATACGTAATACTATATACCCATTATAGCCCAGTGCATAATAACGAATAGGTGCTCGAAATTCATCATTAGTATCCGGGTTAGCCAGTACAGCTGCAGTTCTGCTTGCATCAATATCCACTGTATAACCGTTCTTGGTTAATCCCTGGTGGAGCGAAACTACATCTGAAATATATGCACACATGGGAGGATCGCATAATTCTGTATTGGCAGACTTGACAATACTGCGCGGTGTTCCATCTCCATCTGTCCAACTCATTCGCAAGGTACCGGGAAGACTGGGGCTTGACGAATTGTACGTGGAATGCAAAGTATAGCTGTCGCCTGGGGGCGCTACACGTTGTGATGGTGCGAAGTCAAAGTAAGAGTAATATACTGACCGAACGTCAACGAGGACCCCAAAATTATTGGGATTGTGGATGCGAAAATTTTTATACGACACATTTTCCGAGCAAGCTGCATGTACCGTGAGTGGCTTAAACGCAGTGTGTTCACGTACCACAAGTGTATACGTTTGCTGATTAATAATGCAATCGGAGATTATGGCGCTTACTGTAAATGTATAGGTTCCTGCTGTGTTTGGTGTACCTTCAATGAAACCGCCTACAGAGCCAGCATCCCGTAGCGTAAGGCCTGGAGGTAACGAACCCTGTGTTACTTCTACGCGAAACAAAGTGTAATCGACATCAACAATGATGTAGGGATCTTCGAAGCCTATATATTGAGAATATGTTTCATGGATGGGAAGATAGGAGAGCTTTTGGGGATCAGGGATAAAGGGCTCAGAAAAAAGACAAGTAAAATTTTGTCCAACCACCAACGTATCCTGACAACCTTCCACCGATGTGGAGGCAACTACAAACTCATCATAACCTACGTGCAAAGCACGTCCGAAGATATGTATTCCATACGGGAAAAGTTCTGCCTGAAAACCAGGTGGTAAATGTACCGCTTCAAACGTTGCGGAATCGAAGTTACCGCTTGTGCTGCTGATGCCGATATAACTAAACATATTTACACCAACCATCGTAAATCCCGGCTCGCTCATAAGTGTAGTTATAGTAAAAGCGTCACAGGAATCTTTCAAAATAAACTGTACAGAATAGGTTTGCTCATAATATGGACATCCATCTTTTGAAGACGCACCTATCGTAAAATTCCAGGTACCGGCATGATCGACCTGCCCACTCAATATATTTCCGTTTAAAGTTATGCCGTCTGGTAAACGGTCTTTTGTCACTTTAAACAGGGCGCTGTCGTCTGCAACGCCACCTCTACTGGCTGAAAGAGTAATGGTGAAATTTTTCTTTACATAATATGTATGGGAGGAAACCTCTGCTGGTGTCGGTGCTATAGCGTCATAAATTTTACAAACTGTGTTAACGGGAGATACTTCAATGGAGTAGGCTTGTTCTATATAGCCAGAACAGTCTCCAACGGCCGCTAATTTGAAATGATATATACCTGCGGTGGTAGGTGTACCTATAACGTGCTGATTCTCGAGCGTTAAACCTGGTGGCAATGAACCTTCTGATAATATAATTTGATAATCAGAAAAATACGTGGAACGGAAGGCTTGATCGTACGGTATACCAATAACACCATACGGTAGCTTTGGACCTCTTGGTGTTATAGAATCTAGCCTGGACCACGGACAATACACCTGCCAATCAAAACGAATTGTGTCGCGGCAGCCTTTATTTGTTTGAGCTGTAAGTACAATAGAGTGCATACCGGTGTTTTGCGGACTGCCGCTTATTACGGCTTGATAGGAACCTGCAGTATGATTTATTGAAAATCCGGTTGGCAGACTAATCGCAGTATATTGAACCGAATCAAAATGCTCTGTTCTAAACACAATAGATCCATAATAGTTTGTTGAAGGCGGAGGATAACTGGTAGATGTAATGGCGAACTCACTACAGGGCAAATTCCACGAAACTTTCAATGTAAACGTTCTTTGAAATACAGGGCACCCCGGAGCAGACGATGCTCCGATGGTAAAGGTATACATGCCCGCAGTTGTAGGTATACCTTCAATCTTATTTCCGCTAAGCGATAGTCCCGGAGGAAGTGCACCACTCGTTACCGAGAATAGGCCATTGAGGTATAGACTTCCATTTTCTGCCCGGAGCTCCATCGAATTTTGTTCGCCAATAATAAAGCCGGTATACAGGAAGGATGAGATCTTGTTAACCGTTTTACACGGTTGTGCAGACAAGGTAAGCGCGAGCAAACAACACAGCCCGAAGGCCATGAATGAACTGAATAGTTTTCTTTTCATAATGAGGGGTTTTTGCTATAGTTATGCGTAACAACTGGTTTCTGGCCTTTCATTTTTAAGAAGCAAGAAGCCG
>CABHOV010000128.1 GCA_902168185.1 uncultured Bacteroides sp.
GGCTACATTCAACCTAACTTGGAGGACGTTTACAGAGTAAGAAGATTTGTTCTGATCGACTCATGTTTTAAACTGTTTAAACAGTACAGTAAACTATGAGCGCCTTGATTGTGTAAGAGAGAAACAGTAGCCAAAAAATATGGCGTGGAACTCAACTTACCGTCTGGGGGTACTGGTATACCTGACTACGAATAAGTGAGCCCACGCCAATGGCGTGAGCATCTCACTTATTGCCTCGTAGTCTTTTGAAAATTACCAGTTTTCCAGACGAGACGCTAAGTGCGAATGCTTCTCAAAATCAATTTGAAGAATTCGCTAATATAATCAACATTCAACTAAAACATCTTGCTTGATTATACACAATAATACAAACAATTACTTTTAACTCAAAATTTTGTATTACTAAAGATTGTAATAGATGACACTTTGCCGTTGTGGGATATTTGAAGAAGTCGCGTATAATGAATGCTTTCGGAAAGCGCGTTCAAGCATTTCGAAATGCTATCAATCTTTCGCAGGAGCAACTACATTATGCCACGGGCATAAGTCAATCACACATTGCTAGAATAGAGCTGGCTCAACTTAATACTAGCATAAGTCATCTATCTTTACTTGCAGAGTTTTTTGGCGTTGAAGAGCACGAGCTATTAAACTTCAATAAGCCAATTCCGGATGGTGACGTCCTTAAAAAAAATGTAATCAAATATCTTAAAGCAAATGGCATCGAAGTCGAAAGTATACTTAAGCCAAGCGCCTCTCACATATTAGCAACGAAAATTCTAGCCTCAAAATTTCTCAATACCCCTAAATATACCAGCGAACTTGTTGAGCATATCTCGGAAAAATATCAAATACACTTTGGTTCATCACAGATATCAACAGCAATGGAAATCCTTAGAAAAAAAGGATTAGTCGAAAAAATATATACTAACAAGAAATCAAAATTTCAGTATAGGAAAAGGATTTAGAGTTAAGATTCCAGCGGGATTCGCCACCAATGCCTATTTATCCAAGTCAATGCAGATCTATGAGATCATGAATTGCACTGGTCATAAATCAGAATCTAGTTTCTTAAAATATCTAAAACTCGCAGATCGTTCGCCACTAATGCCTATATCCAAGTCAATGCAGATCTATGAGATCATGAATTGTACCGGACATAAATCAGAATCTAGTTTCTTGAAATATCTAAAAGTTGATGGTTTAGATTTCGCAAAATTTGCGGCAGAAAGTATTCTTCAGCGATTTTGAACTTTTATCGTAAGCTAAGTTTTTAAACATTCTCAATTACGCTATCAAACCTTTCCAGTGGACTATATATCATAGTGATTACAGGATTAGCTATTTATTTTGTTTACTAATGACAGCACACCTTGAGATTGAAAAGAAGAGGTTTTCCTAGGGCATCTCATAGCCATATCTTTTGCTGAGTTTAAATAAAGTGATACGATAAAAACGCATGCATCTAAAAATTTAAGGATTGGCTTGTCGTAATTAATGGAAAGGTCTATGGTATCAGGAATTTTTTCCCAGTTAACAGTTACTGCATTAATTTTGTCAAAATACTTTTCAGCATCTTTATAGGGGTACCATAACCCATTTATGTGTTTGTAATTAATTTCATTCCTGACTTTTGAAAGCCAATTGCCGCCATTCGATCCAAAAGCCGTCAGGATATTCTTAAGGTCAAGTAGTTTCGATAGTATTCGTTGAAGTTCCGGTGTCTCCGATAAACCAGAAACCTCTGAAATAATATGTTCTAAATGTTTTAAAAAAACAGACCAAAGCTGCTCATGGGATCCTTTGTTTCCCGTAGCATTGATTTTTTTGCAATGGATTTCTTGTTCCGAAGCATCCAGAATACATTGATAGTATCCTTTCTCAATAGACACTCCGTTTTGCATTCCCCACGCATCAGCGACATTTTCAATGTGATTTAAGTTCTGTCGTTCAAAGTTAGTACAAGAAATGCCATGTAACCGGAGGAGCGCGTGGGCTGCATAATACGAAGCGTAATAAGCCTTAATGCACTTCCACGAATGAGACCTGGAAAATAATTCCTTGTACTGAATTTCATTCATGCTTTCAACTGCGGCACATCCGAATCGATTAATATCCGAAGCGTACCCACGGAGAAATAATTGATAATCGGTTATTGTGGCTTTGAAAAGCTGAGATTCTATGGGGTAATAGAACACATATCCTTTCCGCTCGTCAAATGTTTCAATAAGGGGCTTGTTTACAGAGCCGGTTATAGCATTTAAACCGTCTACCCAAAAGGGCCTAAGTGTTGCCGCAAATAAAGATTCCACCTTCTATATTATAAATGCTGTTCTGAAGCTCATAGAGAAATGATCGTAAAGTTCTTTATGAGAATACCCAGACTTCCTGATTTTCGCTGGGCTCACTTTACTAAAGAAGGGGATCAAGATTTCATCAAATGCTTTTGGCGTGTATTTTCCAAACTTATCTTTAACGCGCTGGGCAACCTCAGGGAAAAACATCATCACAGCACGAAACACAGTTGGGTTTGTAATTCTATTCTCACATTTAAGTTTCTTTAGCCCCGAGGCAAACGACTCGATATAAGGAGCAAGAGTTTGGTATGCTTGACTTGCCTCCCTATCAAGAAAAGCCCCTATAATTGGTTTTACCGAAGTGTTGAAAGAAACACGACTGATTTTTCCGCTTGTTCTCTTAGACGCACTCATTAATCCCAACAAAGGACTATTGGATTTAGAACTAAAAAAATTAAAGAGCTCATTTAAATATGCTTCGTCATTCGATTCATATTGAGCTAGATTTTTAATGTCAAGAAGTAATTCGTTTGGAACAGGCCGTTGTTTGGTATTTATGTCAATAAACAACCTTGATTCATCAACTCTTGTCAAACCATTATAAATAACAACTGGTACGCGTACTGCTGTTTTGGCGAGCAGAAAACCAAACACACGATGCTGCCCATCCAAAATAAGAAGCGATCGTTGATTATTCTCAAACTCAATTGTTTTTCCTCCTCCGACCTCCTTGAATCGCGCCTCTGTTTGCGCAGAAACTACTATCGAACTAGGTATTGTACCGAAGCCGATATCTATATAATCTGCAATCTCTTGGGCTCTCTTCTTGTCAAGGAGCCGTTGAAATCCTTCCTTTGGGTCCTCGTCTCTCGTTGAAACAAAGCTACATCTTGCAAGAATATCTGTCGGCATCGTGCACGTGAATAAGCGATGCTTTCCTTGTCTTATAAGGTTTGCTGAGAACTTTACTCTTTTCTTCTTTTCCATAACTTTGTTAGATGTGTATGAAGTGCCAACGCCTAGCTGCGAATAATGGATGTATAGCGGGCAACCTAGCCAGTGTTGGGAACAAACTTACTTTGAAAGATAATGAAAGAAAGATGTTCAAGTATAGACCGCCCTTGATATATTTTATTTAGCAAACTAGTAGATATTAGTCAACATCGGTAAGTGGCATCGTTACATAGGTATCTTGAATTGAACCATCTTTACATGCTGCTTCTATAGTTTCCAGAAGCGTATTGTAATCAATGCTATATTCACCCATCTTTATTTTCTTCATCCAATTTACCTCAGCGTCACTAAAAATTTTCGCCAATCTAATTGGTATAAGTTGAGCAAAAGTTAACTCCGATGACGGCTTAAATCTTTGATATAAGTAGTCGTTGGTTTCCTCCACTTTTCATTGATCTTTATAAATAAAATTAAAATTTGGTTTACAAATCCTGCGAGAAAGGGAAATTCTGAGTGACGAAAAGTTTTGGCAGCCGCTAACAAAGTGCATAATCAATGGCGGGGTTCAGTATAAATTTGTAGTTTGGTTTTTCAAAATACGTTTGGTGTCGTGGGACAGTAATACGCTTCGATTCCCGCCACTGGCACAATGCCGCGCGGACAGTGAGACAAAAGAAAAGATCACGTAAATTATCATGACTGTAATAAGATGGTTAAAGAAAAAAGTGACTGTTAAGACTGCTTGGATCGGAGCGATTACAGGACTTTTTACTTTAATAGTTATTCTTTTCCAGACCTTCTTAATGAGTAGACAGACAGACATCCTACAAAATCAGAGCGTTCTACAGTCCAATCAAACCCAAGCCTCAACTAGACCGAATTTGGAGATAAGACTCCAGATGTTTGAGAAGACCGATAGTTTGCTGATCAAGAACAAGGGAGCTTATAGAATAAACAATATCAGAATTCATCAACTCTATTTTGTTCTCGTTGATAATCATGGTTGGTATACTTCAATACCTTCAAACGCAGTTTATTCAAAAGATCTTCAACCAAACGAAGACTTTAATCTTGACATAGCACCTTTTTTAGGCATGTATAAGTCTCGCCCAATAGCTGATAGTTTTACTGTTTCAAGCGGAATGGAATTTTTAGTGTTGTTGGTCTTTTTTGAAAAAGAGTTTGACGGTAAACCATATCTTTCGATTCATCCTGGAGTGATAGTAAGACAAAATGGATCGATAGAGTTATGGCCAAATAGTGGAAACATTGGTTATTCTGGCCCTTTGGCAAAAAGTTGTCATTACCCTGTCGAGTTGACGTTTGAGTACTTCAAACGTAGACCCTTTGAAACAGCGTATGAGATCTATAATTACGATTACCCATTCGGATACCAATCCACAGGATGCTTAGGTGATATTGTGTGGATCAAGTGAACGTAGCACTGTGCATGATCAATAGCGGGTTCATTGTAAATTTGTAGTTTAGTTTTTCAAATTACGTTTTGGTTTCGTAGGACAGTGACGTGCTTCGAAAACCCAAGACACCATAAACATAACGTTGGCTGCCTTAATTCATGTAAACGATTAAGAGTTAAATGGACTTCGAACAAATTGACATTACAAAAGCTAAGGACCTATTTGACCTTGTTGACACGTGCGAGCGGGAGAAGAAATGGATATACCGTGGACAAGGTGATTCCTCATGGGGACTACAGACGTCAATCGACAGAATGTTTGAAGATGCTTTGAGTTATAGCACATCAAAACTAAATACGGAAATCGCCCTTTTAAAAAGATTCCAGAGAGAGTCACACCATTATGGAATCAACAACATTGGCCTATTAAATATACCTGAGTGGTTATCGTTAATGCAACATTATGGAGCGCCAACAAGGCTTTTAGATTGGACGCATTCAGCTTGGGTAGGACTATTTTTCGCGATAGTTGAACTAGGTAACAATAAAAACGCTGCCCTTTGGCTTGCAGACTGGAACGCTATTGACAATAAAGGCAATTCAATTGTGAAGGACAAATTCAAATGCGACCACAACTTGGTTTCAATTGAGAATTTCAGTGAAGTCATAAAATCCGGTGATGGGGTTATAAAGCTCAATTCATTCAAACAGAACCCACGACAAATTATTCAACAGGGGACTTTTCTCTTTCCACTTAATGTAGAAAAGACTTTTGAAGAAAATCTTGGAAGCACGTTAACTAAATCAGAGTTGACTAAAATAGTATTGCCCTACGATATTAAGCATGATTTAATGAGGACTCTTTATCGAATGAATATTTCATACACGACACTGTATCCAGGAATAGAAGGATTTAGCAGATCATTAAAACACTTGTATCACATTGATGGAATCATGAAGTTGGAAAATGACATTAAAGACTATTCGAGTTACAAAAAGAAGTTCGAGTAGAATTAAGCAGCCGACAAAATGTTTATGCAATGCGGGGGGGTTCAGTGTAGGTATCAAAAGTAATTTCTTAATCAGTTCGGTATGTGGGACAGTTTGGAGTTGGTTGGGTTTAAATTCGCTGCACTGCATTTTTAAACGCTCCTATTCCCTGCACTTCATAAACATAAACGTAGTATGGAAAGATAAAAAGCAATTTGCAGCGGATCTGAAACCTATATATACTGCTGTCAATAAAGATCTTGCGTGGACTGCTTTAGAGAAACTGGAAGATACCTGGG
>CABHOV010000129.1 GCA_902168185.1 uncultured Bacteroides sp.
CGGAACGTGAATATTTAATTTCCGTTTTGCGCACAGCGAACGGAAGAATTCGCGGCAGGAACGGTGCTTCAGAATTGCTTGGACTCAAGCCCACAACACTGGAGTCGAGGATGAAGAAATTAAGTATTACAAAAGAAGATATTTTTGATTAAGCTGGAATATGCGGAATTGAGTATTGGAGAGGTCTTGCACCACGGGAAAAGATCAATCTTCTGGGGTGGTCTTAAAAACAAAAACCTCGAATTCGCAAGAATTCGAGGTTTTGATTTTGTTTAACCCGATAGCTATCGGGACTCGCAGAGGAGGAGGGAGTCTGAACCCTTCGCCTACTCGTTGGATATCAATTTTTTGTATCAGATGTTTATTCTCTTTCCCGAATTCCCACCTTTACAAATAGATTCGTTTTAGTTCAATTCGTAACGTGGGAGTCAAGATACAACAACAACCTGTTTTAATCAATTACCATTAATTTAGGCGCATCACTTACTTCGCCTATGAATTTGCCCTAAGAAATTTGAACATGATGACGTGAATGATAATTCAAGACGACTGACATCACTGATATTCAGCTATAAAACTTTAAATGTATGGCAGAATATTTTTTTACCAAATGTTAACAAGTAGAGTGAAAATGCCTCTTTAACCGTCACGGTATTGCCGAGGTCAACCAAAAAACTGATAACTTCTTTTCTAGACATTCTGGTACTTAATGATGTTCTTATGATTTCATGAATTTCTTGTACAGAACTGTTCTGGTAAGCAACCATTGATTTTTCTAAGAACTTGTCAAATTTTACAAAATGATCGTCATCTAGTTTTCTAATAATTGGCGGCTCCACAATTTGAATAATGGTGGCAAATCCAATTGGAAAAGATTTCCCTTCAAATGGAACATTAATCAATGTGATGTTCATAAGCGATTTTATGAAAATACCTGCAGCGATCGCATAGAAGCAAAGATGGTCAAAGCCTTTAATAGGTTCTCCACTATTGCTAACTACATCGGCGGGCAAATATTTATTCTGAACAAATAACAAAAATAGGATTGCTAAGCCGCCATAGATGGTTCCATAAACCCAGAACCATCCAGATCTTATTGAAAATGCAAGGAGGATTGTAGGGTTCTTGCTGAAAAAATCATTTTGAGAAATGTAAAAAGCAGTAACGAACGCTAAAAGATAACATGCGATCATCATGCTAGTTATTTTTTGTTCAGGAAATAAAACTTTGTCATTGGGGGAATTTCTCCTGGATCGGTAAGAGACACTGTTTTTTGATCTGCTGCAACTTTGACTACATTAATCTGTTGAAGCCTTTTTAAAACCTCTCTCAGATCCGTAACTGTAGTGCCCGTCTTGATGGCCAACATCTCAACAGGCGTTTTGTCCCGTTCAGACAGGATTCTCACAATATTTAAGTGTAATGGTTTTACGCTCATAACATTTACGAATAAGTATCTTCAACTTTGTCATCGACACTAGTATATCTGAAGCCAATTTGACTATTAATTGTTTCCGGTGATTTATTTGATAACACATCATTATCCCCGTATTTCACTGCCTGCAAGTCGACATCTGAATCTTTTTTTACAAGAGCAAACACAAGGATACCAAACAATACAAGGAAGATCATTATGGCCATGATTTGGATCAAACGAAGTCGCTACTGTTCATAACTTATTGTCTCCCTCCTCATGCTTTGTTTTTGCCTTAAAGGCAGCGCGATTAACAAGCGGTGCGTTTTCGCTCCTTCGCATTGCTTCAAAGAGCTTATCAGGAGTTAGGCTATCCGGTACAATATCGGAAATCGAAGGAAAGTTTTTTTCAAAAGATTTAACGTCTTCATCTGAGTTCGGGAAGAGCATACCGGAAGCTTTCATGCAATTATAAATTTGTTTTTCAAAATTCTTCAATTCGCCTTCCATATGTTAACGATTTTCGGTTAAAAACTTTTTTAATTTTTTCATTGCGCGAGATTTAATCTGTCTGATGGATTCTGGACTTGCGCCAACCGCCTGACTTAGCGCCATTAACTGTTTATCAGGCAAATGTCGATTTGGAGAATCTTGATCATAATACATCATATAGGTGACAAGTATATATCGCTCCTTTTCTGACAGTGAATTCAAACCCTTTTCCATCATTGTAGGCTCAATGTCCTTCTCCTGCTCTTCTAGAGTATCGTCCATCAAAAAACTATCAGTCGTTGAGACGTCAAGAAATAAGTAGCTTCCAAGTCCTCGCCGTAGAATATTAATAAATTCGTTTTTAGCTATCCTGCTTAACCATGTCTTTGCGCCACCTTTGTTTGAGTCGAAGGTGCTAGCATTAAAATAAACTTTGACCATGGTTTCTTGAAATAGCTCTTTTGCTAGCTCGTCACTATTGGCATGATGGAGGCAAACGATTTTGCACAACTTCCATAAATATGCTGAATGTCGCTGGTGGAACAGCTCAAACGCTTTATTCGCCTCCGTAGCGTCCGAGTCCTTCGCTCCTATTGAAGCCAGCAATGCTTGGTCAGATAGGCTTGAAAAACTTACCTCCTTTTTATCCATAAGAGCTTTCACGAAACATTATTCTGATGTTATATACGCCTAAGCGTGACACCAATGCCCGTCACGTTTAAATGTATATATGCGTAACAAAACCACTTTTATGGAAAATATACTAAAAAATGAAGGAGAAGAGGACATCATTGACCTCGAACAATATGCGAAGGCCGGTAAAACTCCACCAAAAGGTAAGACATATCGATTTCGCGTTGATAGCCAGATCGTGACAACAAAGAAGGAGCAGCTTACCGGTCGAGAAATTTTGGTTTTGGCTGGGAAGAATCCCGTTGAAAAGTTTCAATTAAACCAGAGACTGAGAGGCGGAATTGTTAAAAAAGTAAACTATGATGAAATAGTCGACCTGACTGGACCGGGTGTTGAAAGATTTATGACGTTACCACTTGATCAAACGGAAGGATAATGAGAAGGGAATTCATGCTGCCGGAAATAGATGTTGAGTTTCTTGAATCGCTTAAGCTCGATTGGGAAACAATCAGTTCTGGAGGTAATTGGTTACTTATTCATAAGGTGCCAGTTCCTGAAGGCTATAATCTGGCTGAGGTAACTACCGCACTGATGATCGCTCCCGGATATCCAGTGTCACAGATTGATATGGCTTACTTTTACCCGCATTTAACTCGAAATGATGGGAAGGGTATAGGTGCCTTGGCGTCGCATGTAATCGACAATAAAAATTTTCAAAGATGGTCCAGGCACCGAACAGCTGAAAACCCTTGGCGTCCCGGCTTAGATGATGTATCGACACATCTTCAACTAGTGCATTATTGGTTTGAGCGTGAATTGAACAAATAGGATGGATTACCAAGTATCAATAACAGAAGACGCTTATTATAAGTTATTCTCACATCTCTTTCCGGGCGATGGACTTGAAGCCGTTGCAATTGCCTTGTGCGGAAGACTTTCTTATAACGGTGTTGAGAAAATATTATTATCCAATCCAATTTTAGTTCCTCATGAGGAGTGTGAACGGCTGCCCGACTTTATAAAGTGGCAAACAACTCGGTTGGCGCCACTGCTTGAGACCGCAATGAAAAAGAATATGGCTATTGTAAAAATACATAGTCATCCAGGGGGCTTCGATGATTTTTCTGCGATAGACGATCGTTCTGATACTGAGTTATTCGATTCAGTTTACGGATGGACGCAAACAGACAATCCACACGCTAGTTTAGTAATGCTACCAGATGGTCGAATTTTTGGGCGTGTTGTTTTAAGAAATCTTGATTTTCATTCCATTAGACGAGTTGCAGTTGTCGGCGATAACATCAAAATGTTCGATGCATATTCGCAAGGTCAGGAACGAAGTTTTGATTTAAGAAATCGACAGCTATTTGGAGAAGGAACGATAAGCTTGCTTCGGGAAATGAAGGTCGCGGTGATAGGTTGCTCTGGAACCGGGAGTCCAGTCATTGAACAGTTGGCCAGACTTGGTGTTGGCAAATTAGTTCTTGTTGATCCGGACAAAGTTGAAACAAAAAATTTAAATAGGATACTCAATACCACTGAGAAGGACGCTTTGGCAGGACGCCAGAAAACTGAAGTCTTAAAGGAAGCGATTGAAAAAATACATCACAATATCGTAGAAGCCTTTCCAGTAAATCTTTATGATAGTCTGGAGGTGATTAAAACAATAGCATCTGCTGATGTCATTTTTGGCTGTGTGGATAGCGTGGATGGAAGGCATTTGCTCAATACAATCGCATCCTTCTATTTGATACCATATTTCGACTTAGGAGTCAAACTGTTAGCTGATGGTAAAGGAGGAATTGATCAGGTGGCTGGTACCATTCACTACATTCAGCCAGGCAAATCTTCCCTTCGAACAAGGCGTCTTTATAACGAAGAAGACCTTCGTGCAGCATCATTGTTCAGGTATGACCCAGTTCACTATAATAATTTGAGGAAGCTTGGATACATCACTAACGTAAACGTGGACAGACCAGCAGTGATAAGTGTAAATATGCTCATTGCGAGCTTGGCTGTGAATGAATTTCTTGCTCGGATCCATCCGTATAGAAGTGAATCAAATGACCAGCATGCTATAACTAGAATAAGTTTAAAGGATTCATACATGCAATATGAGTGTGAATCAGATTTAGAAGCGGACTTCTATCTTAAGAAATTTGAAGGTAGAGGTGATTTAATACCTCTGTTAAATATGCCTGAATTAAGTGCCCATGCTTAGATGGTTACTTCACAAATTGCTCCCACGACGGGAACCTTTTATTGGTATTGATTGCGATGAGCTCCCGCAAAATTTAAGTGTGAAGCGAGTCTACATTGTTGGAGAGACAAAATCAAAATGGGTTGCTGCCATGATTTGTCCCTGCGGTTGCAACGATGTGATCCAATTAAACCTTTTAAAGGAAGCGCGACCGAGATGGAGAATCCGATATAATAAGAAGAAGAGAGTTACAGTTATGCCATCGATATGGCGCACTACTGGTTGCCGAAGCCATTTTAACCTAATTAATGGAGTCGTCCATTGGCACTAACCACCAAACATTTTTTTCAGTGTTGCGAGGTCATGATCAAGATTGGCTTTTGAAATTTGTGGCCGCACCTGACAAACATACTTTCGATCCTGTTCTTGGCTGAAATAATCAGTGGAAGACTCTAGCTTAAAAAGACGAGCCTGTAAAATGCGAGCGCCTACTAGCAATTTAACAGGCGTGTTACCTGTGTTTGTAAGTTCGATTGAAATACATCCGCAGTATCCAGGCTGGACTACTGTCGATATATTAAACCCTAAGCGACTGTATGAGCTGCGGGTCGTTAACGATAGCATAACGTCGTCAGGCAATTTTATGTATTCTAGCGTTGAACAAAGCACGGTCTGATGAGGATGAAATACAAATTCTTCTCCAACCATTCTACGTGTTTCTGAGTAAATCCCTTGGAGAGGCCTACTGTCTACTGCGTTCGTTATATCAACACTTATTTCCCTTCCTAAGTAAGAAAGCAAAAAGTCAGTTCCTAATCTAAAATCAATTGATACTTCATTAATCTGCTTGGCACGATCAAGCAGAGGTCGTATAATTAACTTTTTTGTGTCCATCAGTTCCAGGACCTGTTGCTTAGTTAGGTACATGGTGCTTGCTCCAGCTTTTCGTTATAAGATAGTTGCTAATTGATTTCTCGATCAAATTATTGACGATCGAGTATAACTGATTGCTGTCAAACTGCTTCTTTAAGGGACATTCTTTATCTAACCAAATATTCCATCCAGAAATAAAGAGTGAATGGAGTTGAAGGTCATCTGTAATCTCCGCTGGTATTAAACTTAAAAAATCATCGCTATTAATTGGCTTATAACGAATTTTCAGATCTAGTTTAGTTTTATTCAACGTACCATTTTTTAGGACAGAAACGATTGAGTCGTCTTTGCCACTCAAAAATGCTTGAACAACATCAAGTCGATCTTTAGTGGATGGATGCGTTAAGTCTCCAAGGAAATTGTTTCCAATGTAACTCAGATAATGATTGGAAGATTCTCCTACATACTGGGCTGCAAAGATGTCACAAAAAAATTCTTTGAAATGATTCTTGTGCATTTGAATCGTACCAGCCGGTACGGCTGGATCGTCTTTTAATGCTTTAAGTTGCGGTTCCTCATTGAAAATTCTTTCGATGATATTGTATTTCTTTTCAATGAAGTGTCCAACTTCATGATACAGAACCACACTTGCCAAGTAATCAAAAACCAGATATCGTGGAATATTTATCTGAATCAACTTTTCGGAGAAATCGATTTCATACTTGTTTCTAGATTCGGACAGGTATACATCAAGTTTAGCATCCGAGATGTATTGGAAGCTGTAGTCGTCTAACTTGTTTGTGAGGGAGGTAACGATTGTGAACTCTTCATGATCATCAATCCATTCTTCTAGGACTTTTTGAAGGCACGATACGAGCTCAAATGGTATCAAATTCAAAGTGCTATTATCAAGGAATTCTACCCACTGAAAAATGATGTCAATGTATTCTCTGTAAAACTCTAGATCTAAGGCACTGAACTTGGTGAAATCATTTGCCCTGATTCCTTTTACTAGCGCCAATACCTTTTCATGATAATTTTGCTTTCTCTTATCGGAGTATTTGTTGGTTCTGGTATTGTGAAGTGCCTTTTCGAGTTGAGCTAGTCGTAGGGAGAGTTTTTGATGATCCATTCATTTATGCAAGCGGAGCTAGATTACCCGAGGCAAGCGATCGCATTATAGTTTGCATGTTTACAAATACAGTTCGATCTATTTTAGACGGGTCGATATTTCTAGCGAAATAATCCTTGTTAGTAGTTACAAACAAATTCACAATATCATAAATACTGTTTTTAACCTCGTAGTGACTTATTTCGTCAACCGCCAACTTATGTGCACTCACTACGATATCCTCTAACAACGGCTTGTAATCTTCCTGCCCCTCTTCGAGATATTTATTTAACAGCAATAGGTAAAGATTTAAGCTTTGATTTTCACTGTTTTTAGCGAAGTACATGGTCTAATGTTTTGCTTTATTCGAACAAGTTTTCAAATAATCTCCAAACATATTAAGTAATTTACACCTAATACAGAAGATATACAAGAATTTCTACACTGACGACGATAATCTACATCTTGTTGGCAGCGTATAACTCCTTTTCGGTTGGTTGGATTTCCTGTGAACCTTAATTAAAATAGAATGCCGACACTGCCTAAAAAAGTGTGTAAGCGTCTAAGTAACCACGTAAAGGGATTATATTTTGCACCGCTCTCGAAGATGTTGATAAATTGATTCACCACCAAACTCCAGTTGTGTCCATCTTCTGGTTATCTCTCGCAGCGCGGTAAACTGATTTCAGTACAAAAGCATCATCGGGGAAGGACATCCTTGTTTTAGTATACTTCCTGATTTTGCCATTGAGGTTTCAACGATGTTGGGTGGTATAGATCATCGTTCTGATTCTCCAACGGAAAATCGAAGAAGTGTCCTGCTTAGCGTACTACACAAAAGCTGTTACATAAAATGCTTTAACCTCACAAATGCCCATCCGGATTTTGATTAGGTTCTGTCAAGGGCAGCAGCGCTAGGCATCAGCACCTGCGCTGTTTATATACCCTTGACGGGTTCTAATCAAAATTTATCTTGCATGGTGAGGTAACAGGTATAGGATTCGATGTAGCTTTATAGAAGAGGTCTAATACCCGCGCTTGCGCTTCTTGCGTCTTCGTCTTCTGGGATAGCTATCCGTAGATAGCCCAGCGTTGCCATTATTACTATGCTCTGTGCTAATGTTTGTAGGATTGATCAATCCGGTCCAGATCGTTTCTTTCAATCCTTCTGTTATGTCATTTGATTTGTGATCGTTTGCACATGTGATTTTATATACTTGCTTGAGCGCGAGCTGTGTATTTGTGGATTTTGTTGTAGCAGAT
The DNA here is from genome assembly GCA_902168185.1 of uncultured Bacteroides sp. GTDB lineage: Bacteria > Bacteroidota > Bacteroidia > Cytophagales > Cyclobacteriaceae > Ohtaekwangia. The sequence continues at coordinate 7,987 of CABHOV010000129.1, forward strand.
AATTGTGGTGCACTAATTGGAGGTGGTACTGCCAATTGCCCGGTTAGCTTAATTTCAGTAGTGCTGTTTCTTTTTGATGTTGCCTCCCCCGAAGTATATTTTTGATTCCGTTGTGTGTCGTTATTCGTAAACGGGAAACTCCTTGTCCGAGCATTTGCTTGCATTATACTTTCACGATCTCTTTCCAAATCGTAATTGATACTGTTTTTTAAACTTGACCATTTATAGTCATTACCTAAACTTCCTCCTTTGAATAGCATTCCTTCATAACCAAACGATATACCACTGATATAGCCCGTGGTGGCTTGGTTAAACAGAACATTAATTCCACGTTTTTCGAGAGCTACTATAAATTGATCGGTGGTAAGTTTCTGCTTGAGGATGTTTTTTAATTGAACGTGTAATTTTACTTTAACAGAGGGTGCTTTCGTACGCTTCATCATTTCTAACTCATCATGAGTGACCGCTCGCTCCTTGGTATATTTACTGGAAGGCACTTCCCGAAGTCTATGCTTGACCTCCAGTCCGCGAAGGATTTCCTCGGCTTTTGCGTAATCGTTGCTATCCGATATTATACTTCCGTCAAAGCCAATTCGGTTTACCAAAAGATGTACATGTGGGTGCTCCGCGTCATGATGCCGAAAGAGTATATATTGATGCTGCGTGAACCCGCTATCATACAGAAAGTCTTTTGCAATCGCTGTCATTTTCTGGTCTGACAGGTTCTCTTCCTGAGGGAAGTTTAGTGAGGTGTGATAAAAGTATTTACTTAAACCAGGGCGTAGCATACGCACCAGGAAGATCTCCTTCATAACGGCATTCTCTGTGACACTGCTAAAATTCGTATCGAGTATTTTAGCGCCCTTCGTCCGCACTTTCTCCAGGTTATACCGGAGCGCTCCCCGAAAGCTTTTACCCTTCACCAGATCCGCGGTCATGAACAAGAATTTTAATGGTATACTTTAGAAGATCTGAAAGCTCCTGGACTACCGGACGAAGCTCAGACGGGAATTCATCGCTATTGAGTTTATGAGCAATCTGGTTAACGTTTATACCGATGCGCTGCAACTCCCTGAATATAGCGGCATCGAGTGGCGATGCTTTGGCTTGCGGAAACTTGCCCGTAAATATTTTATAGCGTATCCAGTTGGCGGGTGAAAGCCCGGCACTCTGCGCAAATGTATTCACCTGATCACATTCGCTTTGCGTGAGCCGGATATTTACCTGTACAACACGTTTCTTATCTTCACTTAATGCAGGTCGTGCCATAGAATTATATATTTATACTATAAAAAAGCAAACGAAGTGATCACGGTATTATACCCGGAAGGGCAAGCCGTTTTCAGCGTAGCGAAAACATTGCTTGCTCCTTATGCACAAAGTTTACCTGTTCGTTGCATCAGAATGCACTTAATAATGATAGTTTGCTTCAACTTGCCTTTGATTTAGATTCCTTGTCTTTACCTGCATCAACTTGCGGTAATTTGAATTTGCCTGGAGTTAAATGCTTCGCGCTAATCTCATGCGCATCCAAAAATTCCCATTTGTCCATTCTCGCTTCTGACGTTACAGTTGATTTCGTTTCCGCCTTACGTTTGTACTTTTTAATAGCATGCGCCAGGCTGGAGTAATTAAGCACGAGTTCCTCCTCTGATTCCTTCTGCAAATCATCCCGAATGATCTGTAAAGACATGGACGGACCAACGGAAGTAATGATCTCGCTATACATTTCTACCAATAATGTATATGCTCCTCTTTGCCCTTCTTTCAAGAACCGGATAATATATTTCTTATTCATGTGCAAGTTGATTATCATCTTACTGTTTACGCTCTTTTCCAAGATATACCCGAACGGTCTTGGCATTGAGTTTTCTATATTCTTTGAAGTAGATAGCTGAATCTCCTTTGGCAGCAGTGAAGTCGATGAAGTATAAGCCATCTTGCTTTTTCACCAGCTTATTCAACTCACTTGTGTTTTCAAAAGTCTCATTCATCATTCGCA
>CABHOV010000130.1 GCA_902168185.1 uncultured Bacteroides sp.
GGGCCAACGCTACATGGGGCACTTTCTGGACGACCGACCCCAAGCTGAACAACACCGCCATCGGGCTCATGATATACGCTGCCTACTTCGTATTGCGTGGCGGCCTGCAAGACGAAACCCAGCGCGCGAGACTAAGTGCTGTCTACAATATTTTTGCCTTTAGTATATTTATACCGTTGATATATATACTGCCGCGCATGACGGATTCACTCCACCCTGGCAGTGGCGACAACCCTACGTTTCGTTTGTTTGACACCGCGCACAACATGAAGCTGGTGATCTATACCGCCATCATCGCCTTTATCATGACAGGCTGGTGGTTTAAAACTATACTCTTCCGCCTACGAACCCTAACCCGACTACACCATGAAATATAGCATTGCACTCATCACAATCATATTACTTACCTGCTCGTTACAAGCTTTTGCCCAAGACAACACTCCCGTTGAAATGGCCGACACCCTGAGACGTGATGGAAAGATATATACCGTAGTAGCCGGACTCGTAGTAATACTCACTGGCTTTGTTGTATTCCTGATACGCGTAGATCGCAAACTTCACAAAATGGAAGAAGAGGCAAAGCAGAATTAGGAATTAGCGAACAAGATGTAAGGAGCGGCATGCTACCATAATTGCCAGGCTTTTAAAAAATCGTTGGATTTCAGTACCATTTTTCCGGAATGATCCTGAAGGCTAGGTAAGGCGTTCCTCGTCCATCCTAAGGCGTTCCTATACCCACTATTTTTTGAACCACTCTGGCAGAGGATAGAATTCAATTCTGATCCCTGAGTAACGGTATATTTTGATGCGAAGAGGTTAAAGTAATGTAGCTAGGAGTCGTCAAAAAGAAAGTATAACAGTCTATCACTGTCCTTTCAGAAAGAGGCGACTTAAAATCTGCTGAGCTATAGCACATATTTGTCGTGCCCACCATCATTCGGAAAGCAGATCTATTGCTTGGGAAACAAAATAATATTATTGGGAAGGAAAAGTTGATAGTATAGCTCCACATTGCTAGCATAGCATCACCAGCCTTCAAAGTTAACTATATAAAGATTCAGATATGAAAGCAGAAGAAAGTAAACTAACATCTGTATTTGCTGACAGCAAGACGTATGAAATTCCCAGATATCAAAGACCGTATTCTTGGACAGAATCTAATGCATACGAACTAATAAATGACATGTTTGAAGCATTTGAAAATAGTGAGAACGAATATTTCATCGGTTCAATAATAACAATCGAAATTGAGAAGGATAAAAAATTTGAAATAGTTGATGGTCAACAAAGGCTTACAACCCTTACTATAATATTGGCAAAATTAAGGGACTTGATTATCGGAGATGCAGCCAAAAATGAACTTCAAAAAAGAATATTACCAATTAATGTTTTCACAGAAACACCAGAAACTCCGCGGCTACTCGTAAGGCAACAGGATCAGTATTTTTTCAAAAAACATATATTAATGGGCGAATCATTGAAAGACTCTACTGATCTATCAGAAACTCAATTAAAATTTATAAATAATTCAGAGATAATTAATAAATATCTAAAGAATATAGATGAGAAGACCTTAATGAAATTCTCAAATTATCTTCTGGAACATGTATATGTTGTCTACGTCAAAACGGACAGCTTTCAATCCGCATACAGACTTTTCAATGTTCTAAATGCTAGAGGCCTTTCTCTTTCAAATGCGGATTTAATCAAAAATAAATTATTTGATATAACAAAAGAGGACTACCACCTAGACATACTCGAAGAAAAATGGAATGAGTTTGAGGAAATTGTACCAATTTCAAACCATGATGTATTTTTAAGTCACCATCGGACATCTCTTAAAGGAGATAAGCAATCACAAGTTTTACATAAGGAGTTTGAGGTGTATCTAAATAAATATAGTGGCACTTCAATAGGATTTATTGAAGACATTATCCGATCCGCTAAAAACTATAGAAGGATTACTTCCACTGAGTTCGAAGACAATCGAGTAAGACGATTTATTTCATCTCTCAGTAAAGTAAGTCATGACGAATGGATACCACCGTTACTTTGTTTTATGAATAATAAAATTAAGGATCTCGATCTCGCGACTTTCATTCAATATCTCGATAAAATAACATATCAGAGTTGGGTTAGACGACTTGGAAAAACTCAAAGAAATACTGTATACTATAATGTTATAAACTTGATTAATAAGGAAGCATCAGGGGCCGATATTCTAAACAAGATTAAGGAGTATAAGAACAATGAAGAATTCATTTCATTTATAAGCGGTGATTTATATGGGACGCAATATGCCGCCGCAGTACTCCTGAGAATAGAACAAGAAATGCAGGATTTGTCTGTTAATAAGATTTTTGAAGGGACAATTTCAGTCGAGCATATACTACCTCAAAAATTGAATAATCAATACTGGAAAGAACGATTTACAGAGGAAGAACACAAAAACTTCATTCACAAGCTTGGTAACTTAACATTACTAAGCGGGCGAAAAAATTCCTCTGCACAAAATTATGACTTTGATAAAAAGAAAGATGCTTACAACAAAAAGAACAAAAATGTGTCTTTTGATATGACGAAAGAGGTCTGTGACGTCAAGGACTGGACTAAAAATATAATTGAAAAACGACAGCAAGAGCTGGTGAATAAAGTGGCGGAGATATGGGCATTGGACTAAATCAAATATAGACCAGGGTACTGCAATATCTTGCTATAACCATTTCGGATATATAAAAATCAATCACAAAGCTTTTACTTTATACCTGCTAACAAACAGGTATGGCTAAAAATAAACAATCCAACGACGGAAGGAAGAAAGTCGGGCTTTCTTTACCAGAAAGCGAATTCGAAATTGCAACTTCATACACCAGCCAACGGGAAATAATAGAAGCCTTAAGCGAGCTTTCAGTAGGTATACATACATATGAGTTTCTGAGTGAGCTTTTCTTTAATTTTTTAACCAACGAGGTACGCACCACATCGCCCTCTGAAGAGCGGCTTAATCTATATATAAACACTCGTCATGAGATACACCAGTTTTATGAACTGGCACGCGCTGCTAAAGTGCTACGAATGAAAATGGCTAGTAAGTAACGTGTATATATTTGAAGAGCATTCGGTGTATCACCAAGTCCCGCGGAGTAAAAGGAAACAGAAAACGAAAAACTTGTCAAGATTGCAAATTACTGTATTTTGCAGCTGGACGCGAAAATATATAGGAGATAAAACCGCATAGTCCTTCAGCACTCACTAAAGCTAAGTGATTTAATAGTGTAACAATATTATGTATGGGCTACTATTTACAAGCTTTTATTGGCAGAGATGAAGATCTAAAGATCATTGAGAAGAGTTTTGAACACGCTAACGTCATTGCACTTGTTGATCACATTGCTTTACTTC
>CABHOV010000131.1 GCA_902168185.1 uncultured Bacteroides sp.
TGCCACTAACGCTAGCATATAAGCAGTGGTGGGATCACGTTGTAGAATCTATCCACCCGTTAACTAGTGTTGGAGCGAAGATAAACATTTAAACTTAAACTGAAGCCCACCATTGATTATATGCAATTACGGTGGTCGCGTCATTCAACCTTCTTATCTATGCACCAGTGAAAGCAGGCTAAACGAAGCTACCAATTAAGTACCAAACATTTCCATTGTGGTACGACTTATCGCCAATCAGGTACGAAACCCGATACCTGCATGAGTTTGTTGGTATATATTAGCGTATCGATACAAAGTATATATGCGATTCTGTGTACAGGCAGTAAGTCATACATGAATAGAAATGAAGCGAAGACAAGCCACGGACACAAAGTGTTGTCGAAGTTTTACCATTGTTGTCGAAGTTGGCCGAAATTTAGCAAGTGTTGCTTAAACCGGTCGGCCTGTATTCTGTAGGTGTTGTATGTTTGAGGTGGTATATGGGAGTATCTCTTTGGTTCTTAAGTTCAACTTAATTTGGATGAAATCAATAGACTTACATAAAATCCACCGACTATGGCATTTTTTATGAAGGATGTACTTCAATTGCTGCTAGAGTTTTAAGAGCAGTAAAGGTAATACCTAAAGGGTAGTAAGTCTTATCAGGAATCTCCGTATCAATTTCGGGAATACATGGAAAAAAAGTTTAGAAAGTATAAATATACGGATCTGATAAGAAGTGTTGGTTCAAGAAAAAACTAAGGAGTTAGTATTAAATACAAGATTGTCTTTGCTTTAATTTTTGTGTCTTTTTTTGCTGCTAGCGCACAGAAAAAAAGTAACGTTTTGGCTGGCACAAGATGGAAATTTATAGGATTACTCTTTAGCAGCAGAGGAACATTGCACCCATGCCCTAATGATATTTCTTACACTATAGATTTTAAATCCAATAATGAATTCACTGGCCTTGCAACTGTTCAGTATAAAGGCAAGTACAGGGTTAAAAAGGATAACCACATCAAAGTCAGGGTATTCATTTCAAAATCAACTTTAACAGGTAAAAGTGACTCTGGTGAATTTGAGTGTCGCTTAAATTATAGTAAGTACTTAGGAATGGGTGGAGAATTTTTTATACAAGACGAGAAATTAAAAATTATTTCGAATGGATATGTCAGTATGATATTTGAAACTGTAAAATGAAATAAGCTCAACCGAAACATGGTTGGGCTTTTCGCTTTTAAACAGCGTGCGTCTTTGCTAGGTATTTTGACACAATCGGTCGTGCTTTGGTTAAAAAAGATTCAGTTAAGGAGTCGGAATTGTATTGTTATTACTCACAGAATTAGATCTTGCTAAGATTCAATTTCGCAATCATCCTGCCTATATTGCAATTGACTTCAAAGGATGCACTGAAAAAAGCAACAGGATCATGGTATAAGATTGTCTTGTGTGCTAAAAATATATTTCACAGGCAAGCATCATAGTGCTATATATATACTCATATTTTGTATACCCTTTATTAAGCAGGTATACATTGTAGATAGATAATTCGTCTTAAGAAGAACTGTTTTGTTTAAGCAACAAACCACTAAAGACATAAAAGAAATATACTTGAGAAATTAATGATACAATTTTGAGGTGTTTGAGATTTCGTGGATATTGGGTGGCTCAACTGAATTGGTCACTAGGATTTCAAAGTCACGAATGACATGCGGTTAGCTAATTGTTAGCAGTCCGACAAAGTACAGATCATAAATAAACATGCGACTAATCACAATTTTTATACTTTTATTTCCAACGTATTTCGCTACGGGGCAAACACTTTCCTTGGAAGATATTTTTAACGTTAGGACAATGGACTCTATAGAGCTATTGACGTTCAGTCACAAGAAAGGGTTTGAATTGAGAGAGGTTAAAATGGACATTTGGAGATCGATACATAAATATTATTCGACTGACAGTTTAATTTCGTTTCAAAGAAATTTTCCTACTGGTAAAAAACTTTTCCCTCAAGACACGGCAACCAGAGACAATGGAATGGTATACTAGAGACTCTAAAAGAATTTAAGAAAAAGATGAAAGAGAAGGGGTTTAAATTTAAAAGAACTGTCTCGGACGGCTATGGTGGAGATATATTTACTCACAATATTTACTTGGCAAGGGACAGCGAAATTGATTTGGCTTCTGAAAAGCTTCGAGGACAAAAGATAAACTATACCCTTATATACTATAGACGAATGAACTAAAGTACGGCTGGCAACAATGTGTTTATGCCATTGTGCCAACTGGCAGGAGTTTTCACACTTCTTCAACTTTCCGTTGGAGATCATGACGATTATCTATACGACCAACATCATTAAAAACCTCAATAGCAAAATCAGGAAGTATACCAAAACAAGATATCCTTCCCGATGATGCTTCCGTACTGAAATCAGTTTACCTGGCGCTACGAGAGATAATCAGAAGATGGACGCCACCCGTACGCAACTGGAGTTGGTGGTGAATCAATTTATCAACATCTTCGGAGAGCGGTGCAAAATATGGATCCCTTCACGCAGATGCTTAGACGTTTACACACTTTTTTAGGCAGTGTCTCTTCCGTTCGCCTTCCCCATAGTCATATTATTTCTAATTGAATAAACCTTTCTATCGTTTGTGCTCGTATTGTTCAACTACATCAGTATCACTCGTAACATTCTTATTATATACGTAGTTTCTGTATGTGATCTTAATATACTCCTCTGTTGCAGAAGAGATAAATAGTAGTTAATAACTAAAAAATGAGTATGGTAAGTATTTGGAAGTTTTGCTGATTTTATTAAATTTATAATACCCTAACTAAGTACCCGTTATGAGTGACAGCAATTCAAATGGACAAGCGATAGCTGCAATTATCACTGCTATCGCTGCGCTAATTGGAGCAATAGCTGGAATTAAAGCATGTAATCCTGATCCAACCCCACAAACAATTGCCATTGATGAAAAGGAAAATTCAGTGGCATTAATAAATCCATTTTGCGCACAAATACAAAGTGGTATATCTACCGATAGTACCCTTGACTTTTATGCGGGTTATGAACATCAAAAAGCAAATGACTCTTACCACGAGCTTATTCTTAAAGTTGACGATTGCATTCCAAGTTGGACAAGGCGTATTGAAGACCATATTTCAAATGGAGACTACTCATATTACTTTACGGAATTTAGTAATGGGCATGATATAGTTTCAGTAAATTGGCTGTTCTTCGAAGAAGACAAAAGGTTTACTGTTAATATAGACTTCGATGTTGAGTAGAAAAACTGTTTAAGATGCTTTCACAGAGTCGCTAAATCCTTGCATAGGGTTAGGGGCATGTTCTATTTCACTGGTTACTCTTCCCTTCTAAATTCCTAGTTGCTTTTACGATTTCCCACGAGTGAGTATATCTGCTTTTGAATCATGCCATCACCTTCTTTTCGTAACGGCTCTTTCTTTCAGGAACTTTATGACTCCTAATTTCATGTTTTTACCTTGTTGTCATTCATGTATATAAATAGTGTGATTAATAGGAGAGTCTCGGTAAACCAAAAACTTGATGTATGTACCAAAGGGGCTCGGCCTGTGATTTGACTAGCAAACAATGTTTTAAAATTTATTTTACCTAGTGACTAAAAAAAAATTATATTGAGGTATAATAAATTCTAGCTGTTTACCTGTTATGGAAATGCCGAAGCGATTATTCTTTGGATTAGATATTGATAATCCAAAAACCGAGGCTAAGATACTTGTCTTTGTCATTAAAGTATGGTCGGGGTTTGCAATTATACTCATCCTGATACTGTGGTTTAGCTATGAGAAAATTGGAGTAGTTGGCGATATGTTTGGAGTTGTAAACTCTTTATTTAGTGGGTTAGCATTTGCTGGTATAATATATACTGTATTATTGCAA
>CABHOV010000132.1 GCA_902168185.1 uncultured Bacteroides sp.
CTCCAGGTCTACCAGAGTCCTATATATCTTCTGCACATTTTGATGAATCTGATAATAAGCTATATACCTCATGGTGGTATCCAGGGGGTGGTGTCTGGGTGAGCGACTATAATGATTTAGTTCCGGATTACGGCGATTTACGGGTAATATCAGCTTCGCCTGCGATCGACAAAGGCAATGCAGCTGTTTTTCCTGCTGGATTGACTAATGATTTGGGAGGTATTAATCGTTTCATCGATTTGTTGAGCGGCTCATCCGGTGATCTGGATATAGGCGCTTATGAATCAGCTGGAAATACTGATGGCATTGGCAATACCCTTCCTGATATACCTGGTCTTGATGATATGAACTACATCTCAGTAGTAACGCCGCTGCATCCTGGTAGTAATGAATTGTCGTCCTCGGAATTTTCTCCTGAGATGTTTACAAAGACAACTCAATTTTTTGACGGACTTGGAAGGCCGATTCAGACGGTTTCTGTGCAGGCATCTCCAAGTAAAAAAGATTTGGTATTACCTGTCACATACGATGAATTTGGAAGAGAGGCAAAGAAATATCTCCCGTATACAAGTGGCAGCAACGGAGCCTACAAGGAGGATGTTCTCGATGAGGCGCAGTATAAAAATAGCAGGCAGTATAACTTTTATCAATACGATAACCTTGTCGCTGGGGATATTGCTCCATATAGCGTCACCACCTTTGAACCAAGTCCATTAAACAGGGTTGCAAAAGAAGGCGCACCCGGAGCCGATTGGCAGCCGGATGCAGTGAACTCATATTCATCGACAGATCATTCCACCAAGATGAACTACGGAACCAATGTAGCGAATGAAGTATTTCTCTTTAGCTATACATATCCAACCACAAATAATGCTTTAGGCTCTATTGTCTTAACTCCAGCGGTGTACTATCCGGCGGGCCAGCTCTTTAAAAATAGTATCAAGGACGAACATCAAAATGAGGCAATTGAATATAAAGATAAGGAAGGAAAAGTTATTCTGAAGAAGATTCAGGCCACGTCTACAACTTATGCTCAGACGTACTACGTCTATGATGACTTTGCTAACCTGGTGGGTGTTATCCAACCTGAGGGTATAAACTCGCTGACAACGAAAGTAACGAGCCCTATATTGGCAAGTATGGTTGGGGTTAGTGTTGGTACAGGCCAGAACCTGAACAACATCACTAAGACAGCCTCCAGTGGTTATGGTAATGCCGGATGTATATCCAGTGAGACACTTCCTGCTGGCGAGGACGGATGGGTGGAAATGCGTGCTGATGAAACCAACAAGTCACGCATGATAGGTCTTGCGGCTACAAATGTAAATACAGGCACCACCATTCAATATGCGCTTGAATTCAATAGTAATGGTAAGGTATATATTTGGGAGAACGGTACACAAGGAGCTGATCTAGGCTCGTATATTACCGGAACGATCGTGCGCATATCGCGTGAGGCAAATTTGGTAAATTACTATGTTGATAATTTACTGAAATCAACCTCGGGCACATCATCGACCGGGAGCCTGTTAGCAGATTTTGCCTTAAATGAAAATGGTTCTACTATAAAGGGTATCCGTGTATCTTTTGCGGCTTCTTCCGCTATAGGGAATTATTGCTTTCGTTATACCTATGATAGCCGCAAACGAATGACTCAGAAGCTCGTTCCCGGCGCATCTGTAATTTATATGGTATATGATGACCGTGACCGTTTAGTACTCACTCAAGATGGTGAGCAAAGAAAGGGGACAAACCGATATTGGTCATTCACTAAATATGATAAGTTCGACAGGCCCGTACTGAGTGGCATTTACACGGCAGACGTTGCATTGACACAAGCCTCAATGCAAACACGAGTAAATGATCACTATAATAATTTAGGTGCAAATGGGGGGGCGTGGTTTGAGACCTTTAACCCATCAGCCTCGACTCAAATTCACGGATATGATAATAAATCATATCCGCCCGAAAGTAACCCTCTTAATTTTTTGTCTATACAATACTATGATGACTATAGCTTCGCAAGTCAATGGGGTACTAATTATAATTATGTTAATGATGCGCTCACTGAGACAGTAAATGGAGTAAAATATAGTCAGCCACAAGTAAAATCAGACTTAATCAATGGGAAAATTACAGGCGCGAAGGTAAAGGTTCTGGACGGAGGAATTGCAGGAGGCTATACATGGCTAAAAAGCATCAACTATTACGATAATAGGTCACAATTAATTCAGCAGATTATCGATAATTATAAAGGCGGAGAAAATAGAACCTCCACGCTGTATGATTTTACTGGCAAGGTGTTAGAAACAAAAACGACTTATACTGAGCGGGATTTTATGTGGGAAGACCAGGTTGGTACCCAAGTCATTGGTAATATCATCAAAAGAGTCGGTACCTCGACTTCAGGGGCGGCATCACGACAACAGCTTGCTGCGGGGCAAAACGGCTGGTTGGAATTTACAATATCAGAGTTAAATACAACCCGGGTGATAGGGCTAAATGATTCTAATCCAGATATAGCTGGTGATAACATCAATTATGGGTTTAACATTTTAAGCACGGGCACAGTAAATGTATTTGAAAACAATTCCCCAAAGTATACTCTTATAGGTGTCAAATCAGGTGATGTGCTGAGAGTAGAAAGAAATGGTGCTGTAGTTACATATTACCATAATGGTGTCTTTCAATATACTTCCGCGACGCCATCATCAACAGCGCTTCGCGTAGACATTAGTTTGACGTCAAGTAATTCCAGTGTTGTCGGAGTACGCACATCTTTTACAGAAAGTTCGAGACAGATAAAGAGAAGGTTTAAATATGATCATGCCGGTAGATTGTTAAACACCTGGCATCAAATCGACAACAACCCATACGAAAGACCTACATCTTCCAGCGAATATAATGAACTTGGGCAACTGGTTGATAAGAAACTGGACAGTGAAAGCCCTGCCGTTTTTTTACAATCAATTGATTACCGCTATAACATTCGTGGCTGGTTGACAAAAATTAATGAAAGTGATCTTTCCGATAATGTGAATGACGCGACTCTCGATTCCTGGTACTCTCATGATCTGTTTGGAATGGAGATAGGTTATAGCAGCGAAATAGGCATAAATAACGAAGTTCAGTATAATGGGAATGTGAGTGGAATTAGATGGAGTAGTTTGAGTGATGTGCCCGCCGAGAAAGCATATGTATATGACTATGATGCTATGAGCCGTCTCACAGATGCAACGTTTAAACAAAAGAGCGCAGCTTGGGCAACACCAACCGGAAACAGTTTTAGCGAAACAGGCTATACTTATGATCTGAATGGGAATATGCTTACGCTAAAGCGCTATGACGAGCGCGGTTCTGGCACAGCTTTGGATAACCTGGTATATATCTATAGCGGCACAAATCGGTTGTTGAAAGTTGCTGATTCAGGTGACGATTATGGAGGTTTTGTAGATGGAACGAATACAGGGAACGACTACACCTATGATAATAACGGTAACATGGTTACCGATCAGAATAAAGGTATTACCACCTCTATGACCTACAACTTTCTGAATCTTCCAGAGTTTATTCAGAAGGGCGGTAATTCAACCCGGTATATATACGATGCAACGGGTCGTAAGCTTTCTCAAGTCATAACACAGGGAATGTCAACATCGCAATCTGACTACGTTGGCGATTTATTTTATGAGAATGACGCGCTACAATTTATAAATCACGATGAAGCGCGAGCGGTAGTTGCAAGGAAGGTATTACTATATACAAATGCTTGCGAGACAACAACTGGAATGATTCCGGTAGATGTGAGTTTGACATCGGTTACTGATAATGGAACGGAGAAGTATGTTCGTGCTACTTCCACTGGGGTGACAGGAGGCGGAATGTCGTCTGTTGGTGCAGCAATCGGTGTTATTCCTGGATATCGCTATCTTATACGCGTGAAAGCATATAGGGAAAAAGGTACAGCGGCTTCGAGTAGCCCTGCATACTTATTGCTCAAGTCAAATGGTACTGTTTTCAATTGGCCGGGCGCAATGATTCCTGAACGTGGCGTGAATGCTGTAACGGAGTACTGGGTTGAGCAGGAAGTAACAATTCCTACCGGTACACAATTGGAGGTTGGCATTGCATGGAATACAGTTGTCGCTGGGGAAATATTGTCAGTGAATGAAATTGAAGTATTTGAACTAGAATCACTGTTACATTCGCCCGAATACCAGTACACGATTAAAGATCATTTGGGAAATAACAGAGTGACGTTCACAACAGCAATGGACATTGATTGGAATCATGCCAGCTTTGAAGATTGGAATGAGGAAACTGAATCCAGCCAGTTCTTATACTATGATGAAGCTATAAAGGTAAACCATGCTCTGTGGAATCATACAGATGAATACTATTCTGATGTTACGACTGAGTATGCAACACGACTGACGGGAGGTAATACCAACGCCAAGTATGGATTGGCAAAGTCAATAAGCGTGATGACCGGTGATATGATCAATATCGAGGTTTATGCAAAATATCTCGACACCAATCAGAACAACTGGTCAGCGGCATTACAAACGCTAATGACATCGATCGCACAGGGTACTGCCGCACCTGGGACCATAATAGATGGTGGAGCTGCCGGTAGCATCGGTTCTTCTGTATTACCGATTGTTCCCCTTAATCATGATACTGAAAGTGGCGTTGGACCAAAAGCTTATCTAAACTATATTCTCTTTGACAAGACGATGACTACTGTTTTGGACTTTGGTTTTAAACGCATAAGTGCTGCCGCGAAAGAAAGTGGTCAGAATGTAAAACATGACCGACTATACTTTGAGAGGATCCTTATCAAGGAACCTGGTTATTTATATACCTATATCAGCAATGAAAATCCGACTGCTGTTGAAGTATATTTCGATGACTTCCGTGTTGATCATTTTAAAACGCCAGTTATACACACTGCTGATTATTATCCATTTGGATTGACATTTAATTCTTATCAACGCGAAAGTACTATTCAACAGGATCAATTATATAATGGGAAAGAACTGCAGGATGAGATGAATCTTAGTTGGCTTGATTATGGGGCTCGTATGTATATGCCTGAAATTGGCCGATGGGGTGTAGTCGATCCTTTGGCGGAGAAATACCAGCGTCTAAGTCCTTATAACTACACTGCCAATAATCCATTGCGCTTTATTGACCCTGATGGAATGTCCATTGTTGAGAATGGCGGAAATACCTATATGGATGGGGAACATGCTCAACGGTATTTATGGTATCTAAAACTGCAAGATGCTGCAAACAAGACGTATGAAAAAATGACGGCGGCCTTGATGGGAGGACAGGGTGTACATGGTTATAGTAATGCTGCCGCAGACGTTAAAACTCAAGCGCAGCAGGAGTGTCCAAAGTGTGAGGAGCTAGCAAAAACTTATGATAAGTTGAAGGATACTTATGACGATGTCTATGATAAAGCAAGAAAAATATATGATGGTTTCAGTAAAGATTTATCTGTAGCTGTCGGTATGGTCGGAGATTGGGTGTCCGGTGACGGACCAGAAACAAGATCTTTCTACAACGATGGTGTAACAGCTAATATGAAAAATGCTTGGAAGGTGAATAAGGCGCGAGATTTCTTTTATAATAAGTATAAGGGCGCAGCTAATTATAAAAATGCTAGCGTAACTAATTTTAAAGGTGATTTTGGCATTGAGGGACTGATACGTGCCGGATTTGATCCAATAGAACAATTTATAGGAAGTTATACAGTTAATATATATGCTTCGCCAAATGGAAAAAGTTTGACGTTCGTTCTTTGGAATAACAGTAGTACGAAGTCTTTGCTATATGGCATAGGCCCTTCTTGGAGCAGGGAGTCCTTCGAACCCGGGGGGAATATGTATCAATATTATATATGGACTGAAACAATTAAAAAATAAACATAGTATGATAAATAAAATATTACTTGCAGTAATCGCTATGCTTACATGTATATCATGCCAAGATTTTGTCCATAAGGAGCGCATCGTCGGAGACTTTTTCTTGGTCGCTGTAGATTCCGATCAAGAAATGGACATTAGTTATAAAATCTCAAATGATGGTGATTTTATCGGCGTTGTGCCTGCAACTGTATATTCCATAGGTCACGATTCGCTATATATATATGCAAAGCAACACCCAGACGGGCCAGATGGAAAAACGAATTATTACATTATACCGATTGAGGTGCAACATCCTTACAACGTGGAAGAAGGAGTAATAGGCCCGTTGGATAAAAATCAATTTTATAAAAAGCTTGACGAATTTAAAGTCGTGAGAAGAGATGATCTGTTTCAAACCACAATTGAGAATTTGTAAATAAACTTACAAATGGTGTATGAAATTTTAGTTGCTGTAATAGCGACTCGTTCCTCTTAATCATGATACTGAAAATGGTTCCGGACCAAAAACCTATCTAAACTATATTCTTTTGAGAAGACGATGACTATTGTCTTGGACTTTGGCTTTAAACGTATATCCACCAGGGCAAAGGAGAATGGACAGGATGCTGCTCACGAAAGGTTATACTTTGACAAGATTATGATCAAAGAACCAGGATATGTATATATTTACTTAAGCAACGAGAATAGTACTGAAGTGGAGGTATATTGATTTTACTGTAGAGCATATAAAAACACCTGTTATACAAACTGATGATTACTATCCGTTTGTTTTGACCTTTAACTCGTACCAACGTGAAAACAGCACTGATCAAAATTACTCATATAACTCTAACGAACTTCAAGATGAATTAAATCTTGGATGGCTCGACTACGGTCTTCGATCATAAAATATGCTTGAAAAAAGAGTACGTGTAGACGGTGACCTTTTTGTTAAGATATTCCCTGCATGTCCATGCCCTGAGGTGAATTCCAGTGGCTTACCACCACCTCCACCACCTCAAAGAATGTCAGCTGAATTCATGCAAACTATTAAAAATCCAAGTGGTGATATTAATGTTGAAGTAAGGTTTTTCAACGGTTTAACTCTATTAACGCATACTTTGAATATCATTTTATGATTTTCTGCTGCATTCGATATTTAAGTGCTTTCATGTCTTCACTGATTTTGGTATCTACAATTTTTGCGTAGTGTTGTGTAGTCTTTAGATTTCGGTGACCGAGCATTTTACTAACAGTTTCAATTGGTACACCGTTCGTGAGTGTCACCGTAGTGGCAAACGTATGTCTCGCTGTATGATAGGTCATTTTTTTATTTATACCACAGATTGTTGCAATTTCATGCAGATACTCATTCATCTTCTGATTACTTAATATAGGTAGGGCTCTATTTTTGACTATACATGCGGGATGGTCTTTATACTTCTCTAAAATAGCTATGGCAGTTGGTA
>CABHOV010000133.1 GCA_902168185.1 uncultured Bacteroides sp.
GGGCTTGATCTTTCGGTTTTCCCGCTAATCAGGGTCTACCTGGCACTACCCGAGCAAGTGATAAATCGATCGAAGTGCGTTTTAACGGACTCTTATGTACATTACCTCGGAGGAATAGAGGATCTGAGTTATGTGTTTGGTTTCTTCGTCTGCTTCGATTTTTGGTCCTCATAGTCCCTAATGAGCTTGTTCAAGACCTTGATTTTCTCACTGTCGACCGGCTCAATTTGACAAAGTTGATCTAACATGATGTTGATTTCATAAAACTGATTGTCAGTCGAAATTTTTCCTTTGCTAATCGATTTTTCGACTCTATGGAAGTGTGATTGAAAAATATTCACATCATGCTTTGTATTTTCAAGAAGATACCTGTTGAAGGTCAAATCACCGCATTCTACGAATATTTCTGTCAAATCACGAAACCATTGTTTTAGCTTTGTTAGTCGCCCTGTTTGGTAATGCTCTTCGGTTTGCTCTTTAAGCCTTCTGTAATAGTTAGTAGAGTCAAAGTCGGCGGTACTGATATGCATGCCCTTGTCACTGAGATGATAATCAAGTGTCACAATGACTAGGTCTCGGTATTTTTCGAGTTCTGCCTGTTTTTCTTTCTTATCCAGTTTAGTTTTTGTCATTCGTTGTCACTTTTTAGAACGCTTATATTTTGCCCGAGGCGATCCGCCAGTGTTTGCTCTCTTGTTTCAGAAGATAATATTACACCAGACAAAATCCATTTCTACAAAAAGAGTAGGCCTTCAAAGTAGGCCGCGAATTTATCAGTGGTGTTAATTGCAAAAACTGATGTGGTCTTTGCTTAAATTTCCGTCAATACCCTTCGGTAAAGGATAGGTCATGCTCTTTCGGAAGTTTTTCATTTGTAACTAAGCGCCAACCTTCCTTCAATTTTTCTTCGGCTATTCTCCCAACGTAAAAGGCGCCTATCCGTTTAAAAACTTTCTTTAAATTCCTAGAAAGTAAACCGTACATTTCCAGCGAGTACTTGTCGTCTGAGATTGTTGCAACTCTACCAGCGACGATAACACCTTTCCTCCCTTCAAGTATTCCACCAAGCTTTAATTCAATTGATGTTGCATTTCTCATTTGGTCAACCGCAAATTTTGTTCCTCCGCTTTTCTGAGGAATTACCCTGACTTCCAGTGGTATTGATTTTCTCAATATTAAGTATGTATCGAGCCTGTTCCAATCTCCTGACACCGCGATCCCGACATGCGGGGCCTCAAACAATGAATCGTATACAGGTATCAATTCTGTATCAAGTAGGCCAGCCTTGTAATAGCAAATATCGATCGACGCTTCAAAATCGCGTAATATCTCTTCAAAATCCTCAAACGCAGCAAAAAACATCGTTTGCTTACTTTTCATAGCCATCAGATTATAAGCCATCTAAAAAACACTCAAAATACGGCCTGTCGCGATAGATTTTCTCCATATCGTTTTGTTTAACCGACCTGTCAGAGGAAGGACGGAGTGCAACCACCCCCGTTGTTTTTGACAGGTAACTGTGGTTTATGATCTCGTCGATATCCTCTACCTCGTAATCCGGGGGCAAATCAAAAAAATCTATCCTCCACGTTGTCCCGAAGCTTAGGAGTCGGCCGTCTTTAAACTTTGCTACAAAGGCAGTCCAGCCCATAGATGTCTCGCCTTTTATCTGCTTTTGAACACTCAGCGGAAAGGCAAATCTGCTTTTGTGTATGCCTGCAATATCATAGTGATTTATGCGGTTTCCACCTGCGACAAACGTTTTAACTATTGCCGGATACCCCAGGCCACTCTTTTTTGCGAAAATAGTTTTGCCTGTCTGCTCTTCCTTGAAACGCCTCATTGCCAAGTTGACAACGGTGGCCGTGTTACGAAAAATAACACAGGGGAGAAGGGTTCCATCTATCAACGTAACCGAAGCGCTGTACCCCCAACCCGAAGAACTGTCTTCCGAGGGCTCAATGTTGTCTTTGAGAAATTTGATTATATCCTTTTCCGGTAATGGGTTCATATTCTGTAACTGGAAGTTTCCGAGTATTTGCAATTTACAAAAATCTAGTCCACAGGATAGGAGAGTTGGGTCAGACGGTTAAAGGTTGTTTGGTCCCAGTTTACTTGCGGAATAACACGGAAAGGTATCCATAAAGCCATTTCATCCGGTACTGGCTATATGAATAAAGGTCTGTGTAAGAATATTCTGCTGGCCGATTGCGGTTTCTGTGAAGCAATGATTTGCTTCACAGGCCCAATCTTTAAGTTAGTTTCTGGCAAACTTTTCAAGCTCAGAGTTGAATTTAATGTAACAGGGATATTACCCTGTAATTTTCAACGAATTAATCAATGCATTTTCCATATCAAGGTGGTAATGCATCATTGCCGGACTGCCCGGAAACGTGCCGCTTGTTTCCACGGTAAGTGTTCCTTTTGTGCCGGTTTGCTTGAAATCAACGGGTGTCACTTGCATATTATACTTTTCGGTCGCCTCTCGGATCCACTGTTTGATTTCCTGTCTTCCCAAGTAGGACGAGCCTTCGTCGAAAACGGTTGCGTGTTCTGTGAAATAACTGGCAAATGCTGCGCCGTCGGCATCATTTTGCGCTTTGATAAAGCCTGCTATGTTTTCAGGAAGTTTCATGATTATGAATGGTTTATGTTGTTAAACAAATGATTTTGGTATTGAAAAAATGAGAATGAAGTAAAATGGTCAATGCTAGCCTAAATCGTGCGGACTGTGCCGCCGTCGATGATGTATTCGGTCCCGGTGAGATAGCCTGCTCTGGGCGAGGCCAGGAAACCGACCAACTCGGCAACTTCCTCCGGCCAGGCCGCTCTGCCAAACGGAATGCCTCCCAATGCGTCGATGACGCTTTTTTCTGCTTCTTCTATTGTACCACCCGAACTTTGGGCAATCCGCTCCAGCATTCGGGTTGACGACGTCGTCATGATCCAGCCCGGCGAAACGGTGAGCACACGTACGCCTTTCGGGGTGACTTCATTTGACAGGCTCTTGCTGTAATTGACCAAAGCTGCTTTCGCTGCCGCATAAGGTAATGTAGAATCGTACAAAGGCAACTTCGCCTGAATGGACGCAATGTGAATGATCACACCGCCGCGGCGTTCGATCATGCCGGGCAGGAAGCCACGGTCCAGTCGCACGGGCGCCAGTAGATTGGTCTGAAGGGATTCTTCCCAATGTTCGTCGGTGAGCACCGTAAAGCCGCCGCCCGGCGTTTCCGAGCCGCCCAGGTTATTGACCAGAATATCCAGTCGCCCGAATCGTTTCTGAATTTCTTCCACGACTTGTTGGGTGCCTTCGGGTTTGCTTAAATCAGCCGATATGAAATGAACACCATTATCTTCCTCAGGCTTGTTTCTGGCTGTGATGATCACTGTTGCACCTGCTTTCAAAAGCCGATCTGCAATGGCTTTTCCGGCGCCTTTTGATCCCCCGGTTACGAGCGCGATTTTGTCTTTTAGTTCGTTGTCGAAATTGAAATCCATGTCTTTGCTGGTTTTGTTTAGGACAAATTTCAGCACAATGCTACCTGCTGACAAGTACGGATTTACGATTCAGATAGGGATAAATTTATCCCTATTGAACCGCCAAAGGCATATGTTTATATTTGCAGGATGTACGAAAGAAAGACAATGCCCAACCTGAATTGCGGGCTCGACCTGATCGGTGAAGTGCTGTATGGCAAATGGAAAATGAGGCTTTTGTGGTTCATTCACCAGGGCTTCCAACGCCCCAGCGAGCTGCAACGGAAAATTCCGGATGCATCCCGCCGGGTGTTGAATGTGCAATTGAAAGAGCTTGAAAACCACGAGCTGGTCGGGAAAATTATTTACCCGGTCGTTCCGCCCAAAGTAGAATATTATCTTACCGATTTCGGAAAATCACTGATTCCCGTCATCGGTGCGATCGGCGCGTGGGGAGATCAGAATGACCAGCGCTTGCGGAAGCTTATCGAAAAGAACATACTGTCTTCGTAACCACATTTTCCCGACAAGCCTTTTCCAGAATTTTGCTGCATATCATTGTGACCGAAAACCAGGTCCCGGAAAAACGACGTAATGACGGGGCGATTTTTGTCTCCCCATCCGTTCATCTGCCTCAAAAGTGGCATCAATGTTTCTCCGCGCCTGGGTGGTGAGTATTGATGTGATTAACACATTCTTCGCTGCTTCCTGTATTGCAAAATCGAACCTCCAATAAACAGGATAAAAAGTATGAGAATCGTTTTTGCGATTAATGGATCTTGCGGCCCGGAAGCTAGCGGATGTCCTACCGGAACGCGGGTAAATGTTTCATTTACAGTTGGAAGCAGCGAAAGGAAGAAGCTGAATGAAAGAAAAAAGTTTTCAAAAAACCGCGACCGATTGTTTCCCGGCTTCTTTGCAAATAGATAGTAAGCCGCCACTATCAGAATCACAATGAACAGTGCGAGAATATGTCCGGGATTGACACCTTTGACACTGGATAACCCCAAAGCTGTCAGTGAAGCAACAAGGGTGAAATTGAAATAGATTTTCCCTGACCAGCTCTTTAAATCAATTTTGGCACTTTTGAACAGGGATACTAAGCCAGCGATAATGGCTATAACACCAATCACTGTGTGAAAAATACCTAAATAAGAGAGTCCCATAATTTTTGCGTTTTGTTAATGACGCAAAGTTGGGCTAATCACAACAGGATCATTTTATGGATTGGCTCAGATATTTGGCAATTCGGGTCACGGAAACGCCACATCATATCGAGGTCAATACATTTGAGATTATTCTTGCTGTGTCGATCGATACTGAGATGGGGAGGCTCCATACTTGTCACGAAAACTTTTGGTAAAGTTTGCTAGGTCATTAAAACCACAATCAAAAGCGATATCCGTAATTCGCTCACCGGAAGCACGCAGCAACTCCGCCGCCTTCTCCAAGCGCTTGGTTTTGATGTAGTTGGCAGGGGAATCATGGTAAAGTTTCTTGAATTCCCGTTTAAACGAAGAAACGCTCAGATTACTTTTTTGTGCCAGGTCTTCTACGCCGATTTGAGAGAACAGGTTCGCTTCTATGACCTGTTTGAAGGTATAGGTTGTTGAAGAGAAGAGCTGGGACAGTATGACTTGCACCGTCTCCGCATCTTGCGTTTGTGCCAAAAGCAGGATGATTTCTTTCAGCTTCAAAACCAAAATTTCGTCATTCACCAGAGTGGGATTCTCAAAATAGAAGAGAAGCCCGTCAATGTATTTTTGAATGAGGAAATCATTCTTGATTGTACCTCTGGATTGATTGGATGCCTGATTGTTTGGCTTAAAAATCTGAGGTATTTCCCTGTCGTAAATTCTTTTCAGTATATCCTTGTGAAACGTAACAATGACTATTTCACCATTCGTGTCTGAATCGTTGCTTTGAATATGTTTGCCGGAATTCAGACAGTTCAACAATAAGGATTGCTGCGTTTTAATTTTCAATTGATCATCTCCTGATTGATAATCCATCTCGCCCTTCAACATATACAGGAAGCAAGCCTGCTCCGCTACCGGAAATGAAAATTCAAAAGGCGGCTTCAAATCCACCTTTTGAATAAGCGTTTTTCCGAACAAATTGAATTTTTTATAGTCCGTGATCATTCAACGACAAGTACCGCTTCTGATGTTACAGGTATCTTCAATACTTTCGAAATTAAGCAATTCTCTTCTGTGCCTTTCGCGATCGAGCCAAATTCTTCTGAGCTGACGCCCGGAACAATTCCGGTTATTGCAAGATGCACCCCGGTAATACCTGTTCCGTCCATGGATACAATCGCTTCCGCATAGTGAGGTTGGAGTTATTCCCCTTTCAGTCAATGCATAGCTGACTGCCATCGTGAAACATCCTGCATGAGCAGCTGCCAACAGCTCTTCCGGGTTAATTGGCAATTCGAATGCGGGGAAACCTGGACGCACCATGGAAGAGGTCCTTGGAGCCCAGCGCACCAGTATCGCGCCTTCTCCGATGGAATTCAGGGCTTCGTTCACGTAAAAACATTCGTTTAGGGTAAATCAATTTAAGAATGGGAAAGGATTGATTTTATTAACTTTGCCAAATGCTGAATGAAGAAAGAACTGGAATGCCCTGGCTGAATGAGGTAGACCTTCGACTCAAAGGTTTTAAAGTTCACGCCCTTCCGGAATCAACAGAAGTCCCGGTCAAAGCCGGGCGGCGCGACTTTTACAAAATGGGTTTGGTCAATGGCGAGATGACTATTAATTATGGTGGCCAGCTAGTGGAAATCAAAGGAACCGCACTCTTTTTCGTGAACCCGCAAGTACCACACGCGCTTGTCCGCCGCATCAACCGTACCAGTGGTTACGCCTGTATCTTTACCGAAACCTTCCTCAATGGCCGGGACTTACAGGACTCCCCGCTTTTCAGGGTCGGGGAAAATCCGGTTGTATCCCTAAATACAGAACAAGCCGCATTTATGACTGGCCTTTTTGAAAAAATGCTGTCAGTGTACGATGGCGACTATCTTCATAAGGGCGATCTGATTAAAAATTACATGGCGCTCATCATCCACGAGGCCCTTCGAATACAGCCCGCGCAGCATAGCGCTACCTTCCGAAATGGCGAAAGCCGGCTTGCACATCTCTTCACTGAGCAGCTCGAAAAGCAGTTCCCGATAGAACGCAGCGACGAGCCGCTCCGCTTGCGCAGTCCGCAGGACTATGCCAGGCATTTAAATGTACATGTCAATTACCTGAACCGTTCTGTCAGGGAAACCACGGGCAAAACCACTTCGGCGCATATATCCGCACGGATTATTGCCGAAGCAAAAGCGCTGCTGCAACACAGTGATTGGTCCGTGGCCGAGATCGCTTACGCGCTCGGGTTTGAATACCCAGCCTACTTTAATAACTATTTCAAACGGCTGACAGGTAGCACACCGAATACTTTCCGCAAGGTTTGAAAATCATAGTGATTGGTTTGATATTGATTGGCTGCCCGCCCGACTGCGGCCTAATTTTGCCTTATCATTATTAAATCATTCAACAATGAAAATTTTAGTAACAGGAGCAACAGGAAAGGTAGGAAGCCGTTTAGTGCCACGCCTGATAGCGAAAGGCTATGACGTATCCATATTGGTTAGGGACGCTGCAAAGGCCGGCAGTTTGATAGAACTCGGCGCGACACCCATAACCGGCGACCTGTATGAACCAGCTACCTTGCCAGCAGCCGTATCTGGTATGGATGCCGTGATCCACCTTGCAGCACTCTTCCGGACCTTTACAGATAATGAAGGTATCATCAAAACCAACCGCGAGGGAAGTATCGCACTGGCACAGGCAGCACATGAGGCCGGTGTCAAACGATTTGTTTTTACCAGTACCTCGAATGTGTATGGTTCGGGTTACCACCGCCCGGCAAAAGAAGACGAACGGGTGGATATCAACGATCCGCGCGCTTACTCTTCCAGCAAGATTGCCGCAGAAAAGGAATTGTTAGACATGCAGCAAAACCAGGGATTTGACGTCCGTATCCTGCGTCTTGGCTTCGTCTACGGAGATAAAGACCCGCACATCGCCGAAATAATCCCATATATTAAAAAGCTGAATATGCATTCAGGATCGCGCATGCATATGGTACATCACCTGGATGTCGCGCAGGCACTGGTCCTGCTGCTCACCACCGAAGGGTTGGATGGCGAGATCTTCAACGTAGCCGACGACGCGCCAATCACTTTGTACGAACTGGCTGATTCTGTCGGAAAAGCAGCCGATACCTTTGATGGAACCGAAGGCCCGCTTAACGACCCTTTCCAAGGTGTTCAGGATATTTCCAAACTCCGCAGGAAAACCGGCTTCCGGCCATTGGTGCCTAGCTACTATGTGGCCCGACATCTTGATATATTGTGACCATAGACCGTGTGCTACCGTGAAAGCTTGAATTAGGCAGTTGCTCCTTGATGTGTTGAAGCCTCGGTTTTCGATCAGCTTATTGGTTCATCGGGGGAAGTGACCAGCGCACCATAGAGCATCGCGGAACTATACAATGCCCTGCGCTCCCCAAGTTTTGATATCGTATAAGTCCCGACACGGTCGAAAAGGCTTTTTAGACCTTTGAAGTCAATAGGATATGGCACCCAGGGATTGGATGCTGTTGTGTCATACTCGACAATCAAAAACCTTCTACCTTTACTAAAATGATTTTCCAGGCGCCGGATTAAGGATTCTTTATCCCTGATGAAATGAAGGGAGTTCGCCATCAGGATCCCGTCTAATCCAGCCACCTCCAACGCCTCTGTTTCAAAATCGGCCTCGATAAATTTGATCGAAACCTGGTTGCCCATGTGCGGCGGAAGCTGTTGGTTGTTTTTGTCCACGCCGGTAATCTTGCTGTGCGCTGGCAGCATCGTCGCCAAGGCTTCGGTGAAAGTCCCCGTTCCACAACCCAAATCTAACCAGTACTGCGCATGCTCGCCATTGGCACCGCCACCGATTAGTTCTAAGGCCTCTTGGTTTGTCATGGTTTCCAGCTAATTAATTGCTATGGTTGGGAATCAAGCCTTGATCAGGCTATGCTGCCTGAGCCGACTATGGTAAATATAAGAGACAATGACCCGCGGGAGCATGACCAGCCGCGCGATTAAGTTAAATGCAGGGTCGCCCACCGTATAGTAGGCGATGGAGGCCGGAAAGAAATGTTGATTTATACCGGTCAGAAACCGTATTGGGTTTCCTTTGCGAAACGCTAACCAACAGCGGCGGGGAACTCTCCAAACAAATGGTTTGATTGAAAGCACAAACCTAGAAAAATCCTATGCACTCCACAAGTTTTGGCGTTGATTCAGAATTTTTGAAACCAGCTGATTTTCAGAGAAATTTAAAACAAAAAAGTGCACCTTAGTGCGCTTTCTGTGATCCCGCTGGGATCAATTTTATCGCCTAACTGCCTCGTTAACAGTAGTATTCCAAACTTCACCAACCAGGTTACCAGACGAAATGATCGACTTTGTTATATTTTGATCGATTCCTCTCGTCAAATTTATGAATTTCGAACTGGCTTGCCGATGTTAACCGTATTTTTTCTTTCGAGCCTTTAACCCGTTGCGATGTCTGTTCGAAAACAATTGTTAGCGGATTGTGGTCGACGACTTGCTGTCAGTATAAATGTACATCATGGAAAGCAAAGTCAGCACCGCTCGCTACTTACTGGTTTACAGGATGGACTTGGTTAGTGTCAATAATGAGTTTTGCCACGGTGTTCCTTCTCATAAAAAAGAGTTACAGGAAGAAAGTCTTACTAAGATCGATGTTTCGACTGAGCTAAATAGTTTTTGGAAGGATAATGACGGTTCGTTTGTGCTCGGAAATGCTATTAACCAGCATCAGGGGCGTGGCAAGGCTTTCGAAAAAAAAATCGACGAAAGTGATCAAAATCGTAAGAGGCAGCATTAAAATAGCAGATATCGGCTATCTGATGGAAACCAAGCGTATAAAAAGAAGGGCTATTATCGGCGTAGCTCGTCCAAAAAGCGTTGACAGCTATATACTAGCAACCAGCTTAAATCGAATGCAACAGTCTTCGAATTAGAAAGCTTGATTTTTAATATCCTGTTGAATACGGAATGAGTCATTTAACCTTATAATCTGCAAGGTATAAATATTCGCAGCATGACATATAGAAGGCGGTCAGACAAAAGGGACAAAAACATTTTTTTTTGGAATTTTGTAACTCAATTGATACATTTACAATCATAGCGATTCAACTATACAGCGCAACAATTAATTCGTTGCGATTAATGCGATTAAATCGTTCCCATCATCAAAAAACTAATCGAACATTTTAAGGATACTTCAGACATTAACTTATGTTTCTTTCCATTGATCGTTACGTTGATACCGGGAAACAGCTGTTGATAGTAGGGCATTGTCCCCTGGAATCCAGTTAAATCAATCCTTGACTGATAATCTAAATTATCTGGAGGCATTATCTCCTCGCAGCCATTCCCAGATGAACATTTATAAATCAAAGATGGGACAATTGTGAGTGCAAACGCTGCTGGGCCGTCATCCGCAACACTAACACAACAGATAGGGCCAATTGGTGGGTAAATAAGAAAGTCTACAATTGTGTTTAATATATCTATAACTTAATATTTTACAAACATGAAGAAGATTAAACTTAACAATCTAACAGATCGGCTATCAAGAGACGAAATGAAAAAAATCATGGCTGGCAGCGGAAGCTGTGGTATATGTTATGACGGTAGCGGCATGTCGGCACTGTGTTACGCTCCATCAGGTACCACCCAATGTAGCTGTAACCTCATTGGAGCTATATGTAATAGCTAATAGTAGGCGGGGAACACATTTCCCCGCCTGCCCAACCGTGGCTATTGATGTTCCCGATCCCTACCTTTGTTATTAATCTCAGACACAGGACTGATAGGAAAACCCACATCCTGTCGGAATTCGCAGGCAGGACCGAATTTTCGGTTAAAATTGTTGAAGCAATAAGCCAGCCAACAGGTGCATTGGGGCTTTGGTCAACAATTACTGACGTTATTAAGTCAAACTTCGAAATAGAATCTCAGTTCATAATTCTTTGCGAGGATGATCACAAATTCACGGAACACTACCATCCCGATACGCTCCTTTTTAATATAGGTATAGCACGCGAGCTTGGTATTAATTTGGTGGCCGGCGGGGTCAGCTGGCTTAGGAGCACTTTTAGCATAAGCAGCCAACTCTATTGGACCGAAAGCTTTACCGGACTTCAATTCACAATCATTCATAAAAGCTTATTCTCTCGGATTTTAGAAAGTTCATTTTCTGAGCACGATGTAGCGGATATAAAACTTTCTTCGCTTACAACCAGAAAAGCTTTCATTTACCCATTCATATCCATTCAAAGCGATTTTGGATATTCGGACGTGACTATCAGGAATAACAAGCCAGGTAAAGTAACTGAGCTCTTTGACAATAGCAGCCAGGCAATCAACTATATGTTACGGGGTGAAGCTCATTATATCAGCGCAATGAAACGCTTTTCTGATGTCGAAAATTCTGCATTATCCGATCTAACACTATCTTACTACATTGTCGATGACTCCGCTGAATCTGCTATGAGTTCTAATTTGACAATAGAAAATAATATAAGTGTATATTTTATTCAGTCAAAAATAGAGGAGGCTGCAAATAATTACCAAGATTTATTAAAACGCTGTGTAAAAATGGCAGAGGAAAGTGACGACGATGTCTTCATTTTTTCAAAAAATGATCAGGTTAAATTATTCAATGGAAACGCCTTAACACTTTTTAGACAAATATTGCTAGCGGATTCTCTTGGCGTCGATATGCTCGTTGGAAACGCCATTGGCTTCGATCATGCGGTTCCGATTAACGATTATCTATTCTGGATAAGCAATTTCAGTTCATTTGATTATTTGATCATATTTCGAAGTCTGTACCCATGTATTTTGAACGAGTTAAAAACTGACGATGATTTTAACCTAGGCCTGTCTCAATTGTCCACGAATAAAATGGGAATATGGCTAAATACAAAACAAGGCATTATTTTATATGAAGAACTAGCTGCGCTTGACAGAATAAGTGCCGACGCTCGAATTCAAAATATACGCTCCTGTCTGTCACTTCGAAAAATCACTTAACTACTGCCATAGTCACCAAACCTATCTTAATTATATGTTGGGATCAATATTCTATACTAATGAACCCCTTGTTAATGTAGCGCAACAAATCTGTAAGCAGCTGAATCTGAAAATCACAAACGATACAGTTCGGGATACGATTCTATCTCATCCGGATTATCCTAGCTTGCTAAGCGTAAGCGACTCTTTAAACAAATGGAACATTGACAACGCGGCGATAAGAATATCTGCCCAGGATATAGACACCCTACCCGAGCCATTTATCGGTTATGCGGGCGGCGAGCTAAAAGTCGTGACAAAGCTTGAAGCTGATCATATCTACTATCTTGATTCCTCAGGCAAAAAAAAAATGGAGGATCGTGATACTTTTCTTAGCCAATGGCAAGATGTTGCCTTGCTGACAGAAATTTCCGATAAATCAGGTGACGAAAACTACTTTGAGAAGAAGAAAAAGCAATCTCGAAAATACATTGCTTATATAAGTGCTGCGACGTTGATGGTTTTGTGGACCATATTTGCATCTATGTCGTTTGGACTAGATCATTCTCTACTCTTATCCTCTCAATATATACTCGCCTTAATAATTAAGTTGGCTGGAATAGTGGTAACGGCGTTGTTGATTTGGTTTGAAGTCGACAAATACAATTCGGCATTAAAAACCATCTGCTCCGGTGTGGGTGCAAAAAGTGATTGTAACGCTGTCCTCAATTCTACACAGGCAAAACTTTTTAACTGGTTAAGTTGGAGCGAGGTCGGACTGTTTTATTTCACGGGAGGGTGGATTTATATGTTGCTATTTCCTTCACAAATGATACTTGTGATTTGGCTGAATATTTTAGTCCTTCCTTTTATCGCATATTCACTTTTCTATCAATACTTTGTCATTAAACAATGGTGCCCGCTTTGCCTCTCGGTGCAAGGACTGCTATTTCTTGAATTTGTAGTCTCGGTAAGTTTGGGTTCGACAAATTTATTGGATGACTTAGTGAACACATTGCCATCCACCTTGGTAAGTATTAAAGAAGTGGGGCAATGGTTGATTATTTATCTCTTAGCCCCCGTGCTATGGTTTATGATCAAACCTATTCTATTAAAATCATTAAAAAGCGACTCAATAAAATTTGAGTTGAATCGAATCAAGTCAAACCCGCATATTTTTGACTTTATACTTTCCACACAAAAAGTCGCGACCGGCATCAATGATAGCCTTGGCATCATTTTGGGTAATCCCGATGCAGAAAATACTGTTGTCAAGGTTTGCAATCCATATTGCGATCCTTGCTCTAACGCGCATCCCGACGTCAAGGAATTGCTGGCAAGTAGTGATAATGTAAGAGTACAGATCATATATAATACATCCTATTCAAATTATGACATAGGTATGAATCCCGTCAGGCATTTTCTCGCCCTGTACCGAAAGGGAAAAGCCAGAGCGGTGAAACCTGCATTGGATGATTGGTACCTGAACAAAAATAAGGATTACAGTAAGTTCGCCAGCAGATTTCCAATTGAAACACCGCTTACAGATCAGGATGATTATCTCAAAGCAATGCATTCCTGGACAGAGCTTAATCAGATCACCTTTACGCCGACATATTTTTTCAATGGAAGACAACTACCTTCCCAGTTCGGCTTAAAAGATTTGACATACTTTGTTTAGGGACCAATATCCAGAAGATTTGCCACAGTTCAACTATTGATCAAACCAGTTCGAAGTGGCTATGGAAAAGCAAAAAACGCAAATTTGACACTATGGTCAGCAAATACGCCTCACTAAAATCCACTAATGTTGATATTATTATTTTGAGTTGCGGAAGTTCTGATGAATTACGTGCAGTTACCAATAATGCTATCCAATCGCTTCGATCATCCGAATTTTCGGAAACAGTAAACTTCAACATATTGGTTATAGAATCGCATAAAGAGATTAAGCCGTACCAATATCCAGGGTCGCGAACAATTTATCCTAAAGCTAAGTTTGGGTTTCACCGCTATGTTAATATCGGAATCAAATTGACAAAAAGTGAGTACGTATGTGTTTGCAATAACGATTTAATTTTTGAGAGACATTGGGCGTCTAAAATGCTTGAGCAGTTTTCAAAAGATGACACGCTTCTCAGTGCGTCACCGTATTGCCCAATTACCCATCCTTTTTTTGAGATCTCCTCACCAACTGATGTAGTCTATGGTTACGAAGTTCGCAAACATATTGCCGGCTGGTGCCTTTTCGTCAAACGGGACTTGCTTTCAAAAATAGGCCTGTTCGATCCTAAGTATCGATTCTGGTATGCTGACAACGATTTTGCAAATACTTTGCAAAAAAACTCAGTAAGGCATGGGTTGGTCCTAACCTCACGTGTTGTACATTTGGGCAGTGCGACTCTCGAAACTATCGATCTTCGGGACCAATACAAGTTGACCGTTGCTGAGAGGTTTTATTTTGAACATAAGTGGTTAGGACGATCTTATAATTCCTATCGATATCACAGGAGGAAACTCTATAAGCATATTAACAACGCAGAGATAGAATAACGAGACACTATCAAGGAACTGCTACATGCTGGGTATCGATCCACCCTTCTGACTATATCGCGAAAATTTTGTGCGCTCATGTTATTTCGTTCAAACAGCCCTGATCGAATCTGAAATAACCGTTGTTATCCACCTCGCTTAACCATTGCGAACAATCTTTCTGCTAAACTACGCTCCCTAGTAACGATGTCTGCCGTTCCGGTTAGTCCGTTCCTGTAAGGGATATGACGGCCGTATTTCGTCACCAGAGAATCAGACAATTCGACGATTCCCCAATATAAGCCATCGCTCGCCGGTGTCAGCGAATACTTTGTAAGAGAACCCGTAAGACTTCCATATTCTCTGAAAGGGAACCCGTTCAGCTTTATTATAACAGCCTGTCCGCTCGACAGTTTCCCGATATTCGCCTGTGGCAAATTTACGACGCCTCTAAATTTTGTGCTTGAAGGTTCAATTTTTGCAAATTCTGCGCCGACCGACACTTGTTGCTGTTCTTGCCATGGACTTGAAAACGACAGACGCCCCGGGATCGTAGCAGTCATAATGTGTCTCTGTTTCCAATTGCTAACCTTACTTTTGAATGCTTGCATCAACTGAATGAAATTTGCCTTTTGAACGATCACGTCGTTTTGTAGTTCTAAAATTTCCTTTTGCTTTAATGTCTGAGTGGTTCGGTTTTGGATGATCAAAGCCGCCAAACTTTTCACGGGCATTTCGCGAGTCAAATACTTGGCTTTTTCCTTTCTGAATTCAAGCAAAGAGATAATCTTACTATTATAGAGCTTTTCTTGTACATCAAATTCGTCTCTCGCCAAATCGAAATCTCTTTTTTGGATTTCCAACTGTTGATGTAAATTATCTTCCATCTCCTTCAAGTCCCTTAAATCTTTTTCCAGGAGTTCTTGTTTACGAAAATTGAAGCCATTCGGCAGGTACGCACGTATCGATATTACTTGCTGGCTAAAGATTTGAAAATCGACCTGTAATTCTCCCAAGTTTTGAAAGTGATCTAAGTCGATGCTTTTAAGGGCTTCCCAACGGTTATTAGCGACTGATTGTGAGGCCTTATCCAACAGTCGACCCATTCCTATCACCTGTTCATGATTTCCGGTACTTTCTAGATAACATAGATTTTGATTACTATTTACTTGTTGTCCGTCTTCCACGAGCAACCTTTGCAGTTTTCCATCTAGCCGAAAAAGAAGACTCTTCGGTGCATCTGCAGCCGTCAGAGTGAACGGCACGGTGATGATTTCCGGATACCGGATAAAATATGTTGCTAGTGCTATAAGCGTAACAACGAGCAAAAGCAATGTTATTCCCCACCGTACCAACCATACAGGAGGTTTATTAATAATCTCTTGAACCTCCTCGCTGTACTGTTCAACAAACCGAACGTTGCTATCTTCCATTTAAATTTAAAGTCACACTAGTGAATCATAGAGTTAAGGCGCTAGCTCCAGTTGATTGCTTACAAGTTCAAAATACTTGCCCCGGGCGGCTACAAGTTGGGAATGTGAACCAGTTTCAACCAGCTCGCCCTTTTCCAACACGATGATTTGATCAGCATTCTTGACCGTGCTCAATCGGTGCGCAACTATGATTACAGTCCTCCCTTTGAAGAATGTTTCAAGATTCCTGGTGATAGCAGCCTCGTTGTTGGCATCAAGTGCATTGGTGGCTTCATCAAATAGTATCAGCTCAGGCGATTTATATATCGACCGAGCGATTAGTATCCGCTGTCTTTGCCCTTGGCTTATCCCCGCTCCCTCCATTCCTATTTTCGTATGATATCCGTAAGGCAATGTTTCCACAAACTCGCTAATATTGGCAAGTGAGGCTGCTTGATAAAGCCTGATCTGATCAATGAACTCATCGCCCACAGCGATATTCCGGGCAACCGTATCTGAGAAAATATATCCTTCTTGCATCACAACACCACATTTTTTCCTCCATGATTTGTGCGAAATATGTGATATAGGCAGGTCTCTATTTTTGAAGGACATTGATAAATGACTCTGATTGTGCAAATGCTTAGAGTCAAAGAGCTTCTCAGAGGGAGCTAGCACAATACTTCCTATTTGTGGCGTATAAAATCTGAGTAACAGCTTTAACAGTGTCGTCTTTCCGCTACCACTTGTACCAACTATTGCGGTTGTCTTTCCAACTGGAAAACGAATGTTCAAATTTTTCAGCACTGGCTCATTTCCTGCACCCGGGTAAGAAAATGTCACATCCTTCAGCAGAATGTCGTGATCTGTCAACCAGTTCCCTTCTCTTTGCTGCGTATTCACGTCTTCGTCATCTAGGCTGTGTACTTCATTTAGTCGTTCAAGGCTTAGCTGGGCATCCTGCCACGATTGTAGAAATCCAACCATTTGCTCGATGGGAGAATTGAATTGTCCGAGAATGAATTGTATCGACATCATTTCGCCAATTGTCAGGCCTCCTTCTAAGACTGACTTGGCGGCCAAATAAGTTATAAGAATATTCTTGCTTTGATTAATAAAGACCGCGCCAGCCTGTTGAATCTGAGTCAGCGAAAGATTCTTGATATTCCATCTAAATAGTCTTGCTTGCGTATGTTCCCATTCCCACCGCTTCAGGATTTCCGCACCCGTAAGCTTAATGTCCTGCATTCCCTGTATCAATTGAACAATTTGCCCCTGATTTTGCGAAGCAACATCGAAGCGCTTGGCATCTTGCTTTCTGCGTTTCCTCATATAAGCAATGATCCATATTACGTACGCAACTGAAAACGTCATTGCCACCTGGAAGATGAAAATGTGGTAGTAGGCCAGGAGCAGACTGAAGACAAGCAGGTTAAAGACGGAGAATAATGCGTTTAAAGCCTGCCCTGTTAGAAATGCCTCGATACGTTGATGATCCCCTATGCGCTGCATCACGTCACCAAAGCGTTTGACATCAAAAAATGATATCGGTAAACGCATCAGCTTGGAAAGGAACTCTGATAGTATAGTCAGATTAAGCCGAGTGCTGATGTGAAGTAGTATCCAACTTCGTAAAAAATCAACAGCAGATGTACTGCATACCAAGACCATCTGCGCAATCAAAATAATGTTGATAAAGTTTAGGTCCTGCACACCGATACCGATGTCAACGACAGCCTGAGTAAGAAAAGGCAACATCAATGACAAAAGGCTGCCTGTAAGCATCCCGAGCACCAGCTGCAAAATCAACTTCTTATAAACCCATAAATATTTAAAAAGCTGACTTAACTGTATCCCCTTCTGCCTCTCATCGTCGTCTTCGTAAAACTTTTTTGTT
The DNA here is from genome assembly GCA_902168185.1 of uncultured Bacteroides sp. Lineage (GTDB taxonomy): Bacteria > Bacteroidota > Bacteroidia > Cytophagales > Cyclobacteriaceae > Ohtaekwangia. The sequence continues at coordinate 17,468 of CABHOV010000133.1, forward strand.
GGTTCTAAGAGCAAGGCCACACCCTCACCAGCTTCACCATTGTTGGTTGAGCACCACTTTTGCGCAAACTCCTGCTCATTATACACCAGTAGTCCCTTCGCTGGGTCAGAGATGTAGAAAGAATAACGCGCTGTGTCGCCTTTCGTTTCTGGAAGATGCCTGTGAGTCACCTCAAAATCCTCCAAATGTCGAAAATCATTTTTTGAGGTACGTCCCCCGAAAACTCCTTTAAGACCGCTACGGTCCAGAATTGAAAAATGCTTTTCTATTTTGTATAGGACGACGAAATGATTCTGCCCCCAATGGATAATGCATGGAAAAGGTCTCTGCTCAATAAGTCTCTTCAATGACAATCTCAATCCCACGTTTTTCAGACCAAGCGTCTCACCAGCTTCCGACAGCCCTAATAAAGAGACTCCATCTCTGCTAATTTGTGCACGTTCCCGAAGTGTTTGAGCTGAAAAGTGTTTGCCAAAATGTCTAGCAACTATTCTAAGACATGTTGGACCACAATCCATTTGGTCCATTTGCCTGTAGTTTGGAAATTCGATCATCCAGATACAAGATTTTGTACAAGCATGAAAGGCAACTAAAAAAAATAACTACCTATTCGTTTCCGGCAGCCACGTAAGATATAACCTTTTAAACACTACGGTCACAATATTTCAATAAGGTAATAGGGATTCCCACTCTTAAACCGATGCTGATATTTCGCTTCTGAAATCGGTTTTAGATTCTGTAAGGTTCGTTTTTAAGGAAGTACGACGCTAATCCGTCAGGTCTTCATGACATATAAACACCAGCATAGAAAGTATGCTCTTTTCTTTATCCTTTTCACGGCTATTGATGTTGAAAGGAAGGCCATTAAAAATCCGCTCGACATCAGTTTGAATTTGGACAAGCTTTTGGTTGACCAGCTTTACTTCCAGTCCTGAGCCAGTGACCCGTTTGGTATCCAAGTCCCAGGATGAGGGGTTTACTTTCTTGCCTGTTGAGATTTCGGTGTACTTACCATCAATTGTTATTCTGGCATAAATAGGAGCTTTGCCATCTGCTTTCGCTTTTTGTCTGTACAGCCAGAAGAGTACAGTCAGGTTCTGTTTGAAATTCATCATCCTCACAGTTTAAGGTTAGAAAAACATTGATGTTTGAGAAACCTTGGTCAAAATCGCCTCTGTCAAACATGTCCATTCGGTAACCTAATTTAGTAAGCAAAGCAGGTTACCGAATAGGTTACCGAATGCTTTGATCTGGATTGAATCAGAATGATATGCTTATCTTCGAAAACAGTGAAAAAATGACGTTTTTTAAAAAAAAAGCGCCCTTTCAGGCGCTTCAAGTGATCCCGCTGGGATTCGAACCCAGGACCCATACATTAAAAGTGTATTGCTCTACCAGCTGAGCTACGGAATCGATCTATATGTTAGTGGCGCTTTTTCTGACTCCTTGAAACTTGTTGCCTTCATGATAAATTAACATGCTGGCTTTTCTTGCTTCGATCTGTCTGCCGCAGCGCCGTATCGTGGTGCAAAAGTACAATTGGGATTTTATCAAACAAATTTTAAGAGCACTATTTTTTGAGCGGAAATGCAGGAATTTTCGCAATGGGCTCAGATTTAGAAATTTAAACGTCTAAAAAAATTTAAATTTTTTTGATTTCACATCCCGGTAATATGCGCAAGGCGGATACATCGGCGATGCGCAGATAGTATGGCTTCTGCGGGCGGGCAAAGAATGCGCGGCAAAGCGCGTTCCGGATATCAGATGTTTCCCGCCAGCTATGCATATAGCGGTGCCGGATTTGAACCTGCGGCCATCCCGGAGCGTGTTCTGACGATTTTTAGTGATCAATCAATCGAAAATTAGCAACACGGCGTATGGAAAGAGGCGGTAACCCGGTAAAAAAAGTGGGGAGGAGGTTGGCGAAAGGGGAGTTCAGGAAATTTTTTGACCGGGAGTTCGACTGGATTGCATTGTTGTTGATTACGGTGATCATTCTGCTCAGCCTGGTATTTTTCTGAACGACGACACACATGTGCTTATGAAGACACTTTTAGGTTACCTCACCTTTGCGGCTTTGCTGACACTCTGCTACATCGAGAAAATGAATGCCGAGGCTGCAAAAAGGCAGGTTCGCGATGGCGCAATCGAGCGTAATGCGCCATTGCATGCCCGCACGTGGGCGGCACGAGAAGCAGCAGTGGCGCAGTTGAGGGAGTAAGAAGCTGCGACCTTTCGCTTAAAGATATTATTAGCTCAGCTCCTTCAACCGCATGCAGATAACGGTTTTTTTGACGCTCATTTTCCTTGGCATTAGTCTGTTTGGCGGGAGCGTCTGTGCGCAGATGCCCGTTCTTTCGCTTGAACATCTCACCACGAAGGAAGGACTGCCTTCCAACGACATCTGGTGCCTTAATAAGGACCGGCAGGGCTTCCTCTGGATCGGTACGGGACGGAATCTTTGCCGTTACGATGGCTACACGTTCCTGCGCCTGGATAGTCTGCAACTCGGCTATTGTTCCGGCGTGTCGACGGACTCCAAAGGGGATTTGTATACGTCGGTGGATACACGCGGGATCGCCCGGATCGATCGGAACACGATGGAAGTCACTACGTTGGTGCATAATAACTACGACGACCACGATACCGGAAATGATCTCCACGAGCAGGGCATGGTAGATTCTTACGACCAGATGTGGGTGTGCGACTACACGTCGGTACAGCGGTACGATATTGCCCGCAAGAAGCTTAGCCGCTACACTTTTGCCGGTCCGGCCGATGATTTGTACCAATATGCCAGCTTTTTCGAAGACCGGCAACGTGTATTGTGGATCGTTTCGGAGCTGGGTTTGTATTACTACGACCGCAAAGCCGACAAGCTGGTGTGCGTTCTCGGCCGAGCCGCAGTGTATCCCGAAAACCGGATCAGCATCCGGCTGAGCCGCGGGTCGCAGGATTCGGAGGGTAACCTCTGGATCGGGGCCTATGAGTATGGATTGGTGCAGTATTCTCCGTCGGATCACAGTTTTTCGTTGCGAAAGGCTGGTTTTGAGCAGAATAACGTGGTTTGCGTGCGGGAGTCCCGCGATGAAAATGGCCGTAAGGCACTTTTTGTAGGCACCAACGACGGTGTGAGCGTCTATTATCCCGGGCGGGACGAGCTCTACCACCTTCCAGAATTTTATAACAAGGGCATCCGGATCAAAGACATCTATGACGATGCAGCAAACGGCATTCTGTGGTTCGGGACCAGCAACGGCATCTTCAAATACCGCTACCGTAATATCGGAGTGCGTACGGTCGCCATTCCCGCGGATGCGGTGCGTCTGCCGGTGCAGGTGACGAGTATCGAGCCCGCTGGGGAGGGGAGCTACTGGCTTGGGTTGTCGCATTCGGGGGTGCTGCACTGGCAGCCTGCGATGAACCGGTTCAAATTATTTCCTTATGGTCACGAGGAGGCTTTTACCGACAAAATCAGGGCGATTGCCGGAAAGGTTTTTGCATTTACCGACAAAGGTATTTTTACCGGCACCAACGGCTCCTTCCAGCCGTGGCAGGCAGGAACGGGTTTGTTCCGCAATACCGATTTCAGGGATGGGTTGATGGACCGCGAGGGCCGATTATGGATCGCCAGCCTGAACGAGGGGCTGAAAGTATTCGACCCGGCCACCAACCGGGAGCTGCGTTTGTGGGCGCCGGAGCAAGGGCGAAAGCTCGTAAACCAGAGCTTTATCAAAGGCATCCGCGAAACGCCCGACGGCAGGATATGGGTCGCTACCTGCTCGCGGGGGTTATTTTATTTTGATGAAAAAAAGGCTGTTTTTACA
>CABHOV010000134.1 GCA_902168185.1 uncultured Bacteroides sp.
CGCAAATTGAATATGCGTTTAACTGGTTTGAGTATACAAAGAATGTACATGTTCAGTTTTACCAATTAGACCGAATAGCCCGGTCGTTAGGCATACTCGGCCTGGTGATGTTGCTCTATAAATCAGGAGTATTCAACTGGTTCTTCAGGATGCTACAACCTGTCGGGCAGATGGCGCTGACGAACTATCTCACGCAATCGTTTATATGTTGCTTACTTTTTAATGGATTTGCATTTGGCTTGTATGGAGAGCTTCAGCGTTATGAAATATATACTATAGTCGTTGCTATCTGGATCTTTCAAATTATATTCTGCACATTCTGGATGCGTTACTTTTTATATGGCCCGGCAGAGTGGCTCTGGCGAAGCCTGACTTATTGGAAGAAACAACCCCTTGTGAAACTGTAATGCGGAAGATACGTTCGAGTGATCAGATGGAGAAATCAATGGATTCGCGGCTGCTATATATAATGGCAAGGCGTTTAAGCGAAACGGTAGTATGGGATAAGGAATGGATACATTTTGGTACAGGTCAGGAAATCAATCTTACGCTTGTAACGGAAGTAATAAATAATTTTTTGATGGATGACCATTTGAATTTTGTGTATAACCGTGGAAACTCCGGAAGCTACCAAACTAAAGCGATCATGAGTGTAATTAGCGACTTGTTAGGAAAAGACACATTTCAACTATGGAATAGCTCAATGGATAAAGTTATCAAGTTCCAATCTATGGGAGTTCTGTTGCCTGGCAGAAAACAAAATATTTCAGTTTAAAGTCAACTATATTTAAGTGGACTCGTGAGTGTTTACAATATAGTATCGGAGATCCCCAAAAGTCCATCGGTAGATATCACGCTTCCGCATGTAGCGCAATCTTATTTGCTTCGCTATCCAGGATGACCGCGATATAGCCTGCCTTAATCAAAATTTTGGGTGTCAGAATTTTACCACCGGCCGTTTCCACTTTGTCGAGAACCAGTTGAATTGAAGGACTGGCATTAAAGTAAATCAACGTTCCTTTGAAAATGTTTGTGAATCGTTTACCTTTGAAGCACTATAACTAATATAGTTAGAAATCCTAACCACCTTGTGTAATATAAGCATGAGTAAACGTAATTCCTGTTGTACAAAAGCGTACCCATACTCAAAAAATCTCATAAAGTACGTTGATCACCCTTCTTTTATTTATAATACACTTATCAAATGAATAAAATTCTTCTTGTTTTATTGATTGGCATAGCACAGAGTTATGCCATTGGACAAGTTTTATCGACAGCCTCCCCAGTATTGCCACCCTCACCTAATGCTGCAGCTTTAATCCAAGCTGTTGAGGTCCCTGTAAGCACTTACACAGGGGTTCCCCAGGTTAATATACCTATATATACAATTATGGATGGTTCAATTTCCTTGCCGATAGCTCTAAGTTATCATTCTCAAGGAGTGAAAGTAGAGAGTATACCTTCTTGGGTTGGAGAAGGATGGTCGCTGACAGGGAGTGGTGTTATTACCCGTACCATAAGAGGAAAAATAGATGAGCTTTATCCTGATGGTGTTCAAAATGCATATAAATTTATTATGGGTGAAATGTCTAACCAAGAGAAGGCTATTTATGCAGATTGCGTTGTTAAGGGTGATTGTGATAGCGAGCCCGATCAATACTTTTTTGCAGCTCCTGGTATATCAGGAGAATTTGCATTTGATGAAAATGGTAATCCTGTTATTATTCCGGGGCAGAAAATCTTAATTACAGGAAATGTTCATATGGGATTTACTTTATTTAGCCCAGATGGAACGAAATATATATTTGATTTTATTGAACAAACAACTTCTTTTAACGCAAATGCACAAATTGACCCTGAGACCTATAATTCCTCATGGTATTTAACGTCAATTGTATATTCCAATGGTGAATATGTCAGCTACGATTATCAAAGCGATCCTCTCACGTTCATTAGTCATCGGAGTTCTTCTGTTTCAAGGGTAACCGGAATAGATCCATATAATGATTGTCCTTTGATAAGCACTACTACTGAATTCAAGAGTACTACTCAAAGTGTAAGGCTTAAATATATTTCCACATCTAATCTAAGAGTCGACTTTAAGGCAGAAACCAATCGATCAGATTTACCGAATAATAAGCAATTGGATAGAATTGAGATCAACGCAAGAGAGAATGGTGTTTTGGCGCTTCAGAAGAAATTTTTATTCACATATAGTAATGGATGTAGGCTTGGTTTAAAATCTATGCAAGAAGTCAGTGCTGATGGATTGACTTTGCCGTCTTACGAATTTACTTATAATTCTAGTGTTCCTTGCAGAACTTCAAAAAGTATAGATCATTGGGGATATTATAATAACAACAATACATCCATGCTTGTACCCCGTTATAGAAAAATTGAAGGTAGCGTGTTATTGGATTATGATGGAGCCGATCGTGAACCGAGCCCTTCAAGGGTTCTTTCTGGATTAATTAAGGCTATTAAATACCCAACGGGAGGTTTGGTTGAATACATATTTGAACCACATGATTACGGATTCATTCAGACAGCACCGATCATAGAGGATGACAAAGAATTTTATCATGAACTCTTTATAGCCGATGGACCTACGTCCACGAATGTTTTTTCGTATTCGTTTAACGTTCCTTTTTTGCAACCAAATAAAACAGGATTTACTATTTACATTATATGCAAAGATCCTGATAATTATCCAATAAGCGCTTTTGCGGGGTGGTTAAAGCTTATTAACAAGCAAACAAATCAGACTTTCAACATGCTCGAATTGAAGGGGCCATCCTCTAGTCCTATAATAGACTATCATGATTTTAATAAATTTGGCGACTATGAATTACAAATGATTATCGACGATCCAGACCTGTATAAAGTTCATATAGCATTCGATATTCAACGAAACAATGGGCTAATTAAAAAGTCAAGGTTAGGTGGCGGAGCAAGAATAAAAGAGATTCGTTACTATGATACTCCAAATTCTCTTGCTAAGGTGGATAGATATGAGTATACAATGCAGAATGAATCAGACAGATCAAGCGGGGTAATAATAAATGAACCTAGATATCATTATACCGAAATTCGTGGTGGCATAAGTTGTCCTATGGGTGGTCCCGATGATTGTCATGCATATACATGTAATTACTTAGTAAGAAAATCAGGGTCACTATCTGTTGGGAATACCGCAGGATCTTATGTAGGATATAGGGAAGTAAAGGTTATCAAAAGCTCTAGTGAAGAGGGGTATGTAATTCAAAAATATACTTCGGCATACGAATTCCAAGATGTTTCATTGTTGTCATTTGGATACCCCTATGCTCCGACCACAAGCTGGGATTTTAGACGAGGCAAATTGCGTGAGGAATCAGTTTATAATGCAAATGGAAATTGTGTTATGAGAAAAATGTTAAACTACGATTTTACAGGGTATAATAAATCAGCTGCGTTGGGGCTAACTATTCGAAAAAAGGAAATAAATGATGGAGGGTCGTCAATAGAGCCTGATTTGCTATTTTATGATATAGGAGGTTATTCGGTTTTGTCAGAATGGAATTTTATAAAGGAAGAGATAACTGAGCTTTATGATATTACGAATGGAGGTGTTTCAATATCAACTAACAAATTTTATTATGATAATCATAATCATCAACAGTTAAGCCGTGTTGAATCACTTCAAAGTGATGGTACGAGCTTGCTAATACAAAATTTTTACCCTCTTGACTATACCAATATATCAATAGGTCCTATTGGTAGTATGAAAGGAGATCTTCACATGTATTCAACAGTGATTGAATCGATTAGCCGAATAAAAAAACCGCAGGATCAAAGTGAAAAGGTAATTGGCGCTCATTTTATTTCATTTTTGGAAATAGATTTAGGATGGAGGAAGGTGATCCTACCTTCTACTCGCTACATTTCCGAAAGTAGTGATGAACTATCAACCTTTACAAATTCACTTTTCTCCGGGGTGCCATCAGATCCTACCTATAAATTAGAGAAAAGTTATTTCTATAATAGTAAAGGTAAGATGACTAAAGTTCTTGATAGAACAGGCTTAACGACCTCTTATGTTTGGGGATATGAAAACTCTAGAATAATCAGCGCGGTTACAAATGCAGAACCATCTGATATTTTTTACACAAGTTTTGAATTTGAAAGTGATGGTGTTTCATCAATATCAAAAACTGGTCTACTTGCGTCAGCAAAGACTCTTGCCATAACGCCTCCTTCTTCAAACTTGTTTCACTTAAGCTATTGGAGAAAGAGCGGTGCTTCCGACTGGGAGTTGATTGAGCAAAATATTAGCGCTCCGATAATTATAGGGGGAAATGGATTACTTATTGACGAAGTTAGGCTTACTCCTGTTAATGCATTGATTAAAACTTTCACTTACAATACGGGTTGGGGAATAACATCAATAAATGACGCGAACAATATTATCACATATTATTCGTACGATAAGTTCGGAAAACTTGAACAAGTAAGAGACAAGAACAATCATTTACTTAGTACATATCAATATCAATACAAGGATCAACAATAAGACTAATAGCGTTATGAAAATATTTTCAATCAATATATACT
>CABHOV010000135.1 GCA_902168185.1 uncultured Bacteroides sp.
CATACACAGTGCGCACTACTAACCTGTTTTCTTCCAGGTCTTTGAGTTCTTTGGAAAGTACGCGGGTGGTGATATTGGGTACGGCGCGCTGGATGTCGCGAAAGCGGTTATTACCGCTGTTGATGGCCATCATGATGGGCAGTTTCCATTTGCCGCTGATCACGAACAGTGTGTCTTGTACATACTTAATTTTCTGCTCGATGTTTAATTCCTTTTTCGCCATCTTGGTATCCTTTAGGTAACTGGCATCAAAAGTATACCATTATGCGGGTAGCTTTGTAAAAAAAGTAAGAATGGCAAAAACGGTATTGATCACAGGTGCTACCAGTGGCATTGGCAAGGCGGCAGCACTGGCGCTCGCACAGCAGGGCTACCACGTAATCATCCATGGAAGAAATCCTGGAAAAACGGAAGTGATAAGGAAGGAGATCATTGACGAGAGCGGGAACGGTCAAGTTAGTGCGGTAACGGCCGACCTTTACAGCCTGGCTGACATCCGAAGGATGTGTGCCGGTATACATGGGCAATTTTCGAGGATTGATATACTGATCAACAATGCGGGCGGTCTATTGGGTAAAAGCCGGGAAGCCACCCAGGAGAATTTTGAAAAGACATTTGCAGTCAATGTACTGGCCCCGTTCCTGATCACTCACTTATTGATGGATTTGCTAATAAAGAGCGATGATGCCCGCATTATCAATGTGGCGTCTAATTCTCACCAGTTAAATGCAAAGCCGGATTTTGGCGATATACAGTTAGAAAAACAGTATAACCCATTGCGGGCATACGGCAATGCGAAATTATTCCTGATCTGGAATACCCAGCACCTGGCAGGGCAGCTGCAGCGGGATGGTATTACCAATGTGAGGGCCTATACGCTTCATCCAGGCGCCGTAGCAACTAGTTTTGGTGTTGGCAGTGATCTTGGCCCGGTACTGAATTTTGTCAGCAAGCTGGCTCGTTCATTCTTCAGAAGCCCTGAGTCGGGTGCAGATACCATAGTATACCTGGCGACTGCGGAAAATGTGCCTGGCAAGTCAGGCGATTATTTTGTAGACAGGAAACCAGCTAAGAAAAGCACAAAATATTTCACGGCAGAGCGCGAACAACTCATTTGGAACTATTGTCTGGAGCAAACCGGTTTATATCGGTAGCCAGTTACTACTCGGCCCTCTTTCTGCAAAAGAAAAGGGCCGACCTTTTTGAGATCAGCCCTTATTTCTTCGAACCTGACGTTTTTGGTCAGCCCCTTTTCAGACAAGGTCACTGTCACTACCTTCTCCACAGATCAGGAATCCTTTTTCCTTCTATTTTACAGAAAGATAGTACCAGATCCACCTTTATCCCATTTTGCAAAAGAGTTTTCCGCAGATTGGAATAGGCTGATAACGCGATAATGGGTCCAACTCAATTCGGTACGCACTGCGTTCCAAATTGGAAACGCCCGATAATAGGCTCTCATATTGTTCAGATTCCTTTCATCGAATCCCTTACCGAACTCAAGACTTAACTGGCCGCTAAGATTCTTAAGCGTGGCTTTACCATACTGCGCTTTCCGTTTTCCCTCTTGTTCATCTACTACTAACGGTAATCCTATTTCCCAATACATACGCAGCATGATACCATTATTACTGTGATAGGCAGTTGAACGGGCATCATTGATAATACGAGATATATTGTCGTAAAGTGTTTGTCGTATTTTCATGCTCAATGTTAGAGACTGAGAATTTCATGTATGACAGCCTTAACATATCCAGAGATAGCTTGTACACCCTGGCGATCCGAAACCTGTTCAGAATATTGCCGGATATAGAAACATATAGAAAAGATGGGGTATATATGCTAACAGCAGGCGGCTTTTATGATGCGAGTCTCATACTGGTACCATCGCTATGGCAAAGCTTAAGCATGATTGATGGAGATTGGATCATTGCAGTTCCCAAACGAGATTTCCTGATGCTTACCGGAAGCAGGAACAAAGAAGGTATTAAGAAAATGAAGAAGATAGCGGCAGAGGACTACCATACGGGCAGCTACCCTATCTCTGAGCATCTATACAAATGGAACGGCAGTAAGTTTGAACAATACTTTGATTAATAGGACCGATATTAGGCGATGTCCAGTCAATCTATGAAGTAGGCAGATCCTGCTTACGGTCGCGCCATAGGCAATCTGTACGCCAGTAAATAGCGAAGCTTCAAAAATCAGATAAATTGCCTGTTCAGTAAATAGGTTAACGTTCATAGTAAAAAGCACACTATTTTCGCTTGCAATGTCTGCAACACCAAACCAAGAACACATTCATGAGATATACATTAAACTTCACTCCTCCTCTGTAGAGGATAAGATACTTTTCATAGAAATGCTTCTCTTTCAATTTACCATTTCAGGACGTGCTATATGGTCCGACGAAGAATCTACTAACAGAGACAAAGCAGAGGCATTTAAATGGTTGAATGAATTATATCATCGTATTTGGAATATCAGATTTGAGCTGTTGACCGCTGAAGATAATGGGAGTATTACCAGGTTATTCCAGAATCTGAAAAATTACGGTGAAGAATCAGAAACGTTACGAATTCACATCATTCCGACAATTTTATCAACTTTCGAAAGTTTTTCCAGGAAGAAAACATAGCAGTTGAAAGAAAGTATGTGTATTTTCCAAGCTGTGATCGTTAGCCAATTCTTGCGTCTATTACTGCCTTAATTTCTGTAGAAATTATCGGGAAATAACAAAATGTTCCGTTTACTGTTACAATAAAGTTTGTGTAGTAAGTCTATTAGCGAGCTCGTACTCTCGCTACAATTCGTTGGAGATATCTAATTCAAAAAATAAATACCCATGGACATTCAAATTTACAACTTAATTAAAGAAGCGTACTCAGCTTTCAATTCCAGGGACATTGATGCAGCCCTTTCAACATTACACTCCGACGTGCAATGGCCAAAAGCCTTTGAGGGCGGTTACGTAAATGGACACGATGAAATACGAAGATATTGGACAAGACAGTGGTCGGAAATAAATCCCAATGTTGAACCAATCGGATTTAAAGAAAGACAGAATGGAACATTAGAAGTGACGGTTCACCAAATAGTAAAGGACTTACAAGGCAATCTGATGTTCGATGGAGCAGTAAAGCACATTTACACTATACAAGACGACTTATTACAAAGAATGGATATTGAACTCGTATAATGTCTAAAACAGATATCAACACCATCAGAGAGAAACTCTTTATGCAGCAGATGAAGAGCAGGCAGCTCGCTCTAGATGTAAATACTGGTATAATGCTGTTTTCCAAGATTCATTGTTCACAATTTCATGAACGAGTGTCTGAATAATGGGATCATCCCTATGTACAACTTAAACTATGACCTTTTCAATGCAATATTGGAGCAAAGCAGGCACCAGTGTCCGAAGGCATTGATTGCGAGGCAAGCGTTCCATATGATATACGTTGGATCATACCTGATTTAACCCGAATAGTAGAGGACCAACCTCCCTTATTTCATCCCGTCAAGCCTGGCACGCATGATATTATACACTTTGGTCATTACATTATCAGCTATCAATCTTTCAGCCTCACGTCGGGAACAAATTCCAGTAACAGTGAGCTCGCCATCCAGAGTAATTATTCCGCTGAGCTTATAACTGTACAATTGTATACTGTCTCCATCTTTCCGGTAGGCTGCCAGTGCGTGGACGACAGGCACGATACAATTAAATCTAACACTCTTGTATAACGGTATCCACAAAGGCCCATGATCAATATGATCAATGAACACGGCCACCGGACGGCAGTCCTCCGTTCCCTGCTCGCCATATTTATACCCCAGGCAATATATCAGCAACGGTATTCCCTTAAGCCCTTTATCGGTGATGCAAGGCCAGACTTTCAGCGTCTCTTTTGAGACTTTAGCAATACCAGTATAGTCAGACAAATGGGAGGTCGTACTAGAGGTCAAATTACTATTGTACAAACGGAGATTTAAATTGCCTGTCTCACGTAAAATGGTGATCACCAGAAACAACGTAACCAGTATAAGGATAATTTTTCTTTTCCGGGGCATGGGTAGCGGGTTAGTTATTAGTCGAATATAGCAAATACATGCTATGGAATTTACTGTGCATATATTCTTCTTACCTAATGAATAAACACCTTTTTAAATAATTGTATCGATTGCGATCTTCCAGGTCAGGAGTTTGAAAATTCATCCCTCTCCATTTATTCCGGGAGAATTTCTAATCGAAGGAAATCAACCACTTACAGAAAACAAAAAAGGCCATCTTTTTCAAGATGACCTTTTCAATTTTTTCCAGTTCTTCGAATACGAAATCTGGGTTGTGGACATGGAGGTACTAAAGTCCAATCATTTTATGGATGACCTTAAGAAATTAGCAACTATCCATGTTGATTATTAACGATTTACACATATCAGACTAATATCATGCAGACGTATTTAACATAAGTTTTGAAAACACTTACAAACACGCAAAATGGGGCATTGGGTCCCATTTTACTTCCATTGCTTTTAAAGAACTGCAATAAAGGTAATGAGAATATCGAATATCTGTCCACTTCGTTTATTGCCTCTTCTAAAAAGGCCTGGAAGCATACTTGATCTGCAAGTTCAGAAGGACATATAAAACGTCATAAAATTCTCATTTACAATCCATTAGGCGAAACAACCGCAAATCAATTCGAAGTCGAAGATGCACAACTTAGGCAAACAATCAAAACCGATATTCCATTTGCTAGGTGCATCACCACACTATCG
>CABHOV010000136.1 GCA_902168185.1 uncultured Bacteroides sp.
TCGTTGATAACCGGCAGATCACTTCATACCCTTTTGAGTATGCTGACCGTACGGCCTATCTCCGATTTTATACAGGTACCCGTAATATCAAGCTTACGCCCCGGGGTGCCAGCAATGTTGCTGTTGATACAACGGTAACGCTAGAGGCAGATAAAGCTTACTCGTTATTTATCGCTGACGAATACGACAAGGCCAACCTGCTTGTGTTTACCGATACCGCTGCCGCGCCTGCGGCCGGTAAAGCCCTGGTGCGCGTGATCAACTTGTCACCCGATGCGTCCGCTGTTAGCCTTGGTGAAAAGGGAGCATCCGGTGTTATTGCTTCCAACTTAGGTTTCAAGCACGGATCAGGTTTTACGCAGGTGGATGCCAAAACGTATGACCTGGAAATCACTTCCGCGGGTAACGCAAAAGCACTTGAGCTTCCGGATATTGAATTCCGCGAAGGAGCAGTTTATACCGTTGTGGTGCGCGGATATAGCACACCGCCATCCGGTAATAATAATGTGCTTAGTGCCGAAGTAGTACGTGGTTAGATGCACAAAGTATAGTAGTAGTTGTTGGAACCCCGGTCTCAATGCCCTTGAGCCGGGGTTATTTTTTTGGGTATACCGATCCAGATATACTGCCTTCTCCCACAGACATTAAATCGATTTATAAAATGACAAGCCAATAAAAATTTAATCTGAACGTAAAAATATAAAGCCCCTTATGATGTTTAAAACTGGAAGATATAGGTAATGTTTTTGTAGATTTTTCGGCACATTTATGAGAAGAGAACGAAGTAATATACTATCAGTGCCATATACATCAATGTTAATATTAGTTTTTTATTCATGACCGTTTCTATTTCGTTGCATACCATCTCCTTCTATATACCCCTTTGCTTCATACTGCTACCTGTGAATATTCTCAGGAAATCAGTCACGGTTTACTGTCCTCACTATAGATAACCTCGCTAGAATCTTTACCTCTTTTATTAGGTTCCATCAAAGTCTTCTTCTCCTGAATCGTCATCCACCAGACGAACAATATTCCGATGACAACGACTATGGTGATAATGATTTGTGTTCTCGTTTTCATAATAACACGTTTACCTAAAATGGTAATAAATTATTCGTTGCGGGGCTTGGCATTATTTGGGAAGAAATTCTCACGGATAGTTTTGGGTTTGCAGAAATAAATGCGCACAGGCTTGCTATCCTGCATGTTATCTGACGGTTAGGTGCGTTCAATGCCTATGAGAACTTCATTTATCATTTTAGTGTGATAATTGCCGGCCATTTTGCAGATTTGTGTGCTAAAAAATAACGAAATGAAGAAATTTGAAGAATTGAAAACGCTGGTATCTTCTTTGGAAGAGGATATGGACAAGTTTTACAATAAGCAAAATGGCGCAGCAGGAACACGCTTGAGAAAGGCCATGCAGGACATGAAAAACCTGGCGCAAGAAATTAGAACAGAAGTGCAGGAAACAAAAAACAAAGAGGCTTAGTCATCACTTCATTTCTGACTTAAAAAATAGAGAGATAAAGATTGATTTATCTCTCTATTTTTTTGCCCTTTTTTCACCGGGCATAATCATGTTTTATTGTTTGGGCTTCTTCCTGTTGCAGCGTTTATTTTATAATCCATTTGTCAGCGAAGAAAGTATAACACAAACTGAGATCTTATCGGCTCCGGGCAACGATACCCTATATATAATCGGTACCTCCATTTAAGAGTATCAAAAAAGCCGCCTCAAGTATTGAGGCGGCTTCCTTCCCGCTTGTTATTTATAGTGACATAGTCAATTTAGATTTTAACATTCAACGCCATGCTAAACATTGTACCGAGTTGACTAAAATGATATCCATCGTATGTCATTCGGGAATATCGCTGGTTAAAGGTAATGAGGTTTGATTGAATCTTGACGGCAGCAGGATCATTCAAAATTGCATCACCTTCTGCGTTAAGAGAAGCAAATTTCCATTCAGGCAAAACATTGAAAATGTTATTTGCATTGAAGGTTGCTGAAATCACCGTATTGAACTGATAGCTTATACCAAGATCGGTAACGGCTTTCGTTGAAAATTCTATTTGCAGATTCTTATTCATGCCTGCATTTCTAAACTTGGTTGGCCCGAATACGGTACTTGTCAAGGTGAAATTAAACTTACCAAGGGTATAGTCTGCTCCAAGTATTGCCTTGTATTTTGGACGCGATGAAAACATCAATGCTTCTTGTGTAGCATTCAACACGGTTTGCCCTGCCTCAGCAATTATAGCTGGGTTCTTAACGCGGCCTTCCCTTTTGTTTTCCAAAGTATAATTACCAGCAAGATTGAACCTTAAGGTGCCGCTTCCAATAACAATGTTCTTATAGCTTGTAACCAGATCAATGCCGGATGTGCGTGTATCCACAGAGTTGGCGAAGAAACTAAGCCCTACAATATTATTACTAGTTAGTACCTTATCTAAACTGGCGTCCGGATTACCGCTAGGCCCTATATCATTGCCCAGTACAATTCTATCTTTTACTTTAATATTATAATAGTCAACAGTAAAATTAAAATTCTCACCAGGCTTTGCTCCTATGCCAATTGAAATGTTAGCCGACTTTTCTGCATCGAGCTTGGGCACTCCAATGAGTTTTGCCTGAGGAGAAACGTTATTAACAAGACCGGAAACTTGAATTCCTTCTCCCGGCACAAAACCATATTGTGTTTTTTGAACATTTATCTGATGCAATGATGGAGCCCTGAAGCCCGTTGAGACAGAACCGCGAATTGTAATCTTGTCGCCCAAAAATTTATAGCGTGTGCTGAGCTTGTATACAAAGGCATCACCGAAGTCACTATAATTTTCGTATCGCCCTGTCGCATCGATGAGGAAATTTTCTGTAAAGTCAATGCCAAAATCCAGATAGCCGCCAAAGTTGTAGCGATTCGACTTGAAAGAGTTTTCCGCGCTGTTACCCGCGAACGAGTCCGCTCCACCAGCATCATAAGATGCCAGATCTCCCTCTATGATTTCAAAATTTTCGGATCTGAATTCCGATCCAAAGGCTACACGTACTTTTTCAGAGATCGATCTTGATATATCTATGTTGCCTACATTATGAGAAAAGCTGTAACCACCTGCCCTGAAAATGATCGGGCTCTTTTCCCGATATAGTAAATTTCCTTCTGAGTCGGTGAGTCCTGTTGTATTTCTGTTGAGAGAATTAGAGATGGTATATAATTGTCTGTTACCACCAGTTGTGAGGCTAACATCGGTGTTCCATCCATTCTTGTATGTTTTAAAACCTATCGTGCCATGATAGTCATTCAAGTCACCATCAAATGTAGGAAGGTAGCCCATGTACGGTTGTCCTGCAGGAGTTAGCAAACCGTAATCTGTAGTCCGCCAATAGGGTGTTCTATAATTGGCGAAGCTGTTTACTTTTTTATAAATATAGGCTGCATTATAGTATAGATCTGTATGCTCGTTAATATCGATTCCACCATTAACCAGAAATTTAGAAGCCGTAGTTTCCGGCGATCCGTTGACGTTACCGGCATCTGGCTTAATAGCGAGGAAAGCTTTAACTTGGTTAATGTCGGCTCCAAAGTCAGATGCTTCACCTTCGGCGTTGACTATACCAGGGCGGTTTGCAAGACCGACCTTTGACAAGTCAATTGTATAATTGATATACCCTTTATTAGAAAGGCTTGCTCCATTATTCAAACTTACTCCGATCATTTCGCCATCACCTTCTGATGTTATTCCTGTTCTCAATGTAACAGAACCACCCTCTGTATCATCTTTTAGAATCACATTCATCACACCTGCAATTGCATCTGATCCGTATTGAGCAGAAGCGCCATCGCGCAGCACCTCAACTCGCTTAATGGCATCCACGGGTATTGCCGAAATATCAACACCACTTTCTCCACGGCCCGGGGAAGTTTGGGTATATATCAAGGCACTTGAGTTTTTTCGTTTCCCATTAATGAGAATCAGTGTGCGACTCGGGCCCATATTCCTGATCTCAAATGGATCCAATAGTGAGGTCGCATCATTTACAGGGGTTTGCACAGTATTGAAAGAGGGTACTCTATACTGCAATGCTTTGTCAAATGTTAACTGTCCTGTACTTTCAAGATCTTTAATTGATATATTATCAATGGGCAGAGGCGTATCCGTTATTGTGCGTTGGGAAGCGCGGCTTCCCACTGAAATAACTACTTCCTCAAGCTGGCTGGTTGCTTCCTCCATTACAATAGCCATATCGCCAGATTCGGGTATAGCAGCATCAACGGTCGCAAAACCGATGAATGAAAAAGACAAATGCTTGGCACTTTTGCGCACGGGTATAGAGAATTTGCCATCCGAGTCAGTATATGTTCCGACTGGACTATTTTTGAAAGTAACAGCAACACCGGGTAAAGGAATTCCTGCACTGTCTTTTACAACACCAGATACTAATCGTGAGCTTTGCGCAATACTTAGCTGGCATGATAAAATTAGCAGCACAAAAAAATAAATCGCTCTTAACTTCGAATGCAACTGAAACAATGCTGCTTGTCGTTTTAACCTGACAGCAACAGATATGCACCTTACATGCATAGTAGGAAAGATCATAACTAAAGTTTAAATGATTATTACAAATTATTTTAACGAGCCTGCCGGATAGTATTTGCTATAGCAGGACTTTGATATATATTCATGTCGCCTTGGACAGGAATCAATTGAAAGACGCTTTAATGGAAATTTCTCATCTATAGGTATATTTAGATTAAACACCAATTCCACAGTATTTGACAACGTTGCTATAAACTTAGACAAGAGGTGTCCGCAGCACAATCCTGAATTATACCTATACGGGTGTGCGGAAAATACGTAGACTTAGCAGAGCATATTTATGATCAGCCAATCTCTAATAAACAGTCCAATAAATTCAACTACTATATATATCCTAAAGACAACACATAAAAAGTCTACAAAATGAGGCTTCTCAGTCTACGACCTGCACAAATAGTCTCACTATAGGTTTACATGTGTCCTGTATCTCCTTGACCAAATCTATTTTACAAGGCGTAGCTCTTCTCGAGGGTTAGCGGGCGCAATCGCTGACATAAAATTTCTACACATTTCTTTTTATTTACCACGAGACGATGTGTATATAGGTTTGAGACATTTTATATGGGACTATTTGGAGAGCGAATAACTTTTTGTTAAAAACTTTGCTGTGTGCGAGCTTTATATACATGTGCACCAGTACACACGCTTGTTCTACAGTCATAAACATCAAAGCATCTCATTACTATAGCATGTTATTTCGTGGCTTCTATGACACCGGAGTGAAAGGTGGCGGAGTGAAAATCAAGCGATGATATATCAATTCCCATTAGCAGCCACGTGATATACAGAAGCCCCGGATGCCATCCAATAATCACGACTCGCTTCCATGCATTCCAGGTATATCCACCATCCAAGTATACTAAAATCTAAACCTCATCAGTTTGTTTAAAAACTTCCAATAAACACCACCGGTTGATTTTGCACACGTTTACAATGCAGATGTTTTCCCGCTTGTCCAAAATATACCCGTCGTGCCGCTCACCACAGATCTCATGCATTCCAGATAATCAACTGTTGTTTAATTGTATTCTAAACACTTTATTATTGACTCTTGATGCAAAGGCAAATG
>CABHOV010000137.1 GCA_902168185.1 uncultured Bacteroides sp.
GTTATGAAATGAAACGAGGCAGCAGTATCATTCAATGGGGACCGTTAATATTTTTTCCCAAAATAGTAAGAAGCTGTTAAAAAATCTTAACCGCAATGCCCACATGAAGCGGCGACAGGAATAATTTATGATATTCATCAAAATTAGGTTCCTATGTTGTGTTAAACTTCTATCTGTTGATGTAGCTTAAACCATTTGCCAGAACGCATTTTCACTTTTCGTTAACTATTGCACCCATCAGCGTCGAGTCACCAAGTGAGCACCGGGTCTAGTGCTCTTCAAGCGTATTCAAAATAAGCATTTGCATGGTAGACCGAACTACGTGGTATTTGACTGACACTGCCAGGTTAAAAGCAATCATATGGCCGCGGGCCTCTCAATCCAGTAAATGCCCGACGGTGACCAGCCATCTTTAACGGCAGGAGAGAATACTGAGTGAAAAAATGATGCTACACGGCTTGGCTCGGCAAAGACTCGTCATCCAGAAAAATCGTTGTATAATTAATGAATTAAATTAGAAAACCAATTGCTTTACACCTACAATGGTTAAGCAGGCCACTTTTAGAACGTCTGCTGCAACATAACAAATATGGTGATACGAGGAATGAACAACCCTATGTTGTATAATTTGTTCTGCCCGCGTATCAAGCTCCGGCAGTAGCCACACGGTCTGTATGATCAGGATCAAAAGCACACCCAAAAACACCAATTGATCCGTGGATACCTGTCTTACCTGCCGGAAAAAAAAAGGGGATAGGACAGCAAGAGCAAAGATCCATTCGATACTGTTTAGTGCTGCAAACACGATGTGACCGATACCCAGCCCTAATGCAGGTGTAATGCCAGGCGCCTTGAATTTTAAAGGAGCCTCCATGAAACTGATCGCCAAAACGAAGCCGATCCATAGAAATACGCTGGCCGCTACTATGGGGTATTTTTGTTGTGATTTCATCGGACTCTCAGGGTTAATGCCAACTGCCTGAAATGGAAATATTCATTTGCTCACTCTCTATTTCCATATCGATGGGGAAAATAATTTTGTATTTACCCATATCCACTGTGCAGGCGCCAACAATCGCCCCGGAATCTGCCAAGAGCTCGATAACGTAGGACTGTTTGTAGAGCTTTGAGCGGACCTTTGGTGATACTCCTAGTGTAATAGGCAAAGCTGATTCCGTGGAAAATTTATCGGTAACACCTAAAATAGAATTGTTGTCAATACCATCGACAATCCGAAACGATAACTTACGAATCGGATCCCTGGGGATATGATAGGAGGTCAATTTAATAGCTTTCAGTTCAAAATATTTATTTTTTTTATCACAGCTGATGAATAACAAAACAGTTGTAAACAGCAGTATGCTTTTGAGCTTTTTCATAGAATTAAAGTAAGTATCAAGTCATATTTGGTCCTAAATTCCGGGTGATTCTGGTTCCCTGTTCTTCAATTGCAGCTTGTAGCAAAGCCCGGCCAACGCCCAGCATGCAATAGCGGAGAAAACGTGCGTCAACATGAATTAATTTATTTTTACAAACTCGTTACAATATTGTGTCCGATATCCTAATCAGGCAGGTGAAAGCCTTCTGGATTTCAGATAAACTACTGTTCTGTTCAGGTATGGAAACAGGGCAATCAAAATAATAACTCCGGTGAGCAACCAGGCCATCATTTCATAATAATCCATGGCAAACCGTATCTGGCTTTGCTCATTGACTGCATTGACGAGCAGTTTTTGCGAGGCCTTTAAAGTACGGGTATGCAACATTCCCTTCACGAGAAGCTTTTCGGCGTTTCTATGAATGGTATTGAGAGCGACAGGACTTGCTTTGGTCAAATGATCCTGAAAAGCATTGTAATGCCTGCTTTTGTGGTATAGCTCAAAATAATTGATAATAGCAATGCTGGCGCAAAAACCGAGAAACCGGACCGCCAGGCAGATAGCCGATGCAGAGATGCCAACCGAGCCCGGCACCGAGGAAATTGTAAAAACAATCGTCGGCACCATTACCATCCCGACTCCCAGCCCCTGCACAAAAAGCGGCAAATAGAATTGATCTTCATTCGCTTGCGTATTCAGAAGAAAGAACATTACGACGTGAAATGTGAAAAGTAGACAAAATCCGGGAAGCCACATGTAGCGAATATTCTTTTTCTGCAACACCATGCAGCAGGCCACGACAATGCCCGTGATCATTCCCGCCAGATTGAATACGTTGATGTAAGAGATGTGCATCGGGTCGAATTTCAGCACTACCCCGAAAAATGTGTTGGTAATTCCTGCCGCGAACCTGCACAGGTACAGTACGAGTAAGAGGAAAAGCCCGATCAAGAAGTTGCGGTTGTGGAAAACGGAGAGGTTGGTGTACGGTCGTCTTGCATGCCGTTGCCTGATTACAAATAAGGCAATAAGTGCAATAATACCCACAACGCTATACCTTATGCGCAGATCCTCAATCCAGTAATATTCCTGACCGAAAACCGTAATATAGGCAATCAATACTAAGATCGCACTGTAAATAAAGAAGCTCTCCCAGTCAAGCTGATACAAGTGAAAGCGTACGTTCAGGCGCACATTGTTCATGGAAATCATCAGCATAAATAGCCCCGGCAGGTACGAAAATACAGCACATTTGTAAACGATATTGAAATTGAACGAATCGATAATATCGGCCGTGACAAGATTATTGAAAGGAATTGCACAGATAAGCATTCCAAAGAATACTGAAAAACCTATCTCCCGAGCACGTTCGCTGTGAAGGCGGGAAAAAATCATCGCCAACGACAAGTTTACAGTACTAGCAAAAAACATTCCCTGGATAAAGCGTACGGGAAAAAGCACGTACAATGCCTGGGTGTGATAGCATACCAGGGCAAGTACAAGCTCAACGAATGTAAAGATGATAAAATACTCCTTGGTGGCCAGATAATTGAAGAATCGAACTTCGAGCGCATAGAAACCCGCGTAGCCCGCGTAAAAGAGAGCCACGGCAAATTGCATGTCTGCGGGCTCGCTTCCATAATATCCAGCTGCAGCATTAAGATTCGTCAACGGCAAGAAAAACAGGACCATACTGGGGAGCAGCAGGATGAATAAAATGATCTTCACCAGCCACTCCGGTACCCAGGGTCTGAACAGTGGAAAAACAACCTTATCCATGGTGTTGCTTTTTAGGAAACGATACATTTACATTCATACCGACCTTCAACCTGTCGATCTCTTTCCTGTCGCCGTCCACCCTTATACGTACAGGAATACGCTGGACAATTTTAACGTAATTCCCTGTCGAGTTGTCCGGAGGCAGCAGGGAGAAGCTCGACCCTGTTGCCGGTGAAAGTGAAATAATGGTACCTTTGAATTCCTTTTCGGGAAAAGCGTCGGCAGTAAAGACAACCGAATCGCCTAGGCTCATATTAGCAATCTGCGTCTCCTTATAGTTGGCGACAACCCATTTGTCTGTTTCGTTGTTGACGATATAGGCAAGCACTTCCCCTGCATCGATCATCTGACCAGCTTCGACGGTCCTGCGGCCCATTCGTCCATCATATGCGGCTGTAATAACCGTATAGCTGACGTCCAGTTTATGCCGATCCAACAGCGCTTTGAGGCGCTCGATCTCTGCCTTCACCACTATTTTTTCCGTTTGGATGTCCTCAATTCTGGAAATAGCGGCATCGTAGCTGTCCAGCGCCGATTGGTATTCGCTCTTGTTAACATCCAGCGTTGCCTGGATATCCTCCAACTGCTGTTTAGTCGCCGATTCGGCTTCATATAACTTTTTGTAGCGATCGAAGTCAAGCTGCTGCTTCCAGACCTTTGCATTGCTGGCGTCAATTTGCGATTTAGCAGATGCTGCTGTTTTACCCAAGGTTTTGCTGTTGCTTTCCAATACCAGCAACTGGGCATTTGCTTTCTGGATCAACGCTTCCGTCTGCGCCTGCTGAATGGTATACTCTCTGTCGTCAATCAGTAAAAGCGTATCCCCCTTTTTTACCGGCTGGTTTTCCTCGAACTTGACGGCTACTATAAACCCGCCTGCTCGCGAGATAACAGGGTTTACATATTCCTGGATCTGCGCGTCGTTGGTTTTTTCAAAAGTGTAGAAATCCCACAGTGTCTGGACTCCCCAAACTCCAAGCACAACCAGCGTTATACCGGCAATCCATCCGGTTATCTTTGTTATGATTCTGTCGGTAACAGTGTATTTCTTTTTCATCGTTATAGCACGCCGGTAACGTTTTGTAGTAAATAGTATTTATTTTGAGCCATGATCATCGCGGCTGCCAGATCGAACCTGGAACGCAATTGCTGTACGTTTGCATCGAGCAAGTCGGTGATCAGTGAAGCCTGGTTGAAATAGGAGTTTTTGATAATTCGCTCGTTTTCCAGGGCATGATCCAGATTAATGCGGGCTACCTTGATTTGCTCGATTGCTTCGCGGTATTTAAGAAAGGCTTCCCAGACCTGTTGCCGCACTTTGTCTTCGGTATCCTTGTGGATTTCCTCTTCTTTTTCGAGCTCGAGTTTTGCAGCTTTTAGTTTATGTATGTTGTGGTAAATGGAGGAGAGCGGAAAAGAAGCTTTTATCCCCGCTATGCCCAACGAGTACCAATAGGGATTGTAAGGAAACAGGAATATCTGTGGATTGGCATAATAAAACTCCGCATACATTCCCACTTTGGGGCGGGTGTTTGCGCGTATTTGCTTGACATTCAATATGCTCAGCTCGGTGTTCTTCTCCGAAATATGATACAGAAATGAATGTTCGAGCGCTTCATGAAGAAAGTCTTCGTAGTCCTGCTGGCTGGCATTCCGCAAAATTTCAAAATTTTCATCAGGCCGCACTATGCGATGATCGGGTTCGCCAATGAGAATGTTCAGCTTTTGATTGGCAATCAGGATTTCGTTCTGGATTTCTATAAGGGTCATCCTCCGCTTTGAAAGCTCCATTTCGACCCTTAATACATCGCTTTTTAAAACGACGCCGTTTTTGTGAAAGGCCTTTACTTCTGCGAGCTGCTTTTCCTGATCGGCAATATCCTGGGTAATCAGGTTTTTGAAAATGTGAGACCGTTGAAGTTCCAGATACAGGCTTGCGGCTTTGTAGCGGATGTCGGAGGTTGCCTGCTCGCGCCTTATCGACGCGATATTGTGCAGTATTTTGTCTTCCCTGATTTTGAGATTGAGTTTATTTCCATTATAAATATTCAAATATAATTCGGATTTGACCTTGTAAAGCGTGTGGATCACCTCATGCTGCGAAGGACGATTGAAAAGTCCGTTGTCGTAGATCGGAATATTCGTTGCTTTTTCAGCGGTTCCCATTAATCCCAGCTCGGGAAGGCGCTCCATTTGCGCGTCCTTTATTTCTTCCTGACTAATGCCGACGTCCAGTTCTTTGATCTTTACCAGTCTGCTGAAAGCATCTGATCTTGCCCAAGTATCTGTTAGCGATAGTTTTAGTGTGTCTCCTGGTGCTTGACCCCATACTGCCGTGATGTTTGCTGTCAGAATACTAGCCAGCAATGCCTCTTTTACGAAATTCATTTTGAGTGATACTATTTGCACGCAAAATTATTACCATAAAAAGCTAGTTCATTTCTAATAACAGTCAATATTTTACTAATTCCGGCCAAATCTTTAAATTTGATTTAATTGTACTTTACTTAGTTTTGTTATTCTATCCAAAATGTCATGGGCCTGATTGCATCGCTACCTGAAATTGACACGCAACCGGATTCTGTGTTTGTTATGCATGAGAAATCGGAGAAGCTTATTCCGTTGCACGCCCATTCCAAAGGCCAGTTAAGTTATGTGGAGGGCGGCATCGCTTATGTGACCATCGACAACAAAACATATGTTATCCCAGCCCGGCATTATTTCTGGATACCGAAAGGCGTTTGGCATGTCGTGAAAGTCGGGCAGTTCGCAACGGTATTCCGGTCACTTTACTTTTACGGAGAAGACGATTCGAAAAATGATTTTTATGGAAAACTGGGAATATACCCTGCGAGCGAACTCCTTATCCAGATGATCAACTACACCGAACGATGGGATGGAGGGCACGTTGACAAGGCGAGTGAAAATTTTGAATTCCTGGTGGCCCTCAAAAACCTCCTTCCGACAATGAGCACCCATTCGTTACCAATTGTCCTACCGGTCACCGATGAACCCAGGGTACTGAAAATCATTAACTATATCGAAGAGAATTTGGGGGAGCCGCTAAGATTGAAAAATGTGAGCAGTCAGTTCAACATGAGTGAAAGATCTTTTACCCGTTTGTTTCAGTCTGCCCTAAAAATGTCGTTTTTACAATACCTTAAAACATTGCGGATGATCAAGGCCATCGAAATGATCCTGAAAACTAATATGAGCGTCAGCGAAATTGGCGAACGCGTAGGCTACCACAATATCGGATCATTTAGCAATGCATTTTTTGAATATACGAAATCCAGACCGTCCGATTTCAAAAGAGGGATGTAACTGACATGTTCCTCATGCATTGCATGTTTACTACGCTACATTTATACTGATAGTCAATACTAACATGCCACATCCTTCTTATTGGCATCCTCCTTATTCAAATTCGCTAGCATTTGAACTTACCGGTATCGCTATGGAAATCCTGCACTAGCTGTCTCTTATACACATCTCCGAGCCCACGAGACCGTACTAGATCTCGTATGCCGTCTTCTGCTTGAAA
>CABHOV010000138.1 GCA_902168185.1 uncultured Bacteroides sp.
ATATGGAATGACAGATCCAATTACATAGGGTACAGTAATTATGGATGGGTCGCCTTTTATGATCTTTTCTCTCGGATTGGAGTGTTAAAGAATGAAAGATTCGACAAATATTTACCGCTTACCAAGTCTGGCGTATTCGAATGCTATGAATATGAAAACGTAGTTTTTGCAATTCGTCCACCTATAAGAATTGTGAGAAACACTTCCGGCCAATTGCATAACACCGAAGAGAGCGCCGTGATGTTTGTAGATGGGTCAAAATACTTTTTCGTAAATGGTAGAGCAATTCCAGAAAACCATTTTCAGGCTATTAAACACCAAAAATTCACAGTTCAATCATTCTTGAAAGAAGGCAATGAAGAGATAAAATCTGCTTGCATTGCGATGATGCAAGAATTGCGTGGCGAGAGCTATATCGTAGATTTTTTCAGTGACTTTTTGAAAGAAGTTAACACCTATGTGGACAAAAAGGACGACAAATACTTAGAAGGAACCACAAGAGGTATGAACATAGGTGTCTATACCCTCTTCAAAGGCGAGATAAATAACGAGCTAGTGGCCTACGTTCGCTGTTATTGCCCTTCCACAGATAGATTATTCTTTCTTGGAGTTGCCCCGGAGCACAACAATGCGAAAGATGCCATTGCCTCTCTATATCGGGTTCCCAAAAAGCTCAAAAAGCACATCAAATACATTCAGCGGCAAGGAGAACGATTTAGCACCGTGTTCGACGAACAAGGGACTAAAATGTTAAAAAGCAGAGAGCTATCCCAAGTTGATATTTCCGATACAACTTCAATAACCGGCAACCAATATTTTTCACTTTTAAACTACGAATACTAATGCAAACACAAGCAGTTGTCAATATTGCTCCATCGTCGAGTCATGGGCATTATGTGAATAACGCAAAGAATGTTATCAAGCTCGATGACATCACCGAGGCCTTCTTTGTAGAAGGAGAGAGTATATTGACTACCAATAATCACACATCTCTTGAAATGAAAGACGACTGTTTGATTAATTGCCAAGTAGTCTACAATCCCTTCTCGAAGATGTTTGAAAAGTCAAGAGATTAATTCACCAAGTGGGCGCTGAAAATGCGCCCACTAAACTATTCAACCATGAAAAAAGCACTATTCATTATGATCCTTATCACCGCCTGTAAGCGTACTGATATAATACCAATGCACGACCCTTTAACAAACACTAAGTGGTCAGCCTACATGTTTGGAACCGTACCAGGCAATGAGATATACAAAGTCCTTGAATTCCTGCCTGACTCGAAGTTAAAGATCGATTATAAGGCGGGGAAAACAAAAGACATTATTACTGTCGGGACGTTTCCTTACAATCTGGTAAACAACAAGTTTGCGATCATCACGCCTACCGATTCACTTGTTCAAGGGGAGTTAAAAGAAGGGAAGATATTTCTTGGCGGGAAGATCTTTGAAAAGTTTTAGGCATTCCCTCCCCTCAAAAATCTGATTACCCAGAGAGAAAACAAGAGAAAAAAATGACAAAGCTATTTGCATATCTATTTAATCTCAGCGTGTACGTGGTGATCGCGCACGACGATGAGAAAGTATACAACTGCCGGGTATTCATTCGGAATAGCCGCGCGTGGGAGCATTACAAAGAGCTTCAAGAGGCCTATAAAGGCATGGGTTTCGTGAAGATTTACTTTGCAAGCAGAGCAATTTTTTGGGAAAAGTAAACCTTAAACGAGTCGAACCCATGGCAATAGTAAATTTTAAACTGAAACCGGCCACGCAGGAATACAGGCCACTGAACTGTCAGGCAGTCGCGCAACTGATCCGCGATTTCAAAAAAGGGATCGTTGATAATCCGAGTAGCAAAGAGCCTTCTCTTGATCACATGCATCTGCTCTATCTAATCAGCAAGCGTGACCCGAATGTGTATGCGGAAACCTACGGTGCGGAATGGGCCGCTGAAATCAAGGAGGCAAACCGCAGGATACTCCAAGAATACGGCGCGATCATAGCCGACAGCATTGAAAACTGACCACCTTAAACGAGTAGAACCCCTATGAATGTACTAGTGGCCTGCGAATACTCAGGCATAGTCCGCGAAGCATTCGCAAAGCTTGGGCACAACGCTATCAGCTGCGATTTTGAGCCGACAGAACAACCCGGAATCCATTATCATGGCGATGTCCGGGATATACTGTGGACGGAAGATTGGGACTTAATAATTGCACACCCGCCGTGCACCTACATGGCAAACAGCGGCGTTCGCTGGCTCTATAATCCTGACGGGTCCAAAAACATCGAACGGTGGGAAAACCTGAAAGAGGCAACCGCGTTTTTCAATCTGTTTGCCGATCATCCGTGCAAGCGGAAGGCGATTGAAAACCCGATTCCACACCGGCACGCTGGGCTGCCAAAGTTTACTCAGAGTATACAGCCTTACGAATTTGGACACACAACCAGCAAACGAACGTGCCTTTGGCTTTATGGCCTTCCGAAACTGGTTCCAACCAACATTATTCCGAAGGAGAATCGGACACAGGATGTTTGGTTGGCGTCGCCCGGGCCGAATCGTTGGAAGGAACGGAGCCGCACATTTCAGGGAATTGCTGACGCGATGGCCGCACAATGGACGAATTGTAAACTTTAACAGCGTCGAACCCTAATCAACGAAAACGATGAAAACAGAAGCGAATGAGCCGGTGAAGGAGTCGAAAAGCATGTTTGCCAAATACTACGTGCGGTACCGATACATCCCTCCATACTTGGCATTTACCCCCTTGATGATGATCTCAATCGATCATGCACAGGTTGAAACTTTTGCTAATGCAGGAGAATGGGAGTTGTCGATGGAGATATGTAACCAGCTCAATGGAATGATTGAGCCTGAGTATATCAGGATTGAGTCATTTGAGAAGCTAAAAGAATCATCCACCAAAAACAGCCTCCAATAATGGAAACGATCAGGGTTACATTCCCGAAAAGCATACCAGTAATTGACGTCCAATATAATATCATGGGCAGCTTGAAAAAGTTTAATGGATCACTTTGTAACGTCGAGCATTTGGGAGAAGATGAAGAGCAGAATTCATATGCCATAACCGCAGATTCGCCGGAGAGCTTTTACCTGATTGGAATCACGGCCGCTGCAATGCTGAGACAATCATCCACCAAAAACTGAAAGTGAAATGAGAGATGCAATAAATATAGATCAAGTGTATCGGATTGTTTCAATGAAGCATACTAGCAGGCGGGATACCTACATCACGCTTTGGGGGCCAAACGATGCGGGATATCATTTTTCTAGCGAAATGTCCGGCACATACAATGGATATGTCCCTGGCTACCATGATTCGGAAGGGAATATGCCCATCACCGAAGAAAAGGCTCAATCGCTGTTCATAAAAGTCGATTACGAGGGTAAGGAGAAGCATATGATTCCGAATTGCAAAGCAGTTTGGGAGGCGCTAGGTCTTAAATGGACGAAGCAGGGACTTCGGCGAAACATTATCCCTGTTCCCGCATGAAAACTCGCCAATTTCATCCAACCCCCTCCGAGCTCCCGCTATTGCTGGATGGGAGGCAGAATGCGCTAGTTAGACCAATGAAGAACAGTCCATCTGATTACCCAAATGTCAATGACTTTACAGAGGCATTGCGCGGCGGAAAACTCGACAATAACCCATTCGGCTCCTCAAATGACTTCCTCTGGTGCAAAGAACGATGGTGGAGTGACTGGAAAGACGAAGCCGAAACAGAGGTATGCTACGCTTACGAGCAACAGGTCGGCGACATCGGCGTTGAATGGCAGCCCTCAATCACAATGCCAAAATCCGCCTGCCGCCTGTGGCTGGAAGTGTTGGAGGTAAAGGTGTGCCGGGCCTCCGAAGTGACTGACGAGATGGCCGCCGCTCTTGGATTTGCAGGGATCATCGAAGAGCAGCCGATTAAGATAGACCTATCGCCGAAGGAGTCGTTCAGCTGGTTTTGGGATCACGAATACCCTAATCAGGAGTGGCTTTGGTATTGCTCGGTTCAAAAAATTGAAAAACCATGAGAAGAAAATACGGATATCCATTGAATGTAAAATGCACTCATGAGGGATGTAAAGAATGGGGGCACTGGAATTACGATACTCAAAAGGAGTATTCGGCAGGAGCAGAAAGACACCGGAATTACAAGTGCACTCGACACGCAAACCCTGATGAACTGCTAACAACTGAAAATCAACATCGTGAAATTACTCTCACCTGTGAGCGAAAAGACGGACATAACTACTGGCGGCAAAACGGGAATGATTTCCTTTCTAGCGGATTCAAGTCTGGCCCAGGATGGATGGCGTACGCTGATGATTTCGATCCGGGAGATAGTATCATACTGACCGCCACGGTAAAGCGCATTGAAAAACCTTAAAAACACGGATATGAAAGCAGAATTGAATTACTCGCTACGACTTAGATTCTTCGGGCAATACCTGAATTCCTGCGATTGTGCGGATCATGGCGAATCGTTCAGAGTTCCTTGGGATTCCCGGTCTATGTCCAGTCTGTTAGAGGCAGAGCAAGAGCAGGCGTTTTTGTATCTGCGGCCACTATCACAGATCACCGACGTAGAAGCCATCGAAGTTGCGAAGATGTACAGGCCCGAATCTCACTGGCTGCACGAAGCAAAATACGCCAAGTCGTTCATGGTAGATTTCGGAGCGAGCAGAAACTACTTTGATGCAGCATCTCGTGCGGCCGATTACCTTCGATCCATCGGTATTGCCCTCCCCTTCATGGGTCACTCCGTCGAATCCCTCGTATCCGCTGGCTGGGTAAAGTTGATTGAACGAACAGATAAACCTGAATAGAGATGGCACATGAATGTCCACATTGCGGTTGTACCTGCCACTGCGGCGGTGATATCGACGACATCTGTTTTAGCGGAACCCCGGAAGAAGCCGCATGTCGTTGTTGTGAAGATGATTATCTAGACGGGGAAGACGATGAAGATTATTACGACCGACAAGCAGATTTAGGTGATTGGCCTGATCAGTCCTAACCCCCGCGTTATTCTCGATTTCGAAAACTAAACTTAAAGTGATTATGGAGAAAGTAAAAATAATAAAGGTTGGAGGCTCAGAGCCGAGATTGGCATTCGAGAAAGTTAGTACTGGTACACTCCATTTCTTTCATATAACCATTGAGGAAGCTCAAAAATGGGTCAAGAAGCTGTATGAGGTTGTAGAGATGGATTTGTCTGGGAAAGAGGTTTTTGATTTCGTTGACGAAGATTCAGAAGCATCCAAGCCTTCATACACAAAAGACCAGTTCATTGAACATGCCAAGGCAATAATAATGCATATCGAGTCTGCTTATTTAAGATCGTCAGGCAAGAAGAAAATCGATTTCGATAAAATGACTGAGGAAGAGATCGATAAACTTCCTAGATGTTCTCAATGTGGCGGCTCGCTATACTACGAAGGAGGCGGCGAAATACACGAATGTACCCGTTGTGATGATGGGGTCGAATTGGATACATCACTGGATACGGAAAAATTTGCGGCGAGCATTGAGGAGCTCATGTTCGAATCGGGAATCCCTTTTTTCGAGCTACTTGAATGTGAAATAACTGAATAGAGTATGGGAACACTTACTTGGGAGGCAGCAAAAAGATTAGTAGCCGAAGAATGGGGATATGACCTTAATTACAGCCATTTGTCAGAGGCTTTTTATATGGTAGTGGGCGAAAAAATGGCCCAGAGTGCGGCGAATGAGGCTGTGAGGGAGGTCAAGTTGAAGTTGATTTCAGCGGGGTTATACGAGCTTGATGGTGCAGGATACTTCCCCGCAACGCAGTTAATCGAAGAACTACCACTCCCATACCCTGACGCGAAATGAAGACATACGACGAAATATTGGAAGGCCTTTGCCAACAACATTATGGCATGAGTTTCCTTGAATGTTGCGAACAAATCGTATTCAAGGGGCTTAAAACCATTGCTAAACATGCTGCGCACGAATACGCCAAACAATGCGCGCAAGACGCCCTGAACAGAGCGGCGGAGAATGCAAAAACTAAGCGGGAGTCTGATGGGCTATTAGATTACTTGGTTATTGACAAGGAATTGATCAAAAACACAGAGATCATCACGCCATGATCTTTGGCTTTGACCTTCACATTTGGTTTACACGTAAATTTTTGGAGAAATGAAATCAGCAAAACAAGCCTGCGACGCAATGGAGTCGTGGCACATGAAACCCGAAGAATTGCCTCGTTACTCGGAAGTAGAGCAAGCGATAGATAGAGCTATCGCCGCGAATAAATCCGGCATTTGGCTTAATGGTCACTTAGATTCAAGACTGATGGTTCACTTGACAAATCTTGGTTATAAGTGCGAAAACGGAAGCGACAGAAATGAGTCCGTATGTAATGTGAGCTGGGCATGAAACCAAGCGCTATTCAATTGGAGGTGGGGAAGCGATCACTCCTTAGGCTTTAAAACAACGTCAAATTCGAGTCCTAGCGCCTCGCAGATTTTGGGGAGGGTGTCACCTAAGGAAGGAAGTCGATAGCCATTTTCAATGTGAGAAATGCGGAC
>CABHOV010000139.1 GCA_902168185.1 uncultured Bacteroides sp.
AAAGTTACTTCTGCTGAAGACGGAACCACCCTTCCGGGAGTAAATGTTATTTTAAAAGGCACCTCCACTGGTGTCGCTACTGACGCAGATGGAAAATACTCCATCGAAGTACCCGCTTCTGGTGGCACTTTAGTTTTTACCTTCATCGGGATAGAAACAAAAGAAGTAGAGATTGGCGATCGCAGTGTAATTGATGTCCCACTTTCATCTGACGTTACACAACTAAGCGAAGTTGTTGTTGTTGGTTATGGAACTCAATCCAGAAAAGAAATCTCAGGGTCAATTGCATCGATTAATGGAGATGAAATTTCAACAGCACCTGTTCAAAGCTTCGATCAAGCCTTACAAGGAAGAGCAGCTGGCGTAAACATTACAACACCAAATGGCGTTTTGAACATTGCTCCTGTAATTCGTATCAGAGGTGTTAATTCAATTAACCTTAGCTCATATCCATTAATAGTCATTGATGGAATTCCAACTTTTACGGGTGACAACTCTACGAACTCAGCTGCAAACAACCCACTGGGTAACTTGAATCCCAGTGACATTGAAAGTATCGAAATTCTTAAAGATGCTTCAGCCAGTGCGATCTACGGTTCGAGAGCAAGTGCCGGTGTAATTCTTATCACCACTAAGAGAGGTACTAAAGGAAAATCCAAAATAAACTACGAAGGCTGGGTAGGTTGGTCAAAACCTGTTCAGCTGTTTGACTTGCTGAACGCTGAGCAGTACATGACTATAAAAAATGAAGCAAGAGCAAACAATAATCAGGCTGCTGCATTTTTTCCTACCAATGATGCGAATGGTAAATTGATTGATACAGACTGGTATGATGTTATTTATAGGACCGGCGTTTCGCACTCACATAATGTAAATTTCTCTGGTGGCACGGATCTCACGTCATACTATATGTCTGTTGGCTATACTTCACAGGAAGGTATGATCAAAAACAATTCATTTGAGAGAACCGTTGCGAGATTAAATGTTGACCATAAAGTATATGAGAATTTTCGTATTGGAGTAAACATGAATTATTCTAACAGTATAAATGAAGCTCCGAATACAGGCTCGTTGCCAGGTCAGGCGTTTAATACTGGTGGTCTTGGACGTTTGCCGTTAGTAACTGCACCCAACGTTGGTCCCTATTTAGCTGATGGAACCTATAGTATAGATGGAGGTAACATTGGTAAAATGAGTAACACCGAACAGTCAGGTTTTTATAACCCAATGATTATACTTGATAACGATTACTTTATTTCCGATGGAGGTCAAATTCAAGGAAGTGTATATGCTAACTGGGAAGTGATTAAAGGACTTAACCTGCGTACTACATATGGTATAGATCGCCTTACAATTGAAGATAAGGGATACCAATCTCCGCTCAACGGTGATGGCTTTACACCAAAAGGTTCCGCTACAAATACAAACCGTACAAACAAACGCTGGAACTGGCAGAATACCGCACAGTATGATTTCGATTTATCAGATAGCCATTTCTTTTCTTTATTAGTTGGTGGAGAACAACAGTATACTAAAATAGATCGATGGGGTGCTAACCGTACTACATCCTCTGATAACTTCTTTGATACATTCCAGGGAAATTTCGCAAACATTATACCTACTAATAACTTACAAAGTGAAAACTACCTTCTTTCATATTTTGGAAGATTGAATTATGATTTCAAAAAGAAATATTTTGCGACCTTCAATTTCCGGAGAGACGGTTATTCAGCTTTTGCAAAAGGAAACAAGTACGGTAACTTTTATGGAGGGTCTGTAAGTTATAATCTATCTGAAGAATCCTTCTGGAAAAATGCATCAACATTCTCATCTGTCTTTAATTTCTTTAAGATCAAGGGTAGCTACGGCTCTGTAGGTAACAACCAAGGTATAGATGACTACGCTTCTCTCAATCTATATAATTCTGCTCTTTATGGATCTGCATATACCATTTCTTACTCGCAAGTGGGTGCACTTAACTTATCATGGGAAACCAGTAAGAAAACAGATATAGGCGTTAATTTTGGATTATTTCAGGATAGAATTCAAGGAGAGGTTGTATGGTATAACAACGCTGTTGATGGCTTGATTTTAAAAGTTCCTCAATCACCATCGAAAGGAATTCCTAACCCAACCGCAGCAGACAGAAACACGCTTCTGGCTAACATTGGGTCGATGAGAAACAAGGGAATTGAGCTCAGCTTAAAAACAACTGCTTATAACAACGGTACTTTCAGCTGGGTTATTAATGCCAACCTCACCACTCAGAAAAACAAAGTTACAGCACTTGATTCAGATGAATCCAGAATTATATCTGCAACATCAAGTCTTGAAACAGCAAACGTTACGCAGGTAGGGGAATCTATAGGAAGCATACTTGCTGTGCCTACAGCGGGTGTTAACCCTGTAAATGGTCAACGTATCTTTGTTAAGAAAGACGGCACGCAAGTTCAATACAATCATGCTGCTCCATCGTCTTCACGTTGGACTAAAGTATCGGACGGCTCAATAACTACTGCGCCTAGTCAAGGCACTGATGGTGTAGTATATGGTCCTACTATTCCTACTTGGTACGGAGGATTTGACAATACATTCAAATACAAGAGTTTTGATTTAGGTATTTTCATTCAGTTCTCCGGAGGCAACTATATATATAACGGAACGAAGGCTGGTTTAAGAGATATGCGTTTCTGGAATAATCATACTGATGTTCTTAATCGTTGGACTCCGGAAAATACAAGCGGAACAATTCCACGCTTGGTATATACCGATAACGTATCAAATGGATCTTCTTTCCCTATTTCTGAAAATGTAGAGAAGGGTGACTTTTTACGAGTTCGTAATATCGCGCTTGGTTACTCTTTCAATAAGATCATTCTTGATAGATTAAAAATTGCCAACGCAAGAGTATACGCACAAGTACAAAATGCATTCCTGTTGACTGGTTACGATGGTATTGATCCGGAAATCTCTACCAACGGTCAAGCTAACCTTACTCCTGGTATAGATAGAAACTCAGTGGGTCAGGCTAGAACATTTACCGTGGGATTAAATATTGGTTTCTAACCATAATTTTTACGACTATGAAAAAGAACAAATTATCTATACTTACCTTTTTAGCTATATCCTTCAGTGGACTTTTTTCTTGCCAGACTGACTTACTCGATCTGGCTCCTGAAACCAGCTATCCATCAGAAGATGTTTTTGATTCTCCTGTTCGAATCGATCAACAGGTAAACGGGTTATATGATTTTGTAAAAGACGGTAACTTCCTGGGATCGCGCTACCTCGTTTACAACGATATTCGTGCTGAAGAATTTATAAACCGACTAACAAACGGTGTTACAGGCCTTCAAACATATAATCACACATTGGTTGAGTCGACCAATGAGGTCAATAACTTATGGCTCGCGGCTTATCAGGCCATTAACCAGATAAACGTTTTCCTAAAAGGACTAGATGACAATGCTGCCACACTTGTTCCCCCTATATTTCCTGCGACATTTGCCGCAACCGCTGATGAATATCGTGCGGAAGCAAGGTTTCTCAGAGCTGTTTCATACTATAGCTTGCTTCAATTGTATGCACGCCCGTATGTAAATTCTAACGGCAGCGATCTTGGTGTGCCTTTGCGATTGCAAGCTGAAGCTAACTTTGAAAATAATAATCTGAAACGTAGTACCGTTGCAGAAGTATATACTCAAATATTAGCCGACCTTGATTTTGCCGAGCAAAAACTTCCAGCTACCAGAACTGGATCTATAGCTCCCAATCGTGCTCATAAGAATACAGCGATTGCTTTCAAGACAAGAGTATATCTTACCATGCAGCAATGGGACAATGTAATTACAGAAGCCGATAAAATTGTCTCAGCTTCAGCGCCCTTTAAAGCACCTACCGGTGTAGCGCATCAGTTGTCTTCTACTTTTGCCGCTGTGTTTGCTACACCATATCAAAGTGCTGAAAGTATATTTTCACTTCCTTTCTCTACGCTTGATCCTCCCGGAACACAAAATCAATTAGGATATTATTATCTACCTGCTTCTGCAGGTACACCTTCTACTAACACTGGAAATGGTGAGTACTATCTAAATCGCAAAGGTATTTTAGGAGACACTGCGACATTAAGCCTTGCTGATGATCGCAGAAAACAAACGACTAAAGTATATATCAGAAATTCTTCTCAGGTTATTACAGATAGTACATATTATCTGACGAAGTTCTCATCTGCATCACCTTATACAGATAGCTCGCCGATCATGCGTTATGCTGAAGTGTTATTAAACCTTGCTGAAGCAAGAGTAAGATCAACAGAGTCTGTTGATGCTCGCGCACTGGAACTTCTGAACGCAGTAAGAACAAGATCAAAAGGCATAGCTTATGATGCCGCTGATTTTGCTGATTATGTTGAATTCATCAATATCATTTTGAAAGAAAGAAGAGCTGAATTTTTAGGCGAAGGATTGCGATCAATTGATTGCATGCGGTTAAACGCACCTATTCCGGGTAAATCCACAATCTCGGCCGTGAATCCAAGTGATCCTAACTATGTATGGCCAATGCCATCTTCAGAGTTATTTGTGAATCAAGATTTAGAAAAGAACTAATCGGATAATTATATAATGAAAAGCCCGTCTGATAAATTATCAGACGGGCTTTCATTTATAAACGCCTTCGGTTAAAACTACCCCAACGCCTCTACAGATTTTACTTCTCCGGGCATCATTCTCGTAAACAGGTTTTCAATTCCTGCTTTTAATGTTACCATCGATGAAGGACATCCGCTGCAGGAGCCTTGTAATCTTACTTTA
>CABHOV010000140.1 GCA_902168185.1 uncultured Bacteroides sp.
AACAGCTTCGCTTATCTTTTGCATTCCAACCAATTCAGAATGTTTTGTTATTGACATATTCTCTTTTTTACCGTGTTATATAATTATTGAGGCCTCTTTTAGCCTTGAGTTATTGTTTGGCTATATTACTATGCATGCGCAAGTCGAATTGTGATTTAATCTCAAACTTGCTAGCATAGCATATAGCTGTTACCGTGTTTTTTCTAATTCTTGTAATAACTTCATAGCTGCCTCAGCATTTTTTTCTGCCTGAATTCTCTCGGCTTCCGCTCTCCTGAACTGCTTGTCTGCTTCTGATTTTTGTACTAAAGCAAACATCAGCAAGAATAATATTATAGCCGTCTGAGCGAGTAGTAATAACAAATTTTCTTTTCATAATGTCTGGTTTAAATCTGTCCGTCATGTAGAGCCTGACCTTTACTTATAAAACATAATTTCATAAGTCCGGCTTACAAAACTAGCAATACAGATAGTTAGTAACGTTACAGGAATCAAAATCGTAAAGAAGTCCTTTTTTCTTAATTCTTCAATTAGCCCCAATTTATAAATAACGATTACAGTTCCAATTGTCAAAATTAATCCTATCAAAGTAAAGACCCCAAGAAACAGAATTGGTGATGTTAAACCGAGGACTGATTTTAACTCAATTGCAAACCAAATGATGCTTGGCATGAGAAGAACGTAAAACAGAATGTAAATCTTAGGCCGTTTTGGCCCGGCTTGCTTGTCTCCAATTACTAAAAGTTCTGAAAAAACTTCTATGATGTCAAGAATACTCATTGTTTAGATTAACAGCTATGCAAGGTTATATCGCGTGACGTATCACTTTAGCGTTGAAGATTTCAATATAAAAAGAAAATCGCTTCCGCTATATTTTGACATAAGCATTTTACAAGAAACGTGTATATAGGTTTTCCTAAACTACCTGACGGTATTAGAAAGTTGCATTGTGATTTTTGCTATCATGTTTTAAACTTGATAGTGACTTGCTGTAACGTCAATACAAATCTTCCAATACGGAGTATTGAAAGATTTGTCAGTGGAGAAGATAATTTATTTAGCTTTCTTCTATGGAGTGTCATAGAAGACGCACTATTTTAAGGATCTACTTTAATTGAAGTGTGGTGAAATAATATTTACCTTCTTTCATGGTGGTTAAATGAAAGAGGTCCTTTTCGATTTTAATAACTTCACTTGGATTGAAAACAGAATTTTGATTCTTTGTAGAAGTGATTTGTTTTAGTTTCTTAGAATTTCCGCTTTCGTCAATTTCAATTGTTGCTATATAAATATTCTTTTTTAGCAATCCGTCCTTTGGTATATCCGATGTGCTTAAATCGAAATTTTCAATGTTGTCGTTGTAGATTATATATATGTTATTTTTTTTATGGAAAAGGCGATGCCCGATCAAACTGGCTCCTTGCGGTTGTACTCATGCCTTTGTTGGTGTTCTTCACCAACAACACACGCTATAGCTACATTGAATTGAACATTTAAGTATATCTGTTACAATGGAAAACTTAATATCTATTGATCGCAGGTATATTTCGTTCACCTGCCTGTTGGTGAAGAACACCAACAAGGGCGGAGGCAACGCATGCTGAAATGCCAGCTGCAGAGATTCAATCTTAACAATTCGCTGATAATTTGATTTGCTATCATTAACCTGTTGTCCTTTTGCACAACGTTACTTACCCGGCGGTGTAAATCGGCTTGATCAGAATTACCTCTCCATTGGCCAATGTTATTTCTAGTTTGTAAGTCCCTTTCTCGAAGGCCGCCGTCGGCTTCACCCGAAGCTGCTTGCTGCCGGAATACTGCCATGAACTTACGGTACAGGCAACGTCCGCCTTTCCTTCCTGACTGATGAGTTTCGCGCCGGTAATTTCGCTGATCGAGTTATAGTGTTCCGTGAAAACTGAACCATCATTGGCAATCTGCGGAGTGTAGTAATGGTACTCGTTGATAATGATCAAAGACTTCTTCACAACCCGTACCGTGTAAACCCTTGCCGCGCCTGTCTCAGAAGTAATCGTGTACTGAACATCGTTTGTAAAATTCTTGATGGTGGTGCGGTCTGGCGAAATAGTGGCACGTTCGGAAATATCAATCCGCACGTTCGTATAATTCGTAACGTTCTCGGTACTCAATACCGGCACCACAATCGCGTTGCTGGAAAGCCCGGCAAGATCCGGATCGTCCGGGAAAAAATTGTCTTTATTTGATCCAGAGTAAACGATTGGCGCACCTTCGTTCAACACAAAATACCGGAGCGTGTTATCCACATTACGGATCACGACTTTGTACGGAATGTCCAGTGTGGGAGACACGTGAACGTAATGATCTTCCGGATCCGCTAGATCGATCGTTGATCCGGACACAGGTGAGATGGTCTCACCGTTCTGCATGGTTATTTCTGTTACGAGGGTATTTTTCCAAAGCAGCGCAGAACGGATGTCGCTGAATTTCGCATCCAATACAATCTCTTTTTTAACGTGATCGATTTTTCCATTCGTCGTCTGGTATTCGCCGGCGATCATTTTAAATTCTTTCAGTCCATACGTGTACTTAACTTTTATCGTATAGCGCTGTTCGGATTTATCTTCCGCTGTAACCGTGTAAGTTGCCTCGGCAGAAATGTCGATGGCTGTTCCCGACGCTGGAGACAGCGTTGCTTTTTCAGATACGGCTACCGTTGGCGTAAGCTCTTTTACGTCGATAAACCCGGGCATCGTGATGGTGATGGTACGGCCGGCTTCATCAACTTCAGTCTCATATCCTTCCACGGCAAAGGACACAATCGACTTTGCCGAAGACTTGGATTCCACCGGTGTCGGATCTGTGCTTTCGTCGTCACCGCTGCACGAGAACATACCAACAGCAAGTACATAGACACTTACACTGGCTATGCTGAACAAAAAGTTCCTGAAACGTTTCATAAGGTTTTAAATGATTAAGTAACGGTATGGCTACCGTCTCAAAAGTATTTAAAACACCCGTTCTCAATTGTTACTTTTAGGGACATTTCATGCAACCGTCAGGTTAGGACAAAGCGTTTTCAAAATACGCCGTAGGAGACAAGCCAGCCGATACTTCCGATATATAGCCAACCAGGAATCCATTCACCGGAGAGATTATCGTATGTGAGTCTGCTAATTTCTGTCCCATTTCTTACACGAGCGTTTACTTCAAAGGTGACAGGTTAGACTACTTGTTGTGTATCCGTTATTCATTTGCTTCAGTATATTTAGTCTGGTTGATAGCAAACCTCGCGGCAGACGCATTGTCTGAATAAACCTCGATTTTAGTTTGATGTGGTTTACAAGTAATAGTCAGTGTTAGAGAATCTTTGATATTTGTTTTTCTTTCTTCATCATCTAGTACTGTCGCGCGAACTTTGATATTTGTACCTAGAGGGTAAGCAGGAGCGCCATAGAAACATCATGCCCTTGTTGGTGTTCTTCACCAAACAACACACACTATACCCAACACTGAATTGAACATTGTGAGAATAACTGTTACCATAGGAAACTTAATATCCAATGAACATTTAAGTATATATGTAACAATGGAAAACTTAATATCCATTGATCGCATGTATATTTCGTTCACCTGCCTGTTGGTGAAGAACACCAACAAGGGCGGAGGAAATTCAGCGCGGATGGATTAACTACTTCCGCATGGCGAGTATACAAACCAAACTGAAAGAACTGGATAGTTGGCTGCGCAACCGATTAAGGTATTGCATTTGGGAAGACTGGAAGAAGCCCGAACGGAAAAGAAAGAACCTGATTCGTTTAGGTATTCACAATGGTCAGGCATATGCATGGAGCCGAACGC